>NZ_CP067393.1:1200000-2400000 GCF_016653615.1 Entomomonas asaccharolytica | reverse complement strand
ATGATAACCGTACTCAGTACAGTATAGCTGATGAGTTAGATTTAGTTATTGAAGGTTTTTTAACTTTTCTTGATCCACCAAAGGATACTGCCGAAGCTGCATTAACTGCATTACGTGATAATGGTGTAGGCGTTAAAGTGTTAACAGGTGATAACCCTGTGATAACATTAAAAATTTGCCGTGAAGTAGGTTTGGAGGCAGGTAAGCCATTAATCGGTAAAGAAATAGATCTATTAGACGATGAAACATTACTGCGTAAAGTAGAAGAACATACCGTTTTTGCTAAATTAACCCCTATGCAAAAATCACGTGTGTTAAAAGCCATGCAGGCCAATGGCCATACGGTAGGTTTTTTAGGTGATGGGATTAATGATGCGCCTGCATTACGGGATGCAGATGTGGGTATTTCAGTGGATACAGGTACTGATATTGCTAAAGAATCAGCGGATATTATTTTATTAGAAAAGAGTTTAATGGTGTTAGAAGAAGGTGTTATTAAAGGCAGAGAAACCTTTGGTAATATCATGAAGTACCTCAATATGACCGCTAGCTCTAATTTTGGTAATGTTTTTTCGGTGTTGGTAGCCAGTGCTTTTTTACCTTTCTTACCTATGTTAGCTATTCACTTATTAATTCAAAACTTAATGTATGATATTTCTCAATTATCCTTACCTTGGGATAAAATGGATAAGGAGTTTTTACGTAAACCTAGAAAATGGGATGCGAAAAATATTGGTCGTTTTATGCTATGGATCGGCCCAACTTCCTCTATTTTTGATATTACTACCTTTGCTTTAATGTGGTATGTATTTGCAGCAAATACGCCAGAGCTACAAGGTTTATTCCAATCAGGTTGGTTTATTGAGGGCTTATTATCACAAACATTAGTGGTACATATGTTGCGTACGCAAAAGATTCCTTTTGTGCAAAGTACAGCGGCGTTACCCGTGTTATTAATGACGGGTTTGGTAATGGCGATAGGTATTTATATTCCATTCTCACCACTAGGTGCGATGGTTGGATTACAACCATTACCATGGGAATACTTCCCTTGGTTAGTAGGTACTTTAGTTTGCTACTGTGTAGTGGCACAAACTATGAAGACTATTTATATCCGTCGTTTTGGACAATGGTTCTAAATATAAAAAAAGGCACCAGTAGGTGCCTTTTTTATAGCAGATAATCATTACAAAGAAGCAGTAATGGAAGTATATAGATTTCTGCCCAATCCAATATGGAGTTCATTATAAATTCTGCAAGAATAGACAAAGTTTGCTGGTTGTTAACCAATAAATTTAGTTTAGTATGGTATTATTGATAACAAATTAATTACTTAAATAAGTTCTGCTATGGCCGTATTTCGTCATTCTCGTTATAAAAACCACGTTCAAAAAAAGCAGGTTGCAGCAGAGCCTAGTAAATTGTTGCTGTTTAATAAACCTTATGATGTGCTTACTCAGTTTACTGATGAGCAGGGTAGAAAAACCTTAAAGGATTTTATTGCAGTTAAAGGTGTTTATCCTGCAGGTCGATTAGATCGAGACAGTGAAGGGTTATTACTGTTAACCAATGATGGAAAATTACAGGCTAAAATTGCTGATCCTAAATTTAAACTAGCTAAAACCTATTGGGTACAAGTAGAAGGCACTCCTACTGAACAACAACTCGAACAGTTGCGTAAGGGTGTACAGTTGAAAGATGGCCTAACATTGCCTGCACAGGTAGAGTTGATTGATGAGCCTGATTTGTGGCAGCGTGATCCCCCAGTTAGATTCCGTAAAACTATACCTACCCATTGGTTAGCATTAACCATCAGTGAGGGGCGAAATCGACAGGTGCGACGTATGACAGCTGCGGTAGGATTACCTACGTTACGTTTAGTACGAGTAAAAATAGGTGATTGGACGTTAGAAGGGCTAGCTCAGGGTGAATGGCGCGAAGTGCCTGCTAGATTGCCGTAAGGTAATCAATAATGCCAAGGCCAGCGGCATAGCCAGTAGCAAAACAGCCTGTGAGCAGATAACCCCCTGTGGGTGCTTCCCAATCAAGCATTTCTCCTGCACAAAATACACTGGGTAGTTTTTTTAGCATTAAAGATTGATTAACTTCATTAAAACAAATACCACCTGCTGAGCTAATGGCTTCTGCTATAGGTCTAGGTTTTATTAAGCTAATGGGTAATGCTTTTAATAGGTAGGGTAGTTGTACTAAGTCTTGTAAAGCTTGTGGCGCTAATTCTCTAACTAAGCCCATTTTAATATCTTTTAGGTTAATTTGCTTACGCAGATAGTTACTAATAGATTGACTGCCTTGCGGTTTACTTAGTTGTTGCTCTAGTTTTGCTAAGCTAGTTTGAGGAAATAAATCAAGGTAAAGGGTGACACTACCTTGTGTAGTAATGGTTTCTCGCAGTGGTGCAGATAAAGCATAAATAGCGCTGCCTTCTACACCATATTTACTTATTAATAATTCGCCAAGTTGTTGCTGTTGTTTTCCTTGTGTATCTGTAAAAGAGTAGGCTACTTGCTTAACAGGTGAACCTGCATATTTTTCTTTAAAAAAAGTTGACCAAGGCTTTACTTCAAAACCACAATTTGACGCTTGCCAAGACGCACAGTTAATCTGTTTGTCTTGTAAATAGCGTATCCATTGGCCGTCTGTTCCAAGTCTAGGATAACTAGCACCACCTAAGGCTAATAAAGTAGCTTGAGCAGTTAGCTGTTTGTCACCTTCTGGGCTAGAGAAAATGAGATTATTTTGGTTATTCCAACCTTGCCATGTATGCCGTGTATAAAATTGTACGCCTTGTTCCCGTAAACGTTTTAGCCATGCTCGTAATAAAGGAGCTGCTTTCATTTCTTTGGGAAAAATACGACCTGAACTACCAACAAAGGTTTCAATACCTAAACCATGACACCAAGCGCGTAATTGCTCTGCCCCAAATTGTTGTAGATAAGGGGTTAAATTATCGCTAGGGATATAACGTTGTTTAAATTGGTTAAAAGGTTCTGAGTGAGTGATATTTAGACCACCAATACCTGCTAATAAAAACTTTCTCCCCACCGATGGCATACGATCAAATACTTGCACAGTAAAGCCCCGTTGGCTAATTATTTCTGCTGCAATTAAACCAGCAGGGCCTGCGCCAATAATAGCAATAGTGGGTTGATGGGTAGCGGTTGTCATAACTTAGCCATAAATAGAGATTATTATAAATCACTTACTATCAATAGAATAGCTAATAGGTGAAGCTGAATAAAGGCTGTATGCTATAACATTCTTAGAATGTCTGCATGGATTTAGTTTATTATATAGCGCTATAACATCAGCAAAAATAGCTTGAGGATTTACCTAATAATGGCGGCAAGTCGTTCGTTAACAAATACACTTTATCATTTATGGTCGCTAGAGCGAGTTGCTTATAGCATAAGGGTATTTATTGCCTTAACAGGGGTGATGGCAGTATGTTGGTGGCGAGATGAGTTGTCATTATTAGTCCCTCTATTTTTAGGTATTATTGCCAGTGCTTTAGCAGAAACAGATGATAATTGGCAGGGAAGGTTAAAGGCTGTTGTTGTGACCTTAGTTTGTTTTAGTATTACCTCTGCTTCTGTTACCGTGTTATTTCCCTATCCTTGGTTATTTGCTGTAGGTCTGGCTGCTTCTGCTTTTTTTCTCACTTTATTAGGTGCTATTGGTAGTCGTTACAGTACCATTGGTATGGCGACATTAATTCTTTCAATTTATACCATGATTAGTGTTAGCCAACATATTGAAATGAATAACCCACATATTTGGCGTGATAGTATTGCATTAATCGTTGGTGCAGCATGGTATGGTTTGCTATCGGTGGTTTGGAGTTTTCTATTTGCTCATCAGCCAGTGTTATATGCCTTAGCCAGTTTATTTTATGAACTGGGTGAGTATCTAAAAATTAAAACTACCTTGATCGAACCTGTTAGACGTTTAGATCTTGAGGAAAGAAGATTAGCTTTAGCTAAACAAAATGGTAAGGTGGTAGCTGCCCTCAATTCAGCAAAAGAAACCATATTAAATAGAATGAAAGGTAGCCGCCATAATCCTCAGGTTAGCCGTTATTTAAAACTGTATTTTATTGCGCAGGATATTCATGAGCGTGCTAGTTCTTCACATTATCCCTATGATGCGTTAAGTGAAGCCTTTTTCCATAGTGATGTATTATTTCGTTGTCAGTTACTGTTGCACCATCAAGGGCGAGCTTGTCAGTTATTAGCAAAAGCTATTCGTTTGAAAGAGCCCTTTGTTTATAGTGAAAGTACAGAGGCTTTGGAAGACCTAAAAAAATCTATTGATTATGTAAAACAGCAGCCAGAAACCAATAGAAGATTATTGCGTTCAGTACGCGCTTTAGCCCAGAATTTGACTGTATTAGAGCAAAAATTAGTGGATGCAAAAAACCCTGATGCATTAACCCACCAAGATATTAGTTTATTTGATCGCGAAGTACATACTGTTAAAGAAGCCTTTATTCGTTTAAAACAAAATTTTTCGTTCACATCATTAACATTTCGTCATGCGGTGCGTATCGCCATTGCGCTTTCGGTTGGTTATGGATTAATGCATTTATTAAATGCTGAATATGGCTTTTGGATTTTACTAACCACCTTATTTGTTTGTAGACCCAGTTATGGCGCTACCCGCGTGCGTTTAGTACAACGGATGATAGGTACTGTTATTGGGGTAGTAAGCGGTTGGGCTTTGATTACGTTATTCCCTAGTTTAATTGTGGAGTCGATTATTACTATTATTGCAGGGGTTTTATTCTTTGCTTATCGAGTCAGTCGCTATACCTTATCAACAGCCTTTATTACTTTGATGATTTTATGCTGTTTTAATCAAATGGGTAGCTCAGCCTTTACCATGATTATGCCGCGCTTATTGGATACCTTTATTGGCTGTACCATTGCAGGTTTAGCAGTATTTTTAATTTTACCAGATTGGCAGGGTAGACAGTTAAATAGAGTGTTGGCTAATACCTTAAGTACCAGTAGTCGTTATCTGCGAGAAATTATGCGCCAGTATGAGACAGGTAAAGAAGATGATTTAGATTATCGTGTTGCCCGTCGTAATGCTCATAATGCAGATGCTGCTTTATCCAGTGCATTGGCCAGTATGTTATTAGAGCCAGGTTATTTCAGAAAAGATGCCGATGCAGGTTTTCGCTTTTTAGTGGTATCTCATACCCTGCTTAGTTATTTATCAGCCTTAGGGGCTCACCGCGAAACTTTGCAGGACGACTCTGAAATAGATACCTTGCTTGATCGTGTAACTACCACCATTGCAGATGACTTAGATGAAATAGCCAATGATCTTTTATTGAAAAAGCCTGTAAAACTAAAAACGGAAACAGAGGAATCATTAGCTAAAGAATTAGAACAATTGCCTGATGAAATGGATGATAATTTAAAATTAGTGCTAACCGAGTTAGCCTTAATTTGTAGGCAACTAATCCGTATCAGAACATTAGCGGCACAGTTACAGCATCAGGCGATAGAACAGCCAGTGGCTAATTAGTCACTGGTCTTTTTCTTAAAAACATAAAATAGATTAGGCTCACTGACGAGATAAAGATTATTGTCTCCATCCATCGCTATACCTTCTGCTTGGGGTACTGATTTAGTAAGTCCTTCTGCAAATCTTAACGATAGACTACTAATTGGGCGTCCTTTCTTATCAATTTCAACAATTAATTTAGATTCATCAGACAGCACTAATAAATGTTGATATTGCTGATTAAAATCGAGACTGGATACATCCCGTACAAACAAGCGTTGATTACGATTAGGATTAGTACCGATTTCTATATCCATAGTAGTATTAGGTTTTTGTGGAAAACCTGTTACTTCATAGATATGCACAGGGTCACGTTCTTTAGCTGCATAAAGCTTTTTATTTAATGAATCCCATGCTAAGCCTTCAATACCCTTATTATTGGTTAAGCCCATACCAAGGGTTAGTTGTTGTAGACCTATTTTGTCAATTTCTGTGGTAGTGGGTGTAATAATCACTTTAATAAGCTTTTGTCTTCTTTCGTCAGCCACAATAAAACGTTGATCACCAATATATTCAACGGCTTCAGGGTCACCAAAGCCAATTAGTTTGATACTACGCAATAATTCACCTGTGGTGGATAGTTCGATTATTTGTTGTGGATTGTTAACCACCGCAAATAGGGTGTTTGTATCATGATTCCAAGTGAGGCCTGATAGATTGTTATCAATGGTTTCGATAGGTTTTGCTTCTATCACAACTTTGTAATCAGGCAGCCACAGTGACTTGTTTTTCCATTCATTCGCATGACGCCATTCTTTGATATTGTAAGCAACCCGATCATAGACACGCAGTCTTTGGTTAGCAAAATAGAGTGCAACCATCAATAACAACAGTATAACTATTACAATAGTTATTTTTTTAGTAAAAATTTTAGTCAATGTAAATACCTTCTCATCAATGAGACGTTATAGAACCTCAGACACAAAATGACAGTGCTCAGGTAGTTCCATTACTAATCTATCACCTGTATTTAATGGACCCACACCTTTTGGTGTACCTGTTAATACAACATCCCCTGGTAATAAGGTAAAGTTGTTAGCAATATATTGAATAAGTTCCACAATAGGGGTAAGCATTTCGCTACTGTTACCCTGTTGACGTATCTCGCCATTAATGGTTAAACGAATATCTATATCGGTTAGGTTGGGGTAATTACTGGCAGGAACAAAGGGTGTCAATACACAAGCACCATCGAAACATTTAGAGATTTCCCACGGTAAACCTTTTTCTTTAAGTTTTGCTTGTACATCTCTTAAGGTTAGATCTAAAGCAGGAGCAAAACCAGTAATCGCTTCAACCACTTCTGTTTTAGTAACAGAGCCAGATAGTTGCTTACCAATCAGTACCGCAATTTCTGCTTCATAATGAACAGCACCACGATGGTGTGGAATGCTAAAGCCGCCATTACTGCTGACAACAGATGTAGCTGGTTTAATAAATAAAATAGGTTCAGTGGGGATGGGGTTGTTTAGTTCTTTTGCATGTTCAGCGTAATTGCGTCCGACACATACTACTTTGCCTACCGCAAAATGAATAGTTGTTCCATCAATATATTGGTGTTGATAACTCATAGTAAATACTCAAACCAGAAATAATTTATTGTTGTTAGCAACTTATTAGATTTTAATAAGTCAATTAGTTCCATAATAGAAAAGCACTGTTTTTAATTACGAAAATGTTTGCTATTAACTCTCTAAAATAACCTTTATCGGTTTTGTGACGGCAATTTCTTGTGGCGTAATATGACAATGGTAAGCTAAAATTTTTACGCCTGCTTGGTGAGCTAATTGTAGTGCATTGGCATAGTCTCCATCAATTTCTTTACACACCCTTACCGCAGCAATATTGGTTAAATTTACACAGTACAGCAAAACAGTATTAGTTCCTTGTTTGGCTAATTCTGCTAGCTCCCTTAAGTGTTTACTGCCACGACTGGTTACTGCATCGGGAAAGGCTGCTATATCAGTGTTATCATAGCCTAGTGTGACACTCTTAACTTCCAAATAGGTGGTCGTTTGATCGGGATAAGTTAGGCAAAAATCTATACGAGAGTTTTCTTGACCGTATTTAACTTCACGGCGTAATTGGTTAAAACCTGCTAACTCTTTAATTACGCCTTGCTGTAGAGCTTCTTCTACTAACTTATTGGCTAAATGTGTATTCACACAGGCTAATCTACCTTGTGGCGTTTCAGCCAGTATCCATGATCCTGCGGATTTGCGTTTAGGATCGGTGGAACGACTAAACCAAATACGGCCGCCTTCACTCATGCAGTTAAGCATTGAGCCAGTATTAGAACAATGAATGGTTAATATTTCACCTGTTGAGGTTTTAATATCAGCTAAAAAACGTTTGTAACGTTTAATCAGTATTGCTTCTTCTAAAGGAGGATCGAATAGCATTTTTACCCTTGCCAATTTTGTAAGCCACGCGCAATGCGGTTCACAGCTTCTTCTAATACCGCTAAACTTTGGGTGTAAGCAAAGCGTACATGTTGATTAGAGCGATGGTTGCCGAAATCTAATCCTGGTGTAAAAGCCACGTGTTGATTTTCTAAAAAGTAGTAGCAGAATTTATAGGCATCATCAGTAAAGTTTGAAACATCTGCATAAAGATAAAAAGCACCGTCAGGTTTAGTGTTAATTTTAAAACCTAGTTCTGTAAGAGCGGGTAATAAATAATCACGACGTTTAGCAAATTCAGCGCGACGTGCTTCTAAAATAGCTTGTGTTTCTGGATTGAAACAAGCGAGTGCTGCATATTGAGAGACACTGGTAGCACTGATATAAACATTTTGTGCAAATTTCTCTAAGCTATCTACTGCTTCTAGTGGTGCCACTAACCAACCTAATCGCCAGCCAGTCATGCCATAATATTTAGAGAAGCTATTAAGAATGTAAGCATTATCATCTACTTGTAAAGCACTTGGTGCCTCTACATCGTAGGTTAAACCATGGTAAATTTCATCTGAAATAAAATAACCTTGGTGCTGTTGGCAACTGTTAGCCAACGCAGCTAATTGCTCTTTATTTAAAATAGTACCTGTGGGATTAGCAGGGGAGGCCACTAGAATGCCTGCTGTATTACTGTCCCAATATTGGTCTAGTAGTTCAGGGGTTAGTTGGTAATTACTGCTGTGATCAGTAGGGATCATTTTTGCATCGGCTTCTACCAACCTTAAAAAATTTCGGTTACAAGGATAACCAGGATCAGCCATAAGTAAGTGTTGACCTGCCTCCACTAATAAACCACTAACCAATAACAACGCACCAGAGCCACCAGGAGTGATTAAAATACGTTTGTAGTCTATATCAAGGTTATAGCGTGTTTTATACAGATTTGCTATTTCTTTACGTAATTCAGGTAAACCAAGTGCAGGGGTATACTGTGTGTAGCCTGCATCAATAGCCGCTTTAGCTGCTTGCAAAATAGGCTCTGCTGTAGTGAAATCTGGCTCACCAATTTCTAAATGTATAACTTGCTTACCTTCAGCTTGTAATTCATTTGCCCTAGCTAATAAAGCCATCACTTGAAAGGGCTCAATAGATTCACTACGTTTAGTGAAAGTCTTATTCATAAGAGTAAATGCCTTGTTATATCCTTGATCGAATAGTATATGATAACAAAATTAATAAATAATTAAGTCAGAAGTAATTGTTATATCACTTATTGTTTTTTGTAAGTGGCAATTCAGTCAACTTTGTACATTTTACCTTGTAGTATTTGGGGAAATATTATATTGTAGAAGTTATTTCAATTAATGATTAATACTAAGCATTAAGGATATTGAGTTAAATACTTTGCATTACTGTACAGGTGTTTAATTTAATGAATTAAGTGATAGAAAGACTAAAGTAGCACTAGATTAGTTTCTCGCTATCTGATAATTTGCGCCGTCATAATTTTTATTAAAGCTTATTAACAAAGGTTTAATATCCTTAAGGTTGTTTGTTTTAAAAAGAGGGAAAAGTAGTGGCTAAGGCTAAAAAAACTCCAGAGAAAAAAAGTTCTGAAGATACTATAGGTCAAGGATTCACACCTTATAAAGAAAAGAAAGGTGAAGAATACATGAGCGAAGCAATGCGTGGACATTTTGCTGAAATCCTTAAGAAATGGCGCGTAGAGCTTGTAGAAGATATGACTCGTACAGTTGAACATATGCAAGATGATGCTGCTAATTTTCCAGACCCTGCAGATAGAGCAACGCAAGAAGAAGAGTTTAGTTTAGAACTACGTACGCGTGATAGAGAACGTAAACTCATCAAAAAAATTGATGATACGTTACAATTGATTGCTGAGAATAATTATGGCTGGTGTGATTCTTGTGGCGTTGAAATTGGTATTCGCCGTTTAGAGGCACGTCCTACCGCCACACTTTGCATTGATTGCAAAACATTAGCAGAAATAAAAGAGAAACAAACAGGTCTCTAATCTTTTTGTTATCCTTTGTTAGCTATGCCTAAGCCTTACATTGGTCGCTTTGCCCCCACTCCTAGTGGGGGTTTGCATTTAGGGTCATTAGTAGCTGCACTGGCTTCTTATTTAGATGCTAAAGCAGCCAATGGTCAATGGCTTATTCGTATTGAAGATATTGATCCTCCAAGAGAAGTGGCTGGCGCTACCGATAATATTTTGCGTACTTTAGAAGCCTACGGTTTTGAGTGGGATGGTGAAATTCTTTATCAAAGTAATCGTTTGGCCACTTATCAATCGGTAATTGATAGGCTACTGAGTAATGGATTAGCCTATGCTTGTACTTGCTCAAGAAAACAACTAGAAGATTATTCAATTTATCCAAATTTTTGTCGTGATGCCTTAAAGCCTTGTATTGATGCTGCTATTAGAATTCGTGTGCCAGAATTAATTTATCAATTTAATGATCGAGTGCAGGGTAAGTTCTCGCAGCATTTAGGGCGAGAAGTAGGGGATTTTATTGTTAAGCGTCGAGATGGTTTTTTTGCTTATCAGTTAGCTGTGGTGTTGGATGATGCTGAGCAAGGAATTACTGATATTGTAAGGGGTGCAGACCTATTAGACTCAACACCTAGGCAGCTTTACTTGCAAGAGTTACTAGGGTTTTCTAAGCCAAACTATTTGCACGTTCCCATTTTGTTAGATGAAAATGGGCATAAGCTAAGTAAAACACAGTGTTCACCTATTTTACCCATAAAACAAGCCAGTCAATTGTTAATAACAGCACTAGAGATTTTAGGTCAACCTATAGAAACAAACTTCTATCAAGAAACACCGAAAAATATTTTAAATTATGCGGTAAGTAATTGGTGTGTTGATTTCATACCTAAACAACAAAAAATAACAGTGTCTGTATAAAATTTCAGCATTTTAAGCCTCAATTAATATTAGCTAATTATACTACTAAGTAGGTTTTAGTTAATCACTTTTACACTGTGCTTAGCCTTAAATAACCATTGCAAAGCAGCTGCTTTCACATTAGCTACTAAGTATGGCAACTATTAAAAATAATTTATAACTATCATTGTTTTTTGATTTGTTAGAGGTAACACTAATAGTAGAGTAATTAAGGGGTTAGTGTTACTTCTAATATCATCTTTGATCTTTATACAGAACGAATAAAAACCTTTGCTCACTTACATTTTATAATGTGTCTTTTTTGTTATAAGCTTACATAGCTTATAACTGTCTTACTTATTTGCAGTTACAAGTTTCTATTAGTTTTTCAGTATCCAATTATCTATGGCATAATAGGTAGTATAGACAGTATTAGGATGTTCTTCATATTTAGGAAAAACGATGAAAATTAAGCAAAATATAACAGTTTTAACAGTACTTTTAATGTTGTTAGGTATTGCAGGCTGTATGCCTAAACTAGACAGTAAAACCTATGGTAGAGAAGAAGTACGTAATATACAAAACGTTACGTTAGGTACAATCCTTAATTTAAGACCTGTTAGAATAGATGGTTCAAGAAGCGGCGTAGGCGCTGGTGCTGGCGCTATTGCTGGCGGTGCAGCAGGTGCTTCTGGCGGTGCTAACTCATTTGGTGATGCAGCAGGGGTTGTGGTAGGTGCTGTAATTGGTGCAGTAGCTGTTGGTTTAATTGGTACGGTAACTGAAGAAGGTCTTACCCGTACCGATGGGGTAGAAATGATCATTAAACAAGATGGGGAAGATGGTCGTTTAATTTCTATTGTACAAGAGGTAGATCCTAACCAAATTATTCGTGTCGGTGATCGCGTTTATATTATTGTTAATAGTTATAACAAAGTACGTATAGCACAGACAGGGCAGAATATAGCGGATCAACAACAGCCAAAAAATAATCCGTAATTTTGTAAAAGAATTATTGACTAATAGCGCGTAGCCTCGTAATGTTGCGCATTAATTTTGTTAATGGGTGGGAGTATTAGCTTGAAACCAGTAAAAGTTGGCTTATGTGGATTGGGTACTGTGGGTGGCGGTACTTTTAATGTACTAATGCGTAATGCACAAGAGATCGCTCGTCGAGCAGGTAGGGCTATTGAAGTGGCACAAATTGCTGCACGCGCGATTAACCCACAATGCCAAACAGGGAACACCCCAATTACGGAAGATGTGTTTGAGGTAGTTAATAACCCTGAAATTGATATTATTGTTGAGTTAATTGGTGGTTATACGTTAGCCCGTGAATTAGTGCTAAAAGCCATTGAAAATGGTAAGCATGTAGTGACTGCCAATAAAGCATTAATTGCTGTACATGGTAATGAGATTTTTACGAAGGCAGAAGAAAAAGGCGTTATTGTTGCTTTTGAGGCTTCTGTTGCTGGTGGTATCCCAATTATTAAAGCGATTCGTGAAGGGTTAGCAGGTAATCAAATTAATTGGGTGGCTGGTATCATCAATGGTACAGGCAATTTTATCCTAACTGAAATGCGTGAAAAAGGCCGTGCATTTGCTGATGTATTAAAAGAAGCACAAGAGTTAGGCTATGCCGAAGCTGATCCTACCTTTGATGTGGAAGGCATTGATGCCGCGCATAAGTTAACTATTTTAGCGTCTATTGCCTTTGGTATCCCTTTACAGTTTGATAAAGCTTATACCGAAGGTATTACTAAATTAACCTCAGAAGATGTATTGTACGCTGATGCGTTAGGCTATCGAATTAAACACTTAGGTGTTGCCAAACGTACAGAACAAGGTATTGAGTTACGTGTACATCCAACATTAATTCCAGCTGAGGAATTACTGGCTAATGTTAATGGGGTAATGAATGCAGTTATGGTAAATGGTGATGCGGTAGGCTCAACCTTATACTATGGTGCAGGTGCTGGTATGGACGCAACAGCATCAGCAGTTGTAGCGGATTTGGTTGATGTAGTACGGGTAATGACTTCTGACCCTGAAAACCGTGTGCCTCATTTGGCATTTCAACCATCAGCATTATCTAATATGCCTGTGTTAGCTATTGCTGATTGTGAAACAGCTTATTATTTACGTATTCAAGCAAAAGATTCGCCAGGTGTATTAGCTCAAGTGGCGACTATACTTTCTGAGCGTGGAATTAATATTGAATCTATTATGCAAAAAGAGTTAGAAGAAATGGATGGTAAAGTGCCAATGATTTTACTAACTCATAAAGTAACTGAAGCAAAAATGAATGATGCGATTACTGCACTGGAAGCATTAGAAGGTGTTGAAGGACAAGTAGTGCGTATTCGTGTTGAACAATTGAACTAATAAAGTGTATTAACTATGCGTTATATAAGCACCCGTGGGCAAGCGCCTGCACTTAACTTTGAAGATGTTTTATTAGCAGGTTTAGCCACTGATGGTGGCTTATATGTACCTGAGAATTTACCACATTTTACAGTAGAAGAAATCAGTAGCTGGGCTGGCTTACCTTATCATGAGTTAGCTTTTAAAGTGATGCGTCCTTTTGTTGAAGGTTGTATTCCTGACGCTGACTTTAAACAGATTCTAGCCGAAACTTATGGTGTGTTCGCTCATCAGGCAGTAGCGCCATTACGTCCTTTGGCTGGTAATGAGTGGGTGTTAGAGTTATTTCATGGCCCAACGTTAGCATTTAAAGATTTTGCCTTACAGTTATTAGGTCGTTTATTAGATTATGTATTAGCAAAGCGTAATGAACGTGTCGTTATTATGGGGGCAACCTCTGGTGATACAGGTTCTGCAGCTATTGAAGGTTGTCGTCGCTGTGAAAATGTGGATATTTTTATTCTGCATCCTCACAATCGCGTATCAGAAGTACAGCGCCGCCAAATGACTACTATCCTTGGCGAGAATATTCACAATATTGCCATCGAGGGTAATTTTGATGATTGCCAAGAAATGGTTAAAGCCAGCTTTGCAGATCAAGGCTTCTTAAAAGGTACTCGTTTAGTCGCGGTAAACTCCATTAACTGGGCGCGTATTATGGCGCAGATTGTTTACTACTTCTATGCTGCTTTACAGTTAGGTGGGCCATTACGTTCTGTGGCATTCTCTGTGCCTACAGGTAACTTTGGTGATATTTTTGCAGGTTACTTAGCGCGTAATATGGGGCTACCTATTAATCAATTGATTGTAGCCACTAATCGTAATGATATTCTGCATCGCTTTATGTCTGGCAACCATTATGATAAAGATCAGTTGCACCCCTCTTTATCACCTTCTATGGATATTATGGTGTCTTCTAACTTTGAGCGTTTATTGTTTGATCTACATGGTAGAAATGGTAAAGCCGTGGCTGACTTATTAGCTAACTTTAAACAAACTGGTAAGCTCTCCGTAGAACAAGAGCGTTGGACTGAAGCTCGTAAATTATTTGATTCATTAGCGGTATCTGATGAAGAAACCTGTGCAACTATCGCAGAAGTATTTAAACAAACAGGTGAAGTATTAGATCCTCATACTGCTATTGGGGTAAGGGCGGCACGTTTATGTCGTCGTAGTTTAGCTTTACCTATGGTTACTTTGGGTACTGCTCATCCTGTGAAGTTCCCAGAAGCAGTGGAAAAAGCAGGCGTGGCTAAAGCTATTGAGCTACCTGCTCATTTAACTGATCTGTTTAAACGTGAAGAACGTTGTACAGTGCTTGCTAATGATTTGGCGAAAATACAAGCTTTTGTTAGCCAACATGGTAATAGAGGCAAACCACTGTAATCTTTATGATGGATAAGGGAGCAAATAGCTCCCTTATTTATTTCTGTGTTTTATAAACGTAAGTTTTTAGTGAGGTTAGCATGCGCTTAGTAGGTATTTCAGGTAGTTTACGACAAAATTCGTATTCAACGATTATTTTAAAAACAATGGTTGAAATGGTTAAACCGCAAGCTGTTTTTGAGTTATTAGATATCGGTGCTTTACCCCATTACAACGGTGATTTAGAAAAAGAAGTATTGCCTACAGCCGTAACTGATGCTAGAGCTTTGGTACAGCTATCTGATGGAGTACTAGTGGTATGCCCAGAGTTTAATCATGGCATTCCGGGGGTTTTAAAAAATACTTTGGATTGGCTATCTCGTCCTGCTTTTAATAGTTGCTTTTTACATAAGCCCGTTTATTTTATTACACAATCAACAGGTGATTTAGGAGGTGTGCGCGCTCAGTATCAATTACGCGAAACCTTCGCCTCTATGTTGTGTCATATTATTCCTTTAAGGGAGGCAGCATTGGCGCATATTGGTGAAAAAGTAACGGATGGCGTGATTACTGATCCAGATACACTGGCTTTCCTAAAACGTACGGCTGACAGAGTTTTAAGTGAAATAAATAAGTTAAAGCAACAGCAGTAAATTGATGTTGTAAACACAGTAAATAGCTACTGAGTATTAAGGGAAAGTGTTCTCAAAAGACTTTTTTATTGAGAACATCAGCTTTGACTTTTTATCTTTTGCTAACTCATGTATGCTAGCAGGTTTATTACTCAATCCTAATTGATCCGTTAAAACCATGATGAAAGAACAATATTTACCTCAAGAAATTGAAGCAACAGCCCAGCAATATTGGGATAAAAATCAATCTTTTTTAGCGACTGAGCGTTCTGATAAAGAAAAATATTATTGTTTATCTATGTTTCCCTATCCAAGTGGTAAGCTGCATATGGGGCATGTGCGTAATTACACAATAGGTGATGTAATTAGCCGCTATCAACGTATGTTGGGTAAAAATGTTCTGCAACCTATGGGATGGGATGCTTTTGGTATGCCTGCTGAAAATGCGGCAATGAAAAATAAAGTAGCGCCTGCGAAATGGACTTATGAAAATATTGCTTATATGAAGAAGCAATTAAACAGCTTGGGTTTGGCGGTTGATTGGACCCGTGAAATCACTACTTGTAGGCCTGATTATTATCGTTGGGAGCAGTGGTTATTTACTAAGTTGTTCGAAAAAAGGGTTATTTACCGTAAAAATGGTACAGTTAATTGGGATCCTGTTGATCAAACAGTATTGGCTAATGAGCAAGTGATTGATGGACGCGGTTGGCGTTCAGGTGCATTGGTTGAGAAGCGTGAAATCCCAATGTACTATTTCCGTATTACCGCGTATGCGCAAGAGTTATTAGAGGATTTAGATAATTTAACGGGCTGGCCTGAACAAGTTAAGACTATGCAACGCAATTGGATTGGTAAATCGAAGGGGATGGAGATTTGTTTCCCTTATGATGAGCAAAGCATAGGTCATACTGGTCAGTTAAAAGTATTTACTACTCGCCCTGATACGTTAATGGGCGCAACTTATGTAGCAGTCGCTGCTGAGCATCCATTAGCCACTCAAGCAGCCGAGAATAATCCTGCGTTACAAGCCTTTATTGATAAGTGTAAAAAAGGTGGTGTCTCAGAAGCCGATTTAGCCACCCAAGAAAAAGAAGGGATGGCGACTAATTTATATGTTAAACATCCATTAACAGGCGATAAGCTAAATGTATGGGTAGCTAACTATGTATTAATGGCTTATGGTGAAGGCGCGGTAATGGCTGTTCCTGCTCATGATGAACGCGATTATGCTTTTGCGCAAAAATATAATTTACCGATTAAGCCTGTGATTCATACAAGTGTCGGTGATGAAGTGCCAGCGCCTTGGCAAGATGCTTACAGTGAATATGGTACGTTAATTAATTCGGGCGAATATAATGGCTTAGATTTTGAGCAAGCCTTTGCAGCGATTGGCAAAACATTGCAAGCACAAAATTTAGGGGAAGCTAGAACGCAATACCGTTTAAGGGATTGGGGGATTAGCCGTCAGCGTTATTGGGGTTGTCCAATTCCTATTGTACATTGCGATTGCTGTGGTGATGTGCCTGTTCCTGAAGATCAATTACCTGTGGTATTACCTGAAGATGTAGTGCCTGATGGTACAGGCAGTCCTCTAGCGAAAATGCCAGAGTTTTATGAAACTACTTGTCCTACCTGTGGTAAAGCGGCTCGTCGTGAAACAGATACAATGGATACCTTTGTAGAAAGTTCCTGGTATATTGCACGTTATGCCTCGCCACAATTTACGGGGGGTATGGTTGATAAAAAAGCGTCTGATTATTGGTTACCTGTTGATCAATACATTGGTGGTATTGAACATGCCATTTTGCATTTACTTTATACTCGTTTCTTCCATAAATTAATGCGTGATGAAGGCTTAGTAAATTCGGATGAACCAGTGGTTAATTTATTAACGCAAGGCATGGTGGTGGCAGAAACTTATTTCCGTACCGCTGATAATGGTAGTAAGACTTACTTTAGTCCGAATGATGTGATTGTCGAGAAAGATAACAAAGGCAGAGCAATATCAGCTGTTTATAGTGGAGATAAACAACCTGTTGAGATTGGTGGCATGTTAAAAATGTCTAAGTCATTCAACAATGGGGTTGATCCACAAACCATGATTGAGCAATATGGCGCTGATACTTGCCGTTTGTTTATGATGTTTGCGTCACCACCTGATATGAGCCTTGAATGGTCAGATGCAGGGGTAGAAGGTGCTAGCCGTTTTTTACGTAGGGTATGGCGTTTAGCTTATCAGCATGTAAATGCTGGATTACCTGAAAAATATAATATTGCTCAGTTAAATGATGAGCAAAAAGCGGTTAGACGTGCTATTCATCTAGCCATTAAACAAGCCAGTCAGGATGTGGGACAAAATCATAAGTTTAATACAGCCATTGCAGCAGTTATGACGTTAATGAATGTATTAGAAAAGGCGGCGAATGAGTCTGTAATTGATCGTGCTTTAATCCAAGAAGGCTTAGAAACAGTTACCTTGTTATTAGCACCTATTACGCCCCATATTTGTCATACATTGTGGCAGGCTTTAGGACATGAACAAGCAGTAATTAATGCAGCATGGCCAACAGTGGATGAGTCTGCTTTAGTGCAAGATGTGTTAACGATTGTAATTCAAGTAAATGGTAAACTTCGTGGTAATATAGAAGTATCTGCGAACGCTTCAAAACAAGAAATTGAAGCTGCTGCCCTTAGCCATCAGTCAGTACAACGCTTTATAGAAGGTGTTACAGTGCGTAAAGTGATTGTTGTGCCTGGTAAATTAGTTAATATTGTGGCTAATTAATATAAAGAATTAGTAATGGAGTTTCATAATATATGAAGCGTTTAATAAGTTATTTTATAGTCAGCATAATGGCACTCATGTTAACTGCTTGCGGTTTTCATTTGCGTGGTACCAATGATGATAAGATTGAAATTAAAGAAATGGCAGTCTCAGCAGGAGACAAGTATGGCCCATTAGTCAATGAACTGAAAGAAAGATTAACGGCTGCAGGTGTGAAGATTTATGATACTGCTGAGTATAAGTTAGTTGTATCAGAAAAATGGGATAGTAGAACATTAAGTTATGCTAATGATATTCGTGGTACAGAAATAGTAAAAATACTGACCCTTGACTATGAAATCTTTGGCACTGGTGGTCTCTTATTAATTCAGAGTTCATTAGAGGCACGTGGCGAATATATCAGTGATTCTAATAATATTGTGGCTGATGAATTGCAGGCTGAGCAGATAGATAGAAGGATCAGAGCAGATGCAATTACGCTGTTATTAGAGCGTTTACAAGCGGTTTCAGTGGCACAATTAGACAGCTTACAAAAAGCCGCTGAAGAGCAACTGAGATTAAAAGCTGAGGCTGAAAAAGCGCAACAAAAAGCCCTAGAGGAAAGACGTAAGTCACTGTTACACAGTATTCCTTTGGATGAGATCGAAAAGTTTAATGAACGCTAAGCATTATTTTAGAGCCTGTTAATGACAGGCTCTTTACTTTTATGAAACTAAATATCAATCAATTAGCTAAACAACTACAAACCGAATTAAGTGCTGTATATATTGTAGCAGGTGATGAGCCTTTACTTTGTATGGAAGCAGCAGATGCTATTCGCACGGCTGCTAGGGAAGCAGGCTATAGCGAGCGACAGTTATTTAATGTAGAAACTAATTTTGATTGGTCTGTGCTGTATGATGAAGCAGCTAGTATGTCGTTATTTGCTGAAAAACGTATTTTAGAGTTTCGTTTAAAAACAGCTTCATTATCAGATAAAGGGGAAGCTTTATTAAGCTATTTAGCAAACCCACCACAAGATACATTATTACTAATATCAGCACCTAAATTAGATGTTAAAACAAAGTGGGTTAAAACGGTAACTGATAGTCCATTATGTCAATTAATACAAATCTGGCCAATTGAAGCTAATCAATTACCCCAATGGATTAGACAACGCTTAGCAACCTTAGGGTTATCTATTACACCTGATGCTTTAGAGTTATTTTCATTAAGAGTAGAAGGTAATTTACTAGCGGCTGCTCAAGAAATAGAAAAACTTAAATTATTGATAGGTAATGATTCGCGAGTAGATGTTGACCATATTCAACAAATGGTGGTGGATAGCGCACGTTTTGATATCTTTGGCTTGGTAGATATTGCTTTGCAAGGTGATGCTACACATAGCCTACGTATGCTACAGGGATTAAGGGCAGAAGGGGCAGCAGAAACCCTTGTGTTATGGACGTTAACTAAAGAATTACGCGCTTTAATGACCTTAGCTCAATTAGCGGCGCAGGGTATTCCTTTACAAAAAGCCTTTTCCCAAGTTAGACCTCCTATTTGGTCAAAGCGGCAAGCAATCTTTCAACAAGCGATAGGCAGATATAGTGCTAATCAATGGGGAGAGTTATTGATTAAAGCCCAACAAGTAGATGCACAAATCAAGGGACAAGCAGCAGGTGACTGCTGGCAAGGGCTTACCGATATTTTATTAGCTATGGCGGGTAAGCCCCTTAGGATAAGTTAATTTATTTATTAGTCGCTTCTGGTTGCTTGTTAGCAGGTTCTTTGTTGGTGGTTGCCGCGCTATCTTTCTTTACTTCCAGCGGTTTTAGTTGGCTTTCATCGGGACGCTTAACAATTCTGTTGGTAGCAGGTGATTGACAAACTTGTTGATCAATATAGTAACTGCCTAATAATTCACCTTTCGTATTGTAATAAGCAAAAGTAAATAATGTTCCCTTGGCTAAGTTTGCTTGTTGGCTATTACATACATCATTATTATTCACAATAAAGCGTTCTGTTAAATAGGATGATAATAATGATTGTGAATGGGTAATCCCATCAATTACCATAAATCTAAAAGTAACATTCTGATTAGATGATTGAGCACCTAAGAATTGCGTATTGTAAGCAATAATCGTATTGCTGTTTTTATTAGCCATTTCTGCAATAGATTTAGCTATTTCTATTAGTTCTGGATTATTAGCATTTTGTTTTTTGAGTTGCTCTGCTTTTTCTAATTCTTTTTTAAGTTCATCTGAAATGGTTGGGGCTGCTTTTTGTTGATTAGCCTGCTGGCTTTGTGGAGCTTGTGCTATGGGTTGTAGAGCAGGGCCTTTAAAGATGATATAGGAGACACCTGCGGCAATAGCAATTAATAAGATTAGAATAATTACGAGCAATGTATATAATAATTTACTTGAAGAATGTGTGGTAGTCATAGTAGTCGTTTGGTTAGTAGTAGTGGTGATATTGGATGTTTGGTTCTGCAATGCTTTATCAAAATGAGCACGTGTAGTAGGATTGGAAAGAACCTTATAGGCATGTTCAATACTAGCAATAATCTTGTTGGAACGTTCTTTAGCTTCAGGGGTTTGTTGCGTTTGCAGCTCTTGCCATTTATTTATACTATTAATATAAGCTTGTTTAATCTCTTCAGAGGTAGCTGTTTCTGGGATCTGTAAAATTTTATAGTGATTAATAGTCATGTTTCATGGTCTGTCAGGGTGGTCTAAAAAGCCATTATAACTAAACTGATTAGGCATGCAAAAAAAATTGTATTTCGAGGTAAGTTTTTATTTAATAGGTTGATAATTTTAAAGATGAATCATACTTTTTTGCAAGCTTTTGTGTTACATAGTAAACCTTACAAAGAGACAAGTGCTTTGGTGGATTTTTTTACGCCAGGGGGTAGGGTAAGGGCGGTATTAAGAAAAGCACGTAGTAAAGTAGGTAGTATCGCTAGGCCCTTTATGCCATTAACTATAAGTTTTGTTGGCAAAGGTGATTTAAAAACGGTTCGCCAAATTGAAACCACCAGTAATCCTTTTTTATTAAGTGGAAAAGCGTTGTTTAGTGGCTTATACCTTAATGAGTTGTTAATACGCTTGCTTCCTTTGGAGGATGCTTGCCCTGTGTTGTTTAATTACTATCAGCAAGCATTACAACAGTTATCCTCAGCAACTGCTATTGAACCTTTATTAAGGGGCTTTGAATGGCAACTACTCAATGAGTTAGGCTATAGTTTTTCCCTTACTGAGACAGGCGATGGCGTTCCATTGTGGCCTGAAGGGTTTTATATATTTAATCCAGAAAACGGTTTGCAACAAATACCGCAATTCCAATCAGGTGCTTTCTATGGCCGTGATTTATTAGCAATGAGTGAGGCTGATTGGTCATCAGCCTCAGTATTATTGTCTGCAAAGCGTTTAATGCGGCAGGTTTTAGCGATTCATCTACAGGGCAAACCGTTAGTAAGTAGGCAGTTATTTAATACTATATCAAGCGATTAATACAGAATTAGATAAGTTGCTGGATTTCATTTTATAAGACTAATTAACTAACATATTTTTTTACCAAAAATTTACTTACATATCTCTCCAAAATATAAGATAATAACTTACATTCTCATTTAAGAATAATTATCATATAATTTTATATCTTATCCAAATTGGAGTATTACAATGAGCAAATTCCTAAAAATACAATGTGCATGCTTATTTGCCTCGGTATTTGCATTTTCGACAATTGTACAAGCCGAAACTATCACCGATGTTGCTGGCAGAACAGTTGAGATACCTAACAAAGTTGATAGAGTGCTATTAGGTGAAGGACGTATGCTCTATAGTATGGCTATTTTAGATAAAGATAACCCCACTAAACGTATCGTTGGCTGGCAAGGCGAGTTAAAAAGCAGTGATGTTAATGGTTATAATGCTTATTTAAAAAAATTCCCCACTATCAAGGATATTCCGTTAATTGGTCAAACGTCAGAGGCCAGTGTAAATCCAGAAACAGTAATGGCTTTACAGCCTGATATAGCTATTTTTGGGATAGCGGGACATGGTCCAGGCGTTACAAATCCATTGGTAGAAAAATTACAAAGTGCTGGTGTACCTGTGGTATTTATTGATTTTCGCCAATACCCTATGAAGAATACGATTCCAAGTATCAAGATATTAGGCAAAGTACTACATCGCGAAGAAGCAGCCAATAAGTATTTAGCGTTTTATGAAAAACATTTAAACCGAATTCAAGAGCGTGTTGCTAAAATTCCTGCCAATGAAAGAACAACGGTATTTATTGAAATGTTACCTGAGGTGAAATCTCCTACTTGTTGCCATACCGCAGGTAAAGGTAATTTTGGCGAGTTTATTGAAGCCGCAGGTGGCCATAATATTGCAGCTGATATTTTACCAGCGGTAATTGGTGAAATTAGCTTAGAGCATGTTATTAGTGTTGATCCAAAAGTTTATATCATGAGTGGTACAGCGACTAATGATGCTAAATTGGGCTTAAAAGCAGGGCAAGGTGTTACTCAACAAAATGCTGCGCAAAGCTTAAAGCGCTTAACTACCCGTACAGGGGTTAATGCATTAACTGCTGTTGCTAGCATCGACAATACCCATGGTATTTGGCATAATTTCTACAATTCACCTTATAATATTATTGCCATAGAAGCGTTTGCTAAATGGTTCTACCCAGATTTATTTAAGGATGTAGATGTGCAAGAAACTTTCAATGAGCTACAAGAGTTTTTACCAGTGGATATTCAAGGAACATATTGGGTTGATCTTAGGGACGCTTCATGACAGATAGCGTTCTGGCACAACCAGCATCATCAGTGGTCTATCGTTATAAGCAAATTATTATAAAAAGAGTGTTTTGGCTAGTTGTATTACTGCTAGCCATTATTAGCTCTTTATTGGTAGATTTATCCTTAGGTTCATCTGGTTTAGGATTTACAGATTTACTTAATATTCTGTTTAATGCGCAATCTGCCCCTAAAACACAACAGATTATTATCTGGGATATCCGTTTGCCGCAAGCGTTGATGGCGATTCTAGTGGGGGCTGCTTTAGGATTGGCGGGTGCGGAAATGCAAACCGTATTAAATAACCCGTTAGCCAGTCCTTTTACCTTAGGTGTTTCTCATGCGGCGGCTTTTGGTGCTGCTTTAGGTTTTGTATTAAATATTGGTATTCCAGGGGTACATCCTAAGTGGATAGTAGCAGGCAATGCTTTTGTATTTGCTTTATTTGCCACTATGTTATTGGATGTATTGGCACGTTGGCGGCAAGCCAATACCAATGTGATTGTTCTATTTGGTATTGCCATTGGCTTTACCTTTAGTGCATTGGTGGCATTGTTACAATACATAGCCACCGCTGAAGCATTACAAGCGTTGGTATTTTGGACTTTAGGCAGTATGTCCCGTGCTGACTGGCAAAATATCAGTATTTTAGCGATAGCGTTAGCGGTTGCTTTCCCTTTCTCTATGCTGGCAGCGTGGAAATTAACTGCACTGCGTTTGGGTGAAGATAGGGCTGCTAGTTTTGGTATTAATATTAAGCGGTTACGTTTGGCTAGCTTATTTAGAATCAGTGTATTATCAGGTTTAGCAGTAGCTTTTGTGGGAACGATTGGGTTTATTGGTTTAGTAGGGCCACATATTGCTCGAATGTTATTTGGTGAAGATCATCGTTTTTATTTACCTGCCAGTGCATTGTCGGGTGCGCTTATTCTTTCATTGGCCTCTGTAGTTTCAAAAAATATGATTCCAGGGGTGTTAATTCCTGTGGGCATTATTACTTCATTAATAGGCATTCCTTTCTTTTTAGCTATTATCTTCCGTACTACTTCTGGAGGTCGTGGGTGAGTGATTTATTAATTAAGTCGCTCAGCGTTGCTTACGGTCGGCGGCAAGTTATTGAAAATCTTTCGGTGGAGCATATTAATGCCGGTGAAGTTACAGCATTACTAGGCCCTAATGGCAGTGGTAAGTCTACTTTATTAAAAGCAATGGCTGGCCTTAATGCTGCAAGGGGAGAAGTACTTTTTAACGGACAAGATTTAGTCACTGCCCATTTTGCTGAGCGTGCTAAACAGGTGGTTTATTTACCACAAAGTTTACCTGCCAGTGTTCATCTACGCGCTTTTGAGTCGATGTTAGTGGCACGTAAAGCATCTAATAGTGAAAGTACCCAACAAGTTATAGAAGAAGCAATGGCATTGCTAGAGAAGTTAGGTATTGAAGATTTAGGTATGCGCTATCTTGATCAACTATCAGGTGGTCAAAAACAATTGGTGGGATTAGCGCAGGCGCTTATTCGTCAACCTAAAGTATTATTACTGGATGAACCGTTAAGTGCCTTAGATCTTAATCATCAGTTTCATGTAATGGATGTCATTAAGCAAGAAACCAGAGAACGAGATATGGTAACGGTGATAGTATTGCATGATATCAACATTGCATTACAACATACGGATTACGTATTAATGCTTAAGGATGGGCGATTAGTCACTAGTGGTATACCACACCAAGTTATTTCGCCCGAAGTACTGGCTGAGGTTTACGGGGTAGTGGGTAGGGTAGAACATTGTTCGCGTGGCAAACCCCACGTGATGATTGATGGGTTAGTTGAACATCATTAATTGTTATTTAGTAAAGTTGTGGAAGTGAGCAACCAAAAGCCTTTTCATAACAATTTACAAAGTAACGCCATTCTTCTGCATTTAGTAGGGAGTGGCGTTTTATCTGCGGAATATCATGTAAAGCTGCTGCTTTTGTAGTTAAGCGACGTCTCGATTTCTCAAGGTCAAGTAAAGCTACTTCAGCCACTGGAAGATTAGCCTGTTCTGATACTTTTACAAAAATATGCTTAGCATATGTGCAATTATGTTGTAGCCGATTGTGGTGCATTCTTGCCAGCATCTTTGCTGTTGCTTCTAATACTTTATAAATAATCTCTGCTGAAGTATTTTGTTGCCGACAGAGGGTTAACCAACTATCTAGGTCAATAAAACCATCTAATGACTCAGTAACTAAAATAGCCTTTTTATCTAAGCTACCACAGTAAATAACTTTAGGCGTTTTGACTTGGGCTTTAGCAAATGCACAGTAAGCTTTGTATTCACGAAGGATAGTAGCTTGACCTAATGGATGACATATACTGCGGTAAATATGTCCTTCTTGATGTTTGATATATAATGTATGGCCATTTGCATCAGTGGTACGAAGTACACCACTTTCTCCACCACGACGTACATTAGGTTCTTCTACCCATTCACCTTGTATATTCCACCAATACGCAAAGTTTTTTCCTGTACTATCAAAGGGGGGGATGGTCATTTCAACTCTCATAAAAACAATATTTAATCTATTATAGACAAATAATTTATAAGATATAAGTGTTAAAAAAGACTTCTGATGATTTAAAGAATTAAAAGTAACGTTATAAAATAATTAACTTAATATTGTCGAGCTAGGGGAATGGTAAGTATACTACACCTCTTCATGAGTGAGGAGGATTTAGTGCTATTTAATGTTGTGTGGATTCGCGATAATAAAACCTTGGTTGAGTATTGTAGTCAATGGCAACAACTACCCTTTATTACGTTAGATACTGAATTCTTAAGAGAAACAACCTTTTATCCTATAGCAGGTTTGATACAGCTTAGTGATGGAAAAATACCTTATTTAATAGATCCTCTTGCTATTTCTGATTGGTCTGCATTTGCCCAATTACTAGAGAACAAACAAGTCATAAAAGTATTACATGCCTGTTCAGAAGATTTAGAGTTATTATTCCAACTCACAGGTGTTATTACTGAACCTGTTTTTGATACCCAAGTGGCTGCTGCATTTTTGGGTATGGGCATCACATTAGGTTACTCGCCGTTAGTTAATCAATTATTGAATAAAGAAATAAGTAAGCAAGAAAAACGCTCAGATTGGTTACAACGTCCTTTATCAGCAGAGCAAGAGCAATATGCAGCAGCAGATGTGATGTATTTAATAGAGCTGTACCATTATTTTATTAGTCAGTTATCTGCTGAAAAATTACAGTGGCTTTATGAGGACACTAAAGAACTCGCTGAAAGCTATGCTAAGGTACCTGACTTTCAAACATTATATAAAGAATCAAGACAAGCTTGGCGTTTATCAAGGCAACAGTTGGCGGTGTTAAAAGCGCTTTATGCTTGGCGAGAAGAGCAAGCAAGAACACAAAATATTGCCAGAGGTCGATTGTTAAAAGACAATAGTTTGTTAATGATGGCTAAGTACCAGCCTAATAATTTAGTCGCACTAGCAAAAACACCTGAATTACATCCTAGAACTTTGCGTAAAGAGGGCGATGCGCTTTTAGCAGTCATTGAAAAAGCCGCTAAGATTGATCAACAAGATTGGCCACAACGAATAGATAGGCCGTTATCAGTGAATAGTGGCAAGCTTGCTAAAGAGTTAAAAAAGCTAGTACAGCATAAAGCTACCGAGTTAGACATTTGTCCTGAGTTATTATGGCGCAAAAGGATAATTGAAAAAATATTATATTCAGTTCAAGCTAGTAAAGATTATCAGTTGCCTGATAGTTTAAAAGGTTGGCGTAAAGAAATATTATCTGACATTTTAATACAAGCATTAAATTAAACAGAGCTTAAAATTATGGCAATTGAAAAACGTATTTGTTCTATTTTTAAAAGTCCACGTAAAAATGAAATGTATTTGTATGTGGATAAAAAAGAGGGTTTAGAACGGGTTCCTGAGGAGTTATTAAGTGTATTTGGCAAGCCGCAACCCGTCTTTGATTTATTGCTAACTACTAATCGTAAACTTGCTAGAGAAGATGCTGTCCAAGTTTTAGCTAATATCGAACAACAAGGCTTTCATCTACAAATGCCACCTCCTCCAGAAGAAGATGAGTTGATGAGTTTACCTGATGAATTATTGAGGTTTAATGATCCAGTATGAATAAGTTGTTAATTATTGATAAAGACTATTCAGCTTATATTCCGTTAGTGGAGCAAAAATATCCTGACTGTGAGTTATTTGCAGGTAATGATGTAGCCTCCTTAAAAGAAATTGCTAATCAGTGTGATATATGGCTAGGTTCTCCTAATCAATGTGCAGACTTATTAAAAGAGGGCGTTAATACGCCACAATGGATTCAATCAGTATTTGCAGGAATTGCACCCTTAATGGCACATAATTTACCTAAAGATTATGTGTTAAGTCCTGCGGTAGGGGTATTCGACCAGTTAATGGCTGAATATGTATTAACCTATATGTTAGCTCATGAGCGTCAATTGTTGCAACGATATGCGGCACAGCAAAGACAACATTGGATAGCTGATCGACCTTCTACTTTGCATGGTAAGCAGGTATTAATTGTTGGTGCTGGTACTATTGGTACAGGGGTTGCTAAATTCCTTAAGCCGTTTGGCGTCAAACTTTTTGGTATTGCTACTACGGCAAAAGAGCTACCACCTTTTGAAAAAGTGGGTGCATTAACTGAATTAGCAGAATATGTCACAGCGGCTGATTATGTGATTAGTTTATTGCCTGATACGCCTAGTACACAAAATATTTTTGATGCTAAGATTTTTGCAAAAATGAAACAGGGTGCGGTATTTATTAATGCAGGGCGTGGTACAGCCATTGTTGATGAGGAGCTTATTATTGCTTTAGATAAAGGGCGTCCTAGTTTGGCAGTATTAGACGTATTTAGAACTGAACCTTTACCTGCAAACCATTTATTTTGGCGAGTGCCAAATTTGCTAATTACAGAGCACACAGCCGCGATCAGCCTACCACCTCTGGTTTTTAATTTATTCAGCCGTAACTTAGAACGTTTTCAAAAGCAACAGCCACTGCTTGGCCAAGTAGATTTTAATCAGGAGTATTAATGGCTAGAGTTGTCTTTAAGAGAAATTTTTTACACCCTCGTTATTGGCTATTGTGGTTAGGGCTAATTGTATTGTGGTTATTGGTACTATTACCTTATAAGTGGCTTAGAAAATTAGGCGCTGGTTTTGGTGGTATTGTTTATTACCTAGCGGGCTCAAGGCGACGTATTGTAGAACGTAATCTTGAGTTATGCTTTCCTGAAATGTCAGCAGAAGATAGAAAGCAAATTACGAAAAGAAATTTTGCTGCTATGGGAATCGCTTTTGCAGAGATGGCTATTAGTTGGTGGTGGCCTAAAAAACGACTCTCTAAATTAATTAAAAAAGTAGAAGGTCTTGAACATATACAACTAGCACAACAAGAAAAGCAAGGCGTTATTTTGCTAGCCCTACACTTTACTACCTTAGAGATTGGTGCAGCAATGCTCGCTACCTTATGTCCACTAACGGGTATGTACCGCGAGCACGGTAATGCTTTTTTTGACTATATACAACGTTCTGGACGTGAGCGAATGAATCCAGAAAGTGAAGCCATAGAACGAGATGATATACGCGCCATGGCCAGAGTGTTAAAAAATGGCGAGACTATTTGGTATGCGCCTGATCAAGATTATGGTGCTAAGCGCAGTGTATTTGTGCCATTGTTTGGTATACCTGCAGCTACGGTGACAGCTACCACAAAATTTGCCCGTTTAACTAAGGCAAAAGTGATCCCTTTTGTACAGAAGCCTTTGGCTGATGGTAGTGGCTATGAGTTAATAATTTACCCACCTTTGGATAATTTCCCCAGTGAGTCAGAACAGGTAGATTGTTTAATTATAAATCAATGGGTTGAAAAGTGCGTTAAAGAGCAGATAGATCAATATCTATGGGCTCATCGTCGCTTTAAAACACGACCTGAGGGAGAGCCATCACTGTATAAAAAGAAGTGATGAAATCTGGAGAAAAAGTAAAGATTTTTTAGTTTTAGGGAATATGAAGTATTCAAGGATATAGTATAATAAACGGTTATGGTTCATCGATGATTTTTTCAGGCTCATCAATCCTGAAAAATGAATCAATAAAAAGAGGCTTAGTAGTTTATAAGCCGATTATAAATAAGCGATTAACAATCTATAACAGGATTGTGAATTTCACAGCTTTCAAAAGAAGCTTTACTATAGAGACTGGAGCAAGCTATGCAAGATCTTGATCCCATAGAAACAAAAGAATGGGTTGATTCCCTAGAGTCAGTGGTTGAGAACGAGGGTGAAGAACGCGCTCAATACTTGATGACTAGAATGGGAGAGTGGGCGACACGCAATGGTGTAAAACTACCTTATACGATTAATACACCTTATCGTAATACGATTCCATTAACTGAAGAACCGCCATTACCTGGTGATATGTTTATGGAGCGTCGTATCCGCTCATTAGTCCGTTGGAATGCAATGGCGATGGTGGTGCGTGCTAACCGTAAAGATCCTGATCTAGGTGGACATATTGGTAGTTTTGCTTCCAGTGCAACGCTTTATGATGTTGGTTTTAACTATTTCTTTAAAGGCCCTACAGAAGAACATGGTGGTGACTTGGTATTTTTCCAAGGCCATACTGCACCAGGTATCTATGCCCGTGCATTTATTGAAGGTCGTTTAACAGAAGAGCAATTAGATAATTATCGTCAAGAAGTGGGTGGTAAAGGTTTATCCTCATACCCACATCCTTGGTTAATGCCAGATTTTTGGCAGTTCCCAACCGTATCTATGGGTTTAGGGCCAATCCAAGCGATTTACCAAGCTCGTTTTATGAAATACTTAGAACATCGTGGTTTTATTACCCCAGGTAAACAAAAAGTATGGTGTTTTATTGGTGATGGCGAAACAGATGAGCCAGAAACCTTAGGTGCTATTTCATTAGCAGGCCGCGAAAAATTAGATAACCTTATTTTTGTGATTAACTGTAACTTACAGCGTTTAGATGGCCCTGTACGTGGTAACGGTAAAATCATTCAAGAACTTGAAGGTGTATTCCGTGGTGCTGGTTGGAATGTAAATAAAGTAATTTGGGGTCGTTTATGGGATCCTTTATTTGCTAAAGATAAAGATGGTTTATTACAACGCCGTATGGAAGAAGTAGTAGACGGAGATTATCAAAACTATAAAGCAAAAGATGGTGCTTTTGTTCGTAAGCATTTCTTTGGCGCTTATCCTGAACTGTTAGACATGGTTAAGGATTTGAGTGATGATGATATTTGGGCATTAAACCGCGGTGGTCATGATCCATTTAAAGTGTATGCTGCTTACCATCAAGCGGTAAATCACGTTGGACAACCAACGGTTATCTTAGCTAAGACCATTAAAGGTTATGGTATCTTAGGTACAGCGGGTCAAAATACTGCCCATAACGATAAGAAGTTAACTGATGCAGTTATTAAAAACTTCCGTGATAAGTTTGATGTACCTGTATCTGATAAAGATATTGGCAATATTCCATTCTTCCGTCCTGCTGAAGATAGCCCTGAAATTAAATATATTCGTTCCCGTCGTGAAGCGTTAGGTGGCTATGTTCCTAGTCGTCGCACTAAGAGTATTAGTATTCCTACACCATCATTAGATACCTTAAAAGCAATTTTAGATGGTTCTGGTGATCGTGAAATCTCTACTACTATGTCATTTGTGCGTATCTTAGCGCATTTAGTAAAAGATAAAGATCTTGGTAGCCGTATCGTTCCTATCGTTCCTGATGAAGCGCGTACTTTCGGTATGGAAGGTATGTTCCGTCAATTGGGTATCTATTCATCTGTGGGTCAGTTATATGAGCCAGTAGATAAAGACCAAGTGATGTTCTATCGTGAAGATAAGAAAGGTCAAATTTTAGAAGAAGGTATCAACGAAGCAGGTGCAATGTCCTCTTGGATTGCTGCAGGTACTTCTTATAGTACCCATAATCAACCCATGTTACCTTTCTATGTGTTCTATTCTATGTTTGGTTTCCAACGTATAGGTGACTTGGCTTGGGCGGCAGGTGATAGCCGTGCCAATGGGTTCTTAATTGGCGGTACATCAGGTCGTACTACATTAAATGGTGAAGGTTTGCAGCATGAAGATGGCCATAGCCATATTCTTGCAGGTACTATTCCTAATTGCCGTAGTTATGATCCAACCTATGCTTATGAGTTAGCTATCATCATCCGCCATGGTATTAAAGAAATGGTGGAAGAAGGTAAGAGTATTTTCTATTACTTAACCGTGCTAAACGAAAATTATATTCAACCTGCGTTACCTAAAGTTAAAGGTGTTGAAGAAGCGATTGTAAAAGGTATGTACTTATTAGAAGCTGATAAGTCTAAATCTAAACAACGTGTTCAACTGTTAGGTGCGGGCTCTATTTTACGTGAAGTACGTGCTGCTGCTGAGATTCTTCGTAAAGAATATAAAGTGGCTGCTGATGTATGGAGCGTACCAAGCTTTAATGAATTACGTCGCGATGGTTTAGAAGTTGAGCGTTGGAACCGTTTACACCCAACGGCTAAACCTAAGAAAGCATATATCACCGAGTGCCTAGAAAAAGCACAAGGTCCAGTTATTGCTTCAACAGACTATATGAAGTTATTAGCGGATCAAGTACGTCAATGGGTGCCTACGGATTATAAAGTGTTAGGTACTGATGGTTTCGGGCGTAGTGATAGCCGTGCTAACTTACGTAACTTCTTTGAAGTAGATCGTCATTGGATTGTAGTGGCTGCGTTAGAAGCCCTAGCAGCACGTGGTGAGATTAAACCAACCGTGGTGGCTGATGCGATTAAGAAGTTTGGTATTGATCCAGAAAAAACTAATCCACTTGATTGCTAATGGCTACGGAATAGGAGAATACAAATGAGTGAAACTATTCACGTACCCAATATTGGCGGAGAAGGCGAGGTTATTGAGATACTTGTAAAGGTTGGTGATCGTATTGAGGCCGAGCAAAGCATAGTAACTCTAGAATCAGCTAAAGCCAGTATGGAAGTACCTAGTGTTAAGGCAGGGGTTGTTAAGAAAATTCTATTTAAGATGGGAGATACCTTGAAAGAAGGTGATCCTATGCTTGAATTAGAAACTGAAGGTAGTTCAGAAGCTAAGCAAGCTGAACCTGCTAAAGAGCAAAAAGCAGAGCCTCAACAAGAAGCTAAAGCTGAACCTAAAGCAGCCGCTGAAAAACCAGCAGCAAAAGCTAAAGGTGGTGTAGAGCAAATCAATGTACCTAACATTGGTGGCGAAGGTGAAGTTATTGAGATTCTTGTTAAGGTGGGTGACCGTGTTGAAGCTGAACAAAGCATTGTAACGCTAGAGTCAGCTAAAGCCAGTATGGAAGTACCTACACCTAAAGCAGGTATTGTTAAGAAGCTATTATTCAAAATGGGTGACTCACTAAAAGATGGTGACCCAATGCTTGAGTTAGAGGTTGAGGGTGATGTTACTCCTGCTCCTGCACAAGCTGAACCTGCTAAGCAAGAAGAAGCACCAGCGGCAACACCTAAAGCTGCGGCACAAGCACCAGCTACTAAAGGTGGTGTAGAGCAAATTAACGTACCTAATATTGGTGGTGAAGGCGAAGTTATTGAAATATTAGTAAAAGTAGGCGATAAGGTAGAAGCTGAGCAAAGCATTGTTACCCTAGAATCTGCTAAAGCTAGTATGGAAGTACCAACCCCTAAAGCAGGTATTGTTAAGAAGTTATTATTTAAGATGGGTGACTCATTAAAAGATGGTGACCCAATGCTTGAATTAGAAGTGGAAGGCGATAGTACTGCTACTGATAATGCTGAACCAGCTAAACAGCAAACTACTGATGTAGCACAAACCTCACCTTCTGCTAACCAAGTGCGAGCTACGGCTACCGCTACTGCGGCACCTGCTAGTAAGCAAGCAGAAGCGTCTGGTAGCAGTAAAAAAGTTCATGCAGGCCCTGCGGTTCGTATGATCGCTCGTGATTTTGGGGTGGATTTAGCTGCAGTTAAAGCAACTGGTCCACGGGGACGGATTCTTAAAGAAGACGTGCAAAGTTATGTTAAGCAACAAATGCAACAAGCTAAGTCTGGCGGTGGTGCAGCTGTTACTGGTGGTTCTGGCATTCCTCCAATCCCTGAAGTAGATTTCAGTCGCTTTGGTGAGATTGAAGAAGTAGCCATGACGCGCTTAATGCAAATCGCTGCAGTCAATTTACATCGCAGTTGGGTTAACGTGCCACATGTTACTCAGTTCGATCAGTCTGATATTACTGAGCTTGAAGCATTCCGTGTGGCGCAAAAAGCACTAGGTGATAAGAAAGGCGTTAAGCTCACCTTGTTACCTTTCTTAATTAAGGCTTGTGCATATCTATTGTTAGAAATGCCAGACTTTAACAGTTCTTTAGTGCCTAGTGGTAAAGCACTTATCCGTAAGAAGTATGTGCATATTGGCTTTGCGGTTGATACGCCCGATGGCTTATTAGTGCCTGTTATTCGCGATGCAGATAAGAAGAGCTTATTTGAGTTAGCGAAAGAAGCGGCTGATTTAGCGGCTAAAGCACGGGATAAGAAGTTAAAACCAGACGAAATGCAAGGCGCTTGTTTCACTATTTCTAGTTTAGGTCATATTGGCGGTACAGGTTTTACACCTATCGTTAATGCCCCTGAGGTAGCTATTCTTGGTGTGAATAAAGCAACTATGCAACCCGTTTGGGACGGTAAAGGCTTCCAACCACGCTTAATGTTGCCCTTATCATTATCATACGATCACCGTGTGATTAATGGTGCAGCAGCAGCACGCTTTACTAAGCGTTTAGCGGACGTGTTGGCAGATATCCGTTCAATGTTACTTTAAACATTAGTAGCTGTAAAAAGCCCCTCTTAAGAGGGGCTTTTTTATTTTTATTAATAAAATCGTTATATGGCGGTGATTTTGCGGAAAATAGCGGCTTTTGAAACAATATGCTGATATTTACAATAAAAAAAATACTTGTTTTTAAAAAATTACTAGTATAATAGCCATCCTGAAGGTCAACTGACTTTATCAGTGTTAGTGCTAAGTAGAAGGTTCAAAAGTGCAAGAAGCTACACGTTTATTTATGTACGGTAAAATCCATCGTTGTCGGGTAACTGAGGCGAATTTGGATTATGTGGGTTCTATTACCATTGACCCATTACTACTAGAGGCCAGTGGTATTTTACCTTATACCCAAATTGATGTGGTGAATATTACCAATGGTAATCGCCTCCAGACTTATGTTATTCCTGGTACTAAAGGGGCAGGTGAGATTTGCTTAAATGGTGCTGCTGCCCATTTATTTAATAAAGGCGACTTGGCTATTTTAATGGCTTATGAGCAATGCCCAGTAAGCCAATTAGTAGGTCGTAAGTCAAAAGCAGTAATGGTAGATGATAATAATCATATTACTGAGGTTTTTACTTACCAAACACCTAGTATGGAGCAACTGGCTGCGGGTGAAGTGCCTAGCCGTGCCCATGAACGTTATTCCGAAAAAAGATTAGCTCATTAATTATTTTCTGAGCTAATTCTGTATTCTTTTATTATTTCTACTGCTTGTAAAGGGTGGAAGTGATCCCCATATTTGTTAGCTAGTTTTATGTCTTGTGTTGTTCTTTTAAGGAACAGTTGCAATATAAAGCTGTTAATCATTTCTGCTAATAAACTAAGTCATTGCAATAACTACAGCTTGAATAGTTGTATAGCTATTATCATAAATAAGACTAACAGGTTAAATACAAAATAGCTAAACAGAGTAGAATCTTTAATAGATGTTTTTTAAAGTTGAGGGTTTTTATTATGTCTTGTAAACAATTAACAAAAGAAGATTTAGCGAACTTATCTGACCGTTTAGAAAAAGTTGTGTTTGGTATGGGCTGTTTTTGGGGCGTAGAGCGATTATTTTGGCAACAAGAGGGTGTGTTGGGAACCGCTGTTGGTTATGCAGGTGGTCATACGGCAAACCCTAGTTATGAGGAAGTTTGTGGAGGTAATACAGGACATGCAGAGGTAGTGATAGTGGTTTATGATCCTGAGATTATTTCTTTTGATGAATTATTAAAAATATTTTGGGAAAATCATGACCCTACCCAAGGTATGCGTCAAGGTAATGATATTGGTAGCCAATATCGCTCGGTTATTTACTGCTATTCAGAGCAACAATTAGAAGAAGCATTAGCCAGTAAAGAGACTTATCAACAACAGCTTAGTGCAAAAGGGTATCGCACTATCACTACAGAAATTAAACAAGCACCAGAGTTTTATTTTGCAGAACAATATCATCAGCGATATTTACAAAAAAATCCAAATGGTTACTGTGGATTAAAGGGAACGGGAGTGGAATGTGTATTTTAATTTAGCAGAGCACTATTTTAGGTAACATTAATGGGAGGAAAGGTAACAATCATTACCTATAAAAAATGGCAGCTTTCGCATTAATTATTTAAGATATTGATATATATAGATATTTTTAATTTGGCATGGTTTATGCTCTTATATAATTACAAGAAAAACAATAACAGAGTGATAATATGAAAATTAGTTTAGCGGTTGAATAAGAATAATAAAACGCATCATTAAAATAAGAATTATAAAAGCAGTATCAATAAGAAAGGGGGCTATGCCCCCTTTAGTATTTTTCAATTTCCATTTTTTAATAGATCAATTATTATCTTCTAAAATTATAAAATAATAATGGAGTGTTAAGTGCTGCGTTCTCGACCAGGAATAGAAGTAAAGTCTAAACCAATGAAAATAATTATGCTTCTAATAGCATTCGGAATAGGCTTAGCTCTCTTTTTTACAAATGATGGTTTATATAGGGAGTTTTTATTAGTAAAAGATAAAGCGAATCGGTTATTACAACAAGATTGTTTAAATTGTATTGTTGAAGCCAAAATAAAATACAGTGGAGCACAAAAGCCTGTAGGTTTTCTTCGAGGCAAACATGAAAGAGAGCATCAATATAATTATTCTTACCAAGTAGATGGCAAATATTATTATGGACAAGTATTGGTTGATAGCAGATTACTAAAATATTTTGCAAGCTCAAATTTTAGTTATAAAGGAGAGTTTACGGAGAGAGTAATTATCGATAAAAATAATAGTGCAGATAGTTTTCCATTGCAATATGCACAGATGTTAGCTAAAGGTTATCAACCTAGTGCTCTTACTTATAAACGATATTTTGGTTTATTTTTTGTGATAGGGGTATTGATTGCATTGTTCTACCAAGTAATAACACCTAGCAAAGGAAAGAATATATAATTTGCAATAGGGGTTTTCTGGTAATTACTGCCCATAATTACCAGAAACTTAGTAAGCATTATACTTTAGCGCGTGCTTTGTATTCGTTAGTACGTGTATCGATTTCGATATAGTCACCGATTTCACAGAACTCTGATACTTTTAATTCATAGCCAGTGTTGAGACGAGCTACTTTCATTACTTTACCAGAAGTATCACCACGTACAGCTGGTTCAGTATAAGCGATTTGGCGAACGATGGTGGTTGGTAATTCAACAGAAATCACACGGCCATCATAAAATACAGCTTCACAAACGTCTTGAATGCCATCTTCAATAAAATGAACAGCATCACCTAAATCATCTGCTTCTACTTCGTATTGATTATATTCATTGTCCATAAATACAAAGTTAGGATCAGCAAAATAAGAATAAGTTACTTCTTTACGTTCTAGAATGATAGGTTCTAATTTATCGTCTGCTTTGTAAACATTTTCTGTTACAGCACCCGTTAAAATATTTTTTAACTTCATTTTTACAACAGCAGCGTTGCGGCCTGATTTATTAAATTCAGTTTTTTGCACAACCCATGGTGCATCATTAATATTCATTACTTGGCCAGCACGAAATTCTTGAGCGGTTTTCATTAGGATATCCGTTAATTTATCTGATTGGTACTTTATATAAAATTTTAGAACTGCTTATGATAGCCAATTTTTATAAAGTTTGGCTAGTTTTGTGATCAAATCTGTAACAGTTTTTTGCTTTTTTGCCCAATTTATTGCCTGTTTTTCTAATTGAGGGAGGTGTTGTTGATAATTTAGCCAACTATCTGTTAAGTTCTGCTGGTTATTCCAAGCAAACCACCAATCAATAGTGGCTTGTTGTGCCTCTGCTGATAAGTCTGTTAAATAATAATCTAGAAAAGCCTGTAGTTTTGTTAAATGCGCATTTTCTTGTTGTGGGTAGATATGCCACAACATAGGTTTTCCTGCATATTGCGCCCTAACAAATGAGTCTTCACCTCTAATAAGGTTATAGTCAGTACACCACAGCAATTTATCAAAATCCTGTTGAGTTACAAAAGGAATAATTTGAATACTAAGAGCGTCTTGTTGGTATTGGTAACCTGCGATTAATAGTGATCTATCGATATTTAAATAATCAGCCAGATTATTGAGTAAAGGTGTTTGGGGGATAAGTAGCTGATAGGGTTTATCACTTTTTTGTAAGGTATCTAGCCATTCAGCGAGCCCGTGATTGGCATAGCTAAATAATAGCATTAAATAATGATCTGGTTGTTTTGTAACCCCTAACTGGCTTAAAAATTGTTGTTGTAGATGGGGGTTATTTTGAAAGTGTTCAGCTTGCTCAAGTAAATGGCTTTCTCTAATAACACTGCCAGTTTCTTCTAAACCCGTAAAAAAGAAGTATTTATTTAGCTGATTGGTTTGTGGCGAGGGTAGCGCATGAAAATCAATAGACCATTTTTCATAGGTTAGGTATTCTAAATTTAGCCATAAAATAGCTTTATTAGCTGTTTGCATTGCCTGTTGGTAAGCAGTGGGAATATTACAGGCGAAAGCTTCTATTACAATATCAGCAGGTTCAATAGATTGCCATTGCTTATGCCACTGCCTGATTTCAATAGCAGCAATGGTTTGTTCTGTAAGTTGTGGGTTTATAACAGGGCAGAGTTTTTGAAAGCTATAAAGATCATCCACCCATAATCTAACACACTGATTTTGTTCATGGGCAAGTTGCCTTGCTAAGCGCCAGCAAACCCCTATATCACCATAGTTATCAATGACACTACAAAATATATCCCATTTAGTGTGGGGAGGAAACTTACCCATTAAGCAATACGTTGAAATTTTAAATCCCAAACACCGTGGCCTAAGCGTTCGCCCCGTGTTTCAAATTTAGTTTTTGGTCTTTCTTCTGGTCGTGGAATATAGCTATTATCGGTGGCTAGATTTTTATAGCCTTGTGCCGCTTGCATAACTTCTAACATATGTTCTGCGTAGGGCTGCCAATCGGTAGCCATATGAAAGATACCGCCTATTTTAAGTTTATTTCTTACCAGTTGGGCAAATTCAGCTTGTACTATACGGCGTTTATGGTGACGTTTCTTATGCCAAGGATCAGGGAAAAAGAGCAGTAAGCGATCTAGGCTGTTGTCAGCAATACAATTATTAAGCACTTCAATGGCATCGCAATTAAACACGCGAACATTATTAAGGTGTTTTTCCTGTAGTAACGTGATTAAAGCCCCTACCCCAGGTTTATGCACTTCGATACCAATAAAATCTTGCTCAGGCGCTTGTTCTGCCATTGTACAAAGTGATTGCCCCATACCAAAACCAATTTCAAGGGTAACAGGTGCTGTTCTGTTAAAGATTTGTTGATAGTCTAATAAGCCTTGCTCTAGCGCTAGCCCAAAATCATCCCAACCTGTTGCGATGGCCTGTTTTTGCCCATGGGTCATGCGACCTGCACGTATTACAAAGCTTTTAATAGTACGAAGGGGAGTGTTAGTTTCTGTCATAAAAATTACTAAAGTAGGGAGCTATAATATTAGGTGGGTATTTTATAGTATAAAAACGGAAACGCTACTTTTTTAAATGATTATAAAAGAAAACACTTTGTTAGAATAATTAAAAGGCTAGTTAACTAGCCTTTTAATTGAGTTGTCACTAGCTGTTAAACGGTTACTTTCGAGCAACAAGTCCCATCACTAGTGTAACAACAAAAATTACTAAGAATACATAGAATAGTATTTTTGCTATGCCTGCTGCACCTGCGGCGATACCACCAAACCCAAATAGTGCGGCAATTAGAGCAATAACAAAGAAAATAACAGCATATCTAAGCATGGCTATACCTCATAGTAACCATTTAGAATCTCGATCAATATTTTTGACGAGTTTCCCAATCTTTAATTTGTTCTTCGGCTTTATCTTTAGTAAGACCGTATTGTTTTTGGATTGCTCCAGACAATTGTTCGCGTCTGCCTTCAATTTGATCAATTTCGTCATCGGTGAGTTTTCCCCACTGTTCTTTGATCTTGCCTTTAGCTTGTTTCCAATTACCTTTAACTGTATCCCAGTTCATAATCGCACCTCATAAATCGGTTAAGTAAATTAAGTCTTGTGTGCACATATTCAAGATAAGTTTATTTATCAACAACTTCCATTAGACGATGGTAATTAAAAGACAAATAAATGTGCTTGGTAGTTATATTATTTTTTAAGTATTTTCAGTAGGTTAGGGAATTTATGAGGCCTTTCTTGAAACATGATGACAAGAATAAGAAGGGGTAATGTGGGTGTTATTGAGCTGAAAAGTAAGCCTAAAGCGCAGCAATGTTCTATCAATAAATCTATTAAAAAATAGACTTATTGATAGGGAGAGTAAATTATTTTATTAAGCCATCTAAGGGTGATGAGGCTGTTGCATAAAGCTTGCGCGGCATACGTCCCGCTAAATAAGCTTTACGGCCTGCAATAATAGCGTGTTTCATTGCTTCGGCCATCAGTACGGGCTGCTGTGCGTGGGCAATCGCGCTGTTCATTAATACTGCATCACAACCTAACTCCATAGCAATGGTAGCATCTGAGGCAGTCCCTACACCTGCATCCACTAATACAGGGATTTTCGCCTCTTCTAGGATGATTTGTAAGTTATAAGGGTTACAAATACCCATACCGCTACCAATTAAGCCTGCTAAGGGCATAACAGCAATACAACCTATTTCTGCTAGTTGACGGGCAATAATAGGGTCATCACTGGTGTAAACCATTACTTCAAAGTTTTCTTTTACTAATGTTTCGGCTGCTTTTAATGTCTCTACTACATTAGGAAATAGGGTTTTTTGGTCGGCTAATACTTCTAGTTTCACGAGGTTATGTCCATCTAGCAACTCGCGGGCTAGACGGCATGTTCTCACCGCTTCGGTAGCATCAAAGCAACCTGCTGTATTAGGTAAAATAGTATATTTATCAGGTGAAATAACATCTAATAAATTAGCTTCATTAGGATTTTGCCCAATATTAGTACGACGTACCGCCAAGGTCACAATTTCTGCACCAGAGGCTTCAATAGCTTGTTGTGTTTCGTTAAAATCTTTGTATTTACCAGTACCCACCAATAAGCGTGATTGATAGGTTTTACCTGCTAATACGAGCGGTTTATCTGTTACTGTAGTATTCATTTTGTTGATTCCTTAGGCCTAACCACCACCAATAGCGTGGACGATTTCTAATTGATCATTTTCTTTTAAAAAAGTTTCTGAATGCTGGCTTCGTGGTACTATTTCTTGATTAAGCTCAATAGCAATACGTTTACCTGTCAATTCAAGCTGTTCTATTAAGCCAGTGATTGTGGTTGGTTCAGTAAGCTCATGGGGTTGCCCATTAATATAAATTTTCATCATACTTAGCTCGCTTTAAATAGTTTGTTTTGCAGGAATTTTCCATGCTGCAATACACAGTAAAAACCAACCAATAATAAAAGCAACACCACCAATAGGTGCAGTGCCTACATTAGGTAAGCCAAAATAGGTGATGGAGTAGAGTGTACCTGAAAAGAATAAAATACCAATGGTAAATAACCAGCCTGATGCTTGTATAAGACGGCTAGAAAATAGATAGCATAGAGCCGCTATGCCAAGTAATGCAATAGCGTGGTAAAGTTGGTATTGAACGCCTAGTTTGAATGTTAGGATTTGTGCTTCAGACAGTACTGATTTTAGCCCATGGGAGGCGTAAGAACCGAGGATGACCCCTGTAAAACCAAAAAAACCAGCTAAGGTAAGAAATACACGAAACATACTAACCCCTTTTAATAAAAATTACTGCGCCTATTCTACCTGAGAATAATTACTATATGGTAATTTAATATAGTATATTTGGCTCATAAAAAAGCCTGCGATTAAGCAGGCTTTTGAGTAGATTAACAAATTATTTACGTTTATCTACTGGCACAAAATCGCGCTCTGGGTAGCCTGTATAAAGTTGGCGTGGACGGCTAATTTTATAAGGCTCTGATAACATTTCTTTCCAGTGTGCAATCCAACCTACTGTTCTAGAGATAGCAAAGATCACGGTAAACATACTGGTTGGGATACCAATTGCTTTTAGGATAATGCCAGAATAGAAGTCAACGTTTGGATACAGATTACGCTCTACAAAGTAAGAATCATTACGTGCGATTTCTTCTAATCTCATCGCTAATTCTAGATGAGGATCATTGATTCCAAGTTCTTTTAAAACTTCATCGCAAGCTTTTTTCAACACTTTAGCACGTGGATCGAAGTTTTTATAAACACGATGACCAAAGCCCATTAATTTAAATGGATCGTCTTTATCTTTAGCTTTGGCTAAATATTTTTCAATATTATTAACACTGCCAATTTCTTCTAACATAGTAAGTACTGCTTCGTTTGCACCACCATGGGCAGGCCCCCATAGTGCAGCAATACCCGCTGCGATACAAGCAAACGGATTAGCCCCTGTTGAACCCGCTAAACGAACGGTAGAGGTTGATGCATTTTGTTCGTGGTCAGCGTGGAGGATAAAAATTTTATCCATCGCTTTGGCTAAGATAGGGTTAACTTCTTTTTTCTCACAAGGATTACTAAACATCATATGTAAGAAATTAGCCGCGTAATCTAAGCTATTATCTGGATACATAATGGGTTGTCCCATTGAGTATTTGTATGCCATTGCTGCAATAGTAGGCATTTTAGATACTAAACGGTTAGAGGCTATTTCACGATGAATAGGGTTGTTAATGTCTAAAGAGTCGTGGTAGAAGGCAGAGAAGGCCCCTACAAAACCACACATAACCGCCATTGGGTGAGCATCGCGACGGAAACCATTTAGGAAGCTTTTCATTTGTTCATGAACCATGGTGTGGTTATGAACAATATCTTCATATTGTTTTTTCTGTTGGGCGTTTGGTAACTCGCCATTTAATAATAAGTAACAAACCTCTAAATAGTCAGAGTATTCTGCTAATTGCTCAATGGGGTAGCCTCGATAGAGTAAAATACCTTTATCACCGTCGATATAGGTGATTTTTGACTCACAAGAGGCAGTGGACATAAAGCCTGGGTCATAAGTAAAGTGATGAGTAGAGGCAAGATTTCTTACATCCACCACATTAGCGCCTAAGGTCCCTTGAAGTACTGGTAGTTCTAGGTTTGTACCGTCATCAAAGGTTAGCGTAGCTTTATGATCTGCCATGTTATCTCCTTCTCGTTTAATCTATTTATTAAACAGTTAATTTTTTGATTATTAAAGATTTTTGGTCGGTTTAAGTTAGAATAATTTAGTTAGTATCACATTTTCATTAATTATTTAATTTCCAAAATATTATATTATATTTGTTAAATTTTCATGCTCATAATAGACTAATAAATAATATAACCGTTCAAAAAATAATTAGGGAACAGTTTTTATGACTTCTTATGTTGAAATGATAGAGAAAATCACTCCAGAAATATACCAGAATTTGAAGCAGTCTGTCGAATTAGGTAAATGGCCTAATGGGAAAACATTAACAGCAGAACAAAGAGAGACGTGTTTGCAGGCTATCATAGCGTGGGAGTTGAAAAATCTACCAGAAGATGAGCGTACAGGCTTTATTGGCGGACCTGGCTGCAAATCTCAACAAGAAGCAGATCATCAGCATGCTGAAAAGATAATTATTAAAACCAAGACTACCCATTAATGATTTTGCATCAGGTGCTAGAAGGGCAGTTGCAAAAAATGCAGGTGTCGTTGCCTAATGCTCAAGATTCAGTTGTGCAATATACTTTATGTTTGGGCGAACATAAATTGTTACTGAATAATTACTTAGGTAAACATATAGCCATTAATTTTACGGGTAATATTTTTTGTCAAGCTTGCCATAAAAAAACACCAAAAAGCTATGGGCAAGGTTATTGCTATCCTTGTTTTATTAAATCAGCACAATGCGATATTTGCATTATGAGCCCTGAAAAATGCCATTATGCAGCAGGGACTTGTCGAAACCCTGAGTGGGGTGAGCAGTTTTGTATGACAGATCATATTGTCTATCTAGCTAACTCATCAGGCTTAAAAGTTGGCATTACGCGAGCCAGTCAAATACCTACCCGTTGGATTGATCAAGGCGCCAAACAGGCAGTACCTATTTTTCGTGTGGCTACTCGGCAACAATCGGGCTTTATGGAAGATATTTTAAGAGAGCACGTAGCCGATAAAACCAATTGGCGGCAATTATTAAAAGGTGAGGCAGCAACTTTGGATTTGCTAGCTGAACGTGATCGTATTTTAACCAATAGCCATAAAATGATTGCTAAATTACAGGCTACTTTTGGTATACAGGCAATACAACCAATAGAAAATCAACAGGTTACAGAATTAAACTATCCTGTTCAACAATATCCGACTAAAATACTCAGCCATAATTTGGATAAACAATCGGTTGTACAGGGCAAATTGTTGGGAATTAAAGGCCAATATTTAATGCTGGATACAGGTGTTATAAATATTCGTAAATACACTGCTTATCAAGTTACTGTTTCTGTACAATAGTAAGTTAATTTAAAAATCACAACTATTATTATTCGCTTTACTGTGAAGGAGTTTTTTAATGAGTAACTCAGTAAAAACTGTTTATTTAAAAGATTATCAAGCACCTGATTACTTAATAGATGAAACCCATCTTAAGTTTGAGTTGTTTGAGAGCTTTACAATGGTTCATGCCGAGTTACATATGCGCCTTAACCCTAGTAAAAATACTGAGCAATTACCAGAATTAGTACTTGATGGGCAAGATTTAGAATTGCTTACAGTGGCTATGGATAATGTGGTGTTAAATAGTAATAGTTATACGGTAGATGAGAAAAGCCTCACCTTACAACCAACCAAAGATAAGTTTGTGTTAAAAACAACGGTGCGTATTCATCCTGAAACCAATACCGCTTTAGAAGGTTTGTATAAATCCAATACTATGTTCTGTACCCAGTGTGAGGCTGAAGGTTTTAGAAAAATTACTTATTATTTAGATCGGCCTGATGTAATGAGTAAATTTACTACTACTATTGAGGCAGAGCAGCAACGTTATCCTATTTTACTTTCTAATGGTAATTTAACCGCGCAGGGTGATGAAGATGATCGCCATTGGGCTACATGGCAAGATCCTTTTAAAAAGCCTGCTTATTTGTTTGCTTTAGTAGCAGGTGATTTGTGGTGTGTAGAAGATAAATTTATCACCATGAATGATCGCGAAGTGGATCTACGCATTTATGTAGAGCCTGAAAATATTGGCAAAGTAAGCCATGCTATGACCAGTCTAAAAAATTCGATGCGTTGGGATGAAGAAGTATATGGTCGTGAATATGACCTTGATATCTTTATGATCGTAGCAGTCAGCGATTTTAATATGGGCGCGATGGAGAATAAAGGGCTTAATATTTTTAATACCAGTTGTGTATTAGCGCGCCCAGAAACCGCTACCGATATGGCTCATCAACGGGTCGAAGCTGTGGTGGCACATGAGTATTTTCATAACTGGTCGGGTAATCGAGTAACCTGTAGAGATTGGTTCCAATTGTCTTTAAAAGAAGGTTTTACAGTATTTAGAGACAGTGAATTTACAGCGGATATGAATTCACAAACAGTAAAACGTATAGAAGATGTAGCTTTTTTACGTACCCATCAGTTTGCTGAAGATGCAGGGCCAATGGCACACCCAATACGACCTGATGCTTATATGGAAATTTCTAATTTCTATACGGTCACTATCTATGAAAAAGGGGCAGAAGTAGTACGTATGCTGCATACTTTGTTAGGTAAAGAGGGTTTTAGAAAGGGAACAGATTTATATTTTGAGCGCCATGATGGGCAAGCGGTGACTTGTGATGATTTTGTAAAGGCATTGGCTGATGCTAATGATATAAATTTAAACCAATTTAAACGTTGGTACAGCCAAGCAGGTACACCTAAGTTAGAGGTTACTGAACATTATGATGCGACCACTAAACAATATAGTTTAATCTTTAAACAATGCTGTCCGCCAACCCCTAATCAGGAAGAAAAATTGCCCTTTGTTATCCCTGTAGCAATGGGTTTATTAGATAAGCAAGGTCAACCTTTACCATTACAGTTGGTTGATGACGCAACTACTGCGTTAGAAAAAGTATTGGTGATTACGGAAGCAGAACAAACTTTTACCTTTGAAAATATCAATGAAAAACCAATACCTTCTTTATTAAGAGGTTTTTCTGCTCCTGTACAATTAACCTTCCCTTATAGTAAACAAGATTTATTATTTTTAATGGCACATGATAGCGATGGTTTTAATCGTTGGGATGCTTGTCAACGTTTAGCTATAGAAGCTATCCAACAACAAATAGCAAATTACCAAGCAGGTAATCCTTTAACTTTAGATGAAGGCTTGGAGAAGGCTTATGCTAGCTTGTTGGCAGATGATTCTTTAGATCAGGCGATGGTAGCTGAAATGCTATCACTACCTGCTGAGAACTATTTAGTAGAAATTAGTGATGTGGCAGATCCAGAGGCTATTCATATTGCACGTCAGTTTATTCGTAAGCAATTAGCGGTTAATTTAAAAGGCTTATTTTTAAGCCGCTACCAAGCTAATAGGGATATTTCTAAACAAACCGCATATTCTCCTGCGGCAGAGCATAGCGCTCGTCGTAGTTTGCAAAATATGGCACTCTCTTATTTAATGCTTACAGAGGATAAAGAGGTACTAGCGGCCTGTATAGACCAGTTTAATAACAGCGATAATATGACGGAACAGTTGGCAGCGTTAACAAATTTAGTGAACTCTTGTTTTGAGCAAGAAAAGCAACACGCTTTAAGCGCTTTTTATGAGCAATTTGCTGACGATCCTTTGGTAGTGGATCAATGGTTTGCTGTACAGGCAAATAGTCAAGTGGGTGATAGTTTAGCAAGAGTAAATGAGTTGATGGCGCATAAAGCCTTTACCATTAAAAACCCTAATAAGGTTCGTTCGTTAATTGGCGCTTTTGCTAATAATAACCTTACTGGTTTCCATCAAAAGACAGGAGCAGGCTATAAGTTCTTAGCGGATCAAGTATTGCTGTTGAATAAGATGAACCCACAAATTGCTTCGCGTTTATTAACGCCGCTAACTCGTTGGAGAAAGTATGATGCTGAGCGTCAGCAGTTAATGAAGGCTGAGTTAGAACGTATTATGGCGACGGATAAACTATCCAGTGATGTTTATGAAGTGGTTAGTAAAAGTTTAGCATAGAACTCTAATGGAATAATCGTATGGCTATTGAAGCAGAGATATTGCAGCAAAAACTGGCTAATGTAAAAGAGGTTGCCTGTGTTATAGCGGATATTAATGGTATACCTCGTGGTAAGATGATGAGTCGCGAGGGATTTCTATCAGGTCGTCGCTTACAAATGGCGCGCGGCATATTATTGCAATGTATTATGGGCGGCTATCCACCTACTCATTTTTATGGCGCGGATGATGGGGATGTGGCTGTTTATCCTGATGAGCAACATATTTATTTGTTGCCTTGGTCAGCTATTCCTAAGGCATTGGTTTTAAGTGATGCCCATGAGTTAAATGGTGAGCCATCAAATTTATGTTCTCGGGTATTGTTAAAGCGGATTCTGCAACGTTACAGCCAGTTAAAGCTTGAGCCTGTGGTGGCTACCGAAATAGAATTCTTTTTATTTGATAAAAACGCTGATCCAAAAGAGCCTTTTATACCGCCTGCTGGCTTGGATGGTAGACGTGAAACAGGGGCGGCTGGTTTTACTGTTTCAGCCAATAATAACTTACAACCCTTTTTTCAAGAGCTTTATCAGGCTATGGAGTTGTTTGGTATTCCTCGGGATACTTTTGAACATGAAATGGGAACCAGTCAGTTTGAGCTAAATTTAGTGCATGATAATGCACTACTGATTGCTGACCAGACTTTATTGTTTAAGTTTATGGTAAAAGAGTTGGCGCTAAAACATGGCATGGTAGCTGTGTTTATGGCTAAACCTGTGGAAGGGGTAGCAGGTAGCTCTATGCATATTCATCAAAGTATTGTTAATAAAGAAACGGGTAATAATATTTTTAATGATGAAAAAGGTGAAGCCACACCAGCGTTTTTTAATTATATTGGTGGTTTACAAACCGTATTAGGCGATTTAACCCCATTTTATGCGCCAAATATTAATTCTTTCCAACGCCTTAATAACCCTTATTATTCACCTAATAATGTCTGCTGGTCTTATGATAATCGTGCCGCAGGTTTACGTATTCCTGTAAGCAGTCCAGAGGCTAGACGAATAGAGAATCGTCTAGCGGGAGTTGATGTTAATCCTTATCTTGCCATTGCTGCTACTTTAGCAGCGGGTTTATATGGGTTAGAGAATAACTGTCAGCCTACTGAGCCAAGTAGCGGTGAGATTGTTGTGCCTGATGAGTTAACTGTTCCTAATTCACTGTTTGGCGCATTACAACGTTTAGAAAAAAGCAAATTAGCCAGCGGTTTGTTTAATCAAGAGTTTATAGATGGTTTCGTTGCTACTAAACGCCAAGAGTTACAAAGTTTCTTTGAAGAAATTAGCCCTTGGGAAAGGTTGTATTTAGGTGGCCAGCTTTAAAGGATAAGCGATTAGCCCTATTAGTTTAATAGGGTTACTGGTTATACAAGTTCTTCAGCTCTTAATTCACTTTTTAGGTAAGCATAGTAAATGGGGGCGGCAATCACACCTGCAAGGCCAAAAGCAGCTTCAAAGACTAACATTGCAATTAGTAATTCCCAAGCTCTTGCGCGAATTTGCCCACCAACAATACGGGCATTTAAAAAATATTCAAGCTTATGGATAAGTATAAGGTAGAGCAGTACACAACTAGCTACCCAGAAAGAAACCGACATAGCGACAATAAAGATGACGGTGTTGGAAATAAGGTTACCAATAACAGGCAATAATCCTACAATAAAGGTAAGTAGAATAAGGGTTTTTACCAGTGGTAGATGTTCACCGAAAATATGCGGAACGGTTAGTAAGAAAATAGCGGTAAAGAAGGTATTTAGCATTGATATTTTAATTTGAGCAAACACAATATCATGAAATGCTTGTGCAAAACGACTGACACGGGTAAATAAGGCTTCTGCCAGTGGTCTTAACGTATTAGGTGATGGTGTGGGTTGTAAAGCAATAATAGCACCTAGCACCATACCAATAAGTACCGTTACAAATAAGTGTGCAGCACCTTTGCCAAAGTTTCTTAGTTCGGCTAGATGGCCCATAATAAATTGGCTGAGGTGGTTTTTAATGTCTTCAGCGGTAGCAGGCAGGTATCGATCAATGCTTTCAGGTAATTGATTCCGTGCCTTTTCAATAATCATTAATAGCTTTTTCAGTAGCTGTTCTGGGTGATTAGCTTCATGCATTAAAAAGGAGAAGGCACTGGTAAAGGCGATGGTAAGGGCTGTAATAACAATAATCGTTAATATACCCACAGCAAGAAGGCGCGCTACTCTACCTGCGATACGTTGTTGCAGTACTTTAGTGATAGAGTCAATAATCTCATAAATTAGCAAGCCTGCAATTAAGCAGGGTAGCAGTTTTAAAGGTAACAAAAGAATAAGGCTGATAGCGACAATCAGAACACTGGCTAAATTAATAGGCCATGAGCGGGCATTATTCATGAAACGTTATTTGCCTTTCAGTTAATTGAGAATGTGCAATATATTGCCATTATTTAAAGGGTAAAATCAAAATAACTAATCATTATATGGTTAGTTATTTTGTTTCTTAAGATTTTATACCTTGTTTTTAGGTAATATTGTTAAAATGAAAAACTACACTTATAAAAATCATAATTTATTGAGAGTATCCCTATGAAATTAGAAACATTGGCTATTCATGCAGGTTATAGCCCTGAACCTACTACTCATTCAGTGGCAGTACCTATCTATCAAACCAGTTCGTATGCTTTTGATGATACTCAACATGGTGCAGATTTATTTAATTTAGCAGTGCCTGGCAATATTTATACGCGTATTACTAACCCTACCAATGCTGTTTTAGAACAACGTATTGCCGCTTTGGAAGGGGGAATTGGAGGGTTGGCATTAGCCTCTGGCATGGCTGCTATTACCTATGCTATTCAGACAATTACCGAGGCAGGTGACAATATTGTTTCTGTGGCTAAGCTGTATGGCGGTACTTATAATTTGTTAGCCCATACTTTACCACGCTTTGGTATAACAACACGCTTTGCTCAACATGATGATTTAGTGGGATTGGAAAAATTAATTGATGATCGTACTAAGTTAATTTTTTGCGAAAGTATTGGTAATCCAGCAGGTAATATTGTTGATATTGAGGCATTAGCGGAGATTGCTCACCGTCATGGTATCCCCTTAGTGGTTGATAATACGGTTGCAAGCCCTGCACTTTGCCGTCCATTTGAATACGGTGCGGATATTGTTGTCCATTCTTTAACAAAATATATCGCAGGGCATGGTACTTCATTGGGTGGCATGGTGGTTGATTCGGGTAAATTCCCTTGGCTTAAGTATGCAGACTGTTTCCCTATGTTGGTTAATCCTGATCCTTCTTATCATGGAGTAAGTTATACCGAAACCTTTGCTGAGGCTGCTTATATTGCTCGTTGCCGTGTTATTCCATTACGCAATATGGGGGCGGTATTATCTCCATTTAATGCTTTTCAAATTTTACAAGGGGCGGAAACCCTTGCATTACGCATGGAACGTCATTGTGAGAATGCAGTGAAGGTAGCGCATTACCTAGCGCAACATCCGCAAGTGAGCTGGGTTAAATACGCAGGTTTGCCAAATCATCCAGAGCATAATTTAGCGCAAAAGTATATGAAAGGCACGCCTGCTGCAATCATGTCGTTTGGTATTAAAGGTGGCGTTGAGGCAGGGGCTAAATTTATTGATGCGTTAAAACTGGTGGTGCGTTTAGTGAATATTGGGGACGCTAAGTCATTAGCTTGTCATCCTGCCTCTACTACTCATCGTCAATTAAATGCAGAGGAATTGGAGAAAGCAGGCGTTAGTCAAGATATGATCCGTTTATCAATAGGTATTGAGCATATTGATGATATTTTAGCCGATCTTGAACAAGCATTAGCAGCAACTCAATGATTTTTATAAGAAAGGTAAATAATTTTTATTTACCTTTCGTAGTATTAAATAGCTTGTTAGCCTTTAGTTGTAGAGTTATTTAGGTTGGTTGTGTAAAGAATTTAGTAACAAATACCTTAATTTAAAATTTCCCAACATAAATTCTTTCCGTATAATACGACTTTTTGTTATGTATTTAACTTAATCTTATTGGATATTCATTTAATTCCACGGTTTGTTTTTAGGGTTTGGGTAGATGAAGAAATTAATAATTTTGTTAATTTGTGTTTTTTGGATGACGGGATGTGTTAATCGACAGAGTGAGAATCAATCACTTGTCGCTTCTCCTCCGCCTTCCTCACCTTTCGATTTGTCTCTTAATAGAGAACTGCATTATCAACAAAAAGATACCATTGACACTTCCTTATTTGGGCTTAAACAAGCATTTGTAGCACAAGAAGGGGATTTCAATCGTACTCAAAAGCCAAGTAATTCTCCTGCCATTAATGGCATTATTTCTCGCGGTGTTTCTTTATTGGGTACTCCTTACCGTTATGGTGGTCAATCAGTAAAAACAGGTTTTGATTGCAGTGGCCTTGTAGGTTACTTGTATCAAAAAGAAGCGGGTGTTGATTTACCAAGATCTACAAGCCAATTGATTAAAGTAGATGCGCCAAGAGTGGCAAAAACCAAATTAAAACCAGGCGATGTTCTGTTTTTTGCTACAGGACGTGGTCGCCAAGTTAGCCACACAGGTATTTATATTGGTAACGATAACTTTATTCACTCTGCTAACGAGCGCAAAGGTGTTCGTATTGACAGTTTAAATAACAATTATTGGAACGTTAGTTTTGTTGAAGCTAAACGAATTCTAAACTAATAGTGATTTTTTACTGTGAAAATGTTGAAACACATGTTTATAATAATAACAATTTTTTAAGGGTTTTGAATTAAGTAGTATTAGTTTGTATTGCAAGTGTCATTAAAGCATGAGTTATCTAGGTGGAGGTTATATGTTGAGGATGCTTCTTATTCTAGGGATTCTACTGGGAATTTCAGCTTGTTCTACGAATGAACAGACTACACGAACTGCTCCTATTGTTACGGCTAAATTTCCAGCCAGCGCTGACGAGGTTTCTATTAGCGCAATGAGTCTTATAGGTACACCTTATATTTGGGGCGGCAATACACCTGAGTCAGGTTTTGATTGCAGTGGTCTAATCGTCTATGTTTACAATAACTCTGGCATAAAATTACCACGTACTACTAAAGCAATGAGCAGTATGGCGACACCTACCGTAAAACGTAATTCATTAAAAACAGGTGATTTGGTGTTTTTTGCTACCAATGGTGGCTATAGTGTAAGCCATGCAGGAATTTATGTGGGTGATGGTCGTTTTGTACATGCTCCTAGTTCTGGTGGAGTGGTACGTCTTAATAATTTAAATGAAAGTTATTGGAATAAAACCTTTGTATTAGGTAAAAGAATTATTCAAAAGTGACATAATAGAATAGTCATTTAATAATACTGAGCATCATAGTGTTAGCAATGGGCACAGGTTAAGAGGAGTCTAATAGATGTTGCGTATCGGCTATGCCCTGTTGTTGATGCTCTTTTTAGTAGGTTGTTCTACTGTCCGCAATTATGATAGAGAATTAACGATTATTAGCCAGCAAATTAATGTGGGCGATGTTGACGCTGCCTTAACTATCTTAGAGAGTAATAATAAGAAAGAGCAGAAAGATTTACTCTATTATTTTGAAAAAGGTGAATTGCTTAGGCTGAAAGGTGATTTGCAAGCTAGCCAAGCAGCATGGATGTCTGCTAATCAGCAAGTGCAAGCATGGGAAGACTCTGTAAAAGTAGATCCAGCAAGATATGTTAATAATTTTATGGCCTTTTTGTTAAATGACAAAATCAGACGTTATGATGGTTATGATTATGAAAAGGTGATGTTAACCACCCAGATGGCTCTTAATTATTTAGCTATGGGTGATTGGTCTTCTGCTCGTGTGGCTATTAGACAAACCCATGAACGGGAAGCGGTTATTGCTAAGGTGCATGATCTACTCTACTATAAACAAGAACAAATAGCGCAAGAAAAAGGCATTAATACCCAGTTTCAAGATTTAAATGGTTATCCTGTGGCTACTTTAAATACGCCCAGTGTTGTCAATTTAAAAAATAGCTATCAGAGCGCATTTAGTCATTATTTAGCAGGTTATATTTATGAGGCGCTAGGGGATAGAGATTTAGCTGCACCGGGCTATCGTAATGCGATTGAGTTAAGGCCAGATGCGCCTGTGTTAAAAGAGGCGTTAAAAAATCTTACAAGTAATATTAATCGGCCTGCTAATCAAAGTGATGTGTTGATTATTATGCAGTCTGGTCTGGCACCCAAGCGGGATTCATTGAGTATATCCATCCCTATTCCAACCAATAGTGGAATTATTCAAATATCTGTTTCATTACCTGTGATTAATGATGTGGGCTATGGCTCGAAATTTAATGCAATTACAGTGAATGGTCGAAACTATCCGTTAACAGAAGTAACCAGTGTGGATGCGATGTCTCGTCGTGCATTGCGCGATGATTTACCTATGATTTTAATAAGAACGGTTACCCGTGCTGCAACCCGTGCTGTTGCCCAACAACAGTTAAATAAAGAAGTTAGCCCTTGGGCAGGCTTGGCTTTTGGGCTAGCAGGTGCGCTTTTAGAGCAAGCGGATTTAAGAACATGGCGTACGTTGCCAGAGAGTATGCAAATAGCGCGTTTAACACTACCAAAAGGAAAGCAAACCATAAACTTACCTAATGGTACACAGTTTGATGTAATGATTAGTAATAATTATCAGGTGGTTCAGTTGGTACAAATAGGAAATAAAATTTATATACCTTAATCATCTTGAGCTATACTGATAATAAGTGGTTATTTAATTTGAGGGAAGATAGATATGCGTCTACATTTAAAATTAATCGGTGCATTAGTGATGGCAATGCTTATGTTAGCAGGCTGTTCGAATAAGCATCCTAATGTGGTTGAAATGGGTAAGGTTAAGCATATTGAGGTCATTGAAGCGCAAAAATCTAGACAGAATGGGTTTTTGGTGATTAAAGTGGCTGTGGAAAATACGTCTCGTTATAATCAAAATATTAATTACCGTTTCCAATGGTTAGATGATCAAGGTTACCCTGTAGGTAATGAAGAAACGTGGAAAAGTAAGTTAATCTACGGTAAGCAAAGTACTTATATCAATAGTATTGCACCTGTTATGCAGGCAGTAGATTTCCGTATCGAACTTCAAGAGCCTTAATGATTAGTAGCTTATTTAAGAGGATGTTAGTATGTTAAAAACGCGTGGACTTTCTTTATTAGCAGCAGCTGCCATAGTGCTTGCAGGTTGTGCTGATAATTCTCCGATGGTGAGAAGTGAAAAAGATGTTAGTTATGGTGATCCAAAAGCGGTAGAAGTTGCTACTATTGATTTTGGTTCTACAGATTTACAAATGATTGCAGAAGAGATGTCACGTTCTTTAGCACAATCAGGTGTGTTACGTGGCCGTCCTGTTATTCAAGTGTATGATGTACAAAATAAAACAGCAGAATATATCGATACTCGTAGTGTGACTGATTCTATTAAAAATCAGTTAATGAAATCAGGTGTAGCGCGTTTTGCAAGTGATAATACGAGAATGCAAAGCCAAGTAGATCAGCTTAAACTGCAAAATGACAGTGGTTTATATAAAGAATCTACCGTAGCTAAAACAGGTAATATGATTGCTGCTAAATACCGCTTAGAAGGTACTTTAACTTCAATTAATAAGAAAACTAAAAATATAAAAGATGTTTATTACAAATTTACTTTAGAGCTATTTGATGTAGAAAGTGGTTTGTCTGAGTGGATGGATGAAAAAGAAATCCGCAAAACCCAAAATCGATAAGTAGGTGATTATGCGTATATTAACTGGATTACTAGTAGCTACTTTATCTCTTGGTGCTTTTGCTCAAGAAGTTAAACCTAAGGTAGCTGTCACAGATTTAGCCTATGAAGAGCAGGTCAAGGACTATATTCGCGTAGTTGACTCTACTCACAATGCTAATACTCATTCAGCGGGTAGTTACTCTAATAACACAACATCTGATTATCGTAATGTTGAAGGTACATATACCTATGTTAATCAGACAGAGTTACGTAAGTTTGTAGGTGATATTAAGGGTGATCTTAAGAAATCAGGTTTAGTTGATTTAATTCAAGGTCGTCCTTATTCTGGTGATCCTGATTTTGATAACATTAATGACATCATTGCACGTATCGATCAGGGTGATTTTAATGGTGCAGATTATGTGTTATTCGGTCGCGTGTCAGATATTCAGTTTTCTGATAATGTGATGAATATCCAGCATACCAATACTTATTCTAAGTCACTTAATCTTACGGTAGTGGCTGAGTTTAATTTAATTAATACGCAAACCCATGAGATTAAGGCAGCCTTTACTGCTATGGGTGAGGCTAAAGAATTAAAACTAGTCAATAGTTTAGACAAAAAGGTAACCTTGGATCGTGCTAAGTTAGTGAGTAAAGTATCTAAAGCTTTAGGTAAGGATGTCACTAATCAGGTGGTTGAACAATTAACAGGTAAATTACCTGATGATGGCTATAATCCACCAGTTCGTCATAATGTACCTGCGGATGAACCACCTACGGTGATTAGACGTAAGTAATTGCTGGCAGTTAATAAAAAGGGGTATTGATTACCCCTTTTTTATGTTAGTGCTTTATTTCTTCTTCAGGGTTAACTTGATAAGGAATACTTAGCAGTTTTAATAAATTGGTTTGATTATCTTGTAGCCATAGTTCATTGGTTATGGCTTCATCTTGTGTGACAGCTAATAGCTCTATTTTTTGATCTTCTGTATGGGCAGCTAATACCACACGACCAACGCTGGTTTGGTGAACTGTGGAGAATAAATCAGTACCAATGCTTGGTAAATCTTGTTGATCTAATGCAAAACGATACAGATGACGTTTTAATTTACCAAGGTATTGCATACGCGCAACAATTTCTTGGCCTAGATAACAGCCTTTCTTAAAACTGACGCCTCCTACTGATTGTAGGTTGATCATTTGTGGTACAAATTCTTCGCTATTTTCTATAAATACTTGTCCGATTCCTGCTCTAATTTGCCCTAATAACCAATCATTCAGTGGTTTTTCTGTTAGCTGTTGAGTTAGTAAAGGTTTAATGGTGGCTCGCTGTGCAGGGGTAACCCATAATTCATAACGTTGTTCGCTAATATTTATGAGGAAATATTGTTGGCTTGGGTGTTGTACAACTTGATTAGCTTGTTGGGGTATGGCTAATTCTAAAAAAGATAATTGTTCTGGAGTAGCCTGTAAGCCAAAACGAAGCCATTGTTGATCTGCTTTTTCTAAGGTAACTTTTGAAAATACAGCATACTTTTTAAAATCAGCTAATTGCTTTTCAAATAAGTTTTTATCTAAGCTGAGCAAGTAGTTATTAGTTGATTGTTCAATAAGCCTAAAACTAGAGACCATTCGCCCTTTGGGGGTACAACTGGCACCTAAACTTGATTGTTCAGTGCTAAGGTAGTTTAGATTGCAAGTAATTTGTCCTTGTAGAAATTTTTTGCTATCTATGCCTTGTATAGCGATAATACTTTCATGGTTTAAGAGACAGAAAAAAGGCGTTGTCATAAAAACTTATCCATTTAGAAAAGCTGAGGGATATTAAAAGGTTCGGTTGCGTACTTGTGTTAAATTATAGCATTGTTTTTAGAATTAACAGTCTGTTGTTAGACTTAATATAAGTATAAGCCGATTAGGCTAGAGGCTTTTTGGAACAGTTGTTTTGCTAAAATATATGATATAATGGAGAGTCATAAAAGGGTTTTTATTATGTCTGATAATGAATTGGAATTAAAAAAGTTATATTGGCATTGCCGTCGGGGGATGTTAGAGCTTGATGTACTTTTAATGCCGTTTGTGCAAGAAGTATATCCAAGTCTAGATCAACAAGATCAAGAACGTTTTAAAAAATTATTAAGTTGTGAAGATCAAGATTTATTTGGTTGGTTTATGCAACGTGATGAGCCAGAAGATGCTGATTTAAGAAGAATGGTTCAAATGATTTTGGCACGTGTACAACCAGCTTGATAATAACTTGTTTGAATGCCATTGGCATGCGTCAAAACGATTATATTATTTATTTCTACTATTTTATGGAATTGCGTTATTAATTGTTTACCAATTACCCATGGTCTTTGGTTGGCGAATATTAATCGCAGTAATATTTTCTATTTATGTGGTTAAGGTAGTTAGGGAGTATATTTTATTTATATTACCTACTTCTTTTACGGCGATACGTAGAACTTCAAAGAATTGGCTGGTGTACAACCAACAGATAGGTTGGCAGGTAATAAAATTATATTCTTCTGACAGTGTTGTATTGTCAGCGGTTATAATTTTGCAATTTAGCGTTGAAGGGGATAGAAAGCGTTTATCATTATGTTTGCCGTCTGATGTGATGTCGGATAGTGATTATCGCAAGCTTAAGTTATATTTACGTTATTTAACTGATTGAGAAATAGAGTTGAGATTATTATCACAGTTGTAACAAAATTTTATAATTAAACAGAACTTTTTTTTTATTGTGTCGTCAAATTAAAAGAGCAATGGATTTGATGATGCAGATTAAGTCTCAGACGTATGGGGTGTCTGCATGTTAACCCAAGAACAGGATCAACAGTTAGTTGAGCGGGTACAGCAAGGTGACAAAAGAGCATTTGATATGTTGGTATTAAAGTATCAGCATAAAATTTATGGTCTTATTTTACGTTTTGTACACGATATGCAGGAAGCTCAAGATGTTGCTCAGGAAGCCTTTATTAAAGCTTATCGAGCAATAGGTAGTTTTCGTGGTGAAAGTGCTTTTTATACGTGGTTGTATCGTATAGCTATTAATACTGCGAAAAATTATTTAGTAGCTAAAGGCCGTAGGCCCCCTGATGTTGATGTGGATGCAGGTGAGGCTGAGTTGTTTTTTGGTGATAGTGGTCTAAAGGATATCGACACACCTGAGCATACTCTGTTACGAGATGAAATTGAGCAGGTCGTGCATAAGACGGTTCGTTTATTACCTGAAGATTTACGTGTTGCGCTAACTTTACGTGAATCTGATGGTCTAAGTTATGAGGAGATTGCAGAAGTTATGCATTGTCCTGTAGGAACAGTAAGATCTAGAATTTTTAGGGCTAGGGAAGCAGTAGATAACGCTTTGCAACCATTGTTGGAAAACTAGTTATCTATTAAGTGTTTATTAGGTAAATTTTATTGAAGGTGCCATTATGAGTAATGAAAATTTGAAGGATTCATTATCAGCATTGATGGATAATGCAGCAGATGATTTAGAAATCCGTCGTTTATTAGCTCATGCAGATGATGAAATAATGGCAACTTGGTCGCGTTATCAAATTGCCCGTTCAGTCATGCAGGAGCAAGTAATTTTCCCAAAGCTTGATATTGCTTCGGCTGTGTCTGAAGCTATTGCAAGTGAGGAAATTGCTAGTAAGCAACCAGTTTCTGCTGCTGTGCATTATAAAACGCAGTTTTGGAATCATTTAGGTAAGTTTGCAGTTGCTGCCTCTATTATGGCAATAACTTTATCAGTGGTTTTTTTCATTAATAACGATGAAGATTTGTCTGCTTCAGTAACTTCTTATGCACAAAATGAAGAGGTTATCGTTGAAGGTTTAAATATTGCTTCTAATGAGCAATGGATTGAAAACAGATTATCTGATTTTATTGATCGTCATGAAAAGCAAGGTGTGTTTGTGATCGATGAATACGATCAAACACCCTATTCAGCTGATGTAATATCTAATTAATTTTTTAAAAGCCTAATATCACTTATTAGGCTTTTTCTCATATTTAGTTTGATCAATGTAGTTGCAACAGTTCTGGTATTATTCCTAATAGAATAAACTGTAGAAGGATAGTAATTAATGAAATTGTTGAATAAGTCTCTGCGGTGTTTTTCAACAGTAATATTACTAAGGTTAGGCGCAATAGTTTACTTTTTACTATTTTCTTTGTCAGCATTAGCAATACAACAAGATGCAGTGGATGCTAAAACCTATCTAGAGCACATTATTGATGCTGAAACCAGTCAAAGTTTTAAAGGTGTATTTAGTTATAACCGTCCTAGCTATAATGTTGAAATTTACATACATCAGCAAGTAAGCGAAGATGGACAGGTAACGCAGTGGGTAAAGAAAGTTGACAGCAATGAGGGTTTTTTAAGACTTAATGGTCAAGTTAAATGTGTAACTAAAGGCTATAAGAGTCGCTTTCGTGTCAATATTTTACAGTCAATAACCAAATCAGAGATAGATAATTTATTAGAAGATTATACAGTAACAGTATCGCCAGCTGATTTAATGATAGGCGGTAGAGTTGCTCATGAATTAATTTTTAGAGCAAAAGAGGGTGATCGGTATATTTATAAATTAGCATTCGATAAGCAAACCTCATTTCCTTTACAGTTTGTTTTTTTAGATACCAATAATAATATTTTAGAAAGCGGCCAGTTCTCCCAATTTACTCCATTTCCCCGTGAAGATATTACAGCTACCCCATTAGATGACTGTGTTAATGTTACTTATAAAGAACTAAAAGACAATAAGTCACCTTGGATAATTGGTTGGAAACCAAAAGGTTTTGGTTTAGAAAGGGCTATTAGTAAAGCCAATAGTAAAGATGATCATTTTGTCTATAGTGATGGCTTAGTGACTTTTTCAGTATTTATTGAGCCTGTGACGGATCCTCGTATGGCTGAGATTGAAAGACATTTTGGTGCAATGATCGTGGTTTCTCGTAAAGTCACGGTTAAACGTGATAACAAACAATATTTAATTACAGTGGTTGGCGAAATCCCTCTCTCCACTGCAGAACGGATAGCGTTATCCGTCCATCAGTAATAATTTAAACTTTAAGGTTATAAATAAGCCCACCAGAGTGTGGGCTTATTTATTCATATCTTGTAAAAAATAGGCTATAGATTAGTTATTTAAAAAAATTATCTTTATATTAAAATTGCAAGCCATGTAGGAAATTTACATGTTTGTGGGAGTAACTATGCAAAAGCTAATAAAGCACTTATTTCAATTATTATTTATAGTTTGTATTGGTCAGATTAGTTTGTTACAAGCGGCTGACTTACCAGATTTTTCTAAGTTAGTGGAACAAGTCTCGCCAGCTGTGGTTAATATCAGTACCTCTAAAAAGGTTGCTAATAACTATAATAGGTTAGCACCAGATATGGAGGATATTCCGCCTATGTTTCGCGAGTTCTTCCGTGAACAAACACCAAATTATCCTCAATATCAACAAACCCGCTCACTCGGTTCTGGGTTTATTATTTCCAATGATGGTTATATTTTAACGAATAATCATGTGGTAAATGGCGCTGATGAAATTATTGTGAGGTTATCAGATCGTCGTGAGTTAAAAGCTACCTTAGTAGGTGCTGATTCTCGTACTGATGTGGCTTTGTTAAAGGTGGAAGCAAACAATTTACCTGTAGTAAAAATGGGCAAGTCTGAGGCGTTAAAAGTAGGGGAATGGGTAATGGCCATTGGTTCTCCTTTTGGTTTTGACCATTCCGTTACAGTAGGTGTGGTAAGTGCTAAGGGCAGAAGTTTAGGTACTGAAAGTAACTATGTACCTTTTATTCAAACAGATGTAGCTATTAATCCAGGAAATTCTGGAGGGCCATTATTTAATCTGAATGGTGAAGTAGTGGGTATAAATTCACAGATCTTCACGCGTTCAGGTGGTTTTATGGGGTTGTCATTTGCTATTCCTGTTGATGTCGCCATCAATGTGGCTGATCAATTAAAAACTTCTGGTAAAGTACAGCGCGCTTGGTTGGGTGTAATTATCCAAGAGGTTAGTAGAGATTTAGCTGAATCATTTGGTCTTGCTAAACCTGCTGGTGCATTAGTGGTTGATGTTTTACCTGATGGACCTGCTGCTAAAAGTGGGTTACAGGTAGGGGATGTGGTGTTATCAGTTAATGATCAAGCGATAAATCGTTCTGCTGATTTGCCCCATATCGTAGGTATGTTAAATGCTGGTCAAAAAGCCAATTTACAGGTTGTAAGAGAGGGAAGTCATAAAAATATTTCTATTGTCACAGAGACATTACCAGATGATAAAAATGTAGTGTCTACTGGTCGAGTAGAATCTAATAATGGTAAAGCCAATTTAATGGGCTTAGTGGTTGATGATTTAACGGCTGAACAAAAGCAACGTTTAGCGGTAGAACAAGGTGTTATTATCAGAACAGTACAACGAGGCGGTCTAGCACAACAAATGGGATTACGTACTAATGATGTGATTACCCATCTAAATAATCAGCCTGTGAAATCAGCCAATGAGTTTAAACAGTTGATTGATAAATTACCTAAAGATAAAACATCTGCCATGCGAATCTTAAGGAATGGTTTTTCAACCTATATCACATTTAAATTAGCAGAATAAGACCGTTAAATAATAAATAGCAGGTAGTGTGTAATCAAGATATAGGTTACACTTACCCGCTATTTTTTTATGGGTTGTTAAAATGGTTACAAGGGTATTTGTAAAACCATAAACAGCTTATTAATGATAAAACTAAGTTATAATACTGACGCTAATTTATTTCTTGAGTAAAACCTGTGAGTGATTTAACACATATTCGTAATTTTTCAATTATTGCCCATATAGACCATGGTAAATCTACCTTGGCTGACCGTTTTATCCAAGTTTGTGGCGGTTTAGCCGATCGCGAAATGGAGGAACAAGTTCTCGATTCTATGGATTTAGAACGTGAACGTGGTATTACCATTAAGGCTCACAGTGTAACCCTTTACTACAAAGCAAAGAGTGGCGAAACCTATCAATTAAATTTTATTGATACACCAGGCCATGTGGATTTTACCTATGAGGTAAGCCGCTCCTTAGCTGCCTGTGAAGGCGCTCTGTTAGTGGTAGATGCCGCACAGGGTGTTGAAGCGCAGTCAGTTGCTAACTGCTATACAGCCATTGAGCAGGGTTTAGAAGTAATGCCTGTATTGAATAAAATCGATTTACCACAAGCAGAACCTGAACGTGTTAAAGAAGAAATAGAACATATTATTGGAATTGATGCCACCGATGCAGTGGTGTGTAGTGCTAAAAGTGGTATAGGGGTAGAGGATGTTTTAGAGCGTCTAATAAAAGTAATTCCTCCGCCACAAGGTGAAATTGATGATTCATTGCAGGCATTGATTATCGACTCTTGGTTTGATAACTATTTAGGTGTAGTGTCGCTTGTTCGGGTGCGTAATGGTTCTATCAAGAAAGGCGATAAAATCCTCGTTAAATCAACAGGTAAAACTCATTTAGTGGACAGTGTAGGGGTGTTTACACCTAAACATACCACCACCGAATCACTTAAAGCAGGTGAAGTGGGTTTTGTGATTGCTAGTATCAAGGATATTCATGGTGCGCCTGTTGGAGATACACTAACTCATGCTAATACCCCTGAGGTTTCTGTATTACCAGGGTTTAAACGGGTAAAACCACAAGTTTATGCGGGTTTATTTCCTGTAAGCTCTGATGATTTTGAAGATTTTCGTGAGGCACTGCAAAAATTAACCTTAAATGATGCTGCCCTACAATACGAGCCAGAAAGCTCTGATGCCCTAGGTTTTGGCTTCCGTATTGGCTTCTTGGGTATGCTCCATATGGAGATTATTCAAGAGCGTTTAGAGCGTGAGTATAATTTAGATTTAATCACTACTGCGCCAACTGTAGTATTTGAAGTATTGTTGAAAAGTGGTGAGGTTATTTATGTGGATAATCCATCTAAATTACCTGATCCAACCATGATTGATGAAATGCGTGAACCCATTGTTCAGGCGAATATTTTAGTACCCCAAGAGCATTTAGGTAATGTAATTACACTTTGTATTGAAAAACGTGGTGTACAAAGGGATATGCAGTTTATGGGCAGTCAGGTGCAAGTGAGCTATGACATCCCAATGAATGAGGTGGTATTGGATTTCTTTGACCGTTTGAAATCAGTCAGCCGCGGTTATGCTTCATTGGATTATAGTTTTGACCGTTTCCAAGCAGCAAACTTAGTAAAATTGGATGTACTAATTAATGGTGAAAAAGTAGATGCTTTAGCATTAATTGTGCATCGGGATAGGGCGGCTAATAAGGGACGCTCGCTCACTGAAAAAATGAAAGAGTTAATTCCACGGCAAATGTTTGATGTTGCTATTCAGGCAGCATTGGGTGGTCAGATTGTCGCTAGAACAACCGTAAAAGCATTAAGAAAAAATGTATTAGCAAAATGTTATGGTGGTGATGCAACACGTAAGAAAAAACTACTTGAGAAGCAAAAAGCAGGTAAAAAACGCATGAAACAAGTAGGTAATGTTGAAATTCCCCAAGAGGCATTTTTAGCTGTACTCAAGGTAGATAGCTAAGGACTAGATAATGAATTTATTTATTATATTTGGAGTGCTTTCTGTTGTTGCCATTCTTATTATGGCATTAGATAAGTTTGTATTGGGAACAGTGCAAGCAGGCCAAGCGGATGGTAGTAAGCCGCCTGCGTATGTGGCGCTAGCTTACTCATGGGGACCACTGGCCATTATGGTGTTTGTGGTGTTAGTGCTGGTTAAATATTTTAACTTTACCCTGATTTTAACATTAGCAACTGTTATTTCTTTGTTAGTGGTAGTTATCAATCGCTTATTTTTTGCGGCAAAGCGTCAGGCGGCTGTTAAGGCTTATAAAGAAAGTGTTACTGAGCCAGATGAGCAGTTAGTGAAAGAGTTAAGTCAAGGCCCAGCAGTTTTTGAATTTATTCGTTCCTTGTTTCCTGTACTGTTAATCGTGTTTGTGCTTCGTTCTTTTTTGGTCGAGCCTTTTCAAATTCCTTCTGGTTCAATGAAGCCAACCTTACTGGTTGGTGATTTTATTTTGGTTAATAAATTTGCCTATGGTATTCGTTTACCAGTGATTAATAAGGTAATTATTCCCATTAATAAACCACAACGTGGCGATGTAGCTGTTTTCCATTATCCACCTAATCCAGAAATTGATTATATAAAACGGGTTATTGGTATACCTGGCGACCATATTAGGTACACAGAAGATAAACGACTGTATGTCAATGGGCAGCTGGTGGGTGAAACTTCTGTTGGTAAGGATACCGTAGTGGAGCAAATGCAAGTTTATAATCAATTGCTACAAAGAGTGGAAACCCGTAAAGAGTCTGTTGATTATCAGCTATATAAAGAACAATTAGGCGATGTTGAACACAGTATTTACAAAATGCCAAGTAGGCATAATGTTTCACCTAAGCCTATGCAGGAGTGGGTTGTGCCTGAGGGTTATTATTTTATGATGGGTGATAATCGTGATAATTCAAAAGATAGTCGTTTTTGGATTGAGGATTTTGTAGATCAAAATACACCTCAACAAGAGATTAATAGAATTGTCAATGATGATAAAATGTATATGGTTCCAGCTGAGAATATTGTAGGTAAAGCGTTTTTAGTATGGATGCACTGGCCTGATAGAAAACTGGAGAATATTCCTTCATTTTCTAATGATAGGTTAATTAAGTAATATCTCGGGAGATTATTATGGCTGAGGCTAAGTTTTCTGCGGCTAATACCATTAAAAATATTATTATCGTGTTATTTATAGCGTTGATCGCTGTATTGGCATTGCCTATTTTTAAAGTAACAATGGATATTATTGATAATAGAGTAGTCAATGATTTATTGGAAAATGTAGTAAAAGAGGGTGAGCAAGATAGTCTGTATGGTGTTGATCAAATTTATGACTATGTGCAAAAAGGTTTAGATCAAAATAATGTAAAATTACAGGCAAGAGAGATTATTAAAGCAGAAAATCTAGGGAGTCAAGTCAGATTAACTGTAGATTATAGAAAAGATAACATGATATTTGGTGATACTTATCTTTCTAATGTATTTAATAAAACCTACCAAGCTAAATTAAAGTAATACATGATAAATGATAGAGCATTAAAAACTTTAGCAGATAAGCTAGGGCATTCGTTCACAGATTTAGAGTTAATGACATTGGCATTAACCCACCGTAGCTTTTCGGGTAAAAATAATGAGCGTTTAGAGTTTTTAGGTGATGCTATTCTTAATTTTGTAGTAGGAGAAGCACTGTTTGAGCGTTTTCCACAGGCAAAGGAAGGTCAGCTATCACGTTTGCGTTCTAAATTGGTTAAAGGTGAAACATTAGCAGTATTAGCGCGCCATTTTCAGCTAGGCGATTATTTGCATTTAGGTTCTGGTGAGTTAAAAAGTGGTGGTTTTCGTCGAGACTCTATTTTAGCGGATGCAGTGGAAGCATTAATTGGTGCTATTTATCTTGATGCGGGTATGGATAAAGCCCGTGAGCGTGTATTGGTTTGGTTAACAGAAGAATTTAATACATTAACCCTTGTGGATACTAACAAAGACCCTAAAACTCGCTTACAGGAATTTTTACAGTCCCGTAATGCGGAGTTACCAAGATATGAGGTGGCTAATATAGAAGGTGAGCCTCATGAGCGTACTTTTTACGTGGAGTGCTATCTTGCTATGTTAGATAAGAAAACTCGCGGTAAGGGTAGTAGTCGTCGTATTGCTGAACAACAAGCAGCAGCAAGAGCATTGGATTTATTAGAGAGTAAAAAAGTATGACAGAGGTTGTTGAGCGTTGTGGTTATGTAGCTATTGTGGGGCGACCTAATGTTGGCAAGTCTACTCTGCTAAATCATATTTTAGGGCAGAAGTTAGCTATTACTTCTCGTAAACCACAAACTACCCGTCATACGATGTTGGGTATTAAAACCGAAGGTGCAGTACAAGCGATTTATGTGGATACTCCAGGGTTACATAAGGAAAATGAAAAAGCCCTTAACCGTTATATGAATAAGACCGCTGCTAATGCTTTGCGCGATGTAGATGTAGTGGTGTTTGTGGTAGATAGAAATCGTTGGACTGAAGAAGATCAGTTAGTGCTTGATAAGGTGCAATACCTTAAGATGCCTGTGATTGTAGCGGTTAATAAAATTGATCGGTTAGAGGATAAAAAAGAGCTATTACCCCATTTAGAATGGTTAAGTAATCAATTGCCTAACGCGCAAATTGTACCTATTTCTTCATTGCATTCACAAAACTTAACCGCTTTAGAGGAGTTGATAGGCAGCTATTTACCTGAGGCTGAGCATTTTTATCCTGAAGATCAGATAACAGATCGTTCAAGTCGATTTTTAGCAGCTGAAATTGTAAGGGAAAAAATTACCCGACAATTAGGCGCTGAGCTCCCTTATCAAGTGAATGTTGAAGTAGAAGAATTTAAACAAGAAGGTGCTATTTTACATATTCACGCCTTAATTTTGGTGGAACGTGATGGTCAGAAAAAAATTCTGATTGGTGATAAAGGCGAGCGAATTAAACGAATTGGTCAGGAAGCTAGACAAGATATGGAAGTATTGTTTGATTCCAAAGTAATGCTCAATTTATGGGTAAAAGTAAAACGTGGTTGGTCAGATGATGAACGTGCTATGCGTTCTTTAGGCTATTTAGACTAGGTTTGTTGAGAGCTTTGTCACATTTCCAAACACTTATGGCAGCCTAGCTTAGGTTATTCTGATTATCATAGCCTATTAATAAGTTAACAAATTAATGAGAACGATGAAGCGACTAGTCATTTTACTATTATCTTTAATAGTTATTGTTCCTGCACTGGCTAATAATGATATTTTACAAGCTCGGCCTGATAGTGTATTTGGTGGAAGTGGGGTAGCTACGGATAGTCAAGATAGTTTTTTAGCTGTCGAACAAGCCTTTCGTATAGAAAAAAAACAAATTGATGCACAAAGTATTCATCTACAATTTATTATTGCAGATGGTTATTATCTCTATAAAGAGCGTTTCTCCTTTGCAAGTGATAACCCTAAGGTGACTATTGCCTCGTTTACTTTACCTAAAGGACAAATAATAGAGGACGAATTTTTTGGGCAAGTTGAGGTATATCACGCGGTTTTAGATCTAGTTATCCCTGTTACAAACCCTGATAAGTTTGCATTTAATTTTGAGATCAAGTATCAAGGTTGTGCTGAAAAAGGGTTGTGTTATCCCATGGAAACCGCAACTATTCCTGTAGCAGGTGTGATACCTGTTGCTTCACAGCCAATAGAAAATTCTTCTAGTCTTTCATTCAGTGATTCTTGGGCTGCGTTATCTTGGCTAACCTTATTATCCTATTTTGGTTTTGGTTTGTTATTAAGTTTAACGCCTTGTGTATTTCCTATGTTACCTATTCTTGCTGGCGTAGTATTAAGAGGGCAGGTAGGAACATTAAGAGCGCAGCTATTAGCATTAACTTATATATTATCGATGGCAATTACTTATGCCATTTTTGGGGTGTTATTAGGTTTATTTGGTGCAGAATTAAATATTGCTGCAAGACTACAGTCACCTTGGGTGCTTATTCCTTTTGCCATCTTCTTTGTTTTGTTTGCCTTAGCTATGTTTGGTTTGTTTGAGCTAAGGTTGCCAGCCTTTATTACTAATCCATTGAATAAGGCTGCTGATAAAACACATGGTGGTTCATTATTAGGGGCAGCGATTTTAGGTGTATGTTCAAGTTTAGTGGTTTCACCTTGTGTTAGTGCGCCATTTGCAGGTATTTTACTGCATATTAGCACAACAGGAGACGCAGTTGGTGGTGGAATCGGCTTATTTGCCTTAGGGTTAGGGATGGGGTTACCACTGTTTATTATTGCTGCGGGTGGTAAAGCGTTATTACCTAAAACAGGTATGTGGATGGTGGTGGTACGTAATGCTATTGGTGTTATGTTATTAGCGGTTGCTATCTATTTATTATCTAGAATAATAGCAGGTTATATTACCTTGGCATTATGGGGATTATTAGCCGCTGGGGTAGCAATCTTTATCGGGACATTTGATTTTTCTAGTCCTAAAACTACCATACAAAAGTTAGCTCAAGTAGTGGGATTATTTTTAATTGTTTATGCCATTTGTGCTTGGGTGGGAGCATGGCAAGGTAATGATGATCCTTTACAGTCGTTAAAACGTATTGCTACTTCTGAACAATCAATCAGCAAAAACACTCGGCTTAATTGGCAAGTGGTTTATAACCAAGAGGAATTGGATAAGCAACTGGCAATAGCTAAAGCAGCAGATAAGATAGTCATGGTTGATTGGTCGGCAGATTGGTGTATTGCTTGTTTAAAAATGGAAAAAGAAGTATTTGAAGACGATGCAGTGGCTACTAAATTAGCTGATTATCAGTTAATTAAAATTGATATGTCAAAAATGACGGATCAACATCGTCAGTTACAAAATAATTATAAAGTATTTGGCCCACCGACAATTTTATTTTTTGATAGGGTAGGTAATGAACTAATAAATGCACGAATTGTTGGTGAAATGGGGCAAGCAGAATTCTTAGCCCATTTAGATAGAATTAACCCTTAAAAAGCGGTAATAATTAGAAAAATAAATATAATGACTTATATCTACCTAACATAAATAATTAATAAATAAAAGTAGTGCTAATAGTAAAAGTTTACGGTAAAATGCAACGAATTTCGGTTATTCTGTTTCTATCCTACATAAATTTAGAAAAGAATAGTTAGTTTAGTTAGTCTGAGCACTGATAAACAGCAAAACCACATAATGATGTTAATAAAGTTACAAATAAAAGGATGGCTTTTTGGCAGCTTTTTTAGTTTTACATGGCCCAAATCTTAATTTATTAGGAACACGTGAGCCAGAAGTGTATGGTACTACAACACTAGCGCAAATTAATGCTGGGTTACAGGAGTATGCTAAACAGCAAGGGCATCAATTAGCCTATTTGCAGAGTAATGCTGAGCATGAATTAATTGATCGTATTCATGCTGCGCGCAGTGAAAAAATTGATTTTATAGTAATTAATCCAGGTGCTTTTACTCATACCAGTGTAGCCATTCGTGATGCATTGTTAGGGGTAAATATTCCTTTTATCGAGGTTCACTTAAGTAATGTCCATAGGCGTGAACCTTTTCGTCATCATTCTTATCTTTCCGATATAGCTGTTGGAGTAATTTGTGGCTTAGGTGCCAAAGGTTATTATTTTGCTTTGCAAACAGCGATTGAGCAAATTGAACATAGTAAATAAACCAGAGAGTTAAAATAATGGATATACGTAAAGTTAAAAAACTAATCGAGTTGTTAGAAGAGTCTGGCATTGATGAGTTAGAGATTCATGAAGGTGAAGAGTCTGTTCGTATTAGTCGTCATAGTAATAAAGTTTTAGCAGCACCTACTTATGCTGCGCCTGCTCCAGTTGCTGCACCAGCACAAGCTCCTGCAGCTTCTTCTATTGCGCCTGCTGAAGCTGCGCCTGCTGCACAAGTGTTAAAAGGTAATGTTATCCGCTCGCCAATGGTAGGTACTTTCTATCGTTCGCCAGCACCTACTGCCGCTTCATTTGTTGAAGTTGGTCAAACAGTGAAGAAAGGTGATGTGCTTTGTATTGTTGAAGCAATGAAAATGATGAATCACATCGAAGCAGAAGTAAGTGGTGTTATTGATTCAATTCTTGTTGAGAATGGTGAGCCAGTAGAATACGACCAACCACTATTTACAATTGTTTAATAGGTGAGGGCTAGCCATGCTAGAGAAAGTATTAATCGCCAATCGTGGTGAAATTGCCTTACGTATTTTACGCGCTTGTAAAGAGTTAGGTATTAAAACAGTAGCAGTTTACTCTACAGCTGATAGTGAGCTTATGCATTTAAGTCTTGCTGATGAATCTGTTTGTATTGGCCCTGGCCCTGCTGCTAAGTCATATTTACATATTCCATCTATTATTGCAGCTGCTGAAGTCACAGGAGCTACTGCGGTTCATCCTGGTTATGGCTTCTTAGCAGAAAATGCTGATTTTGCTGAGCAAGTGGAAAATTCAGGTTTTACCTTTGTAGGCCCTACCGCTGATGTTATCCGTTTAATGGGTGATAAAGTATCTGCTAAAGATGCGATGAAAAAAGCAGGTGTTCCTACAGTGCCTGGTTCTGATGGTCCATTGCCAGAAGATGAAGAGCAAGCAATAAAGATTGCTCGTGAAGTAGGTTATCCAGTTATTATTAAAGCAGCTGGTGGTGGTGGTGGTCGTGGTATGCGTGTAGTACACCACGAAGACGAGCTTATTAAAGCTGCTCGTTTAACCCGTACCGAAGCTGAGGCGGCTTTTGGTAACCCTATGGTTTACCTTGAGAAGTTCCTTGTTAATCCACGTCATGTGGAGGTACAAGTACTTTCAGATGGTCAGGGGAATGCTATTCATTTAGGTGATCGTGATTGTTCATTACAACGTCGTCACCAAAAAGTGATTGAAGAAGCGCCAGCGCCTTTTATTGATGAAAAAGCACGGAAAGAAGTACAAGATCGTTGTGTGAAAGCCTGTATTGATATTGGTTATCGTGGTGCAGGTACCTTTGAATTCTTGTATGAAGATGGTCGTTTCTATTTTATTGAAATGAACACCCGTGTCCAAGTTGAACATCCTGTAACTGAAATGGTGACAGGCATTGATATTGTAAAAGAGATGCTACGTATTGCTGGCGGTGAAAAATTATCGATTAAGCAAAAAGATGTGGTTATTCGTGGTCATGCTATTGAATGCCGTATTAATGCTGAAGATCCAGATAATTTTATGCCTTGTCCAGGTTTAGTAAATTATTTCCATGCGCCAGGTGGCAATGGTGTACGTGTGGATTCTCATCTTTATGACGGTTACCGTGTACCTGCTAATTACGATTCTTTAATAGGTAAATTAATTACTTATGGTGGTAATCGTGATGAAGCATTAGCACGTATGCGTAACGCATTAGATGAGCTAGTGGTTGATGGTATTAAAACCAATGCTCCATTACATAAGAATTTAGTACGTGATGCTGGATTCTGTAAGGGTGCTGTTAATATTCATTACCTAGAGCATAAGCTTAATATGAAAAGTTAATAATTAATTAACTTAATGAAAGGGGCAGTTTTACTGCTCCTTTTTATTTATAACTAATTAATTAAAAAAGGTTGAAAATGGCTTGGTTACAACTAAAACTAGCAATTACCCCAGAGCAAGCAGCAGAATATGAAGATATTTTATTAGACTGTGGGGCTGTTTCTGTAACCTTTATGGATGCAGAAGATCAACCTATTTTTGAGCCTGAATTAGGCACTACCCCTTTATGGAAGCATACACATTTATTGGCTTTGTTTGAGGGTGATACTGTAGCTGATCAGTTGCTTTTATCATTGGCTCAAGCATTAGGAACAATGCCACAATATGAGCTTGAAGTATTAGAAGATCAAGACTGGGAACGTAGTTGGATGGATAACTTCCAACCATTATGTTTTGGTAGCCGTTTGTGGATTGTACCTAGCTGGTGCGAAGCGCCTGATCCTAGTGCTACTAATTTATTATTAGACCCAGGGTTAGCTTTTGGTACGGGTACACATCCCACAACAGCCCTATGTCTTGAGTGGCTCGATCAGTATATGGAAAAGGGTTTAGAGGTTATCGATTTTGGTTGTGGTTCTGGAATTTTAGCCATTGCTGCTTTATTATTAGGCGCTAAACAGGTAGTGGGAACAGATATTGACAAGCAAGCATTAGAAGCTTCGCTTGATAATGCCAAACGTAATCAGATCCCAGCAGAAGATTTCACTGTTTATTTGCCTGAGCAAATGCCTGAAATAACAGCCGATGTGGTATTAGCGAATATCTTAGCGGGTCCATTAGTCAATTTAGCACCACAGTTAGCCAAACTAACACGACCTAATGGGTGGATATGTTTGTCAGGTATTTTAGCAGAACAGGCAAATGAAGTCCGTGCTGCCTATGAGCCTTACTTTAATTTGTGCCCTACTGCCACTAAAGAGGGTTGGGTGCGTATTACAGGGCAACGTAAGTAACTTATATTGACGATAGTAGGGGATAGGCATAGTATAATGCCTTGTTAATTATCAGTTTATAAATGATTTAGAAAAATGACAGTTAGCTATCAAGCAATACAAAGAATTTTATGTCAAGAGGGTGACGAATGGGAGCGTGAGGCAAGCCATGATGTTACTACTCAGACGAGTGATCCAGAACTAAAACCTCCTCCCATGTATAAAGTAGTTATATTAAACGATGATTATACCCCTATGGATTTTGTGGTAGAAATATTAGAGCGTTTTTTTGCTATGAATAATGAAAAAGCAACCCGTGTTATGTTGCAGGTTCACACAGAGGGTAAAGGCGTTTGTGGTGTTTATACAAAGGATGTGGCTGAAACAAAAGCGATGCAAGTGAATGAATATTCAAGGCAGAATGATCATCCCTTGCTCTGTGAAGTGGAATGTCAAGAATAATTGCTGATGTATGTGCTATTGGGCTTTGTGCAGTGGAATAAAGAGGCGTTACGATTTGCTATGTTAGATAACTAACAAACGCTGTTAGTTTATACTAAATAACACCATTAAATTATAGACCTTTTAAAGCAAGTCTTTGTAAATGTTCAATATATAATGCTGTTGGGTCAATGCTGGCATTGCATTTGCCTCTAATTTGGTTGACTGCTGCGGCATGATCCATAGGATAATCAGAGCGAATAACTTTTCCTAAGTGACTGCTAAAACGTCCTACTAAGCCATCATTTTGCTGTAGTTCTTTTACAAAGTATCTGCTGCTAAGAGAGAGCAGGGAAAATTTATTGCTGAGAGTGATAGGGATTGTATTAAGAATACCTGACCATGAATAATAATAGACATTATTGTTTTCTAGTTCTAAGCCTTCACCTCCCCATGTTGTAGGAATGCCTTGTGGATATTGGTTGTTAAAATGCTTAACGCCCTCTGTAGAAAGGCAGTTCAATGCACCAATAAAATCTTGTGGCAGATGGCGTTTCGTACTTAATAAGGTAACGGAATTAACAAAGTGACTGATTAATTTATTAGCTATGCTGCTAGATAGTTTATTTTTTAAGACTTTTAACATGACATCTGCAATTTCAGAACCATGATTAACACCATTAACCGAAGTAACAGAGGCCACTAATTCAGGATAACAGGCAGCCACATAACGGGCTGTTAGAGCACCATGACTATGACCTATTAAATTAACTTTATCTGCCTTAGTTAAGTCTAAAATTTGTTTAATCTGCAGTAGTAATTGTTCACCACGATTCTTTGTTGTATTAGCAGCTGAAACTACAGGGGTGAATACATTAGCACCTTGTTGGCGTAATAGTTCATCTATCTTATAAAAATAAGGGTAGCCTGCAATTTTCTCAAAACCAAATAAGCCATGAACCAGTAAAATAGGGTATTTGGTTGAGTTGATAATGGCTGAATTGTTAGATTTACTATCCATCTTTAAATATTAAATAGAAGTATTAACTGACTAGCATTATTCAGATGGTATAGGATTGCACATTGCTGGTAAATATAAACTACTAGCATTAGATGCACACTGCCAATCAGTATTATTAGTTTGATTAAACGTTTTGCTTAATACCAATTGTTTGTCATCTAAAGAAATACCTAAAGTTTTTACGGTTAGGGTAATAATACAAGTATTTTCGGTTGCTGCTGATGTGAAATCTATTGTTTGTGCCATATCTTTTTCTGTGACAGTGGTTATAATATCTTGATTAGTTGGACATTTATTCTGTTGGTTATAAAAGTCTGTCACTTGCTGTGTGTATTCTTGCCCCATTAAATAGACATCCATCATTAACCCTTTATTGGTGTAATAAGTAGTACCTAAAAAAAGTAAGAAGGGAATACCCAATAAAAACAATGTCATCGCAACAATAACTTTAACAACTACTATACGTTGTTTTTTGATATCGATAGTTTGGGTGTTTTCTTTTGGTTCCATGCGTGACGGCTGCCTATGTGGAGTGAAGATGTAATAAACTATTGGGGGGTTGATTGTAAAAAGTATATTTTATAATGTTAAGTGTTAAAAACATATAATGCTACTGAAATAATTAATAGTTATATATATTGGCTATAGCTATAGTAATAGGTTATTTAATAGTCTTTGCTTAATCTGGAGTTATAAATGACAAAAGTCATCTACTTTTCAATACTTGCTTTACTGAATATTGGTTTAGGGTTAACAATACCTGTGGCAATGGCAAATAATATGCAACAAGCAGATAGCCAGTCTGTCCGATTTGAACGCAAAGTGCTTGAAAGAAAAGCAAATGGATCAGTAGTAGTACAAGACTTTTATGAGAGCGGTAACAAAAAAACAGATCCTTTTACAATAAAAAATACAACACAACTGAATAAACCAAGTGGTTTGTATAATCTGATGGCGAATTCTATTGATGGCCATTTGCTATCATGGTATGAGAATGGACAAAAAGAATATGATATTACTTTTACTGATGGTAAGCCTGATGGACAATGGTTAGGTTGGTACAGTAATGGTAAGCCCCAAATTGAAGCTGAGTATTCACAAGGTAAATTAACTGCACTTAAATCGTGGTATATCAATGGCCAATTAAAGCAGCAGGCTGATTTAAAAGCAGGTAAAGGTACTATTACAACGTATTCCACAACAGGCAAGAAAATATTGGAGGAGTCATTTAAGGAGGGTGTTTTAGACGGTATTACTACTCAGTGGGATGAGCAGGGCAACCAATTAGCAGAGAAAAATTATAAAAATGGCTTATTAGATGGGCTTTCGCGCACTTGGTATAGCAATGGTCAACAAAAACTGATGCAAACCTTAGTTAATAACAAGGTTGATGGGGTAGTTAAGCGTTGGTATGAAAATGGCCAATTAAAATCACAAGCTATTTTTAAAAAGGGTATTGCTGAGGGTCAATGGTCATCTTGGTATGACAATGGAAATAGAAAAACCTTAGGATTAATGTCTAACAACCAAAGACAAGGGCAATGGAGTTATTGGTATGATAATGACCAAAAACAAGCAGAAGGTAAATTAGTGGCTGGTAAAGCCACGGGCATATGGCAGTTTTGGTATAAGACTGGCATAAAAAAAGCAGAGGGTAATATGATTAATGGTGTCAAACAGGGAAGTTGGACAGAATGGTCTATAACAGGTAAAGAAGTGCAATCAGGTAGTTATTTAAATGATCAACGACAAGGTCTTTGGATAGAAAAGAGTAGCGATGGGCAAGTTATTAGAAAAATAGACTTTGAACAGGCTAAAAAAGGCTAAAGTAATCTCTATAACTTAATAAATAATAAATGAAAAGTTAGTATTTAAATATTATGTAAAATTGTTGATCTTTATCGCTACTTATTGCCATATTTCTTATATAATGCTAGCACAATATAATTTAGTTATTTATGTATAACTTAGTATGAATGGATTAAACAACAACGGGATAACGTAGTTAATATGGGTAGTGATAACCGTTTCATCTATTATTCTACTATTCATTTGAATCGTCGTGAAGAGATTTTAGTTCAGTCCATTATATCACTATATAATTCTAAAGATGATTATAAATGGGCGCATAAGGACAGTAGTGACACGATTGTAGTCATAGTGGGTAGTGATGCAAAAGCCTTACTTAGTGCAGGACAAGATCCTTTTTCTGCCATTAAGGAGCAGCATATTGTCTGCATTTTGGGAGATATTTTTTATCCAAAAAATGCGCGGGCTGTTGTGCCTATAGCATTGCCCATTAAAGCATTACATTTGGTTGATAAGCTCTCTCATATTGAAAAGAACATTCTTAGTAAGCCTTTTTCGGTGGGATATATAGCCACTAAACAAGTAGTTGACGAGCAAGAGAGTAAGGATACAGCGCTCCCTGCAAAAGGTATTATTGATTTTACGCCAAACACTGATACTGCTGAAGTAGATGTAGCAGTAACTGAGGTTACAAATACAGCGATTGAACCATCAGTTACAGAGTCTACGGCTAATAAGCAAGCTACTGAAACTAGCACAATAGATGCTCTTAGTATTTTAAATAATTATAATGTTCTTAAAGTTAATAATACCAATGAAGCGATTGTTGAGAGTCAGCCAACGATAAAAGAAACGGTTGATTATATTCCTCCGAAAATGGTGCAACTGAGTCTGCAAACCACAGAGGACTCGCTAGATAAACCCATTTCTTATGTAAAATCTTCTCTTTTTAATGCAAAATTAGAGACAATAGACAATTTAACGCCTACTTTAACCGATGTAGTTTCTCCTGAGTTAGCCTCTCCAACAGTGGCAACACCAGTTATACCGTCGTTACAAGAAAAAAATACAATACTAGCTCCTACGTTAAATGAGGTGGTTTCTACTGAGTTAGAAACTCCTGCTGTTGCCTCACCAGTTATACCGACATTACAAGAAAAAAATACAGTACCAGCCCCTACGTTAACTGATGTGGCATCTTCTACATTAGAAACGCCTGCTGTCGTGGCACCAGTTATACCAACATTACAGGAAAAAAATACAGTACTAGCCCCTACGTTAACTGAGGTGGCATCTTCTGCATTAGAAATGCCTGCTGTCGCACCACCAGTTATACCGACGTTACAAGAAAAAATTACAGTGCAAGCCGCTACTGTAACAGCAGTAGAGCCAGCCACACCAGCAGTAGCGCAACCCATTGTAATAGAAGAGCCTGCTAAACCTGTAGTGGCAAATGTAGAGGAGACTAATGAGTTTTCTAAGCGCATTAAGTTAATACGTTGGCCTAAGTCAGAAGTTATTCAACGCCATCCAGGTAATGCAATCCTGGCTTCTATGGTCATCAATGTTCCTATGTCTGTAGAGGATATGGCAAAGCAGTCAGATTTACCGTTAGCAGTCTGTCAGCGTTTTATGAATGCGGTTATTGAATCAAAAGTAGCTGAATATGTTGATCTTGTCGAAGAAAAAGCTGATGAATCTGCTGTTAAAGAGGAGCCAGTGAAGGAAGAAGTTAAGCAAAGAAAGGGAATATTATATAGGATACGTGCAGCCCTTGGGTTACTAAGGAAATAATTTCTTTATGATTGAGTATAAATTTATTGTTACTGGGACAGTTGGTGCAGGCAAAACTACATTAATTTCAGCTATTAGTGAAATTCCTACAATTTCAACAGATGTGAAAAATAATGATAGTACTGTGGGCAAGGAATCAACAACGGTAGCATTTGATTATGGTCAGATTACAATCAGTGAAAATGAACGTTTACGTTTATACGGTACGCCTGGTCAAGAGCGCTTTTCATTTATGTGGAAAGTTTTGGGGCAGGGTGCTATGGGGGTTATTATTCTGGTAGATCATACCAGACCAGATCCTATTGCTGATTTAAAGATTTATTTAGATAACTTCGCTGAGTTAATTGATAAAACAGGTAGTGTTGTTTGCATTTGTAAATTTGATGAAAACAAGGCTCCTTCATTAGATGATTTTGATGATGTAATTGCTGAATACAAGATTATTTGTCCTATTATTGCGGCTGATGTGCGCCAAAAAGAAGAAGTATTAAAGATATTGGATATCCTATTAACCCAATTAGAAAATCGGGAATAAGAGATCAGTTATATGAGGAAGATAGACGGAAATATTTCGTCATTAGTACACAATGTTTCTGGGAGATTATTAAATCGATTAGTGACGAATATTTCAGGTATAAAGGCTGCATTAATATCAACAGTGGATGGTTTTGAAATTGCAGCAGAATGTACTGATGCTTCTGATATAGCCAAATTATCAGCCGTATCTAGTACGTTATCGGCTATTGGTAATATGGCGATGTTAGAAACTGATATGGGCACCCAATATCGCAGTGTTACTATTGAGAATGATAATGGCTTTTTAGTGATTATGGATATTCAATATAAAACCTATCCGATGATTTTTTGTGTTGTTGCTTCTCGTGAAGCAATGCTTAATCATGTACTTCATCAAGCTAAAATTATTATAGATGTTATTGCTAATAAATTACCTAAATTGGAATAAGATTTCTTTTATTTTATTAGGTTATAAAAAAATCCCCTACAGTTAGGGGATTTTTTATTGTTAATTAATTTCTTTTGAATGTAACAGCATTTGTGTAGGCTGCTTGATCTGCTTGTTTTAAAAGATATATTTCTAAACCAACAGGTATATCATTGGTAAAAACAATTTTAATTCTGTTTTCATAGCCATTGCTTAAGCTATTGATAATACGAGATTCAATGGGTGTAAGCCATGCTTCTGTATCAGGTAAAATATATTGTACTAGTGAGTTCTCAGCACCATTAATTAGACCTGCTCCAAAGATAATATTATCTTTAGCCTGCCAATGTAAAATATAGCTATTAGCTTGTCCAGTTGGTGTAATATCTACTGAAAAATCATTATCTTGACTGCGTACATTACGGATGTCTTTATCAATAGGTAATACTAGTGTTTCTAACTGATAGGGCGTAAAGCTAACCTTTGCTGAAGCTGTTTTTATGGCATCTAATTTAATAGGAGCAACGTCTGGTTTATGGAATACAGGTTTGTAAGTAGCAACATTTATTTCTTTTGTTTTAGGTGGAATATTAAACTCTAAATTAACGGTAGCAAGTATGTCTTTTGATTGTTCATCGGCAAGTGTGAGGTCTGTAACTTGGTAAGTACCTATGGAGTTAGCACTGCTGCCGATGTTATTTTTATACACTAACATAAGTTGTGTAGAACCATCAGGCGCATTGAAGTTAAATAGCTTACCTTCTGTAGATGTTACCGCTAGTTCTTGCTGTTGTGTTTTTTGCCAGTTTTCTTTATCAAATCCAAAAATTGGGAAAGGCTTTAAATATTGTTTGCTTTCTTCAATATGCATTTCTGTAATAAGTTGGCGTTTGTTATTACTTGACCATTCTTTTGGGCCCATCAGTAATATGGTACGCATTTTATACTCAGTTCTAGCTGTAACAGGCGCTTCTTTAACCAGTGCCATTTTCTTTATCCAGCCAGTAGCTTTATCTATAACTGCTTTACCATAAAGATGATTGAGTTGATCATCGCCTTGTAAGATAAGGCTTATTTCATCTTTTGTAATCTCGTCAACTGTTATATTTACCTTATCCATCTCCATAAAGTTATTAATTGTAACTTGTTGTGCTTTTTCTAATGGAATGGCGGTTGGTATAAAGGGGGCTGCCATTACAAATTGTAAGTAATGGTATTCACTCTTTAAATCAACAGAATTTTGAATTTGTTGTTCGGTATCAGTATCATTTTGAGAGATAGTAACTGGTTTATCTGCTTTAGTGTTTAACTGATATTGCATGCCATTTGCTAATATATTTTGTAATAAGGGGTGAGGATAAGCAGCAAGTCCTCTTACTTGTAATTCTGTATGGTTGCTGATTACATCAAGATTGATGGTATCTTGATCAACTTGTTTAACTTGATAATTAACCAGTATTTGTGTACCTACTCGGTTTTTATTGGACCAATCAGTTTTACCTTTAGTCACAATACTATAACTCTGCACCCAATATTCTTTTTGCTCACCTTGTTTGGGAGAGGGAAGAAGGGTTGCGATAGGAGTAGTTTTTTCAGTAGCCGTTTTAGAGGTTGTTTGTTTTGTTGATGATTTATCACCACAGCCTACTAATAGGGTGGCAGCTATAAAAGAAGCTATTGTTAAGCGAACTATATCCATATTAATTATTTCTCTCAAGCTGAATGAAAATGGGCTGTTCTATTATCCAACTTTTTGAAAAGAAAATCACCAAGTAATGAGTAAAGAAAGTTACTGGTTGGTCAACTTAATGTTGTCAAACAGTGGTTGTAGGGAATAACCAAGGTTTGCTTGTAAGGTGTCAATTTTTTGTTGAAGAGTTGCTAAATCAATGAGTTGTAATTTATTTTGAGGAACAAATAATACCACATTGCCAGATTCTACTAAGCACTCCCAGTAATGTTTTTTGAAACGGGCTTTTAAAATAGTTTCATCTTTTGGTGAACCACTGTTAAGCGCCCATTGGTTGATAATCAACCAGCCATCAGGGTTAAGCTTTTGTTGACAAAGCCCAAGAAAATCCCAAGCTGAATGCCCTGTAGATGGGCCATCGTCGGTATAAAGATCAAGAAAAATTAAATCTACAGGTGCTTGTTCTGGTAGTAACTTTAAAGCATCACCAATTTCAATCGTCAATCTATTATCTTCTGGGAGAGCGAGGTATTGTTTAGCAAGCTCAACTACGGTAGCTCGTAATTCAATGGCTGTTGCTTGCTGTAAAGGTAGATGTTTTAAACAAGCGGTGGTAAGACTGCCAGCACCTAAACCTAAAAATAATGCTGATTTGGGATGGGGATGGATTAAAGCACCCATTAACATAGCACGTGTATAGTCGTATTCTAGCCAGCTAGCGTCTGGCATAAATACACAACTTTGCTCAAATTGTAAACCAAACTCAAGAAAACGATAATCACCCATTTCAAAAATACGGATGACCCCGTGTTCATCTTGTTGATCTGCAATTAGCATAGATTTACTCTTAATAGAAAATAAACTAGCTATTTTGCTATAAAGAGTTAGTAAATACCAACTAAAAGTTTTTGGTTGATTATCTAATAGCTGTTTATCTGGTTTCATAGGGGCAGGCTGAAAGAGTTAGCTTTGGTTGTGAATATATATAGGTAACAATAGCTTTTGTATTGTTGCCAGATTGTAGCATGTTAACTGTTTATTACCTATTTAAGACTAATAATCCCAGCGATTGCTGGGATTTTAACTGAAAGATTATTTAGGGTATAAAGGTGGGATAATAGTATTGTTTGCGGTTGCTGTTTCCTCTTTAGGAGGAAGATTTTGCAATGCTTGCCACAGATTATCACCTTGCCATGTGTAGCTAGTTTCACTATAAAGGGCTTTATTTAGGTCTTCTACAGCTTCTGCTAAAGGTACGTCGCGTGCCACTAGTTCAGTTAAATTTTCAGGCTGTTGTTTAACCCAGTTATCTAAAGCAATACGAGTGGCTTGTGGGTCATGATCTTGGCAAGCTCTTTTTATATCATCTAGCAGTGTTTTAGGATTAATAACTGGTGGTTCTAGTTTAATGATAGCAGGTTGTTTACGCGCATAAAGCCATAATGCAAAACCGATGATGGTTGTTATAGCAAAAATGCCAGTGAATAGTTGCCATATCCATAGTGTAGGGGGTGCTATTTTTTTTACCACCGTGGCTGGTTGAGTATCATCATTAGCCATAGTACCTGAGCTATTAAAAGCAGGGTTAGTAGCTACTTGTATTTTGCGTTCAGCAATGGTGGCATATTCTAGTTTATCGGTTTCTGTATTCCACCAAGCAACTTTGATTTCTGGTAGCGTAACTTCGCCTGTTTGAATAGGGATAATTAAGTCTTTTTCTTCACGAGTACCCATTGGTAAATCTTGTTGCCAATCATCTGCTAGTTTTGGCTGTTCAGGATAGTTTCTTAAGCCTGCGACAGAAGGGGTAGGTAATGCACCCAGTTGATCACTTGTTAGCCCCTCAGCAGTGAGGCTTAATGTGCGTATTAAGGTATCACCTTGTAGCACATTGTTAGGCATTTTATCCCAGTGTTCAGTTAAAGTAATATTTTTAGCTGGCAGCCAAGGGGCATTTTTAGGGTAAGACGCTGGCTTTGGCTTTATATTGATAGTTAATTCATTGGAAGTAACGGTTTTATTTTGCGTACGACCCTCTTCTTTAACTAAAGCGGTTAAAGCAAAAGAAGGAATTTTTAGCGGGCCACTTTTTTGTGGGGAAATGGCATAGGTTCTTTCGATAATAGAATAGAGGATGCCATTAATTTTCTGTTCGTGCTGTGCATTATTTAGTTGTTTAATATTTACATCTAAAGCAGGTGGAATTAAGTTGTTTAGCCTATACACTTGACCATCAGCGGCATAAATACGCAAGGTTAGTATCAGTTGTTGTTGAACGTAAGCAGCGTCCTTATTGAGAGTTGTTTCGATTTTAAGAATATCATGACCATCGGAAACGACATTGGTAGGTTGGTCAATAAACTTAATAGTGATCGGATCAGTTTTATCTTGGCCAAGGCTAATCGGTGGAATAACAATGCCCTTGGCTTGGGTAATAGGTTTTAAAGTGATTGTCCAGCGTCGAAACGATGTGGTTTTACCATTTACATAAATAACTTCACGATTTTCTTGAATACCTAGGATATCAAATAAATTTTTAAGAGGCTCTAAATCAGGCGCATCTGATCCATCAGAGGTTATCGTTAAATTAACCGTTTCATTGAGTACAATTTCAGTTTTATCAATTGAGGCTTTTACATTAGCGGCTAATGTAAAAGGACTGACAAATAACAATAATAACCATATTGTAATTAGGCGCTTAATCATGATTAATAACCACCTTTATTATAGCGTTGTTCGTAATAGAATTTTCTGCGTAGTAGTTCAGAGGGATCATCTGGAATAGTACGTATCTGTTGTAATAAGGCTTCGTCTTGTTCTTGCTGATTAGCATTTTTATCAGCATTAGACATTGTTTGCCCTTGCGCATCCTGCTGATCATTATTTTGCTGCTGCTTATTTTGTTGCGCTTGTTGTTCTTGATCAGACTGTTGAGCGTCTTGTTGCTGTTGTTGATCTTTTTGCTCAGCATTTTGCTGATCACTATCTTGTTGATCTTGGCTTTGTTGTTGATTGTTCTGGCTGTTATTACCCTTTTTTGATTGATCATTATTTTGTTGATTGTTCTGACTCTGCTGTTGGTCATTTTGCTGTTGGCTATTGCCATCTTGTTGCTGACCATCTTGTTGTTGGTTCTCTTGATTTTGTTGCTGGTCATCACCACTTTGTTGTTCTTGCTGCTGTTTTTTTAGCAATTCTTCAACAATTTTTTTATTAACAATAGCTTGTTCAAAATTAGGTTTAGCTTTAATAGCTTTGTTCCATTCATCAATGGCTTCGTGATATTTTCCTTGGCGAGCTAAGGTATTGCCATAGTTATATAGGCCTTCTGGGGTTGTTTCTTGTGAGTATTTTTGCTCAGCAAGTTTGTAGTCTTTTGCTTGATAAGCTGAATAACCTTGCCATTGCTTATTTTCAAATCTTTTGGCAGCTTCGTTGGGTTTATTTTCTTTTAATAATTTTGCGCCCTGCTGATCTTTATTAAGCCATAGCTTATGCCATTCAAATGCTTGTGTAGGTTGTGGCTGTAGTACAAATAGTAGAGGAACACAAAATAACCATCCTTTGCGACTTGCCAAAGCAGCTAGTAATAACAGAGGTAATATAAACCAGTAACCTTGGTCTTGCCAAAGGTCTGTTGTTTTGTTCTCTGTACCCTCTGTATTGCGTTGTTGTCCTTTAAGGTTTGCTAGGTTTAAGGTGTTGATATCAGTATCGTTTAAAGTAATGGTACTGTAATAACCACCTTCGCTGTAGGCAAAACGTTGTAATGAGTTACTGTCTAGTTTAGATAACATAATGTTGCCTGAGGCGTTTCTTACAAAGTTACCTTTGTTATCCAAAATAGGGGCACCTTGTGCAGTACCTACCCCTAAAATATTAAGGGTAAATGGCTTATTAGCGAGTAATTGTTTAATCGCTGTCTGTTCTTGCTCAGACAAACTTGTGGTAATAAGTAAAATTTCTGCATGATTAAGTTGGTTATTCTGCTGAGTATTACTTAATAACTGAATTGCTTTACTAATACCTAAATCGGCCCTTTCGCCTAGTTGCGGCATAATATTAGGGGAAATAGAGTTAATCAGATTGGTCATAGTCGCTTGATCATCTGATAAAGGAACTACAATATGAGCAGTGCCTGCGTAAACAACAAGGGCAGTTTGTGCGTCTTTACGTGCTTTGATGATATCCAGTAGTTTTTGCTTAGTTGTTTGTAAACGATTGGGTGGAATATCACTGGATAACATGCGTTGTGTTAGGTCCATTACAATAATTAATGGCGCATCAATTTTTAAGGGTGGTTGTTCAATATGTTTCCAGCTAGGACCCATTAGCGCTATTAAAGCAAATAAACTGGCTACAGTAATAAGCAGCTTAGGTAAGATAGATTCTTGAACAGAAATACCACGGAGTAACCAAGGCTGGAATAAACTGGGTATTAGTTTTTGCCATGATCCTTTAATTTCATGGAAATTCCATAACTTCCATAACAGATAAATTAATACAGGCAATAAAATTATAAACAGTGGGCGTTGCCAATGTGGCCATAATGAAATCATACTGGCCTCCAATTTTTTAGGTTCGGAAATAGTCTATTAATCACTAATAGTAGGCTAAGTAACATGGCTAGGCTGAGTGGCCAATAATAATATTCTTGTATATAACGAGATTCATCTAATTGCTGATTAACAGGTTCTAATTTATTGAGCGTTCGAGAAATAGCTTGTAAATCAGCCTCTGAACGCGCTCGAAAATAGAGACCACCTGTTTGTTCTGCTATATTTTTTAATACCCCTTCGTCTAAGTCAGCGGAGGCATGATAACGTGTGAATCCATAGCGAATCATTTTGTCAGAACCAATACCTACCGTATAAATTTTTACTTTAGCTTGTACCGCTAGCTTGGTAGCTTGTTCGGGGTTCATACTACCTGCATTATTGGAGCCATCCGTGATAAGTACTAAGATACGCGCTTTTTCTTCTTGGTTATAAAGCCGTTTAACGCCTAGTGCGATAGCATCGCCAATGGCTGTTTGAGTGCCTGCAATGCCAATCACTGATTCATCTAACCAAGTACGTACAGTTTTACGATCAAAGGTAAGGGGTGATTGTAGGTAGGCATTAGTGCCAAATAGAATTAAACTAACGCGATCACCCACTCTTTTTTCAATAAATGGGCCAAACAGTTTCTTAATAAGGGTGAGTCGATCTACATCTTTGCCTTGCCAAGGCATATCGTCTTGTTCCATTGAACCTGATGTATCGACAGCTAATAAAAGATCACGGCCTGTGGGCTGGACAGGGAGTAAATCTCCTAGCCATTGTGGACGTGCTGCGGCAAACACAAGTAAACACCAAATAATGGCTAATGGAATAATTTTGTACCATGATTGGTTGGTTGAATAGGCCTTTTGCCCTGAGATATGCTCTAACTCTTCAATAAACGTAATATTGAGGGCAGTTGTATCTTGTTTAGCCGCAGGTAATAACCACCTTATTAATAAAGGCAGAAGCAAAATAACAAATATCCATGGCCAAGCAAACTCAAACATGATGAGTAATCCACTTTTCTACAGCTGAATAAAGATTATCAATGGTTTTGTCATCCATATAATAGTTGGGATGATATTCACCTTCCACAAGCATGGGGAACTGTTTGATTTGTGCTTCAGGACATTTATTGTCTAGAAAATTTAACCATGCTTGTCCAATCAGTACCTTTGCATTTTCAGTAGGGTAACGTACTATGCAAAGACGCTTAAGTAAGTCATTAATTTGTTGTAGCCACATACCTGTTGCTTGTTGGTACGGTTTGGGCAGCTTAGATAATTCATTCAGGGCTGCTTGGCGACGTATATCGAAGTCGATAACAGGTAGTTGAGGTTGTGCGGTGTGGAGGATTTTTCTAAAGCGATAAATCAGTACAGCAACAATCACTATAATCAGTAAAGCTAAAGCTATCCACCAAATAGGGGCTAAAGGCCACCAACTTACTGGAGATGGTGCAATAAGTGGTTCTAAAGGTAGTTTTTGTGGATCCATCGTTATGCCACCCTTAGCGTTGTATCATCAGTAATGGTTTGATTTGCTCTACCACATCTAGTTCTGTATTGATGGGCAGTAGCTTGGCCATTATTTTTTTGGCGAGTTCTTGCCAACGTTGTTGCCGTTGTATAGCTTGCTGTGCATAGGCTGCTCTGAGTTTATTATTATTTGTATCCAATACTAACTCTCGGTCATTTTGGGCAAAGCGTAATAGGCCTGCTCTTGGTAGTTCATGATCTAAGGGGTCATACACAGGAAGTAATACAATATCCAGATGAATGGCGAGGGATTGTAATATACGTAGGCAATCCTCAGTAAGGCTACGCTCGTCTACAATGATAAACAGTAAACTACCCGGTCTAAGTGCTTCTTTTGACTGTTTTAATGCGTGCAGTAATGTATTGTTTTGATTGTCGTTATTAGCGTTAGTAGTCAGTTGCAGCTGGGCATTCATTTTTTGTAAATAGCCAATAAACTGTAATAAGCTGTGTTTGCTAAGGCGTGGGCGCACAAGTCGTTGTTCAGATTCGTTAAACACAAGACCACCAATACGATCGTTGTTATCTAGCGCAGCCCAACCTAGTAAACTAGCTAGTTGTGCGGTAATAACAGATTTTAGGCTATGACCTGTACCTAGAAAAAGGTGTTTGGTTTGTTCTACGAGTAGAAAAACAGGGCGCTCTTTTTCTTCATGAAAGATTTTGGTGTGTGCTTGTTGGCTACGTGCGGTAACGCGCCAATCAATACTTCTAATATCATCACCTGGTAGATAAATACGGACTTGATCAAAGTCGATTCCACGACCCCGCAGCTTGGAGTGATGTGACCCTACCAAAGGGCTACGTCTATTATTGGCTGAAAATAGACTTAATCCTTTTAAATGGTAACGCATGTTTAGCAGTTCTTCTAAACTCGTGTGAACACCTTGCTCTACGTTAGGTGTATTAGTCAGTGAGTCGAGTATGGCCATAAATTATGCAACAGCAACATCTTCAAGAACACGTTGAATAACTTGATCAGGCGTAATGCCTTCCGCTTCTGCTTCAAATGAAAGAATGAGACGATGACGTAAAATATCAAAAAGTACCGCTTGAATATCTTCTGGGCTAACAAAGTCACGTTCATTTAACCATGCATGGGCACGCGCACAGCGGTCTAAAGCAATAGTTGCCCTTGGGCTAGCACCATAGCTAATCCAATCTGCTAATTGTGCATCATAGTTTTCAGGCTGGCGAGTAGCCATAATCAGTTGTACTAAATATTCTTCTACAGCGTCTGCCATATACAGTTGCATAATTTCATCACGGGCGCTAAAAATGGCCTGTTGGCTTACTTTATGTTCTGCTTTGGCTTCGCCATGCAATGCTTCATTACGAGTTAAATGTAAAATTTGTCGTTCAACACTGGATTCAGGATAACCAATTTTTACATGCATTAAGAAACGATCTAACTGTGCCTCTGGTAAAGGATAGGTTCCTTCTTGCTCAATAGGATTTTGCGTTGCCATCACTAAAAATAATGGAGATAAGGGATAGGTATTATTTCCTACCGAAACTTGTCTTTCTGCCATGGCTTCCAATAAAGCAGATTGTACCTTTGCTGGCGCACGGTTAATTTCATCAGCAAGTATAAGGTTATGAAAAATAGGGCCACGTTGAAATTCAAAATTAGCTGTTTCAGCACGATAGATTTCACTGCCAGTAATATCCGCAGGCAGTAAATCAGGTGTAAATTGAATACGCTGGAAACTAGCTTCCATACCTTCAGAAAGTTCTTTAATGGCTTTAGTTTTCGCTAAGCCAGGCGCACCTTCTACTAGAATATGACCATCGGCTAATAAGGCAATCAATAAACGGTCAATTAGTTTTTCTTGTCCGAGGATTTGGCTTGATAAAAACTGACGAAGTGCCAGTATTTCAGCACGATGTTGCATGAATGGCTTCCTTAATTAATGCTTGAACACAATGATTAATTGATAAGTTTATCAATAATAATGGATTAAGTGACAGTACTTCCTTTATTTGGTTGCAACAAATTATTAATGAGATGGTTACAAGGAGGTAACCATCTATTGCTAAATTAATGATTATTCTTTAATAATGCAGGTTTTTCTTCGGGTGCATTACAGAGTAGATAAAGGGTAGTGAGTAGCTCAGGAATACGTTCCAACATATCCGCTACTAAATCAGTATCTTTCATTACTTCAGCAAATTCAGGTTGTTCTTCAAATAGTTTAGAACCCACCATAATAGGCAGTAATAGTTCACTAACTTCTTCTTCATTATTCGCAAACCATACTTCTTCGCGCAGGAATACGCCTTCCATAAAGCCCATGCACCAACCATGAATTTCAGAGTCTTCTAAATCTTCACCAGGATCTAGCTCACAAGGTAAAACAAGATCTTCTTCCGAGGAAAGAATACGTAGAATTTGAGTTTTTAAGCTAACTAATGTTTGCTCAATTTCTTGGCGTTGTTCAGCCGATTCAAACTGCGGATTTTCACCAAATAATATATCTAACCACTCTTGTTGTGCAATTGCTTCTGGGCAAATGCATAGAGCAGTAATATATCCATGTGCTTGGATATAAGTCATCATTTCTTCATGAATATCCTGATCGAGAAAAGCTTGTAATGAATTATGAGGATTCATTGTAAATGACATATAGATTTACCTTGTTAATGAACTTATACACACATAGTAGAGCAAAATCATAATAATTTCATGTGTTTTATTCAAATAAGCGTTATTTATAGCCTATTTTGTGAGGTATTTGTATAATCCCGTTGTTATAGTGGAGCATTTATGTATAAACGGGCATTATCCATACTTAAAAATACCTTTGGTTACGACTCATTTCGAGGCGAGCAAGCGGCTATTATTAAACATATAGCTGAAGGTAAGGATGCGCTCGTATTAATGCCTACAGGCGGTGGCAAATCAATTTGTTTTCAAATACCAGCACTGCTACGTGAAGGGGTAGCTGTTGTGGTATCACCTTTAATTGCATTAATGCAAGATCAGGTAGACACACTGAATGAGTTGGGGGTGAAAGCTGCCGCATTAAACTCTTCTTTATCAGCCGAAGAGCAACGCACTATTGCTAGACAATTACTAGCAGGCGAAATTAAGTTTTTATATGTAGCTCCTGAACGGTTAGTGCAAGAAAGAATGATTAATTTCTTGCAGCAGTTGCCTTTAGCATTGTTTGCTATTGACGAGGCTCATTGTGTCTCCCAATGGGGGCATGATTTTAGACCTGAGTATTTACAGTTAGGTCAGTTAGCTGAGTTATTTCCTAATGTACCTAGAATAGCTCTAACAGCCACTGCTGATACACGAACTCAGCAAGAAATTGTAGAGCGTCTCCATTTAAAAAATGCCAAGATATTTATTGCTAGTTTTAATCGCCCTAATATTTTTTATCGTATTCAACCTAAAGAGCAACCGCGTAAGCAGTTACTTAATTTTTTAGCGGATAAGCGGGATGAAGCAGGGATTATCTATTGTATGTCCCGTAAGCGTGTGGAAGATACGGCAGAGTTTTTACAAAGCCAAGGCTATAATGCTTTACCTTATCATGCAGGACTTTCTTCGGAGTTAAGGAGTACTAACCAAAGTCGCTTTATCAAGGAAGAAGGCATCATTATGGTGGCAACCATTGCCTTTGGTATGGGTATTGATAAACCCAATGTGCGTTTTGTGGCTCATTTAGATTTGCCAAAAAGTTTAGAGGCTTATTACCAAGAAACGGGTCGAGCAGGGCGTGATGGACTGCCTGCTGAGGCTTGGATGGTTTATGGCTTACAGGATGTATTATTTAATCAGCAATTGCTCGCCCAGTCAGATGCCAGTGAACAACACAAGCGGGTTGAATTACATAAATTGCAAACCATGTTGGCATTATGTGAGGAAATTCGTTGTCGTCGGCAATCACTGTTAGCCTATTTTGATGAGCAATTACCTGAGCCATGTGGTTATTGTGATAATTGTCGCGATAATGTTGAAACATGGGATGCAACTGAGGCAGCAAGGAAAGCGTTGTCTACCGTATACCGTACAGGGCAACGTTATGGTGTCGGTCATTTAGTGGATGTGTTACTAGGGCATAACACGGAAAAGGTGACTGCATTAGGACATCAGCATTTAACGGTGTTTGCGATAGGCAAGCAATATTCAGAAAAAACTTGGCGTACATTATTTCGACAATTAATTGTTCGTGGCTTAGTGGAAATTGATTTAGATGGTTTCTCAGGATTACGTTTGACTGAACAGTGTCGAACCGTATTACGTCGTGAAGAAAAATTACAACTTAGAGTAGATCAAACACAAACTAAATCTGATAAACCTAGAACCGTTATTCACCACATTCAAGAGGGTGAAAAAGAGCTATGGGAAGCACTACGAACTTTACGTAGAAAGCTGGCAGAAGAGCATAATGTCCCCCCTTATGTTATCTTCCATGATGCTACCTTACTTGAGATGTTACGTCTGAAACCGCGTACTTTAGGTGATATGGCTATGATTAATGGTATTGGTACTCATAAACTTGAAAATTATGGGGCAGTGTTTTTAGAGGTAATTAATGGTCAAGCAGTTACTGATTCTAGAGCACAAGATATTCAATATGAAATAATTGCGTTAGCAAGGGCTGGTATGACGGTACAGCAAATTGCGCAACAGCTCAGTTGTTCTAGTAAAGCCGTTTATCGTACCCTTGCCGAAGCAATTAGCCAACAGCAACTTTCTTTAGAGCAGGCAATAGATTTACCGGAGGATTTGTTAGAAAAAATCCAAACAAGCTTTTTGGAGGAGGAGGGGAAATTAGCTTCTGTTCCTAAAGTGTACAAGCAGTTAGGTGGGCAGGTTGATGAGGGTGTATTGTACTGTGTGCATTCTGCTTTAGCAGATATATTTCAATAGGTAATAGTGTGGTGGAAAATATTGTTAATATGCGAGAGTTGGGTGGTATTGTTACCCAACAAGGTATGCAAATTAAGACCAATAAGTTATTTAGGGCAGGTAATCCTAGTGTTGCTAGTGAGCGAGATCGTGAGTACTTACAGCAATTAGCACTTGATGAGATTATAGATTTTCGTAGTGACAACGAAAAGCGTCATTCTGAACAAGTATTTGCTGAATACTTTAATTGGGTTGCACAGCCCATTTTTACAGGTGATTTAAGCGGCTTTTTTGCTGATGGGCTTACTAAGCAGAAAGCAATACAAATGATGAACGGTGTTTATCAACGGTTTCCCATAGCGTTTCAAAGTCAGTTTCGTTATTTATTAAAACAGGCGGAACTTGGCAAAACAATGCTTTATCACTGCACAGCAGGCAAGGATCGTACAGGGTTTGCATCATTACTTCTATTATCTGCGCTAGATGTTGATTTTGATACGATTTTAGAGGATTACTTAAATTCCAATAACGCCATCATGGGATTGAAAAAGCAAATTGCTGATTTTATCGATAGCGCAATTGATGATGAAGCATTAGACGCTATATTGGGTGTTTCACCAGAATATTTAGATCACTCATTACAAATGATTAATAAGGAGTTTGGCGGTATTAATAGCTATTTAACTGATACGCTCGGTATAGATATAAAAGCTATTCGTAATCATTATTTAGAGAGTTAGTGATTTTATGCATACAGCGCAGGTACTGCAACTTCTACTATATCCAGCACTAGCTTTATTGGTTTTAGTGGCAGTGACGATAGTGGTTGTTATCTTGAAAAAGGCTCAAGCATGGCCCTATCAAGCAGTACCTGTGATGTCACCTATTGAGAAAAAGTTTTACTGGCAGCTTAAACGTACATTCCCTCATTATCATATTCTTGCTCAAGTACATCTAAGTCAGGTTATTCGGCCTCCTCGAGGAAAAAATGAATTAAAGTGGCTAAATAAAATATGGTATATGAGTTTGGATTTTGTGATTTTAGATGATAGGCTAGAAATGGTAGCTGCTATAGAGTTGGATGATCGTAGCCATTTGCTTAAAAGACGCCGCGAAGCAGATCAGCGTAAAAGTAAAGCACTCAAAGCAGCAGGTGTACGGCTGATACGTATCCAAACCAGTCATTTACCCAATGATTTGCAGTTAGCTAATTTATTAGAAGGAGATGAATAAAATTTGTAGGTATAAACATAACGTAATAATTGAGCCATTATTCTCATCGTCAGTAATCAATTATAATCTGGGCTTTTAAAAATGTGCTTAAGCGTGCAATTATTGACTCTTTCAATAAGTAAGTTGATAAAATGTTTAGGTATATAGAGTTATAAAGGAAATAAAGTTTTGCAGTCTAATATGCAGCAATCATTGTCTTTTATTGATGTGTTAACACGTAATCTGTTTTTATTAACGATTATGTGTATTTGTATAGGATTAGGAATAGTTGTTCATTTATTAAATATTGAATCACTGGATACTTATTTTATACAAATTCAATCAGACCGTTTAGATTTTATTTTTTTTATTGGAATGGCTGCATGTTACATTTCTTTGTTATTTATTCTTATAGAAAAGTATTGGGTTAATTTTTTTACTCAGTTACTTAGTGCCGCCTTATTATTTATCTTATTAATTTTTGCGTTTAATCCTAGCTTAAGGGTGAAAATTTATTTATTTAATCATCATAGCGAATTTGCAACGCGTTCATGGGATAAAGTAAAGCAGCTACCTGTAGCCAAAATGGTTAGTTTTAGTTGGCTACAAATACCAAATGAGCATGACCAACTATCAGCTCATGGTGTTGTTTGTCCTACTACTTATAGTCGTTATTTTTTGAGTTTTGTATTTATTTCCTATGAAGTTATACCTGAAGCAATCTATGATAATCAAACACCTAAAATGGCTATTGAGTGTAATAATAAAACAAAGCAGTTTATGCAATTATGGCCTAGTAGGGAAAAGGCATTATTAGCAGAAGATTATCAATATTTTTTAAAACTAGACGATAATTTGATGGATGAAGCAATATTAAATCAGCCGTTAGCTGTCTCTATAGATCAATTACCTATGAGTTTACAACAAGGGATACAAAACTTTTATAGTGGAACAGAAATGCCATTAGAACAAATGACAATAAAATCATCTCTAATTAGAGAAGTGTTGGAAGTAAAACAAAAAGGAACATACAGTAAAAGAAAGGTAAAAAATAAAGGGTAAAAAAATGTCGTTACCCTTGAAAATACTCCTAATAATAATCTCTCATGCTAAAAACAGTCTCAGACTGTTTGTCTACAATCCATGTAAACCGACCTTGACATCCGTACCACGCCTTAACTCCTGTTTCCGTGCAGGCCTCGCTGTGCTATCCTAAGCAAATAATCCCTGTTTAGAAGTACTCTTTCAGAGTAACGACAATTCTGTACATCTCATCTCTGAGATATGGTGTAACCTTTACTTGTCTCCATATTATCAACCATTTACGTGTTGGTAAAGTGCTTTTTTATATAAGTTAAAGAAAACCAGCATTTATTTGTAACAAGATATTTCTTATTTGCTATCAATAAATGTAACTGACTGTTTTTAAACATTATATGATATTATGGGATGTCTTATATTATACTAAAAGGTGAATAAATGATAGAGATAAATCAATATTTTGATGGTGCGGTTAAATCAATGGGATTTAATACAGAAGCTTTTCCTGTTAGTGTAGGCGTAATGGAAAAAGGTGAATATGAGTTTGCTACGGGTAAAGCAGAAGTTATGCGAGTTATTTGTGGGTTGTTGACTATTAAGTTAGCAGGTCAACAAGAGTGGCAATCTTATGCAACGGGAACTTTTTTTCATGTGCCCGCTAACAGTAAGTTTCAGGTAAAAGCTAGAATGACCACAGCCTATCTTTGCGAGTATCATGAGTAATAAATGATAGAGTGATTGTAGTTGTATGAATGGAAATCAACAAGTAGCCATAGAAACAGCATTAAGGCGCTTAGTTAGATAATGTGTTTTTCTATGCAGCATTCATTAATAGGCTAGTAGTAGGTGGATAATAATTATTATCCACCTTTGTTGCGTAATTAGTTACTGTCTGTTTTACTAGCACGAATTAAACGTATATTGGCTAAATCGCCTCCCGTAGGATCTTGGAATACTCTTAATCCAAATTCGGGTAAAATAGCGAGTAAATGATCGAATATGTCAGACTGAATGCTCTCATAAGCGCTCCAACTAATATCATTGGTGAAACAGTAAAGTTCTAAAGGAATACCTTCAGCAGTTAAAGCCAGTTGACGCACCAGTAATGTCATATTTTTATGTATTTTTGGATGACTTCTTAAGTATTTTTCCACATAAGCTCTAAAAGTGCCAAGATTTGTAATACGGCGACAATTGACTTCATAGTCATCACCATGCTCTTTATTCCAGTTTTTTATTTCTTGATCTTTATCTGCTAAATAGTCTTTTAATAAATTAAATTTTCTTAAATGTGCTTCTTCTTCCTTAGTCAAGAAATGTATGCTGTTTTGATCAATAAATATACTTCTTTTGATACGACGTCCACCCGCTTCAGTCATTCCTTTCCAGTTTTTAAAAGATTCTGATAAAAACTTTTTAGTAGGAATAGTGGTAATGGTTTTATCCCAGTTTTGTACTGTAACTGTATGCAGAGCAATATCAATTACATCGCCATCTGCATTTACTTGTGGCATTTCAATCCAATCGCCGACACGGATCATGCCATTAGAGGATATTTGTACACTGGCCACTAATGAAAGTAGGGTATCTTGGAAAACTAACATTAATACTGCTGCCATTGCACCTAAACCTGATAATAAGATAACAGGTGACTTATCAATTAAAGCAGCAATGATTAATATAGTGGCTACGGCATAGATAAAGATCTTAACAATCTGCACATAGCCTTTAATAGGCTTATTAATGGCATCTGGACGTTTTTGCCAAAGCACATTGATGATATCTAATATATTACCGATAGCAAGCACCAAGGTTAAGATTATAAAGGCTGCACAGACATTATCAATTACTTGTATAAAAACTTCTGGAAGACCAGGAACTAAGTTAATTCCCAGTGCTAAAACCATTGCAGGAACTACATTTGATAAACGTGAAACGACATTATGTCTACTTAATACATCATCATGTTTTAGAACCGTAGCTCGCAATAGCTTGGTGATGCCGCGAACTAAAATTCGCTTTACAATAAAGTTGGCAATCCAAGCGAAAATAATAAGTACACTAAGGCAAATAATGGTAAAAAATAGAGGGTATTCTCGTAACCAATTGATCATGTCATTGTAATACTGCATGTCTTCCTTCTCTTTATATATTGGTAATTTAATAATTAAAGCTTTATAGCCTAACATATCACTATTCTGTGACAAACCAAAAAATATAATTAGATTATTAGTGTATTTAAAGCTTGTTAATTTAGAGGGCTGTTGTTGACTTTGTAGTGGTAATAAGGTAAAAAGTAATCATTATGTTTTTTTATGAGATTTCTTTCGCCTTTTCATTATTCTCCATGAAGTACCATTGGACTGGAGATATCTGAGTTCGCCTTTCTTTTAAGGTACCTTGCTACCTTACGTTATTGATCACTATTTTTTGCTTAAAAGATACCTCAGTAGTGGTCTTTCTCTATTGATTTTATATGCTTATTAGTTAGGTATATAAGGATAATAATAATGCGTTCTTGGATTTATTTATTAGCGGCCATAGGCTGCGAGATTATTGGCTTAGTAGCTATGAAGCTAGCCAGTACAAACTACCCCATGTTAGGTCATTTTGTAATGTACATAATGATTGGCGGTTCATTTTATTTACTATCGTTAGCGGTAAGAAAAATTCCTTTAGGTGTGGCGTATGCTCTCTGGGAGGGGATAGGTATTGTGTTAATTACAACCATCAGTGTGGCTTTATTTAATGAGTATTTAAATGCTTATAAAATTTTAGGGTTAGGCTTATTGGTGTCAGGCATTCTACTTATCAAACTGGGTGTGCATACCCCAAAAGAAATAAAGCCATATAGTAGCACGGAGGCGATATGAGTGATTTAGCATGGTGGCATGTCGCTTTTTTAATGTTAGCGATTGTGTTAGAAGTAATTGCTAATGTGTTAATTAAATACTCTGATGGCTTTGCTAAAAAAATATGGGGCATCGCTGGCATTCTCTGTATTTTGGCTGCCTTTTCTTCTCTAGCACAGGCTGTTAAAGGTATTGATTTATCTGTGGCTTATGCAATTTGGGGAAGTTTTGGTATTTTAGCCACTGTGACATTAGGTTGGATACTTTTTAAACAACGGCTTAAATTACATGGGTGGCTGGGTATACTACTATTAATTGCTGGTATGTCATTACTAAAACTAGCTTAATTAAATAGTTTTATATTGACTTAATAAGGTTGATTGTTGTGACACAATGTCCTATGCTGAGTTTAACCTCTTTATAGGATATAAATAGTTCTTGTAGGGAGTATTTAGTTGCCATGTATTGAGCAACAACAACTAATACAGGAGTCAAACAATGCCAAAAATGAAAGCTGCTGTTTTTGTAGAAAAAAATCGTATCGTTTTAGAAGACAAACCCATTCCTGAGGTAGGCCCTTTAGATGCATTGGTACGAATAACAACAACAACGATTTGTGGTACTGATGTTCATATTCTGAAAGGTGAATACCCTGTTGCAAAAGGTCTGACAGTTGGTCATGAGCCTGTAGGTATTATTGAAAAGTTAGGCAGTCAAGTGACAGGGTTTAAAGAAGGGCAACGTGTTATCGCGGGTGCTATTACCCCAAGTGGTCACAGTAATGCTTGTATGTGTGGTTGTAGTTCGCAGGATGGCCCTGATACTAAACATGGCTTTAAACACATAGGTGGCTGGAAGTTTGGTAATACCATCGATGGCTCACAAGCAGAATATATTTTAGTAAATGATGCGCAAGCCAACCTTTGTGTTATCCCAGATGGTTTATCAGATACAGAAGTATTAATGTGCCCTGATATTATGTCCACAGGGTTTTCAGGCGCTGAGCGTGGTGCTGTTAAAATTGGTGATATCGTTGTAGTGTTTGCATTAGGTCCTATTGGATTATGTGCTGTGGCGGGTGCTAAATTATTAGGAGCCACTACTATTATTGGTGTTGATACTGTAGCGGCACGTATGGACGTAGCGAAAAAGTTGGGTGCAAGTCATGTCATTGACTTTAAGCAAGGTGATCCTGTGCAGCAAATCATGGCTTTAACCGATGGTCGTGGTGCGGATGTGGCTATTGAGGCATTGGGTACCCAAGGTACTTTTGAATCCTGTCTTAGATCACTGCGTCCAGGCGGTAGATTATCGAGTTTAGGTGTTTATTCCAATGACCTTAAAATACCTTTAGATGCGTATGCAGCAGGGCTAGGTGATATTGATATTGTGAGTGGTCTCTGTCCAGGCGGTAAAGAGCGTATGCGTCGTTTGATGGAGGTAGTTGCATCAGGTCGTGTAGATCTTAAACCATTAGTCACTCATCACTATAAATTAGATCAAATTGAAGAAGCGTATGATCTATTTGCCAACCAACGTGACGGTGTTATGAAGATTGCCATTACGCCATGATCTAACATCATTGTTTAACAAAAAACCTTTAGCAGTTTTGCTAAAGGTTTTTTTATGGGTACAGGTTAAATTAATTTTCTTGGAGATTATGTAACCGTTCTTTAATCCACTCAATACGGCTTTTACGTTTATCTAACTGCGAACGACCAAAGCTTTCCGTAATGCGATCAAGTACTACTGCTAAAAGTACAACAGCTAAACCACTTTTAAATCCTAAACTGATATTAAGCGTATTTAAGCTACCATTTACTAATTGGCCTAAACCCTCGACACCAACCATTGAAGCAATAATCACCATTGACAGCGACATCATTAAACATTGGTTCACGCCTGTCATAATCGAAGGCATAGCGTTTGGTAACTGTACTTTAAATAAAAGCTGCCAGTAGGTACAACCAAAAGATCGACCAGCTTCTAATAACTCTCTATTAACCTGTCTAATCCCTAGATGGGTTAGTCGCACCGCAGGCGGCATTGCAAAAATAATGGTGGCAATAATCCCTACGCTGTAACCAATACTGAATAGCATTGTAACGGGTATTAAATACACAAAGGCAGGCATCGTTTGCATAAGATCGAGAATAGGGCGTACTACATATTCTACATAACGGCTTTTAGCCATACAGATACCCAACGGGATACCAATAATAAGACTGATAAGGGTAGAGCTTAATACCAGACCTAAAGTAATCATAGTGGCATCCCAATACCCTACAGGTTTACCTAACTCATATAAAAGATAAGGTAAATATAAGTAAGAGATGGCAGAAATAACGTAAGTTACTCTATTACGCCAAATGCTCAGCACAGCTAGCCAGATGGCGAGTAAGGATAACTCCCAAAAACCATTGGCAAAGCCATAGAGAATAAGCAGTAAAGCAAGTGCAGTAAAGATAGCAAAACGATAGCTAATGCGCCAAAAGGCTAAACCCACAAAAACCGCAATCACTAACCAAGGAGGAATAATTAGCAAGAAGGCTTCAATGGTTTTACCAAGGTACTCTAAACTATCGCCAACTGTATTAAAAAAAGCACCACAGTTGTTTTGTAAAAAATTGACACCATCCTCAATAGCATCGCCTAAATCAAACTCAATGGTCATTATTGGCTCCATATAATGCACTTAAGACTTGTGCTTCTGAAATAAAACCACAATGATTATTTTGTTCATCAACCACTAATAAAGCTTTTTTATTCATCACTAAGTTTTCGATAACATCTGATAATAGGGTATTAGCAGCAATTGATTCAAGAGGTGTAGGCTGTTCGGCAGGTAATGGAACAGCAATATCGATTGCTTTAATAAAGCGAGTAGTATCAATGGTATCAAAGAAACTGCGCACATATTCATTAGCAGGGTTGGTAATCAATTGCTGTGGAGTACCTGTTTGTACAAGGCAACCATCCTGCATAATGGCGATTCGTGAGCCAATTCGCAGTGCTTCTTCAATATCATGGGATACAAAAATAATCGTGCGACGATGTTCTTTTTGCAGTTGCAAAAGCATATCTTGCATTTCTCGACGTTTTAACGGATCTAATGCAGAGAAGGCTTCATCCATGATAAGTATAGAAGGGTTTAGGGCTAACGCCCTAGCTAAACCTACTCGTTGTTGCATACCGCCTGATAATTCATGAGGATATTTTTTAGCAAAATTAGCTAGGCCCATTTGTTCAAGCACTTCCATCGCTCGTTTTTCGCGTTCTTTACGTGGCACTTTAGCCACTTCCAACCCAAATGCTACATTACCTAGTGCTGTTCGGTTTGGTAACAAAGCAAAGGATTGAAACACCATGCTCATTTCTTGACAACGTAATGCAATAATCTCTCTGGTATTTAATTTAAAAATATTACGATTATCAATCAATACTTCCCCTGCTGTTGGTTCGTATAATCGATTGATAAGACGCGCAAGGGTAGATTTACCAGAACCAGATAATCCCATAATAACAAAGATTTCTCCTTCGTTGATTTCGAGGGAAACATTGTTAATACCAACAAGTAGTTCTTTCTCTTCAAGAATTTGTTCTTTTGTCCATCCTTGTTGTAAGAGCGTAATAGCTTCTTTAGGACGGTTACCAAAAATCTTGTAAAGGTTTCGAACCAATATTTTTGGGGAATGCATTAAAGTTCCTTGATACCGTTAAGCATAAATATCCAGTTATAGTTAAGCATGGCATTATACTTTATTTATAGGAAATAGGGGGTAAAGGCTATTGTAAAAAATGACTGACTAATATTTCTAATAATAGTGGGTTATGTTAATCGGAAATAATTTATAGCATGTCACATTAGCTAGTTTGTAGCTAACTGTACTAAAATATATTTTACATAGTGAAGTATTTGCTATAAAAAGACTGATATACAACGATAAGTATTTGTGGGGTGCGCCATGCGAAGCATTTTTATCATAGTGATAGGGCTAGTGTTAACTGCTTGTACAACCGCAACTACACAAAAATATGATGCAGTATTAAATAAGTGGTTAGGCAAACCTGAGCTAGAACTAGTTAATAGTTGGGGGGCGCCTGATAATGTATACCAACTCGCTGATAAAAAGTTTATCGCTTATTATTCCCAACACAATCGATATATTCCTAAAACTACTTATCGTTATCAGCCTTTTTATGTAGGCGGTTGGCCTTATTATGATCCTATTAATGATAGTTCTTATCAGGTTATTTCTGAAATATGTAAAACAACCTTTACTATTGAAGCGGGCACAATAACCAATTGGAGTCATCAGGGAAGTGGTTGCGTAGCACAATAGATTATTACTAAAAATTAGTATTTTTTATAATAAATGGCCAAATAGCACCAAGATTTTTTATAACTATATGGATATAAGAAAATAATAAATAGTTATAAATATCACCAAGTAACTTCATTTTTTTTGATCTTGGTAGGTGTTTTATCTTGTTACAATTACCTATACTACATACTCGGTCATTTTGAGAGCGGGATTTGAGCAATTCACTCTGCAATTTATTGACAGTAAGATTGGCACAATCAAGTTTTTTAGGAATTACCGTTTTAGGCCTTTTGATAAAGGTATGTTTGATAATATATTATAAAGAAGTAATCTGGAGTTGGTTATGGCAGAACGTGAAATTGGCACTGTTAAATGGTTTAATGATGCTAAAGGGTTTGGATTTATAGTGCGCGATAATGGCGTAGATGTATTTGTGCACTACCAAGCTATTAGAGGAGAAGGGCATCGCTCTTTAACAGATGGTCAAAAAGTGGAGTTTTCAGTAGTGCAAGGACAAAAGGGACTGCAAGCTGAAGATGTAGTTAAGGTATAGTTAAGCATATAGTGTTACAAAATCCTAACTTAGTTCGCTAAGTTAGGATTTTTTTTGTACACTATTTTTTGGTGTAATTGTTAGATTAAAGAAAGTTACTTATAATAAGCCGATAAATGTAACTGAATGTTTTGATAATACTCTATTATCTATTGACTGTATGTTTGAATAGCCCTAGGGGATGATGTTGATGAAAAAAATATTAAGTTGTTCTGTATTAGCTGTTGCTATAGGTATAACTGGTTGTACTTCTACTAATACAACCAGTGGTGGTGCAGTAGGTGTAGAGCGTAAACAATATATGTTTAGCATGTTATCAGAGCAAGAAGTTAATGATATGTATGCAGAAGCCTATGCTGAAACTTTAAAAGAGGCGCAAGCGCAAGGTGCTTTAGTAAGCAAAAGTGATAAGCAAATGAAACGCTTACAAGCGGTTGCAGATCGTTTGGTGGCTCAAGTCGGTATTTTCCGCCCTGAGGCAAAAAATTGGAAGTGGGAAGTTAATTTAATTAGAAGTGATGAAATTAATGCTAACTGTGGCCCAGGTGGTAAGATTATTTTCTACACAGGTATCATTGATACACTTCAGCTAACAGATGATGAAATAGCAGCTATTATGGGACACGAAATTGCCCATGCACTACGTGAGCACGGTCGTGAATCAATGTCGAAAGCCTATGGTGTAGGCGCAGCAAGTGAAATTGCTGGTATATTTGGTGTTAAAACAGACAGCATCAATTTAGCACAAACAGGTGTTACCTATTTAATGACACTACCTAATAGCCGTACTAATGAAAATGAAGCAGATTTAATTGGCTTAGAGCTATCAGCCCGTGCAGGTTATAATCCAGAAGCGGCTGTAACACTATGGCAAAAAATGAATAAGTTAGGTGGTTCTGGTCCTGAGTTTATGAGTACTCACCCCTCTAATGATAATCGTATTGCTTCATTACAAGCTGCAATGCCAAAAGTAATGCCATTGTACGAAGCGGCTAAGAAAACTAAATAGTTGCTAGCAGTGTTAAGAAAAAGGACTAACTGAGGTTAGTCCTTTTTTATTGCAGTTTTATTTTTCTTTCGCAGAGTAGCTATTATAAACAGCATCCCTAATATCATTAGGAAATTGTCCATACATTCCTTCCAAGGCAGTGTTGGTAAAAATAACCACAGCTATTTTTTTAACAGGGTCATAAAACCAGTTATGACCATACACACCACCCCATTGTAAGGTGCCTTTTGATTGAGGTGTTTTAGCTAAGGTGGGATTTTCTAAAATAGCGCCACCATAACCAAAGCTCCAACCCAAATCATAAGATTGAGCTAAGCCGTTGGTTTGATCTTTTAACATCTGTTGTACAGTAGATTGGCTTAAAATGGGCTGGCCATTATTTTCAATTGCTAACAGAAAACGCATAAAATCTGGAGCAGTACCCAACATACCAGCACCACCAGATGGGTATGAGTTTGCATTGGCAAAACGGTTAGGCACAAAAGAAATCTTACTACCTCCTAAAATAGGTAGTTCAGTGTATTCTTTCATGGCCTGCGGCTCTGGTTTATCATTGGTGTAAGGGGTTGCTAAACGATTAATAGCCGTGGTAGTAAAACCTGTGTCTTGCAGGGCTAATGGCTTAGTGACATAGGTTGCTACAACTTCTGGTAAGGGTTGATTGGTGGCTTTACTTAATACTGCGCCTAATACATCAATAGCAAGTGAGTATTTCCAATTGGTGCCAGGTTTATAAATAAGTGGCGCACTAGCAATCCGCTGTAAATTTTCCGCCATTGATAAGCCGGGTTGATCTAAGCCATCAGAAACCTTCGCTTGATGATAAGGACCTGTCTCTCCCTCGAAAAACGTATAATTTAAGCCTGCTGTATGGGTCAGTAATTGCTGAATAGTAATAGTGGGCGTTGTGCCATCCACTAGCTTAGGCTTAAAATCAGGTAAGTATTTAGTAACAGGATCATCAATACTGATTATATGTTGTTCGATAAGCCTAAGTGCTGCTGCTGTTACTAAAGGCTTACTCACAGAAGATAAACGAAAGATAGTGTCTACTGTCATAGGGCGTTCTGTTTCACGATCCGCATAGCCAGCAGCTTGTTGATAAACCAGCTTACCATTTTTACTGACTAATACCACCGCGCCTACTATATCTTCATCATCAATTGCTTGCTCAATGATGGTATTTAACTGTTCAGTTAGCTCTAATTGATTGGCAAAAGTAGTTGTCGGCAATAAAAGTAATAATAACCAGAAGAGTACAGGGGTTGTAAAATATTGCTTCATAACATTAATCCTTTTGTTTATCGTACGTTATGTAGAGCAATATAAGGCAAGGCAATGGTTAGTTCAACAATCACTAAACAGCCTCTATTTATTTGAAATGGGCTGTATTAGTTGCTATTAAAGTGTTCTGATTAACTATAAGAAAACCATAGTAAGACTTATTGATAATGGGTAGAAACAGTTTCTCACCATTTCTACCCAGCATAAGGTTGTTAGAGGATGATTGCTTGGTAAATAGCAAAACCAGCCATTACCACAAATATTAAAGCAGCCACAATATGGATAGTTCTTAAGGGGAGTTTATCCGCGCTAAAGTTACCTAATAAAACCGCAGGCACATTAGCAATCATCATACCTATGGTAGTACCTGCCACCACCCAAAATAAGGAGTTATATTGAGCGGCTAACATAACGGTGGCAATCTGCGTTTTATCGCCCATTTCCGCAAGGAAGAATGCAATAAAAGTAGCGACAAATGGGCCATACTTTTTAATAGTAGAAGTTTCATCGTCATCTAGTTTATCAGGGATGAGTATCCAAATTGCCATGGCGAGAAAGCACACCGCTAGAATCCAGCTTAAGGTGGCAGGCGAAAACAAAGCTGTTAACCAATGACCTACAGCACCTGCAATAAAATGGTTAGCTAAGGTAGAGAATAGAATACCTAAAATAATGGGAATAGGGGCACGAAAACGAGCAGCGAGTACTAAGGCAAGAAGTTGTGTTTTATCGCCCATTTCGGCTAAAGCGACAATACCCGTAGAGACTAAGAATGCTTCCATTAGACTTTCCATAAGGGTGGGACAATTACACTATGACACATATAACCAGCCCACCCAACAAGTCTGGTTATCTATGCCATAGGTCTTGTCAAACCGCTAGGTCGTTTACACCATGATCAGGAGGATCAAGTATGTTGATGTAAACCCAGTTCAAAAATTAAACTGGAGACTACTCCCCTAAGGACGGGGTGCATTGTGCCTTAAAAAAAGTCTGTTTGGCAAGCATTAATTTTTAAATAAAAAAGTAATCATTAGATAATGTAAACAATAGTTACTGGTTAACAGAAAGTACACCATTAATTATTCAATTAGAGTAGACTAGCAAGTATCTGTTTTATTAATTATTATTTATCAATGGCTATTGATCCTTTTAATCGCTTATCCGTTAATCAAGAAGTATTGACGGTAACCCAATTAAATCGCTGCGCTCGCTCTATGCTAGAGGAAGTGTTTGCAGGGGTATGGGTAGTGGGTGAAATTTCTAATTTAGCAAAGCCAGCCTCAGGTCATATTTATTTCACCCTTAAAGATCAAGATGCACAAATTCGTTGTGCATTGTTTCGCCAACATGCATTACGGGTACGGGAAGCGTTACGTGATGGAGTAGCTATAAAAGTCTATGGTAAAGTCTCTATTTTTGAGGGGCGTGGTGATTATCAACTGATTGTTGAGCGCTTAGAGCCAGCAGGTGATGGTTCATTAAAATTAGCTTTTGAGTTATTACAGAAAAAATTACAGCAAGAAGGATTATTTGCTGCGGAGATTAAAAAGTCTTTACCAAAACATCCTAAACGAATAGGGGTTGTTACTTCACCAACTGGCGCAGTGATTCGTGATATTGTTAGTGTATTTAAACGTCGTGCGCCGCAAGTTGAGCTGGTATTAGTGCCGACAGCGGTGCAGGGTAAAGAAGCCATCCCACAGCTAATAAAAGCCTTACAGTTGGCAGATAAACAAGGCTTTGATGCAATTATTCTAGCCAGAGGCGGCGGCTCTTTAGAGGACTTATGGAGCTTTAATGAAGAAGCGGTAGCGCGCGCTATTGCAGCTTGTATAACCCCTATTGTGAGTGGTGTAGGTCATGAGACGGATGTAACCATAGCCGATTTTGTGGCTGATACGCGTGCGCCAACTCCTTCCGCCGCCGCAGAGTTATTAGCACCTCATCATCAGGATTGGTTAGCTACCCTTAACCAATTACAGCAGCGTTTAGAGCGTACCATAAGAGAACGTTTAACTCGTTATCAAATAACTGTTGAGGGACTTACTAAAAGGTTGCGCCATCCCCGTGACCAGTTACAGCAACAAGCACAGCGTATTGATGATTTGGAAATGCGCTTAGTCAGAAATATTAAACAACAATTAGTGAGTTATTGGCAGCAGCTTACCCAGCTAGAAACCCGTTTATTAGCACAACATCCAAACAAACAGTTGGAGAGTAGTCAGCAGCAAATAATTATTCTACAACAACAATTAAAGCGTTCCATGCAAGATAAATTAAAGCAGTTGCAGTTGCAACTAGCCAGTCAAGTACAAGCTTTGCAAATCATCAGTCCGTTAGCTACGTTGCAGCGCGGTTATAGTATTGTGCTTACCGAAAAAGGACAAGTTGTACAGGATGCAGCGACAACTACCATTGGCCAAAAACTAAAGGTTAAGTTCAGTAAAGGGGAGTTACAAGTAACGGTAATCGATAATCAACAACATCCCGTTAATTTATCGCTGTTAGATGATTAAAGCACATAAATAAGTTCATAGCTAAGGTGAATAAGTGCTACTTTCTTGCCTTGTTTATTTTCGCGTTGCTCAATATCAACAGGTGTAAAACCTAATTGCTTATAAAGTAACAGCGCCGCCGTATTGTCATTGAAACAAGCAACCTCAACTTGGTTTGCTTGGTAATGTTCGCGCGCCTTACGTATCATCGCTTTAATAAGAAATTTAGCAATGCCTTGACCACGTAATTTTGGATTTATAATTACATTGCCAATTTTGCAGCAACCGCCAGCTTGCCATTGGTAAAAATTGGCAAAGCCTGCTATTTCTCGATCTTTTACTATTACAGTTGGATGAGTACGTTGCTCAATAGCTAAGGTTAATTGTTCAACCGTTAATGGGTATTCAGCACTAGGATAAAAGAAAAATAATTCTTCTGCTGTTTGTGGAAACTGGCAAATAATTGCTAAGTCATCAGCTTGCACAGGTCGTTGGGTAAGCATGGTCACTCTCCCTTATTCAATATATGGCTTGATTATACGCTTTTTATCGTTCAATCATCATCATAAAAGTTTTTTGCTATGTAGTTAATCCTTTTTAACACAGCAGGTTATTTTGCATAATATACTATTCATTTTATAGTTATCATGTGAGTTGGGAGGGGTGATGTATAAATTATGTTTTTATGTGCCTGATAGTCATTTACAGCCAGTTAAGCAAGCAGTGTTTGCTACGGGAGCAGGGCAGATAGGAGATTATGCAGAATGCTGTTGGCAAGTACTAGGGGAGGGGCAGTTTAAGCCATTGCAGGCTAGTAATCCCTTTATTGGTAAAGCCAATAGTTTAGAATATGTAGCAGAGTGGCGGGTGGAGTTAGTCGTGGCTGATGAGTTAATTGCTAAGGCAGTGGCTGCTTTAAAAGCAGCGCATCCTTATGAAACACCAGCTTATGACGTTTGGCAATTAGCTGATTTTTAACAATTATAAGCCACAATCAGAAGCGAAAAATAATTCTTCAGCAATAGGTTTATTGCCTTTTTCAGTAAATTGATAGCTTAAAATAGCGCCACGTTGTAATAAATCACGGTAGCCTTGATTTTTACAAACACTTTCTGCTAATTGGTTTCTTACAGTACCAGGGAATTTACGCATTTCTTCTGCTTGTTTATCAGACACTTCAATACGATTAATAAGGGTATTATCCTGTACGCTATAACCTCTATCTATTAGGTCATCATTAATTTTACGGGGTATACCTTCACTACTTTTTTTAGCTACTGTTTGAAGGGTTTGATGTAAATTGTAGTCTTTTAAAGAAGCAGCATTCACCATAAAGGGTATAGCCAAGCTAGCAATTAAAATACTTTTGCGAATCATTGAAAATTCCTCTAGTTATATTCAAATTATCAATATTGTACCTTATTCCTTAAATTAAGATCGTGTATAGCTGGGGAAGTTTTGCTATAATTTGCTACTTTATTTTTCAGTGTACCCTGCTTCGATCATATTTCCATGAAATTTATTATTAAGTACTTTGCTGAGATTACGATAAAAAGTACTCCAGTACGTAAGCAATTTGTTAATCAATTGACCAAAAATATACGTTCAGTTTTAAAGAAACTGGATCCGCATATTCGTGTTGCTAGTAAATGGGATAATATCGAAGTTAATACAACCTTGACTGATCCAGCTAGCAAGGCACAATTAATTGAAAAATTAAGCTGTATTCCTGGTATTGGTTCTTTTTTACAAGTGGTTGAATATCCCTTAGTGGATATTGCTGATGTATTAGAAAAATGTAAATATCATTTTGCTGAGCAAATAAAGGGTAAAACATTCTGTGTTCGTTGTAAAAGAGCAGGTAAACATAGTTTTACCTCCGTTCAAATAGAGCGAGAAGTGGGTGCTGGCTTAATAAAGGATTGCGCCCCTAAAGGTGTTTCACTGACTCAGCCAGAGGTTGAAGTACGTCTAGAAATTCGTGATCAACATGTTTATTTAGTTGAGCATGCTTATAAAGGTTTAGGCGGTTATCCATTGGCCTCTTTAGATCAAGTATTGGTGCTGATGTCAGGTGGTTATGACTCTACAGTAGCCGCTTATCAAATGATCCGTCGTGGATTAATGCCGCATTTTTGCTTTTTTAATTTAGGTGGTCGTGCTCATGAATTAGGCGTTATGGAAGTGGCTCATTTCTTATGGGATAAATATGCCAGTTCACAGCGGGTGATGTTTATCAGTGTGCCCTTTGAACAAGTAGTGGGTGAAATTCTTACCAAAGTAGATAACAGCCAAATGGGTGTTATTTTGAAACGGATGATGTTACGTGCCGCCACACAACTTGCTAAGCGTTATGAGTTAACTGCCTTGGTAACTGGCGAAGCTATTTCTCAAGTATCAAGTCAAACCTTAACTAATTTAACCGTGATTAATCAGGCAACGGATATGTTAGTTATTCGCCCTCTAGTGGCTAGCCATAAAGAAGATATTATTGCCACAGCAGAACAAATTGGTACGGCTGAATATGCGCGCCATATGCCAGAGTACTGTGGTGTTATTTCAGTTAATCCTACTACCCGTGCTAAACCAGAACGTATTGAAAGAGAAGAACAGCGTTTTGATTTTGCCCTATTAGATGAAGCCGTTGCCCAAGCTAAATGGGTGACGGTTGATCAAATTATGCAGGAGTTGGATAAGGATATTAATGTCGAGCAAGTAGCAGAAGTGCTTGCAGGCCAAATAGTAATAGATATCCGCCATCCAGATCAGGCAGAAGATCAGCCATTAGTGGTAGAAGGGATTGAAGTTAAACAGATACCTTTCTATGCTATTAACCAACAATTTAGCAAATTAGACGAAAATCGCCAGTATTTACTCTATTGTGATAAAGGTGTTATGAGCCGATTACATGCCCACCATTTACTAAGTGAGGGGCATGTTAATGTGCGTGTATATCGTCCTTAAATACTCTATGCATTTTGCCAGTAGTGATCGTCACCACCCACCCGATGCAAATTGTTAACCCTTACAGCATTACCTAACAACTTATTTTATTTATTTTTATTTGAGATTTTATTGTGATTGAGAACTTACGCAACATTGCTATTATTGCCCACGTTGACCATGGAAAAACTACCATTGTTGATAAATTATTAAGACAGTCGGGCACATTAGAGCGTAAAGAATTAGATTCTGAACGTGTAATGGATAGTAATGATCAAGAAAAAGAACGTGGTATTACTATTCTTGCGAAAAACACAGCGATTAGTTGGAACGGCTATAACATTAATATCGTAGATACCCCCGGCCATGCTGATTTTGGTGGTGAAGTAGAGCGTGTAATGTCGATGGTAGACTCTGTGCTACTATTAGTAGATGCGGTAGATGGCCCAATGCCACAAACTCGCTTTGTAACGCAAAAAGCTTTCCAAGCTGGTTTAAGACCTATTGTTGTAGTGAATAAAGTAGACCGTCCAGGTGCACGTCCTGATTGGGTAATTGACCAAGTATTTGATTTATTTGATAACTTAGGGGCTACTGAAGAACAGTTAGATTTCCCTATCGTATATGCCAGTGCTTTAAATGGTATTGCTGGCTTTGATCCTAGTGAAATGGCCGAAGATTTAACGCCATTATTCCAAACTATTGTTGATCGCGTACCTACCCCTGACGTGGATGTGAATGGTTCATTCCAAATGCAAATTTCTGCTTTGGATTACAGCAGCTATTTAGGCGTAATCGGTATTGGACGTATTGCCCGTGGTAAGATCAAGGCTAACTCGCCTGTTGTTGCTATTGATATGAATGGTAAGAAACGTAATGGTCGTATCTTAAAAATCATGGGTTATCATGGTTTACACCGTGTGGATGTGGAAGAAGCGCAAGCAGGTGATATTGTTTGTATCAATGGTTTTGATCAACTGTTTATTTCTGATACTTTATGTGATCCACAAAATGTTGAAGCAATGCCAGCGTTAACAGTGGATGAGCCTACGGTAAGCATGACTTTCCAAGTTAACGATTCACCTTTTGCAGGTAAAGAAGGTAAGTTTGTTACCAGCCGTAATATCAAAGAACGTTTAGAAAAAGAGTTATTACATAACGTTGCTTTACGTGTGGAAGAAGGTGACTCTGCTGAGAAATTTAAAGTGTCAGGTCGTGGTGAGTTACATCTTTCTGTATTAATTGAAAGCATGCGTCGTGAAGGTTTTGAGTTGGGCGTATCTCGTCCAGAAGTGATTATTAAAGAAGTGGATGGTGAAAAACAAGAACCTTACGAGAATGTAACCATTGACCTTGAAGAACAACATCAAGGGGCTATCATGGAACAAATGGGATTACGTAAAGGTGATCTCACTAATATGATTCCAGATGGCAAAGGTCGTGTTCGTTTAGAATATACTGTGCCTTCTCGTGGTTTAATTGGCTTCCGTAACCAATTCTTAACCATGACCTCTGGTACAGGTATTTTAACCAGTACTTTCAGCCATTATGGCAAAATGAAAGAGGGTGATGTTGAACACCGTCAAAGTGGTGTATTAGTGGCGATGGCAGCAGGTAAAATCTTGGCCTATTCATTAACTACTTTACAAGACCGTGGTCGCTTATTTGTTGAACCAGGTATGGAGTGCTATGAAGGTATGATCGTGGGTATTCACTCCCGTGGTAATGACCTTGTTGTTAACCCTACTAAAGGTAAAAAACTAGATAATATGCGTGCTTCAGGTAATGATGAGACCATTCAATTAGTACCGCCTATCAAGTTTACTTTAGAGCAAGCGCTAGAGTTTATTGATGATGATGAATTAGTGGAAGTAACGCCTAAATCTATTCGTTTACGTAAGAAAATTCTTGATGAGAATGATCGTAAACGTGCAGAGCGTAGCAAAGACTAAAGCTCGTTTAGTAAATAAAAATCCCCAGCATTGTCTGGGGATTTTTTTATGGGTTTGATAAATTTAATGTTATAAAACAATAATAAGTATTTAATTAAGTTGTATATTGAGTCATGGTTAGTTTAACAAGTCTCCTTTAAGAAGTAGGTTGGCAGAAATATGAAAGAGCCTTTTTCAGTTGATAAAACAAAGCTTGATGTATTTAATCAGGACTTGTTAAATCAAAAGGTTATATTAAACGATCAATACCTCATTAATTTACAAACTTTTATTTATGCAGCCCGTTCCCTGAGTTTCCAAGTAGCTGCTGAATACTTGTTTTTATCACCCAGCGCAATTAGCCATCGTATTAGTAAACTGGAAAAACAATTAGGCTTTTTATTATTTCATCGTTTCGCTCGTAAAATAAAATTAACTAATGAAGGTGAACGCTTATATAGCGTATTAAAAGACAGTTTTGCCAAAATTAACCTAGAAATTCAAGATATTCGCAGTAATGAGTTGTCAGGTTCATTAAATATATTTTCCCATCCTAGTGTTGCGGAAGATTGGCTTATTCCTCGCTTAGTCGATTTTAGCCAACGCTATCCAGCTATTCAATTAAATATCCGCACAGGCAATGAACAGGCTAATTTTCAATCACAAGCTATTGATGTTGCGCTCTATTATAGTAATGGACATTTCCCTGGTTTTAATAGTGAATGCTTTATGGAGGAGGAGATTTTCCCTGTGTGCAGTCAGGCTTATGCGGCGCAGTATAATTTAATTAACCAACCCGAAAATCTTGCAAACTGTACTTTATTACACGATGCCAAAGCATGGCATTTTGCGGCACAGGACGCTGAATGGCATATTTGGTGTAAACAAATGCAAATAGAATTACCCACAAGTCGCTCAGTCATTACCTTTGATAGTTCAAGATCAGCCGCCTATGCAGCTATTTATCATGCAGGGGTTGCTATAGGGCGCTTACATTTGGTGCATAACTGGTTAGCAACAGGAAGGCTCATTACCCCTTTTGCCATTCCACCCTTAAAAACTTATTTTCATTATTATCTTGTTTGGCCAAGACTACACCATATTCCCCCCAAATTAAGGGTGTTTTTAGATTGGATCAAACAACAAGGTGTGCAAAGCGATAAAGAGCATAGCAATTGTTTTTAACTACAATAATGTCTGCTATAGATTAATCTTTTGCGTTTTAAAAAGTAGCAAGGTTCAACCTACCTGTCTTGCTAGCAAGATAAGTAGCCATCTAATCGATCTTTAATTTAATACTAATAAAAAATGATATAAGTCTACAGATGAAAAATATTCAATTATGCGCAGCAAATTTATCTTTTGTTGCCCAACTTTTAAGTAAGTATGATGTTTTTGTGGAAGATTTTTAGTTAGCTCATTACTTAAAATTGAATACTTGGGGGAAAGGGGTTATGTCAACTGCTATGTTAGTTGGTATTCTAATTGTTGCAATTGCAATGATTGTCATACTAATAGTGAAATGTAAATTACATGCTTCTATTGCGTTAGTGTTGGCTGCATTTTTTGTGGGTATTTCAACAGGGATGCCTATTGATAGTATACCTAATGTGGTCGAGAAAGGGGTAGGGGGTACATTAGGATTTTTAACCTTAATCATTGGTTTTGGCGCTATTTTAGGCAAGATGTTAGAAGTCTCTGGTGGGGCTGAGCGTATTGCAAGTACATTACTGGATAAGTTGGGTAAATCCCGTGCGACATGGGTAATGATGCTAGTAGGTTTTATTGCAGGTATTCCCGTGTTTGTGGAAGTGGGTTTTGTGTTATTAGTACCCTTAGTACTGGTGGTGGCAAAAGATGCAGGTATTTCGCGGTTAAAAGTAGGTTTGCCACTAGCTGTATCATTAATGACAGTGCATTGTATTGTTCCACCGCATCCTGCTGCCATGTCTATTGCTGCTACCTTAGGTGCAGATGTTGGTAAAGTCATTGTATTTGGTTTATTAGTGGGTTTGCCCTGTGCCATTGTGGGTGGCCCTCTTTTTGTTAAGTTTTTCTGTGGCAATGTGTTAGATAATGAAGCAGCTAGTCAAACAGCAACAACTACAACTGCCTCTTTAAATAAACAATTACCTAGTTTTGGCATTACTCTTTTTACTATTTTATTACCGCTACTTATTATGGTAGGTAAAACACTATTAGTAATTTGGGTAGCCGAAGGCTCAGCATTAATGCCAATGATTGCTTTTTTAGGTAATCCCATCACTGCATTATTGATTTCCGTATTTTTTGCTTATTGGAGTTTAGGTCTAGCCAGAGGCCTTAATTTAACCGAATTATTGAGTATTTCAGAAAAAGGTTTTACACCCATTGCAGGTATTTTACTGATTATTGGTGCAGGTGGTGCATTTAGTGAAGTGTTGGCTGTTAGCGGCGTTGGTAATGGCCTAAAAGAAGCACTTTCAACCTTGCCTGTTAGCCCTGTGGTATTGGCGTGGTTAATTGCCGCTTTATTACATTTTGCGGTGGGTTCGGCTACGGTTGCTATGATTAGCGCGGCAGGTATAGTATTTCCTATGCTCGCAGGTCACCCTGAATTAAAGCCAGAGGTAATGGCGATTGCTATTGGTGCAGGTGCTATAGCCTTAACGCAAGTAACCGATAGTTTCTTCTGGTTGGTTAAAGAATATCTCGGTTTATCAATGACAGAAACCATTAAAAGACTAACGGTATCCACTACATTAGCCTCTATTGTGGGATTAGGCGGTGCACTGTTATTGAATATGGTGCTTTAGGTTGGGGGATAAAATGAAAGAAATTCATGGCAAGACATTAGAACAATGGTACAAAGATTACCCATTGATCGAAGATTTAGTGAAATTACGTGAAGCGACTTGGTTTAATCCTGCTGTTAAAAAAACATCGGAGGCATTACCAGAGGTTGGCCTGACGGTTGAAGATATTAAGGATGCTGCGGCTAGATTAAAACGCTTTAGCCCTTATTTAGCTAAAGTTTTTCCTGAAACTAGAAATCAATTAGGTATTTTAGAATCTCCCTTAGTAGCAGTGCCTGATTATCAACAAGCGCTAGATAAACATTATCAGGCGACCTCTGTAGGAAATTTATGGTTAAAGCTGGATAGCCATTTACCCATTAGCGGTTCTATTAAAGCCCGTGGTGGTATCTATGAGGTATTAAAACATGCTGAAGAGTTAGCTATTCAAGCAGGTAAGTTGGCACTTACTGATGATTACAGTAAGTTAGCTGATCCAGAATTTAAAGCTTTCTTCTCACAATATGCAGTAGCTGTTGGCTCAACAGGTAATCTAGGTTTATCGATTGGCATTATGAGTGCTAAGTTAGGTTTTAAAGCTAGTGTGCATATGTCAGCAGATGCACGGCAATGGAAAAAGGATAAGTTAAGAGCCCACGGTGTTAACGTGGTTGAATATGATTCTGATTATTCTGAAGCCGTTGCTAAAGGCCGTAAGGAAGCTGAGAATGACCCCATGTGCTATTTTGTGGATGATGAAAACTCTAAAAATTTATTCTTAGGCTATGCGGTTGCCGCCTATCGTTTAGCTGGGCAATTACAAGCATTATCTGTAAAAGTAGACCAAGATCATCCGTTGTTTGTCTACCTCCCTTGTGGTGTGGGTGGTGGGCCAGGTGGGGTTGCCTTTGGTCTCAAAGCACAGTTTGGTGATGCAGTGCATTGTATTTTCAGTGAGCCCACTCATGCACCTTGCATGTTCTTAGGTGTTTATACAGGCTTACATGATCAAACTTCCGTACAGGATTTCGGAATTGATAATTTGACGGCTGCTGATGGTTTGGCGGTGGGTCGTCCTTCAGGATTTGTCGGCAAAGCAATGCAACACTTATTAGATGGATATTTCACCATCGATGATGATGAGATGTACCGTTTATTAGCCCTACTTGCTCAACAAGAAAAGATTTATATAGAACCTTCCGCCGCAGCAGGTATTACAGGAATCTATGATGTGTTGTGCGATAAGCAATATATTGAACGAATGCAATTTACACCTAAACAATTGCAACAAGCTACCCATATTGCTTGGGTTACTGGGGGCAGTATGGTGCCAGAAGCTGAAATGAAGCAATATATTGCTAAAGGTGAAAGCTTACTTAAGTAAGATATTTAAGTAGTTTTTAGCTATTAAAAATCCCTAGCCTAGGCTGGGGATTTTTACTGGTTAGTTATAAACTATGAATATATCTATTTTGGTTAGTTGAGAATAATCTAAGGCCATCCACTACTATCAAAAAGCGGCTGAATTAGGCGATACTGATGCATTAATTCGTTTAAGTTATGGATATGCTAAGGGGTTGGGTGTTGCTCAAGACTCTGAAAAGGCAAGAGAACTATTACAGAAAGCTGCTGATGCAGGGAGTTTAAATGCTAAAGAGCACTTGGAACTCAATGGACAAAAGTGAATAGTTAGCAGTATCTGAGTTGTATTATTTAGGAACGGGTAATTAAAAAATAGATAAAAAAATCCCCAGCAAGCTGGGGATTTCTTTTGTTTTTAGCATGAGAGATTATTTTGCTTAAACAGGGCGGCAAGGCTACACAAAAGTGTTAATTTTTTGCCAAAGAGCCATTTTAATTAGGTTGGTTTATTACGTATATAATAAACTTATACGCATAATTAAATAACTCTATTGATAGGCTTTAAGAAAATAGTTATCCAACATGAAAAAATAACTATTTTAGATAAAACACCATCAATCTTAGAATCATTTTAACTAGTTTAAGTAATCAAAAAAATACGACTTTTGATTAGTAAAAACTAGTATGATCTCAGTGGTAAATACAATACACTATCTAATCAGTGCTGAAAAGAATGATTATCAGATACAAGTCATTCTGAAAATCAGATAATGGTGATTATAATGCCTCTTTCATTACGACAAGTTCGATATTTTGTAGCAGCAGCAGAAATAGGCCAGGTTTCACAGGCGGCGATGTATTTAAATATATCTCAATCCTCAGTGACTACTGCTATTCAAGAGTTAGAAAGACTTTTAAACGCGCAATTGTTTGTACGTACACCACAGGGCATGGTGTTAACAGATAGTGGGCGACATTTTTTAAATCATGCTTATGCTATTTTAGGGGCTGTAGAGGATGCATTAAATGACCCCGCACCCGCTAATAGCCTCACAGGCAGTTTAAATATTGCAGCTAGTTTTACCATTATGGGTTATGTTTTACCTTATCATATAAAACGTTTATCTTTAGCCTATCCTAATTTAAAAATTAAATTACATGAGTGTTCGCATCATCAAATAGAGGAAGGGTTGCTAAGTGGCAAGTTTGATATGTCATTGGTGTCTGTTTCTAATATTGCTTCAGATAAGATTGTGGTCGAGAATTTATTAAATTCGCCTCGGCATTTATGGTTGCCTGCTAAACACCCCCTTGCAGAAAAAGATAGTATTAGCTTTGCAGATATTGCTGATGAACCTTATATTTTATTAAGTATTGATGAGGCAGAGAAGGTAGGCGAGTTATATTGGAAACAACACAATCACCCATTAAATGTTTGTTTAACCACTATTTCTATTGAAGCAGTAAGAAATATGGTGGCTAATGAGTGTGGTATCACCATATTATCTGATATGGTGTATAGACCGTGGTCGCTAGAGGGTAAGCGTATAGTTACCAAAAATCTAGTAACGCCTGCGCCATCATTAAGTATCGGTTTAGCATGGTCTGAGGATATGGAAATGACACCTAGTAGACGTTGTTTTCAAGAGTATTTTAGACGGACTTATTTAACACCACAGGTAGTGGCTTCCCGTTATTAGCAACAAAGTAAATAGCACTTGCAAGCTATTGTATGGAAGAGATTATGCAAGTGCTGAGTATTTTAGGGGAGCTAAGAGGTTATTTAAACATCAGCAGCCTAAGGCCATTAAATACGACTAATAAACTAACACCTATATCTGCAAATATCGCCATCCAAAGTGTGCCAAAGCCTAATAGAGTAATAATTAGGAAAAGCAATTTTATAGCAATAGCAAAACTGATATTTTGGATAAGAATATGGCGTGTTGCTTTAGATAAGCGAATAAATAAGGGCAGTTTTCTTAAGTCATCATCCATTAATGCCACATCGGCGGTTTCAATGGCTGTATCTGTACCTGCTGCACCCATAGCAAAACCAATATTAGCACGGGCTAATGCAGGTGTATCATTAATGCCATCACCTACCATGCCAATGCTTTGACCTTGCTTAATTTTTAATTCGATGGCGGTTAATTTGTCATCAGGTAGTAAGTTTGCTTTAGCTTCGTCAATACCGACCTGCTGCGCAATAGCATTGGCAGTATATTGATTATCACCTGTTAACATCATGACTTTGATGCCCAAACGATGCAGTTCATTGATCGCTTGTTTACTGGTTTCTTTTAGTGTATCTGCCACTGCAAAGATAGCAATTACTTGAGTTGATGTAGCTAATAAGGTGGTGGTTTTACCTGCTTTTTCTAGTAGTTGTAACTGTTGGCTTAATGGTTCTGTAGCTAACCCTAGTTCTCGAATTAATCGATAATTACCCAAGTAATACTGTTGCCCATTAATGATACCCTGTGTACCTTGCCCAAGTATGGCCTCAAAATTTTCTACGGTAAGTAAGGGAGATAGAGTGGCCTGAGCAATAGCTATAGACACAGGGTGATCTGAATGGCTGGCTAGGCTACCTGCAATTTGTTGCGCATTTATCTCAACTAATGCTTGATAATCAGTTTGTGATGGCTTGCCAGCTGTTAAGGTGCCTGTTTTATCAACAGCTAACCACTGTAATTTACTTCCTTGTTCAAGGTAGGTGCCACCTTTAATAAGTATACCTAGTTTGGCTGCGCGAGTAAGACCGCTAACAATGGTAACAGGGGTGGAAATCACCAGCGCACAAGGGCAAGCAATAACCAATAATACTAATGCTTTATAAATCCAATCAATCGTAAATTGGTTTGTATAAAGCCATGCAGGTATGGTTATTAACGCTATTACTAAAGCGATAGCAACAACAATTGGGGTGTAATATTTAGAGAATTGATCCACAAAACGTTGGGTGGGCGCACGACTACTTTGTGCTTCTTCCACCCGTTGGATAATACGGGCAAGGGTAGTATCATTAGCAACACGTGTTACTTTAAATGTAAAGGCTTGGTTACCATTAACCGTACCAGCAAACACAGGATCGCCTACGGTTTTTTCCACAGGCATGCTTTCGCCTGTGATTGCTGCTTGATCAATAGTGGTTTGGCCGCTGATGATTTCTCCATCAAGGGCGACGCGCTGACCTGGTTTAACACGAATAATACTGTCTAATGAAATTTGCTCAGCTGCTATTGTTTGCCATGAGCCATCTGCTTGTTGAACTTCTGCTGTGGTTGGCGCAAGTTGTAATAATTCCCCAATGGCATTGCGCGCCCGTTGTAAAGACAGTGTTTCTATATATTCAGCCAAAGTAAAAAGCACAATCACCATGGCGGCTTCTGGCCATTGCCCAATAAAGATAGCCCCTGTCACTGCAATACTCATCAGTGCATTAATATTAAGGGCTTTGTTTTTAAGGGCAATAAAGCCTTTGTAATAGGTGGGTAGACCTACTAATGCGATGGTGCAAAGAGAGATGATAGCTACTAGTAGTGTAGGCATGGCTAAATAATGCATTATTTCAGCAGTAAAGGCTAAAAAGCCTGCGATAATAAGCATAACAGTGGATTTAAAAGAGGTATTTACATGCATGATTTGCGAATTGTCATAAGGTACGGCTTGCATACCTAATTCAGCAATTAGATGTTGTAGCGGTTCGATACTGGTATAACTGTGACGAACTTTTAATACCCGCTTTATAAGATTAAACTCTAATTGTTCTATGGCAGTAATGTCCTTAAACTTATCACGAATAAGACGTTCCTCTGTTGGACAGTCCATATCCTTAATAAGTAGACTATCCCAGCGTGCTTGGGAAGTAGTAAAATCTAGGTTATCAGTAGATTTTGCTTTATTTTCTACAGGGTTATGTTTATGCTCGCAAGCATGTTGATGGGTATGGTTTGTCATAGGTTAGTCCCATTTTTAACAGACGGTATTACAACTTATAGTCTATTAAAAACCTTATAGTAGCTATAGGGTCAAGTTATTTATAATTTTTATTAACAAATAAGTACGATATTTTTATGATTACATATCATTACCTTGAAGATGGTTTATTAAGAACACAGGTAGCTCAAGAGTTAGATGCAATTCCTAAGGATACTATATGGATTGATTTATTGCGTCCTACACCTGAGGAAGAGCATTTCATTGAGAAGAATTTGGATATTGAGATTCCATCGCCTGAAGAAATGGCTGCCATTGAAGACTCGTCACGTTTCTTTGAGAATAAAGACAGCCTTTGTATGATTGTTTCAGTGGTGAGTGGTAGTCAAAGCATGAATCCTTCTTTAACGGAGCTATCATTTATACTCACTAAAAAGGAACTTGTGTGTGCTCATTATGGCGAGTTAACGTCTTTTCGTTCCTTTGAAACACAATACGCACGACAGCCACAGATTTTTAAAACAACCGATGTGTTGATGATGGTATTAGTCGATACAGTGGTTGATCGAATTGCTGATATTCTGCAGAAGTTACAGGATAATCTGAATTGTCTTTCAAGGGATATTTTTGATGAGTCAGAAGGACAACATACAGAAGATTTACAGAGTACGGTTAAGCAGTTAGGTAAATATAATTCTTTATTAGCCAAATTAAGTGATAGTTTGTTAAGTATTCGTCGTATGTTGATTTTTTGTAAACAATCGGGTGATTGGTTAACGGCTGGCAGTAAAACACAAATCAAATCAATTGAGCAAGATATTGATTCATTAGCCGAATATCATGCCAGAATGTCCAGTGAAATTACTTTTTTACTGGATGCTACCTTAGGGTTAATTAATATTGAGCAGAATAGTATTATTAAAGTATTTTCCATTGCCGCAGTGTTGTTTTTACCACCCACTTTGGTGGGTACTATTTATGGCATGAACTTTCATGATATGCCAGAGTTAGACTTTAAGTTTGGGTATCCTATTAGTATTGTATTAATGATCCTGTCATCGTTGGCTTGTTATATTTGGTTTAAGATTAAACGATGGCTGTGATATGACTCAGTTATTCAATAGTCATTGTAGGATTAGCAAAGGCTGTTTTATGTTGAGTTTATAAAATAAAACAGCCTTAATAATATGCTTATTATTTTGTAGTGGGTAATGAAGTTACTGTAGGATCATAGAAATCCAGTAAAATATCATCAAGCACTTCGGTAGCTCCCCAAGGTTTAGGATCATTAAGAATAGCGACTATCGCCCATGTATCGTTATGCTTATCGCGAATATAACCTGCAATTGCCCTTACATTATTTAATGTACCTGTTTTGATATGGCCTTTACCTTTAAGATCGGTTTTTTTCAGGCGTTTATGCATGGTGCCATCAACACCAATAATCGGCATGGAGGATATAAATTCTGCTGAATAGGGACTTTTCCAAGCCATTTTGAGTAGTTCTGACATTTCCCGTGCAGTAATACGTTCTTCCCTTGATAGGCCAGAACCATTTTCCATTTTTAATTGACTAGAGTTTACCCCTTTACTAATAAGCCAATCATAAATTGTACGATAAGCCGCAGCGGCATCGTCTTCATCGGTGGCTTTACGATTTCTAGCACCAATGGTTAAGAATAATTGTTTAGCCATGGTGTTATTACTAAACTTATTAATATCTCTAATCACTTCTACTAAATCAGGTGACCAAACTACCGCCAATGGCTTAGCATCTTTAGGCATAATACCAATGGAGTTTTTACCATTTATTTTACCGCCTAGCTCTTGCCAGAATGAACGCACAATATTAATGGCGTAGCGGTCATGGTCAAACAATGAAATATATTTTTGTACAGGACAGTCTTCAACAATATTGCCTGATACCGTCAATGTTACTGTGCCATTAGCTTGTGTCACAGGATCATATTCAATATCTGGAATAGTAGGGCAGCGTCCTTTTGCTTTGGGTTTAATAATTTGTAAGTTGTTTACAAGACGAACATCTTTAAGTGGCGGTTCAACCACAATTTGAACCTTTTGATTATCAGTATGGCTGATAATACGAATAACTTTAAAGTTAATTAATAAAGAATCAGGTGATACAAGATAAGGTCGGTAGCTTTCATTGCTATCATCTAAGAAAACCTTTTCTTCTGGCAGATTAAAATAACTACGATCGAGAATTAAATGACCTGTTACTGATTTTACTCCATTGTTACGGAGTTCTCTTAATAATAGCCAAAGTCTTTCCATATTTAGTTTAGGATCACCACCACCTTTTAAATAAAGGTTACCATGCACTACACCGTCTTTAACTTCACCATCTGTGAAAAAAGCAGTACGCCAACGAAAATTAGGTCCTAATAACTCTAAAGCCGCATAGGTAGTAAATAGCTTCATGGTAGAAGCAGGATTCATGGAAACATCTGCGTTTACATAGGTGGCTTTGCCTTTACCTGTTAAGGGTATAGCTACTAATGATAAGGCTTCGGGGGGAATTTTATTGGAAGCCAATGATTTATTAATATTCTCTGAGAAACGGGTATTGGTTGTTTGCGCTGTGGCTGAAAATGTAGCCAATGAAAATAATAGGACAAAAGAAGTAACACGGAATAAGCTAGTCATGAGCAACTCAATGTATAGTTAGAATATTTTATTTATAGAAATTAATTAATCATGTTAAAGAATGGCATTAGACCTGTAAAGCTAGCAAAAGGTTTAATGGATAACTAAAATTTTATTAACAAAGGAGGATAGACTGCTCCTGCTAGAACAGTCTACAAGGATTAGTCACGATCAATAGTGAAGGCTGACCATGCTTGACGCACAGGCATAATTTCCACCCGATTGTAGTTAATATGGTTGGGTAAGGTAGCAATATGATAAATTTGCTCAGCAATATCTTCTGCTTGTAGTGGTGCAGTACCACGGTATAAATTATCAGAGGCCTGTTGATCGCCTTTGGTACGCACTAAAGTAAATTCAGTTTCAGCAAGTCCTGGTGCAATATCGGTTACTCGGACGCCTGTACCTATTAAATCACAACGTAGGTTATAGCTAAATTGTTTAACAAACGCTTTACTCGCACCATACACATGGCTGCCTGGGTAAGGCCATTGGCCTGCAATTGAACCTAGGTTGATAATGGAAGCACCTGCCCCTGTTGCAATAAGGGTCGGTAGTAAGCTGTGAGTAACGTTTACTAAACCTGTTACATTGGTATCAATCATCGTATGCCAATCTTCTAATGCCACCTTTTGGGCGGGCTCAGGGGCTAAGGCTAAACCAGCATTGTTAATTAGGGCTTTAATTTGCTTAAATTCAGTGGGTAGTTCTGCTACGGCTTTTTTCACTGCATCAGCATCACGTACATCAAGTTGAATGATATGTACTGGTACTTGGCTCAACTCTTGTTTAAGTGCTTCTAAACGTTCTGCTCTACGACCAGTGAGAATTAATGTCCAACCTGCTTTGGCAAAGCGACGAGCTGTAGCACGACCGAAGCCTGAGGTAGCTCCTGTAATAAAAACAATATTTGTCATGATCAATTCCTTAAATGTTTATACAGCTATTAAAATACAAAATGACAATAGCGGCTAGTACAAATGATACTTTATAGACAATAAAAACAACTTAATAGTGCAATTGCTGGATAAAATATTAGTCTATATTTTAATAATGTGCTTTTGAGTAGGGTAACTTTATTTTTGTTATAGATTGTTTTATGCTTTCACCAAATAAAGCTTTAAGGTATTGCGAGTTATGCCAAAAATAACCATTGTATTAGTTGCGTTTATTGCTGCGCTTATTTGGGTTTTTATAATAAAAGGTGATGGAAAAACAGCCACAAATTTAACTGATACGACAACAGAACAAGTTGCTAAGTAGTTGTATTCCTACTCTACACTTCCGCTAAGTAATAAAAAAACCCACTATTTAGTGGGTTTTTACAATCATAAAAGCTAATTATTTAATTTTAGCTTCTTTATAGATCACGTGTTTACGAACCACAGGATCAAATTTTTTGATTTCAATTTTATCTGGCGTAGTACGCTTGTTTTTGTCAGTTGTATAGAAATGACCTGTACCAGCACTTGAAACTAAACGAATTAATTCACGCATTTTAAGACTCCTTAAACCTTAATACCACGACCACGGATTTCTGCTAATACTGCATCAATGCCACGCTTATCAATAATACGCATACCTTTTGCAGAAACGCGTAAACGGATAAAACGGTTTTCTGACTCAACCCAGAAACGATGGTATTGAAGATTAGGTAAAAAACGACGACGTGTTTTATTTTGTGCGTGGGAAACATTGTTTCCTACTGCTGGTCCTTTACCAGTAACTTGACAAACTCTTGACATATTTCAGCCCTCTAAACCTCATGCCAAACCCGGCATGGGTTGGCTAACTCAAAAATAATGTGGATGCTAAACTTAACTATTAAAGCTCTTAAGCAAGAACCTTTAAAAAAATTAGGTGCGCTTTATATCAAAAATAAGCCAATTTCGCAACTATTTTAGTTAACTAGTAAAGTTATTTATTAATATAAAACAGCAATTATAGCATGTTTTATGTGTTGTTTAATAGTGAACTGCATAAATAAATAGTTACATCTCTAGTGTTATAGGCTTGCAGGGGGTACATCGTAGCTTGCTACTAATGACTGATAGTAGCCTTTTATTAGCTGTGCTTAAAATGAACCCAAGAATCAAAGGATTAAGTTTTTAGTAAACCAACTGAGCATGGAAGGTTGTCAGTTATTAATGTTGTATAACCGTTAACCGGAGAAGTAATTATGAAAAATTTAACAGAAAAAGATGTAAAAGATACTGCAAAAGATATCAAAGGTGATTTCATGACCCAGTTTAATGAAATTATTAATGATGCAGAGCGTCTTTTAAAAGAAACAGCAGAAGTAACTGATGGTAAAACCACTGAATTACGTGAGCAATTAACTAGCAAAATTAAAGATATGCGTGACTCTATGGGTGAGCATGTAATGCCATTTTGTAAGAAAGGTAAAGAAGCTTTTGAAGTAACCGATGAGTATGTCAAAGCACATCCATGGGTATCAGTAGGTGTTGCCGCTGCCACAGCGTTTGTTGTTGCTCATTTTTGTCGTCGCCATTAATAGCGAGGAGTAGATTATGGATGCACACAAAGCGTCCGAGCCTAATAAACCCTCGCAAGAGGGGCTTATTAGAGCGATATTTAACTTATTAAGTAGTCATGTCTCTTTATTTGTTATTGAATTACAAGAGGCAAAGGATTTTACTTGGAGTTATTTTGTACACGTTGCCATTATAGTAGTGTGTAGTGTCTTATTCTTTATTATGTTTTCTGTTGGGATTATTGCCTATTTTTGGGATAGTTACCGACTGACAGCAATTTTAGGATTATTAGGCAGTTATCTTTTGATAATTATGATTGCTTTAATTAATTTAGTGCGTATTAAAAAGAAAACGAAACTTTTTACAAGTAGTAAAGAGGAGTTGTTAAAGGATAAAGAGGAATTGCTACCATGACCGATCAAAAACCGCTAACTCCTTATGAAATACGTAAAGTGCTTATTAAGCAACAATTGCAAGAGCAACGACAAGCATTAAGGCAACAAGCACAGCCTTTTCTAAAAACAGGGCAGCGCATAATGGGGTTATTTACTCCCAGTGATAACCAACAACACAGTAGTGGTAAAGGCGCCATTTTCACTGGCATTGCGATAGTAGTTGCTATCTTAGGCAAGCGTCGCGCTGGTTGGTTGGGTAAAGCTGCGCGTTATATTATTATTAATTATCCTGGTTTATTACATAAAATGCTTAAATAGCTTACAAGCCCCTTTATTTATTGCTTATAATAAAGGTAAGGGTTATTTTTTAAGGTAGGTAGGTTAACGATGGAAAATAAATTAGCAACAGAGACTCAACAGCTTACCGTGATTGATGAGACAGAAAAAGCTAATAAACAAGAGCCTTCATTAAATGTACTAATGATTCTCGATAATATTGAAAAATTATTAACCAGTACCGAAAAAGGCGCAGTATTGCACCATAAGATGGCTGGTTATTTAGATGAAATCAAACCTTTATTAAATAACCCAGATATTAAAATACCTGACAAAGGTAAAGAGATATTAAATAAGGCCAACGATTTTGTGCAAAAACGTCCATTAACTACCTTGGGTATTGCTGCCGGGGCTGGAGTGTTATTAGCATTATTAGCAGGACATAAAAAATAAGTATTTCATAAATTTATGACCATCCTTATTCTCTTATCGTTGAGTAAATGATATGGCATAAATCATGCTCTCAATGTGTAGAAAATCTTTATAAAAAACCAACTCGCTTAAGGCGAGTTTTTTATTTGTCTATAGTTAAATATTTGACTTAGTAGAGAAAAAGTTATCATTAGTTAATGTAATATATTGCATATAACTACTTACAAGTTATCTATAAATTTCAAAATAACAATTTTTCATTTGAATGTTAAATGGACGTTTAATTAAATACAACATTAGGATGATTAAATTATCAACCATTAATCTCTAAAATTGATTTGTATTGATATTGAGTGAGAGTGCGAGTTAACTACAATAATAATGATGAAGGATAAAAGATGAATAAGTTATTATGTTTTAAAGAGTGGTTAACTATTAAGGAAGCCGCTAAATGCCTTTCTAATGTTTTTAATGAAAAAGTAAAAATGAAGGATGTTTATAGATTAGCTTTAGACAATAAGTTAATTTTATCTTTGCATTTTATTAATTCTAGCTATGTGGAGAAAGGGGTAAATTTAGAAACAATAATTAATATGTCTACACAGGTTAATAATACCCACATTTTGTTTGATAGACAGTATATACAAATACAGGCAGGCTATTGTTATGATTTAGTTAATTTATACAATGGCCAATTAGTTATTAAGCAAGGGTATTATGGTAGTGCCTCGCATGCATTAAAAATTAATTCAGAAAATAATAAAGGAATTATTATAAAAGATAGTGCACAGGATGAGGCGCAGCCTTGTTATTATCGCTTAGTCAATTATTTGGAATGCGGTGGGCAACTCTCAGCAGTGACAATAGCTGATGTATTACCAAAAGATGTATTGTTGGTGGTAAAGACCGAGTATCTACGTGACTTTATTAATAATACGTGTATCACAAATAACCTAGATAAGCCATTACATAGTAAGGAACGTACTAATCTGTATAAGTTAATAGCACTTTTAGCAGGCATGAATCAATTACCTCCCGCTAGAGAGTTTAAAGTGGCCAATATCATTAAAACTTATGGGGACAGTATAGGTTTTGATTGCCCTAGTAGTCATACCATTGCTAAATGTTTAAAAGAAGCTAACCATTATTTACCTATCCATTAGTTAACTTGAATTCAAAAAATAAAATTTGAATTCAATTTTTATTGTTGTTTTTTACTATATGCTGTTAGCCCTTAATAAGGATAGCTATATGGTGAGTATAACACTTTGTTAGGTAAGTTATAACTACTGTTATATATAGCTATTACGCTTATTAAGTATAATAAAAAATTATGATTAGGGAGGGTAGAGTCAGCGACACTGTGTTGTAGATGTTTTTTTGTTGTTAATGATAATTCGTTTGTATACAAATGTACTTTGAAGTAAGAGGTATAACACAAAAACATAATAACAAGGAGGAATCATGCAAGAAGTAATAACCGTATTAGCTAGCCCTGAAGAGGCCTTTTTAGTTAATACCTATGTTGAAACTTGTGCAATGATTGATGCTATAACTGCAATTAATGAGAGAACGGAATCTATATGTGATTTATTAGTGGGAAGTATTAGAAATTGTCTGATAAAGAGTCAATCTTTGTGTAATATTGCTTGGCAATTACAAGCTAATATGGATTGCTTAACATTGTTTATTAAGCGCTATATAACCAGTGAACAGCAATTATGTTCGGGGTTAATTCAAGCGGCTCGGCAAAAGGCCAGCCATATTATTATGAGTTATGGGGAGAGTACTGCTAAGTTAAATGCTGTGAGTGAAATAGTAAGTTTATTGTTGGATATTAAACAATATATCAATGCTGTTGCTACAATAGCTTGTTACCAAAGAGAAAGTGAAAATAATAACTTTGAAATAGTGGCATAAAATTATTATTAATTAATTATTACAAGCGTAGTGGAATTAGGGGATAATAGATAAGTTTTATTATCCCTTATTATATTTTACGATTTTATCGTTGTAGGTTTGTTTTGAATTGGCAATTATTATTATCTCCTGAGAGATTAGGTAAAACAGTATTAAGCCCAGATGAATTAGGGCGTAGTCCGTTTCATAAGGATTATGATCGCGTGGTTTTCTCTGGCGCATTTCGTCGTCTAGGGCGTAAAACGCAGGTACATCCTGTGTCTAGCAATGATCTTATTCATACCCGTTTAACCCATAGTTTAGAGGTGGCATCGGTTGGTCGTTCACTGGGTATGCTAGTGGGTGAGTTATTAAAAGATGAGTTACCCGAATGGTGTTTACCTATTGATTTGGGGGTTATTGTGCAGTCTGCCTGTTTAGCCCATGATATTGGTAACCCGCCTTTTGGGCATTCAGGTGAAGATGCCTTTCGCTATTGGTTTTCACAGGCAGCCAGTAAAGGTTGGTTTGACTGTATGAATGAGGTAGAACTTGCAGACTTTCTCAATTTTGAAGGCAATGCTCAAGGTTTTCGTATTCTAACCCAGCTAGAGTATCATCAAAATGAAGGCGGTATGCGTTTGACGTATGCCACTTTAGGAAGTTATCTAAAATACCCTTGGACATCGCGCTATGCAGAAGCAGAAGGATATAAGAAGTGTAAGTTTGGTTGTTATCAAAGTGAGCTACCTTTATTACAACAAATAGCAGATAAATTAGGCTTACCACAGATTTCTCCACAACGTTGGCAACGTCATCCGCTGGTGTATTTATTGGAGGTGGCGGATGATATCTGTTATGGGTTGATTGATCTTGAAGATGGTATAGAAATGGATCTGTTAGCTTATGAGGAGGTTGAAGCTTTATTGTTGGATTTAGTCAGTGAACGTAATCCTAACCTTAATAAGCAATTAGATACTACCAGTAGTCGCAGACGTAAATTGGCTATTTTGCGTGGTAAAGCAATTGACCATTTAACCAATGCTGCCGCAGAGGCTTTTATTAAACAACAAGCTGTTTTATTGCGCGGCGAGTTAGTGGGTGATTTGGCAGAGTATATGGATACTGCCAGTAAAGAATGTATCTTAAAAGCAAAAAAAATTGCACGAGAAAAAATATTTCAAGATAAGCAAAAAACCTTGCATGAGATAGGGGCTTATACTACGTTGGAAATTTTACTTAATAGTTTTTGTGGTGCTGCTGTTGAATTACATAATAAAGGTACGTTGTCATTTAAGAATAAGCGTATTTTTGATTTATTAGGTCATGATGTGCCCACAACAAATTGGACGCTCTATCAATCCGTTATGCGCATGATCGATTTTATTGCAGGCATGACTGATAACTATGCCACAGAAATGGCAAAAGAAATGACTGGGCGGTCTAGCCCAATCTAGTTGGTTTGATTTTATATATAGAAAAAAACTAATTACTTTGAGTAATTAACTCATTAAAAATAATCAGTATAACAGCCAGATTTGTTATACTGATAGTTTAAGAAAATTGCCTATTTTGAGCAATTTATTGATTATTATAAGAAAATTTTAAATCGATGATTTAATACAATCATTTTTGATGTTAAGGGTAAAAATAACTTATGCAAGAGCGTGAACAACTATTGGAGAAAATCCAAGAATTGATTGATGAGAATGAAGGCGATTTGCCTTTTGTTTCTCTAGATGATTTCTTTGTTGGTAATAATGATGAAGCAAGTATTGCTCCTGAACAGGTAGATGATGGTAGACCTACCTTGGCTGAGATGTATACACAATTGAAATGGATTGAGGGGCGACCCAATGTTTATTCTGTATTAGTCAGTATTCATGAAGATTGGGAAATGTCGCTTAATAATAGAGAGGTATGGCCAGCAGCAGATATGATTCATATTTATGCAATGGCTCCCTTATCTGATGCAGAAAAGTGGGTAGAAACCTTACATTGCCGCATTTATGAGGGCTGGATTTATGGTATGCCTTTAGCTGCACCTTCTGTACCCCCAGGTTATAATGTTTATACCCTTTATTGGGACTAATAAAAAAGCCATCTATTGATGGCTTTTTTTATGCTTATTTAACGTAGAGTTGTTTTTTAAGATAACTTTCTACATCAGGTAAAAACAGGGTTAAAACGCCTAATAAGGGCAAAAAAGCACAGAATTGAAAAATATGTTGTAAGCTTGTTTGGTCAGCAATATAGCCTAATACCGCCGCAGCAATACCGCTCATGCCAAACATAAAGCCAAAGAATAAGCCTGCAATCATACCTACTCGACCAGGTATTAATTCTTGAGCATAAACTACAATAGCTGCAAAGGCAGAAGAAATAATAAGACCAATCAGTACACTTAATACGCCTGTCCAAAATAGATTGGCGAAGGGCAGTGCTATGGTAAAGGGAGCAGCCCCAAGGATAGAAAACCAAATTACATATTTACGACCAATCCGATCGCCAATTGGGCCACCAGCAAAAGTACCAACTGCCACAGAGGCTAAAAATAAGAATAAAAAAAGTACCGCGTGATCTTTGGAAAGATTAAATTTTTCTATTAAATAAAATGAATAATAGTTACTCATACTAGCCATATAGAAATATTTCGAGAAAATTAAAATACCTAAAATAGATAGCGCGAGTATGGTTTTTTGCTTACTAAAGGGCAAGGTTAAATCCATTGGTGCGCGCCCTTTGCTTGCTTTTAGATGCTTGGCACTCCAAGCACTAATGCGCATAAGTAATAGGATACCTGCAATACCAAATACAACAAACCATAAAATATAGCTTTGTTGGTTGTGTCTTAACACAATAAAGCTGACTAACAAGGGTCCAAGTGATGAGCCAAAGTTTCCACCCACTTGGAAAGCCGATTGCGCAAAGCCGAATTTGCCACCAGAAGCATTACGTGCTACACGAGAGGCTTCGGGGTGAAAAGTAGAGGAACCAACCCCTAAAAAGGCAGCTGACACCAGTAATAAAGAAAAATTACTGGCTAAGGCTAACATAATTAAACCACAAGTAGTAGAAGCCATACCCAGCGGTAATAGATAAGGTCTGGGGTGTTTGTCAGTGTAAAGGCCAATGGCTGGCTGTAGGATAGAGGCAGTAATTTGATAAACAAGGCTAATACAGCCTATTTGTGCAAAACTTAAACGAAACTTTTCTTCTAGCAGTGGATAAGTAGCAGTGAGCATTGATTGAATGAGGTCATTCATTAAATGGGCACAGCTAACCATTAGAATAATGGATAAAAACAGTTTGTTATGGCTATTAACAGCAGCTTGTTGTTGATTCATGATAATGGATAAACTTATTTTTATAGCAGAACGAGGGAATGATTATTAACTCTTATAATATAGAATTATGGATAAGTTTATAACTTTACTCAAGAGATATTCTTTTATCTTTGTAAGAGATAAGCTGGCTGATATTCAATAAAATCCAGTTATGATAAAATGTCACCGTAGTATCATTGGCTGTTTCTAAGTGATTAAAGAATTATTTGGATAAATAAAATAACTATTTTAAAAAATATACAATATGCTAATGTATTAAGTCGTAAATAGTTTGAATTCAATATAGCGGGTGTGTCTATGTTAAATAAAGCGCTTGAAGAAACCATTAATGCGGCTTTTCGTGAAGCTAGCTTGAAACGTCATGAGTTTATTACAGTAGAACATCTGTTATTAGCTTTGTTAGATAACGAAGATGCTGCCAGAGTGTTGCAAGCTTGTAAGATTGATCTTAAAAAACTGGCGAAAGAGCTAGCAGAATTTATAGAGCAAACCACGCCACGTATTGCTGATACCGATAAAGACACCCAAACCGATGCAACGTTGGGATTTCACCGTGTATTACAGCGCGCAGTCTTTCATATGCAAAGTTCTGGTAAAAATGAAGTCAGTGGTATCAATGTGTTAGTCGCTATTTTTAGCGAAACGGAAAGCCAAGCTGTTTATTTATTGAAAAAACAAGGTATCACCCGTTTAGATGTGGTGAGCTATGTTTCACATGGTATTGGTAAAACCGATATTGAAGATGTCACTGGCGAAGAAATTAAAGAAGAATCACCAGACAATGTGGTAGAGAAGAAGCCTCTTGAAGCCTATGCGACAAACTTAAATGAATTGGCAGAACAAGGATTAATTGATCCTTTGGTGGGTAGAGAACAAGAAGTTGAACGGGTGGCTCAGATATTGGCACGTCGTCGTAAGAATAATCCTCTATTGGTGGGTGAGGCAGGGGTTGGTAAAACAGCCATTGTTGAGGGGTTAGCAAAACGTATTGTCGATGGACAAGTACCCGAACTATTAAAAGGCAGTGTTATTTATTCCTTAGATTTAGGGGCTTTATTAGCAGGTACTAAGTATCGTGGTGATTTTGAAAAACGTTTTAAAGCGGTACTCAAAGATTTGAAAAAACGCACCGATGCGATTTTATTTATCGATGAAATTCATACCATAATTGGTGCTGGTGCTACTACAGGTGGTGCAATGGATGCGTCTAACTTGCTGAAACCTGCACTGAGTAGTGGTCAAATTCGTTGTGTGGGTTCAACCACCTTTAAAGAATATCGTGGTATTTTTGAGAAGGATCATGCTTTATCACGTCGTTTCCAGAAAGTAGATGTTGTTGAACCTTCAGTGGCTGATACTATTCGTATTTTGCAAGGTCTGAAATCGCGTTTCGAGGAACACCATCATATTGCCTATACCGATGAAGCCCTTAAAGCGGCTGCGGAATTAGCAGCACGGCATATTTCAGACCGCCATATGCCAGATAAGGCGATTGATGTAATCGATGAGGCTGGTGCCTATCAGCAGTTACAAGTAGCTGATGAGAGGGTGAAGTGTATCGATGTTCCACAAGTGGAAGCTATTATTGCAAAAATGGCGCGGGTACCATCAAAAAGTGTTAATGCCTCAGATAAAGAATTACTCCGCAACTTAGAACGTGATCTTAAGTTAACTGTATTTGGGCAAGATGCTGCAATCAGTTCATTAGCTTCGGCTATTAAACTTTCTCGCGCTGGCTTAAAAGCACCTGATAAGCCTGTAGGATCATTTTTATTTGTTGGGCCTACAGGGGTAGGTAAAACAGAGGTTGCCAAACAGTTAAGTCGCGCATTAGGTATTGAGCTAATTCGCTTTGATATGTCTGAATATATGGAGCAGCATTCTGTTTCTCGTCTAATTGGTGCGCCTCCAGGCTATGTAGGTTTTGATGAGGGGGGATTGTTAGTAGAAGCCATCACCAAAACGCCTCATTGTGTATTGTTGTTAGATGAAATTGAAAAAGCACACCCTGCAATCTTTAATTTATTGTTGCAAGTCATGGATCATGGCACCTTAACCGATAATAATGGACGTAAGGCTGATTTTAGAAATGTTGTCTTGATTATGACTTCTAATGCAGGCGCTCAATCTGCTGCTAGGGCATCGATTGGTTTTGCTCAGCAAGATCATTCAACCGATACCATGGAAGTGGTTAAGAAAGCATTTTCGCCTGAGTTCCGTAACCGCTTAGATGCGATTATTCAGTTTGGTCGTTTAAGTGATGATGTATTGAAGAGTATTGTGGATAAATTCTTGGTGGAATTACAGGTACAACTAGAGGAAAAACAAGTACAACTTGAGATTTCTGAGCAAGCTAGAAGTTGGTTAGCGAAAAATGGTTACGATCCGCAAATGGGTGCGAGACCAATGGCTCGTTTAATTCAAGAAAAATTAAAACGTCCGCTTGCTGAAGAAATTTTATTTGGCAAGTTAGCGGAGCAAGGTGGTATTGTTCACGTTGATATGAGTAACGATCAATTAACCTTTAATATCGAGCAAATTGTTGAACCTGCGTAGTAGCGTTTATTAAGGAAGTAGTATGAAGTATCAGTTGTTGCTAATGGCTTTAGTAGTGTTGGTTGGGGCTAGTAAAGTCATGGCGCAGGCAAATAAGTTACCAGCAGCAGTTAATGTACCAACAATGGCTTTTGATCAAAGGTTAACAGAGCAAGCTATTGTGATTGATTCGGATTATATTCCTAGTCATTTAAGGATAAATAGTGCAGTTATCGTTTTAGGATCTACTACGTTAACAGAAATTACTGATGTTTTTAAAACGGGTATTCCTTTATATAATGGTAAAGGTTACTACCAATGTTATAGTTTACCGAGGTATTCTCATCAGTTATGGTTTGTTACTAAGGGAACAGACCTAACTCAACCTGTCACCGAAGTAGTCATGAAATTAGGCAATACCTTACCTACTGAATATTGTCCGTTAATTACTGCTGCTTCTTATCCTACGTTTTCTAATAAAATGCGTTTACAACTAAAACCTGATCTAGTTGAATCATTATTTGGTAAACCTTTACAAAAACAAGGTGCAACTTCTGTTTATTTGGTGCAGTTACCAAGATTACAAAAGCTCAAGATACAAACACAAGCTGGCAGTAAAGGTGTACAACTAATTAAAATTACCCAAGAGGGTTTGGCTTATCAGGTCAATTAATGGTTGTAAAAAACTCTTTGTGAATTAAAGCATAGCGATTTAAGAACGAGTGTTATCAGTGGCTGTGTAAATAATAGATAATTTCTATAAACAATAAATGTACATGCCCAGCCTATTAACGTGGTTGAAAAGCAATAATAGCCATTCCAGCCAAAGCTACTAACACACCTACAATATCCCATAGTGAAGGTTTTATGCCATCTACTCCCCATAGCCAGAAAATAGCTACACTAATATAAACACCACCATAGGCAGCATACACTCTGCCTGATGCAGCATCATGTAATGTTAGCAGCCATGCAAAAATAGCTAAACTTATAGCCGCAGGAATTAATAACCATGCTGAACCATTTTGTTTTAACCATACATAAGGCAAGTAACAGCCGATAATTTCTGCAAACGCGGTTAACAAATAAAGGATCAGTGTTTTCAAGGAAATGCCTTAAAGAATATTAAAAAACAGACGATAAATTAATCCTAACCCGAAAAGGACAAAGGCTAGGCCACAGATAAGATTAATTTTGTTAAGCCGCTTTTGATACCAGTCCGCCACCCAACGGGTAGAAAATAATGTTGCCACCAAATAAAACCATAGTAAGCTTTCCATTACTATTAATATAAACATTAATAACAACGTATGAGGCGTTGCATTAGCAACGGCAACTGAAAAAATACTACCAAAATAGGCTAGGGCTTTTGGATTAGCTAGGTTAGTCATAAAACCTTTGATAAAAAAACGATGTTGCCTACTATGTTCAGTAGCCATTAATTGCGTTTTATTAAAGCTGCTTTTAATAGCAGAGACACCTAACCAAATTAAATAACTGCCACCTAATAACAACAATACTTTATAAATAATAGGCGTGTGTTGAATGATAATATTCAAGCCACTGATTGCTAATAGCGCCCAAATAGCAATTGCACTGCAAACACCTAAGATAGCCAAGATAGTACTTTTTTTATTGTAGTTAGCGGCTATTTGTGAAATAAAAACAAAATCTGGGCCTGGACTAGCGAGGGCTAACAGATGGATGAAGAAGATGGAGGTAAGTGACATAATAAGACTGCTTAAAAAAGGGCTAATATATACTTAGGTTATTAAATAATAAAATAATTTTGGAAGATCAGGCATTTTCAGGTAAAGTATAAATATTAGCTAGTAAATTTAGTTAACTATAAAAATTATAAAGCAGTACAGATGGTTTCTAAATACTTGCTAACTAAACTAAAGTTGGTGTTTACAATAAGTTATTAGCATGGAAGTATAGCTAACTTAAGATAAATATAAAAAATAATATTGTGAGTAATGCAAAAAGGTAATTTATGTTTTATTTAATTCAATTAATAATTAATTATGTCACTACAAGAATATATAAGGTAATTAGTGCTTATCTTTATGGCCAAAAGCGCCATGTTGATTGTTTGCTAAAGTCTATTGCTGTATTAGCTAAATAAAAACAGTTTTTAAACACTATGTAAGATAAATTTTTTCTTATGTAGCAGTGTTATTTTAACTAAAAATCTATAGGGGAGGCTTTGCAACCAATAACTTTCACTCATTAGTCAATTTTTAAAAAAATAACAACTTGAGGTAATCAAAGATGGTAAACAATAACAATAATATAAGTGTTGAAACTCCAGAACAGGAGAAGAAACGATTGCGCAAAGTAGCGACAGCTACTATTGTCGGTTCTATGCTTGAGTGGTATGACTTTTACCTATATGCAACCATGGCAGCGCTAGTATTTGGGCAGGTATTTTTTGATACAGCTGATCCCAAAAGTGCTAGCTTAAAAGCATTTGCTACCTTTGCTATTGGTTTTATTGCAAGACCTGTAGGTGGAATGTTATTTGGTCGTTATGGTGACCGTTTTGGTCGTAAAAAAATGTTGGTGGTTACCTTTATTCTAATGGGTGTTTGTACCACAATCATTGGTCTTATTCCTACCTATGATACTATTGGTGTTTGGGCGCCTATTGCGTTAGTTTTTATTCGTTTTATTCAAGGTTTAGGTGCTGGTGCTGAGTTAGCAGGCGCAGCTATTACTTCGTATGAACATGCCTCCACCAAGAAAAGAGGTAGCCAAGGCGCTTGGCCTGCCATTGGTTTAAATTTAGGTTTATTGCTTTCGTCATTGACTGTTTTTATCTTAAGTTTGTTCGGTCAAGAGTTCTTATTAAATGGTGGTTGGCGAATTCCTTTTATTCTAAGTTTCGTATTGGTTTTCGTAGGGTTATGGGTAAGACGTAGCTTACCTGAGACGCCAGACTTCGATAAGATTGTGCATGAGCATAAGCGTGATAAAGCACCTTTCCATGATATCTTTAAATTCCATATCAAGGGGTTATTGGTCGCTTTCTTCTTGGCATTGGGTTATAACGCGTTAAGTTATACCTTTAAAACTTTCTCATTAGCTTATTTAGATCAGTATAAGGGCGTTACTGCGGATGTAACTTCATTATCCATTACCCTTGCCAGTTTAGTGGCTTTATTTACTATTCCTTGTTTTGGTTGGATGTGTGACAAGTGGAGCAGTAAGAAAGTGATGATTACAGGTGCGGTTATTACTTTGTTATATATCTTACCCTTTATGTGGTTAATAGATACTGCTAACGAGCATTACATTTATTTTGCATTAATTATCACCACTGGCTTTTTAACCCCCATGATGTTTGCGGCACAAGGCTCATTTTTAAGCAGACAATTCCCTGTCCAAGTGCGTTCTACAGGCATTGGTACAGGCAGAGAGATAGGTGGTGCATTAGGTGGTTTAGCTCCTTTATTAGCGCTTTGGTTGGTAAAAGTATCACCAGATAATTCAACCATTGGGGTGATTATTATTTTATTTATCTCTGCTATTTTTGTGATCGTTTCAGGGTTGTGCGATCAGGGTAGTAAATTTACAGATAATAAAAACTAATGCTATAAAAATAGCCCCAAAAATGGGGCTATTTTTTTGTATTAGAAATTGACTATTACAAAGCTGTATGAGTTTATGCTGTCTATTGTTAGTGAAGTTCAAGTAGTGTTGTTATGTTAAGCAACGTTTTGTTAATAGCTAAATAGTAAAATGTTAAGGAATAATTAACTTTTATCAATTATGATATAACTGAGTAATATATAGTGGTTGAATACTGACTTTTTATTTAATTGCAGAAATGCAGGATGCTTTTATGAATAAAAAATATTGGCTAGCAGTCCCTTTATTAATATCCTTGATGTTTGGGACAGTATCTCATAACTTTGCTCAGGCTCAAACAACGAGCCCGCCTTCAACTGCAGTTGATGAATCGACATTGGCTAAACGCTATGCAGGTAAAGAGTTAAAGGTTATTGATGTTTCAGAAATTCAAGTCAATGGTGCTAGTACGCTTTCTGTTACTTTTTCTGTACCTTTAAAAGCAAATCAAAAATTTAATGATAAATTACATTTGATTGATACGAAGTCAGGTAAGGTTGATGGTGCTTGGGTTTTATCTAAAAATCAACAAGAGTTGACCTTTAATAACCTAGAGCCGAATCGTAAACTGGTATTGACAGTTGATGCAGGTTTAAGAGGCGTTAACGGTAAAAGCATTCCTGTAGAATATGTTGCTCGCTTAACCACTAAAGATTTAAAACCTATGTTAGGTTTTGCTAGTCGAGGCTCTTTATTGCCTGTTCGGTTAGCTGAAGGCCTACCTGTGGTTACTTTGAATGTTCAGCAGGCCACGGTAGAGTTTTTTAAAATTCATGATGATAAGTTACCGCAATTCTTTAGCCAATGGGGTAGAGGTGGTAGCTTACAATATTGGAATGCCGAAGAGCTGTTAGCAATGGCTGATTTAGCCTATACAGGTGGTTTTAAGCTAAATGCTGATAAAAACCGTCGTGAAACAGTGATGTTACCCATTGCAGGCATTAAGCAATTACAAAAACCAGGTGTTTATTTTGCGGTATTACGTCAATCAGGTGAATATAAATACAGTTTTCCTGCGACGGTATTTACCATCTCTGATATCGGTGTTTCTGCACACCGTTATAAATCCAGCGATAATTTAACAGTTTTTACCCAGTCATTGGAAACGGGTAAAGCTATTATTGGTGTTGATATCAAAGTATTGGATAGTAAAGGTAATGTTATTGAAGACGCTGCTACTAATACAAAAGGGTATGCTGAGTTAGCCAATATCAGTGATGCAGATATTGTATTGGCCGCCCATAATGGCCAAACTACGATGTTACGTTTAAAAACATCGGCACTAGATTTATCAGAATTCACGGTGACAGGTCCAGAAGACGCTGCTTTCCAATTCTTTATGTTTGGTCCTCGTGATTTATATCGTCCTGGTGAAACTGTACTATTTAATGCGTTATTACGTGATAAAGATGGCAATCAAGTTAAGGATATGCCCGTTAATGTTGAGGTGCGTAGCCCCGATGGTACGGTTGTACGTAGTTTTGTATGGAAAGCCACGCAACAAGGTTTTTATCAATATCAGTTAAAAGTATCAAGTGATGCAAAAACAGGCCGTTGGTCTTTCTTAGTTAAAATTGGTGATAAAAAAGTTCAAGATTATAATTTTAATGTTGAGGATTTTTTACCAGAACGCCTTGCCTTAGAATTAAAAGCAAGTGAACAACCTTTAGCACCAGTAGATAGCATGTATGTGGGCGTTAATGGTCGCTATCTTTATGGCGCACCTGCCAGTGGTAACTTATTGAGTGGTCAGGTGTATGTCCGCCCATTAAGAGAGGGTGTTGCTAAGTTACCAGGCTACTATTTTGGTGATTTAAATGAGAAGTATTTATCACAAAATATCGATTTTAGTGAGTTTCCTTTAGATAAAGAGGGTAAAGGCACTATTCGATTAGATAGCCAATGGAAAGAGGTGAAATCACCGTTACAGTTAATTGTCCAAGCCAGTTTGCAAGAAAGTGGTGGTCGTCCTATTGTACGTCGTGTAATTCAGTCTGTATGGCCTGCTAAGCAATTGGTAGGTATCCGTCCTTTATTTAAAGATAAAGAGGTGGATTATGATACTACGGTTGAGTTTGAGGTATTGCTAGCCAATGCTCAAGGCGATAAGTTAGCCGCTAAAGATTTAAAAGTACGTTTTGTTCGTGAGCGTCGTGATTATTATTGGTACTATTCAGACAGCGATGGCTGGAATAGCAATTATAATCAAAAAGATTTAATGATGGATGAGCAGCAAATTAGTATCGCAAAAGGTACGACTGCTAAATTAACCTATCCTGTGGAGTGGGGTTATTATCGTTTAGAAGTGGAAAATCCAGCCACTGGCTTAATTTCTAATTATCAATTCCGTGCGGGTTATTCATGGCAGGAAAATACCGAAGAGGGCGGAGCAGTTCGTCCAGATCAAGTAAAAGTTGCGCTTGATAAACCCGCTTATAATGAGGGTGATAAAGCGAAGATAACGATTACCCCACCTGCGGCGGGTAGTGGTTATTTAATGATTGAGTCTTCAGATGGTTTATTATGGTGGCAAGCGATTGATGTACCTGCTACTGGTAAAACCTTTGAGATTCCTATCGATAGCAAATGGCAACGCCACGATTTATATATTTCTACTTTAATCGTTCGCCCTGGTGATCGTAAAGTTGGTGCTACCCCTAAACGTGCGGTAGGTCTGTTACATTTACCTTTAGATCGCCAACAACGTAAGGTTAATCTTGAGTTAGTTGCGCCAGAAAAAATGGGGCCTTCGCAAAATTTAGTGGTTAAGGTAAAAGCTAAAGATAGCCAAGGTAATCCCATTAAGAATGCTACTGTGTTAGTGGCTGCGGTGGATGTGGGCGTTTTAAATATCACTAACTATAAAACACCAGATCCATTTGCGGGTATTTTTGGTCGTAAAGCGTATGGTGCAGATCAACTAGATGTTTATGGTCAATTGATTGAAACAGGGCAAGGTCGTATTGCTTCCTTGTCATTTGGTGGTGATGCTGCCTTGGCTAAAGGTGGTAAGAAACCAGATACCAATGTGATGATCGTTGCATTACAAAGCAAGCCAATCACAGTCAATGACAATGGTGAAGCTGAAGTATCGTTAGCCATTCCTGACTTTAATGGCGAATTAAGGTTAATGGGGCAAGCATGGACTGATAATGCGTTTGGTATGGCAGAGGCTAAAACAGTAGTGGCTGCGCCTGTTATTGCAGAGCTTGCTACGCCTCGTTTCTTAGCAGGTGGTGATAGTTCAACCTTAGCGTTAGATATTACTAATTTAACTGAAAAGCCACAGAAGCTATCAGTCAATTTAACTTCAGAGGGATTTGTTACCTTAGTTAATAGTAAGCCTCAGCAAATTACTGTAGCAAAAGGCGAGCGTAAAATCTTAACTATACCTGTAAAAGCCTTATCTGGTATGGGCGTAGGTAAGGTAACGGTTAACGTAACTGGTATCACTGTTGAGGGTAAAGCAGCGCCAGATATTAAGCGGACGTGGAGTATAGGCACACGGCCTGCGTATCCTGCAACCTTAGAAACCTTCCAAACTGTTTTAGAAAGCTCGCCTTGGAATATTCCAACGGCAGTACTAAGTGGTACGGAAATGGATGGTAGAGAGGGTTTGCTACAATTAACCAGTCAACCACCATTGAATTTGTCTAAACAAATTCAATCATTACATGCTTATCCTTATGGGTGTGCGGAGCAGACTACCAGTGGTCTTTATCCATCACTTTACTCAACCACTGAGTTATTAAAACGTTTGAGTGTGACGACTGATCAAACCGATGAGCAACGTCATAATGCTATTGAAATAGGGATTGGCCGTTTGCTAGGTATGCAGCGCCATAACGGTAGTTTTGGATTATGGAGCAATGATAGTGAAGAGGGCTATTGGTTATCTATTTATGTAACTGATTTCTTATTGCGTGCCCGTGAGCGCGGTTTCTCAGTGCCTGAGGAACCATTACAAAATGCGGTAAAACGTATTTTAAATTATGTACAAAATAACAATAGTATTGATCCTTACTATACTGATAACGTGACGGCTACTCGTTTTGCTGCGCAAGCTTATGCAGGTTATGTATTAGCGCGTTCTAAGCAAGCGCCACTAGGTGCATTACGCGCTTTATATGATCGTCGTAGTCAAGCACCTTCTGGTCTTTCTTTAGTGCAGTTATCGGCTGCGTTGAAATTAATGGGTGACAATACCCGTGCGGAACAAGCATTAAAAGAAGGGCTAGTAAAAACACGCGATAACTCAAGAAGCTATTGGTGGATTGGTGATTATGGTAGTGAGGTGCGTGATAATGCGTTAATTCTTGCTATTCTGCAAGAACACCAAATGGGTAGTGCGGATGCTATATATAACCGTATGTTTACCTTAAGCCAAGATATTGCTAATAAACGTTGGTTATCTACTCAAGAGCGCAATGCAATTTTCTTAGCAGGTTATCGTATTCTATTAACCCCAGAGAAGGCTTGGCAAGCAGACGTTGAGGTAGCTGGTAATAAGTATACAGTTACCGATAAGCAACCGAGCTTAAAATTATCTGATGAGGAAATGCGTAAGATTACTACCTTAAAAGTAGTCAATAAAACAGCAGATGTGCCGTTATATCAAACAGTTAATGTAACGGGTTATCCTAGTCAAGCACCAAAAGCTACTACTAATGATGGTTTATTTATTTCTAAAGAGTATTTAGATTTAAATGGTAGACCTCTAAATCTTATTAATGTCAGAAGTGGTGACTTGATAATTGTACGGATTAAACTAGCCACTAAACAGCGTATTACTGATGCGTTATTGGTAGATTTATTACCAGCAGGTTTAGAGTTGGAAAATCAAAATCTAGCACAAGCATCGGCTAGTTTAAAAGATGCTGCTGATACTATTAAGGAATCTTTAAAATCTATGCAAAGAGCGCGTATTGCCCATCAAGAGTTCCGCGATGATCGCTATGTAATACAGTTGGATTTAGGTTATAACTATTCTAACCAAACCACCGATATCTTATATTTAGCACGTGCGGTAACACCGGGTGAGTATCGTGTACCTCCTGCTGTTGTAGAGTCTATGTATCGTCCTAATTGGCAAGCTACCAGTGATGCACCTGCATTATTGATTGTGAAGCCTCACTAGGTATTAGCTAGTTAATTAAAAGGCGTACTGAGTACGCCTTTTGTTTTGTAGAGTAGGTGAAGTTGGCTATTTTGCGTTTTATTGGTAGGCATTGGCGAATTTGGGTATCCATTCCGATTATTATCATTGGTTTGTTATGGGTACTTGATAAGCTATTTCCATTACCTATGCCAGAAGATGGCATTGCCCGTATTGTATTAGCGAGCGATGGCACACCCTTATGGCGTTTTGCTGACAGAGATGGTGTGTGGCGTTATCCGATTACTATAGAACAAGTATCACCTGCCTATATTGAAGCCTTATTAACCTATGAAGATCGTTGGTTTTATGAACATCCCGGTGTCAATCCTGTAGCCTTAGGGCGTGCATTTTGGCAAAACCTAACGGGTGGTAAGATTATTTCAGGGGGTAGCACTTTATCAATGCAAGTGGCTAGGCTAATCGAGCCACATCCGCGGACTTACTGGGGAAAAGTAAGACAAATCTTCCGTACCATGCAGTTAGAGTGGCACTTGAGCAAAGATCAAATACTCACTTTATACCTTAATCGCGCTCCCTATGGTGGTACAATTGAAGGGGTGGCGGCTGCTAGTTGGGCTTACTTAGGCAAGCCGCCAGATCAGCTTACCCGAGCAGAAGCTGCATTATTGGCGGTATTGCCACAAGCTCCTAGTCGATTAAGACCAGATCGTTATCCTGAGCGTGCTAAGCTAGCAAGAGATAAAGTGTTAAACCGTTTGGCCGAATTTAAAAAATGGCCGCAGTCTGTTATTGATGAAATAAAGCAAGAAAGTATTTTTTTAACAGATCGGCAAGAGCCGCAAATGGCGCCACTATTAGCAAGACGCTTATATAATGACAGTAAAACATCTGTTATCCAAAGTACCATCAATGTCAGTATGCAGCGTCGTTTAGAGGATCTGCTAAAAAACTGGCAAGTGCGTTTACCTGAATATACCTCAGCGGCTATTTTGGTGGTCGATCATCAAACTATGGAGGTAAAGGCTTATCTGGGGTCTATAGATATTACCGATGATAAGCGTTTTGGCCATGTGGATATGGTGTCATCTATTCGTTCACCGGGTTCTACTTTAAAGCCTTTTCTCTATGCCATGGCGATGGATGCAGGATTGATTCATTCAGAGTCACTGTTACAGGATGTGCCAAGACGCTATGGAGATTATAAGCCAGGTAATTTCTCGGCAGGTTTTATAGGGCCTGTATCCGCCAGTGAAGCTTTGTCCATGTCACTCAACCTACCTGCTGTACAGTTACTTGAAGCTTATGGGCCAAAACGTTTTTATGGTGAATTAAAAGGCGCAGGAATTGGCTTAACCTTACCCCCTATGGCAGAACCTAATTTATCGGTTATTTTAGGGGGTGTAGGTACTAAGTTAGAAGATTTAGTGGTGGGCTATAGTGCTTTTGCACGTCAAGGTAAGGTTGCACAACTGCGTTTTAAACCGACTGATGCTTTAGAAGAAAGACCATTATTATCAGCAGGTTCAGCTTGGGTGGTAAGGCGTATTTTAGCAGGCCAAACAGAGCCTGATCGAGATGAGCGAGCAAGGTTAGTGCAACGTAGTGTCTTAGCATGGAAAACAGGTACTAGCTATGGCTTTCGAGATGCGTGGGCGGTTGGCTTAGGACCTCGCTATTTAGTGGGAGTATGGATTGGTAGACCAGATGGAACGCCTGTGCCTGGTCAGTTTGGGGTAGCTTCTGCAACGCCTTTATTATTACAAGTACATGACCTGATTATTAACCAAACTGCAAGCAAAGCATTGGCGGTTACTGAAAGTAATCAACCAGCGAGTGTAGGAGTAGCCGCTATTTGTTGGCCTTCTGGACAACCATTGTCTATTAAAGATAGCAATTGTCGCAAAGAGCGTTTTGCTTGGACATTAGACAGTTTAACACCGCCTACTTTACTCGCCCCAGACCAACCACTCGGCACAGGTATAAGTCAAACTATTTGGGTTAATAGTAAGGGCTTACAGGTGGCTGCTGATTGTGATGGGGCGATTGAAAAGCGTATTGATTTATGGCCTGCGCCTTTAGAACCTTGGCTTATTTATACCGAGCGTCGTAATCGTCGCTTACCTAAGGCTGATAAAGATTGTCCACCATTACTGCCAGTAAAAGCAGCGCCTCTTTTTATCGTAGGCGTAAGGGATGGGGATAGATTGCGCTTACCTGCCATTAATACAGAACCTTTAACATTAAAGCTTTCTTCATTAGGGGGCGCAGGGCAACGTTGGTGGTTTCTCAATGGCGAATTAATTGAGGAAACTGCACCTGATGAATCCTTTAATAGAGCCTTTATAAAAGCAGGTAAGCAACAATTAACCCTACTAGATGAACTAGGCCAAACAGCAACCATTGAGTTTTCTATTCAGTAAAATGTTATACTTTTACTTATTTAATAGCTTATTTTGGAAAATATGGCGAAATTAATAAAAATTCTACAATGGATTCGCAAGTTTTTTAAAAGACTATTCTGGATTACTGTTTTTTCAGTAATAGGAATCTTAGTCATGTCTGTATTGCTTGTATTAAGTATGCGTTGGATTAATCCAATTGGTACTTCGCTGATGGTCGAGCGTAAAATTGAAAGCTGGCAAGCAGGTGATGGTCTTAAATTCCAAAGAGAGTGGAAAGGTTGGTACGAGATTTCGGATAGTTTAAAATTAGCGGTTATTGCTTCAGAAGATCAAAATTTTCCATATCATCATGGTTTTGATATGGAAGCAATCCAACAAGCATTAAAGCATAATGCAGATGGTGGAAATCTCAGAGGAGCAAGCACCATTAGTCAGCAAGTTTCTAAAAATATCTTTTTATGGTCTGGTCGTAGTTGGTTTCGTAAAGGCGTAGAGGTTTGGTTTACCGCTTGGATTGAACTGCTTTGGTCAAAACAACGAATTCTTGAAGTTTATTTAAACAGTGCAGAATGGGGAAATGGTATTTTTGGTGCAGAGGCTGCGGCGCAATACTATTTCAATACTACAGCTAGACAATTAACTAAAGAACAAGCTAGTTTGTTAGCGGCAGTATTACCTAATCCTAGAAATTGGAACCCTGCTAAGCCCACTACCTATATAAATTCTCGTGGCATATTTATCCGCAAACAAATGGATAATTTAGGGGGTAATGCTTTTTTACAAAAATTAAGGTGTGGTAACGATTGCCCCCAATAAAACCATACTTACTGTAAATAGTAGTTTTTATCTTTCATCAATCTTATTTATATTCCATCAGCAGATATAACTATCTGTTTTTCTAGTTAGTTTATCCGTTTCATCATCACTGACTTGAATTTTTAAATAGTCCTTTTAGCGAACACTCTTCTTATATAACCCATTAATTTTTCAATAATTATTTATAAGTTATTGTTTTATAAATATTTTTATTTTTGATTATAGAATGCTAAAAAAATATGAACAAAAGCTTAATAAAATTACATGTAATCTAAATTATTTTGACATGTAATAGTTTAAATATTAATCTAACGATAACTTGTTTTGTTGGAGTATTAGACAAGATAAGGCAAACAGTTGTGTAAATAATAAAGTTCAAGAGGAACAGAATAATGCGCTATTTAGCTTTTGCCATACCTGTTTTAACGATAAGTACTTTAAGTGGTTATGTGTCTGCTGAAGTAGATACGATGGTAAGTAATAATTTGAATGTTATAGAACAACAGCCAACTCAAACTAAAGATACGCTTTGTCGAGTAACAACAACTTTTCCAATAACTGTTCAGCAGTGTGGAGAGGACTGTCAGCACCTATTAAAAGGGGGCTTGATTAAAGTAGAAAAGATTGGTGTATCGCCTAGTGTTGAGCAGTATGTGTTAACAGATTTAGGGCGTGCAGCGTATATGCCTGCTTCAGCCAAGTTATCTGGTGGTTTAGGAAATTTTTGTTTTGGCAGTATAACTAAATATGAAGTTGTTAGTTGTCATGTAATTGAAGATAACTCTCAGCTAGCTGTTAGGTATAAAGCTTATATAAGCGATCCCCATCCTGCTTTATATGATGCTGATTTTACAGCGAACTATGCTTTACCAAATTTACAACAAGGAACAACTGAAACAAAACCGATGCAAAAGATTTTTCGCATCACCTCACAAGGAGAATTAAGTATTGTTAGATAACAAATTGTTTGGCCAATAGCTATGGAGGGAAAAATATTATGATTACAACATGTCCTCACTGTGGTTATACACTTCAATCGGAACATACGGCATTAGTATTTGAGTGCCCTAAATGCCAAGCGGATTATGCATCCTATAGGTATTTACAAAAACGATTGGAACAAAAGCAATTTTGTTTTTTTAGAAAACTTAAACGGAAATTTGATGAATTTTCATTACCTGACAATGAGTTTTTAATCTATGTGATATTGATAGTTATTTATCTATTTACTTTATTTCTTCGCTTTTCAGCAGAAGCGATATAAAGGTAATTGAAAAAATAAATAACTGTCTAGTAAATTAAAAAAGGAATAGATAATGATTACGACTTGCCCTAAATGTGGCTATGTTCGTCAAATAAGCGATATAACACCTTTAAAAGCGTGCCCTCCTTGTAATGTGGACTATAGTGTTTATTTGCACCTTAACAAGCAATTAGAACAAAACATAGATCAACCAACAATAGTTCAGCAGAGTAAAATGAAAAAGCATAAATTTTCATTGTTAGACCATGAAATTTTGATTTATTGTGTGCTTATAGGTGCGTTTATATTTATTATGTTTTTAGTACGTTCGCAAGCTTTTTGGTTGTAAGCATGGCAGGAGCCTTGCTAAAAGAAATATAAACCATAAAAGGCAGTTTCAACTAATTGCTAATTTTTAGTTGAAAGAAAAAGGTGTGTGTAAAAAGTTGGTTTATTTAGAGTTTTTTATAGATATCCTCTAGGCTACCCTAGAGGATAACTCACTGATAATTAATTAGACAATGGCTTGCGTTCGAGGCGTTTCTTTAAAAAATATCCCCACGATAAACCAAGAATAATAGAAATTAAAGAAGCCAGTAATACCCCTGCTTTGGCAGCGCCTAATAAGGTTTCATCAGTAAAGGCTAAGGTTGCTATAAAGATTGACATAGTAAAACCTATACCAGCGAGTAAACCAGCTAATAATATACCATTCCAAGTAACCCCTTTAGGTAAGTGGCAAAGCCCTAATTTAACCACAATAAAGCAGGATAGTAGTACACCAATTGGTTTACCTACGACGAGCGCAGCAATAACGCCAAACATTACATGTTGTGCTGAGATAGCGGATAGATCAAGGCTATCTACCGTAATACCTGCATTAGCTAAAGCAAATAAAGGCATCACAGCATAGGTTACCCAAGGGTGTAATGCCATATTAACACGGGTAACAGGTGGTAATAGTTCGCGTTGTACTTTATGAAGTTCATTATAGGAGATGGTTAATTTGCCATCTTGATCGGTGGTTCTTATTGTATTAATGGCATCGGTCACTGTTTCTATATACTTTTCTTTAGAAATCGTGCTTACTACAGGCGTCATTAAACCTAATACAACCCCTGCGAGAGTGGGGTGGGCACCAGTCATTAATAGGCCAGTCCACAGAATTGCCCCTGGAATAATATAAGCATAGGCAGAGCGTAAGCCAAGCCATTGGAATAATAGTACTGAGAAGATACCAAGGGCGGCAACAAATAAGCCATTAATATCTAAACCACCTGAATAGAAAAAGGCAATAATTAAGACGGCTACAATATCGTCAATAATAGCAAGGGCGAGGAGGAATACCCTGATATTAGCAGGAATAGATTTGCCCAATAATGCTAATGCGCCTACAGCAAATGCAATATCTGTAGCAGTAGGTACTGCCCAACCTTGCTGTTGAATGGGTGCATGATTTAATGCTAAGTAAATAATTGCAGGGGTTACCACGCCACCAATTGCTGCGGCAATGGGGAGGGTAGCAAGACGGAAATTGGCAAGCGCGCCATCATGTATTTCTTTTCTAATTTCCATTCCTACCACAAGGAAGAAAACTGTCATCAGTGCATCATTTATCCAAAAGTGCAGTGATTGTGTAAAGGTAAACGAACCAAAACTAAAACCTAGAGGTGTATGCCAAAGTGCGTGATAACTATCAGCAATGGAGGAGTTAGCCCAAATTAGAGCAATAATTGCAACTAAAAATAAAACAATGCCGCCAACGGCCTCAATATGTAATACTTTTTCTATGGCAGAAAGTGAGCGCATAGTAGCAGCATGAGCTTTGGGTAAGATAGGTTTTTTCATAGGCATAAATCCTCGCGAGGCGGCCCGACCATCGTTTTAAAACCTGTATACAACCCAATGTTGCAACACCCAACTGGAAATTATAAAACAAATAAAAGAATGAATCTATTTTTATAGACTTTTATAGGAAGAGTAATTGATTCAATTTATAAATTACTTATTTTTAATATTTAACAGCGTAAAAATACCAACAATAAAGAATATGCAGCCTACAATGGTATCAATATTTATTAAACTATTTCTATGAAAACCAAAGAATATATAAGTAATACCCAACATTAGAGATAGTAGAGGAATAAGTTTTTTTGTTTTTTTTTGAAATGTAAATGCAGCTTTTGCATTCTTTTCACATGCACCTTTACAAGTAAGAGCAAAGTTAAGATCAACAGCACATTCCGAACATAAAGCTTTACCACAGGATTTACATATACCTATAGCGTTTTGTGAGTGATGTTGATAGCAATTCATAATAAATTTATCCTTGTATACTATTGAGTCAATTTATTTTGTTGATTTATTTCTTATTAATAAATTATTTATCCAATTTTATCGGATCAAGAGAAAGATTACTATTTTTATATATTTTCTATAAAGCTTGGGGCAGAAAGTTAAATATTTAATGCTAACAAATAGGACTATTCATAACTAATACTTAAGAGTTATATTAAATTAGTCCTTTAGGTAATTTCTTCATGCTAGGTATTTGTTTATAGTTTATACAACCCGTATTTAGTATCTTGTTTATCCCTAGTGAAAGACTATTCCTAATACTAAATATGGGCTTATCGCACAGATATCTATCTTTTGCCATTAGCCTCTAGTTTACAAAGTATTAGCTCGCTTTATAAACTAGAGGTTTTCTTTGTGTGGCGCTTTTCTTTGTTAAAAAAATCATTGTTTAGAAACTAGTAATAAATACCTAGGCTTATTTATCTTTGGTAAGCGTTTGCATTACATTTAGTAAGCTGTTTGCATCACTTAGCAGTAAGGTACTAGCGATAGTGATATTTTGTACGGCATAGGGTGGGGGATTGTTGTATTCGTGTAATGCTTCAAGTAAACCTAGTACCGCAGCTAAACGGCCTGTTAAGCATTCAAAAATAGAACAAATTGATGCATGGTTATCGTAATATAAAATATTATCACTAGTGCTTTGCGAGGCGTTATTTAAAGGAATAAAACGAGGTGGTAATGGTTGTATTGTCATTGGTTGCTCCTGTTTTCTGTTAGCCTCCCTTTTTAAATTTTGCTAGGGAGGCGGAACTGTGCACAGGTTAGCAGACCGATAACTCGCGGAATCGGCACACCCGAAGGTGTCCCATGCACAGCCCGCCATAAAATACAGGCAAAGCCATGCTTACCACAGACTAGAAAACCAGTTGTGGCCGCGAGTTAATGGGCTGCTAATCCCATACTATAGATTTTGCTATAGCCCTTTTATTGTAAAACTACCTAGCTCTAACAGCAATCTGTTATTTACTTTTATTAGTAAATAAGGGAAGTAAACCAGTATGAAAATAGGGCAGGGGTAAGTTACATAAGATAAGAAATAAAATAGCTACCAAGGTATCACTAGGTATATTAACGTTTAAAAAAATGTATTTTGTTTATTTTTAAAATTACTTTTAATTCTTCTGGGTGAAGCAAAAAGAATATTAATAGGTTTACCCATACTATGAAATCTCCATTTTTACAAATCAAATAAAGGAGATTAGTTAATGTTTATCTTTATTTATCAAACAACTTATTTATAACGTGTTTATCTGAGGGAGGATGATTGGAGTTAGTTATCCTTCTTGATAACCCAATACAAATAATTATAACTTTAAAGGTTAAAATAAATGAAAATACTATCTAGATATAGCAATTGGTACTATCAAGAAATAATGCTTGTAGTGCTTTTTTTGTTCTGCATAGTTCCTAGTAAGTATCTATTGGCGCAGGAAGCCGAATGTGCAGAAGTTAAAATTGTAATTGAACAAAAATTATCATTTGAAAGACAAGCATTTGATGCTCGAATGGTAATTAGTAATGGCCTTAGTAGTGATATTTTAGAGAATGTGAAGATTGAATTATTTTTTATGGATAAAGATAATCAATTGGTTTCTGTTACTGAAGATCCTAATGCAACTGAGGCTACTTTTTTTTATAGAGTTAATTCATTATCAGGTATAAGTGATATTAATGGTAATGGTCAAGTAGCGGCTAAATCCAATGCTGAAGTTCATTGGTTAATTATTCCTACTTATGGCGCAGCAGAATTTGAAGATACGCTTTATTTTATAGGGGCACAGGTTTCTTATACGCTTAATGATCAGGTTACTACAGTAGATGTTACGCCTGATTATGTAGTAGTTAAACCACAACCTATGTTGTCTTTAGATTATTTTTTCCCATCTGATGTTTATGCAGATGATCCCTTTACGCCTGAAGTAGAACCTTCTATTCCTTTTACTCTTGGCGTAAGAGTAAAAAATAGCGGCGCAGGAAGCTCTTATAAAACAACCATAGAATCTGCTCAACCAAAGATTGTTGAAAACGAACAAAACCTTTTGATTGATTTTTTAATTCTTGGTGGCTATGTTGGTAATCAGCCTGCTGGTAAGAGTTTATTATTAGATTTCGGGGATATTGAGCCTCTTACATCGAAAGTTGGTCGTTGGAGTATGATTACTACTTTGTCAGGTAAATTTACTGAATTCAGTGCTACTTTCACTCATGCAGATACGTTAGGTGGCGCAGTTACTTCTTTATTGAAAGAGGTAAATACTCATACATTGGTTCATGATGTAAGGGTTGATCTGGCTGGCAGAGATAGCATTAATGATTTCTTAGCGTTAGATGGTGATGTATTACGTGTATATGAGTCTGAAGGTATTGATTCTGAGGTTAATGACCAGTCAGCAAGTGCTAGTTTAGAGGCGGAAGGGGAAGATATAAAATTAGTTTTTCCTGCGACTCAAGGCTTGGTATATATCAAAATGGCTGATCCTTATTTAGGCAGTCGTGAACTGGTTAATGTTAAACGTTCTGATGGAAAAATTCTTCCTCAAGAAAATGTTTGGTTATCTAAAACCAGAAATGATGATTTATCGTGGTCACATTCTATTAATTTATTTGATACTAATTCAACAGGTATTTATAACTTGTTTGAAAAACCGATGAATCAAATTATAGGTACTAGTGGCAATGATACGCTTTATGGTACAGATGAGAATGATTATATCGATGGAAAAGAGGGTAATGATACTATCTATGGAAGAGCAGGTAATGACATTCTTATTGGAGGGCCAGGTGACGATAAACTCTATGGTGAAGCTGGAGATGATCGTTTAGAGGCAGGCGAAGGCGATGATTATCTTTATGGAGGAGCTGGTGATGATATTTTAGTGGCTGGTCCTGGCAGTAGTTTCTTACAAGGAGGAGCTGGTAATGATACCTATATTATTCATCGAGGTGATGGTTTAGTAACTATTAATGATAGTGGTAGTAGTTCAGATGAAGATAAAGTGATCTTTGAGGACTTAGCTTCAACAGATATTGGCTTAGTTGAATTAATAGATAATAACACCTTAGTTATTAATTTCACCAGTGGTGATAAAGTAACATTCCAAAATAGAACATCTTTATATAATCAAATAGCAAGTTATCAGTTTGCTGATGGGGTGGTATTTACTACAGCAGATATATTAACGAATAATCCCATTATCTTGCCGCAAGCAGGGACTTATACCTTTAGTGAAAAAGCAGATCATGTGATAGGCAGTGAGGGTAATGATACTATTCGTGTCTATGGTGGTGATGACTATGTAGAGGCGCGAAGTGGCAATAATACTATCTATGGTGGCGATGGAAACGATATTCTTATTGGCGGAACAGGCAATGATACCTTACATGGAGAAAATGGAAATGATCGTTTAGAGGCAGGTGAAGGTGATGATTATCTTTATGGAGGAGCTGGTGATGATATTTTAGTAGCAGGTCCTGGCAGTAGCTTCTTACAAGGAGGAGCTGGTAATGATACCTATATTATTCATCGAGGTGATGGTTTAGTAACTATTAATGATAGTGGTAGTAGTTCAGATGAAGATAAAGTGATCTTTGAGGACTTAGCTTCAACAGATATTGGCTTAGTTGAATTAATAGATAATAACACCTTAGTTATTAATTTCACCAGTGGTGATAAAGTAACATTCCAAAATAGAACATCTTTATATAATCAAATAGCAAGTTATCAGTTTGCTGATGGGGTGGTATTTACTACAGCAGATATATTAACGAATAATCCCATTATCTTGCCGCAAGCAGGGACTTATACCTTTAGTGAAAAAGCAGATCATGTGATAGGCAGTGAGGGTAATGATACTATTCGTGTCTATGGTGGTGATGACTATGTAGAGGCGCGAAGTGGCAATAATACTATCTATGGTGGCGATGGAAACGATATTCTTATTGGCGGAACAGGCAATGATACCTTACATGGAGAAAATGGAAATGATCGTTTAGAGGCAGGTGAAGGTGATGATTATCTTTATGGAGGAGCTGGTGATGATATTTTAGTAGCAGGTCCTGGCAGTAGCTTCTTACAAGGAGGTAATGGTAATGATACCTATATTATTCATCGAGGTGATGGTTTAGTAACTATTAATGATAGTGGTAGTAGTTCAGATGAAGATAAAGTGATCTTTGAGGACTTAGCTTCAACAGATATTGGCTTAGTTGAATTAATAGATAATAACACCTTAGTTATTAATTTCACCAGTGGTGATAAAGTAACATTCCAAAATAGAACATCTTTATATAATCAAATAGCAAGTTATCAGTTTGCTGATGGGGTGGTATTTACTACAGCAGATATATTAACGAATAATCCCATTATCTTGCCGCAAGCAGGGACTTATACCTTTAGTGAAAAAGCAGATCATGTGATAGGCAGTGAGGGTAATGATACTATTCGTGTCTATGGTGGTGATGACTATGTAGAGGCGCGAAGTGGCAATAATACTATCTATGGTGGCGATGGAAACGATATTCTTATTGGCGGAACAGGCAATGATACCTTACATGGAGAAAATGGAAATGATCGTTTAGAGGCAGGTGAAGGTGATGATTATCTTTATGGAGGAGCTGGTGATGATATTTTAGTAGCAGGTCCTGGCAGTAGCTTCTTACAAGGAGGTAATGGTAATGATACCTATATTATTCATCGAGGTGATGGTTTAGTAACTATTAATGATAGTGGTAGTAGTTCAGACGAAGATAAAGTGATCTTTGAGGACTTAGCTTCGACAGATATTGCCTTAGTTGAGTTAATAGATAATGACACCTTGGTTATTAATTTTACCAGTGGTGATAAAGTAATCTTCCAGAGAAGAACATTGTCAACTAACCAAATAGCAAGTTATCAATTTGCTGATGGGGTGGTATTTACTACAGAAGATATACTTACCTATAAGCCCATTACTTTAACCCAAGCAGGTAGCTATACCTTTACCAGTAAAGATGATCATGTAATAGGCAGTTCAGGTAATGATATTCTTTATGGGAGGGATGGAAACGATATTCTTATTGGTGGGTCAGGAGACGACAGACTCTATGGAGAAAATGGAGATGATCGTTTAGAGGCAGGTGAAGGTGATGATTATCTTTATGGAGGAGCTGGTGATGATATTTTAGTAGCAGGTCCTGGCAGTAGTTTCTTACAAGGAGGGGCTGGTAATGATACCTATATTATTCATCGAGGTGATGGTTTAGTAACTATCTATGATAGTGGTAGCACTTCAGATGAAGATAAAGTGATTTTTGAGGACTTAGCTTCAACAGATATTGCCTTAGTTGAGTTAATAGATAATAACACCCTAGTTATTAATTTTAGCAGTGGTGATAAAGTAATCTTCCAGAGAAGAACATTGTCAACTAACCAAATAGCAAGTTATCAATTTGCTGATGGGGTGGTGTTAACTACAGCAGATTTGTTAAATAAGATTGAATAAAAACAAAGCCTGATATTTTATTTATAAGCCTGTACTCTTTGAGTACAGGTTTTTTTATGTCTAGAATTTAAATTTACTGGTTGTAGCAAAAATAAAAAAATTAAAAAGGGTAATAGCATTAAAGCTCGAAACATTGTTCTAGCAATCTTGTTTGAGAGGTAAGAGCTTTAGTTATGGGGTATATAAATTACTTTTTAGTAGCCAGTTTATTGTATTTATTTATGGGTGTCAGTTATGGACAGGATGTTGGTGGTTGCTATCTAACTAATCATAAACAATCAGCAATAAACCACTGGTCTGCTAATTATAAAAAGGAACTGTTAATTTCAGATAATTGGTTAACAGTAGAGCAGATTTTAGAAGGTGATGTAAAGAATATTGTATGGGTTGATGTTAGATCTAAGCCAAAACAAATTGATGTACCTTTGGAGAGGGTCGTTAGTTTATCTCTTATCAAATTGGGAGATAGCCAATTTTTATTTGATCACTTTGTGGTATTGATTGGTACAGGTTTTGATCAGTTACAGTTGGATCATGCTATTTCACACTTGCGCCAAATAGGCTTTAAACACGTCTTTGCTTTGTATGGTGGTGTAAGAGTATGGAATAGCCTTAAGCAACAGAAAATAAGTTTAAATAATGAGATTTCACCTGAAGAGTTTTTTTTAGGTGGTAAAACTATTCCGTGGAAAGTTATTACTGTTGGTTTATCAGATCAGGATATCGAAAGTTTACCAGAGAAACCAACTAAACAGTTTGATGTGTCTGCTGCTTCTATTAAAGAGCTTATTGGATTGATCAATGAGGAACAATTAGTAAGTAGTTCATTTATCAATTGGGTATTGGTTACTGATGATAAAAAAACGCTTCATTATCTAAAACAGCAATTACATAACTCTTCTCTTTCTGAGCAGTTAGTTTGGCTTCAGGGAGGATTTCGTAATTATCAAAATTACATTAAACAACAACATGAAATTATAGCTAATGCTGGCCTTAGTTTATCAAGGTCGTGTGGGTTAGTTTTTTAAATTATGGGAAATTTTATATAAATAGGATAATAAAATGAATACTTATAATTATTATAATTCCTATCTTTGGTGGGAATTATTTAAGGCATCCTGTAGGTATAAATATAGGGTGTTTTTAAGGCTAAAGTTTTTATTAAAAACAGTTTTATTAATGTCGTTGCTATTTTTTAGCCAGACGATATTAGCAAATAATAATGTTTCTTCAGTAAGCAATGATGGTCATGCTGGCCCTACTGTAGAAGGTGTTTATACCAATAAAGCACCAAAATGGATTTGGCACAATACTTATCAAGTTGATATACAAAATTTAGCAGGTGAGTCTGTATATAACGAGGTGGTAGGCGATATTGATCAGTTAACTTTTATTGATGGTTTTATTCATGGTAATAGTTATAAAGCACGAATTCGTAGCAGTATTGATAATGGTGCTACATGGGGTGCGTGGTCAGATTTTTCGTTGTTGACTACTGTTGATACTGTTAAGCCTACAATTACTGTAGATGAATTTGTACGTCCTCGCGCTGATGTTGTTAGGGTAAATTTTACAGCTGAAGATGATTTGAGTGGTGTGGCGAATGGACATTTACAAATTGCTGAAGATGCTTTGTTCGAGAGTGTTATTTTTGATGAAGTCATTTCTGTAGTAAATAGTAGTTTTGAAACAGAAGGCTTGCCAACAGATAGATTATTGTATGCTCGTATTAAGGTGGCAGATAATGCTGGCAATGTATCAGATTATAGTGATCCAAAAGCTGTAGCAATCACAGTTCCAGTTATCGTACAACCCGTTAATAATACCGTTATTCGTCAAGCTCTATTAGCTGTTACAGGTACTGCTGAAGCAGGTGGTAAGGTAAAACTTTATCTAAATGATGGATTAGTTGACCAAGAAATTTTAGTTGATAATGAAGGAAAGTTCTCAGCAACAATCACATTACAAGCTGAAGGCAACTATAAGCTAGCTGCAACTGTAGAAAATGATTATGAAGTAAGTAGTTTAAGTTCTGAAATTAGTTTTTCTTATCAATTGCCTGCACCAAAAGCAGTGTTTGTAAAGCCTGCTGAAGGGATTGAGTTATCTACTTCTACAGATATTGAGGTCAGTGCTATTGATGAGCTTGGTATTAGTAAAGTTGAATTCTTTGTAGATGATGTATTGTTTGCTACTGTTACTGAGGCGCCTTATTCTGTGCATTGGGATATTACATCCGTACAAAATGGTGAGCATGTTTTAACAGCAGTAGTGTCTAATACAAGTAATAAAACAGTTACTATTACGCGCCTAGTAACAGTTAAAGTGGAACCACCTGCTCCACCACCTACCATTTATACAGGTAAGTTATTAGCAATTACACCAGAAGTTACTTATGGTTTACAGCCTATTACCATTACGGGTCAAGCAGTTTATAGAGCTGATCAAAGCTTAGTGGCTGATGTGCCATTAAAATTAGTTTTGATGATTGATGGCTTTGAGCGAAAAATAAATGTTGTTACGGATGCAGAGGGTGTTTTCTCTTATAAGTTTATACCTCAGGAAAGTGATGCAGGTGTATATCAGGTAGCAATTATTCATCCTAATGAAACAGTAGCTATCTCGCAAGGTGGTTTCACCATCAACCGTATTAAATTTAATTTAGTGGGTTACAATTTAAAGGCTATTCGTCATGTAACTACGGAAATTAAAGTTAATGCAACTGCTTCTGCTGCTACGACAGGATTACGTTGGATAGCAAGAGCAGAAGATCAAGAAACGGGAAGTTTGCCTGTAGGTATTGATATAGAAAGTGGTTCTGGTATAAATATCAGTGCAGGTAAAACGGCTACCACTATAATTAAGTTTACTGCTGATGAAACTGCGCTAAGCCAAGGTGTGATTCATTTGGTTGCGTTGGCTAATGAATCAAATGATTTGGTGAGAGGAAGACTACAACTTAATTATCAAATAGGTGAAGCTACACCAAGTATCTATGCTAGTCCAACTTATATTCAAACAGGTTTACAACAACAAGAATCTATTACTGAAAATATTATTATTGGTAATAGAGGATTAGCTGTTGCAAATGATGTACAGGTAACGTTATTAGATGCTGCTGGTAGTCTACCACCTAGTTGGATATTTATTGCAACTGATAATGATATAGGTAACTTAGCAGTTGGTGAAACTGTACCTATACAAATTATCGCTCATCCTGATAGTAGTGTGCCCGATGGTATTTATCATTTTAATATTCATGTAAGTGCAACAAATAGTAATGGTGGTGTAGTTCCTGTTGCTATTTCAGTAACGCAGAGTGGACAGGGTATCGTTCGTTTTGATGTGGCTGATATTTATACAGCAACATTAGATGAAAATGGTAATCCTATTTTAGGTGTTAAAGGAGCCACTATCAAACTGCAAAATGAAGCAGTTCTAACAGAAGAATATAATATAACTACAGACGAGCAAGGTGTTGCAACATTAACTGAGTTACCACCAGGCATTTATCGTTATCGCGCTAGTGCAGCTAATCACATGGATACTAGCGGTAGAGTAGTGGTTCGTCCTAATGTGACTGTAAATGAGCATATATTTCTAGAATATCAAACTGTAAATATTGAGTTTGGTGTAACAGAAACAACTATTGAAGATATCTATGATATTGATGTAAATGCCACCTTTAATACACAAGTACCTGCACCTGTTGTGTTGTTAGAGCCTCTGGCGATTAACTTGGCAGGTATGTTACCTGGGGAAGAAAGAACAGGCGAAATTACTTTAACAAACTATGGTTTAGTACAAGCAGATAATGTTGTATTTAAAACACCTCACTCAGATAGTCAGTTTATATATGAGTTCTTTGGGGAAGTACCCAATGTGTTGCCCCCTAAAACCAGAATTGTAATCCCTTATAAAGTGATTGCAGTAGATGAGAGTTTATCTACGCATAACAACGCACAATTCTCAAACCTATTAAAAGCAACTGCACAGTTTGCGACAAGTTGTTCCAATTATTCGGCTAATTATTCTGAAGCTCATCAAAGTGAATGTGCTAATGGAGATATTTCTTCTGGTGGAAGTAATGGCAAATTCTATGTGCTAAGAGGCTCAAATTGCTCTGGCTCAAGCATTGGCGGCTGGGGTGGTTCTGCTGGTTCTGGTGGCGGTGGCTTTGGTGGTGGATCAATTACTTCACCTCCTGCTATTCCTTTAACTTCAGGATGTATGCCTGATTGTACTGATGATTGTTGTGGCACTGGTGGTGCAGGAGGCGCAAATGAATAAGCCAACTACAAATAGAGCTAATAGTAATCAATCCTACCAGCATAATTCTAGGAATAAAAAAATGGCTATAAAAATATTGAAAATGGATAAAACAAAACCATTAACTAAATCAAAATATATTAATAAATTTATGGCGTTGGGATTAATAATATTGGCATTAATCTCACTACCTAAAATAGCACTCGCTCAGCTGTTTGCTGATACGGAACCACAGAATGTAAGTGGTGTCTCTAATGCGAGTGTAAAGTTACCTAATACTGAATACACAGAAAGTACTGTTGACCTTAGGGTAAAGGTATTAGGTGGTGAAGTAAAACTAAATCGTACATGGGTTAATGGGCGTTGGTATATTAATCCTGCATGGGCTAATTTACGTTTTATTACGGATCCATTAGATGATAGTGTAAAAACGATAGATCGTGCTGGTACCTTGTACCAACGCACAGGTAATGCAGATCTGTATAGCTTTAATCAAGTTTATATAAAAAAAATAGATACTGGGTGGCGTTGGTATGATCGTCAAGGTAATTGGATTATTTATGATAATGATGGAAGAATTACAGAATATGGTGATCGTAATAATATCAAGGTATCTTTTGTATTAGATAATGAAGGCCGTCGTACAGCTATTAAAGATCATCATGGTGAATTAGTATATTCATTTATTTATGACAGCAATGAACGGCTTATACAAGTACAGGATAAAATAGGACGTACTATCAGTTATCAGTGGACAGATAATAAACTTACTAAAGTAATCGATGTATTAGGTAATGAGTGGCTATATGGTTATGATGGTAATGGTCAATTAAATCAAAAAACTGAACCTGATGGTGGGATGATTAGAATAGATTACTCTGATTCGGCACCTGCTCCTGAAACTGCTATGAATAGCGCTAAAAATAAACTACAAGTGGAAGCAAGTAGTGTGGTTAGTACAAGTGCGAAGGATAAAGATACAAAAATTGCACGGGTAGGAAAAATTACTGATAAAACAGGTGCAGTTACTATTTATAATACGCAATATAGTCGTACTAATAAACAATATAGTATTACCATAAATGACTCAGTTGGTAAAAAAACCAATCTTGTTTTTGATGCTAATGGTAAAAGGTTATCTACTGCAATTAATGATAGTACCAGAGAAGTTTTAAAAAGAGATACTGCAAATAAACAAGTTAAACTAATTGATGAGCGTGGTTTAGAAACTACTGTACAACTTGATGATAGACTTAATGTCTCTAAAATTACCAGACCTGATGGCTTATCAGAAAGTTTTCAATATAACGATACCTATGGTGTTGTCACTCAATATACTAATGCTCAAGGTACTATAACCAATTTGCAGTATGATGCTAAGGGTAACTTAATTAAATCCATTGAAGCAGTGGGTAAATCTGAACAAAGAACAGCCAGTTGGATATATGATAGTTATGGTCAGCCTACTACCGTAGTAATAGGTGAAGGAGATAAGGCGATAACTTTGCAGCAAACTTTTGATGAAAATGGTAATGTCACCAGTTTTACGGATGGTAATGGTAATACTTACCAGTTTACTTATGATATTCAAGGTCAAGTAACAAGTGTAAAAAATCCATTAAATAACACTTGGACAACTGAATATAATTTAGCAGGCTATCCAACCCAAACCACTGATCCATTAAGTTATACAACTCTATACACTACCGATTATGCAGGACGTATTACCAAAGTAATAGACCCATTAGGTAATGAAACTAACTATACCTATCAAATTGATAGTAATGGTTGGAAAATTGAACAAACTAATCCACTGAATCAAACATTTACTTATTATTATGATACAGTAGGTAAGCCTGTTAAAGTAGTATCACCATCAGGATTAGAGGCACAGCAAAGCTATGACTCAGAAGGCAGATTAACTAATCAAACAGACCCTGCGGGTAATAATGTATCTGTAGAATATGGACAGCAGGGTACAAGCTTATCTGGGCTAGTAGTAAAAGCCCTATATCCAACCTATAGTGAATCTTATAAATATAACTCTTTAGGTTTACCAACAGTCATTAGCCAACTATTAGATGCTAGCAATAATTTAACAACTAGCATTAGCTATAATGAAATAGGTTTGCCGATTAGTGTTACCCGTCCTAATAATAGTGTTTCTTTAATAGAATATAATTCATTTGGGCAAGTGACCAAGTTAACAGATGCATTGGGAGGAGAAACAACTCAAACTTGGGATAGCTTAGGACAAGTAACCAGTTTAACTGATGCTAAGGGTAATACCTATTTATTTAGTTATGATAACAATGGTAATCTAGTTAGTGAAACTAAAGCTCTAGGTAATATAGTTGAATACACTTATGATTCAGCTAACCAGCTAATAGAACAAAAAGATGCTAGCAATAATATTATTACCTATCAGTATGATGCAGCAGGTCGTAAAGTAAGAGAAATATATGCCAAATTAGGGGAGGATACACCATCCCAAACAGTAGACTATCATTATAACGATGCTAATCAAGTAGTAAAGGTTATTCAATCTGGTGATACTAATAGTGAATTTGAATATACTTTAGATTCACTTGGACGTACTGTTAAAGAAACTATTAGTTATGGTATTGGCAGTAATAAAATTACTAAAGAACTACAATATAGTTATGATATTGATGATAACTTAGCTTCTATAACCTATCCAGATAATACTACCGCCCATTATAGTTATGTAAATGGGCAACTGAAAGAAGTGCTTTTAGCAAATGGAGAGAAAATTACTTGGCAACAATATCAATGGCAAATGCCAACCCAAATTAATTTCCCTGGTGCTACTCAAACTTTTACTTATGATGCATTACAACGTCCATTAACGATACGAGTAAAAGATACTAATAATAACCTATTAATGAATCGTGCTTATAGTTATGACAAAGTGGGTAATGTCACTCAACTAGATAGTGAACATGGTTTGAGCCTATATGGTTATGATTTGCTAGATAGATTAACTTTAGTAACACCATCAAAACTATCGCAACAAAAAGGCTTGCCTGTTGAATCTTATAGCTATGATGCAATAGATAATCGTATTGGTAGTTCTCATCAAACTGGAGAATGGCAATATAATAGCAATAATCAACTAACTAAATGGGGTGAGGGAGATAAACAAAATATATTGACCTACACAACAAATGGTAATTTAGCTACTGAAACTAACAGTGAGCAAACAATTACCTATATTTATAACACCGTTGATCGTTTAACAAGTATTGAAAAGGGTGATAGAGAAATTGTTAGTTATCAATATGATCCCTTTGGGCGTCGTATAAGTAAAATAGTTAATGGCGCTACTACATATTATATCTATACAGATGAAGGCTTAATTGCAGAGTTAGAGGAGACAGGTAGTGTTAAAGTAGCCTATGGTTGGCAACCTAATACAGTATGGGGAACAAGTCCACTGTGGCAAGCTAATATCATAGCAAACCAAACCTTGGCTAATACTAATTATAACTACCTTTATACTGATCATTTAGGTACGCCTCAGTTAGCTTTAAACTCAAGAGGGCAACAAACTTGGAAAGGTGTATCAGAAGCATTTGGTAGAACACAGTTAGATACGACTAACCAAATTACTATGAATCTGCGTTTCCCTGGTCAATATTATGATCAAGAAATAGGCCTACATTACAATGGTTTCCGTAACTATAATCCAAATACTGGTCGATATATTCAAGCTGATCCTATAGGTTTAAGAGGGGGTATAAATACTTTTACATATACATATAATAATCCAATTAATTATATTGATCCTCAAGGGCAGGTAGTTTGGTTTGTTCCTATTATAGGTGGAATGGTTGTAGGTTATATTATCGATCTCGGGCTTGAAAAGATTAAAGAGGTACATTGTGATAATTGTACTAGTATAGATTTAGTTCCAAGTGGTGGAACAGCTTCAGGATTAATTCATGGTATATTTGGAGGCTCAATAAAGAAGGATAGAGTTGGATTAGGCGGGTATGGTAAACATGATCATACTTCTGTATTTAGTAGATCTCTGCATAATGGTATTCTAAGGAATAATATAAGCAGTATTAATAAAAGAAAATTGCTACGACATATTGGTAGAAAACTTCCATGGGTGAGTGTATTTTTATTAGGTTATGAAATAAATAACATAATTAAATGTAGATAATGAATATTATATGTAAGTAGTATTACTACTTACATATAATAAATGAATAGTTAGCTTTAGCATGGTATTGTCTTAAAGTAGTATACCAAAATATTATCTTTTCTTTTAGGGGCTGATTATAAAGATACTGATATTAGTTAAATAAGTTCAAGTTATAGAAAATATTATAAAACTTTATTTAAAATATTTTTAATTTTTTGAATAAAATAGCTTATAACACTAATTTTTTAAATTAACTTGTAAAAGCTATAATTTTACAATCCCAAAAATAAATCAGTGATTTTTTTTAAAGCAATTGGCTACAGAAAAAATTATACTGTTAACACTTATCGTGAGTTTAGACTTATTAATCTTCAATAGTGAATACAAGAAGCAATTATACAACTAACATAAAAATTCTGAGTGTAACATTTGATATTCAAAATTCATAATTTTTTAAATCAAACCATGAAATTTTATCATTCAACATATAAGACTATAGTCTTATAGTCCTAAATAATATTCTTAACATTATCAAAGTGCAATATTGCAGAAATACAAAAATTAATCACAGTATTTTTAAAAGGAAAATTAATTTTTTATAGTTTTGATTTCTTCACTTCTATAGTAGCTAATACACAAAGTTATTACATAACTAATTGAATAGGGTATATTTTCAAAAGTGTTTATTTGTAAGTTATGTATTATATTGTTGGTAAGGATATCAGCAGTTTACTTAGTATCTAATATAAAAATACATAGAATAGTGGAGTAACAATAAGAGTTTTTTGATTTAAAATTTAATTTTATATAAATCATAGGTTTAGATGTATAAATTGGGGTGAGAAACGCACTCACAACAATCTTCACAACATGATGAAAAATAAGAGTTTTTAATTGATCTTTCCCCCTAAATGAACTTATTTTGTCTTGTTTTGATTTGTTTTCAATTAATGGTCTGTATTATCTTCTACAAGTTATTTACAAAATATAGTAATTTTGTGATGAAATTCACAAATATTATTGAATTCTCTTCACAAGCTTTAACCTATGAAATCTATATCATAATTGGTACTAGACGCTTACAAGTTATTTATTTTTTCTATTATGATAGATATTAGACTTTAGTCTAGTATGTGCCTTTTAAATTAACATAATAATATCATCCCTACTATCTAGGATTTAGTTTTAAAGGTATTTTCTATGTTTAATCTCGCTAATGAAGCGCACTTTAGTTTAAATGTTGCTGGTTTAGAAAAAACAGGATTACAGGTATTAAGTTTTGAAGGGAAAGAGTCGATTAGCCAAACTTATACCTTCGAGATTAATCTAGTTAATCGACATATTCGCTATGATATTACTCAACTATTAAGCAAACCAGCCTATCTCGCTTTTACTCCTGATGGAAAAAGTGGTGTGCATGGTGTTATTATGTCTGTTAGACGAGGTGCCGTAGGAAATGATTATGCTGAATACAGTATTATTCTTTCCCCTTGTTTTGCCCATCTTGAAAAACGTACTAATCAACGAATTTTTCAGCATAAAACTGTCCCTCAGATTATTTCGCAAATACTTAGCGAGTATGGTATACTTGAAGGGACACACCATGAGTTTCGGTTAAAAGAGACCTATCCTGAAAGGGATTATTGTGTTCAGTATGATGAAACAGATGCCTATTTTATCCAGCGCCTTTGTGAAGAGGAAGGTATTTATTATTATTTTGAGCATAAATCAGATAATCATTTAATGGTTTTTGGTGATAGTAATCCAATTTTTCCTTCTTTAGCAGAAGCTATTAGATATGTTTCTAACAGTGGATTTGTTTCAGAAGAACCTGTTATAAAAGCATTTGATGTTAATTTAACAAGTAAAACTAAACGTACCACTTGGCGTGATTATAATTTCACCAATACTAAAATCCCTGAAGGACAAGCCGAAGGTCAGCAAAGTGCTAAGGCTAATGGGGCAACCGAACCAGATATAGAGTTTTATGATTACCCTGGGCGTTTTATGGACAACGCTCGCGGTAAGCATCTTGCACAAATAGAAGTAGAACGGTTAAGAACAGAACATGTATTAGCTGAAGGCTATAGTGATGTACCTATTCTACACACAGGTTATTATATAACTATTAATGAACATCCAAGTCTTGATGCAACAGATCCTTGGCTAATTAATACTATTATCCATCAAGGTAAGCAACCGCAGGTAGTCGAAGCATTAGGTGGAGAAAATAATGCTAAACTCAAAAATAAATTCTCATTAAATAGTGATTTCACCTTTCCAGATGGAGAGTTTAATCAGGGTTATCGCAATATCTTTACTGCCACCCCTAAAGATGTTGCTTGGCGTCCACCTTTGCTTCATCCAAGAACCCGTATCTTTGGCAGTCAAACAGCTAAAGTTGTTGGCCCTGCTGGAGAAGAAATCTATTGTAATGAGTATGGTAGTGTTAAGGTACAGTTTTATTGGGATCGTGAAGGCCAATTTGATGAAAACTCTAGCTGTTGGGTACGAGTAGGTAGTAATTGGGCGCACAAAGGGTATGGAACATTTACTATCCCACGTATAGGCATGGAGGCTGTGATCACATTTTTAGAGGGTGATCCTGACCAACCAATGATCACAGGTTGTGCCAATAATGGTATTAATACTCAAGCAGAGGGTATGCCTGCGAATAAAACTAAAACAGGATTTAAGACTAATAGTTCTCCTGGTGGCGGTGGCTCTAATGAATTAACTTTTGAGGATAAAGCGGGTCAAGAACAGATCTATATCCATGCACAAAAAGATGCTAATACTCTTGTAGAAAATGATCAATCAGAAACTGTTAAACATGATAAATCAACAACTGTTTTAAATAATCAGTCTACTGCTGTTAGTAATGAAAAAACTATTGTAGTGGGTCAAGGTAGTGGATCATCTATTGCTATGGATGGTGAAAATATAGTGCTGCAGGTCGGTGAAAGCAAAATTGTTATCACTGCCGAACAAATATTTATTCATGGCAAAACTCATATTCATCAAACTGCAGCTGAGACTATTAATTTAGACGCCCCTACAGATATAACTTTAAATTGTGGCTCGGCCAGCCCTCCTCCTGTTGTTCCATTTAGCGATAAAGCACGTAGTGGCGGTAAATAAGCTTTTTATAGGAAATTGAAATATGGAATATCTATTACAAGAAGGCACGATCACATTACCTGACGATTTTTATGACCGTACAGTCAATACCTTTGCATTGGGAAGTACTATTCCAGCACCTTTAAGTGTAACTGTGGCTCGGGATAACATGCTACCAGATGAAACTATGCCAAGCTATGTTAAAAGACAAATGCAATTAATGCAGGCGCATATTAAAGGTTATAAGTTGGTAGATCATAAAGAAATGAAGTTACCTAGTAACCCTAATATAGAAGGTGCACATATAGAAGCTTACTATAAATCAGAAGGTAAATATTACTATCAACGTCAAGCAGCTTTTGAAATCTATCCTAAACGTATTTTGGTATTTTCCTGTACTAGTCAAGAGCAATTTACCAAACAACAAGATAAATTATGGCAAGACTTACTAGCTAGTTATAAACAAAGAGAAAATTCAACACAATCAAAATAATTAAGTAAGGAATAAAAGGAGTTTTCTATGTTTGAAGCAGCACGTGTTGGAGACAGTATTGTTCATACTAGTGCGTTGGCTGGATTTATAGCAGGCGCTATTATTGGTTTAGCTGTAGTAGCCGCTGCTTCTTTTATTATCTGTTCAGGTGGTGCTGGTGCATTTATCGTCGGAACCCTTTTAAGCGTAGGTGGTTCTGCGTTACCTTCATTAGGTGAATGGATTGGCAGTAAATTTTCTAGTAAGACAGGTGAGATAGACACTGGCTCAAAAATAGTTCATACCAATAAAAGGCCTGCCGCTTATACAGGAACAGTTGAAGGTAATCCAGAGGGTATGAAAACGGCTAAAGGTAGTGAGGTTATATGTTCAAAACATCCCTCTACACCAAAGCCACAGGTTGCAGAGGGATCAACTTTAGTTTTTATAGATAGCAGACCAGCGGCTCGTAAAGATGATAAAACTGAATGTGGTGCAAAAATAGATGAAGGTTCTGAAAATGTTCATATGGGACAAGATAAGTATGAATACCTTCCTGTTCAAGATGAAGTTCCACCGTGGTTACGTAAAGCTGTAGAAGTTGCTATGTTTATTGCTGGATTTGCTTCTGGTATTAAAAATGTTATCCAAGCAGGTTTAAAAAATGCTTTACCCTGTGTAAGTAAATTAGCAGCAAGTATGGCTATTAGTTATGGAATCGGTAAGGCTATAGAATACGGAGGAGGGAAGATTGTTTCAGCCTTTACTGGTAATCCTGTAGATACTACAACAGGGCGTAAAATATTAAAGCCAGAAGATGAAATAGATTTTACATTACCTGGCTATATGCCTATTGTTTGGTCACGTTTTTATGCAAGTGATCTTACTTATGAAAGTATTTTAGGTAAAGGTTGGATATTACCCTATGAACAACATTTCTATAGAAAAAATAATACACTTTACCATGTAGATAATCAGGGGCGTATTTTAGATTTTGAGTGCCTAGCAGAGGGCCAAAAAGTTTATATTGCCAGTGAGCAAATCTATTTAATTTGTACTGAGGGTGGTCACTATATTATCCAAACGCTAGATGACGAGTTCTATTATTTTGGTGAAGTGCTAGATAATGGCGAAAAAGCCAATCTACAACGTATTGAAAATAAATTAGGCCATTATATTCATTTTAGTTATGAAAATAATTTACTTACTGATATTACTGCTACTGGTGGGCATAGACTCCATTTACATTATCGTCATCCCAAAGGTAAAGTCACAGAGATTGTTCGTGTTATAGATAATCAACCTATAGAAACAATGGTGCAATACCGTTATAACAGTGATGGACAACTAATAGCTGTCATTAATCGCAATGGGGATACAACTAGATTATTTGATTATAAAGATAATCTTATGGTACGTCATCAAAATGGTTTAGGCTTTAGTTGTGAATATCATTGGCAAATTATAGATAATCAAACTAGAGTAATTGAACACTGGACCAATGATGGTGAACACTACCACTTTAATTATGATCTAGAAAATCGTTCAACCTTGATAACTGATGCTTTAAATCGCCAGTCAGAAGTTCGCTATGATGAATATCATCAAATGACTTATTGTAAAGATTTTGGGGGAGAGGAATATCAACTAGAGTATGATGAAAATGGTAATTTAACTGCCTATATTTTTCCTAATAGCAACAAAATCGCACTGAAATATGATGAATATTCTCGGTTGATAGAAGAAACAGATCCATTAGGTAGAAAAGTTAGCTATCAATACCATAAAGAAACCTCACTTAGAACTCAAACCATTTTTCCCGATGGAAGTACTTGGCAAGCTGAATACGATAAGAAAAACAACATACTTATTGCAGAAATAGACCCTTTAGGTCATACCACACACTATTACAATACAGATGATGGCTTACCTTATGCTATACTAGACCCACTCGATAAACGTAAAACCATTACATGGAATAAATGGGCTCAGGTAGAGCGTTATACTGATTGTTCAGAGAAAATTACTCACTATCATTATAATGAACACCTTCATTTATCAGCTATTACCAATGCATTAAATGAAACCATTCAACTTGAACGTAAACCACAGGGTGAAATCACTTGCCTTATACATGCTGATGGTATTAAAGAAATCTTTACTTATAACGCTATGGGGCAATTGCTAAGCCATGCTGATGGCAAAGGACAAATTACCTACCTTTCCAGAAATCCTAGGGGCTTACTAACTAAACGTTTTGATCCTAAAGACCAAACCATTATTTACCAATACGATACGGCACAACGTTTATCTGTACTATTAAATGAAAATAATGAAGCCTATCGTTTTACCTACGATAATACTGATCGTCTTACCCAAGAAACCCGTATCGATCAAATTAATAGAAACTTTGAATATGATGAGGCAGGTTATCTTAATAAACTGACTGAATCTGGTGTAAATAAAGAACTAAAAACTACTAGTAGAACCACCTATCTGGAGAGAGATAAAGTAGGTCGTTTAATTGCTAAAACTACAGAGGATGCGAGCTATAGTTATCACTATGACCTATTAGATAAATTAATCAAGCTTGAACGTAAACCAACTGATAAAGGTAAAGAGTTAGGAATTAATGAAGAAATCCTAACTTTTGCCTACGATATAAAAGGACGGCTTATTCAAGAACAAACGCCACAAGGCGAGCTAAATTACCTATATGATGAGTTAGATAATTTAATTATCCTTACTTTACCTAATAAAAGGCAAATCAACCATCAATATTATGGTAGTGGTCATCTACATCAAATTAGTTTAGATCAGCTTATTATCAGCGATTTTGAGCGTGACGACTTACATAGGGAAATACTACGCACTCAAGGCAATTTAACCAGTCGTTTTGGTTATGATGCAAAAGGTCGCAAACATTGGCAATATGCATCACAAAAACCATTAGCTGAGCTTACAACCCTAAATAAACAACAACTACCTATCGATAGGCAACTAAAAAGCCGTGAAAATAATATCTTTAGACAATACCAGTATGATGCCGCAGGTGAATTATCTGCACTATTAGATAAAGCTAGAGGTAAAACAGAATATAGCTACGAAGAAAATGGTCAACTAAAAACTGTTATTACACCTAATAGTCAAGAGTATTTTAGTAGTGATGCAGCAGGTAACTTTTTACCCAGCCAAGTATTGCCCAAGCAACATTTTGCATTACATAACCGTATTACTGACTATGGTGATATTCACTTAGAATATGACCAATGGGGTAATGTTATAGAAAAAATTACGGGCTTTAATAAATATCAAAAATTTAACCACGATTGTGAAAATAGACTGGTAAAAGCCCAACTGTATGAAAATAATAAACTAATAACTGAGAGTTATTACTATTATGATAGTTTAGGGCGCAGAATTAAAAAACAAATCAATAATTTGCAAACTCAGCAAAATAAACAAACTACTTTCTTATGGCAAGGTTTACGATTGCTACAAGAGCAAACCGAGCAAAAACAAATCAGCTATATCTATGAGCCTAATAGTTATGTGCCACTAGCAAGAATAGATACCGAATATGATATAGATGATATTTATTATTACCATACCGACCAAATAGGTACACCATTAGAGCTCACCAATCAACAAGGTACTATTGTTTGGCAAGCTAACTATAAAGCTTGGGGTGAAATAGAAAGTTTACGACTTAATGAAGTAGAGCAAAACCTAAGATACCAGGGTCAATACTTTGATGAAGAAACCGAATTACATTACAATACTTTCAGATATTATGATCCCCATGTAGGGAGGTATATAACTCAAGATCCGATTGGACTATTAGGTGGTAATAATTTATATAGGTATACGCCTAATCCTACAGGATGGGTTGACCCTTGGGGATTATGTAATCATGGACATCATTCTGATCCTAAATTTATGGGAGGAGATCCAAAGCAAAATTTAACTACCATGACAGATGTTGATCATAGATCTCTACATCGTAAGTTAAATGATTTTTTATTTGGAAGAACTAAAATAGTAGGTAATAATACTGTTCATATGAGACCTCAACGAGGTAATAGTGGCGCTGTAATACAACGTAACTTCACTCGAACAGAGCTTCTAGATGCATTGGCAGACTTTTATAAAGGCTCAGGTTCAAGTTTTAAAGATGCAGCAGCAGATTTCTTCAAGCAACATCCAGGATTGATATAATGACAAAGTTATTGACAATAGGATATTTTTTTGACGCAAAGGATAATAATTCATATTTTTTAGAAGATGCACCTAACAATATTTTTTGTAAAAAGTGTGGTTGTTGTGTAAATTATGATTATTATCCTAAAAACTTTCGATTAGTAAAAAAATATGATCTCAGTTATACCTATGATCGTCGACCTATTGTTAGTAAAAGATTTAAAGAATATTTAATTAAATTAGATAAGAGTATAAAGTTTATTTCTTTAGATCCTGTTAATGAGTTCTTTTTAATGTTACCTTTGAAGAAAATTAGTTTTTCAGCATTACAGAAAGAAAATTTTTGTGATATATGTAATCAATACTATGATCAGGTTGTTCCTTATCCAGATTTTTATGATGAATCAAAAGAAATTCTTAAAGAAAATATTTATTTCACTAGTTGCTGTTATGGTAGTGGCAAAACATTATTTCCAAGTATAATATTGGGAATAGAAACAAAAAATCAAATAAAAAAAGATATTAAAGAGTATAAATTTAAAGGAATAGAAATAAATAAAATTGAAGTAAATCTCTAAATTATTTAAAACTATCACTATAAATAAGTCTGGTGACATAGTTCATACAGAAATTTATTTATAATTCCTATGGTTTTTGTGATGGCATTGAAATAGTAATATTTATGAGAGTGTTTTTTATGGCTTTTTGGCAATTTTCATTTTGGGCTTTACCATAAAAAGCATTGATAAAAAAGTATGATAGAATTCCCAAAAAAATTATGGATGATGATTTTAACTCAATTAATTGGTTTGCTAATTATTCATCAGAAAGTTTCTTGAATTCAATAAATTATCTTGTTTCAAATGAACACTGGAATAAAAATACTATATTTTTTGGAAGCTATGATAATGATTCCATTGCGATAAGTTATAACAGTAAAGATAAAACTATTGTTGAAATATATTTTAGAATAAATTTGCGAGGAGATTATGAGTTAATGGCAAAAAGCATGATTAATTCTATACTATCAGGATCCCTAATAATTCTCAACGTAAAACTTGAAGTAATTGGCAAAACATATGAAGCGCTAATTAGTGAAGTTGAATTTACTGTTAACCAAAAAAGATTAATCAAAAGTTTTTAATTAGATATATCAGAACATACTGAAAAGTGAACTTCAATAACTTGTTAATTACAAAATAATGAAATAAAAGTTTTACTGTATTTTCAAGTCTTATGATGTACAAGTAGGATGGTATACTACCTAAGATCTGATAGGATTGTTAGAAGGTAATAATTTATATACTAATACTTTGAATCCTATTGGTTGGATTGATCCATTAGGTTTGTGTAGACATGCTCAACAAGCCAAAGATATGGGATACAGGAAAATAAACGAGAGGTCATATAGTCAGGCAGTTTATCATAATCCAAAAGCATCTATTGATTTAAGATATATTACTCCTCATATAGATGGTCACAATGGCGGATTTTGGAATGCTGCAAGTAGTATAAGAAATTTAGGTAGTAAATCTACTAGATCGGGAACTTATAATATTGACCTAACTGTAAGAATTGGTGGTTAAAATGATTTTCTCTTATAAAATTACAAAATATGATCCTAGCAAGAATGAAGCTGATATCCAAAAAGAATGGACAAGTTTTTCTGATATAGGAACGAATGTTACAAAATAAGAATATTTAGTAATAGAAAATACTTATATAGATACTATTCAAAAAATTTCCTATTGTATGGAAGAAAAGTTTTTCTCAGTTAGAGAGTTAGAAAATTATTCAGATGTTAAGGACTATAAAGAAAATCAGCAAATAGATATTAATGAAGAGCTTCCACAATTAATAAAACATATACTTAGAGAACAAATATGGTGAAAACTAATAGGAGAAAGCTGTGAGTTTCATTTTGGATATGACTATTATATGTATGTAGCTTCTAATAGCTCTCTTGCAAACTGTATAGATACTATCAGTACTAGATTGTATGTTGAAGACTTTATCTCACCATATTTAAATACTTAGTTAGATAAGGTATTGTTTTTTCTTGTTTAATTTCTGGCTTTCAAGTTAAATGATCGAGTAAAAGAAAATATGTATTGTCAATAATATATGTAAAGATCTTAGACTGCCATTAGGTGATAGTTTTACTTAGGATTAGCCATAGGAATTACCAGAAGAGTTTCATACTAAATATATGTATGCTTATTTAACGCGTATTCAAGCTCTGAAAGAGAGCTATTAATGAAGTTAATACTTGATGTAGTGAATGATTTAATATCAGAATCTAAAAGTGATGATAAAATAATAATTAAAGCAGTAAATTTGTTATTGGCTAATTATAAAGATCGCTTATCCCTTATGGATTATTGATCATTAGATGGTGAACCACTTGAAGATAGTTTGCATTGATACCTAAGATGAAAGAATTAAAAGCTAAAATAGGATATTTATCAAATTGAAAAATGAAATAGCTAATCTAAAAAACTGTAAGAATATCTCTTTTTGGAGGTTAGGTATGCCAGAGAAATTGTTAAACTAGGATATTAATGAAGATGGTGGTATGGCTTATTTATTTTTACCTAATCATCCTGGTAAGAGTAAAATAGTAACTAAACAAATAGCTCTACATTCTATTATCAATGATTATAAGGGTCCTGAAATTTATTTAGATTTTGATCATGAAGGGGAAATAATAGGTATTGAACTATTATTAGATTAATTAAATAATGATTATAATTTTCCCAGAATGGTATGATGATTTATTTGATGCGGGTATGACTAGAGCTGACATTGAGAAATATGCAACTGAAATAATTATAAGTGGAAGAAGTCAATCAGATCCTTAAAAACTATTCAAGCTTTTACAATGAGATTGAATATAAATAGTTTAAAACTAACTATAAACTAGTTGTTGATTCTGTTGATGGTAATAGAATGATTACAATTTCCCAATCTTGAGAGGGCATTAATTTATGAAAATCAATATTTTTACTGATAACTTAATAGAATCTTCTTTTGATTTAGGTTGATTAGAATTCTATGGAGGGAATGCAAACTTTTTAAGATATGATTACTTAAGTAAAGATTTGCAAATGATTTTTATATCAATTATTGAATTTTTATTTAGTATTAGAGAAAAGAAAATATATAATTTTTCATCTAGTATTCAATTTATTTTTAATGAAAAAAGAGAGCTTTCTTTGTAAATGATTTATTAATAGAAAAAATCTCTTATAAATCTTTATTAATAAATCTATTTGAATTACTTACTAATTCTATTGAAATTTTAAATAATGCTAATATCTCAGAAAATGATGCAGTGTTAAATGATTTAATGTATGAACAAAAATGTTTAAAGAAGTTATTAAATTTTTAATTTTAAGATATATATAATTACCAAAATTTTTAAAAAAACAGTTTATCTTTAGCTAATTGCTTGGTCTCTTTTAAGCTCAAGAATAGGTATTGACCTAAAGTTAAATTATATTTTTTACCCTTCTTCATAATTCTGAACTTGAACGATTTGGTTCCTGCGGGCGTAATATTAATAGATAATACCTTAATATGTTATAATTGATAATAGGTTTTCTTAGGTTTAGCATTTTGAATAATTGTATCTGTAATCATGATAAATGTCCTCAAAACAGAATTTGTAATGTTTGAATTATCAATCTTCAAAAGTTGAAAACATTAGAAAATACAACATGCCAATTCCAGATTTTAAAATGCAAAATGAAGTGCCAAATTGAGATGGTATCTCTTGGATTCTAATAGAAGTTAATGATGTTAAATTAAAGCCACCAGCAAAATCTCTTGAACCTTGGAATTAATTGACTTCTTCGTAAGAAGATTTGGAGCGGAAAACGAAACTCTTATCAATTGTCTAGCCTATTAATTCCTTAAGAAGTTTTAGTAACTTATCAATTTTAATGTATAAGTTAAACTACTATGAAAATCAAATTGATTTGTTGTTATTTATTAAACTCTATATAGATTTAAGAATCAATGCAATGTCATTTTTTATTGTATACAGATCTTTTAAAAGCCTTTCCAAGATAATTTCTTTAACCTTTAATATCCTTTCCCTTAACACTTTTAGTTTTTAGAGCCTTTGCTCTTAATTTTACTATAAATACTTATTTGAATTTACTTCTATTAAAGTCTATATATAACTTTACATTTTAGTTTATAATTAAACTTAATAATGGAGTCAATCTGGAGACTCTCAGTAAGTGGAATTATGACACTTACTGTTATACTAAAATTATATTAGGGAAGTTACATAATGTTTTTTAAAGCGAATGACAGCCACTTCCAGTTGTTTTGGGATGAATCAAATTCTGCTACAGGGTCATTTAGTAATACAGGCAGTAGTATAGGTGATAAACTCTCTTCTTTGGCTAGCAGTGCAAAATCCTTAAATCCCTTTTCAACGCTTACTACTGCGTTAAGTGTTGGCCTTAAAGATACGCTTTCTAATGCTACTGTTGAAACTGCTTTAGATAAATTACAAGTCTTATCCTTTACAGGTACAGAAGGTATTTCTTCGCCTTATGCGTTTGAAGTGGTGTTAGTCAATAAGCATGTGCGTTTTGATATCACTCAGTTACTGAGTAAACCTGTATTCTTAGCCTTTACCCCTGATGGTAAGTCTGGCTCTGGCATCCATGGAATTGTTCAGTCAGTCAAGCGTGGTGCTGTTGGGCAGCATTATGCGACGTTTTCTATGGTGATTACTCCGCGTTTTTCTAATCTGATGAGAAGAGTTAATCAGCGTAAATTTGTGGGTAAAACGACTCCAGAGGTTATTAAAGTTATTTTAGAAGAACACAGTATGATGGAGGGAGCTGAATCAGGCTTTGCGTATCAATTTAAAGACGCTAGTATGTATCCTATACGAGACTTCTGTGTGCAATATGATGAGTCCGACTATCATTTTGTATCGCGTCTTTGCCAAGAAGAAGGCATTGCATACCATTTTCAACACAGTAGCACTAGTCATAAAATGATCTTTACTGATGCCATGCCCTTTTTCCCCAGTGTGGCTGAAGCCGTTAAGTTTATGAATGATACGGGGATGGTGGCTGATACTCAGTCTTTAAAATATTTTGATGTGTCTTTAGCCTCTAAAACCCAAACAGCGGCTTGGCGCGATTATAACTTTACCAGTATGAAGATCCCTGAAGGGAACAGTCATGGTAAACAAAGTCAAAAAGGTAATTCAGCAACAGAACCTAATTTGCAGTGTTATGATTATCCTTCCACTGGGATGGATAAAGCGAGAAATGAACAACTAGCTAAAGTACAAATAGAACGTTTAAGAGTAGAACATCTAACAGCAGAAGGCTATAGTGATATACCTACCCTACATAGTGGTTATTATATCAGTATAGAAGATCATCCTAGTTTAGATACCCTAGATGCGACTAAACCTTGGCTTATTACTCAGATTAAACATAAAGCATACCAACCACAAGTATTAGAAGCATTTGGAGGAGCGGGAAGTGCAGCCAACACTACCCTACCCAGCCAACTGCATAAATACCTTGATCCCAATACCAGCTTAGAACTAGAGTTTCCTGCCCAAAATCAACAACAGGGTTACTTTAATGTATTTAATGCCATACCCCAAGAAGTACCTTTTAGACCACAACATACCCATCCAAAACCAAAAGTACTCGGTGGTCAAACAGCCATAGTAACAGGTGCAGCAGGTGAAGAAATCTACTGTGATGAATATGGACGAATCAAAGTACAATTTCATTGGGATAGAGAAGGTACTATGGATGAAAACTCATCCCATTGGATACGAGTAGCCAGTAACTGGGCACATGATGGCTATGGTACGGTAGTAATACCCAGGGTAGGTATGGAAGTGATGGTAGACTTCTTAGAGGGAGATCCAGACCAACCATTCATTAAAGGAGCAGTGCATAATGGGGTTAACAAAGTACCTTATGAGCTACCTGCTAATAAAACCAGAAGTGTTTTCAAAACAAGCTCATCAAAAGGTGGTGTAGGTTCTAATGAACTAAGAATAGAAGACAAAGCAGGTGAAGAACAAATCTTTGTGCAAAGCCAAAAAGACTTCGATCAACTTACAAAAAATAACCATACTATACAAGTACTAAATAACAGCCATTTACAGGTTCAGAACGAACATAGTGAAACCATTGTTAAAAACCGCTACACCAAAAATGAAGCGGAAGAACATCACCTCACACAAATGGATCGTAAAACCCAAATATTGATGAACGATCATAAAACGGTGGGTATCGCTGAGCATGAAACCATTGGTACAGTTAAAACAGTACAAGCTGGAATGGAAATACATCTTAAATCGGGTTTACAAACAGTAATAGATGGTGGTCTTTCACTCACATTAAAAGCAGGTGGTCAACATATAGTACTCAATCCAGCAGGTATTTGGATGACCATGCCAGTATGGACTGGTGGTGTACCGATGGAAGGAACACCTGCAGCACCATTGTTACCAATGAATATAGAAAAAGTTGTAGATGCCACTATATCTCCAGCCACACAATTAGCAGCTTTACAACAAGGTAAAGTAAGAACATCGATTTGCCCATTAGCTCAACCAATAACTGATGTCACAAATCTAAGCGAACCTTCAATTGAAGAATCATTGACTACAGACACCAATAGCTTTAGTGCTCAATTCCGTTTGGTGAATGCTTATGATGAGCCTTATATAAACAAAGAGTACATAGCGTTTTTACCCAACAATATCGTCAAAAAAGGTATCACTGATAATAACGGCTATACAGAAACTTTTTACACCAATAAAGAAGAAGAAATTTCAGTGCATTTAGTGATGGAACAAGACCAAGATATTGAAGGAAACGTATAATGTCATTAAAAGATCAATTCAAAGATGAACTGACTAGTAGTTTTACCTCTCCTGAAGGTACTATCACTACTCAAAAGTTAGGTAAAAATCGCCCTACAACGGATGTGTTAATACTCTATATTGGTGGTGCTGGTGACAAAGAAAGCTATTTTTTCGCAGGGCCTTATTACAATGTTATTGGTGTTAAGCGCTATATAGAACAGAGAATAATATTAAAAGAAACAACAATTGATAATAGTCGATATTATTGTGCTTATTTAGGGTATAACGAGGTTTTTAGACAAAAACATATGGATACTATTATCCAGGATTATATTTGTCATAAAAAAAATTACGAGCAATCGGGTATACCACCAGCACCAGTTGCAAACTCAGAATTGAATGCAAGAACAGAGGATGAGATTAAAAACCTTAAGATAGTAATTATTGGACATAGTTTAGGGGGGTGGAATGGCGCTCATTTAGCCAGTTACCTAGTAAAAAATGATTATCCAGTGCATTATTTAATAACAATAGATCCAGTAGGTCTAGGTGCTATTGTGCGACTAATTAGCCGCGTTATTACCGATGATCCGCCAAGCCCTAAAACTGAAAATGCTTGGATTAATATAAAGCTAATTGGTAAAGGATTTGATAATTTTATAGCTAAAATGGGAGAACGATGGATACCAGGTTTCCGTAAACCGTTTCTTGGTAGTTACCAACCAACAACGGCCTTATTACCTACCCATTCATATATTTCAAAGGTATCCCATGCTTATGCTGAAGATGCAGTGCAATGGAGAGCTGGTTTAATTAAAGTTTCCCCATCACAAGAGCCAAGAGATCGAGATGAGGAAGAAAAACTATCAGTTATATCAAAGGATGAACAAACACCTATTGAAATTTTAAAGCAAAGTTTATTACAGTGGCTGAATAAATAAGGTAAAGAGGGCATACCATGAAGAAAATAATTATTTGTATAGCGGCAAGTTTATTAATGCTGGGCTGTAGCTCCGTTGAGTCTTTACATATTAAATATGATGGTTACGATGTAATAAAAAATAGATATGATCCTATTACATACGATGATCGTGATTATGGTGTATTTTTTGTCTATGATAAAGAACAAATACGTCCCCAAGTTTTGGCTGTCCCTTTGTTTGCTTGTAAAGTTGAACTATCAAATAATGGCCAACAACAAACAAAATATATTGATGGTAGAGTTACTCCTGCTATAGATAATCAATATACCTATATTGCAGAGATAGACTTTAGTTTTTTAAACCTCCAACAAGAAGATCGCTACAAAGGCTATATTTTCGAAAATGATAAATTCTATGTTGTAAATGATCCTACTTGCCGAATTATTTATAGTGGTAGTCATTATAAAGATTACAACACTCCTACCATCTCTATTCCTAAACAAGACATCACTAAAAAGCGAATACCTGAGTAAATAAAGGGTCGAGTAACTAATGGAAACATTACAAACAACGCTGATACAGCGAATACAACAGCTTCCTTGGCAAGCTGAATCGATTAGCCTATTGCTAGATGGTATTACGATTAAAAATTTGTTGCATGGTTTTTATAGTCAACGCAATCAGTCCAAATTTGAAGTGCTTTATTTACAGACTCCTTTTGCTGAACTTTATGAAGTTTCGCCTTGTTTAGTAAAAATAGATAACAGCAATAATCCTCACCTAAAAAATTATTTATCTCATTTGGGTGAGGAATGGGGCTATTTGTTGATTAGTGATGCTTCATGGGAAGAGCAAGTTAAACACCTAAGAAATTTACTCATTGTAAAGCAACCTAATGAGGAACAAGTTATCTTAAAAATTGCTGATCCAATGGTAGCTGATGCCCTTTTTGGCCTAGCTGAAAAGCAAGCAGATACTGTTTTTTTTGGTCCTTTCAAGCAGGTTTTTACCGCCAACATCATTGATAATCAGGTAAATACTTACCAACGACCAGAAAAAGATATTCATCCATTGACAATACCTTATCAACTAAGTAATGAGCAAAACGAAGCATTAGATCAACTAGAAATAAAACGAACTAATCACAAACTTCATCAACACATGGATCGTTATTTCCCAAACTTCTTAGCTCACTATCCTAAAGAAACTAAAAAACAAGCCATTGACCATCTGATTTATGAAGCCAATCAATTAACTTATAGCACCCCAATGGCACAGGCCTATTACCTTAATATCCATGGTTATTTAGGTGATGAGACATTAGAAAACTATCCAGAACTTTCACAATTAGTAAATAAAAAAGATGTTTCTTCACTAAAAGAGGCATCTGATCTTGCTCAGCTTCTGGCTAAAAGTGCAAGGGCATAAAGGAATTTATTATGACAACAGATACTATCCTAGATACTTCAAAGTTAGATGCAAATCAAGCTGCTGCCGAAATGGATGCCAGCCAGCCTACACAGTCTGGCAGCTGTCCACTAACTGCGAACACGGTACAACTTATCCCTATACGATATGCCCTTGTTGAAAATAATCAACAAAATAGCAGTGCCTCTGCATTAATCGCTGACCATACCATGCATAGCCATAAAATAGGCTATCGGGTTATGCGTGATGGCTGGTTATATGTTGTTGATGATACTGACAACCGAATCTATGAATACTCCCTATCTGCTGGTATTGTTAGGCAGCGTACTTACAAAGGCGGTTATATGGAACCTGCCAGTCGTGCTGCTTATCACCAAATTTATCAAGGTTCAGCCAAAGATAAAGCATTAATATTTGAAAAAAATAGAATACTTTATTTTGCCTTCTCTGAAATTCAGTGGACCGATGAAAAATGCAACCAAGTACGTCAAAAAGCTGATCGTGATCTATTTATGCAAGCTGTTGATCTAAAGGGAGTGAATTGTAGCTACCAGAGTCAACATCTACTAACTAAAGATAAAGCAGAAACAGAGATTGCTGAGTTTGTACAGCAAACAACACAGCTTCCAGCAGGATATACCCCTATTTTTGAAACTGAATCTCAGCCATTTAGTTGGGAAGATAAGAACAATAGCCAATATAAACAGGAAGCCATTGGTAAATTAACTCAACAAGTACTTCCTGAACACAATAATGGTAACTATCTTTTTGTCGCGGTAGAAGACTATATTGGCATGATGCTTGATTTAGCTAATGAACAAGAACTTGTCGTACAATGGATGGACGATTGGGCAAATATCCAAGACCAACAAGGTGATAACTTCCTAAAATACAGTATAGCCAACTATATTGATTCAACCTTACAAATAACCGAAACAAATGCCTTAACAAAAGGTGCTCCATCTTGGATGGAAGAATTAACAGCAGAACAGCGACAAACAGTTTTTGACTATATTACGATTAAAATTGATGCCGAATATAAAGCAGGCTTTAAATGGACCTTAGATATTCCAGAAGGGACAGATAGTACTAAACTGTCCGATCATGAGCTACAAAATTATATGGTTGTAGCTGAGTGGTATAAAGAACTTGAGCAAGAGCTAGCTGCAAAGAAACAAGCTATGGTCACAGCTCTTACTGAAGCAATATACAATAGCCATAAAGATGAAATAGAAACATTAAAAGATAACCAGCTTCGTTACCTTTATGGTAGTGTATGGGGACATAGAGGTGTAAATAAATTATCCAACCTTCATGAAATGCAAAACTACCTAAAAGTAGAAAAGCCAAGAATGAAATATTGGGGGGATCGTCTAGATAAAATCAGTGAAGACCGTTATTACCTTTATACAACCCATTTCCATCGTGCTACTTGGTATTTCGATAATGCCCAACAGGAGCAATACAAAGCTGCATTAAAAGTAGAATGTGCTTGTACCAAAGATTTATTAAGAACAGATGAGTTAATTACCAAACTAGCTGATTTTTTTGATCTATACCCACAATACTTATTCCCTGCCTTTCAAACTAACTTCTCTGCTAGTAATTATCTAACCCCTGCCATTAAAGGAATCATCGATTACAAAGGTGATTTAATGGATATTATAAAAGGCATGCCTAGTGCAGAACAAGCAATGAGTAATGCGTTGGGTAAAGACTATATGCGTATGTTTACTAGTGATGACTTAGATATACGTAACCTTGAAAAAACTATTCAAGTCAATATCAACCCTGCTATCCAAGAAGGCTTGATGGCTAAACTAGATGAAATGCGTACTCAACAGTTCTCGCCTGAGCAACAGGGTACGGTTATCAATAGCTTACAACAGCTTGAAAAAATCATGGGAGAACTAAAACCAAGGCAACGAGCAGCGTTTTTAATTGCCATCCAAAAACAAGGTTTTATTGTAACCACTCAAAATCCAAGTGATCTTACTGCAATTTATCAACATTTCGAGCGGATAGGTACAGCCAGTGCCACCATTAATGGTATTCATCGTGATATTAACCAACTGATGCGAGAAATTAAACGTATTAACCGCATGAAAACCAATTTTGCACCCAATTGGCGTGAAGTAAGGGATCAGAAACAAGCACAGATTGAAGCCAAAAAACAACAAATTGCAGGGCTAAGCAATGACATTATAAGCGCAGAACAAGAAATACAGAAAAGTACCAGTCCATTGCGTGAGGGGGAAGTAGCTTTTGGCTTTCGAGGGCGAGGGCTTACCAGTCAACAATCACAGCTTGTAGCCTTAGAGCAAAGCCTAATTAGTAAAGGGGTATTACGTGGTTATGGTATTTCAGGCAGTGCGGCTAAAGCCTTTAATTCAGCATGGCTACCTGCGGTATTGTTTGTTTTTCAATGGAATAATTTTCAAGCAACATTTAGTGAATTTCTTAATAAAGAAAATACTTCAAAAATAGATATCATGTCTGTAGCTGCAACAGGTACAGGAACTCTTTCCTCGGCCCTTGGTATTGTTCAAGCGATGTATGTGGGTATTACTAATCATGCAATTGCCCATATCAAACAATTAGATGACGCCGCAGGTATTCAGTTAGCCACCCGTTTAGGTCGTTTCTCCTTAATAGTGGGTTCAGCAGCCCAGTTACTTGGTTTACCTGCTGCCTTATTAAATATTTACCTTAATCAATCCCGTTGGATTGATTCCATTTATTATGGTGATGCAGCAGCTAAAGTCACTGCTTTTGGCCAATTAGGTATCAGTGTTCTTTCAGCGAGTGTTAGTGGTGTTGGAACAAAGCATGTAGTTACACAAGGCTATGGTTTATGGCGCGATTTGCGGGGTGTCAATCAAGCGTATGGTGCAGTTCGTAGTGCTGCTTTGGTGGGGCAAGCAAGAGAGGCTTATACAGCAGCACGTGCTGTGGTTTGGGCATTACGAGGTGCTCAATTTACTACAGCACTAGCTAGACTTACCCCAATAGGTATAGCGCTAACTATATTGCAGGTAGTTGGTGAATATGCCTATAACTACTTTAACCTAACTGAAATGCAAAAGTGGCTTCATAAAGGCTGTTGGGGACGCGATATTCAAGGTTGGACAGAACAGCAACATAACCAATATTTAGCCAATATTCTCCTGATGCCTTGGATAGAAGATCATGGTACAGTACAAGATAATGGGCAATACTGGCGAGTTTTAAGGTTAAGGGTTCCTGGGCAAGATATGTCCACCCTGCCTGAACGTTCAATAGCATGGCAAGCACTATGGCGCAATGGTATACCGTATAAGCCTACATATACTCAACAAGCACTGGGAATTGCATTTTTCCCTTATGGTGCATGGCAGTCAGCCAAAAGCATAGGTGAAACCGTTTCTACCCCTGATACGGAGCATTTAGGGACTTACTTGCAACAAAATACCCAAATTATTCAACCAATGGGCCCCATGACATTAGAATGGCGATTACCTTGGCTAAGTGAGCGAGAATGGGATGACTCACAACAAGGGATATTAACCATTAACTTAATGCACGAAACAGACCTAGCACCAGAATTTCCCGTTGAAGTACATAATAAGGGTTTAGAATATCAACTGGTTTTTGATAGTTGGGATATACCCAATAAGGAACAACCTGTTATTATTCAAGGTAAAAAGCAATCAAAAAAAACCTCTTTAACGCAACTTTCAATGTATTACGGTGCTATCAGTTATGGCGAATAACCCAACCCAATTAGGTGAACAACAAACTAAACTATTATCACAAAGCTATGGGATAGCTCCACCTCCAGTGCCCACCAATCAATTAGCGATTCCGCAACAACTGGATATAGAGAATGCCACTAATACCTATATTGATTATGGTAAAGCGGATTATTGGGGATTTCAATTTGGTAGCAGATTGTGTTTTGGTAATCTTTCTATTTTAACAATACCTGTACTATTCACTCACTTAGTAGTTATTTATTATTACTATACAAAGAAATCTTTTGGTATATGGGAAGCGATTAAGATAGGAACTATAGAGTCATGGTTTTTATATCCTCTTATTGTTGGAGGAATGGCTCTACTCTTACTAGTACTCTCAGTATACAGTTGGGCGCAAAAAAATAACCAAGTCCCTATTCGTTTTAACCGTGAAAAACGTCAGGTCTATTGTATTTTACCTTCAGGCAGAAATATTATTGCCAATTGGGAGCAAATACAGGCTACCATATCCCGTAAACAACAAGTGACCATGTATTATGCGATTGAGGGTGCAGCGTTAACCTTAGGTTTTCCTGACTTAAAAAGTCAAGAACAAGGCGAGTTAACCATGGACTATCCAATGGAACAGTTAGCCATTGGTGAATGGGAAGCAATTCGTGTCTATATGGAAGAGGGCTTGGACGCTTTAAACAAAAAAACTAAAACAGCCGCAGCCTTAAACAAAGACAGTATCAAGCTAGAAGATTTACCAAAGGATAGTTTTGAATACTATGAGCAATTAAGCTTTCAATACCCTGAAGGCAGTGTACCCTATTTTTATGCAGTGAAAAATAGAGTGCGTAAAGAGGGCAAACCCCTTAATTACCTCTGGTGGTTAATCATTCATATTTGCAGTGCTTGGACTTTACCCTGTTATATTGCCACATGGCTAAATAAGCACCCCAAAATAGTTCGACCACTACCACTGCTTAACTGGTCAAAACCTATTCCCCCAGAACAATGGGTAAAACCAACAGAAGAACTTAAAAAGCAAAGCCAACGCGCCCAATCAGCCTACCTAAAAGGACTAACCATCAAGGACTATGCTGAGCAGTATAAACAACAGTAATAGTATTTTATTTATTACCAAGCAACTCCAATTAGGTGAATAACAAACTAAACTATTATTACAAAGTTATGGGATCGCTGCACCCCATATTCCCACCAAACAATTAACTATTTCACAGCAACTAGATATGGAGAATGCTAAGGAATGGTTTTATGTAATCAGATTGTTTTTTTCAGTCATGAAAATTTGGCAGGGGTAAGTAGCTTATCTTTATTGTAAGTTGTTTTAGTGTTTTAAAAGGGTCAAGCGCTCATAGCTAAGAAATGTACATAAACTCTACAATATCTAATAGTTTTACACTATTTTCAAATGATTGTGGTTTACCAAAAACATCAGCTAGTTGTTATGGTTATCTCATAAAAATCCTAAATCGAATATCAGCTACGCTCATAATTATCCCAAAATGTGATAATTTGCTTATTTATCATTTCATTTGAATGAATAGACTATGACAATGTTAGAGGTAGATTAGACAGCCAATGAGATTATTAAAGAATTAAATAAAATAGTTATTGAGTGTTTTTATAGAATCTGGTAGTTCATCCATTTTTAAATAGGGATTATTTTGGGTTGGTTTTTGTGGTAATGCCACAATGTCTATATCGGCTGCTGGATTATGATTTATAAGCCCCTCTACAATAGCATGACGAAACAGTTCATTGAGCCAACCTCTACACTTTTCAGAAATGGATAAAGCCCCTATATTTTCAATTGAGCGAAGTACTTTAAGTCCATCTACTCGTGTTATATTTTCTAAAGGAAGTTGAATATCAGCCAAAAGATGAAAGTGAATTTTTCGAACAATCATTGGTGCAAGCACTGGGATTCTTTCCAACGTATTAAGAAGATCAATCAAATGAACAAACGCTTTTAATACAGCAAAAGGCGTTTCTGAAACAACGTTCGCTTTAGGCGAGTTTGACTTAGGACGAGTCAGTGCTGGTAATCTAGCTAACAGTTGAGAGTTGATATAATGTTCTAACTTTAATGACATGGATAAAAAGGGTTGTTCTAGCGATATTTCTAAAATGTAGTAAATGCCTAGCATATGGACACCCACCACCATGCAGCTACCTTCACCATAATTGTATTCTTCATTACCGATCAACGAACTTTTAAAACCTTGAACAATAATCGCCACCATGGGTTGATAAAAGCAGCTTTCAGCTGCATTGCTATTATTTATGCGGCTTAACATCAAGCCAACAATCGTAGTCGCAATACGATCCTGATGTGGCACTAAGTTGAGAAGTTTTTCTTTCAACAGTGCATGTGTCTATATCTCGTTTAAATATTGATTCATAGCACTCTCCCTTATATTAAATTAGCCCAAATCGTGAAAGCAATTTTCCGACACATTTTGGTCATTGAATAAACCATAAAGTTTTGGCTGGATTAGGCAATAATCAAGCAGATTTATGTCTATCAGAAACCCATTAATTTCCCTAAAATAGAAAAGCCTCCGTTAAGCAGCTAGAGCAAAGGTTACAAATACAATACTCAGCTTATTAATTAGATGGTCAATTTATTAAAGGAGTTTAACTATGCAACAATATAATCTGTTGAAAACAGGATTAGCTTTAGTATTTTCATTGGCTTGCGGTTTATTCAGCACCAATAGTGCACTGGCAGCTGACAAACCATATAAAACTAATATCAAAACTCTGCTTATTGTTTCCCATCCTTACCCTGAACGATCAGTTATGATCAAAGGGTTACAACAGGCTGCAGAAAGCGTTGATAACGTTACCATACGTAATCTGGAAAGCATTTATGGTTATGATACACGTGCTATTGACGGAGAAAAGGAACGTGAAATTACTCGTCAGCATGACCGTATTGTATTTATGTTCCCAACCCACTGGTTCAATATCACTCCCATGATGAAAGCCTATATGAATGATGTTTGGGGGAGTGTAGGTCCTGGATCATGGCAAGGGAAGGAAATGTTAGTGGTAACCACTGCTGCGGGAGGTAGTACTACTTATGGAAAAACAGGCAGAGTCGGTATAAATCTAGAAGATGTATTTACTCCTATGCAAGCAAGCGCCCTACATACAGGTATGACATATTTACCGCCCTTGGTGTTTCAAGCGGTATCGAGTTCAAAACTATCTGAATATCAGCAACAGTTGATTGAGCGTCTGGAGAAATAGCGTGTTAAAAATGAACCAAGCTTATACTTGATGATAAAAGGTTACTAAGCAAGGAACCTACAAAGCATTATGGAAAATTAGCCATGACTAATAAAAAAATCAATATTTTTATACTTATTATAATATTGTTAGTATCGGTAGGATGTCAGGCTGAGGAAAGTCGGGAGATATCAATAATGTCAAAAAGAACACTAGCAAAAAATTCTCAAGATATTGGTTCTTTTAATTTTGCCACAAAAATGGTTTTACTTAACAGTGGCTATCGAATGCCTATTTCAGGATTAGGAACCTATAGCCTAAAAGAAGAGGTTTGTGTTCGATCTGTTTCTGAACACCTCAAAGCAGGTGGCCGTCTAATTGATACTGCATTTATATATGGCAATGAAAAATGTGTTGGGCAGGCAGTCCGACAATCTGGTATTCCCCGTGAAGAAATTTTTATCATTACTAAATTATATCCAAGCCAGTATGCTCGTGCTGAAGCGGCTATTGAAGAAGCCTTTCAAAAACTTGATGTTGGTTATATTGATATGATGTTATTGCATCATCCTGGTAGACAAGATGTAGAAGCTTACAAAGCAATGGAAGAGGCAGTGAAAGACGGTAAAATACGCTCCATAGGACTATCTTGTTATTATATTACTGAACTAGATAAATTTCTCCCACAAATTACGATCACACCTGCGCTGGTCCAGAACGAAATACACCCCTATTATCAGGACAATAATGTGATTCTTTTTATACAGAGTAAAGGAATTGTTGTGCAGGGTTGGTATCCACTAGGCGGACGTGGTCATACTAAAGAGTTACTCAATAATCCCACTATCTTAGAGATTGCACAGGCACATAACAAGTCTTCTGCACAAGTCATTCTTAGATGGAATTTGCAAAAAAGTGTGGTTGTCATACCAGGCTCAAGTAATCCAGACCATATCAGAGAAAATTTAAATATATTTGATTTTGAGCTGACGGAAGAGGAAATGGCTAAAATCAATACTCTTGACCGTAATGAAAAGCACGACTGGTATTAATTAAAATATTTACTAAGTTTTTACTTATTTTTATCGTTATGCTCATCTGTTTTATATTAGGAGTACGTGTGTTTTTACATTATCCAAAATTTGGTAAAAATCCTATTGGTGTACACTTTGAACAACTTCAGCAATCTATCAATTCCATAATGGTGAGTTTCAAAATACAATTCCAACATCCACGTTAATTGAGGGAGCAACCAGTCTTTCGATTATTTGGAGCAATTTTGGGTAGAAAAAGCACAAACAACACCATTTTCTGATATTCCGACTTTTAAAACTAATTTACATACTTTATGTAAAAGTCGAGATGTTGTGATCTGGTTAGGACATTCTTCTTACTTTATCCAATTAAATAGACAGCGGATTTTGATAGATCCAATGTTAAGCAATTTTGCTTCACCTCTATCTTTTATCAACAAAGTTTTTAATGGCACGAGTATCTATACTGTAAAAGATATACCTGAAATCATTATTTATTAATTTCACATGACCACTGGGATCATCTGGATTATCCAACTATCACCCAATTAAGTAATAAAGACCGTCAAGTAATTACACCATTAGGTATTGGTTCACACTTAGAGTATTGGGGTTATCTATCTGAGAACATCCATGAAGTTGTTTGGCAAACATCCTTTCATGCTGATTCTGAGCTTACTGTTTATATACTTCCTACTCGTCATTATTCAGGTCGATTATTTGATAAAAATAAAACATTATGGGCAGCTTTTGCACTACAAACACCTCAACATAAAATCTTCTTCAGGGAGGGCAGTGGCTATGATCCTCATTTTAAAGAAATTGGTGATGCATTAGGTGAGTTTGATTTAGTTATATTAGATAGGAGCCAATATGATTCACGTTGGCTCTTTATCCATATGATACCAGAAGAAGCAGTACAACCTGCTGATGACTTACATACAAAGATTTTATTGCTATGCATATTGGTAAATTTTCGATATCAAGGCATACATGGAATGAGTCTTTTATTGGTATTACAGAGGCAAGACTAAAACAAAAATTCCAACTTATAACCCCGATTATTGGACAACCCATTTGGCTTGATGGGCATAAACTCAATTTTGCTAACTGGTGGAAGGAAGTCTTTAAATTAGCAAAAGCTAACTAGACTAGATAAACAACAAACAAATAAAAACCCGAACAACTATATTGGACTATTCCCAAATATATCTATGTGTGATTTGCAAGATATTCATTTAAATTTTAAGCATATCGTCGCATTGCTCTAATAAATCTTATGAAATATGCTTTACTTAAAAAATAATCTAAATCGTTATTTTAAGAGTTAAATATGAATATACAGATAAAATCACCTGTATGTAATGTTAAGAATATTTTTGGGGATATGGTGTATGACAATAGTGAAAACTTTTTCATTAAAAAATCTGGAATCTGCTATTAAGAAGAATACAGCGCAGATTTATGAAGAAAAAGAGATATTTAATACTCATACACATGATGTTGAAATTACTAGCTGTATCGCGACCTTGTTTTTTGCTTTGTTCTTCCATGCTGGTTCGTCCGTAGCGACTGTCTATACTGGAGACATTGATGTCGGTTCTGGCCAGGATTTGTCCTATACCTTTAGTGGGGACGATATTCTTCAGGGCAACCTCACGGTTCACGACACTGGTATAGTAAGAGTCTCGACTCTGGACGACGTTTCCGTCACCGGACGTATAGAAGGCACCTTGGGAGGGCATCTATACCTGACGGCTGGAGGCGACTCGACCTTTCACGGGGTTCTGGACATCAACAATGGAGCGCACGCGAACATCTACCTCTACGGAAACGCACATTATATCGGCGATTTACTTCTTGAGAGTTCTGGTGGCATGGTGGAGTTGAATTTAGCAGATGACGCTGAAATTAGCGGTCAGATCACTGGAGGTTCCTCAACCAACATCACTGTCCGCGCAAGGGACAGGACGACGATGTCCAGCGGTCTGACAGTGACCTCTGGCGGCAAGCTCACACTCTATCTCAGTGACTCAGCCAGCCTGCACGGCCCAATCATATCCGAAAGCGGTTCCTCGGTCCTTGATCTCTATGCCAGCGGCACTTCGTTCGTGGATGGCGACCTTACTGTACAAGGCAGTGGCACTTCGCACTTCACCTTGTGGGACAGCGCTTCATACACTGGTAACATGGACGTGAGCGGGAGCGGCATACTGACCTTCACCACCAATGATAACACCACGATTAGTGGCGACCTGACCACTTTGGGTGGCAGTCAGTCAACATTTACCCTTAACGACGCCAGCCGCTGGGTCGGGAATGTCAATACGGAGCCTGGCGGAAGCACGACGGTGACCCTTAACGACAGTAGTAATCTGACGGGCGACCTTTTCACTGGGGCGGGCACGACAGCCACGTTTACTCTCAACGGCAACAGTTGGCTTAAGGGCTCCAGCGCGATTGAGTGGGGGAATGCCGATATTTCTCTGAATGGCTCAGGAACTGCCTGGTATGTCACCCAATCCAACCGTATATCGGCGGCCAACGGGGCCACAGGCACCCAATACGCCTCCGCTGTGTCCAATCTTTCCCTGAGCGACGGAGCTTGGGTGTATCTAGGGGCGCAGAACTACAATATGAATGGGGCGGCCAACAGGGTTCAACTGGACATTCTCAATTTATCAGGCAACGGTAATTTTGAATTGCGGCCTCATGTTAATGGGATTGGGGTAGGTGCTTACAATGACGGTGACCTTATTCATGTCACCAACACCGGCGGCAGCCACAGTTTGCTTGTCCCCAGTGCCCAGCTCGGACTCGGTAGCGTGGCTGTCAACGGGCAGGAAGTATTGAAGCTTGTGCACAGCGTTGATGGCGGCGGGAGCTTCTCGCTCTATCAGGGAAAATCTGTGGACATAGGCCAATACACTTACAAGCTCATTCAAAACAGCGATGGACACTGGTATCTCGTGGCCGACGGGGGCGTGACTAATCCGGGTGGCGGCGGTGGAGGTGGCGGCAGTGGTAGTGGCGGTGGAGGTGGAACTGGAACTGGGGTTCCACCCGATCTCAACAGACCAGCCGAAACATCGTCCAACTTCATAACCACCAACTACGTTATAACCTATATTGAGCTCCAGACATTGTTGCAAAGGATGGGCGATCTTAGACACACTCGAGAGGGTGACGTATGGGCAAGGAGCTTTGTCGGCCGTTTGGACGCCACAGAGTTTCATCAACTTTCCAAATATTCCATGGATTATTACGGAATTCAGTTCGGGGCTGATAAAAACCTGAGTTCGATCAGTGACAAGTTTTTTGTGGGCGTTATGGGTGGCTATACGTGGGGCAGCCCAGAGCATGACAAGTCCAGCAGTGATATGAAGAGCTTCCATGCTGGTCTCTATGCTCTTTGGGGTACTGAGGACGATCTCTATATCGACGCCACTGCCAAAGTATCGCATATCCGGAACCAGTTTAAGACCTCGGACAGCCAAGGCATGACGGTTAAAGGAGATGGTTCGAGCAACGCCTACACTTTCGGCTTGGAAATCGGTAAACGGTTTTACTTTGCCGAAAATCGGCAGGGTTTTTACGTGGAACCGCAGGTGCAGGGGGTGTATACGTATCAAAATAAGGTATCCTTTTCTTCCAACAACGGCTTGGATACGAAGATGAGCGCATATGATTCCACACTGTTTCGCGCTGGCGGGCTAATGGGCTATAACCTCAAGGAAAGCCAGATACCGCTGAATGTCTATCTCAAGGCCGGTTATGTGAGGGAATTCACGGCCGATGTGGACGTGCATTACAACAAAGTGTTCCACAATAATTACAACTACAAGGGAGAATGGCTGGACGTAGGGCTGGGGGTAACGGGCGAGATCGCGAACCGTCATTCCCTCTATGTGGACGTGGACTATGCAAGTGGCAGCCGTTTTGACAAGAAGCAGGTAAACGTTGGCTACCGCTTCGTTTTTTAGAGCAATGTTCCTTAAACAGTCGCTATGCGTTGCGTTGTTCTTTGTCAAGGTCGCGGTAGGCGTCAAGTGTTATACGTACGTACATAACCTTCAAGCGCTTCTGCCGCAATAAAAAAAGAAGGTAAAGATGCTTTTATAGTTTTTATTTAACTTTATAGAACAGTAATGTTCTGAAAGTAAAAAGTAGTAGTTGGAGGCTAGTGTATGGTTCAAATTTATGACTGATTGATTAATAGTTAATTTTTTGATTAAGTTCAATTAATAGTTTTTTAAGTATTTTTATAAAAATTGAAAAGTCTTATTTTTATTATTTCCTCAATTGACTTTTAAGTCTCTTATTCTCTAAATTTACTTTAGTAACAATGAAAATGGCATTATTTTACAATAATTGCTATGATTTTTGAGTTTCACTGCTACAGTACAAATTAATAGATTAATATAACTAAATAACTTGTTTTGGTTTATTTCCAGTACTTTCCTAATACTTGGTATCGGTTAGTCACTACATTAAGTTGTACTTTTAACTAACTCTATTTCTGAGTTAAATAATGCCCATTGTGTATCTAGTACTTCAAGTAAGTTTGTTTGACCAGACTGATAACATAAATTAGCCAACATTACAGTACATACCATTGAAATTTGAAGTTTTTTATTTCTGGGATTGCCAGCTTTGAAATATATCTGCTAAAAAGAGGATGTAGTGATAATAGATCTAATGGTTAAAAATAAAGCTATAAATATCTCTAGATAAAGGTAGCGCGTAACGTACTACTCAGAATCATAGGAAAAATAATTGAATTACCAAATGGTTATTTTAATTAATAATGAATTTTTTAAATTTAGTATCATTTATAGTGCCATTTGATTAATAATAGTTTATTAAAAATTAAAAAAACACTTTAGAAAAGTACTAAAAAATACCAAATATCAACGAATTAGATAAATTAAGATGGTGATATACTAATAAAATTAGGCTAATAATAGCTAAATATAAGCTATTGATTTTTAATAAGAAATTGAATATGGAGCGGAAGACGCGCGCCAATATAATGTTTAATATTATTCTGTATTAATTATAGATTACTTTATATGTATTGGTATATTGAGACTTTATACAATAATACACAATGGTGTATTTATGGACAGCACAATATAATAGGGGTTATTATAGGGGTCATATTTATAACCCTTATTATTAACCTTATAAAGTCGTGAGTTCGAGTATTAATATGGCAAGACCTGTAGCTTCTCTAACAGATACTAAATGCAATAATGCTAAAGCAAAAGAAAAGGACTACAAACTATTTGATGGTGAAGGATTATTTCTATTGGTTAGAACCAATAGTAAAAAAATCTGGAAAATAAAATACTATAAGCCAGATGGTAAAGAAAGCTTAATGTCATTAGGTAACTATCCAACAGTTTCACTTAAACAAGCAAGGGAAAAAAGGCAAGAGATAAAAGAACTACTCAGCCAACATATAGACCCCGCTATCTTCAAACAACAACAGAAAACTAAAAACCAAGATGAAGCACTTACTTTTGAACCATTGGTTAGAAGTTGGTTAATAGAAGAAGCTAAAGCTAAACAATGGTCTGCTATACATATTAAGAAAATGACTAGAATAGTAGAAAACTACATCCTACCTAAACTGGGTAAAAGACCAGTTCACAATATCAACTTCCAAGAACTGCTGGCGGTAATACAAGCAGTTAAAGACAAAGGCTATCTAGATGTCACTAAAACAGTAAGGCAAATAATAAGAGGTACTATGAGTCTTGCTCTTTTTAGAAACATCATCAATACTAATCCTGCTGTAGATTTAGACCAATTCAAAGTGAATGCAAAAAAGACACATAGACCTGCTTTACCTATAGAACGAATAGGAGAGCTAACAACAGCTATCTACAACTATCCTAACCATCTAGTAACTCGTTATGCTTTAATAATAAGTCTTCACCTCTTTGTACGTTCTAGCGAACTCAGATTTGCTACATGGCAAGAAATAAACTTTCAAGAAAAAATATGGACAATACCTCCTCATCGACAACCCATTCAAAATGCTAGAGGGTCAGAGCGAGGAACTAAGATGAAAGATATTCACCTAATCCCCTTATCACAACAAGTTATTACCCTGCTTACAGAACTAAAACAAATTACAGGGGATTACGACCTCATATTCACCTATGATGGAATAAAACCACTTTCTGAAAACTGTATCAACCAAGCACTTAGAAAACTTGGTTATGACACCAAAACAGAAATCTGTGGGCATGGATTTAGAACACTAGCCTGTAGTGCCCTCAATGAAAGTGGTAAGTTCACAGAAGACTCCATAGAACGTCAAATGAGTCATCAAGAACGCAACAATGTAAGAGCAGCTTACACAAACAAAGCAAAGCATTTAGAAGAACGTATGGAAATGATGCAATGGTGGAGTAACTACATAGAACATGTAAAAGCAAAAGGCTATACAGCCCCTTACAAATTTAAAGAATAAAATATATAAGAAAAAATAAACCTTGCATTATAGTATATAATTTATTTATTGCAAATAAGTTTGTATTGACAATTTGTTAGTTTATGGTATAATTTTAGAATAAGGTATAAAAATAAACCTTATTCATCTCTTATATAAAACACATATACCATTTTAGAGTTATCAGAAAAAATAATTATTACATGGTATTTTTGCGTTTCTAATAACTGTAAATGAATTGCAGATACGCATAGTTATAAAAAAAGAGAATAATTAACTAAACAGATCACTTATACAATCTAATGATATTTTTATGTTATTACCATTTTATGGTTTATAAGGGGATTTTTATTGCTTAAAAAAAGGAGACTCAAATGAGTTAGTGTGCTACGTGTATTTTTGTCAATTTGAACGTTTTCCAAAATGAGGAAATTAAAATGAAATAAATGATAGAGAGGTAATTAAGAATGAAAGAAGAAAAATTGATTAGAATTGAAATGGTTATGGAATATACAGGATTATCAAGAAGCAGTATCTATAACTATATGAAACAAGGAAGGTTTCCAGAAAATAGAAAGTTTGGTAAATCCAGCTTTTGGTCATTTAATGAGGTTCAGGGTTGGATCTCTGGGGTAATGGGGTAAGATATGATAACAATAGAAAAAGAAAACTGCTCATATACTGATTTGCTAACACCAGATTTTTTTAGATATCTTGCAGATGAGCTAGAAAAAGTAGAGAAATCGTCTCACAAATATAAGATTGATAAGATAATGAAAGATTGTTTTCAAGAAAATATGACAACAGTTGAACTTGCTTACAAACTTCCAAGAATTAATAGCAGAAAAATTAATTCATGCTTAGAAGAAATAGGTTGGGTAGTTAACCTAAGAGGGTATTGGATCGTTACACAAAAAGCTTTAGAGAATGGTTATCTCTACAATAAGAAGAAGGAGCGTATGCCTTTGCTTACAAAAAAAGGAGCAAAATTTATTGTTAATCTCTATTTAGGTGATTTATTACCATTAAAGCTGAGTTAGACAGAGTTTTTAACTATATATTAGATACTGTTGTTTATAGAATATAGAGGCTATCAGTCACTATATTCATGTTTTTATTTAATGCTACTTAAAGTCTGTAGATGCAAAGTCATCATTCAAACCATAATCATATGGATGAATGACATTAAAAAGATTTTCGGTAAGAATGTTCGAAAATATCGAAAACAGTTGAAAATATCTCAAGAACAATTAGCAGAAAAAGCTTCTTTACATAGAACTTATATAGGTTCTGTAGAAAGAGGAGAGAGGAATATTTCTTTAGAGAATATCATCAAATTATCAGAAGTCTTAGGTGTAAGCCCTGCCCATTTATTTCATAATGATACCATTAATTAAACAGTATTTTTGTCACTGATAACAAAAAGACTCAACATGAATCTTTTCGATTACTCTTTACCAAAAACGCTACTTATAGTATTCTTTTTGTGATTTTAATCATCTTGGATATTTTTATGGAAATTAGAAAGAGTAAAACTTTACTTTTATCTGTTATGGCTGTAATTGCGCTATCTTCATCTAATGTTGTAGCACAAGATAATATTTGTAATACAATTGAAGCTAGGATGGGAATGAGAGAGGATATTAATGGCTTAGTTAAGTCACGGAATATTGAAGCTATTGATTTGTATAATTTTAAAACAATTAAGTTTAATAAGGATACTCAACAGCTTATTTGTGAAGGTACAATTCAATGGAATGACATGAGTAAAGCCAGATACCGTTACTCAACATTCAGAAACAGTATGGGTGAGTTAATGATTAAAGTAGAACCTATTTAATAATTAAGGTGTGTAGAGAGACGCGAAATAACTATAATGAAGATACGAAAATAAGATATACCCTCAAAGAAAACTCAATAAGTGAAGCAATATATCATTTTGAGGATATAGAATAATAAACTTGCAGACCAGCAAAAGTAAGACTAATATTCAGGTTAAATTAATATAAAAGAATTACTTTAGAGTTAAGCAGTATCTAAGGATTAGGAGTATTTATGTTTGACCCAGCAAATAGCACACATTTCAGCATAGATGTGCAGGGACTAGAAAGTAATGCCAAGCTACAAGTATTATCCTTTGAAGGTATAGAAACCATCTCCAGTGATTACGTATTTGAAATCACCCTTATCTGTAACCACATCCGTTTTGATATTACCCAACTACTGAGCAAACCAGCTTTCCTATCCTTTAATCCAGAGAAATCAGAAGGAATCAATGGCGTAATACAAACCGTTAAACGTGGCGCAGTAGGGCAACACTATGCTACCTTCAAAGTAATCCTAACCCCAATCCTAACTCACCTAAAGAAAAGAACCAACCAACGGGTATTCCGTAACAAAACAGTTCCTGAAATTATCTCAACTGTACTTACTGAATACGGAATGAGCGAAGGACAACAATTTGAATTCAAACTCAAAGAAACCTATCCAATCAGAGAATACTGCACCCAGTACGACCAAACCGACTACCAATTTATCAACCACCTAGCAGAAAGTGAGGGTATCTTCTATTACTTCACCCATAGTCAAGACCAACACAAACTCACCTTTGCTGATGCTAATCCCTTCTTCCCAACCCTAGCACAAGCCATTAAATATATGAGTGATACAGGCTTTGTAGCTGATGAACGAGTAATTAAACGGTTTGATATTGGTTTATCTAGCTGTACTACAGAAGCCTCATGGCGCAACTACAACTTCCAAAACATGAAAATCCCTGAAGGCAATGCTGAGGGAACCCAAAGTAAAAAAGCCAACGAAGCCACAGAACCCTCACTAGAAAGCTATGACTACCCCAGTAGACACACTGACAAAAAAAGAGCAGACCACCTTGCCAAGATCGAAATAGAGCGTCTAAGAACTAACCAAATCCTAGCCGAAGCCTACAGCGATGTAATAGGCTTACATGCAGGACTCTATATCAATGTAGACAACCATCCACTACCCGATACAGAACAACCTTGGCTTATTAACCAAATTAGACATGCAGGCAAACAACCAGCAGTACTAGAAGCTTTTGGAGATACCACCTCAGCTAATACCAGCAATACCGCCAGCCAACTACACCAATACATAGACTACCCCATAGCTGAAGAACTCCAATTCCCCCTACAAGACTTCTCCCAAGGCTATAGAAACACAGCAGTACTAACACCTCAAGATGTATCCTACAGACCACAAAAACTTCATCCAAAACCCAAAGTACTAGGTGCACAAACAGCTATCGTAACAGGTGCAGCAGGCGAAGAAATCTACTGTGACGAATACGGTAGAATTAAAATCCAATGCCATTGGGATAGAGAAGGCAACTACGATGAAAACTCAAGCCATTGGGTAAGAGTCGCTAGCAACTGGGCACATAATGGCTATGGTACAGTCGTAATCCCCAGAGTAGGCATGGAAGTACTTGTCGAATATGAAGAAGGTGATCCAGATTTTCCTATGGTAGTAGGTGCTATCCACAACGGAGTCAATAAAGTACCCTACGACCTACCAGCTAACAAAACCAGATCAGTATTCAAAACCTCCTCATCAAAAGGTGGTGTAGGCTCTAATGAATTTAGAATAGAAGACAAAGCAGGCTCAGAACAAATCTTTGTCCAAGCCCAAAAAGACTTCGACCAACTTACAAAAAACAACCACACCATAGAGGTTAAAAACAATAGCCATCTACAAGTTCAAAACGAACACAGTGAAACTATTGTTAAAAACAGATATACCAAAAATCAAAGTGAAGAACACCACCTTACCCAACTCGATAGAAAAACCCAAGTCCTGCAAAACGACTACAAACAAGTAGCTCAAGCAGAACATACCAGTATAGGTACAATTAAAACCACCGAAGCAGGTATGGAAATACACCTCAAAGCAGGTGCCCAATGCGTAGTTGATGGAGGATTATCCCTCACCCTCAAAGCAGGTGGACAACATATAGTGCTAAATCCAGCAGGAATATGGATGACCATGCCCGTATGGACAGGTGGTGTATCTATGGAAGGTACTCCTGCTGTACCACTTCCACCACTGACCAAAAACAAAGCAGTGGAACAAGTGACAGCACCACCTGTAGCTTTTTTGACACCAACTGCGTTGAATAGCAAAAAAGAATCAGATGATATTGGATACTTCTTATTTTCTGAATAAGTAGATAAAAATATATTTTTAAAATTATTATAGTGTATGGAAATTAATTATGAATCTTACTTTTCCTATTAATAAACAAGATGGTAAGGGATATACCGTAGAAGAATTATTTAATTTATTATCTAAAGAGTCTACAGGTCATTACTTATTGGGAAACCATAATTTTTGGCATGGTGGTATTCATTTTACAAATGAAAGTGCTTCTCATTGTATTACAGATCAACCAGTACGATGTATTGCTGATGGTGAAATAGTTGCCTATAGAGTTAATGATAAATATCTCGTTTCAGAGTATTTGCACGAAAGAGATAAGAATATTTGTACTACAGATGATTTAATGCTTTTTTATAGTAACTCTTTTTGTTTAGTAAAGCATGAATATCAACCTCTTACGAGGGAGGAAACTGAAGAACCTATACCAAAAAATGAACAGTGGGTAGGGCGTTATTTTATATTGCAACAAGCAAAAGAGGTCAGGGATGTTGCAACGCTAAGGGATAGTGAATGTATATTTAAGGGACAATTACCTAAAGACAGTAGAATCCAAATTTTAGAAGTTGCAAGTAGCGCAACAGGAAATTTAACTATTGCAAAAGTAAATATTGTCTCAATGTCATCTACAGAGTTGGCAAATATACATCCTAATAAAACAGCAGATACTAAGGATATTAAAAAAACTGTTAATGATGAGGTTTATATTGCTGTTTTTAATAAAGAATGCGATATAGTAAATGGTAGCAATGGAAAACCTATAATAGTTGAATATACACCTACTGAAACACTGGTTAATAAAACATTTGTGTTAAAAGTGGATACACCTGCTAAAACTACCTTAGTTAATCAAGGAGAATGTGAAACAACTTTACCAAAAGGAATGCAAGTAGAGTTTTTAAGTTCTACAGATGTTAATGCAAATGTCAAAATAAGTAGACCAGTTTCTGCTAAGTTAATAGGTTCAAATTCTTCAACACAAGTGCAATTACCTGCTGGTCAAACAGTTACAATTACATTATTTGGAGCTGATCATGAGTCAATGATTACTTATGAAGCTTCACCTGCTAAGGGAAGTACTCCTGCCAAAAATGCCCCTATCATGGAAGAAACATCCTCCCCAGAGGGTTGGCGAGATCAAATGGTTATTTTGAATAAGGAAACAACTGCTATTATTTCAGCAGAAGGTGATAGGTTATCCACAACTGGTGTTCACAAATTTCAGTTACCAGTAGGAACAAAAGTACAGATATTAGATACAGATCCTCCATCAAATGAAGGTAATTTTACTCGTGTTAAGTTACTTCATGATGTTAATGTAAATATAGCTGAAGATAGGAAATATTTATTTCGTGAAGGTAATATTTTAGAAGTGGATCTATTTGATTACTATGGTAATTTAAAACCAGAAGTACAAGAAAGTATTGTCAAAACAGATAATCCTGATCCACTATATAATTCATTAACCTTTTATAGTCTTTATATGCATTTGATGCCTTCAGATGAATATATAGACTCACAGAAATTTCCTCATTACTGGCAAGGTAAAGCTACAGCAAAAGTATTAGGTAATGGATTACAAACTTATAGTGATGATGCTACTAAAACTAAAGGTGCAATTATCTCGGCTAATGGTATTTTTGAATATGATCCTAGTGAAACAACAACTCATCAAATAACTACAGCAAATAATACGCAAGCAACCCTGCTATTAACAAAAGCTACTTATATAAGTGGTAATTTTAAAGGTAATACATCACTAACAGCTAATGATAGCTTTTGGGCTGTAATAGATGTTGCAACATCTCAAATTATAAAATTCAAACCCAATACTCCTAATGAAACTATCCCATGCAAGATTGCAATAAAAGGGGGAGAGTCAATAGGTTATTTAGGGAAATATCAAATACCTAAACCTAAGAGCATACTATTACAACAAAGTAATGCAGAAAATACTAATCTGGAAGATATAGTTGGTCAACCCAAAAGAGTTCTTGATGAAATAATGGAAATATCCTCTGGGAAAAGTACACCAATAATGGAGGCAAGTGATAAATCTCAACTTCACTTAGAAATTTTTGTTCCTGATAAAAAGGAGCTTGAGAATTTTATCCAAAATAAAGCAAAACTAACTAAAGGTAGAAAATATCTTAAGCTAACCATAGGAGCAGTTATTGAGTTACCTAAACAGAAACAAGATGCATCAAATGCTAGCAATGTATCAGCTATAACAAGCTATACTACAAAACAGAATCATATATTTGAATTGACTAAGTTAACGATTGAGGAAGATGATGCGAAGAATGACTGGTATTTAATTACCTTAGTAGAAGAAGGAACAGAGATAAAAGGTCGTATTCGTATTGATGCAGCAAATACGAAAATTATTACTCAAAATGATTGGGAAGAGTTAGGTTTTACTATTGTTGAGGAAAATAATCCTGTTAGTGATGGATTTGTTGATAAAGATGATATGAATCCATTTTTTAAAGCACTTTATAATCAATTAGATGTTAATAAAGATACAAAAGTGGATCGATCAGAGCTACAGAGAACACTAACAGATAATGATTTAAGACAACGATGGTCTAAGTTAATAGGTTTTCATCCTACAGAATGGGAAGCCACTTCAGAAAGCGCTAAGTGGTCTAGATTAAATGATATACTTGGAAATAAACCAGAGTTATTAAGGCATGAAAAAGAGAGAATTGACAAGTTGATTTTCTGGGATCAAATATCACTAAGCCCACAAATTTGTCATATTCATCCTATTGCATTTATTGATTATTTGCCACGCTATGGTTGTGGAGATATCAATTGTTTTTGTACTAAAGATGTCTCTTTAAATAGTGAAAAGTTCATGCTTCATGACAAAGTGACAAACTCTAGAGTTCCGAGTTGTAATACAAGCGCAAGATTTAGCCGTGAAGCAGTAAAAATAATAGTGCTTCATAGAACTGCCTCTGGTGCTGCTCAAGGTATAATTAACCATATGAATAATGCAGGCTATGGGGCTCATTTTGTTGTTGATAATCAGCGTGGTGTGGATGGAACTATCCATCAAGCAATATCTATTAATAGACCAGGCTCACATATGGGAGTTGGACAGTTTGCTGAAACCAAAAAAAATGGATGGGGAAATCAAAGTTCAATAGGTATAGAAGTTTGTGGTTATTCTTTTAAGGCTGATGGTAGTTTTAATGTAGGTGCAAAAAATGAGCACAGTTATTGGGAAAAAGTGACGGATGCACAGGCTCAGTCAGTTGCATGTCTAGTTAGGTATTTAACAAGATACTTTGGATTAACAATAGATGATGTTAAATGCCATGAGGATCTCTGCTCTAAGACAGTCAATGAAGGAAGAGATGTATATAATGCTATGATAAAACTTTGGGAATAAAGGTTAATAAAATGAATAAAATTATTACATATATATTTATGTTATTTGCTTTTGGTATTAGTAGCTTCTCAATAGCTTCAGAAGAAAACATAGTTATTAAGTCAGTAACAAAGAACTGTAGCCAGTTACTAAATATCAATATTCTTGATTATAGTCTATGTAATAGCTGGGAATTAAGTGAAGGTGATATTGTTACGATCTTAAAAAATAAAGAAAAAATAAATATTGCTAACCCCATTAGAGACATGACACTAACAGATATGAATATATATTATGAGGGTGAAATAGTATTAGATGGAGAGCCATATAATTTGGACATATATGCAACATCTTGGCTTTCTTTGCTTAATCAAAAGAATGATGAAATAAAGTACTATTCTTGCCAAAATACAAGTTGCAGTGAGTTTTTTTTAGGAAACTATATTTCTGAAGAACTTCTATCCAAAGTGGACGAAAAAGATGTAGTTTCTTTTGAAGAAAAACTAATAGAAAAGTTTAATAATAATAGAAGTAAAGTAAAACAACCTTTAAAAATAAAGCAATTAAAATTGTCAGATAAATGGTTTGGGACTTATTCAGTTATACCAAACTATACTCTTGTTCTTAGTAAAGGGAAATGTACGATAACCAATACAACAAATGCAAAAAGATCCTCTTGTTATGCTTTTGAGGCTGAAGAAACATTATACGTTTATAATGATCTTACAACACTTAATGGATATATAGATATCAAATATCAGGAAAATAATATTAGATTTATTGATGGTGACTTTATATTAAAGATTGATAAAGCAGGTAACTTGAATATAGTAAATAAATTGGAGAGTGTGAAGTAAAAAAAGAGAAAATATTAAACACACTACACTCTTTTCTTTATACTTATTAAAAAGTATTAAATTTTCTACGAATATCTAGTAATAGCAAAGGACTGCTATAAAAATACACTGAAATAAACTGATAAAGAAACAGGAAGTAAACAAAGGCTAACACTATACTTACAAACCTTCATTAAGGCTTCTAATATCTCATTAAAGAAGAGTTTATATGATAGGCAATACCCTATAGCAATATAGGCAAAATCGCTTAGAAAACATTTTTAGTGTCTTAAAATTGATTTGCTAGAAGGTCTTGATAAATAGGCTTTAATAAGAATTATTTAATTATAACATCTTACTCATAAGGTTCAAGTCAAAAGACATATAATGATGATTGTTGCTGTAATCATATAAGTAAACTTAAAAGAATACAGAGGTGTGAATACAAAAACAACTAAAGTATGTATTCATTTAAATTGATTTATTTAAGAACACATAATAATATAATAACATCTAAGATATAAAAGAATACAGTTGAGGATGTTATGAGTAATGTAGGTTATATTCGTGTGAGTTCTGAATATCAAAATACAGAAAGACAATTAGATAATATAAAACTAGATAAAATCTTTACTGATAAACTCAGTGGCGTTGATACTGCCAGACCCCAGCTACAAGCTATGTTGGACTATGTAAGAGAGGGAGATACAATCCATGTACATAGTATTGATCGATTAGCTAGAAACTTAGCAGACCTAAATAGCTTAGTAGAAGGACTTAACGATAAGAGCATTACTGTACACTTCCATAAAGAAAACCTAATCTTTACAGGTAAACATGACCCCATTCAAAAACTCATGTTTCAAATGCTAGGGAGCTTTGCTGAGTTTGAAAGGAGCTTAATTAAAGAACGACAAAGAGAAGGTATAGCCAAAGCTAAACAAGCAGGTAAATACAAAGGTAGAAGAAAAACAATAGATGACACTGCCATTATAGAAGCAATGAACAAAAAGGGAGCAAGTTATAGAAAAGTAGCTAAAGAACTATGTGTAAGCCTTTCAACAGTACAAAGGGCTATGAATAAGTCATAGCCTTGATATTTTGAAATTAATGAAGTTTGATTATAGCTACTCAAAGGAGTATTAAGCCTCGATGATAGATAGCTGATATTTACCGCACTAATAATACAAGCTGTTAAAAAAGTATAGCTGATAAATGAGCTAATATTATACTACATAAAAGATGCTTTAATACCTTATATTCCAGAGGCTTCCATTTTGTTAAAATAGTAAAGAAATAAGGGGTTGTTTAGTAAAAAAACTAAATGTAGTATAGGAATATCTGATATGTATATATCAGTATGTAATATATCTTACTATTAGTTATTAGTTATTAGTTATTAATATATTATGGTGTTTATATAAATTAATTATGTTATTAACAAAAAGATAAGATTATGTCAGAAACATCTAAAGATAAAACAAAAAGAAAGTTATTAAGTTATTATAAAGATTATATATGGGAACAAAAAATATCTTTATTCCCTCAAGCGGAAAGTGATAAAAGTTTTATAAAAATAATCCCTGAATACATGAATAACTTTAAAAATAAGTTAATGAGATCATTCCCTGATGTAGCTTTCTTAGTTGAGATTAGACGTCATTTCAATCGAATGTATAAAAAACATCAAATAATAATGGTTATCCATTGTAGTAAGAAAATAAATTACAAAGAAGTAGAATGTTTAGTTGAAAATGTTTATGAAAGCGAAGCAAGAATGTTAGATAGTAAAGTAACAGACAGAGAGTTACTTAGAAACTACAATAGTATTAAGAAACAGGGCTTACATAATATAGAAAGCCTATTGGGTAAGAAGATAAGACGATATAATATTATCAATAAGGCTCAATTGAGAGTGAGAAATATTTGTTTAGGGGAAGATATAACTAATAATTAAATGTATTAACTCATTCATACATGAATTGGCATATCCTCTAATGACAATTAATATCTTTTCCAATTATTAATGCTTCTTTTAAAAGCGCCAAATTAGTGCTAAGAATTTCTCGTGTCATTTTCCCACGTGTATTACGAGTAGAGTTGGGTTTAATGTCTATTGATATTGATTCAATTAGATTATAAAACTTGATAATTTTTGTTGCATGTACTGTTTTTAACAATCCTATTTTTTCAATACTTGTTCGAAAGGTCATATTATAAATATCAGGAACTTCAACAATAAATTCAAAAGGTTCGATTTGTTCTTCAAGTTGAGCTTCTTCAGGATACTCATTTATACTATATTCTAAGTTTTCAATATATTTTCTTGCTTCGATTAAAGAGATAATCACATTTATTTCTGCCTTTAACGCATTTAGAAGTTTTTTAGCTTCATTACATCTTTGGAAATAACTCATAGTAATATTGGTTACTATAGTAATTAACCCACCAACTATTACTCCAATAAATGCTTCAGACATCTGATAAAATCCTGTTTTATAAACGTTATTTAAAGAATGATATATTATTCTTTAATAATATACGACTATTTTAAATACGAACAATAAATACATAACTATAAAAGAGCGTGAAGAGTAATTATTTTTGTATTAACATGGTGAATAACATAATCTATTTATAATGGTATATAAGGATAATTAGATGGATTTTATAACTGCGGCAGTATTATCTGGGCTAGTATATGATCTTTTCAGATCAGCAGGATCATATTCAGTAACTAAAATGAAAGAATTATTATTAAATAAATACTCTATAGCAGAAGTTGATGCCGAAAGGACATCTAAATTAATAGAGGAGTTAGATATTAATGAAGACATGAGTGCTAAAGCTATAGAAAAGAAAATAGAAGCATCTGTGGAGTTGATGAGGACTTTAAGAGCTACAAAAGTTTCTAATAAAGTTGGTGATATTCAACAGAATCATAGTGGTAATGGTGATAATGTTATAACTATAAATAATAAAAATTAAATATGAGAGGACTTGATTAAGTGAGTGATAATGATTCTATATCTCAAAAACACTTTGGAAACGGAGATAACTTTTTAATTTATAACGTTCAGAAAGATATAGATTCTAGTCACTTCAAGATAGCTATTAATAGAATATTACGTTTACTTTCTGAATATCATGTTGAGTCAGCAAAAGACAGAATAATAGCACTTAAACAAACAGCAAACTTAACAGATGAATTATCAAGTTTATTAGATGTAGTCGAATTAAAAGCAAAAATAGCAGATTATGAAAAAATACCTGATAATATTCGCGCTCAATTGATAGAAGCCCTAAACAAAGAAACAGGCGATTGGGAAAGGGATATTATATTATCAGTATTGATAAGTATTGAACTTACTATTAATAAAGATGATGCTATTTTTCGGATAAAGAAAGAAGAAAAATTAGGTATTTATACAAAAGAAATTTATTACTCTTTTCTTGCAACTAGAGAAGAACTATGTGAAGTTTATCAGGAAAACTATCTTAACTTCTCTCAAGAAGAATTTTTTGGATTATTTTCAGGCATAACAAAACTTAATGATTTTGAATTAGCAACTGATATAGCAAGAAAGTTTAATGAGATATTTCCTGATTCATACAATGCTTCTCTTTGCTTACTATGGAGTAGATATAACTCTTTAGTAGTAGCCACGGATCAAACTTGGTTGTTAACTTATTCTCAAAAAAAAGAAGCAGAAAAGTTAATCAAGGAAGCTATTAAGAAAATTAAAGAAACTTCAGGTGATAATTTAATTTTATTTATTATTGCACAAGGCTTAAAAAAAGCCTTTGCTGATTTAGATTATAAAGATTTAGATAAAACTTGTTGGAGGTATATTGATAAGTTAGAAAGGTACTATGTTTACTGTCAGGATTATATAAAATATCTAGAGAAATTGAATAATCCTGCGGAAGAAAAGGATTTTTTAGAATGCCATGCTGTAGTTATTAATGGTAAAGTGACAATTAGTCAATTGTTTATACTAGTATTTCGTTCTTCACCTAAGGAAATTACTAATATTTTAGATAGTTATGAAATTGAGTTTGATACAGATAACGAATTAGAGAAAGAATTTTTTTCTATATTATTACTATGTTGTTCTTATATAGATAATTTAGATAAACAAAAAAAATTACATACACAGACTCAAAGTTTAATTAATAAATATAAGGAGCAATTAAAACAAATAAATCAGGAATATTTAAGAAAGTTTATTCATGAACTTATAATAAAAAAAGAATATGTTTTAGCCTGTAAAATTCTAGAAATACTATTGCCAGAACATGATTTATGGGCATCTCCTCTTGTTTTATTATATGTTCAGGCTTTATTAGATTCAAGGTCTATGAAAACACTCAATGAATTGTTAAAGCAAATAAATAATGAAGGGAATGATTATTTATATCAAGCCCAAGCTATTGTGTTTGAAAGACAGGGTAATCTAAAAGATGCTATAAGTTCTATACAAAAAGCTATAAAAATTAATTCTCAAGTGCAGGAGTATTGGCAATCTTTATTGATGTTATGTCATAAAGATAAGTTGCCTGACTCAGAAGTATCTAAAATATTAGATGATATTCCAGAGAGTTTTATTAAAGAACCAACACAATTTGCTTCAAGCCTTTTGTTCGAAATAGCAAGAATTGGCAATTTTAAAAAGACAGAACATTATCTTATTAAATGGTTTATACAGTCACCAGAAAATTCTGCACGTTATTTAATGAATATTTGGGTTAATCTGCTATCTTTTAGAAAAGATAGTGAGAATCAATATTCAGATACTGTTGATGATTGTATTAAAGCTGTCCAGTATATAAAAAATGGTAAAAAATTAACACAGTTAATAGTTAAGGAGTATAAAGGTAATAGCCCATATATTTTGAGCGATGAAACACCTATTGGAAAAGCATTATTGCTGGGCTTAAAAGAAAAAAAAATAATAGATCCATTAATTGAAATTGAGTTACTCAAAGAGCTAAAACCATTTATTGCCGCATTACATATATCCGTAGAAATTAGACAATTAAAAAATGATGGAACAGATTTTTTCGGAGTAGTCAATTTTGATGAAAATAACCCTGAAAAAGCACTTAAAAAAATTCAAGAAATTATGGTTTATCAAAATAATAAACTTGATGGAAAAAAAGAGTTATTAGCAAATAATGACATTCCTATGTTATTAAAAGCTCCTCTTTTTCAAAGGGATTGTAGTGTTAAGAAAGCGATTGATTTATTGCGTAGCCAAGATGTTTATAAGCACGCACTATTTGATTTAGGTATTGAAGATCCAAAAGAAGTTATAGTTGATCTTTATACTATTTGTTATCTAGTGATAACAGGACTTATAAGTGGGATTGGTAATATTGATGTTAAATTTTATATCTCTTTAGAAACTAAATTAGAAATTGATAATTTTATTAATTATATAAATAAAGGTAGTTATGCTGGTTTTATACCTTTTTTAGATAAGGAACAGCCAGTTTCAATGATAACTGCTAGTGATTTTAAGCAGCAACAGCAGTTTGTTGTAGATGGATTGCAAATTTTCTTAGAGCATTCTGAAGTTTTATTCCCTAATTTAATAGATACTCGATTAGTGGCGTTAGAGGATTATGATCCTATTTTATTTTCTACAGTACAGATAGTGGTTTCTACTAAAAAGCCATGGTTATGTTGTGATGGTGCGCTTTCGGCTATATTTCATAATGAAGGAGAGATTATTGTTAATGCAGCTTCTTTTTTGAGTAACTTAAATGCAGAAAGTAGTCATAAAAGTAAGATGTTAGGATTATATTTATGTGTTGAAACAAAACTACCATTTCCACTTTTATATGAGGATATTACAGAGCTATTAGCAAGTATTAATCCTGAAAACCACTTATTAGCATCTAAACTGATAAGAAATACTTGTATTGATCTAGTGTTTGGCAGTAGAACAACAACATTTTTTATTCAGTTGATATTTTCAATTTTAAATATAGAAAGTATATATTTAGAACATGTATTTAATGGTATTTTAGAAAGTGTTATTTATTCCTCAATTGGTAATAATATAATCTTAAATGTAGAAGAAAAATTTGCTATTTTTCTTAATGTTGTTGCTAGAGATATTAATAATAATGAATTCTATTTGAAAAAATTATCATATTTAGGTACTAAGTTTGCTAAAGGGCATTTTATGGATGTAGTTTATATTAATAAATGTATTCAGAACATTAATTTAAAAGGTCAAAACAGTAAATAAAAGTTGTCTAATTTTTTATTATAATATTTAAAGTATTCTTACTTATTAGAATATAGAAAATCATTTGTGACTTCAAGAACAAGGTCTAGTTGTTTACTCATATAGGAGCGAATATCGAATCCAGGATGTAATTCACTTACTTGAAGATCTGACCAAAGGCGATGTAAAAATAAGAACAATGATTTAGCAGGATCAACATATATTGATTGTCCCTGAAAAGTTGTAGTAAATGCTCTTTCAATACTTTTACCTACTGCTTCTGCAACAAAGCGTTGAACATATCCATTACTACTTGCCATATTAATTACTCCTTGATCAAGAGCGCATACACGAAAACACCTAATTTCTGGATATTTAGGAGCCTCGCTACGTAAATTTACTCCTCGAAGTACAAATTGTAAATCAAACCAACGTGCAAAAGTTTCAAAGGATTCACATGTTGTTCGATATGCAAAAATATATAGTTTAGGTGGGTTATGATGAATTTCTTCTTGTTTAGTTCTTGTTTCCCAATATGGAGTAAGGGCAGGACGAAACTCAAGCTCAGAAACAGAGGCTAAATTATTCATGGCAGATATCGCTTCTGTTGCAGATAATGTTGTTTTAACTTCAATAACAGCATAAACTGTTTCAATGGGGTGAACTTTACGAAAAAAGTTAGCCTGATTTTCTGCATCATAAATAACAATATCAGCTTGACGACTTACTTGTCCAAATCTATCTATTACTAAAGCATTTACATCGATTCCAAATTTAGATGGAAGGAACTGACGTAACACATCTCCAATAGCATTCTCATTTTCTGAGCCCATAAGACCTGTATGTGGAAGCTTTCTATTAAATAATAGAGCATCTGCTTCTAATTTATTGTAAATATTCAAAAAATAATGATCTAGAAAGTTTTGCTCTCCAGGTGTAGGAATATCTGTAAAACTTACAAAATTTGGCGGTATATTTTTTTCCATATAAACCTAATAAATTAATTAGTTGATTTGGATGATATTATAATTAGCTACGCTGAAAAGATTTATGAACAATACCATTATACAAGATATATTTTTTTTAATAAAAAAACTAAGCAGCTAAGTTTTATGATATAAAATGAGCTAAAATTATAACAATAAGATATATTGAAAAGCTAAATTAATGAGAAGGTTGTGTTATTTATAATTTAAATTCATCAATATAACTATCAACCATATTAGCCCAATCTTGTAATAACTGTTTTCTTTGCTCAGAATATTCTGCTTTGTTATATACAGCACGTACTCCATGTTGTTCATAAGCTAATGCCTTTTCAATCCAGTCAGAGTTATAACCCTCTTCATGTAAGATAGTTGATGCTGTTCTTCGCATATCATGAATAACAAACTTTCCTAGTGGTAATCCTTGTTTTTGAGCTAATTCAATAATGTGATTGCAGCTCTATTTAATGAGTTTTAGCTATAGTTCTATGCTCGGATCAAAGCTTGTAAGGGAAATTCCTCATAAAAATATATGTCACAGGTAGAATTACCTTACAATCTTCAAGGGATTTTATAGACTCTTAATGACTCTAGTGATTCATGGAAGTATGCTTTAGCAAATGAAATGAAAGCAGTTGGATATGATATAGATAAGAATAAAATCAAATGATTAGATCAATTAAAAACTTAACTATATAAGGATATATAGTTAGGGGTCTGTTTAGGGGTTGTTTTTATATCTTTTTAGATAAAATCTAACTAAAACAATAAATTATATAAATAATTGGAGCGGAAGACGAGATTCGAACTCGCGACCCTAACCTTGGCAAGGTTATGCTCTACCAACTGAGCTACTTCCGCTTTATTTGAGGTTGCTAATTTTATAGTAACCACTATGGGTGTCAATAGTTATTTGTCGGTTTGTTCGTTTTTAGTTGTCTTTTCGCTTGTAAGGTAAGGCCATGCAGCCATTAAGTAGTGGATCATTGACCAAATGGTAAGAATGGCGGCTATACCTAGTAGTATGTAGCCAGTAATTACCCATGTCGTAAGTTTAGGAGGGTTAGCTAGTAGGATAATAAGTGCGAGCATTTGGGCAGCAGTTTTCCATTTACCTAGTTTGGATACAGCCACGTTGGTACGTGCACCTAGTTCGGCCATCCATTCTCTGAGGGCAGATACTACAATTTCACGGCCAACAATGATGATTGCGGAGAGGGTTAGACAGAGATTTACCATGGTGCCTTGTATGACACGTGAATGACTACCTACTAGTAGTACAAGGGCTACTGCTACAATTAGTTTGTCTGCTACAGGGTCTAGAAACGCACCAAAAGGGGTAGTTTGGTTCCATTGTCTGGCTAGGTAGCCATCAAACCAATCGGTGATACAGGCAATAGCAAAGATGATACTAGCGACAAGGTAAACCCAATTAAACGGCAGTAGGTAGATAAGTACAAATATCGGTATCAGAACAACGCGAACAACCGTTAGTAAGTTGGGAATATTCATTGCAAACCTTTTTTTGAGTAGGCTATGGTTTATCTCTATAGTCTTTGTCGATGGCTATGATAACAATCTTTTACAGGTTGGTTAATGGTTAGTGCATAATTTATTACATTTAGCGTTAAATAAATATCTGTTTTAGACGATTGTCTAGGTGAGAGTGGGAGTATAGGAAGAAGTTATTACAATGTGTTGAGTGGGATTAATATTGTTACATTTGGTTGTTAAAGAGTGGAGTATTTTATGGACGTTGGGCAGTAAAATAATCTAATATATGTTTTTGTATAGAAACATCCCAGTATAAAGAAGGATATGTGAATGATGATTTCAACCCTATTACGTAATGTTTGTGTTGCTGGTGCAATTGTGTTGGCGGCTGGTTGTGCTACTGAGTCGGCTAAACCAAAGTTAACACCTGCGCAGCAGTCTATTGCGGCAATGTCTTATGATCAGAAAGCAGCTAAATTTTTAGAAATTATTCATGCTGATAAGCTGACTACACCTGCTTATATGCAAGTGCAAACTATGCTTAATCAGTTGTTTGAGGTAAGTAAGGCGCCTGAAAGTAAGTTATCTGTGTTGGAGCGTTATCAAGGTCAAGCAAATGCTGTGTTAGATAAGGCGATTGGTTGGGATGTGATTAAGCCAGATGTGGTTAAGTTATATACTACTAATTTTACTGATGCTGAGTTAGCTCAGTTGATTGAGTTTTATGAGTCGCCAACTGGCCAAAAAATGTTGAAGCAATTACCTGTGGTTACGATGCAAACTGAGCAGTTGATTCATAAGAAGGTGATGGAGAATGCAGCTCCTCAAATTAACAATATTATTGAAAGTATGGCTAAGGAATTAAAAGTGCCTTTAAAGAGAACACGCTAAGTAGATATTATGCAAGATCGTATTGATGCCGCTCTAGTAGCGGCTTTTTCACCTAAGCACTTTGTGGTAGAGGATGAAAGCCATTTTCACCATAGAGGTGAGGAAACGCACTATAAGGTGATTATAGTAAGTGATTTATTTGAGGGTGTGCCTAGGGTTAAGCGCCACCAGCAAGTTTATGCTGCATTAGGGGATATTATGCGGCAGATTCATAGTTTGGCTATTCATGCTTATACGATGAGTGAGTGGCAGCGTGAAGGTTTGTCAACAGTTCCTGAAAGCCCGCTTTGTAAAGGTGGCAGTTTGCACGATATGAATAAGTAGTTTGGGTTGATTAGCAGTTATTGCATGGTGATGTGGTAGCTGTTCTTTTGAGGAATTTTATGTCAAATCACGCATTGTTGTTAATGAATTTGGGTTCACCAAAGTCTCCAAAAACAGAGGATGTTAAGCCTTATTTAAAGCAGTTTTTAATGGATCCCTATGTTGTTGATTTGCCTTGGCCTATTCGTAAGCTATTGGTGTCAATGATTTTAATCAAGCGTCCAGAGGCTTCGGCGCATGCTTATCAAAGTATATGGTGGAGTGAAGGTTCTCCATTAGTGGTGTTAAGTAAGCGTTTGCAGAAGATGATGGAGTTACATTGGCAGCATGGGCCAGTAGCATTGGCAATGCGCTATGGTGAGCCTAGTATTGAGTCGGTGTTATTAGGGTTAAAAAAGCAAGGTGTAGAGCAGGTGACATTGGCACCGCTTTATCCACAATTTGCTGAGAGTACGGTGACTACTGCCTTGGAAGAGGTGAAAAGGGTCGTGAAGGGGCATGGTTTGTCCTTTAAATTTAAGTTGTTAGCGCCTTTTTATAATCAGCCTCGTTATCTTAATGCGTTGGTAAGTAGTGCGCAGGAAGTAATGCAACAGGATTTTGATCATTTGTTGTTTAGCTTTCATGGCGTTCCTGAGCGGCATATTCATAAGTTGGTTAAGGATAGTCAGCATAATTTGCAAGCAACCCATAGCAGCCAGATAGATCAAAAGCATATTGATGTTTGCTATCGTACACAGTGTTTAAAAACAGCCGAGTTATTTGCTGAGCGGGTAGGCTTACCTGATGATAAATGGTCGGTTTCTTTTCAGTCTCGGTTAGGTCGTACTAAGTGGATTGAGCCTTATACGGATAGGCATTTGGATGAGTTAGCGGCTAAGGGTGTAAAACGTTTATTGGTGATGTCACCTGCGTTTGTGGCTGATTGCTTAGAGACTTTGGAGGAGATTGGAATTCGTGGTCGTGAACAGTTTTTAGCGGCTGGCGGAAGCAGTTTTGAGTTGATTCCTTGTTTAAACGATACACCTTCTTGGGTGGTTGCTTTAAATCAGTTGTGCCAGCCTGAAGAAACGAAACCTTTTATGATTAATTAGAGTTGCATTAAGTCGATAAATCGTGGAGTGGCTTGCTCGTCTATTTTTAGGTCGGTAAAGTTAAAGAGTTTTGTATCAGCCAGTTGGGAAGGTACAACATTTTTTAATGCACGAAACATGATTTCAACACGGCCTGGATGGTCTTTCTCCCATTTATTTAGCATTTCTTTTACTACTTGGCGTTGTAGATTGTCTTGAGAGCCACATAGATTGCAAGGAATAATAGGGAATTCTTTAAGAGCTGCATAGCTTTCAATATCTTTTTCCATGCAGTAGGCTAGCGGTCTGATTACAATATTACGCTTGTCATCTGCTAATAGTTTAGGCGGCATTGCTTTTAAAGTACCACCGTAGAATAGGTTAAGGAAAAAAGTTTCTACAATGTCATCACGATGATGACCAAGGGCTATTTTATTGGCGCCAATTTCATCGGCATAGGTATAAAGTGCGCCGCGTCTTAAGCGTGAGCAAAGTGAGCAGGTGGTTTTTCCCTCAGGAATTTTTTCTTTAACAATTGAGTAGGTGTCTTTTTCAATAATATGGTAGTCAACACCTATCGAGCTTAAGTAAGCAGGCAATATATGTTCTGGAAAGCCGGGTTGTTTTTGGTCTAAATTAACAGCAACTAGGCTAAATTGAATGGGCGCTACTTTTTGCAGGTATAGTAGAATATCCAGTAGGGTATAACTGTCTTTGCCCCCTGAAAGGCAGACCATAATTTTATCACCTTGCTCAATCATATTATAGTCAGCCACAGCTTCACCTACTAAGCGACGCAGGCGTTTTTGTAGTTTGTTTTGATTGACTGAAAGTGTGGTCATGGAAGTTGCTACCTAATACTACTGACAAGAAAAAAGCAGTATTTTACCTGTATCTTTCAGTTAACACTAATTTTTCTTAATGGGTTGTGGTAACAGCATTTCTTTTTAATGAATAAGTCGTTAAAATGTCGAGCTTGTAACCAGAACTAATACGCAATGACTGATAAGTATATTATTGAATGCCCTAGTTGTAAGGTGCGCTTCTTCGTCACGGATGATTTGCTCTCTGCTGCGGGCGGAGCATTGCGTTGCGGATTCTGTAAGCATGTCTTTAATGGCAATGATTATATTGTTTATCAAACCTTAAGATCTGTCACAGAGCCTGTTGAGTCAACCATTGAGCAAGCTTCTACCAATCATCAACAAAAAGCATCTCAACCAGAAAAAACACAACAAGCTAAAACAGATCATGCTGATGATTATTGGAATAAAGTAGTTGATACATTGACTACTTTTTCTGTGGATTTTAAATCGGTTAATGAATCAGCGGTAGAAGCTAGTGAATTTAATTTTGCTAGTGAAGAGCTAGCCACCCAACAAAGTTTATTTACTGCTGAGGAAGTGTCCACCAATAAAACATATATTGATGCTGATATTGTTGCGGCTCTGGATAAGATTGATTTTGATGAGTTATTACAATTAGATGATGCAGAATTAATTGCTAAACAAAGTAAAGATATTACCACGGTATTAACTAATATTAATGCTTCATCGTTGGAGACGGTTAATTCTCAGCAAGCATTAGTGCTTGAGGAGGAGTCATCCGCCCTTGATGAAAAACATCAGCTAATTATAGAAGATGGTGTAGCCACTGATATTTATGGTAATCGCCTTAAAAAAGTATCAGATGTGGATTTTTCAATACCTAGTCAATCTAAGTCGAAAATAGTCAATAAACATACCCTATTATGGACTATATTAACTTTACTGGCAGTGTTGGTATTATTGGGGCAGTATTTACGCTATGCAGCCCCTGAAATGTCAAAAATAGAAGCTAATAGAGCTTGGGCTGAGCAAGTCTGTAGTTATTTGTGGTGTGATATACCTGATTTAGTAGATGTGCAAAAAATTATCACCAGTCAGCTATTGGTAAGAAGCAATCCACAACATGACGGGGTGCTAAATGTTGATGCGATTATTCGTAATGATTTAACCGTTTTCCAACCATTCCCAGTAATAGAGTTACGTTTTACTGATTTAAATGGGCAGATAGTGGCTAGTCGTCGTTTTTCACCTGATGAATACTTATCTCACGAAACCTTAAAGAAAAATAAAATGCCCCCACAGACTCCAATTTATATCTCATTTGAAATTATCGATCCAGGCGAAGAAGCCGTAGGTCATTCGCTGTATTATTACCCTGCTGTACAATCAAATTAAGCTTTAATTAATCTAAAAAAGTGATAATCATCACCATATTATAATAAAATTAACTTGCAGATAAGTAAAACTAATACTAGTATTCAAAAATATTATTTAAGTGATTTACTTTAGGGTTGAGTAGTACCTAGGGATTAAGAGATATAATGGAGTATTTATGTTTGACTCAGCTAATAGCACGCATTTTAGCTTAGATGTTGAAGGCGTAGAAAGTAATGCCAAGCTACAAGTGCTAGCTTTCGAAGGAATAGAAGCTATTTCTAGCGATTATGCCTTTGAAATTACCTTAGTTTGTAACCATATCCGTTTTGATATTACCCAACTGCTTAGTAAACCTGCTTTTCTAGCCTTTAATCCAGACAAATCAGAAGGAATCAATGGTGTAATCCAATCGGTTAAGCGCGGCGCAGTAGGGCAACACTATGCCACCTACAAAGTTATCCTAACGCCTACCTTAACCCATCTTAAAAAACGTACTAATCAACGGGTATTCCGTGATAAAACAGTACCTGAAATTATCTCAGCAATTCTTACTGAATATGGAATGCAAGAAGGTGCTCAATTTGAATTCAAACTTAAAGACACCTACCCAATCAGAGAATACTGCACTCAATACGACCAAACAGACTATCAATTTATCAACCACTTAGCGGAAAGTGAGGGTATTTTTTATTACTTTGAACATAGTCAAGAACAGCACAAACTCACCTTTGCTGACGCAAATCCCTTCTTTCCTACCTTAGCTCAAGCTATTAAATATATTAGTGATACAGGCTTTGTAGCCGATGAAAGAGTGCTTAAACGTTTTGATATAGGGCTATCTAGCTGCACCACCGAAGCCTCATGGCGTAACTACAACTTCCAAAACATGAAAATTCCAGAAGGCAATTTTGCAGGTACTCAAAGTGCTAAAGCCAATGAAGCGATAGAACCAAGTTTAGAAAGTTATGATTATCCTAGTCGTCATATGGACAAAGCTAGAGCAGACCATCTAGCCAAAGTAGAAATAGAACGACTAAGAGCAAGTCAAATCCTTGCCGAAGCCTATGGTGATGTAATAGGGCTGCATGCAGGACTCTACATTACTGTAGATAACCACCCTCTACCTGATACAGAACAACCTTGGCTAATCAATCAAATTAGACATGCAGGCAAACAACCTGCGGTACTGGAAGCTTTTGGTGATACAACATCAGCTAATAGTACTATGGCAACAAGCCAGCTCCATAAATATTTTAATTACCCTGTTTCTTCGCAATTGCAATTTCCTTTAGAGGACTTCTCGCAGGGTTATCGAAATGTAGCAGTATTAACTCCCCAAGATGTACCTTATAGACCACAAAAGCTGCATCCGAAACCTAAAGTGCTAGGCGCACAAACGGCCATAGTAACAGGTGCGGCAGGTGAAGAAATTTACTGTGATGAATATGGCAGAATAAAAATTCAATGTCATTGGGATAGAGAAGGTAATTATGATGAAAATTCAAGTCATTGGGTAAGAGTGGCTTCTAATTGGGCACATGATGGCTATGGTGCTGTGGTAATTCCTCGAGTAGGCATGGAGGTACTTGTAGAATATGAAGAAGGTGATCCAGATTTCCCTATAGTTGTAGGTGCTATTCATAATGGAGTCAACAAAGTTCCTTATGATTTACCAGCGAACAAAACCAGATCAGTATTCAAAACCTCCTCCTCGAAAGGTGGTGTAGGCTCCAATGAATTTAGAATTGAAGATAAGGCAGATGAAGAACAAATCTTTATACAAGCCCAAAAAGACTTCGACCAATTGACCAAAAACAACCACACCATAGAAGTTAGAAATAATAGCCATTTACAAGTGCAAAATGAACACAGTGAGACTATCGTTAAAAACAGATATACCAAGAATGAAAGTGAAGAACATCACTTAACAGAATTGGATCGTAAAACACAGATACTAATGAACGATCATAAGACAGTGGCTCAAGAAGAGCATACCAGTGTCGGTACCATCTATACTTCTGAAGCAGGTATGGAAATTCATCTTAAGGCAGGTGAGCAATGTGTAGTGGATGGCGGTTTATCTCTAACACTGAAAGCAGGTGGCCAACATATAGTGTTAAACCCAGCAGGTATATGGATGACAACACCACAATTTACAGGTGGTGCTCCCATGGTAGGTACACCTGCAAATCCATTATTGCCTTTTGCTAAAGAGGCAGCAGTTGAAGAGACAGATACCCCACCAATTTGGAAAGGGTTTGTATTGTTTTCTGAGTAGTTATTAAATAGGAGGTAAAAATGGCTAACTTTTTTTCTAAAATAGTAATAAGTTTAACTTTTGTTTTTTGGGTTATTAATAGTTCTGCTACTACCTTGGAAGAACAATTTGAGGGATTATTACATTGTGATCAAATGGGAAAGTTAAAAGGTATTTATTTTGATCAATATAGTCAAGAGGTTAATCTATCTAGAACACCCTATTTTATAGAAAGAAAACTGAGACCATGTGAGTTAGATTCACTAGCCACTTATTGTATTGACGATACTTATTATGGTTTAGCTGTAGAAAAAGTATCCATACCTCATAATATGTCAATTTATGCAATTTATTTTAAAGATGATGTTGAAACAGTTAAGAAACAATTAAGTAATTATATGGAAATTATAAATTTTGACCCAAATGTTAAATCTCCTAAATATCCCTCTTTAATACCTAATCAGAATGACCACAAAAAATCTATTTTATTTTGTGATTTTTATGATGAATAACTGAGAACAAATTAAGCAAGATTTTTGTTATAGAAATTAAATAGGAAAATTTAAGATTTAGTACTTAAGGAAGGAAGTAATTATGGCTACATACTATAATCCAGGGACACCTTTCAGAAGAGGAAGTCGTTTTTCAGTAGCTAGGAATGACCCACTGGGAACAAGAGGTGTAAGACCTCATAAGGGAGATGATTGGCCTGCTCCAGCGGGAACCCCTATTCCTGCAGCTGCAGATGGAGAAGTTATTCATCTGGGGTTTGATAGAAATGGTTATGGTAATTATATAGTATTAGAACATCATAATAATGGAAGTATAGTACATACATTGTATGCTCATATGCAAACAAGGTCTCCATTGGCAAAGGGAACCCATGTTACAAAAAATAGTAGTGTAGGACCTGTTGGAACTACAGGTGGTAGTACAGGTAACCATTTACATTTTGAAATTAGAACTGGGGGGACAGCAGGTGCTCCTTTATCAGGTACGCCTGTAGATCCTGCAACTTATGACATTTCAGGATTGATAGATCCTAACAATACTGGTAATGGAAATGAGAAAAAAAATACAGCTATAAATAGTAGTCTTAAATTTCCAGTTGCTCAACTTGATGGTAAAGAATATACGGCAGATGAGCTTTATGGTTTATTAGCAGATGAAGACAGTGGTTACTATTTATTAAGTGCTAATAGATTATGGCATGGTGGTGTTCATTTCACTAATAAGAAATTTCCTCAGTGTGTGAATGATGTACCTATTAGAGCTATTGCTGATGGAAAGGTAGTTGCCTATCGACTAAATGATGTACATGAGTATGTTGAGCAAACGATTTCAGTTACTGGCGAAACTTTGGCTGAACCAATTAAACACCGTTATAGTACAGGTTTCTGCTTAATAAAACATGAATATGAAATTAAAAAATCAGAGGCACAAAAAGTACAAGAAGCAGAAGCTAAAAAGCAGCAGGAAGTTCAACAAAGGGTACAGCAAACAGCATCACAATTAAATGGTCAACAAATTACTATAAAAGGTGGCTCTCGTAATAGATACTCAGTTACTGATGGCAAAGTAGGTGCAAACAATGATAAATATGCAGGTGGTACAAGGTTAAATATTATTAATGTGAGTGAAACTTTGCATGGTGATTACTATTACGCTAAAGTACAACAAGAAAATATTACAGAAGAATTTTTTATTGCTTTGTTAGATAAAGAGGGTAATCCATTAAAAAGTGGAGGAAATCCATTCTTTGATATGCCACAAGCTGCTACGCCAAATACTCCTACTCAACCCGCAACGGCACAAACAACTAATAATAATCAGCCATCTAATACTGATGGTGATAAGGCTAAGAAAAACACAGATAGCTACAAACTAACATTCTATAGCCTTTATATGCATCTTAGTGCTTATGAAGATTATTTGCCTAAAAAAGGAGAGAAGAAACAAGTACAAAAACAAATATTTACTATCAAAGCTACTAATTTAAATGTTAGAGAAAAGTTTAGAGGGGAAGGTGGCCAGGCGATAGGCTACATTTCTGATGGTGCAACTATAGAAGCAGAAATTAATGCTGATACCTTAAAAACAACAGGTAATATAACTGACCTTAAAGCCACTATTAAATCAGGTAGTGTTACTAAAGGTTCTACTACAGTAAAGCAAGTAGGTGATGTTATATGGGTACCTATTCGTTCAGGTAATAACCGTTATATTGTTGAAGCGTTACCGCAATTACCTACACCACCAAAAGAAAAAACGAGACCCAACTATTGGCAGGGTACAGTAACTGCTGGAGTAAGCCCTGCTAGCAAAGACCAACAAAATGCTAGTGGCTTAGAAATTTATGCCAGCAAAGCAGATTTAGAAAAACGTGTTAATCGTATAGCAGTACTTAACGCTAATGCTAGCAATAAATTTACTTATGAAAGTGATAAAGTTGAATTAATTCAAAGTACAGATGGAAAACCATCAGTTTTATTAGCTGAATGTAAACCTGCTGCTGGTGCACAATTTTCCTACGCTAAAGGTGAACCTGTTGCAATACCTAGCGTTTTTTGGACTACAGTAGACACAGGTAAATCAATTATTATTGAAAAGTTAGAGCCTAAACAATTTAATTCTGTTATTAAGTGCGATATTGATATAAAAGCAGGCGATGCTTTAGGCTATATGGGGCTATATGAAACTCCCACCCAAACAGGTGAGCAAAAAAGCAAGCGACAAGTCCATGTTGAAGTGTTTATTAGTGATGAAAAAGATGTAAATGTTTTACTAAATAACCCTTTAAAATTAACTGATGGTAAGCAATATATAAGATTACCAAAAGGCACAGGTTTATTTGATAAGCCTATACCACAATCACCTGCCACAGCAAATGCTACAGGTACTCAGCCTGCTACTACTACACCACAAGCTAGTCCTGCTGCAAGTTATACTTTAACGCGAGATCACGTATTTGCTATTGATAAACTTACCCTAGAAAAAGACCCTGATGGTAAAGAGTGGTATGTAATAGCTGCTGAAAAGCATTCAGGGCGTGTTCAAAAAACTGCAACTAGTCCAGAAGTGGTTAATCAGTATGAATGGACAAAATTAGGATTCCAAGTAGTTAAAGAAACGAATTCAAACTCTGATGGCTATTTAGATTTAGATAAAATGCCACAAATCTTTAAAGATATACATACTCAAATAGATACTAATAAGGATGGCAAGATAGATGAAAGCGAATTACAAACAGCATTAAAAGATTCAGATTTACGGGATCAATGGTGTAAATTTATAGCTTATCACCCTACAGAGTGGAGAGTAGATACTAGTTCATTAATTGCATGCTTTACAAAAATTCTAATTTCTCCGTTTATTACAGGCGTTAGATTACTGTTTGGTCAATCATTACTTGATCAAGAAACAAAGCGTATGTTAAAACTATCTTTTTGGGAGAAAGTGGGACATGCCAATAGTACAGAAGTTTATCATTTTCATCCTGTTACTTTTGTAGAGTATATATCAACTACATCTACTGATATGAAACTCATATGGATGAAAAGAGTGATTAAGCGTTATGGTAATACAGTTGCAGAGCAATTTAGATCAAGAATTATAAAAATGGGAAAGGACTTACAAATTGACCCTAATTTTATTATGGCATGTATGGCTTTAGAAACTGTTAAAACCTTTGATTCTGCTATTAAAAACCCTGGTTCGACTGCAACGGGTTTAATCCAATTTATGAGAGGTACAGCTATAGCTCTAGGTACTACTACTCAAGCGTTGGCAACAATGGGGGTGATAGCTCAATTAGAATATGTTGAAAAATATTTTGTTATGACAGCAAAAAATGTAGGTGTTCCAACAAAAGATTGGGTTTTAGAAGATGTGTACTGTGCGATTTTTACTCCTTCTTTAATAAAGCAAAATTTAGATTATATTGCTTATTCTAGAGGTAGTGAGGCTTATGAAAAGAATCAAGGGCATGATAGAAATAAAGATGGTAATATTACAAAACGAGAGATTGCTCAAAATATCCAAATATATTATAGAGAAGGATTTAAGGAGATAGCATGATGAGGGTTATAATTTTAATTTTTCTATTTCTAACACAGTTTGTATTAGCAGATACACAAGAAGCTAATATATTAATTAGTGCTAATACAATAAAAGAACAAAATCCTGAAATAACAATGTTAGATGGAGAAGTTCAAGTAAATGTTAATGATAATAACTTAGCTGATGTAATTAAGTATTCTTATAGTAACATAATGCCAGCAGTTGCTTGTGATTTTGGTGATAAAGAATGTGAAAAGAGTAATATTGAGAATGGTAATCAGCCAATACTAACTTTTAGTATAGTTCTTGATAATTCGGATGAAGAAATTCATGTTAGCTATATGTGTACATCAATAGGTATTATGAACATTATATCTCAAGGAATGAGAGATATTTTTTGTGGTTCATCTTATGTACTTAGATGGAATGGTCATAACTATGTCCTTAAGGAATAAAACTATTATCTTTTGAAGTTATTTATATTTCATAGAATTTATTTAATTCTGATTTAACTCTATTTGAAAGGGTTATACCTGATATTATGACTGCATCTTTATAACAGAACGAATATTATACTCTTGTAATTCTTGCTTGTAATATAAGGCTCGCTGCATATTAATTGAGTATAGTATATGGAAAATTAGTTTCAGATTCATTATATTAGTTGAATAACAACTTTTAGTCATTAAGTTTAGATAGTAATAAGTAATGATGTTAAAACAGATAATTTTAATCTTGATGATATTTTCTATTTCACAAAATGCTTTTTCTAAAGAGGTATATCCACAAGATGTTACTAGTTTTATATAAAAAAGAGATCAATGTGATCATCTACGTGGTGAAATTTCGGGTAAGCCAGAGATTGATAATACTAGAAACTTAAATGCGGAGCTGGATAGCTATTGTAAAGGAACGGATCAGGCATTATTGAGATTAGAAAGTAAGTACAAAGATAATACTAGTATTCTTAAAAAGTTAGAAACATATGGTGAGAATATTGAATCTGATACTGATAATAACGAAAATGATCATCTTTTTGAAAAGTATTCAGTCACTAGCTATCAAGGTGATATAAAGATTCCTAGTGAGTATACTTAGTAAGGGTAATATTTGGTTTGATCATTTAGGGAAAGTAGTTAATCCTGTAGTCATTAACTTTTCAGGAAAATATTATATTGGTTTGCATAGCTGTGGTTATAGTTGTCGTTATTACACATTAAATAACTTAGCTGAAAATAAAGATTACTCAAATGAGCTAGGGCGTTTTACATTTAATCCTGAAACTAATAAAAACAGTAACTATTTTATTGAGTTGTTATATCAGCCTAGTAGCTACCTATTAATTGCTCGTTATTACAAAAATATAGATTCTGATGAGTATCAAGATTGTTATTTTGTATTTGAGGAAAATAAAATTAAAGGATTAAAGCAAGAAAAGTGTCCAGTATTTTTATAGATATATGCTATTTATTTAGGGGTAATTGGGGCTATACTATTGATAGAAAGAGCTGTTTAAAAATGGCCATTAACTTTTGTGTAATGCGGTGGTGATTATCTATCGTGTTAATTACTGAGCTGTAAAAAACATGAGAAGTTGTATTAATTTTTTGATTTATTTAATAATGTGTTTTTTGTTTGTAGGTGTTGTAAGTGCTCAGGGGGAGGGAGCTGATGAGTTTACGCGGAAGGATATAACTGCGTTACGGCAAGATTTTTTAAGGGGTAGGGATGTTCTTAAGGATAATGGCGTTTTTGTTGATTTAAAAGAAAAGGGATTTGTAAGTAAGGGTGAGATGCTGGCAATAATAAAAAAACAGGGCATAAGTTCTTTGTTTCCTAATAGGTTATCTTACCACTATTTTATTAAGTATTTGCAGTATCTGGTTGATAGTAGTGAGTTATCTGGTTCTATTTATCGGATGGTTAGTTATAAAGAGGGTAGTTTTGAGTGTCATTTTATTTTGCAAAATGAGGATGATTTTAGGATTATTTTAAATGTGCTAACCCCCACTAATGCAGCTAGTTTCCCTTATGCTGAGCAGTCTTATATTTATTATTTTGAGAAGGTAGATGGTAAGGTGGTGCTTGCTAAGATGGATATAGCAGGTTAAGCCTATTTAGTTAAGTTTTTATATTTCTAATGGAGGAGCGTTCTGCCCTCCATGTTTCTCTTTTTATGACTAGCTTGGGTTTGTCTATGATTCGTCATCTTGTGAGTTGTTGATCTGTTTTATTTTGGCTTTGCTTTTTTTGCCTAAGTTGTCCATATAAGTAACTACTAGGGCGGAAACGACGAAAGTTAGGTGAAGAATAACGTACCACATGAGTTTGTCGTTTTCTATTTTTTGGGCATCCATAAACATTCTTAATAGGTGGATGGAGGAGATGGCGACAATGGAGACAGATACTTTGGTTTTTAAGGAGCCTGAGTCCATTTTGCCTAACCAGTCTAGTTTTTCCCGATGGCTATGGATGTTCATTTGGGAAACAAAGTTTTCATAGCTAGCAAACATAACCATGACCAGTAGCCCGCCTACCAGTACCATATCAATTAATGATAGTAGCTTGAGGATAAGTTCTGCTTCAGGCAGGTTGAAAATGGCAGGTAGTATATGAAATAGTTCTTGGTAAAATTTAATGGTTAGGGCAAGCAGCGCAATAGATAGTCCAAAGCATATTGGGGCAAGTATCCAGCGAGTTGAATACATTAAGTTTTCTAAGATAACTTCTGCTTTTTTCATTGATAATATTCCCTAAACCTTAGTAATCAATAGTAAGGCACGTAGTATAGCGAATACTGTGAGCAATAGACTAGTTAGCAATTAGATAAAAATATAAACATTTTGTATATGGTTATTGGTTTGTTTTGCTAAGTTTTTTGAAATATGTGTTGTTGAACAATTTGTTATAGAAAATATCTGTAATAGTTGTGCTTTATTTTGCTGGCAGGTGAAATGACGTGGTGTTAATGGTTGTAGCGGCTTCAGTCATTCACTTTAGTTAAAATTGTAGGGTAACAGTTATTATTATGTATTTTAATCTTCAATTCGGAGTAAAATAATTGCTTTTATTTCACTATTAGCGACAAAGTTATTTTATAATAACTAAATTTAGTTGAATTAATTGTTAATAGCAATTGCATGTCATTGCTCAGGGTCTGTTAGGTTTGATCCTGCCACGAAATATTTGAGGAAGATTCTGTTAATATGCTTGGTCCTTTACTGAATAAGCTTTTTGGAAGCAAAAACGATCGCGAAGTTAAACGCATGTCGAAAATGGTCAAGGCTATTAATGCTCTTGAGGAGAGCATGGTTGCTTTGCATGATGATCAACTACGTGCCAAAACAGTAGAATTTAGAGAGCGTATAGCAAAGGGTGAGAGTTTAAATAAATTATTGCCTGAGGCCTTTGCAGTTGCCCGTGAAGCGAGTAAGCGGGTAATGGGCATGCGTCACTTTGATGTGCAGTTAATTGGTGCGATGACGTTGCATGAGGGTAAGATTGCTGAGATGCGTACCGGTGAGGGTAAAACCTTAATGTGTACCTTAGCAGTTTATTTAAATGCTTTGTCGGGTAAAGGGGTGCATGTTGTAACGGTGAATGATTACTTAGCGAAACGTGATGCTAATTGGATGAGACCGTTATATGAGTTCTTAGGGATGAGTGTTGGTGTTATCGTTCCTTTCCAAGACCCAGAAGAAAAACGCGCTGCTTACCGCGCTGATATTACTTACGGTACTAATAACGAGTTTGGTTTCGATTATTTAAGAGATAATATGGCTTTCCGCCAAGAAGATAAGTTCCAACAAGTGCTTAACTTCGCTGTGGTGGATGAGGTTGACTCTATTTTAATCGATGAGGCAAGAACGCCATTAATTATTTCAGGTCAAGCTGAGGATAGTTCTGAGCTTTATATTCGTTTAGATAAGTTGATTCCAAAACTTTCGCAACAGATTGAAGAGGGCGAAGGTTCTGCTAAGGAAATCAAAAAAGAAGGTCACTATACAGTTGATGAGAAGTCGCGTACCGCTGAGTTAACAGAAATAGGTCATCAATACGTTGAAGATTTATTAATGGAGAATGGTTTGTTAGCAGAGGGTGATAGCCTATATTCTGCTAATAATGCTACGTTATTTAGCCATGTGCTTTCAGCATTAAGAGCCCATGTACTATATCACCGTAATGTTGAGTATATTATTCAGGATAATGAGGTGTTGTTGATTGATGAGCATACCGGTCGTCCAATGAAAGGGCGTCGCTTGTCAGAAGGCTTACACCAAGCTATTGAAGCAAAAGAGCAAGTACCTATTCAGCCAGAAAGCCAAACCTTGGCTTCTATTACTTTCCAGAACTTTTTCCGTTTGTACGATAAGTTGTCGGGCATGACGGGTACAGCAGATACTGAGGCCTTTGAATTCCGTCAAATTTATAACCTTGATGTGGTGGTTATTCCTACTAACCGCCCATTAGCACGTAAAGATGCTAATGATTTGGTATATATGACGCAAAAAGAGAAGTATGAGGCGATTATTCAGGAGATTAAAGCAGCACAAGAGCGTAAGCAACCTGTGTTAGTGGGTACGGCTTCGATTGATACCTCTGAATTGTTATCTACTGTGCTTGAGAAGGCTGGTATTAAACATAATGTGTTAAATGCTAAGTTCCATGATAAGGAAGCAGATATTATTGCACAGGCTGGTCGCCCTGGTGCAGTGACGATTGCAACCAATATGGCGGGTCGTGGTACGGATATTCTATTAGGTGGTAATTGGGAAGCAGAAGCAGCTAAGTTAGAAGAGCCAACTGCTGAGCAGTTAAAAGCGTTAGAAGAACAATGGCGTGATGATCACCAAACGGTATTGGAAGCAGGTGGTTTATTTGTGATTGGTACTGAGCGCCATGAGTCACGTCGTATTGATAATCAGTTGCGTGGTCGTTCTGGCCGTCAAGGTGACCCTGGTGCGAGCCGTTTCTATTTGTCATTAGAAGATAATTTAATGCGTATTTTCGCTTCTGATCGTATGCGTAGCATTATGCAAGTGCTGGGTATGAAAGAAGGCGAGGCGATTGAGCATCGTATGGTAACCAATGCCATTGAGAAAGCGCAACGTAAAGTAGAAGGCCGTAACTTTGATATTCGTAAGCAATTGCTTGAATATGATGATGTGGCTAACGAACAGCGTAAAGTTATCTATCATATGCGTGATACTATTTTAGAAACTAATGATATTAGCCATATTATTAAAGAGTTCCGCAATGAGGTGTTAACTGCCACTATTAATGATTATATTCCGCCTATGTCATTACCTGAGCAGTGGGATATTGCAGGCTTAGAGCAAGTTTTACGCACTGATTTTGGGCAGGAATTACCTATCCAACAATGGTTAGATGAAGATGATAAGCTCTATGAAGAAACTTTAAGAGAGCGTATTGAGCAAGCGGTTATTGAGAAATACGCGGCAGTTGAAGAAGAAGCAGGCGATGAAAATATTCGTGGCTTTGAAAAATATGTGTTGTTAAGAGAGATCGATGAGCTTTGGAAAGATCATTTAACCCGTATGGATCACTTACGCCAAGGAATTCATTTACGTGGTTATGCGCAGAAGAATCCTAAGCAAGAATATAAGCGTGAGTCGTTTGAGTTATTTGAGCGTTTGTTGAATACCATTAAGTACAATACAGTGAGTTTATTAGCTAATGCACAGGTAAACCACCATACAGCAGAAGAGGAGGAAGCACGTCTTCACCAAGAAGCTGAGCGTATTGCACAAAGTATGGTGTTCCAGCATGATGAGGCAACTTCATCATTGGATGAAAGCCCAGAGCAACAAGCTATTGAAGAGTTGGCGCCAACACAGCCACAGCAACCAGTGCGTCGTGAAGGGGCTAAGGTAGGACGGAATGATCCTTGTCCTTGTGGTTCTGGTAAAAAATATAAACAGTGTTGTGGTCGTATTGAATAAATTTTAATCACGCAGTAACCGTTATTTATCTTTCACACCACATCTTTTGTGGTGTGTTTGTTTTAGGCTTAGAGGAGTCTTAAAATGGCAGTAGGTTTGGAAATCCCTTCAGTATTAAGTCCTGTCAAAGGTTTTGAGTTAGGTATCGCTTCTGCAGGTATTAAAAAAGCTGGCCGTAAAGATGTAGTGCTAATGCGTTGCAGTGAGCAAGCACAGGTTGTGGGGGTATTTACCCGCAATGCGTTTTGTGCCGCGCCTGTTATTTTATCGAAAAAGCATTTGGCCACAGGTCAAGCAACTCGTTATTTTATTACCAATACGGGTAATGCTAATGCAGGGACAGGCCAACAGGGTTTACTATCAGCTCATGCAGTATGTGAGGCAGTGGCTAATGCTACAGGGGCTGCTGTGGAGGCTGTTTTGCCTTTTTCTACAGGGGTGATAGGTGAGCCATTACCCATAGAAAAAATTATGGCTGTTATTCCACAAGCGATGGCTGATTTAAAAGAAGATAATTGGTTAAATGCGGCTGAAGGTATTATGACAACGGATACAACCCCTAAAGGGGCAAGTGTACGTTTTCAGCATGAGGGTAAAACCATTACTGTAACAGGTATTAGTAAAGGGGCTGGGATGATTTGCCCTAATATGGGCACTATGTTGGGTTATATTGCAACTGATGCCAAGGTGGCTAAACCTGTCTTACAGGCTTTATTAGAAGATGCTACTAATAAGTCGTTTAATCGGATTACGATTGATGGTGATACTTCTACCAATGATAGTTGCGTGCTAGTAGCTACAGGCGAAACAGAGTTGCCTGAAATTACCCAGGCCAGTGGCGAATATTATGATAAGCTAAAAGTAGCCTTATTTTCGGTGGCAATGGAGTTAGCGCAAGCGATTGTGCGTGATGGAGAAGGCGCTACTAAGTTTGTAACGGTTAAGGTAAATGGTGGTAGTACTCATCAAGAGTGTTTAGATGTAGCCTATGCAGTGGCTCATTCGCCTTTGGTAAAGACGGCATTATTTGCTTCTGATCCTAACTGGGGACGTATTGTAGCCGCAGTGGGTTATTCTGGAGTGGCTAACTTAGATGTGAGCAAGGTTAATGTGTTTTTAGGTGATGTGCAGATTGTTGACGCAGGTGGGCGTGCCGCTAGTTATACTGAGGAGCAAGGGGCAAAAGCTATGCAACAAGCTGAGATTACAATTCGTATTGAGTTAAATCGTGGCGCTTGCCAAGAAACTATTTGGACTACTGACTTATCCCATGAGTATGTGAAGATTAATGCAGAATATCGTTCATAAATTTTAAGTGAGATTAATAACATAGCAAAACAAGGAGGATAGATGCCAATAGCAATAAAACAATGGATATTTTTTTTAGTTATTATGGTGTTTTATCTTTTATTGTTTCTGTTAGCAATTTATATTGCAGATTATGTGCCTGTTGATACTTTTGATCCTAGCGGTAGCCATAAAGTAGAACAGTCTTTAATGGCTGTTTGTGGAGCCTTTCTGGTTACTATGGTATTTATGATTGGGTGCCATTTTTGGGCTAGAAAGTGGGCTATTAATATGGGATGGTGTTGGTTAGCTAATATTGTATCAATCATTATGGCTTTGTTTGTATTAAATGCATTGGGGTTTTATTTATAAGTATGAAGATACTACCCATGCTAGAGGATAAAATGTGGAGCAAATTAAGGTAGTCGCTGCTATTATTCGTCAAAATGGGCGGGTGTTATTAGCACGTCGAGCTAAGCATAAACATCAAGGTGGCTTATGGGAGTTTCCTGGTGGTAAGATTGAGGCAGGCGAATCAGCTGAACAAGCTTTAAAACGCGAGTTAAAAGAGGAATTGGCGATTGAGGTGACCAAGCTGAACCCTGTGTTTCAGACCAGTCATCAGTATCCTGAATACGGTGTGCATTTAGATATTTGGGAAGTGACTGCTTTTGAAGGTGAGGCTGGGGGCGCAGAAGGGCAAGAGGTTATTTGGGTGCAGCCTAAAAATTTGTTGCAGTATGATTTCCCTGCTGCCAATAAAGCAATTATTACAGCAGCGCGTTTATCTAATCGTTATTTGATTACCCCTGAAAATTTGGATCGTGCTGAGATTATTGAGGGTATTCGTATTGCCTTGGATGAGGGCATTAAGCTGATTTGTTTACGCGCACCTCATTTTTTCGATCCTGATTACCGTGATTTGGCAATAGATGCGGTTGGGGTATGTGCAGGGCGTGCAGATTTATTGGTAAAAGGTGCCTTTGAGTGGTTAGGGGATTTCCCCAGTGCAGGTTGGCATGTCACTGCTGAGCAGTTACGTAAGTTAGCAGATAAAGGGCGGCCATTGCCTGCTAATCGATGGTTAGCGGCTTCTTGCCATAATGAGCAGGAGTTGGCTTTGGCTAAGAAGATGGGGGTGGATTTTGTAACCCTTTCGCCTGTTCAGAAAACGGCTACCCATCCTGATGTGGAACCTTTAGGTTGGGAGCGTGCCAAACAGTTAATCGCTGATTTTGATCGCCCTGTTTTTGTATTAGGTGGTTTAACGGGGCAAGATGTACCCACTGCGCAGCAAGCAGGAGCGCAGGGTGTGGCGGCTATACGTGGGTTATGGCCTTACGAGTTGGATTAACAGCCTATTTCAGTAGGCGCAATTGTTGCCGTCAGTTTGAATAGGAACAGCGCGGAAAAACCACAGCATACATGCGGTATGTGAGGATTTTGAGCACTGCTCTCGTTCAAAATGACAAATAAAATAGCCTAATGAGTTAGGCTCTAAGACGAGGGTAGAATAATGATTAGTGTATTTGCAGTAATGACAGCAAAAGCAGGTAAAAAACAGCAGGTATTGCAAATTGCTCGTGCTAACTTAGCCACGGTAAGAGCGGAGCAAGGTTGTCATGAATATCGTTTAGTAGAAGATGTGAACAATGCTGGCCCTTTCCAAAAACCATTAGGCGAGGATAGCTTTGCTTTTGTTGAGCAGTGGGAAAGTATGGCAGCCTTGCAAGCTCATTTGGCAACACCACATATGAATGCGTATGGTGAGAGCACTAAGGAGTTGTTGGCAGATAGTGCTATTTATGTCATGCAATCAGCAGATAACTAGTGGATTGATGTAAGTAAATTGGAATTTTAATAATAATTAGAGGCTTAAAGATGGCAATATTCCCTTATCAAAAAACGATGATTTTATATACTGGTGGTACGATTGGCATGATGCCCAGTGATAAGGGGTTGATTGCCAGTGCTGGCTTTGAGCATTATTTGCAGGATTATTTAAAAGATTTTGCAGAAATTGGTAATAATCAATGGCAGTATCAGGAGGTTGAGCCGCTGATTGATAGCGCTAATATGTCGCCTACCTATTGGCAGAATTTAGTGGGTTTTGTGGTTGATGCGGTTACTTGTGCTGAGTGTGATAGTGTGTTGATTTTACAAGGAACGGATACACTGGCCTATAGTGCTGCTGCTTTATCTTTTCAGTTATTAGGGTTTGATGTGCCTGTGTTGATGACGGGTGCCATGGAACCTGCGGCTGTAGAAGGTAGTGATGCTAAAGAGAATATTTGTGGTTCGATGGCTGCATTAAGCCAAGGTAAAGTGAACGGTGTACAAGTGTTTTTCCATGGTGAATTGCTGTCTGGCACCCGTTGCCGAAAATGGCGTAGTGTTGGTCGCAGTCCTTTTGTATCGTTACCTGCTTTACAACCTAAACCTTTGGTAACAAGGATGCCTGAGGAGTTAACTTATCCATTTGTGGGTAGTTTGCCTACGGTTACTATTTTGCCGTTATTTCCTGGGCTTACTGCATATCAGTTGCAGGGATTAATGGGGTTATTTTTGCATGGTTTGGTAATCGAATGTTATGGCAGTGGTACAGGCCCTAATGATGATGAGGCGTTTATTACTTGTATACAGCAGTTAATCGCACAGGGTGTAGTAGTGGTGGCGATTAGCCAGTGTCCAGAAGGTAGTGTCGATTTTTCTTATTATGAAGCTGCTAATACTTTTCAAGAAATTGGAGTAATTAGTGGTGGTTGTATGCCACGAGAAGCTGCACTGGCTAAATTAGGCCGTTTATTAGGCTTAGGATTAAGCGCCAGTGAGGTAGCTTATTATTTTTCGCAAAATCTATGTGGTGAGTTTGGGATTGGTGAGTAACGCTGAATTAAGGCGTTACTCTATAAGTTCCTTCAAGCGTGCTCTTGCCATACCTGAATCCCAATAACCCATCAGTAAATTACGGTAGTAGTTGCTGTATTTCTTACTTTTAAAGTCTAGCATAATGGCTTGTATATGGTGTTTTTCAGGGTAGTAGTTTATTTTTAATGCACTATGCTGGGTAATATCTAGTTCAAGGTCTGGTTTGATTCGGAAATTAAAAATTAATTTTTGTGTCTGTGAGATATAGAAGTGATCGATATCTTCCCAATAGATAACTTTATCAAATATTGGGAGTTGTATACCTTGTTCATTGAGGGTAAGTAGTGGTTTTCCAATTCTGCGACAGGTTTGGATGGTTTGCCAGCTAATCAGGGTAATAATAATGATTAAAATAACCATTAATATATATTGTGCAGAGAGTATGGCATGAACAATAAAGATGGTTAAAGCAAGCATGCCCAAAATCATTAGTATGAGATTGGTTTTACCCCCTTCACGAATGGTAATGGGACGATTGTTCTTACTGGCTAATGAGGAAAGTACTTCCATTTCTTCATTAATGTATTCAGCAGCAGCTTGTTTATAGTTTGCTTCTAGCTGTTTAATAATAGGATTGTTTTTGTCATTTTTCATGTTTGCCTCGCCGTTTCATTAAGACGTTACCTTGACTAAAGGTAAGGTCTATGAAATAGGTGTTGCTGTCATCATCAATTTCTTAGAATTATTACATAAATTATTTATGCTTGTTTAATCAAAAACTTAACAATGTGATCTAGCTCCTATTACAGTAGCTGAAGATTAAATAAGTTTAAGTTGTTTTAGTAAATCACTATGTTGAGTATTGCAAGCTTCTTCTAACATTGAGTCAGTTAGTTTTATATTTAACAACTCTAGTCGTCTCTGTAATGTTGGGTGATTATCCAACGGATGGCTTTGGATACTTTGTAGCAACATTAAGGGGTCAGGTAGACCGTGACGATTAATCAGTTGTTGAATACTATTAAGTACACTTTCTTTTTTACCGCCAGCAAACCAAAATTCTTCAATAATATATTCAATGGCGGGTGTTATGATGGCAACACGTAACATTGCTTGTGCCATTTTTTTGGTAGAGGAAGCATTGGAGCCAATCTTATCAGCATTTGCCTCTCGACAACGCTTCCATTGCTGCACGGTTTCATGATAACTGTCTAGAAAATGTTCAGCAAAAACCAAAGTAGGGTAGGTGAGTATGCTATATAACCAATCCCATACATTGGTATTATGTGCGAGCGGTTGTAGATTGATAGCCTTGGTATTTCTTATTAAGCGTTTAGAAATAGTAAAAAAGTGATGGGTATATTGGATATCATCATAGGTAAAGTGTGCTAACTCATGGCCGATAATAGCAGCGACATCTGATTCACTCATATAGTGCATATAGGGAATAGATAAGTAGAGGGTTGCGCCACCTGAAAGGCTTTTGCCATTCCAAAAACTGATCGGTGATTCGGTAACAAAGAAGCAGTGATTCATACCTATCACAATATAGTCTGGCATACGTAGTTGTCCTTTATCCGCTATGGATTGAACAAACTGCCATAGTTCAGGGGCTTCTGCTTTGGTTAAATTAATTCCTATCAGGTTAAGGGTTTCTTCATCTGTTTTTTCGGTACAGCTTTTAAAAATTTTCCATGATAAAGAAATGATAATAATGACCATGATGGCAAATAAGGTGAGTGCAAAAATGCTGCTGACATATTTTGCTAAAAAAATTGTCAGTAAACACGCCAAAAGCAGTATAGAACCACTAGACAATAAGACTAAAATAATAGGAAATAACAGCTTTGCTAAATACAGGCTGTTATAAAGTTGTTTATTGGATTTAAGTTGTTTTCTATTTTGAATACTGTGGTCAAGAAGTAAACCAATACCGCCTATTAACAAAATAAAAAAGCTAAGAAACAGTGCACAGTAAGTAGCAAGCATATTGAGACCCTCTTGGCTAATAATGGCTTTGAGATTTTCCGTGGTTGAAGCCTGAATTATTTCGCCATAATTCATATGAATTGTTAGTAGTGTTTCTACAGGAGATTTCTCTACAACATCTTGAATAGAGTGTGGATACTGCCATAAAATAATAGCAATGATGAGTATAGGTAATACTAGAAGCGTGCTAACTAGTTTGTAGTTAGGGAGATTGGCCGCTGCAATCAAAATATGTTCCTCTCTCTGATATGTGGATATTTAACTGCATTTTAGGTCATTATAATAGACATTCAATTGATTTCAAATTATACCAATATAATTTTTAGCTATAATGAGTTTAAGTAATTATAATAATTGATTTAAAACAATCTTATGAAATTATGGTCTAATAAAAAAGTAGTAAAAAATGAAGGGAGTAGCTGATGAAGGTGACGAATAAGTTATGGTTAGCCGCACTGTTTTTAGTAACTGTTTATAGTTGGGCACAGCCAGTGGAAAAGCCAGGGGTTACTTATGAGAAAAAACCGAGTGGCCGAGTCTATGGTAGTGATGGTAGTGTTTATGATAAATTACCAACCGGTAAGGTTTACGATACGCAAGGTAAAGCTTATAGTGGTAATGTTAAGCAAGCGCCTATTGGCACAGTTGATGGCATTGCTAAACCATTGCCTAGGGCTAATACCACAGGTGGCACATCAGGTAATATCAGAACAGGTGTACCACAGCGTTAAGTAACGATGATTGTTTGATAAGCAGTGAGTGTTTAAGGAGAAAAGGATTGATAAAGCAGTTATTATTAATAATGGTGTTAGGGGGACTTACTGCTTGTGTAACAACCACTGTTTATAAAGATCTTAGTGTGGTGGGTACTGATAAGGCTAAAGGTCAAGTCTTTATGGGCTTTGACTATGATTCTGATATTATTCCAATAGTAAATCATGAACGAGCCATGAGAGAGGTTGTTATTCAATGTCAACGTTGGAGCTACAAATCAGCCACTTTAAAATCAGATTATGATATTAAGTGCGGTGAGGGTACAGAGCAAAACTGTAAGCGTTATGTTGTGGCTTATACCTATCAGTGTTTGACAGCAGAAGATATAGAGGCTTATGAGAAGGGCAATCTTGATTTAATGGAAGAAAAGCAAACAGCCCAATAAATAGTTATGCCTTTGTATTAATTAATTATTAATTACAAAAGCCATTGCTTGACAAATTTTTGTGAAGCTAGCAGGATGGTTATTATTTTTTAACAAACAATTATAAGGAAGTGAGCGAATGGCCGCACTAAAAAAACCATTGATCAATATTCTTGCGAGAAGCCTATTAGGAGCTGCTTTAGCTTTTTCAGCTAACACTGTTTTAGCAGAGGAAAAGTTGCCCGTACAGCAGCAGACACAGGTGGCAGGCTATTATCGAATGATGTTAGGAGATTATGAAATAACGGCTTTGTATGATGGTTATGTACAGATCGAGAGTAAACTATTAAAAGGCATTACCGCTAACGATGTAAATAAACTTTTTCAAGCAATGTATGTTAATGATAGTAATGGTGTACAAACTGCTGTAAATGCTTTTTTAGTGCATACAAATAAGCATTTGATTTTGATTGATGCAGGTGCTGAAAGTTGTTTTGGGGATACATTAGGCTCTATTGAAAATAATTTAAGAGCCGCAGGTTATACCCCTGAGCAAGTAGATACGGTGTTATTAACCCATCTTCATCCTGATCATGCCTGTGGTATTACTAAGGATGGTAAAAGAATTTTTACTAATGCCACTTTATATGTTGCTCAAGCAGAAGCGGGTTATTGGTTAAGTAAAAAATCAGAAGAACAAGCGCCAGAAGCGGGTAAAGCTGTATTTAAAATGGCACAACAAGCAGTTGCACCCTATCAAGCTGCTAACAAGTTTAAAACTTTTACTGATAGATTACCCATTAATGAAATACAGTTAATGGCGTCACCTGGTCATACTCCTGGCCATATGTCTTATTTAGTTACCTCAAAAGGCAATAGTTTATTAATTTGGGGCGATATAGTTCATAGTCATGCTCTGCAGTTTGCAAGACCAGAAGTGGCAATAGAATATGATTCTGATAGTGAGCAAGCAGTTACTAGCCGTAAAAAGATTTTGGCTTATGCAGCTAAAAATAAATTATGGGTAGCTGGTGCGCATTTGCCTTTCCCGGGATTGGGGCATGTTAGAGCTAATGATAATGGCTATACATGGGTACCTGTGGAATATAGTCCTATTTTGAAAAAGCAAAATTAATAGTAAATAGATAAGTTGTAAATAAAAAGCCTCTCAATAGAGGCTTTTTTTTAGGTTGTTTAAATCAATTATCAAGTAAATTTATAGTGTGTTTTTGTTCTCTATTCCTTTGTTAGATAGGTAGTCAGTTCCCCATATATACATGGTATCTAAAACGGGTTTTAAACTTTTGCCAAGAGTAGTGAGGGAGTACTCTACCTTGGGGGGAACTACAGGGTAGACTTTTCTATTTATTAAGCCATCTGTTTCGAGTTCGCGTAGTTGCTGAGTAAGCATTTTCGGTGTAGCACAAGGGATTTCTCTACGCAGTTCTGAAAAACGTAGCAAACCATTGGTTAATTTCCACAGAATAAGTGATTTATATTTACCACCTATTAAATTAATTGTAGCGGCTAATGGTGTGTGATCCATTGGTAATATATTGTTAGTATTTGATTTTTTAGAGGTTTTTGACATTGTTTAGTATCCTTTTGGGTACTATATTACAAAAAAGTGCATTCTTGTGGGATTGATATTTATAGCTAGAATAAACCAAAACAATAACAAAGTAAGTATTGTTTTAGCGTTATTAAATAATGAAATTTTATAAGTATAGAGGTGAAAGGCTATGAGTAACAATAAGGCACTGATTATTATTGATGTTCAAAATGATTATTTTCCCGGTGGTGTAGTTCCTTTATGGAATGCCAATGGGGCATTACAAAGTATTTTAAACGTGGTAAAAAAAGCTAAACAAGCAAATATCCCTATTATTCTGGTGCAGCATATATCGCCTGAAAATAGTGGCGCTGATTTATTTATTAAGGATACCTATGGGGCTGAAATTCACCCTGAATTATTAAAAGCAGTACCTGATGCCACGATTGTAACTAAAACAAGGGCGGATTCATTTAGGAAAACTAATTTAAATGAGGTAGTGGATAAGTTAGGGGCTACCGAGTTATTGATTTGTGGTATGCAAACCTCTAATTGTGTAGGGTTAACGGCTATTTCAGAATTTGCTAAACAGTATAAGGTGAGTGTGCTAGCGGATTGTTGTACCGCAGAAGCACAACATGTCCATTTATTTGCATTAGCTGGTTTTGGCGATATTGTGCCTATGGTGCAAAGTACAGAGGTTTTAAATTAATAGTAGGGTGAATTATAAAAACCATCGTTAGTAAGATGGTTTTTATAGGTAAGTAATCACTGGATAGCTTAGTTAACTTTATATAAGGATCGTTAGCCTCAGCCTAGCTTAAATACTTTAGGTCACCACTTACAACAATACATAATCAGGGATGATTAAAGGCTTGTTTTTTAGTTTGATGTGATGTTTAATTAATGCGCCCTATTTGAATTAATAGGGTATGGGCTTGGTCGCTCATTACAAGAGACTATACCGTCATAGATACAATTTAGTGTATTTGTTCACACTTTGTTGTACGTAGTTCTATGGCGGGCTATGAGTGGGACGCTTTCAAGCGTGCCGTTAGTCTCTTTCGGTCGACCAACCCGCTTATAGCCCGCCCCCATTATTTATGCTGTTATTAGGGGCTAAACTAATCAAAAGGATTAAAGCCATGAACAGCAATAGTAATCCAGTACACCCTTATTTTGAACTACAAGCCATTATTGATAATAGATATACCTTAAATAGCGAATATAGGTTTGCTATTTTACTTTTTCAGTATTTAGTTTTAATAAATAAATCAATTAACTGAGATAAGATTAAGGATAATCAAATGGCAATTTATACCATACAATTTCAAATACAATCCAATGCCTCAGTAGAGGATTTAGGGTATCAATTAGAGGTTTATAAAACAGTCAATGATATTCCTCGCTATGCCCTACATCAAACACCTATTACCTCTTTGCAGGCAGATTATAAAACACAACTCCATAAATCATTAGCTATAGACCCTAGCAAAGATCAGCATTTTGTAATGTATTTTATGCTTTATCGCAAAAGCAGTGAGGGCTATTCACCCGTTTTTGATACACCACAAACCAAAGTCTACTCTTTAGAAAATCCACCTACCTTATCTGATAACAAAATAGAGAATATTCGTTACTTTGAAACCAAAGGTGTTAGTAAACCACAGTATGCTAACCATGAAATTAATACTACGGTCGTTAAAATAACGGCTCAAAAAAGACCCTTTGAAGATCAATTACATAAAGAGGGCACAGATAAAGACCCTTTTAGTAAAGATAAGATAGAACAACAATTGCAAGATAGATTAATGGGGTTTAATTATCCGCATCAACAAAGAACCTCACTTTGTGGAGCAGCAGCGTTTTTTTATTGTTTACTAAAAGATCAACCTGATATTTATAAACAAGTAGTTAAAGATTTATGGCACTATGGTAATGTACAAATAGGCAATTTAACCATTAAGCCTAGTGATGGCTGTAGGTATCCAAATGGAATATATAGATTAGGTATATCAGGTTTAGATTGGATAACCTTAGCGAGTTTAAGGGATACTGAAAACACAATAATGAGTTACAAAGCAAGAACAGGCTTTGTTTTTGAGGGATTAGCAGGGATAACCATGGTATCAGCGGCAAAATCATGGTTTGAAAAAGTAGGCGCTAACTGTGTTTTTGATAATACGATGTTATGGACACCTTTTGGACTTAATCATGCTAAGTTAAAACATCTTCTGGATTTAAATCTTTATGCAGATAAAGCAAATTACCATGTAGTTGTTTTAATTGGTTCTGGGATGTTTGGTGCATATAATGAAAATGGTTATATAAAACCATCAAAAGACCATTGGGTAGTGTGGGAAAGTAAAATCACTTTATTAGATGGTGAAGAAATTACTGAAGCTACACCACTAACTGAAAAAGTTAAATTAAAAGCTTTTTCTTGGGGAAAAGTAGAGGAAAATTATATTCGACCAGAGCTAACATTAGATGACGTATTAGAGCATATGTTTGGAGGCTTCGTTGTTACAAAAATACTTTAAAATCCTATCATTAGGATTATTTTTATTAATCTCAGGCTGTTTTCAGATTTTTCCTTGTAAATCAAAATTTAGTATAGAGGAACTCTCTAATGCTACTCTTAATCAACCTTATTTACAAGAAATTGAAATAGTAGGGGGAGTGATGAATACTGAAAATAGTATTAATTGGCAAATAATACCAGAAAATTCAGGGTTAACTATAAGGCGACTTACAGATGACAATTTAGGATGGTATAGAGGGATAGAAATTTCTGGAATACCAAAAAAGCAAGGAGAGATAACTATTCATCTTCATGGCGGTGGTTCTGGTCCTCCAATTTGTTTTTTTGATAAAACCTTTATTCTTAAAGTAAATCCATCTATTGAGCAAGAGGCTAAGGACTAACTTTATTGTTACTAAAATACTATAAATTCCTATTATTAGGATTATTTTTATTAGTGCCTGAAAGATGTTAGTTAAGTAATGAGAAAACCACCCAATAATGGGTGGTTTTTTTATAAATGGTTAATAATATAATCCACTTGTTGTGCTTCGGTGGGAAGGGGTACTTCCCATTTGTAGAACATGCTTTGGATTTTTTTGTTGGTGAGACTGGTGTCTCGTTTGCTATTGCGTTTATAGAGTTCCTTTTCAGGATGTTCTAAATAGACTATACGCACATTGGCATGATAAGCATAAAGCAAGTCTAATGCTTTTTGCCTTACCTCACGGGTAAGGTGTGTGGCATTCCAAATAAAGGGCTGTTTTGCCCTTAGCCATGCTCTTACATTATCTAGCACATAGTGTGCTGCCATACCTTCATTTTGTCCATATTTTAGCCCTAGTTTTTCCCTTGCATCATCGTAGGAGGCCACAGGTAGTTCAGGGTAGTGGTTAGCTACCCAATGATTTTTACCACTGGCTGGTAGACCTGCCATCATAATCACTTGTGACCCTTCTGTAGGGTAAAGGCTATAGTCTGGTTGCACATTCGCGCCACGAAAATAGTGGATACGGGTATAGTCATCTGCAAAGGAACGTGGTTGGTAGAGGCAGTTTTGTTCTAGCGCCAGCTCTTTAAACAGTTCTATTTCGTCCAATATTCATTGTGTATCACTACAAATACGCCCTTGTATAAGGACTATTAAGCATATTCGATTTAACATAGTACTATTTAGCCAGAGAATAGAGTTATTTTTCTGGAGACTAACAGGCTTTTTTAGTATAGATTATTGGTAGTTTAGATATAGTTATGGTTTACTAGGGTGTTAATGAGTAGTAAGTTTTGGAGAATGGTTTATTTATGGCAAAAGATAAGATTGTTGGTTTGGTGTTATTAAGTTTTGTATCGTTAGTTAGTGTTGCAGAGGTGGCGCCAGCTTTGCAAATTACTTTAGAGGATACTCAAAAAAGTGATTTAAAGCTTACTACCACTCATTTTTATGGGTTACAAAATAGGTATAACTTTAATCTGTTTGCCACTGGTAAAGGGGTGGTTTGGGATTTTTCTAAGTTGGATTTACACACACCAAAGGTGATAAAAATCTCAACTGAAGCGGTGGATTGTAAGGATACGCCTTATCAGGATTCTTTCCCGCAAGCTAAGGATTGTTTAGTTTCTAGCAATGATTCGGGTGGTGATAAAGCGAAAATTTATTATTATAAAACCCCTGGTGTTCTGTTGGGACAAGTGACCGTTGCAGGCAAAAAGAATGAAAGTATTAGTGATTGTGATGTGGTAGAGGATACGCAATATCCTATTTTTTATGGTAAAAAATATAATATTGTGCTCAATTGCAATAATGGTTCTGGCGATAAGGCAAAAACGCAGGTGGTTGGTGAGGTAGTAGGTGAGGGTACGCTGATTTTACCTAATGGTAAGAAGGTAGAGGATGTTTTAAGGGTTAAGTCACAGCTTTCTTTTGGTAATAGAAGGGGTGAGATTAAGTATTCTTATTATACAAAGGATGCAGGAATTGTTTTACAGTCGATAGGTGATTCTTATATCGTAATTAATAATTACAGTGAATAATAAGTAAAATGTAATTTGAAAGTGGGTGCTAACAATCACTTTTAGTAGTTGGTAAGTATATAGATTATTAAGGGCGACTCAGTGTCGCCCTTTTATATGGTTTTAATAACAAGCTGGTGTATTAACGTTACTCTTGTTGGTTGCTACCTTTTGCCATGCTTGAAAAAACGCCATCACGATAGATTAAGGCATGCATTAAGGCCGCTGAAAGATGACCTATTACCACCACGAATAGTAGCCAAGCCAGTATGCTGTGTGCATCACGTAGCCATGCGTATAATACGGGGCTTGTGGGGGCAATTGCAGGCAGGTTAAAGCCTTTAAAGAGTACAATGGGGTAGCCTGCTGCGGAGAGCATTACCCAACCAATCAGGGGAAGTGCAAACATTAATAAGTACAGCAGTATATGTGATCCCTTGGCGGCCAATACTTGCCATTGTGGAAGACTGGCAGGTAGTGGAGGTGGCGGATTGCGTAGGCGGTTGATAAGACGAACGATTACCAGTAATAAAATGGCTATGCCTAGTGGTCGATGTAGATTAATCAGCCATAGTCGGTAATGTAGGGAGGACATCATACCTACCCCAATAAATAGCATTGCTAAAATCATAACAGCCATTAGCCAGTGCAGTATGCGTGCAGTTAGGTTGAAATGGTTATGGGTTGTTATGGGTGTGTTTTCTTGATTGTTCATTTGACCTCCTATTTACCAACGGCATCAGTGGCTTTACCATAACCAATCTCGCGCTCGCGACGGTTGAAGGAGTGTGAGTATGCGCCTGAACGTGCGCTAAGTATGGGGTCATCAGAAACTTCGATACCTGCTGGTACAATTGAGGGGTCGAAGTTGATATCGCGACAAGCGCCTTTGGCTTGGTCGATGACGCTTGTTACTTGTAGTGTGCCAGCGATGATTTGTTGGCGATCTTGTGGCCATGGTTGTGAGGGATCATTGGTTGGGTCGTTTGGTTGTGCGAGTTGTAGCACTAAATCCCACATCAGTGGTTGTTCTTCTAAGGTGTGGCGTAGGTCGTCAAATAGGAAGTTGTCGGTAGACTGTTGCTGTTTTGTTTCAGCTAGAGGTAACTGTGCTTCATGGGGCCGCATCATCCAGCGTATTGGTTGTTTTTTACCATTCTCAGAGACTAGTAAGAAGGTGTTGACGCTATAGAATGTAGCACTTGCAAAGCTATCTGGTGGGGTTGCTGCTGCGGTCATTTTAAGAAATTTCTCGGCCTCTGGGTATTCCTGTAAAAAGCGTGCAACCCGTTCTGGGTCGGGTTTGCCCGTTGCTGGATCTGGCGCTGTGGCTTTTCTCATTGCCAAGAAACCTTCAGGGTTATGGGTTGGGAAGTATGGCACGTTGTTCATTGCCATACGCCATTGCTGTTTGTCATCTGTAGTAAGCAATAAAGCCATGCTAATGGTTTTGGTGGAGCTATCAACTGCGTGTGGATCGCCTGTTCCAATTGAGAAGCGACCAATAATCGGTATATTCGGTTGGCTGAAAACCCGTGCTGTTGAAAGTGACATGATGTCTTTATTAGGGCGGAAGTTACCAACATAGCATATACCTTTGCCATGGGCTCGGCGGAAGCCTGCAGGGAATGGTTGTACGGCTTCTGTTACTAAGTTTTCAGTGGTTTTGCGCTGTCCAATCCAACCTGCGGTCCAAGCGAAGGCAGTTATTAAGGTTGTAGCGATAACGGCGATTAATGCTAAAGCCAGCCAAGTGCGCTTTGATCTCAAATTAAGCTGTGACATAGAGGGTATTTTATTCCAAAAATTTGCTGTGAATGCTACACACGGCTTGTTGTGTAAGCGACTATTTGAGTTGTGCACTACCAAGCTGGCTACAGTAGATAGGGAGCTGTGCGCTAGTTTGATATTAGCTTTTAAAAGTTATTCCGATTTTGATAGAACATAATCGGGCTATTTCTTAAGCTGAGAGACGCAAAAAGTGAACAGTTCAAAAGTCGCAAAGCATAGCAGTGCGTATAGCGAAGATTGGTGAGGACTATAGTTTACAGCGATATACTTGTCAATTACACCAAAGTGGCTATTTTTAGTATTAGAAGCTTACTTTTACCCCTAAGGTGAAATTTCTGCCTGGTTGTAGTACGTCATCTTTGATAAACGAGTTGTGGTTGCGGTATTTGCTGTTGAGTAGATTGTTGCCTTTTAAGTACAGTTGGTAATCGGTTTGCGCTAGTTTGCCATGGTAGGTAAGGCTGGCATCTACTAGGTTATAGCCACTGGTTTTGGTTTCATAGTGGGCGGTTTTGGTTTGTTTAAAGTTGTGGGAGTAACCAAGTGCGCCAGTTAGCTTATCATTAATGGCGGTGTCTAGTCTTAGACCTATGCGAGCAGGGGACATACGAGGAATATCGCCACCACCATTTGTTAGTTTACCACGCACATAGTCACCAAATAAGGTGGTGGCTATACGATCTGTTAGTTGCAAACGAATATCACCTTCTAACCCTGTTAATACGGCATCTTTTTGGGTGTAGGCAATTTCTTGGTAGCCACCACCTATGTCGTTACCTGTATCGGCTGCATAGATAAAGTCTTTAATTTGGTTGCGATAAACACTGAGGGTAAATTGGCTATCGCCTGCATATTTACGAAGGGTTAGGTCGATATTGTGGGAGGTTTCCACATTGAGTTTGCTATTGCCTATTTCTACGGTACGGCTAGCCGCGTGTGGGCCATAGGCATAGAGTTCTTCTACTGTGGGTAGACGTTGTGAACGGGAGAGGGATAAGCCTAGTGAGTAGTCGTCTATAAAGTTCCAAACAGTACCTGCTGAGAAGGAGGTGCCATGATGTTTTTTATTGGGCTGTTGGTTGTTGGTGGTGATAGCTTGCCATTCATGGCGTACGCCTAGTTCATAGCGCCAATCATTAAGGGTGTATTCTTCCAATAAGAAAACAGCATGGTTTTTTGTGGTGGTGGAGGGGATATAGGCTTCTTCACCTTTAACGCTAAAATTACGGTGGTAACTTTGCCCACCCATTACCCCACGCCAGCCCCAAAGTGGTTGGTGGGTAAGTTCAAGGCGTATATCGTTGGTGTTGCCTTTAAAGCGTGTGGCCACTATGCCACCTTCTTTTTAATCGTGTTGGTAGTCGGTGTGTGCGCTACTAAATTTGATATTTTCAACACCTGCCAAGGGGTCTTGGTATTCTCCCCGTAAATCCCAACGACGTTGTACCATTTCAATATAGGGAACACCACTGTCATCATGGTCATGGCTATGACCACCACCGCCACCATGACTGCCGCAATGCCATTGGCTGCCGTGGGTGTGGCAGTGGGCGTGTTCATGGGCAAGTAGGCCATAGCGGCTGTATTGTCTGCTAAAAGAGGTACCTATATAGCCTTGTTCAGTAATCCAACTAATACCTAAACTACCATTATTGATATCGTTGTAAGAGCCTTTTTGTTTGTCTTCATGGCTTGGTATTCGGTATTCATCTTGGTTACGTTTTAATCCTTCAGCACGAATAGCCAGATTACCTGTACCTGCGGTAATACCCAGTAGCCCTGTGATTTCATTGGATACATGATCCATACGATATTCAATATCACCGTCATAACCTTTAGCAGGTACATAGCTAGGGATTTTGCTATCAATTACATTGACTACGCCACCAATAGCGCCACCGCCATAGAGTAGGGTGGCAGGGCCTTTTAGCACTTCGATTTTATTAGCGAACATGGGTTCGATGGCTATATTGTGGTCTGCGCTGATGGTGGAGGCGTCCATTATATCCATGCCATTACTAAGCACTTTTACCCTTGCGCCATCTAGCCCTCTGATAACGGGGCGACTGGCGCCAGCTCCAAAACTACTGGAGCGTACACCTGTTAGGTTATTGATTGTTTCGCCTAAGGTAGCTTGTTTATTGAGGGTGAGCTTATCGCCTGCCAGTATTTCTGAGGGGGTGGTCATTTGTTGTTGGCTTGTAGCCAATGGGTCGGCTGAGATGGTGATGGTAGGTAAGGTGATATCTGCTAGTTGTTTATCATTTTCTGCTATGCTGAAATCAGCCATGATTAAACCAAAGAGTGTGAGCGGTAGTTTTGAGTTGGTGTATTTCATAATTGAGCTTTTTGTAATGTTATAATATAACAATTTAAAATGAAATGTTATAATATTACATTTTGAAATATTTGCAAGATAGCACTGTTAAATTTATTTATAGGTTGGATTGATTGATATAGTGATATTTGTGTTTATCAGTTGTTTATAGGTGGTGGTATTAAGGAAGATAGATGATCCAAATAGGATTATGGTCTGAGCCTTGCCAGCTATAAGTGCTTGAAGTTATTGCTTTATTGAGTTTAGATATTAGTGCATGGTTTGTGGAGAGGGGTAATAAAAGTATAATGTGAGTGAGTAATTTAAATAGCCAATATAGCCTGCCAAGTTGGTTTATCAGCAGGGCAGCTAATAAGAACCACGCTAAAATTTGTAGCCACTTGTTAAGTGAGGTTTTTAGCGTGTTGTTGTTATCGTAAATTATTATTTGAATTTAATTAATCCAAAAATTTTTAATAAATGCCTACTTTGTATGGTTAAGTGGATCTGTATTAGTAGCATTTTTTATTATGGTTAGGGTTTATTCTGCATTAAGGCTGCTAGTTGTTTATCGGTTGCTTTTTCACTGTTTGTTAATCCTTGTATAACCCCTTGTTGGTTTTCAGGTGTTTTGTTCTGGCTTAGCTTGCGTTTGCCTTCTATTTTGTTGATGGTTATTTTTACTCCAATAATGGCTTTTAGCATGGCTTGTATATACTCTTGAGGTGCGTCTGAGACTTGCCAAGGTTGCTGACGGTTTTCTTCGTTGGCATTGGTCAGTTTGGTGACGATATCTAGTAGGGTATTAGGTTCTTCTATAAATTCGATGGTGCCATAGGTGTGTACAGCAATATAGTTCCATGTGGGCACTTCTTTGTGATGAATTTTTTTAGTGGGGTACCAAGAGGGGGTGATGTAGCCATCTGGCCCTGTAAAGATAGCCAGTGCTTCTGTGGTGGTAAGCGGTTGTTGCCATTGGGTATTGGCTTTCGCTATATGACCATAGAGTGTACCTTGTGCGCCTTCTGCTTGCTCAAGATAAAGGGGCAGATAGGTAGCTATTAACCCTGAAGGATGTTGTGTAACTAAGTTAGCGGTTTGGATTTGCTGTATGGTGTTAAATAGCGATTGTTGGTCGTTGTCTTGAAAATGTTTTGGAATATACATGATGTTACCTTGTAGGCTTCTATGCAATTTGGGCTGTTTGTTTACTCATTATAGTAGTAAATACTCTTATCTTAAGCAAAACTTAATTTTGTATAGTACACTATTTTAAAACAGTTGTTTAAATGATAAGCTGGCTATAACTTAAGGAAATAAATGATGTTTTAATAAATAGAAAATAATTGTTTAAGTAGTATATGGAATGGGGCATAGAAATGAAAACTATAGGTAGGTTAATTATTTGTTTAGTATTTGGTTTTCCTCTATACAGTGATGCTGGAATGTGTACTCGTAAAGATGGATTAGAATTATTATTATGCCAAACAGCATTTTTCTCTGTAGCTTTACCATCCGTGGCAACTATAGCTACTTCTGTATATACTGAATACGAAATATCAGAAAAAATAACACCTCAAGATAAAAAAATAATTTTAAAGGCGGCTAATGATGCTGTATTTTTTATTGCTACTGAGAGTAAGCAGCAAGGTGTTTATTTGCAGGCTGCGTTTAATCTGTTGAGAGAGCGGCTAGACAGTTTTAAAGAGTTGGATGATTATCAGTTGGCGATGATAATTATTAGTTTTAATAATGATAATAATGCTTTCCTCGTATATCTTTAATAGTTATGGAAAAGTTATTATAAAAATAGTCTATTAATTTCAAATAATTAGATTGGTCATTTGGTTGTTTTATTGAGTTAAAGATAGCTTGATACTTTTTTTTAAAAATTAATCTTTCAGTTGTTTAGTGCGTTTTTGCTGTATCACACCCCTTCATTTGTTTTATACTTAACTTTTGGTTTTGAGTAATAGTTATTTTGCTATTGAGGTGGCAAAGGCGTTAGCTATGCTTAGTAACAGAGGCTTTTCAGAGAGGTTTTTTGTGAGTCAACTATTTACAGAACGTCTAAATTTGTTGCATGAGGCAGTACCTTTAAAATTGCTTAATCAATGTCTACATGGTATTGAAAGAGAGAGTTTACGGGTGACTTTAGAAGGTAAGTTAGCGCAAACACCTCATCCCATTGTTTTAGGCTCGGCTTTAACAAACCCTAAAATTACGACTGATTATTCTGAGGCTTTGTTGGAGTTTATCACGCCTGCTGAGCCAGAAACAGTAAAGACAATTCAGGATTTAGCAGATATTCATGCCTTTGTGGGCCAATCGTTACAAGATGAGCTGTTGTGGAGTTCGTCTATGCCCTGTCCTTTGCCTGATGAGAAGGATATTCCAATTGCTTATTTTGGTACTTCTTTAGCTGGGCAAGTACGTCATATTTATCGGCGTGGTCTGGCTGTGCGTTATGGTAAAACGATGCAGTGTATTGCTGGCATTCATTATAATTTTTCTTTACCTGAGGCGTTATGGCCAATTCTGCAAGAGTCTGAAGAAAATAAGCAGGATATTTCTTATTATCAATCGGCACAGTATATTGCATTGATTCGTAATTTTAGGCGGTTTAGTTGGCTGTTAATGTATTTGTTTGGTGCGTCGCCTGCTTTGGATGCTAGTTTTTTAGCGCATTATCCTAACCATCAGTTACAACAGTTTGATAAAGATACTTTTTATTTACCTTATGCGACTAGTTTACGGATGAGTGATTTAGGTTATCAATCTAATGCTCAATCAGGTTTAACGCCTTGTTATGATGATTTATCCACTTATATCGATAGTTTAAATAAGGCGATTAAAACACCTTATCCTGCCTATGAGAAGTTAGGGACTAAACAAGATGGTGAGTGGATTCAGTTAAATACAAATATTTTGCAGATAGAGAATGAGTACTATTCAAGTATTCGTCCTAAGCGTGTGGTGAAACGCAGTGAGCGTCCTATTCAAGCCTTGCGTCGTGCAGGTATTCAGTATGTGGAGGTGCGTTGTATGGATATTAATCCATTTATGCCTCTGGGTATTGATGAAACCACTAGTCATTTTTTAAATAGTTTTTTGTTGTATTGTGCTATTCAACACAGCCCTTTAATTGTTCAGTCTGAATGCCGTTTGGCGACGGATAATTTTTTAACCACGGTGAAAGAAGGGCGTAAGCCTGGCTTGATGTTGCAGCGTGATGATGAGTATGTATCGCTAACAGACTGGGCGCAGGAGTTGTTGGCTGATATTGCAAAAACAGCAGAGTTGCTGGATAAGGCGTGTGGTACGGATAAGCATAGTTTATCGGTATTGGTGCAGCAGGCGAAGGTAACTAATCCGAATTTGTTGCCATCTGCACAGGTGATGTTTGCTATGGAAGAACAACAATTAAGTTTTACTGAGTTTTCTTTGCAGCAAAGTAAAATCCATAGTGAGTATTTTAAAAAGCAAACTTTAGACGCAGCGGTTAAGCAACAGTATGTTGATTTGGCTAAGGAGTCGTTAGCTGAGCAGGCGGCGTTGGAAAAAGACAATAGTCAAACATTAGATGAGTATATTTCTGAATATATTAATAATGTTTAGTCGTTAAATGGTTGGATTAGTATAACGAGGTGTGTGATGTCAATTTTGGTCAATGCTTATTCTACAGTAACTAATCCGCCAGCTATTCATTTTCCGTGCGAGCGCTTACATCAACGAGGGTTAGATGATGCTGAGTTGCTGGAACATCTTAATGGTTTTGTAGGTTATGTGATGAATGCAGGGGATGGGCAAATGAATGCGCGTCGTTATGCGTTGTATCGTCATATTCAACGGGTTAAGCATCAGTTTAGTTTTGAGATTGAAAAAGATAAGCTGAATGAGTTTGCAGCATGGGGTTGGCAGGCAAATGTGATTGTGTTTATGGCTGATGGAACTCTCCGTAATCCTAATGGGGCAGTTTTACAGTATGCTGATGGTAATATTGATTTAGATGCAGATGTCCCTTATCCAGCAGAAGCATTGCAACGTAAAGCAAGATCTGAGCAGTATTTGCAAACATTGGGACTGAGTACACCTATTAGTTTGCCGCCAGTGGTGGCTGAGTCTGAGGTGGTATTAAGAGCGCCAGATGAAGTAGCTAAACGAGCTTTGGCGGTGATGTTGACGTCTATTCAAGCAGAAAGTTTTAGGGATGATGAAGCTATTGATCCTGCGGAGTTTACTGAGCGTTGCCCTCTGGGTGTAGCTGCTTTATCTGCGAATGAACGTGATTTTATTGAGAGTAAGCAGCCCACAGAACAAGATATAGTGAATATGTCTTGGCGTTATGAGGCTTTGTTGCCTTTACAATGGGCGATAAACTGGCAAGCAGAGTTGCCTTTTGCTGATACTATTTGTGATGTTTCATCATTGGTTGAAAAAGGTATGCAATATAGTGAGCAGGGAATTACTACGGTTACCTTGAGGTCAACCAGTGAGTTGTTGGATGCTTTAGATTTACATTATCGTTTGCATTGGATAGCAAGGAATTTTCGCATTAAGGAAAAACAACCACCTGCTTCTATTTTGGAGGGTGTTATTCAAGAACGCCACCATACTTTAAATTGGTTAACATGTTTTGAAAATGCTGATTGGGATGATGTTGATACACCTACTTGATAGTATTTAGTTGGCTGTTTGGGAAGTTATTCTCTGCGTATATTGTTGTTACCGTTTAGTATTAAATGGGTTAGTCTATTTTCTCTTGTTGGCTAGGTGAGTTGTTGTTTTGCCAGTTGATAAGTGCATCCGTTTGATCTGCACAGAGTGCAAGGTTTTTGCTGATTAATAAAGCGCATTCATAAAGTTCGCCATTGGTTGTTGGTTGACAGTCTTTAATGGAAAGGCGTTGACAAGCTGTAATCAGTGGTGGAGTAAGCTTTATAATTTGAGTCTTGGTGATGATTTGTTTATCAGTACAGGCCATCAGGAATAGGCTGGTTAGCCCAATTATAAATAGTTTTATCTTCATGTTGTTGCCTTTTGAACTGTTGTGTTAGTTGGTTTGCTTGTTGCTGAGTGGCGAGACGTTTTTGTTCTAAGTCGTTAATGTAATTTCTGTTTTGTTGGGCCTGTTTTTCTAGTAAATCAATAGTGCCATTGAGGTTTTTATTGATGTGCAGTAGTTGGTTTATTTGTTGTTCTGCTTGGCTCAGTTCGCTGCGTATTTTATCACGCTGATTTTTGACGGTGGATGTATGGATGATTAATAGCAGCAGGATAATAATTAAACCAATAATGGGGTAGTTGAGTAGTTTTTGCATTGGTTGCTCCTAGCGGTTATTGGCTAGTACTTGGTTATCGAGTAACTCAGGTTGTTATTATCACTAAAATAAGCGGTTGTTTATTGTGGCTTGAGCAACAATAATGCCTGTGGTTACTTATTGTTAACAATAAGTAGCTTTTAGTCTTGCCAACTGCCTTTGCCTCCAATGCGCACAGCAAAGTACATGCTATTAGCTAGTAGGTAGTTAGTGCCACATTCTCTGAGTGCATCATAAAAAATTTTATCAGCTTGTTTTCTGCCAAAACGATGAGTTAGGTGGTTGTAAATGTAGTCATGGATGACTGCAGGGCGACGTGTTCCTGGTGTGCTTGGATTAACAATGCGCCAAGCAATACGTGGAATACTTGCTAGATCGGTTGTAAAACCACTGGGTACATTAATAAGACCATATTTGGGGTGGTCATAGGTTAGTGGTTCGGCTAGTTGCCATGTGCCATTTGGAATTACTTTAAGAATTAGGTCGTTTAAAAAAGGCATTAGGTTTACCTCTAAGTTAAGTATGAAATAATGGGTATGATGGTTAGCTTAATAGGAGCGATAGGGATTTGATTGTTGCTGTGGCAAGAAAAAATGTGGTTTAAAAAGGGGTATGGTTAGACAGCGATTGCAAAAAGCGTTTTTTGCAGATGTTTTATCATTTCTATGCTAAAGGCTGGCGCTTGTTGGTTGTAAATAATATTTATGTGGAATGGGTGTTGAGTTAAAGCTATATTTTCATAGCAATAAATTTGTTTTTTGTTTGAGGTGTTTTAATGCCTGTTGCTGAGGGATAAAAAAAGGCTAACCATTGTTAGCCTTAAAAATTAATCGTAATTTTTATTAATAGTAGGTTATGGTTATTTCATAAATAAGTTAACTCTAAAACCACTTCCTACATATTTCCATGACTCTTTGCCTTTTTGGTTAAAGTATTCTTCTGAGTCTGTTTGAGGATTACCCATTCGATCAAAGCTAAATGCTACAGGATGATCTCCCATTGCAAATACAGCGTGCTCTACTGATGGCATATTGCCAATGTATTGCCAACCATATTCTCCTAATGCATCTAGTTCTTCTTGTAAACGTGGATCAATATCTGGATGTACTGGGCTTACGAATTGTGTAACTGGGCCATTGGCATAACCAAAGATGGGACGCTCACGATATTCTGCAATAAACTGCCAACCTTGTTGGCCATGTACTTCAAATGCTTGACGAATGCCATCTTCAGGGATTTCTTCAAGGTTTAAAGTGCTATAGCTTACCGCAGAGCCATCGTAACCAATATAAGCAAAAATAGCATTTCTATTAACTGAACCTAAGAATAGTAAGAATTGACTACCTAGTTCGTTAAATTTATTGATTAGACCAATCGTACTTAATTCGTGTACTTGGTATTCAATAACACGCCCTACATAGTTAAAGGTAATAACGCCACTATTTTCTTCGTAGTTGTAGAATGCCCAACCATCTGCACCATATTCGTTCATGATGGTTTGTAAGGTGGCTGTGTTATTTATTTCCGTAGTTCTTAGTTCACGTCTACGGCTTTGATAGATTTTAGGACCGTTAATTAAGTCTTCTCTTGTAAACATTTAAATCTCCATATTTTTTTAAGTTTAAGAAGACTATCGAGTAGTTCTGGTGTAATTATAAAAGTAGTTAGGTTGTTTTTCTTTTTGCTCCAGCAAAAAATTAGTTTTTTGCTAGTTCAATAGCTCGCTCAATAAGCTCTGTGCTGTAGTAATGGTAATAGAGATTACCATTTTCTACAGCGGTAATCGCCCTCACTAATTCTATTAGTACAGAGTTGCTGAGGGTTATAGTTTGTGTTGGTAATACGCCTAAGGTATTGCAAACACGCATAATATAACCTTGCGTGTTGTTTTCATTGGGTGGGGCGTAGCGATGGATGATTGATTCCACTGTATTTAATCCGTATTTATCTCGATAGGTGAACATAATCTTCACCATCGCACGCAGCCCATGAATTGAGTCTTTAAACTGACAGAATGATTTGTCAGTACGTTTGTCTTGGGGAACAAGCCCTTGCCAGTTGCTACCCCAACGAATATTGCCAGGGTTGTTGTTTCTAATACCTCTAGGTAGGCTCATTGATCATCCATCCTTTTATTAATCGTTTTTAAAATAAAATTTCTGAGCGCTGTAACACCAATAAAGCCAATGGCTCCGCCAATGGTGATAGCAGCACTATCTGGAAGGCTAAATATTTCAATTAAACTAGTTATGCATAGTGATAAGGCACCACATATAAGAGATTCCAACATTACTCTGGTAGGTTTTGTATTTTTATCATCATAAATAACACGCAGCATAGCGATGATTGAGGCCATAATTGCTCCTTGTACTGTAGTGCTTTCAATTATGGCTATGTAAAGTATCTGTAAGAATGATGGGTCTTTGTTTGGCATGTTGTGTTTCCTGTTTAGTAGATTGGGTGTAATAGTTGATTTGTTTACAACGATTACACTTGATTTCTACTTCTGAATAATCACTAATTTTAGCGAGTAGTTTTTGGCACTTTTTACAACGAAATTCTTTTAGCATGGTTTGCTCCCAAGACTTTAGAAGTTGTTTTAGAAAGTTATTATGCTAGTAGATGAGGGAAAATTCTTTTTGTTTGAGCATAAAAAAAGGCACATTGTTATGTGCCTTTGTTGCGTCTATTTATTATCTTTTTGTGCTGGGTAAAGTAGCTCGTGGAGAAGAATGCGAACCTGAGCCGCGATTAGCTGGCCTGCTTATATTGCTGTTGTTGCGAGGTCTTGTTGGAGTCATATTATTTTTTTGCCCAAAGGAAATAGAGGGCAATGTAATATTTTGGTTTTTATGAGGTGGGCGTTGGTGGTTATGATGATTTGGTGGTCGTGGGCGATGATATTTATTACTATAATAATAGTTAGGATAGTAGTTATAATTATTACGATAATAATTGTAGCCATAACTATAACCATAGTTATAACCAGTACTGTAGGTATTACTTACTTGGTTTGAATTAGGTACAACATTGTAATTATAGTTATAATTATTGACTGAAGTAGTACTAGTTGTTTGTTTAGGTGCTTGGGCTTCTGCAATAGCTTTTTGTTGCGCAATTAATTTTTCTTCCTCTGAAAGTTCAGAGTGGCAGCGTGTCACTTTTTCATTATTATTATTTAAGTATTCGGTACAAAAACCAAAGCCTGTATCTTTTGTTTGTACATGAATAACTTTTTCATTACTGTTGCCACAACCATCTTCTGTATTAGTATAGCAAGGGCTGCTATAAGCCATGCTGATGGGCATAGCAATAAGGGCAATAGTAGCGGTTAATTTTTGTAATGTATTCATTTTATTTACCCCCAATAAATGGGTTGTACATGACATTTTGAGTTTAAAGTATTTTGCTAAGATAATAAATACTACAATTAAAAAAACAAACAAATGTTTTATCTAATTATGTTCAATCTACTATTTTGTAGATTTACTCCTATTTAAATCATAAAAGGGCTGTTTAAATTTGCTTTTAAGATTTTTTAGGGCGAAAATCACCACTGATTGAGCTTTTTGCTAAGTGAATTAGTGTTCGCTGTAGCTTTATTCACTTATAAGTTTGAAGTAGTGGAGTAGCAATACATATACAGAAATATATTTTTATTAGCTAATAAATAACTATCTTCAGTAAAAGTGCTCTAATTTGAAAGATTTATTGTAGTTTTCAGTGTATGATATTAATAAGTTTAAAGTTACGGAAATAAATATAACGTGAAGAAATATCTTTATTCAACGGCATATTTTGTAGTTGTTGGCTTATTGTTTGCTACTTTATTAATTATGGTGCCTGTACAGATAATGGCTTTTGCACAAGGTGACAAAGGTTTTGTAAGTATATTGCAAAGTATTATTATTTTCCCATTTATTGCAGCTGTAGCAGGCAGTCTATTAGCGGGTATTCCTGTTGTATTAACAGGTTTTTCAATGGCTTACTTTAATCGTCTTTCCATGCCAATTTTTATAATTGCCACTGTATTGGTAGGCATTGTGTTAGAGTTTATTTACTGTCAATTATTATCTGTTAAAGCTGATTATATTCCTATTATTTTAACTGTAACAGCTGTTACTACATTATTTTTATGTTTTAGTTGGCGCTTATGGATAGATCCTAAAATTAGTGACTGATATATTAAAAACACACCTATCACCTATAAAATAAAAATAGATATACCTAATTAATAGGTTAAATTATCAGTATGCTTATGAAAATGCGTGACATTTGGCAATAGATATACTAATATAATATGGAATTCTGACTATTTTACCTATAAAATAGCTATGGTTATATTTCACCTAGTGGTATTCCTACTTAAAATAGGAAAAGGTTATGATGCAACTTAAAGATCGTATTAAACAAGCACGTAAACACGCCAAGTTAAGCCAAAAGGAATTAGCTGATAAAATTGGTATTACACAGCCTTCACTTTCTGAGCTAGAAACAGGAAAGTCACAATCCACATCTTATATTGCTTCCATCGCGAGAGCTTGTGGGGTAGACGCTTTTTGGCTTGAATCTGGTCAAGATAAGATGGTTAACCCTTCTACCATGGTAAAGACGGCGGAGAGTCAAGGACGTTATCATCATAATAACCAAGAAGAAAATACTACTGATCCCCAATTATTGACTCATCCAGAAATGTTACCTATTGAAGCGTGGGATGATAATACACCGCTTGATGATGATGAAACAGAAGTTCCATTTCTAAAAGAGGTAGAGCTTGCTGCAGGATCAGGTAAGTTTGCGATTACAGAAAGTCATACCAGAACTAAATTACGATTTGGTAAAAGTACACTTCGCAATAAAGGTATTAATCCTAATAAAATAGTTTGTGTAACAGTAAAAGGTAACAGTATGGAACCTGTTATCTTGGATGGCTCTACTGTAGGTGTTGATACAGAAAATACAGCAATTGTAGATGGTAAAATTTATGCAATCGCTATTGATGATGAACTGCTAAGGGTTAAATTACTTTATCGATTAGCTAACGGCCATGTGCGTGTTCGTTCTTATAATCGTGACGAATATGAGGATGAAACCTATGATCTTAAAGATATTAAAGTAATAGGCCGTGTCTTCTGGTATTCAGTGCTGCTATAGACATAAAATAACGCTTATTAAATATAGGTATACCTATTTACTTTGATAGGCATTCCTTATATAATTACTCTCAATGGTTTCATTGGGAGTAAATCACTATGCTAAATGGACAAATAAGCTATGATTTAGCTTTGCCATCTAACAATACACTAGATAACTATATTACTGAACAGGTGAAGCAGCTGCTAACAACCTGTAGTTGCCCGTTAGTTGCTGGTAAAGATTATGAATTAGAAGTTGCGGCACAAGCAGTAAATGGCTTAATAAATGAGTATGAAACTGCAGATGTTTATCTTTATGCGGCGATTGAGCGTCAAGACTGGCAGGAAGTAACAAGACTTTATCAAATGGTTTTTCGTCCTAGTATTTACCAAGTGGCTTATCAAGCTGTGATCAATATAATGCAATTTAATAAATATTAGTACCTAACAATAATCTAATAAAATATTAGCTAAGATCAGTTTTATTAATAGACAGAAGAATTATAATCACAACATAACAGTTTAAAATAATCAAAAATATTTAAAGGGCAATTATCATGGCAGAAGTAACTATAAGAATTATTGATAATGATAATGGTAATGTTAGTCTTATTATGGAAGCAATACCACCTTTACAAGGTAGTGATAAAGATTCGTTTACTGAGGCTCAACAATTGGGTGTAGCATTTATGGAACGCATTGTTAAGCAAGGTGTTAATAACTTTATTAAATCAACTGATGATGAATGATACTGCACGTATTCCATAAGTTGCTATCTTCAGAACAGTATAATTAATTTAATAATATAACCTTAAAATATTTTATTGTTTATTATTAACATAATAATTTTCAATGTTTAAGGTGCATTCAACGCTAGCATAGCTTGTTCGTGCTGGTTATCGGCAGCTTTTTGTAGCCATTTTATTGCCTTCTCTTGATCCCTAGCAACACCTTGACCATTCTGATACATAAGACCAACATAATATTGAGCTATAGGATTATCACGTTTTGCTGCTTCTAAAAACCATTGAAAAGCTTCCTTATCATTTTGTTTAACACCTATCCCTTGCAAATAAAAATAGCCTACATAATATTGTGCTTCTTTATGATTCTGTTTTGCCGCTTTACAATACCAATAAAATGCTTTTTTATAGTTAATCTCAGTGCCTAAACCATTTAAATAAAAATCGCCTACGTTGTATTGGGCAGAGACATAGCCTTGTTGTGCGGCTTTTAAAAAATAAGCTAATGCTTGCTCATAATCTTGTTCAATGTAAAGCCCTTTTTGATAATACATAGCTACCATTGCTTGGGCAATAGCATTATTTTTATCAGCAGCTTGTAAGAAATATTGAAAGGCTTCAGGATAGTTTTTAGCTAAATAAGCTTTTTTGCCTTCGGCTAATAGATGAGTAATATTATTAGCTGCAAAGCTTATAGAGGAAAAACTAAGTAGCAAGATGGTTAACCAGTTTTTCATTATTAATCATCCCTTATTAAGGATCTAGGGAAGTATTTTAACATTAATGTCACAAAATAAAATGCTTTTATAACTATAAAAAAAGGGTTGCATATCTGTTTACCTATAATTATAATATAGGTATTCCGATTTAAAAGAATATTTTAAATCTTATTTTAATCAATATCTCGTTTGTATATCAATCCATAAGGGTTGCGAATTCGTTTGCTTTGTTTACCTATATTTTATATAGGTAAAGGAGTGAAAATTAAATAAATTATAGGAAAGTTAATAATTAAGAGGTGTTAAATGGCAAATCAATGGTTAAGACTCTGGCATGATATGCCCAATGATCCTAAATGGCGTACTGTTAGTAAGGTCTCGAAACAGCCAATTGCTACTGTTATGGCAACCTATATTCATTTATTGGTAGCGGCTTCTTTATCAGAAGAAAGAGGGACTGTACAAATAAATGAAGAAGATTTAGCCAGTGCTTTAGATATAAAACCAGAGGAGATAAAAGCTATTCTCAGTGCGATGCAAGGAAGGCTATTAAAAGGTAATAAGCTAATAGGTTGGGGTAAGCGTCAACCATTAAAGGAAGATGGTTCAGCGGAGCGAGCAAAAGCATGGCGAGAAGGGAGAAAAAAACAATCAGCAACACAAACGAACGCCACTGAACTACAAGATAAAGATACAGATAAAGAAAAAGATACAGAAATAAATACTCTCTCTAAGGCTAATTTAGAAAAACCATCTGCGCAAACTTTTGCGATGTTTGATAGCTGGCAACCTACTGATGATTTTTCTAATTACTTAATAAAACTGGGGATAACCCTTGAGCAACAACAAATTCCCCAAACAGTTCTGCAAGAATTTGTCTGCTTTTGGTGTACTAAACCTACCATTAAAAAAACGCAACAACAGTGGTACCACGCTTTAGCCCAATCTTATCAATATGCCTTAAACCGAGAAAAGTATTATGGAAAAACTAAGCGATCTGCTCAACAAGCCACTGCCAGCATCAGCACCACAGCCAACGACCTTAGTTGGCTATGAAAGTAAAACTTTAGAGAACCAACAAGCGATGATAAATGTTAATACAGTCTTTACTACCATAAGAGCTACTTATCCTGCGTGGTATGAGAAATATTATCGTGATCAGAAAAGTGAGCAGGTAGCGAAACGTATTTGGTTAACGGGTATTAAGGAGTTAACCACTCAGCAAGTGAATAATGGTTTACATCGCATGGTATTGGAGTGTGAATTTCCACCCAAATTAAAGGAGTTTATGCAGCTCAGTAAACGAGTAGATGGACTAGCTTGTTTAGATGTGGCATGGGGTGAAGCATTAATAGGTCGTTATAGTCATTCAGTTATCAAAGCAGCAGCAGAGTTAACAGGTCTTTTTGAATTAAAACAAGCGAGTTATGACAATCTCTCGTTAAAAAAACGGTTTGAATATTACTTTATTCAAGTAACTGAAAACTTTACCAAAGGTAATCCACTGAAAGCGGTGGAGAAAAATTTAAATAACACAACTGATTGTATTCTTAAAGCAGTGGAGCAACAGTTAGAGGATAGAGTTAAACAACGGATTAAGCAGCAAGGTATTAATGAACAGAATGCAAGAGCAACTTGTTTAGCATTACTAGGTATTAAGCGTCACTAGTACAAGCATATTGAATGAATAAAAGGAGAAGCATAACAATGGCATCCATTCAAGCACAGCGTAAAAATGAACTTTTTAGTGAGCTAGCCGAAAATATCAAATTCGAATTGATGAAAACAGGATTGGCTGAAAATGAAGCTGGACAAAAAGCTGAAGAGATTACTTTTAACCTTTATGAAAATTGGCGAGGACTTTCGATTGTTTTTCCAATGAATCCACAGCGCTATATGGAAAAGTTAAAAACTAAGATTTTAGCGGAGTTTAATGGTCGTAATAGCACCGAAATAGTACGTAAATATAAAATCTCTGAAAATATTTTATACCGTTGGAACAGAGAGCATTTACGCAATAAGCAACAACAAACAGATACCACTAATAACTAACAAAGAGGTGATATAAAATGTCTAAACGTTGTGATACTGATTGGTTCCGAGTGATTTGTGATTTAAATAAATTCAATCTTTCCCTGCAAGCTATATCTAATATAATCCAAGTACCCAAGCCTACCATTGTAGGCTGGAAACAAGGTGCAGAGCCAAAGCACGGTGATGGCGAAAAGTTGGTGAAGTTGTGGTGTAGCGTAACGGGTGGTTCACGGACTGATCTACCAGGAATTAGTAAAGATGCTTGGTGGAGCTACCATTTTTGATTGAGTATATTTTTGTTGAAGCAAGCATATATTTCGTTGTGTATTGTTTATGATACTAGGACTTAGTAATGGTTGTACTAAGTAAATTTTCAATTAATTGAGTTCCATGAGTACCTTATGATAATGGGATATTATTATGAGTTATACAGCAGAAGAAGTACAAGCTATAAAAGCTGTTATCACTGTAATTTGGTCAGATACAGTGGCAAAAAAAATAAATGTTAACGATGATGTAGTCTATGTAGTAAATAAAGTTTTACAGGCTATAGAGAATTGTTCTAAACAAATTGAGGAATTATTTTCTACCTTAAACTCTACTGTTGGAGGATTAACAGCTTTTTCTAAACATTGGTTATTAAAATTGGCTAGCGAAATTTCACAAGCAATAGATATTGCTATGAATGATCCAAATAGTGGTAAGCAAAATACTGCTTGTGTAAACAAAGCAGCCTTAAATTTTAAAAGTGAATTAGAGATGGCCTCACAAGGAATTTTATAATTCTTTGATTAAGAATTTAGTAGCTTAATGTAAATAACACATTAAGCTGCTAAATTTAAATCAATTATTTGTTATAGTAAATCAGTGCATCGATAGGCACCAATAAAGTATCTAAAATTAAAGATAAAGGAAAATCTAATACAGCCAAAGGGGCCAAGGATATCATAACAGTATCTCGGTTAGCACAGTCATCATTCCAAGTACATTGCACCCCTTCATTAATAATTTTGGCATCAGCAGCAATGCCAGAATAAAAGGGTGGTTGGTAGTTACCTGAAGAATAATTAATACCATGGGTAATAGAGCTGGCGCACCCCACAAGTGATAAAACCAGCATTAATAAAAGGCTGTGTAAAAAAATGCGCATAGCATGATCGCTCAGTGTTTAAATTATTTCTTTCATTATCCATTAATTAATTGTCTTTAACAGTATAATCAAAGGTCGCATCCTCTTAAATATAATTTATTCTCGCGCATAAAAAAATAGTGTTATTTATAATATCAGTAAATCAGCTAAACTTACGCAGTGGTAAGTAGTAAGTAAAGGAATGTATCAATGGTGTTATATAAAAAGTATACAAGATTAATCATCTGTTTATGCGTGTTGTTTTGTTCTCTAGTTATGGCGCAAAATAATGATAACAAAGCGTGGCGAGAGTTGACAGCAAAACAAGGATTGGTTATTGCATATTTTAAAAAGAATGGGGAGCGTACTTATGCTCGTTCAGAAAGTATGTATTACCGTGTACTGCTCAAACTAAATAATACAGAAAGCTATCAAGTACAAGATTTTTACACAAAAAATAATGCCAAGCAAATAAGTCCAATTACTTTAACTGATGTCACAGATGCCTATAGTTGGCAACCAAAAAGTATACAGGGCAAAATAACCTATTGGAGAACTGATGGTAGTAAAGAGGCTGAAACAACTTATCAACAAGGGATGTTAGAAGGTACTTATCAAACTTGGTATAGCTCAGGCTCATTGCGTTCAGAAGGCTTTTATAAAGCGGATAAGCTACAAGGGCGCTATACTTTTTGGTATGAAACAGGAGAAAAAGAAGAAGAATTTTTTTATGTGGATGATAACTTACATGGCAGTTATAAAGAATGGTATCGTTCAGGTCAGTTATCTTATGAAGCCAACTATGAGAATGACCATGAGTCTGGCACAGTAAATTTTTGGTATGAGAATGGTCAGCTTAAGGAACAATATATACGTCTTAATGGTGAGATTGAGGGGATATACAAAACCTGGCATGATAATGGACAACTTGCTTCGCAAAAAACCTATAAAGCGGGCAAAATAATAGGCGAGGCAAAAGGCTGGGATAAACAAGGTAATTTGCTTTATACTCATCGTTATAAAAATGGCCATGTATTGTGGCCTCAGAAACTATAAGCAACTAATTAAAATAAACAGAACAAGATAGTGGTAGTGAAATATGGGACTCATTCGATCTCTAATGGTAGTGGCGAGTTGTTTATTGGTAGCTAACAATAGTTGGACAGCTGTTAATCCCCCTACTATACAAGATAAAGGCGACCAGCAGTTTGTAACAGGCTTTGTGCTAGGTAGTGTTGTGGCTTATGCGTTACATAACTATTATAGTTATTATCAACAATGTCCAGAAGATATTCAGGTATTAAACTTACCCGATATGAATTTCTTTGCGGATAGTCCTTTAGAGAAAGTGAGTGTTACTAAACAATGTACCCTGTCTATTCACTATAAAAAAGATGCGACGATTGCAGAAGGCTTACGGGGTAAAACATTAACCATTAAAGAAGCGATGACCTCAGGTAAAGAGCAGCAAAGTTTTACAGGGGAATGTAGTTTTAATGGTGATAGTCGTTATGCACCTGCTAAGGACTGTCAATTAACAGCGAAGCAACAAGCAGCATTGACACCACAAATATTAGCATTAGGCACTTGGTACAGTAAACTGTACAGTGAGCAAGGAGCAGTTCCTAGCCTTAAGGCCCCTATGAATGAGGCAGTAATACTTGCCTATGAGCAAAAACAACAGCTTACCAATTATTATATTAAACATGGTCAATGTCCTAAAAACAACCAAGTATTAGGTATTTTACCTGCTATGGAAATCAAGGGCGCTTTTGTGGAAAGTGTTAGTGTTGAGGGATGCGATATAATTGCAACATTAAAAAAACAAAAAAACCTATTTCCAGAATTACAGGGAAAGTCTTTAATTCTAAGAATGGTACCCACTCAACAACAAGGTATTTTTAACTGGCAATGTGGCTCAGATGCAGCGCTTAAATTTTTACCTAAACAATGTCAATCGTTGTAGGATTTTAATAGATGATTAATAGTCACAAACAATCCATTGTGTGGTTGCTAGGTTTAATAGGGCTTATTACTGCAATAAGCTATCTAACAGTCTATTTAATACCCACCACCTATCACTTAATAACTAATGGTGCATTAGTTAGCTTGTTAGTAATAGGTGTTTTATTGTTATCATTATTTACACGGATACAAAATAGCGAATATGCCTATCCGCGATGGTGTGTATTTATTATTGCCATAATACTGAGTATCTGTTGTCAGCTACTGTTAAAATATTGGGATCCTTTATTTATCGATATAATAGGGCGGCAACGTTATTGGTCAATCATGGCTGAGCCTAGTCGTGTTTATTACCTAACGTGTTGGGCGTTATTGGCGCTTTTATTGTTAATAGCAACCTGTTGGTTATTATTAAGGCTGATGAAACGCTTTGTAGTATTTGGTTTTTATGAGCTGTCGCCATGGGCTATATGGGTTGGTTTTAGTGCTTGGACTATGGGCCTAGATTGCTATCTGACACCCTCCCTCTTAAAAACCTTAAGCTTTGATATGGCGAATCTATTCTCTATTAGCAATGAAAATGGAGTACAGTGGCTATATAGAGGATTAATCGCTGTTTTTATCCTTATTAAAATAGCCATTGCGGTATTTTATCAGGAAAAATGGTTTGAAAAAGTACAACGCTTAGTATGGGTTAGTATAACTATTTGGTTAATTATGCTATTAGCAGATATGGCGCTATTAGCGCTTAGCCATTTTTTTATTAGTTCTATTAGTGCAGTGGGTGTGTTAGTTATTTATTATTTGTTAGTAGCAATGGTAACTGTATTAGTATTGCAGTTATTTTTAAAACAATAAGGGATTGCTAAATTATTAGTTTCGTTAATAACAACAGTAAATAATGGCTAAGCTCTTTAATTAGGATAACTTAGCCATTGGATCCATTATTTGGTAGTAAAATCGTCTTTGCTAAGGTTGATGGGTTTGCCATTGGCATCTACTGCTGAAATAATGCTGCCTTGCACAAAGGTTGCTTTAAAACGTATAGGACCATTTTGCTGCCAAATTCTCCATTCGCCTTCTTCTTTGCCTGCTAAGTATTGTCCCTCAATATATTTACTGCCATCTTCATACCAGAGGTTTGCTTTACCATTGGCTAAATCGTTTTCAAATTGCATTTCTGCCCATTTAGTTCCTTGCTCTGTCCATTCCGTAAATGTGCCTTGACGTTTACCATTGATAAAGTGGCCTGAACCTGCTTTCTGCCCATTTCTATGCCATTGCACAAAAAAACCATCAATACTTAGAGGATCAATAGCAGTAAGATCTTCTTTATTATGAATGATAAAAGGATCTGTTTGTTTAGTATTGGTGTTAACAAAAAAGCTTTGCACTAAATAACCATTGGATTGAATTTTTAACAGCTGGCGGTAGCTGCCTCTAGGTGAGGGTTTGCTGATGTTATTTCCACGCTCATCAAAATAAGCAATAGTGGTATTTTCTACCAGTTGTGGTATTTGAGTACAAGCGGTTATAAGCAACGCAATACAGCCCAAGGCAACAGAGCGAAATAATAGTGTTAGCATAGTAAATTTTCCATTTATTCAGGCTAGTTGACTTATGCTAACAGAAAAAGCCAAGTAAATTAAATAAAGAGTAGGCATGGGTGGGCTAAAATTGGTTATACTTCAGTATAAAATTTAATTGAATGACAGGGTATAGAGTGAAAAACGCTTTATTAGTTATATTATTTTTAGTGAGTATTGTTAGCGTAGCCGCTGAACAGGCTTCCCCAATTAATCAGACTGATTTTGTAGCAGATACTACTTTGCAACAAGGCAGCATTATTGCCTATTACAACAGGGATTGGCAGCAAGTGCCCGCCCATAAAAAAGCATTCTATTATCGTAAATTAATCGCTATTGATGACAAGCAAGGGTATTGGATACAGGATTTTTATAGTGATACCCATACCAAGCAAACAGATCCGATTTTAGTGGTTAATAAAGCTGATATTTTGCATGGCCATATTAAACCCAATAAAGGAGAGGTAGTGGTATGGTTTAAGGATGGCCTTAAAAAAGAGCAAAGCTATTATCAAAATGGTCAAATACAATCCATTATAAGATGGCACAGAAATGGTCAAAAAGGATTGGAGGGCTATTTTCAACAAGGCGAAAGAAACGGCGTTTGGACAGGTTGGTATGAAAATGGTAACAAACGTTGGCAAGGTGGATTTGATAACGGAAAACGGCAAGGCTTATGGACTGTATGGAAAGTTAATGGTGTTAAAGAACGAGAAATGCAATTCCAGCAGGATGAGAAAATAGCCCAGTGGAGTAGTTTTGATGAGGAATAAAGTGGTTCTTAAGTCAGCTATTTTAAAGCAAGTTATTTATTATTAAGCCATTTATTGATGAAGTTTTTTACTCTTATTCAGCTAAATAAATTTATTGAAATATTTTACATGTAATCAATTTACATTTTTACATGTGAAATATATAATTATTCTGTGTTTGACAACAAATATGTTGGTATAGAAATACACAGGAAAAATAGATTTATAAGGAAAGGGTAATGGGATTTATATTCGGTTGTTTGATTATTGCTATTGTTGCAGCCATAGCTAGTGCTATAAATGCTTTAGCTGCTCATTGGGCTGCTGCATTAGCAGAAGCAGAATACCCAGATTATAGTAAGACATTTAAGACTATTTTTTGGGGATATATAGTTTTTTTTCTGATTGTTTTAGTGATAATCAAAACAGGCAATGCACTAAATGGTTTTTTTGGTATGTTGCTTTGGTTGGGTATTATAAGTTGGGTAATGTATAAATTAGTTCAAAAACTAGGAATAGAGGGCAATAAAAATATTGTTATTTTTGTTGGGATGTCTTTCTTTTTTAATATGTTAATTAGTTTTGCTATTAGTTTATTTAATCCTTTTTGATTTAATATAAAATAAGCAAGTTAGATAGTTTCAATGATTGTTTATAGCGCAAGATAAAAAAGTAGGAGTATGCAGATAGGATGAAAGCAAGGGTAAGCCATCTTTTACAAGCGGTTGGTATTTTATTTATGATTATAGCTATGGTGTCATTGTTTATCAGTAAACCAATGCGCTTTTCTAGTTTTGAACAAAGAAAACTGTATGAAAGCACTATTTACCAACAGTTAGAAGAAGCTGGAATAGCCACTAAAGCGGTGGTATCTGCTGTGATTAATGAGTCAGAATTAGCGCGTAATTTATTGGTTAAGTTTTTTACGCAAGAAGGTAAACGAGCAGAAGCCTATATCTTATTAACTAAAATAGCTTACAACGAAGGGGATCTGGTTAATATTGTGTACAACCCAGAAAATACCCAACAAGCTAGAATAGCTCCAAAGGAAGAAATGGAGCTAAATTGGCCGTTGTTTGGTTGGTGTATGGTAATGGGGATTATTTTATTTTGGTTGGGTCATTTTCGCTATAAAGTATCAGGTGGATTGGAATAAAAAATATATTAAGGACAGTTGGAAAACTGACCAGATAGTTAATCCACACTAAAACCCTCACAAGAGGGTTTTTTTATGTCTATATATCAAGCAAAGCACAAAGCACGTGGCCGATATGGTGTGCTTACTCCTAGTAATCAATGGTTGGCAGATTTTTTGGGGTCAAAACAGCAAGCCATTGTCAAAGCTGAACAACTTAATCAACAAATTCAATCTGATAACCAACCAAAGGTTGTGAAAGCAACCAATTCAATGGTTTCTAATAAAGCTCGCAAATTCCATTTTACCCTGACAAAAGAGGGTTGGTTAAATACAGGAGAAAAATAATGGGTGGAGCAAAAAAAGCATTAAAAAAAGCAGCAGGCTTAGTGGGCTTAGGTGGTTCACCAAAAACACCTGAGGTAGTACAACGTGATCCGCAAAAAGAAGCTGATGAAGCTGCTAACAAAGCTGCTGAAAAGGCCAATGTAGAACTGGCGCAAAAGAAAAAACAACGTAGAGCAAACAGTTTACTTTCTACAGGTGGAGAAAAAGGTAACGCTAAACAGACATTAGGTGGCTAATACGATGGATAATTTAGCAAATAAAATCAATAGTCGCTTAGAAACACTAAAATCACTCCGTAAACCCCATGAGCAAGTGTGGAAAGAGTGTTTTGATTTTTCATTTCCTGTACGTGGCACAGGCTTTAATAGTGAGGTTGTGAATTCTGCCACTATTCAACGTAAGAAATCACAGTTACTCGACTCCACCTTAACGGACGCAGCACGCACCCAAGCAAGCGCCATTATTAGCGGCCTTACTCCTGCTAATTCCCGTTGGTTTGGTTTGGATGTAGACCGTGCTACTGATGAAGAAAAACGCTGGTTAGATGAATCCGCTGATGTATTGTGGCGTAATATTCACAACTCCAATTTTGATTCAGCCGCTTACGAAGGCAACCTCGATTTAATGAGTGCAGGATGGTTTGCCCTCTATGTGGATAGTGATCGAGAAAAGGGTGGTTTTATTTTTCAGTTATGGCCTATTGCCAGTGTCTACTGTGATAGTAGTCGTGCCGACGAGCAAATTGATATTGTTTATCACAGTTATGAGTTAACGGCAGAACAAGCGGTTAATGAATTTGCTGATGGTTTATCAGAAAAAGTGAGAAAGCAGGCGCAGCGTGATCCCAGTAGTAAAGTTAAATTTGTACATGCCATCTATCCGCGCAAAGGGGGTAAGCTAGGCGAGGTGGCTAAAAAATTACCGATTGCTTCAGTGCATGTGGATTTAGATAACAAACTGATTGTACGGGAAAGTGGCTATAACGAAATGCCTGTAGTCGTACCCCGTTGGATGCAAATTCCACAAAGTGTTTATGCCATTGGCCCTGTTTCCGATGCCTTGCCAGATGCGAAAACACTTAATGAAATTAAACGCATGGAGCTAGCCAATGCTGATTTGGCGATTAGCGGCATGTGGATTGCGCAAGATGATGGTGTGCTAAATCCGCGTACCATTACTGTAGGGCCGCGTAAAGTGATTGTGGCTAATAGTGTGGATAGTATGCGGCCATTGCACAGTGGTGCTGACTTTAATGTGTCGTTTACCAAATGTGAGCAGCTACAAGCGGCTATTCGTAAAATTATGCTGGCGGATCAACTACAACCGCAAAATGGCCCAGCCATGACAGCCACCGAAGTGAATATGCGACAACAATTGATTAGGCAGTTATTAGGGCCTATCTATGGACGGATGCAGGCTGAATATCTACAGCCATTGGTAGAGCGTTGTTTTGGTATTGCCTTTCGAGCAGGTATTTTTTCAGAAGCGCCTGAAACCCTGCAAAATAAATATATCAGTATTAAATATGTTAGCCCAATGGCGCGCGCTCAAAAGTTTGATGAAGTCACCGCTATAAGCAACTTTGTACAAATGACTTTGCAGAACTCGCAGGTTAACCAAGAAGTGTTAGATAACATTGATTTTGATAAAGCCACACGCTTTACAGGCGAAGCATTAGGCGTACCTGCCCAGTTGATTCGTACCGAACAAGAGGTGGCAGATTTAAGGCAACAACGTATAGAAGCAGAGCAACAAGCGCTGCAAGCACAGTTAGCACAACAAGCAATGGCGCAACAGTAAACAGGTGAATAATGAATAAACCAGTGGATGAATTTGATTACCAGCGGCTTTTTGAGCAGACGGTAGGCGGTGAGGCAATTTTAGAAGACCTTGTCACTCGTTTCTCATTGCCGCCTTCTTTTGATGAACATAATGCAGAAATCAAAACCTACTACCGAGCAGGGCAACGTAGCGTTATCGATTTTATTCTTTCCCGTATTAACAGAGCGAATGGAGTATCTGAACATGATGAATAAACTAATCACTTTCTACCAAAACGAAGCCTACAGTGATGATGCTTTAGGCGAGGCAATGAGCGCAGGCTCTGTACTAGCCACTAGCGAAGTTGCACAACCAGAAGGTTTTTTACCTGAAAAATACCAAGTCTTTAACCAAGATGGTAGTGTAGACCTAGAACAAAGCGCCCGTAAATTATCAGAAGGCTATAGCCACTTAGAAAGACGTTTAGGCACAGGTGATATTCCACCTCGCTCAGTGGATGAATATGATGTTGATCTACAGTCTGAACTATTCACCTTTGATGATTTTAAACAAGATCCAGAGAATCGTGAGTTCTTAGGTAAAGCCCATGAACTGGGAATGACTCAAAAACAAGTGGAGTTTGTGTTAGGTGAATATGCAAAACGATTGCCTGAACTGGTACAGGTCGGTAAGGAGCTAAATATTGAAGAAGCTTATCAATCACTAAGCCAAGTCTGGACCAATGAAACAGACTTTAATAAAAATCTGCGCACCGCTTATCAAGCCTTTCAACGATATGCTGCACCAGAAGATTTACAACATATGGATCAAATTGGTAATAATCCTATTGTAATCAAAATACTAGCTAATATTGGTAAAACATTGCAGGAAGATACAGGCATAGGTCGCTCATTAGGCTTTCAACAACAAGATATTAAACAAGTGATGGCTAGTGAAGCTTACCGCAATGCCAACCATCCAGACCATAAGGCGACCCATGAGCGAGTAAAACGCTATTACGAATCCACTTATGGTAATCAAACCATCGCTTAAAATTAATAGACTTAAGCATTTTAAACCCCAGCTAGACTGGGGATTTTTTTGTCAGTAATCAGTAAATTTTAGGTAAATAATTATTTTGTCAGTTTTATATTTGCTATATTTATTAAAACGATTGTTTTTATTTATGGTTGAAAATAATGGTAAGGAGTATTCTAATGAAAAAACAATTAGTGGCACTCAGTTTATTAATAATAATTCCTATGACTTGTTTGGGGTATGGTATAGACACAAATATATTTGGTGGTTATCCAATTTTACGTCACGTTGTCCTCTCGCCAAAGCCAACACAACCATCAAAGATAGTAAATTATATGAATCCAGCAGAGTATAACTATTATAAATCTCGTGTACAGCAGCAATTACAGGATTTAGAGCAATATCTTTTTAGTATTGAGTATGATGAGTTAGAAATGCAAAAAAGTAGAAAAGAAGCCATGCAAGCCATAAAAGATATGAATAAAGAGTTTGCTGAATATGAAGCTAAGTATCAAGAAAAGATAGATAAAGAATAGCTTCTTTGATGGTGAAATATGTGAATCATTTTTAATTAAAAAATAATATCAAGGATTTTATAATGAAAAAACATCGAGTAATATTAAGTTTATTATTAACTATTCCTTTGGTTTGTTTAGGTTATCAAGCTAAGTCAAATATATTTGGTGCATATCCTTCCTATCAGCAAGTACTAGGCCAAAAACCACGAAAACCATCCTATGGTTATTTTTATCTAACGGAATATGAATATAATAAATATAAATCGAATATAGATAGTTATACGCAAAAATTAGAAAAATATATGATCAATATAGAAAATGATGAATTGATGGCAAAACAAAGAAAAATGGAAGCTATACAAATGATTAGAGAAATTAAAAAGGAATATAAGGAATATGAGGATTGGTATAGTAAGAATGTAGAGAAAAAGTAATTATTATGAGGTTCTAGTTAAATTTTATATTTCGTGAATGTTTATTGGAAAAATTAATAAACTTTCTAATATTTTAATGAGAAAGGTTATTACAGAACTTACCAACTTAAAATAGCTTGAGCTTATTGAGTTTCATTCACTAGTGAAGAGGGAATATCTTTTCTTAATTCATTAAAAGCTGCTTCTAAATAAGCGCCATGTACTTCACAATTGGAAGCAATAAAAATAGAGGCATCATTTTTTACATTCACAATAAGTTGATTATTGCTTTTACCACTTGATGCTTCTTAACTTGATGTAGGAAGAATAGTGATCATTAGAGTAATGGCTAGAGAATATATTGTTTAAGCAAAAAGAAAATCAAACTAAATAAAATGGAATTTCACTTAATTAAAAAGGAGAATAAGAAAATGTCAGAATATTTAATGAAAATTGATTTATCAACATTTGCTCAAGACACCCGAAAAGCTAACTATTTAATGTATGATTTAATTCAACAATTAAATAGATCTAATGTGAGTGTTGAACTGCTTAATTTAGAAAGTTTTAATGTAGATGAAATTGGTGTTTATATCATACAACTTTTAAATGAACTACCACTAAAAAATGATGCAGTATCACAAGCTGATTATTTTGTTAAATTAGATTTAGTTAAATTTAAAGACACTGGAAATCTTTTGAACACTGTTTTGCAAGAGGTTTTTCAGAGGAAAGTGAGAGTAGAGTTAGTTAATCCTATTGCGTCACCTGATGATGAATTTGGTTGGATGCTTGATTATGAAACCTTTACGTTTTTACAGTTACTTCCACAAGTAAATTAAAATAAATACTCCTACCCCTGCTTTATCAAAGGGTAGGAGTACTTATTGATTTATCACTTGTAACATATCCCGTTCTTGTTTGTATCAATATTCTAGATAGAAATCCCATTAAATTTTATAGGCTTTACTTAACAACCAATTGTAAAACTTATACTAAAGCAAAATTTAATTTTTGCTGTTTTTCGCTTACTATTTATAACGATTTGAATATTTTAATAAACCAATAATATAAAAAATTTTCAATATATAGCTCATTCAGTTGTCTACAAAAAGCAACGATAACAACTAGAAGGATAAATATTATGTCGTCTTTAAATACCATGCAAAGCCTAACTAGCTTAACGGTTGATAATAAAACTTACCATTATTATTCGCTGGCGGAGGCCGCTAAGCAATTAGGTGATATTAGTGAATTACCTATGTCGATGAAAGTTTTATTGGAAAACTTATTGCGCTGGGAGGATGGTACTACCGTTACCAATGATGATGTTAAGGCGTTAGCTGAATGGTTAAAAGATTGTCATTCTGAACATGAGATTCAATTTCATCCTGCCCGTGTTCTAATGCAGGATTTTACAGGTGTTCCTGCTGTTGTAGACCTAGCCGCTATGCGTTCTGCCATTGCTGCGGCAGGTGGAGATGCTAAAAAAATTAATCCACTTTGCCCCGTCGATTTAGTGATCGACCACTCAGTGATGGTGGATAAATATGCAACGCCAGAAGCTTTTGAAGAAAATGTTGCGAAAGAAATGGAACGAAATGGTGAGCGCTATAGCTTTTTACGTTGGGGGCAAAAAGCCTTTGATAATTTCAGTGTAGTGCCACCTGGTACTGGTATTTGTCACCAAGTGAATTTGGAGTACATAGGGCGCACTGTTTGGACGCAAGAGCAACAAGGTAAAACCTTTGCCTATCCAGATACACTTGTAGGCACTGATTCCCATACCACCATGATTAATGGCATGGGCGTGTTAGGTTGGGGTGTGGGTGGTATTGAAGCTGAAGCAGCTATGTTAGGCCAACCATTATCCATGTTAATTCCCGATGTAATTGGTTTTAAATTAGTGGGTAGATTAAGAGAGGGTATTACAGCCACGGATTTGGTATTAACCATTACCCAAATGCTGCGCCAAAAAGGTGTGGTTGGCAAGTTTGTTGAGTTCTATGGCGATGGTTTAGCTTATTTACCCATAGCAGACCGTGCAACCATTGGTAATATGGCGCCTGAATATGGTGCTACCTGTGGCTTCTTCCCTGTCGATGAAGTGACTATTGATTATTTAAAACTAACAGGCCGTCCAGCGGAGACTATTAAATTAGTAGAGGCTTATTGCAAAGCGCAAGGGTTATGGCGTGAAGCAGGTCATGAACCTAAATTTACAGACACGTTAGTACTGGATATGGGCGAAGTAGAGGCGAGTATAGCAGGGCCAAAACGCCCACAAGATCGTGTTGGTTTATCAAATGTTGGCCATGTATTTAATGATTTTATAAAAGCTCAACCACAAAAAATAGCGTCGGATAATGCAGTGGTAAATAAAGCTGAAGTTGTTGATTATGAAGCGGATGGTCAAACAGAGCAGTTAAAGACAGGGGCTATTGTTATTGCCGCAATTACCTCCTGTACCAACACCTCTAATGCTAGTGTAATGATGGCGGCAGGCTTATTAGCTAAAAAAGCAGTAGCAAAAGGTTTGCAACGTAAACCTTGGGTAAAAAGCTCCTTAGCGCCTGGCTCTAAAGTAGTCACCGATTATTATGACATAGCAGGGCTGACGCCTTATTTAGATGCCTTAGGATTTAACTTAGTGGGCTATGGTTGTACTACCTGTATTGGTAACTCAGGCCCTTTATTAGTGCCTATTGAAGAGGCCATTACGAAAGGCGATTTAACCGTTGCCGCTGTGCTTTCTGGTAATAGAAACTTTGAAGGGCGTATTCACCCATTAGTAAAAACCAACTGGTTAGCCTCACCACCGCTAGTAGTTGCCTATGCTTTAGCAGGTAATATCAATATTGATTTAACTAAAGATCCACTGGGTAAAGATCAGCAAGGTAAGCCCGTTTATTTAAAAGATATTTGGCCTTCTCAACAAGAAATAGCTGAAGCCGTTAAGCTGGTTTCTAGTAGTTTATTTGATAAAGAATATGCAGAAGTATTTGCTGGCGATGAAACATGGCAAGCGATTAAAGTGCCAGAGTCCCACACCTACGAGTGGCAAGCTTCTTCTAGCTATATTCAAAAGCCACCTTTCTTCGATCATATCACAGGCGATTTGCCTACTATCGAAAATATCAAAGATGCACGGGTGTTAGCAGTATTTGGTGATTTTATTACCACAGACCATATTTCCCCAGCAGGTAATATCAAAGCAACTAGCCCTGCAGGTTTATATTTAGAAAGTTTAGGTATTAAGCCTAAAGATTTTAACTCCTATGGTTCACGTCGTGGTAACCATGAAGTGATGATGCGCGGTACCTTTGCTAATATTCGTATTAAAAATGAAATGTTAGGGGGTGAAGAAGGTGGTATCACCATTCATTACCCAGATGGGGTAAGGGAGCCAATTTACGATGCAGCCATGCGTTATAAATCAGAACAAGTACCCTTAATCGTGATTGCAGGCAAAGAATACGGTAGCGGCTCATCCCGTGACTGGGCAGCCAAAGGCACTAACTTATTAGGGGTAAAAGCGGTTATTGCAGAAAGCTATGAACGTATTCATCGCTCAAACCTAGTGGGTATGGGTGTATTACCACTACAATTTGAAGAGGGTCAAAACCGCAAAACACTTATGATAACAGGTGATGAGCTAATAACTATTAGTGGTTTAGAAGGCAAACAGCTAAAACCCCGTATGCCCTTAACCCTACATATTAAACGCAGCGATGGTACTACGGCTCAAGCCTCTGTAATTTGTCGTATTGATACCTTAAACGAGGTGGAATACTTTAAAGCTGGCGGTATCTTGCACTACGTATTAAGACAGCTATTAAAGTCCTAAAGCATATCTAGTTAGAAGGTAGTGATAAACTACTTTCTAGCTAGACCAATATTATAAATTTGATTTTGATATTTAATTAGTTGTTGAAATTTCAAAAAACTGATTGTATATAAGCCTATTGCTTATTAATCCACCCTCAAAATTAATCATAAATAAAATATAACGTGTTAAATAATTACTTATCATAAAGCAAAGCATGGAGTGGTATATAGCTTTATTCTGATTAATTAAATAACTAGCAAAATAATTAAGTGCTAGCTGCTAATAATCTTGCACAGTAGTAATTTATATAGTAATTATATCGGTGGATTAAACCATTTGCTTACGGTTGGGGCTTGGTAGTTTTGCATTTTTTCTAAAAGTTGTTCGGGGTTGCTTTCGCTGATTAGTAGTTGGCGGTGTTCGGGTTTCATAAATTGGGCGGCAATGACGCTATCTAAGAATTCAGTTAATTTATCGTAAAAGCCATTTATATTAAGTACGGCACATGGCTTTTTGTGAAAGTCTAATTGTGACCATGTAAGCATTTCAAATAGTTCTTCAAAAGTGCCCAGCCCACCCGGTAGGGCGATAAAGCCATCGGCTAGTTCGGCCATTTTTGCTTTGCGTTGGTGCATAGATTCAACAATATAGATGTCGGTTAGCTTAGCGTGTGCCATATTGGGTTTATCTGCAAGGCGTTGTGGAATAATACCAATTACTTTGCCACCTGCGGCTAGTGCTGCATCGGCAATTGCGCCCATTAAACCGATGGTAGTGCCGCCATAGATAAGGGTGATATTGTGATTTGCAAGGGTAGTGCCTAGCTGTTTGGCTTGTTCTATATAAATAGGGTTGTTACCTGTATTTGACCCACAAAAAACACAAATACGTTGCATGGTTTTTCTCTTTTTTAATGAGTGTAATTTTTTATTATAGCTTATTTATTTGGCTTGTTTAAGAAGGGGTATGGAGATTGGTTTAGGCGGTTTCTACCCATCAGGTTTGGCTTTATAAAGGTGTGTTATTGGGCGTTTAAGTAGTAGGTTAATAAATAGGATAAGGTAATAAAAGCAGTTTTAAATTATTTGTTTTCAGCAAAAAGAAAAGAAAATTTATATCTCATAAAGTCAAACTTCCATTAAGCAGTATAGGAAAGTAAGTATTAGCCTGTATATATTTAATGGAATGAGAATAAATATTAAAAATAAATGGAGAATATTGATGAAAATAAAAACATTAGTAACGGCTATATTAGGTTTAACCCTTGCGTTACCTACAATGGCAAATACTCATTCTATATCACAAGATAAGTTAGTGGATGAGCAAAAGACAAGATCAGTATTTATGGAAGATGATAATAAAGTATCATCAGATTCTATAGTACCAATGGCTGGCGCAGGTATTGTGTTTACAGGCAGTACAAGTGGCGGTTCAGCTTATTATTTAGATGGTAGAGTTGTGCCATATGCTAATGATTGTTATACAACCATTAGTGGGTCAATGCGTATTATTGTAAATGTTGTAGATGATTTAGGGCAAGTTGACAGTGTAGCCAGTCAAGGCACTACCAATAGGTGGTCGGCTTATAGATTGGATGGTGTCTATAAATGCGGTATTGCTATTAGTTTCCCTAAGTTAAATGGCGCTGGAAGGTATGAGGCGGTTTATGAGAGAAGTGGACAATCGCCAGTAAAAAAAGAAATGGCTTATATGCCAGCTTGTGCTGCATCAGATTTAAATAATTTATATATTTTACGCCGTCCATCTGATACTAATTTTTATATGTCTATAGACTCTAAAGAGTACAGTCGTGCCATTGCAAATGGATTTACAGAGGCGTATGGCATAACAGGAAAAACTTTAAAAAATGATAAGTTTAATGGCACAAGAAAAATTTCAATTGGAATGGAACGTTATAATAATCCAGTAATGACAACCCATGCTGCTTCGATTGATATTCGCGATCAGGAGACCCACCCAGCATGGCAATGGGATGGTTCTTTAGGCCATATTTATACAAAGCAGTATAATGGTACTGTTCCTTTATACCGTGCTTATGGTGAATATAATCCTTCTGATTGGGAAGTAGGTATTGCAACTGATCGTGACTTATTTATGTCGCTAATTTATGGTTCAGGCTGGACTGCTTATGGTACACCAGGTCAACCATATGGTGTTTTAGGTTACGTTTGTTCTGCTAATTAATAAATTGGTTTTAGTTTATGTTTTAAAAGCCCACCATTGGTGGGCTTTTTGTATGCTGATAATTATTTACTAATAGGTTGTGTAAAGCGATTAAATTGTATTTTTACATGGTAGATGGCGTGGTTAAGGGTTGGGTTGGCGCGTTTGGCTAAACAGTCATCGGCTAGTTGGTATATGGCTATATTTAGGTCTTCTAATTCGTCAAGGTTAAGGTAGAGTTGGAGGGTATGAAAAAGTGTAGCGTTTTCTGCTTTTAAATTAAGTAGTTGGTTGTTGTTTTGAAATGGCATGGTTTAGCTCCCTGTGTTATTGGATAACAGGGCTGCCACTAACTTTGCTAAAAATTAGGGGGCAGCCGCACACGGGGTAGAAAACCGACCAGGAAGCTAATCGGCACACCCGAAGGTGTCCCGCGTACGACTGCCATTACAGTTTTGCTAGGCAATAAATACCTAACGCACCAAAATGAAATTTTCGTACGTGTGTACTGTGCCGAGTTTCTACGCTCGGGTTACTGGATTTACAGTAACTTATATAGCATAAGGGGAGTGGGGGGAGGTGTCAATTAATATTGATTTTACAAAAATTAATTAAACAGACTAATAAATTAGACTTTAGTATTAGTTTGTCTAAGACTAATGTCACAATATGTTAATATTTTTACTGATTGGAAATAAGGATATAGAGATAATGATAAAGTCTGCAAATCAAAAGACCGTGCTTGAAGTATTAGGGAAAGATAATAATAAAGATAATTTATATAGAATACCTGATTATCAGCGAGAGTATTCATGGAATAGGGATAATTGGGATAATTTGTATGATGATTTGCGTGGCAATGAAGATGGTTATTTCTTAGGATCTATAATCTGTATAGTTGATGAAAAAGAAGAGTATTTAGAGTTGATTGATGGTCAACAAAGACTTACTTCCATTTCATTATTATTGATGGCATTGTATGAAAAAATAAATGATGTTTTTAAAAATCATGATGATGTAAGAGGAAGAATACAAGATGATATAGACCTTAATGCAAATTGGACAAGTTTACATTTTATGCTTTATATCAGTAAAAAGAAGAAGGCACGTTTGATTTTATCAATGCAAAATAAGAATTATGAAGATTATAATTATTTAATTCAAAAGAACTTTAATAAAACAGATATTTTTCAACCACAAAGTTATTTTAGTAACCGACGATTAGCAAAAGCTTATAGTTATTTTTATGATAGGTTAGGGGAATTTGATAACGAGAATAAATTTAAGACAGTAGAAGATTTATTTGATCTCTTAGATAAAATTATGTCTGCTATGTTAGTTAAAATTGATGTAGGAGATATATCTTCAGCTTTTATTCTTTTTGAAAGTTTAAATAATCGTGGTATGCCTTTAACACCAATTGACTTAATCAAAAGCTCTATTATTGGTCGTATTGGCGGTAATCCAAATGATTCAAATAAAAGATGGCAAATTATTATTAATAATGTTCCTGATTATCCTAATCAAGAAAGATTTCTACGCCATTATTATCACGCTTACAAGCATAGACCAGAAATTGCTGTTAAAAACTTTCCAAAACCTACCAAATCAAATCTTATAAAAATTTATGGTGAGCATATTAATAAAAATGCGAAGTTTATTTTTAACGAGTTAATTAATCAATCAGAGGTCTATAAGAAAATTATCTCACCAGAACTCATGGATACAGATGATAATTATTTTAGATATAGAGAAAAATTAATAGATTTAAAAAGGTTAGGTGTTGTGCCTGCTAATGCATTGATATTGTATTTATTTTCTCAATATCCAACACAGGATCATAGTAGATTATTGGATTATTTAGAAGCTTGGTTTATTCGTCGTCAGTTAACAAATTATCCTGCTACTAATAAATTAGATCAAATATTTATAGATATTATTGAGGCAAATGTTGGAGAAAAATATTTTCCAATAGATGATGCAATTAAACAGCTTAATTTATTAATAACAAATATTTCAGATGAGGATTTTGTAAAAAACTTAACAAGTATGAATTTATATGAGGATTATAGACATCCATTACGTTATTTATTAATTAAACTCGAGAAAATGGAACGTACTAAAGAAGGTAACGTGGATTTTGATGAGTTAGATAAAAATAAAAAACCAATCTGGACAATAGAGCATATTTATCCACAAAAACCTAAAGAAATATTAGTTTGGAATTTTACTGAAGAAGATAGAGAAAAGTATTTACATAGTTTAGGTAATTTGACTCTCACATGTTATAACAACTCATTATCTAATAAATCTTTTGAAGAAAAATATATCAATATTAAAGACAGTAATGGAAAAGATATAGGTTTAAAAAGTGGTACTGTAAAGATAAATAATTTTTTATTAGATGTTACAGAATGGCTGCCTGAACACGTTGAAAAAAGAGGAAAACAGCTAGCTATGAAATTTGCTAAATTATTTAAGATTTAAATAATTTTAATTTTTAAAAGGATCGGTGTAATTATGTCTAATATGAGCAATGAAATAAACGAAGAAAAAGAAGTTTCTAAAATGTTAAAGGTTTTAAATTGGGCTTATAATACAGTTGAAACAGGTTTTACTGGTTTTGATTCAGTAGAGGGATTAGCGAAATCGTATGGAAATAATGGAGAAAATCCGATAGATCAAGTAAATTCCTTGATACGTTGGCAGAATACAAAGGCTGGTACAAGTGGTTTTATTGCTGGTTTAGGAGGTTTAATAACTATGCCAGTGACCATACCTGCCAATTTTGCTAGCGTTTTATTAATTCAAATAAGAATGATTGCAGCTATAGCATATATAGGTGGTTATGATTTAAAAGATGATCAAGTAAAAACCTTAGTTTATGTTTCATTATGTGGATCTGCTGCAAAGGAAATTTTGAAAAATGCAGGTATACAATTGGGAACAAAGCTTACTGTATCGATGATACAGAAATATTTAACAGCAGAAATACTTAAACAGATTAATAAAGCAGTAGGATTTAGACTTATAACCAAAGCAGGCTCAACAGGTGTTATTAATGTTGGTAAAGCTGTTCCATTGATAGGAGGGCTTATTGGAGGTAGCTTTGATCTTTTTACTACTAATATAATTGGTAATACAGCTCGAGATATTTTTATTGTAGGTAATCATTCAATTAAGTAAGTAGTAAAAGTTTATAAAAAGTATTTTTATTATATTTGATAATTGCTGGGTATTTTAAGGACATTTATTAATGAAACGATTTCTAATAACTTGTTTTCTATGCTCATTAGTGCTTATGGTAAAGGCTAATGAGCAGTGTCAAATAAAGCCAATACCTACAGAATATAAAACAGTTAATAATAAGTTTTTATTTAAAAATAGATTAGCGCCTGATCTTATTGTTTATACTGCTAACCCTGAAAGTACCATTATTTCAGGTGATCCTATTCTTATTTTTTCTGATAAAAAATCTATAGGCTTTCAGCAGATTAATGAAAGCTTTGGAAATGAGCAGGAGATACCTAAATTATTAAAAGAAAAATGGGATATTGATTGCAGTAATGCTATTACAGAGATAAGAAAATCAAATTATCAATTATTAATAGCTAATGATGGTAAAACATTGGAAGGGTTAAGTAGAACGACTGTATTTATTATTCCAAAAAATAAGAAGTTTACAGATTACTTTTATCTATTAAGTTTTATTGGTTATACCGATGAAGAAGTGGTGGAAATGCTTATTAAGGATGAGTAAATTATGGCAGAGCAATTGGTTGATTTATATACTGAGGAGGCAGTAAGAACAATATTAACAGCTTGGTATTCTGGAGAAGGAGAAAGTTGGCCTATTAATGATGAGGTTACTTTTCTGGTATTTAAAATAATTGAAAGTTCTAGTAGTTGTTCCTCAGATATTCATAAAGTTCCTACACCAGCAGGGCCAATAGGCACTGCTAGATCAGTCACCACAATTGGTATCGGGTATATTAAGAAGATGATTAAAAATGCAGGTGATGATCAGCATTATCTGTTATGTTTAAAAGGTGCTGCTTTAAAAAGAAAATCAGAAGTCAAGATGAAAGCTTATGGCATTTAGCTGTAGGCAACCCTTTGTTTAAATTAATTATTCTAAGGTGTAATCTATAAATAAATTTTGATGCACTACTCAATAGCTTAAATGAATTTATAAGAAAAATAAGCCTAGTTTTAATCACTTAGTCAGGTTTCCAACCCCGCACCCCTTGCAAAATAACCTTACGACCCAGTATGGCTACTGGATAATCGTGATGCCCATAGTCGTTAGCCGAAGCGGCTATGTTTGGTGGCCTATTTTTTTGAAGTAGATAACCACAAGAAGGTATTAATTATAAGGTTATTTAATATGTCACAAGATTTCACAACTAATAATGGCATGATTACTGCGGCTTTTGCGCAGCAGTTTCACGATGCTTTTGATATTGAGTCACAACAAAAAGAGTCCCGTTTTGTGCAGGCGGTTTATAACCGTGGCAAGATTCAGGGTTATTCTTTTACTGTTAATGATATGGCTTCCATTGAGATGGAGCAGGTTACAGGCCGTTTTGAGGATACTAAGTGGAGTGTACCAGAAACAGGTAATCGCTTAGTAACGATGGCTGATTATGGCTTGCATGTACCTATTGAACCACGGGATTTATCAAAACTTTTAGCTGATCCACAGGGGGCTTATATGGCTAATTTGGTGGCAGCTAATAATCGTTTAAAAGATAAGGTGATTTACCGTGGTTTGTTGGATGCTATTAAACGTAAAACTTCGCAAAACGGTGCGTATGAAGACGCTAAGTTACCAGCAGAACAAAAAATCTTAGCAGGTAATGAGGGTATTACTAAGGCGAAGATTATTAAGGCTAAAGCACTTTTCCGTAAGAATGAGTGTGATGAGAAGATGGGTGAGAAGTTATATATCGCTTATAACGCGGATATGCTGGAAACCATTTTGAATGATACGACGTTAACCAGTGCAGATTTCTTGAAGGTGGAGATGTTGCAGGATGGTGCGGTGGCGACGAATTGGCTTGGCTTTAATTGGGTGCCTTATGAGGCATTAGATAGCTCTGGCGGTGTTTATACGACGGTGGCTTGGTGTTCAAGTGCTGCTCATTTCGGTGCAGGTAATGATTATAAGACTGATGTGGGTGTGCGTCGCGATAAGAACAATGCGATTCAAATTTCTGTGATGTCTTCTTATGGCGCAGGTCGTGCTAATGAGAAGAAGGTAGTCGCTATTGAGTTTGCTGAGTAGTGTTTTTTACTTTGCCTGTGGCAGGGGCTTTTAGCCCTTGCTGCTGGTTGGTTAGAGGAGATGAGGTGAAGTATGTCGACTGCTAATTCTGGGGTTTCTGTTTGTTCTAATGCGTTGTTGATGTTGGGCGCGCAGCCTATTAATGATTTTACTGAGGGTAATGATCGGGCTCGGTTGGCGGCTAATTTGTACCCTGGTGTGCGTGATTCGTTGTTGCGTGAACATCCTTGGAGTTGTGCCATTAAACGGGTGTTGTTGGCGCATGATGTGCAGAAGCCGCCTTTTGGTTATAAGTTTAGTTTTACTTTGCCTGCGGATTATGTGCGTGTGTTGTCGGTGGGTGATGAGGGTGAGTCAATTGATTATTTGATTGAGGAGCGACGGATTTTGGCGAATGTGGCTTCTTTGAAGTTGCGTTATGTTTTTCAGAATACGGATATTTCTACTTATGATTCGCTGTTGGTGAATTTGTTGGAGTTGGCGATGGCGGCAAAGATGGCTTATGCGATTACGCAGTCTACGTCGATGGCGCAGTATCGTTTGCAGGAGTATCAGTTGGCTTTAAGAACAGCTAAGGCGTTGAATGGTTTGGAGTATCCTGCGGATACGTTGGGTAATTCTCCTTTGTTGGAGGAGCGGTTAAATGGCTAAGTTGTCGCTTATTCAAACTAATTTTACGGCGGGTGAGTTGTCGCCTCGTTTGATGGGGCGGGTTGATATTGCACGTTATCAGAATGGCGCGAAGCGTTTGGAAAATGCGCTGGTAGCGGTGCAAGGTGGGGTAATGCGTACATGGGGTACGGAGTATATTCAGGCTACTAAGTACAGTGATAAGAAGGTGCGCTTAATTCCTTATGTATTTAATCGTGAACAAGCTTATATGGTGGAGTTTGGCGATAAGTATATTCGGGTGTTTAAGGATAGTCAGCAAACCGCTGAGTTGGAGTCTCCTTATACTGAGGTGATGTTGCCTGAGATTAATTATGTGCAGGGTGCTGATACGATGTTTTTAGCACATCAGGCTTTGCCTATTTATCGGTTAAGACGTTTGGCCGATGATAGTTGGATTTTAGCAGAAGCGCCTTTTATCGTTAAACCCTTTGATGAGGTGGGGGAGCGGCCTGATATTAAGTTGAAGTTGGAGCCTGAGGTGTTTGCTAATCCTACCGATGAGGATAAGAAGAAGTATACGGCTACGCTGGAGGAGGATTTCTTTTTAGCGGCTGATGTGGGTAGAAATATTATTTGTGGCCCTGGTTTGGCTGAGATTACATCATTTGTTAGTCGTAAAACGGTTAAAGTAAAAGTAAATTCTGCCTTTAATGATTATGAGATTGAAGGTAAACAGTGGCAGTTGGAAGGTAGCCCGCAGACGAAATGCGGTACAACGGTTAAAGAACCTGTTGGAACGGAGATTAATCTTACATTGGATTTGGATGGTTGGCGCGCTGCTGATGTAGGTAAGTATGTGCGGTTAAATAAGGGGCTTTGTTTAATTACTGCGTTTACCAGTACTAAGTCGGTTAAAGCGGAGATTAAAACGGTGCTTTCAGCCACTACTAAAGTACCTGCTAATGCGTGGAGTTTGGAGGCGGTGGTATGGAATGAGGATTATGGTTATCCCGCTGCGGTTACTTTGCATAATCAGCGTTTGTATTGTGGCGGAAGTTATGAGAAACCTCAAACTATTTGGATGAGTAAGATTGCTGAGTATTTGAATTTTGAGTTATCTACGGATGATGATGATGCGGCTACTTTTACTATTTCATCTGATCAGATTAATCCCATTGTGCATTTAACCCAGTTGGATAATCCTGTGGTGCTGAGTTATGGCGGTGAGTTTTCGATGTCTGGCTCGGCTGCTAAAAGTGCTATTACTCCTACCAATGTGCAAATTAAAAATCACTCTACTTATGGCTGTAATAGTGTTAAGCCGGTACGCATTGGTAATCAGTTGTTTTTTATGCAGCGCTCGGGGCGTAAGTTACGCTCCACTGCTTATGACGCCACCAGTGATTCGATGATAGCCACCGATGCTTCTATTTTATCTGAGCATATTACCGAGGGCGGCATTGTGGATATGGCCTATCAGCAAGAGCCTGAATCTGTGTTGTGGTTGGTTCGTGCCGATGGGCAAATCGCTACCTTAACAGTGGATGCAGCACAGGAGGTATTGGCGTGGTCTAGACAGTTTACCGATGGTGAGTATGAATCTATTGCTACTATTCCGAATGGTGTAGCCGACGAGGTGTGGGTGGTTGTTAAGCGGCAAGTAAATGGTGAGTCCGTTCGTTATATTGAGCGTTTTAATACAGATGTGTATAGCCATTGTTGTAAGCAGTTTAGTAGTGAGCAAGGGCAACGCTTATTTGAGGGTTTAGAGCATCTGGAAGGTAAAACGGTGGATGTGGTGGCTGATGGTGCAGTGATGCAACGTCGCCAAGTGGTGAATGGCGCTATCAGTATTGAGCGTACCGCTTATAAAGTGGTAGTGGGTTTACCTTATAAAACCTCAGTGGAAACCTTGGATATTGAAATACAAGGCGGTACAGGAACAGTACAGGGCAGTAATAAACGTGTGGGTGAGGTGGTATTAAGGTTTATGACGACCACAGGCTGTTCGGTTAATGGCGATGTATTGCCTTTCCGTAATTTTGGTGAGGATGTATTAGATAAGCCAGCCCCTATGTTTACAGGTGATTATAAGATTGAATCATTGGGCTGGAATAACAGTATCACCATCGAGCAAGATCAACCGTTGCCATTCTATCTGTTAGCAGTGATTAAAAAGGTAACTGTTAATGATTAAGGTAAGGGAAGCCACATTAGCCGATGTGGAGACCATTGTGGCGCTTGGCAAGCAATTACAACAAAGCTCTGCTTATGCCAATAAAAATTTTAATGATAGTAAGGCTAAATCCGTAGTAGCCATGATGGTTAATAGTGAAACAGATAACGCTTTGGTGGCTGAGGATGAGGGACAAATTATTGGCTATTTTCTTGGCGGCTTAACTTACGAATGGTTTTCTGATGATTTATTAGGGTTTGATTATTCGGTTTATGTAGTACCTGCAAAACGCGATGGTAGAGCAGCTATTAAGTTGTTTAAAGCCTTTGAAGATTGGGCTAAAGCTAAAGGCGTGGTGGCTATCCATGTGGGGATTACTACAAATATTAATAATGAAGGTAATCGCCGTTTTTACCATTTTTTAGGGTATCAAGATGGCGGTAGGTTTTTTGAGAAGAGGTTATAGGTTATGGATCCAGTAACATTAATGCTGATTGGACAAATCGCTGGCTCGGGTATGAGCATGCTAAGTGCTATGGGTGAAAAAAAACAAGCCAAAAAATGGGCTAAATATCAAACCCGACAGGCTCAAGCAGACGCTGCTACTGCATTAGGAGCTTCCCGTGTGGAGGCAGAAAAAATTAGACAAGCCGCTGGAGTAGTACAAGGACAAGCGGTGGCAGCAACGGCTAATTCAGGGGTAGTAGTTGGTGATGGTTCTGCTGGATTAATTGAAAAAACTATCCGACAACGTGCTGAAGAAGATGCGCTGATGGCTATATTTGACGGTCAAGATGCTTTTAGAAGAGGCATAGCACAGGGACAGGCATACAAATTACAAGGTCAAAACGCTTCTCAGCAAGCTAATTCAAAAATATTTGGGTCTTTGATTGGTATGGGTGTGGGTACTGGAGGATTGATCACTAAATGGCTTACAGAAGAAGATGATCCTGATTCTAATTCTAAATCTGGTTCTAAAACTAAGAAAGGTAGTAATGCTGGTACAAACACTAGTAGTACCACAATTACAACAGGAGTGAAATAAAATGCAAATTCCTATTGGTGAGTTTGGTAATCGTGTTGCTCAAATTAGGCAGACTAATATTAGTAATGTTGGTGGTGGTCAAAGTCAAGCAACAGATAATGTTATGGGTGCAGTGAGCGCAGCTTTGACAACTATTGCTACAAATATGCAAGCTAATAATAAGTTGGATGCAGAAAATGAATTATTCCAATATCAGGTTGGACTTGATGATATTAATAATCAAGTAACAGAATTATATAGAACAGGCAAGATTAATTACCAACAAATGCCAGAAGAACGTCAAAAGTTAATTGATAATTTGCCTTCCCCTTCATTTGAAAATTTAGACAAGTTGGAGAAAAAGAGTTTTTTATTACAGAAAGATAAGTTATTACATGCTAATAAACTGAGCATGATAAAGCAATATGGTTTAGCAATGCAGAATACAGCACAGTCTTCAGTAGATGAAAGAGTTGCTAATGTAACTGAGTCTGTACAACAACCTAATGCAAATCTTGAAGATGCTAAAAGCTCTTTATTTAATAGTGAATCCTTCCAGCAAACAGGTGAATTTGGATTTCAAGATGGCTGGCAACCGAAAGTAAATGAAATCTATCGGCGTTTAGAAAGTACTTTTGTACAAAGTCAGATGAAACACGCCAGTGAGGCAGGTAATATTGAGGCATTGCAAAGTATCCGTACTTCTCTAGTAGATGAAGAACAGTTCACTGCATTAACACCTCTAGTAAAAAAACAATTTACCAAACAAGTTGATGCATTAATTGATATTACGACTGGTAAAAATTATGGCAAAACATTAGTTAATAATGTGAATCAGCTTGTAGAAAAGACGGGAGATTTTTCAGCTGTTAGGGTTTTTAATAATCTTTCAGCCATGTATAAACAAGCTCTTGAAAAGGAGGGGCAATCAGCTACTACTATAGATCAGGCCAAAAATATAGCTAGCGTATTAGGCGAATCTTTTGATGAGCAACGTTTTAATAATGATCCCCAATACACTGAACAATTACAACAAAACTATTTTAATAAACTATTAGATAATTATGGCTCACCTTTAATGGCAGCAGCTGCCATCCAAGCTGGCCCTGAGCAGCTTAATAAATGGTTAACAGAGTTTGGTGATCCTGCTAAAGATGAACTGAGTGACACTGATTTTATTGCAAAAATTCCTGACTACTCAATTAAACAAAAGCTAGGTAGGATTAATCAGCAATTGAACAATAGCTCTCCTGATGAGTTAGATATCAGTGCCTCTTTAGCCGCGATTGATAATGATTCTAACCTTAATAATAATCAGAAACGTTATGCAAAAGCTGAATTTAGACAGTATATGGAATCAGTGCAGCAACAGCTTCAAACAGCTTATCGGGAAAACCATCAGTTGGTATGGCGTGATATTTATATTAATAAAATACCGTTAAGTGAAATTGATCCTGCACGTATTACCCAGTTAACAGCATCAGATCAAGTAGTATTGTTAGATACACCTAAAAAGACTTTAGATGTAGTTGTTTATTCAGAAGCTAAAGGTCGATTAAAAGCAGGTGATAATTTTAATGTGTTAAAAGAATATGGTAATAAATTACCTGTTAACCAATTAGATGAGTTATTAAATTTACAGCAAGACTTAACAATTAATCCAGAGAAGCGAAATGCATTATTAACGACTACTTCTATGATTGCAGATAGAAGTAAATTATTGGGTATTACAGATAGCCGTATCCTTAATCAATTAAATGACAATATTACTAGTGAACTTGCTGATTTAGAGACTAATAGGGGGCGTAAGGTAACCCAACAAGAAATGCAGGATATTTCTGATAGGTATATTTTAAAAGCTAAATTGGATCAACAAACTAATTGGTATAAACCGCAACAGCAGATAATAAATGAAAACGCTGTAATCAAGATTGAGCAAATTCCTGTAAATGTTAAGCAAAAAATTAGCAAAGTGCTTGAGCAAAATGATTTGGAAGTAACTGATGAAAATATTATCCAAGCTTATGGTAGGTTGAACAATGACGACACAAACTAATGGTAACTCTTCTCAAAATAAAAAAGAGTTTGAGCAAGAAAAAAATAATATTTTAGTTTTACCTGAAGAACGTTTTGATGAAGAATTCTTTTCTAATCGTCAAACACCTGACTTGATGAAAGATTTTTTGGAGATTGAAAAAAAACAGCAACAGACTAACAAAGTGGATTTATTAAGAGATGAAGAATATATTAAAAACTTTAATCTTAGTAACTCAATCAGTTCGCAAATTTTAAGAGAAGAATCTGCTACTGTTCTAGACCAATGGTATGTAAGCGGAGAAAGTATTCCAGCTATTGAACCTATCCTAGCCAAAGCAAGAGAAAAAAATAAAAAACCATCTGAGTTAATCAGGGAAGACGCTAATTTTGCCAAGATGATAAATATAGCTAACATATTTGAGTTAATTCCTGAGGCTGATAGATTCTCAAAAAATAATGATCTTCAACAAAGCTTTATAGGTATTGATGACAGCGGTGTGGAGGGTAACTTAGCTATCTCTATTGGCAATTTTGATAATAAAATAATTGATACAAAAGGCAATAAAAATTTAGAAGAAACTAAACAGCAAGCTAACTTAACATTAAGTCTAGTGAATCAGAATAACATTAATTCAGATTATTTGCAGATTGCAGAAGATAATAATATTCCTCCGTCAATAATCATGACAGAAAATACTGATTTAATGAAAGTATTAGATCAATTTAAAAATACACAACTAGACACTAATTTAGATACACCCATTACATTTCACTATATGGGAAATGCTAGCTTTGCTGCCAATTATAAAGATCATGTCAAAGAAATTCAGGATATTGAGACTAATATAAAACAAAGTGATCCACTTTATTGGTATGGAGGTTTAGCATTTGAAAATGAACAAGATAGGCTAAATAGCATTCATTCAGAAAATAAATTAGATGACTTAAAGTATGGCATTATCAAACCTGCAGTCGCTCTAGTATCTGCAGCCAATTGGCTACTAAAACATTCTCCGTTAGATATAGAGCTGGGGGGGTCTCGTTTAAGTGGATATGCGGATCGTTCTTTAGTCGATTGGTCTAATATGGTAGAAAATATGCCTCGTAGTGTAAAAAAAATGGCAAGAATGGAAGAAATAGTTGCTGATAAAGATGGCGGAGTTCTACCAGCTATTGGATATCTATTTGAAAATTATGATTTGGTGGTTGATATTTTTTTACAAGAGGGGCCATCTATGTATCTTGGTAGTAAAGGCACTGCATCCATTAAATATGGCGGTGGATTGGCAACTAAGTTAAAAACGGTTGGAGGAGCAGCATTAGGTACATATTTTAGTAATAGTACTAAGGATATAGCCGATGCTTACGCTAAAACAAATGATGTTGAAAGCGCTGTATCAATGGGGCAGAAAAAAACATTAAAGACATCAGCTATATCTGGTTTAGTTCCTATGCTGCCAAAGCTTAATACAAGTAGTGCGATGGCTAATCATTTGGTAAATAGCAATGTTAGTGGAGCTTTTACCTATGTTGCAGGTAATTTTGTTAACGGGGAAGATATTAGTTGGGATGGAATTATTACTGCCTTGATTTTAAATAATGCTAGTGCAGTGTCTACTGATTTAGCGTTTAATAAAGCGGCTTGGCAAAGTCTAGGTAGAGATATTAAGAGTCGATCATGGCAGGCTATGGGATCCACACCATTTGTTCAAAATTATAGAAAAGAAGCCAGTCAATTTATTAATATGGTATATCAGAATTTAGGCTTAAGTGAATATGTTTATATTTCTGTTCAGTCTTACGTAAAGCAGCTTACTCTGAAGGGTAAAGATCCATATAAGTTAACGGAGTCTATCACAGGTGATAAAAAGTATGTTGATAATGCATTAATTACTGGTGGATATATTAAGCTTACTAAGGGGGATTATATTACTCGTGTCATACCTCTTATAGGAGCAAAGGCGCTTGAAAAAGATATAAAGACTTCTCCAAATGGTATGACTTATAATGAAAGTATATCTGCTTTACAGCATGCAGAAAAATACTTGAAAATAAATCAAGATGAAAATGAATTAAATCTAAAATCCTATAACAAATATCTTAAGGATTTTAAAAAGCAGGGAATGAATCAACATGCAGCAGAAAATAATGCATTTGCAACATTTTCTGTGGATCAAACTTTATCTAAAGCATTTGGACTCAAGCCAAATGGAATTGCTTTAGATTATAGTATTAGAATCAAAGAAAACTCTTCAAAACCAATTAAAGATTCTAGTAATGGACGAACTAATAAGCATTTTGTTGAGATTGATAAAAGAAAAAAATCAATCACTTTTAATTTAGATAGCGAAATTACTTATGACACTTATTTAAAAGATACTTCCAAACTTTATATAAATGGTTTAGTAGATGCAACAAAAACAGTCAGATCAGACTCTGTGCTGTTAAAAGAAATATCTGCATTAAGAAATTATTTAAAAACAAATGACATAACAGATTTAACAGTCAGGCAGCAAAAAGAATTAGTAGGAGAGTTAAAAAACTATTTAAATACAGGTAAGTTGTCCGATTCTAATATGAAACCAGTATTTGATCGTTATAAGCAGTGGGCAGGTGAGTTTTACCAAACTACACGTCAGCTTAAGCCTAATTTTGATACAGAGGTAGAGCAAAAGCTTGGACTTTTAAGTTTCATGGATACTGCTGTTGATATATTAAATGCTCCTTATGTCAGACTTTTTACTGATGCGCAGCAAGCAGGTATGAGTAAAGAGGAGTTTATGGTTTACGAAAATCATCAAAATAAGATAAAACAAACCACTAAAGACAAAATATTTCATCAACAGTTTGCTCAATTAACGCAAAAAAAGATACAACAGTGGTCTGATCGAAAAAAGGAAGTTAAGCAAAAAGTAACAATAGAAGAAGAAAAAAATACTATATACAAGGTAAGGGATTTTTTAACGAAAGGAATCTTAAAAGATGGATCAAAAGGAAAAATAGTCAAATTAGATGAAGCTGAATTGGTCAAATTATATGGTGAGGACATTCTTAAACAATTACCTAATTTAACACAAAAAAATGGTGTTAGCTTAAAACATGTTACTGATCTTTGGGATTTTAAATCACATGAAGATTTACTCATAGGGCTCATTTATTCCAAAGATAAAAAAGCTAATATTGAAGCTAAAACTAATGCAATAATGCAACGTGATCATGATAAGTTAGTTAATCATTTAGATACTATAAAAACTTTACGAAAATCTTTAGAAAATGAAGATAGATCAAAAGCTTTAGAGTTAGAAGAAAAAATATTATTAAAAAAGAGTCTAGCAAAAGATAACCAACCTTTTGCAGGGTATATGTTAGATGAGCATATATCGTCTGATGGTGCATTACGAGCAAAGGCAAAAGACTTTTTAAAAGGTCAAATAATTCAAGAGCAAAATTTAGACATTTTCCTTAGCGTTATGCAGAGAGAAAGTCAAAAGGCTGCAAAAGCACTAAAAGAGGGAAAACTGGAGCAAGCATTACAGGCGAAAAGAACAGAACGGTTTAATCACATTCTATATTTATATTCATTAGATATGATTGAAAATGAAAGCAGAATGAAGAAAACAATAGATATTCTCAATAACTCTCTTGCATTGTAATTATAAAAAATTAATTATGAATATTAAACAACTAAAAAAACTCCAATCTTTACGCAATAAATTATTTGAAGCGATGGTATTTGATACTAATCCAGAAAACTGGGTGGCTTATGCTAAGCCTGCTAAGGAGCTTTCCAAGCAAGAAAAAGATGAAGCAGCTTGGTGTCGAAGGCAGGCTGCTAGTTCTATTGCGTTATGGGAAAAAATAGATAAGTTAATTGTGCAACATAGTGAACCCAAATCAACTATAAATATTGAAAATACACAGCTTGATTTATTGGCTGTGGAAGAAGAAGCTAAAACATTATTGGTACAAATAGGGGCTAATAATGACAGCTAAAAAAGTTTCTTTGCTCGCTTTTTTTTTGATTTGGGCAAAACGTCAAAATTGGCAAGTTCCTTTAGTCCATGTAAAGGTTTGCCACTGGCTTGAACATGCAGGCGAAATAGCCGTACTGCGATGTTTTCGTGGTTTTGGGAAAAGTACTATTTTGGCAGTTTATAATGCTTGGCGATTTTATCAAAACCCAGAGTATCGTATTTTGCATCAATCAGAAACGGATGGCACAGCTTATAAAACCAGTCGCGATACTCAGTATATATTGCGTAATCATCCGCTTACTAAAGATTTATTACCGCTGCAAGGGAGTATTGGGCAGTGGTGGGTAGCGAATTCTACCGATAATCGCAATGCTAGTTTATACGCTAAGGGGATTTTATCGAATGTTACCTCAGCACGTGCTGATGAGTGCCAGAATGATGATGTGGAGGTGCCTAATAATACCCAAACCCCTGAAGCACGTGAAAAGATGCGGGAAAGGTTAGATGAGCAAACCCATATTCTTGTACCAGGTGGGCGTAAATTATTTATTGGTACACCCCATACCTTTGATAGTTTATATGAGCGATTTGCTGAAAAGGGTGCTGATTGTTTAACGATTCGTATGTTTGAACAAGAGTATCGTATTGGCACTACTACTAAAAAGCGCTATCAATTACCTTTTAGGCCGCAATATGTATTTTATGGTATTGGCTATGGTGCTAGGTTATTAGTTGAAAATAAAGATTATCAAATTCAGGGTAATACTTTAGTTTTTAATAAACCACCTAAGGTATTAATTGATTGTTATGCAGGTATGGCATGGCCTGAACGTTTTACTATTGACGAGTTAGAAAAACGCCGTCGTGAAACAGAAACAGTGAATAAGTGGGATTCACAATATCAGCTGCATGCTAAGCCGATTACTGATACACGTTTAGATCCTGCAAAATTAAAATCTTATACACATCTACCACAATTACGTAAGGCCAATAATACGGTGACATTATGGTTGGGTGACACGCAAATTGTGGGTGCTATCGCTTACTGGGATTGTGCGCTAGGTAAAGTGAAGTCAGATGCCTCTGCATTAAGTTTAATACTCACAGATGCTCAAGGGCAACTGTATTGGCAATTAGCAGAACCGATGACGGGTGATTTGGCAGAATTTGACAACGAAGGCAATATCATTGGTGGGCAGGTTAAACAAGTTTACGAACGAGTGGTGCAATATAACATCCCCTGTGTGGTAGTTGAAACCAATGGGGCGGGTGGTTTTGTGCCTCCTATTCTACGCAAGGCACTACAAGGAACTGGCTGTGCAGTAAGGGAGCAGCATGTATCGAGTAATAAACAAAAACGTATCTTAGATGCACTAGAACCGCCTTTATTATCAGGCTTTTTATGGGCACATGAATCGGTCTTAAATAGCCCTGCTATTGAACAAATGCGAACCTTTAATCCTGAATTATCTCATCAAAAAGATGATTATTTAGATAGCCTTGCGGGCGCTATTTTACAAACACCTGTGCGTATTGCACGAATAGTCGGGAAATCAACCGAACAAAAATCAGATGATTGGAGACCAAGTAATACAACTTATGACATAAAGGTCAACTACTGATAGAGATAAAATTATGACAGTAACAACATCCCTTAACTACAAAGAATATCAAGCCGACGGAATGGTTAATAAATTTGCTATTCCCTTTTTATTATTAGCTCGCAGTGATCTGTATGTTTATGTTAATAATCAGCTTGTTACCTCTGGCTATACAGTAACAGGATTAGGTAACCCTATCAGCGAAATTATTTTTGAAGAGGCTCCACAAGGCCTTTTATTATTACAACGCTCTATTACTCTAATTAGAGAGACAGATTATCAAGAAAATGGTGATTTATTAGCAAAAACAGTCAACCAAGATTTTGACCGAATTTACTTAGCTATGCAAGGCTTTGCCCAAGATACAAGCAAAGCCTTACGAGTTACAGATGCAGAGGGTGTATCAGCACTACCACTAGCGGATGAACGCGCCAATAAAACCCTATCCTTTGACTCCACAGGACAACCCATTTTAACTACTACAGCAACAGGTTCAGCAGCAGAGTTAGCACAAAGATTAGTTGACGCCAGTAGTGAGAATAAAGGCAGTGGATTAATCGGTTACAACAAAACATTAAATTATCCAACCAGAACTATTGGTAACGCACTTAATACATTAACTAATCGCTTTGATAATTTTGAAGGCAATGGCGTTCCACTATTTTCAGTATTTTGGTGGCCATCCCGAGCAAATATTCCAGCAGGCTATGTGGTAGCAGATGGACAAGAGCTTTCCCAAGCTGTTTTTCCAGATGCGGCTGCTGCAATACAACAAGCAAAAGTGCCCACTGTTCAAGAGCTAGAATGGCAAATGGACCCTCTAAAAAGAGGCAGTTATGTAGCTAATTCAAGCCAAGGAAAGTTCAGAGTACCTGACTATAATGGTAAATATGCTGATAGCTTAGGGGCGTTGTTTCTTAGAGGAGATAATGGAGTAGTCGGTAATGGAATGATTCAACAAGATGCTTTACAGAATATAACAGGTTCATTATCAAGTATTTTATTTAGAAAAGATTATGAAAAAGATGCAGAGGGAGCCTTATACTTTGAAGCGAGTACTAATGGAGGTATAAGTGCTAATGCAGGAGGCACTTCTAGTTCTATTAAAATAGATGCAAGTCGAGTAGTAAGAACAGCAGGTGAAACACGTCCTATTAATGTTTCAGGCTGTTGGATTATAAAGTTGTTTGGCTATGTCATTAATACAGCTGAAGCGGATTTACAACAGATAATTACTGAAAATGCTAACCTAGCAGCCCGTTTAAGCGTATTGGAAAGTTATCAACAGGCTAAAAAGTTTACTATTATTTATCCTAATGATGGAACAGAGGATAATCCAGCAAATATAATGGTTAATAAACGTTATGTTATGGATAATCCTTTTAAAGGTTATCCCATTATTTGTCTTGCAGAATTGTTAGTTAATGGAGTTTGGGGTGCAGCTGGGCATGTTAATATTGCCGCAAGTGGTACAGCATATGGAGTTGGCTGTTGGCCTTATGGTGATGACAAAATTGTTACTCAAACTGCTGGAGGGGGTATTATTATTGCATCAGCTAATTCAGGTAATCCACATGGAATTACTACCTCATTACAAACAGCTCCATGTCGTGTAAAAGTCTGGAGAGTTATTTAAAAATATCATAGTTCCCTTAAGATGTTATATAATTCATTTAAGACAATTATGAAGCTTTTTAAGGGGTATTTGTGAACTATAAAATCATTGATTTTGATATAAAAGGGGATGACAGGGGATCTTTGATAGCGTTAGAGGCTAATAAGGATATTCCTTTTGCTATTGAGCGTGTTTATTATGTTTTTGAAACAGATAAAAATGCAATAAGAGGAAAACATGCCCATAAAAATCTAGAACAGATTATTATTTGTACATCAGGTGCTTGTGATTTTATATTAGATGACGGCCAAAGAAGAGAAACGATAAGGCTAGATAAACCTAATAAGGGACTATATATTGCTAACGATATATGGCGTGAATTTACTAACTTTAGTTCTAATTGTGTAGTAATGGTACTGGCTAGCCATAAATATGATGAAACTGATTACATTAAAGATTATCAACATTTTTTAAGTGAAGTAAGAAAATGACAGTTTTTATCCATCCATTATCAGATGTTCAAAGTTCTAATATTGGTGAAAATACCAAAATTTGGCAGTTCTGTGTTATTTTAATGAACGCAGTTATTGGAGAAAATTGTAATATTTGCTCTCATGTTTTTATCGAAAACCATGTAAAGATAGGTAGTAATGTTACAATAAAATGTGGTGTACAAGTTTGGGATGGCATTGTTATAGAGGATGATGTATTTGTTGGTCCTAATGTTACCTTGTGTAATGATAAATATCCAAAATCTAGAAATAATAATTGGCAATTAGCAGGTATATTGATTAAAAAAGGAGCTTCTATTGGAGCGAATTCCACCATTTTACCTGGTATTATTATCGGAGAAAACGCCATTGTGGGTGCTGGTAGTGTAGTAACAAAAAATGTCGAAGCCAATACAATAGTTACTGGTAATCCTGCAAAACTAATGAGATCTGCTGCTAATTAGTTGAAATCTAAGTTATATAAACACTTAAATAAAATAAATTATATATACTACTTATTATATAAAGTTTTGAATAGCCGTCGAAAGAATTTAAGTTTAGTTTTAATGGTTAATTTCCAAAAAATCCCTTGTTTAAAAACTTCAGTTGTAGCTAGTTTTATAGTTTTTTTCCACTCTTGTTTATTGTAGATTTCCTTTTTGTTTTTTAAATAATACTTAATAATATCAGATAGATTTTTAAATAATTCTCGATCTATATTGGAATGGATACTACTGTCAATTTCCTTAAAGAGATCATGCATAATAATACAATTATGTAGCAGTAGGTGTCTATTTGGATTGATTCTTTTTGATGTAGAGTTATTGTTAAATTTATAATAATAAATACCTTCATTCCGAACAACAACTTTTGCATTAAAAAAGTTTAATCTAGTAATGACCTCATCATTATTTAAAAAATTTATATCTTCTTTGTTATATTTCTTATAAAGTTGATAACTTTTGATAAAAATCTTTTTTTTACATACCACTAAGCCATGAACTTTCCATTCTCCCAAAGAGTTAATTAAACATTCAAATCCATTGTACAGTAGTCTACCTTGATCAAAAAAATTAAATTTATGATAAGTTCCTGCAGAATCTTGATTGTATAGTTGAAACATTGAAATATCAGCATTATATTGGCATATAGACATTATAGCTTTATCTAATGCATCACTGGATAATTCATCATCACAATCTAATAGACAAATATACTCTCCCTTTGCTATTACAATTCCTTTTTCCCTAGCAGCGGCCGCACCTTTGTTTGACTGTTGTAATATCTTATAAGAAAAATTAATTTGATTTTTTAGTAGTTTGGTTAATTTTTCTACAGTATTGTCTGTAGAACCATCATCAATAAAAATTACTTCAAAATTTTTATATATTTGGTTTTTCAATGCGTTTAAACAACTCTCTAAATTGTTTGCTTCATTGAACATAGGTACAATGATACTACAAAAAATATTTTTCATTATCCATTGATCTTAAACTTATCTGTCTACAAACTAATAGACAGTTTTAATTAATTTTATCTAGTTTACTTCAAAATTTCATAGAAAATAAATAGTTTAAACTACAATGTTGATCTATAATAATAAACTTCAATATATCATAGTAGCAACTGTATAGTTTAATAAATATACTAATAAAGAAGAACTATTTTTAATATATTGAATGATTTATTGGATAGTTTCTTTTAGCTTTATAAAGCTTTACTGATAAAAACTCTATTATACTAGTAGTAAATTACTATTCCTTCTAGTTTTATTGCAATAATCTAAAATTAATTATATTGAGAATAGTGTATTTTTTTATTATTTGGTTTTTTATTTTTTTTTCTCGAATATGAAAACTTAATAAAACCAAATAGTGTTACTTGGCTCTTAGTAGAGTCTATTTTTTGCTTATTAAAAATGACTTTTTGAAAAAAAATTTCTCTGCTTTTTATAATTGAAGTCCTAATTTTATCTTGAATCTCTTCATCATTTAATAAGGAGGCAGCTCTTTTATTGAAAGCAAAGACTGGCAGATATTCTTCAAATTTGCATTTACTAATAGCATATTTCATCCAATCAATTAATATAGGAGGATTAGGTCTATCTGGCCAATATCTTTCCAAGTATTCAGTAACTATTTTTATTTGTCTAGCAGAATTTTTGTGAATATTATTACTATGCATTCTATAAAATACATTATTTTCTTTAATAATTTTGAAGTCTAGATCAGTATTATTGAGCATGAAGTTAAAAACTTTAGTTCTTAATACTATATCATCACCTGTCATATCCTCATCAAAGCCACCAATTGTATCAATAATGTTTTTTCTAAAAATAGATCCTTGTATATAAAATGACCCAAATTTAGAATATTCTAGTTCTAATAGATCTCTTATTGAGGGATTATTTTCGATATGAAGTGAAAGTTCTAGACGATCATCTTCTATCATTCCTTGATCATCAATATATATCGCTTTTGAGGACGCAATAAAGGCTAGCTTAGGATTAGCAATCATTTCGTTAACTTCTAATAGAACAACTTTTGAGTTAAATACATCATCTAAGGCAATAAAGGTGATAAATTCACCTGATGCAACTTTTAAAGCATTATTAAAGTTTTTCCCTATATTTCCAGTGTTTTTTTGATCAATAATTTCCAATTTGTATGGCAAACTTTTTTTTAATTGATTAAGTATTTCAATACTATTATCTTGTGAGCCATCATCTACAACAATGACCTCAATATTTTTATAATCTATGTTAGAAATAGATTTTAGATTTTCTTGTAAAAATTTTGCATGATTATATCCAAGGCAACAAATAGATAATAAATTGTTATGATTCGAACTCATTGACTTTCTCTATGATTTTTTGGGATTCTTGAACTGTTAATATGGGACTAATTGGTAAAGATAACACTTCCTGATGAATTTGTTCTGTTATAGGTAATGATAGATTATTCCATTGTTTATAACATATTTGTTTGTGTGGAGGAATTGGATAGTGAATGAGAGTTTCTATATCATTTTGAAACAAATAGTTTTTTAGAGCTTCTCGATTGCTACAGCGAATAACAAACAAATGCCAAACGTGAGATGTAGGGTCAGCTATTTTCGGTAAAATAATATTCGGATTGTTGATTTGTGTTATATATTTTTGAGCAATATCTCGTCTAGACTGAATATCTTTATCTAGATATTGTAGTTTAACAGTTAAGATAGCCGCTTGTATTTCATCCAATCTACTATTTGTTCCTTGATAAGTATTTTTATACTTCTCAATAGAACCATAATTTCTTAGAGCAGTTATTGTATTAGCCAACTCTTCATTATTAGTGGTTACTGCTCCTGCATCACCTAACGCACCTAAATTTTTACCAGGATAAAAACTAAAGGCAGAAGCATCTCCCCAATTTCCTGCCTTACGGCCATTAATATGAGCACCATGAGCTTGAGCACTATCTTCTAAAACAAGTAGATTATGTTGTTGAGCAAAATTACATATTTCTTGCATGGGTGCGAGTTGGCCATAAAGATGTACGGCCAATATTGCTTTTGTTTTATGGGTGATAGCTAATTTGACATTTTCTATATCTAAATTATAAGTGAATATATTTGGTTCCACCAAAATAGGAGTGAAATTATTTTCTGTTATCGCTAGAATAGAAGCAATATAGGTATTAGCAGGAACAATAATTTCGTCATCATCTTTTAATATACCTAATTCTTTCCAAGCTCTTAATGTTAAAATTAATGCATCTAAACCGTTTGCTACACCTATAGCATATTTTGTTCCACAATATGTTGCAAATTTCTGCTCAAAAGCGTTTAGTTCTTTACCTAAGAGATACCAACCTGAGTCAATTACACGAGAGCAAGCATCTACTAATTCTTTTTGGTATTGCTGATTTATTTTTTTTAAATCAAGAAAGTTTATCATTTTGGATCACTTTGCAAACTGAATACATTAAATTTTTTATGATACTATGTGGTGATATAAATTTTAACCTAATAATTATACAGTATTAGTTTTGGGAAGATAGTTGTATTTCTATTTTCTTCAATTAAAAAATAATTCTAATGTCTAATACAACCGTTCTTACTATATAAATTAATTTAGCAACACCATCAGCAGATCCTATTTTATCAAGAATAGTTTTTTAAGTACTTATAAGCGCCATTAGTTTCTGCAGATATTTTGTCAAATTTTTGCACAACTAATATGGTTACTAAATAAATAGTTGATACCAATTATATTTAATCTTGAAAAGTGATTTTTTGGTCACGAAAAGGCATGTTCCAATATATAAAAATATACTATGTTATTGATATTATTTAAATATATGTTTTTTTTGATTTAAGGTTGATTTTGTAAAAAATTTGTGTTGTGTTTTATTATTTACCTGAAATTGGGCTAATCAGATGTATTCAAAAATAAATCTACCAAAACTATTAACTTTTTATATACCAAATAAATTTTGGAGAAAAAGTGCTAGAGAGACCCTTAAAAAGAAATTAAAATATATTGATTATATAAAGCAAAATAAAAGATATGCAAAAGGGTTAATTAGTTTAAAGCAGGTAGCAAAAAATGAAAAAATAAGAGTCTTATTTTGCGTAATATATGATGCAGTTTTTCCAGCAAAACCCCTGTTAGAAAAGATGATTAACGATGACTTATTTACTCCTGTTCTTATTATTATTCCAGATATGACACAAGGTCAGGAAAATATGTTGAAACACCTAAATAAAGCATACGAAACGTATAAGGATAAATATCAAGATATAACAGTACTAAAAGGTTATAATGAAGAAAAAGAAGAATATCTTGATGTGGCCAATAAGTTTCATTTGGTATGCACAGCAAATCCTTATGATAATATTACACATGAGTTTTTCACTAGTCGCTATTTTAAAGATAAGCAAATATTATCTTTCTTTGTGAATTATGCTTATCAGGGAAGAACTAAACATGAACATGCGCTTTTCAATTTGGAGTCAGTAAATAATTTTTGGATGATATTTGTAGAAAATAATCAAGTCCAAAATATAATGCAGGAAATAATGCCTAATAAAGCAATTAATTCGCAGGTGGTTGGATACTGTAAAATGGATCCTATATATAAAATAGAAAAGTGTGAGGAGAAAAAGATAAAGATTATTATAGCTCCTCATCATACTGTTGGTTCAGAAATAGAAGGTTTGAAATTATCTAATTTTTTATTATATGCAGATTTTTTTTTAGAACTACCTAAAAAGTACCCCTTGATTGATTTTATTTTTAGACCTCATCCTCTTCTGTTTATTACATTAGGCCAAGATAATTTCTGGGGAAAGGAGAAAGTAAGTAATTATTTGAGTAAGCTATTAGCAAATAAAAATATTATTTATAGTACAGAAGGTGATTATTTTGATATCTTTGTCAACTCTTCTGCATTAATTCATGATTGTGGTTCATTTTTAGCAGAATATTTCTATACAGATAATCCTCAATGCTATTTATTAAGAGATGATTCAGCTATAGACAAAGAGTTTTTGGCTTTTGGAAAGGAAATGCTAAAACATACTTATCATGCTTATAATGAAAATCAATTAATTAATTTTATAGATAATGTTGTAATTGCTAAGAAAGATCTGATGAAGCAACAACGTTTAGATTTTGCGTATACACATATTAAGCATAACTATCCTAATGCTACTCAAACAATTATTGATTTCTTAAAACAAAAACTTATTTGAGATTTTGAATAAATGTGCGGACTCTTATTTACAAATTTAAACAGTATAGATAAAAATAGATTTATCAAAGCTCTAGAGAAAATGATACACAGAGGGCCTGATGCCCCTTGTTGTTATAAAGAAATTGATAACTATAAGTTTGGACATAATAGGCTTAGCATTCTTGACCTACAAGAGAGAAGTAATCAACCATTTTTTAGTAGAGATAAGAGATATGTCATCATTTATAATGGTGAAGTTTATAATTACCAAGAACTAGCTAATAAATATGGGATTACTTTAGAAACCCATTGTGATACTGAGCTTGTACTTGAGTTAAGTATAAAAATTGGTTTCAAAGAAGCAATTAAAGAATTTAATGGTATATTCGCCTATATTATTTTTGATACAGTAACAAGAGACTTTTTTGTAGCTAGGGATAGGCTAGGTGTTAAGCCTTTGTATTTTTATCAGACTGATAAAGGTTATATTTTTTCCTCTGAAATTAACGCCATTGTAGATTTACTGGATAACCAAGTACAAATTAATGAAATAGGATTAAGGCAATATAAAAAGCTACGTACATTTTTTAATGGTCAAACTATTTATAAAAACATAAAAATGTTTCCTGCAGGCTGTTATCAGCAAAGTAATCAAATAGCTAAATATTGGGAGTTTCCTACTGGTTTTCAATTACCTCCTACTGATGAAGAGTTAAAGTGGCTAATAGAATCATCAGTCCAATATAGAAAAATTGCAGATGTACCACTAGGTAGTTACCTATCTGGCGGGCTGGACAGTACGATTGTAGCTGCTCTAACGCATGAATTACATACATGGACTGTAGGTTTTAAAGAGTATAATGAATTTGAGTGGGGACGTTTAGCAGCAGATAAAATAGGTTCTGAACATCATGAGGTTATAGTTACTAAAGAGATGTTTATAGAAGATGCTAAGAAACTTATTAGGGTTAGAAAAGAACCATTATCAGTGCCTAATGAAGTATTACTCTACCAAATGACCAGGGAAGTAAAAAAACAAAACACAGTGGTATTGTGTGGTGAAGGTGCCGACGAGTTATTTTTTGGATATGATAGAATTTTTAGATGGGCCAATTCTATTGATAAATTTGATTTACAAGCATTTTCAAAACTATATTCCTATGGCTCAGAAGAAGATTTAGAAATTGTAGAGAGTGCAATAGCACCTTTTTATCATTATGGTAAGCCAATTGATATAGTGGCAGCATTCTTTCAGGTAGCACACTTACATGGATTATTGCGTAGATTAGATAACTCAACCATGATGTGCTCAGTTGAGGCACGTGAGCCATTTGTTGATTATAGGTTGGTTGAGAGAATGGCAGGAGTTCCCTTCGACTATCGAATGCAAGACGGCATTGTTAAAGCTCCCTTAAAAAGAATCTTTAAAGATATTATTCCACACGAAATTATTGATAGAAAGAAAGTTGGTTTTCCTGTTATGCTTGATGATATTTTTGGTGTAAAGAAAGAGCAAGCATTTGATACATGGTTTGATTTCAATATTAAAGAATTATTAAGCGAGAACTAACATGCAAGTAGGATATACATCTGGGGTATACGATTTATTTCATATTGGGCATTTAAACTTATTAAAAAATGCAAAAGGGCTATGTGATAAATTAATAGTTGGTGTAACTGTGGATGAATTAGTTTCTTATAAAAATAAAAAGGCTGTTATTCCTTTTGAAGAACGTATAGAAATTGTTAGAAATATCAAGTTTGTAGATGCAGCCATTCCTCAGGAAAACATCGACAAATTTGAAATGTGGAAAAAGATTAAATTTGATATCTTATTTGTGGGCGATGACTGGTTCAACTCTGAAAGTTGGCAAAATATGGAAGAAAAATTTAAAGAAGTAGGTGTTAGAGTGGTTTACTTCCCTTATACAAAAAGTACCAGTTCTACATTACTGAATGAAACGTTATTAAAAATCAGAAATGAATCGTAGTATTTAATCTATATAAGTTTATTAAATAAAAAGGTTGTTTGAGTTATTAATTCTTATAGTTTGAACAAAAGCCTATAAATGTAGTTTATCAATGATATTAAAGTTATGTGCTCTAATGCAATGTTTTCAAAACAGAATGAATAGTTTATATTTTTACTGTAATCAAAAATAATGATTAAAGCACTTTTATAGTGTTACACTAATATTTTAATAGGTATCCAAGTCTTTTACACATGCAATTATCTATTTTAGTCGTCTTATATAATTCTAGCTGCCAACAAAGTGAAACTTTACAAAGTATTCTGCAGGCAGACTTAACTCAAATAGATCTCAAACTTATCATTTGGAATAATGGCCCTCATTTATTAGATAATACACAACTAGCAAATTATCTTACTCAAGCGTCAGATAAGGGTATTGCAGTAAACACTTACCAAGATATAAGAAATTTATCATTAAGCAAAATATACAATTTTATACTACAGCAACAGGATGCAGATTTTTTTATTCCCCTAGACCAAGATACCCAATTAACTAAAGATTTTTTTAATACCATTGCTCAGCATAGAGACTTAGATTTGATTTTGCCTATTGTGTATGCAGAAGGGCAAGATAATTTGGTTAAATTTCCTTTTAACACCAAGACAAAGCAGCCGATTTTAGAACAGCAACAAGTTGATGCTAGAACGATTACCTCTGTTACTTCTGCCATGGCAATTAGTAAGCGGCTAGTTGATCTATTTAAACAGCATAAGCTAACAGTTTTTGATGAGAGTTTTGCTTTTTATGGGGTAGATACTGCTTTTTTCTATAATATTCATCAAATAGCTAAGCAACACACACTAAGCTGTGGTTGTTTTGGTCGTATCGAGCATTCTCTATCTACCTATGTGCAAGAAAATAAGCAGGCTAGTTACCGTAGAAGTATCGAGTTTTTATACTATGCAATTTTATATCGGTTAAATTATAAAAATAAATCTCGCTTTTCTATGTTATTTTTCTTATTACCGCGTTTACTAAAAGGTAGAATAAAAGATCTAACAAGTTTAAAAAATGTCTTGTACTGCATAACTTATAAGAAACACCCTCGTGCCAGTTTAACTATTGATCTTAACCAATAATCTGGGAATACTTGTAATGAATGTTATCCGATTGCTAAAAGAAAAATGCCAACGTATGCGTTTTAAAAGGCAACTAAGACAAACACCGCCATTAGAAAGGGATGCATTAAAATTCAAACGTCGCTACCCACATTATGAATATGGTTATGGTAGCTATGGCATACCGCAAGTTGAGCATAATAATAAACATGCGAAGTTAAAGATTGGTTCGTTTTGTTCGATTGCTGGCGGGGTAAAAATATTGCTGGGCGGTAATCATAATACAAATGCTGTTACCACTTTTCCTTTTTATATGAGGTTGCCAGATATTCCCATTCACCCTGAGACTAAAGGCGATGTAAATATTGGTAATGATGTTTGGTTAGCCAGTGAATGCTTTATACTTTCAGGTGTCACTATAGGACATGGTGCAGTAGTGGCGGCAAGAGCCGTAGTCACTAAAGATGTGCCACCTTACGCCATTGTGGCTGGCAATCCTGCAAAAGTCATTCGCTATCGTTTTGCTGAAGCCACTTGCCAGGCGTTATTAGCCCATCCTTGGTGGGAGTTGCCCCGTGAGGAGATCGTACAAATTGCGCCTTTGTTGTGCTCAAATAAGGTGGATGAGCTTCTGGCCTATATGAAAAATAGGGCAAATCAGCCAATCTCAATATAATACTATCCTTAACCTTAAGATATAGTTAAAAAATCTATTAATCAAATAAACAAATTTCATTAGGCTTATTTTGCTGCATACCCTAGTTTATTGGTAAGATATAACCCAGTTATTTAAAAAAATCGGAGCTATTTGCTTATGTTAATGGTGATTTCCCCTGCAAAAACCTTAGACTATACCAGTCCAGTTAAATTAAAAGAATACACAGAGCCAGAACATACGAAGCAAGCAGAGCAACTTATCAAACAACTGAAAAAGCTATCTGTACAAGAAGTAGCCAGTTTAATGAGTATTTCAGATAAACTAGCGGCACTTAATGTAGCAAGGTTTACAGAATGGTCAACTAAATTCACCACAGAAAATGCGCGCCAAGCCATCTTAGCTTTTAAAGGGGATGTTTATACAGGGCTGGCGGCAGAAGACTTTTCTGCGAAAGACTATAAATTTGCACAACAACACCTGCGTATATTATCAGGGCTTTATGGCGTATTGCGTCCGTTAGACCTAATGCAGCCTTACCGTTTAGAAATGGGTACTAAACTCGCCAACAGCAAAGGCAAAGACTTATATGAGTTCTGGGGCGAACAAATCACTGACTGGTTAAATAAAGCAATTATAGCGCAAGGCGATGGTATCTTAGTTAATTTAGCATCGAACGAATATTTTAAATCAGTGAAAACCAAACAATTAGACGCGAAAATCATAGATATTGATTTTAAAGACCTAAAAAATGGCCAATATAAAATCATAAGCTTCTATGCTAAAAAGGCTCGGGGCATGATGGCACGTTATGTAATCAAAAACCAACTTACAGAAGTTGAACAGCTAAAACTGTTCGATACAGAAGGCTATTACTACTCAGAACAACATTCAACAGCCAATAAACTGGTTTTTTTAAGGGATGAAGTACAAAATTAACATTTTGTTTTTTTATTGGTTACAGTAAAATAAGCTTTTATAATATTAACCCCTTTCTAAGTGCTATAATTATGAGTATGTCACTGCGTGACCAGTTACTAAAAGCTGGTTTAGTTAATGAAAAGCAAGTAAAACAGGCATCTAAGCAAAAGCAAAAAGAAACCAGACTGCAACAGAAGGGGCAGTTAGCGAAAGATACTTCCCAAGAAGAAGCGCTAAAACAAGCGCAAGCTGAAAAGCAAGCCAAGGATCAAGAGCTAAATCAGCAGCAAGAAGAGAAAAAGCGCCGTAAAGCGATTGCTGCTGAAATTAAACAACTGATTATTAAGGATCGTCTACCTCGTTTAGATACCGAAGATTACTACAACTTTGTAGATCATAAAAAGGTCAAACGAATGGCGGTAAACGACCTGATTCGTGACAAATTAGTCAAGGGCAGTCTAGCCATTGTTAGTCACGAAGGATATTATGAAATTATTCCCCGTGAAACAGCGCTTAAAATCCAACAGCGCAACGCTCAACGCATTATCGTGCTAAATGAGTCAACCGATCAAGGAAATGATGATGATCCTTACAAGGATTTCGCTGTTCCTGATGATTTAATGTGGTAACTATTATTAATTTTTATTGAGGAAAAAACTGTGGAAATCGCTTGCTTAGACCTTGAAGGTGTATTGATTCCTGAAATTTGGATTGCGTTTGCTGAAAAAACTGGAATCGACGAGCTAAAGGCAACCACCCGTGATATCCCTGACTATGATGTACTAATGAAGCAGCGGTTACGCATCTTAGATGAAAATGGTTTAAAACTAAAAGATATTCAAGAAGTGATTGCAACCTTAAAGCCATTAGACGGGGCGATTGAATTTGTAGACTGGTTACGTGAGCGTTTCCAAGTAGTCATCTTATCTGACACCTTCTACCAGTTTGCCCGTCCGTTGGTACGTCAATTGGGTTCACCTACCTTATTATGTCACAACCTTGTGATAGATGACCAAGACCGTGTCGTGGATTATCAAATTCGTCAAAGAGACCCAAAACGTCAATCAGTAATTGCTTTCAAAAGCCTCTACTATCGCTGCATTGCCACAGGCGACTCTTACAACGATACAGCCATGTTAGAAGAAGCCCATGCAGGTATTCTATTCCATGCACCAGATAATGTGATTAAAGAATTTCCGCAGTATCCAGCCGTGCATACCTATGAAGACCTAAAGAAAGAATTTATTAAGGCTTCTACCCGTAATTTAACGTTATAATTATCCCTGCTGGCTAGCGTGAGCTAGTCAGCATAAACCCTATCCCTGTTATCTGTTAGTTGTATAACCAACCCTTATCATTCACTATATAATAAACGGAAATTATTAACTGTATTAATGACTCAGTGACGAGTGGAGTCATCATTATGCCTCATACGCTGGTAGTAGATCATATTCAGAAAGACCTCTCCGAAACCCTGCTAGAACTACAACAGCAAGCTTTTATGGCAAATCCTATGCCATCTTTGGAGCAACGACAAAATTGGCTCACCCTGTTACAGCAACAACTAATCAACTATAAAGAACAGCTAGCACAAGCAATTTCAGCTGATTTTGGTCATCGCAGCCAAGATGAAACGCTACTGGCTGAAATTCTACCTAGCCTTCAATGCATCAAATATGCCCATAAATCACTGAAAAGCTGGTTAAAACCGCGTTATGAACCAGTCAGCATGGCCTACCAACCAGCCACCGCCCAAGTTTATTATCAACCGCTAGGTGTGGTAGGTGTGGTAGTGCCTTGGAACTACCCACTGTACCTAACCATAGGGCCACTGGTGGGTGCATTGGCTGCAGGTAATCGGGTAATGATAAAACTCAGCGAATATACGCCCAACACATCAGCTCTTGTCAAACAAATGCTGGCGGAAATTTATACAGAAGATCTTGTAGCTGTAGTGGAGGGTGGCCAAGAGGTTTCGCAAAAGTTCTGCCAACTGCCTTTTAATCATCTACTGTTTACAGGTTCGAGTAAAACAGCGGTCTCTGTTATGCAAGCGGCTGCAGCAAACCTAACCCCTGTTACCTTAGAACTAGGCGGTAAATCACCCGTTATTATTGCCGATGATATTCCTATGCAACTGGCAGCAGAACGGATTGCTTTTGGTAAAGCAATTAATGCAGGGCAAACTTGCGTCGCACCAGACTATATACTGATTTCGCCACACCGTGTAGATGAGTTTGTCACCACCTATCAACAAGTGATCAAGCGCTTTTATCCCAGTCTAATCAATAATCCCGATGCAACCACCATTATTAATCATAAACAGTACAATCGTTTACAAGAAATGTTAACCGATGCTGAAATAAAAGGGGCACAGCTAATAAAGCTGCTACCCGAAAAAGACCAAGATGAAAAACTAAGCGACCGCTTACTACCCCATTACTTACTATTAAACGTCAATAGCAGTATGCAAGTTATGCAACAGGAGATTTTTGGCCCTTTACTGCCAATAATGACCTATAACGATATAGCGGATGCTGTACAGTATATTAACCACCAGCCCAAACCGTTAGCACTGTATTACTTTGGTTTTAATAAAGAACAACAACAATATGTATTACAACATACCCAATCAGGCGGGGTAGCAATTAACGACACCTTACTACAAGTTGCCCAATCCAATTTGCCTTTTGGTGGTGTTGGTCAATCAGGTATGGGGCAATATCATGGTTACGAAGGTTTTTTAACCTTTAGCAAAGCCAAAAGTGTATTTACTAAAGGCAAATTAAATACTGCAAAACTTATCTATCCACCTTATCGTTTTAAAAAGCCAAACAAATGGCTACAACTGGTATATAAATTATTTATTCGCTAATCTATTTTTATCCATGCACACTATTGATTAACCTTGCACATCGCCTGATTTACAATTAAAGATAAATTAAGATAAGACTGCTAAATTAATAAATAACTAAATAATTAAAAGGTATGATTAATTGAGTGCATTTTTTTGTGGATTTACAGTTATACCTATTTTTTGTATAACTTGGGCTATAGTATCTTTAGTGGAAGACTATGACAAAAGCCAAATAACATTGGCAACTGTAATCATAACTAGCTTTCTCTTATTAGTGTTATTAATTATTACAGAGGTACATGTTTTTGATAAACGCCCTTTTGGTGGATTTCTGTTCAGTAATTTTCACCGCTATTCACTCAATGTAGACTTTATTAAATATTGTGTTTTTGGTTTGTTTACAGGGGGAGTTCTGTCATGGTTAATGGGCTTATTCATTAAACGTTATTTTAAATGAAATAAATTTATCTATTATTTATGTAAAACCTTCAACAGTATACACACAAGGATTCCATAGAAAATAAGGTGGTTTTTAGTTTAGCTTTATTTGTAACTTATGTAATTATCATTGCCGTATTAACAGGGCAGCTATATAAATCTTACCTATTGTATTTAACTATAAGCAGGAAGTAGTTTTAAGTAATAATAAAAAAGACTGAGCCTACATTTAGCCCTCAGTCTTTTAACAAACAGCTCGCTTAGCGTATTTTTTACTAAATAGTTATAGCCTAAGCATTGGCGCGTACTATATGTAAGAAATGTAAATGGGTTTCATATTGATCGATAATATCACCAATTACATCCTCTTTACTCCAACCCATAATGTCATAATCCTGACCACCTTCTAATAGATGAACATCAGCCCTAAAATAATTACGATTCTCTAGGGAGTCACCCTCATCATCATCTGCAATACGAGTAATTATTTCTGGTAATGGGTAATGCCTCGGTCTTACCTCATAAGCAAAATAAACTTTATCATTGTAGGCTAATTCTAAGCGTATCGTATTCTTAGCTTCATTTACCACCACAATAGCAGTAGAGCCCTGTTTATTTAATTCTTCTGCTACTTCCTCACAGGCAGGTTTAACAACCTCCTCAATAAAACGTACCACATGGGAGCGACGCGTAAACATCGTTAAATTACGCAATCTACGTTGCCAGCCTCCTGTAGAACGTGGTGCAGGTCGAGAAATATTTAATGATTGGCGACGAATATCGCGACGGGTTGCATCCAAATGCAAGCCGCGAATCAAACCCCAAATAGCGGCTAATAAAGCGATAGAAAAGGGCAATGCGCCAATAATAATGGCTGCTTGTAAAGCACTTATACCATCTGCATACATCAGAGCGATAGTTACCGCAGCCATCATCCCTGCCCAGAACAAACTCTGCCATACAGGGGTATCGGTTTTACCATCAGAACAAAACATATCCACAATAATGGCAGCACTATCTGCTGAGGTTACAAAGAATACAATTACCATAATAACCGCAATTAAACTTGTAACTGAAGATAAGGGGAAATGCTCTAAGAAAGCAAATAACGCCATTGAATAATCATTGCGCACAACCTCAGCAAGTGAATCTACCCCTTGATAAACAATTAAATGCAAAGCCGTATCACCAAACACCGTCATCCATAACACCGTTAGCAAAGTAGGCGCAAATAAAGCCCCCATCACCAATTGGCGAACAGTACGACCACGTGAAATGCGCGCGATAAAAGCCCCCACAAAAGGCGACCATGCTAACCACCAAGCCCAATAGAATATCGTCCAGTTACCTATCCAATCAGAGGTTTTATACGCATATAAATTAAAGGATTTACTGACAATCTCCGATAAATAATCACCAATATTTTGCATAAAGGTCGTCATAATAAATAACGTAGGCCCTAAGATTAAAACAAATAGCAACATTAAAACGGCTAAAATCATATTGGCCTCAGAAAGCCTTTTAACGCCTTTACTTAAGCCACTAAATACCGATAAAGAAGCAAAAAACATAATAACTACAATAAAAATAAACTGCACAGTAAAACTAATAGGCACACCATATAAATGATGCAAACCAGCGTTAATCTGTTTAACCCCCATCCCCAATGTAGTAGCAACCCCTAATACTGTACCAATCACAGCAAAAGTATCTACTGCATTACCAATAGGGCCATAAATACGCTCACCAATTAACGGATATAACGCAGAACGTAAAGTTAAAGGTAAACCATGCCGAAACGAAAAATAACCTAAGATAGTAGCCACTATTACATAAATCGCCCAACCATTTAGCCCCCAATGGAAAAAGGTAATTACCATCGCCTCACGGGCAGCCTTTATTGAACCTGGATCAGCATCAGGTGGAGTTAAATAATGCATAACGGGTTCAGCAACTCCCCAAAACATTAAACCAATCCCCATACCCGCCGCAAACAACATACTTAGCCAAGAGAGCGTACTAAACTCAGGTTTACTATGATCTGGGCCTAATTTGATATCGCCTACACGACTAAGAAAAATAAAAACCGTTGTCACTAAAATAATCGCAACAACTAATACATAGAACCAACTAAAGTTAGTATTAATCCAAATTTTGGTCGAGTTTAAAACTGATTGCGCTTGGTTTTTAAAAACAGCGGTGTAAAACACCAATAAAACTAAAAAAATAATTGAACCAAAAAAAACATAAGGATTATAAGATGACTTTTTTGTTGAATTGTTATTCATAGGTATCTCTTTATAGTTCTAATACAGAAATCAATCTGTGCGGGAATAATAAATTATGACAAAGCTGTCTATAAAGCTTCTATAACCTTACTACAAAAGTATAGTAAGAAATGATATTAACCAAGGTGATTAAAAAAGTGAGTTTAAAACTCAATAATGGGTGTCACATTAAGCTTTTACACGATAAGGCAATAATGCCTGACTATAAAATAACGAAAAATAAAACTTATAAATCAAGTAAATATGCTTAATAAGTTCTTATTATATAGAAATTTTTGCTGATAAAAAATACTTCTTTGCCAATCAGCTTAATTTATTCAAGTTTAATCCTTAATATCTTGCTTAATAAGGGCATTTACTTTAAGTGTAAGTACCCTATCAAAAGTACAGAGTGGTGGGGGTGAACCATATCCATAAAGATGGATTTTTATATTTCTCTGATAATTTGGCACACCTGATATTTCTACCCCTCCATATAAAACAGAGCCTTTATCAATAGTTCTTTTTATATTAATCCCAGAGTTTTCAGGAGTTATTTCCCAATTTATACTATTTTCACTAGCCATTGCACCACCAGATATTTCTATTTGTTATAAATATGGTTGATTAAAGGTTGCATTTGGTAATTCCTCTATACTAAATTTAGACTCACAAGGAAAAATCTGGATACAGCCAGGACATAGTAAAAATAATCCTAATAAAAGGATTTTAAAGTATTTTAGTAACAATGAAACCTCCAAATATATGTTCTAATACATCACCTAATGTCAGCTCTGGTCGAATATAGTTCTCTTGTAATCTTCCCCAAGAAAACGCTTTTAATTTTACTTTTTCGGTTAGTGGGGTTGCTTCGGTTATTTCCTCACCATCTAATAAAGTAGTTTACTTTCCCATACTACCCAATGGTCTTTTAATGGTTTAATAAATGCTCCATTAGATTTAGCACCAAACATACCAGAACCAATTAATACAATAACATGATAGCTAGATTTTCCTGCATATAGGTTTAAATCACAAACATCTTTTAAGTTGGCATGGAGCCAGCCGCGAGGAGTTATAAGCATAGCATTATCAAGTACACATTTAGCGCCTACCTTTTCAAACCAAGATTTAGCTGTTGATACCGTAGTGATGCCAGCTAATCCCTCGAAAAAAAAGCCAGTAGGTGTGTTTCTATTTCTTACTTTTATATCCATTACTAGGTTGGATGTATCTCTTAAACTAGCTAATGTTATCCAGTATAGTCCTGATATACCTAATCGATGTATTCCTTCAGGATATCTACAATCATCACTTAGCTTAATGGTTAAATTACCTATTTGTACATTACCATAGTGCCATAGATCCTGTACTACCTGCTTATAAATATCAGATTGATCTTTTAATAAGCAATAGAAAAAAGCAGCAGCGCCACAAAGTGAGGTACTTTCTTGATTTGGGTAATCAAAGCTAATTAATCTATTTTGTAATTGTTGCTCAATTTTTTCTTTACTAAAGGGGTCATCTGCTGTTCCTTCTTTATATAGTTGGTCTTCAAAAGGTCTTGGCCGCTTACTGATTTTAAGAGAGCATACTTTTGCTAAATTATTGTTATGCTCTACAGTTTCAGTAAAATCATCTATTGTCGAGTGAGTAATAAAAAAGCAAATATTCTCTGCTTTATCATCTGATAATGTTGGTGGATTATCTAATCAGTAAAGTTTTGTTTTTGGTTTGTCATACAGTGCTTTATATTCGCCATTCACTTTTTGAAATAACATAACCTACAAAATAAAATGTTGATCTTGAGTAGGGACAAGTTCTAATGATCGATGAAGTTGTGTTTTATAATCTGCCTCTAAAGGTGTGATAGGTGTTTGATGGAGGGCATAGCGAGGTATATCATTAACTGTTTTATTAACTTCTAACTGATAACCTAGTTGTTCAATGGGTGCGTTAGATTGTATTTGAAATTGAATAGTATAAATCGCCATCTAATTATCCTCGCAAGGTAGTGTATGCAGTATTAACAGTGCATACCCAATAATTAGTGGCATTTACTAAAGCTAAATAGCAAAGTATTTGTTTGATTTTGCTGTACATGGTCTAAATCCTTTTTAAACAGAATTAACCCCTAATAACAGCATAACTATTGGGGGCGGACTATAAGCAGGTTGGTCGACCGTACAATATACAAGACGGCACACCCGAAGGTGTCCCACTCATAGCCCGCCATAAAAACGGATACAAGCAAGCGAAACCACTTGTATCTATGGCGGTGTATATTGTTCAGTGAGCGACCAAGCCCACACTCTATTGATTTAGATAGAGCCTTGTTAATGTAACATCACAAAATAATGAAAACAAGCTCTTTAGTATTAGGCTAAATGGCTAATAAGTGAGAAAAAGATAGTCAGTAGAAAAAGGTTAAGTTACAGCTAATAGATGGATAACTAAAATAGCTATCCATCTATTGTAATTAAGATTGTTTAATAACAGCGGCAAAAATTTCTAGTGGGTCGTTAGGTTGCCAGTTATGTTCATAACGTTCCAGAGAAACGCCTTGCATATCTAGTTGATATTCTGTTTGACTTTGTGGCCATTGCATATACATGGCAGTAAGTGCTTCACCTAACATGTCTAAATTAGGTACTTGAGCTTTTACATAAAGCCCTGCTGGAATAGTCATGGTTTTAAAATCTGCTGGTAGGGTATTAATTTGGGTAATTTGCACAGCGGCCCAGTAGGTAAAGCGATTTTCATCAATCATTTTTGATATGCCATAACTGTCGCCTGTTTTGGAAATTTCTACACAGTCGGCTAACTCACTACAAATTCGAGGAGCAAAAGTGTGCCATAAAGCAGGGCAGTCAATCATGGCTTTTTCCATGTCGGTATCTACGGTTATACCTGCTACTTGAATTTCAGGTAGTTCTACAACAGTAAATTGAAAACTCATTATGGTCACCTATTTTTTAAAGAGAAATAAGAGCTTATCATAATAACCAATATATAATACATTCGTATTAGATTTAATAATTCTAACAGATTCAACTTAGTCTTTTTGATTATATAAAACAGTTACCCTAAAAAAACTTGCAGAGTATGATTACTAAAAGTTAGCTAGGAAACTAATCACTCAAAACACTACTAAAATTTAATAAAATAAATAAAGTCAAATCATATTAACTAATTATTTTGGCTTATTGTTTAACGTCTAAGCTGCTTTATATAATCAGGGTGTTTTTGTAATAAAAAATCTTTTACCTTATTGAAAATCATGAGGTGTATCTCAATAATCTAATAAACAAATGGTAAACTAATGAACGTTACAAAGCCTGAACTGGTTTGCCCAGCTGGTAATTTACCTGCCCTAAAAGTTGCTATTGATAACGGTGCAGATACTGTTTATATGGGGCTGAAGGATGCCACAAATGCACGCAATTTTGCAGGGTTAAATTTTGATATCAAATCTGCTCAAGAGGGAATAGCATACGCCCATCAACGAGGGCGCAAAGTGTTAATGGCGATTAATACTTATGCACAAGCAGGCGAAGTTGCTAAATGGCATCAGGCTATCGATCAGGCTGCTGAATTAGGTGTTAATGCTGTTATTTTAGCGGATATGGGATTATTAAATTATGCCCATAACAGCCATCCCAATTTAAGATTACATCTTTCTGTACAAGGTTCTGCCACCAATTATGAGGCAATAAATTTAGCGCGCGATTTATTTAATATTCAACGGGTGGTATTACCAAGAGTGCTCACCGTAGCACAAGTAGCTAAGGTTATAGAACATACCACGGTGGAAGTAGAAGTATTTGGTTTTGGTAGTTTATGTGTGATGGTAGAGGGGCGTTGTTTATTGTCTAGTTATGTGACAGGTGAGTCACCCAATACCCATGGCGTGTGTTCACCCGCTAAGTTTGTACGATGGGAAAAAGATGATAAGCAAACCATGACTGCCCGTTTAAATAATGTGCTTATTGATCAATATCAAGCCAATGAGCCTGCAGGTTATCCTACACTATGCAAAGGTAGATTTTGTGTGCAGGATGACACGTATTATGCATTAGAAGAACCTACCAGTTTAAATGTTATCGAGATCTTACCTGAGTTAATCGATATAGGTGTAGCGGCTATTAAAGTAGAGGGAAGACAGCGGAGTCCTGCTTATACTGCTCAAGTCACTAAAATATTAAGAAAAGCCATAGATATGGCAGCCAAAGAACCACAAAATTTTGTCGTTGACAGTAGTTGGCAACAAACTTTAGCTAACGTATTGGAAGGGCAACAAGCCACCTTAGGCGCTTATAGTCGTCCATGGAAATAGCGAGGCAAAGTATGCAATCCAAACTAACACTTTCGTTAGGGCCTGTATTATTTTTCTGGCCTAAACAACAACTATTGGAGTTTTATCAGCAAATCGCAGAACAACCTATAGATACTATTTATCTAGGTGAGACTGTCTGTTCACGACGTCAAGAAATGCGTTTTGCTGACTGGTTTGATTTAGCTACAGATTTGGCGTGTGCAGGCAAGAAAGTTATTTTTTCATCACAGGTTTTATTAGAAAGTGAGTCAGATTTAAAAAGATTACGTAAATATGTTGAACAAGATGTTTTTAAAATTGAAGCTAATGATATGGCTGCTGTTAAGCTAGCCCGTGATAATGGATTAACTTTTGTAGCAGGGCAAACCCTTAATATCTATAATGAAGAAACATTAGATTTTTTCCAAAAGCTAGGAGCTGTTCGTTGGGTACCTCCTGTGGAAATGTCAGCAGCACGTTTAACCACTATTTTAAACACCAAGCCAGCGATTGATTGTGAAATATTTGGTTGGGGTAAACTACCTTTAGCTTTCTCCTCCCGTTGTTTTACTGCCCGTTACTATAATTTAAAGAAAGACAGTTGTGAGTTTAAATGTCAACAACACCCTAATGCGTTAACCGTAAAAACCAGAGAAGGGCAATCATTCCTTACCATGAATGGTATTCAAACCATGTCTGCCGATTGCCAAGTATTATTAGGTCATCATCAAGAAATGGCTAACTTAGGTATTAAAACATTACGACTCTCACCACAACATCAATATATGATAGAGATTATTCAATTACATTATGGTGTTATTAATAACTTGCTAAATGTTGATGATGCGGTAAAACAATTGTCTGAATTTACTGAACATGGTTTAGTGGATGGCTACTGGCAAGGTCAAGCAGGCATAATTCCTGTACAGGAGCTTAGTTATGCAACTAACTGATATTACCTTCCCACCTTTTGTCAAAAAAGTAACCCGTCTGCTACCGCGTAAGCCTTCACAATACAGTTTAGTGTTTTCCCTTAATCAATTATTGAAAAAAAATATATTACAGGCTGATATGTCATTACTAGCAGGTAAACAATTTGAAATCGTGATTGATGATTTAGGTTTAGTGATTAATTTTACAGCCAATGAACATAAATTTTTAGTCAGTCATTATACAACTGAACCTGATTTGCGCTTTACCGCCACCATGATTGATTTTACGAAAATGATATTAAGAAAAGAAGATCCCGATACCCTATTTTTTAATAGAAAATTGCAAATTGAAGGCGATACAGAACTAGGATTAATCATTAAAAATTTATTAGATAATATTGATTGGTCCACTGTACCTATAATGAAATCGATTATTGGCTAATAGCTATAGCCACTGAGCTAGGTGTATAATCGCTATCCTCAAATAGTAGGATAGTAATCACAATGAACTATGATTGTATTGTTCTAGGCGCAGGTATTATTGGTGTTAGCAGTGCTTTACAACTACAAGCACGGGGCAGAAATGTTTGTTTAATTGATAAGCTAGAGCCAGGTGAAGGCACTAGTTTTGGCAATGCAGGGCTTATTGAGCGAAGTAGTGTTATACCTTATGCTTTTCCCCGTGAACTGAGTAAACTTATTCGTTATGCCTTTAACAACCAAAGTGATGTTCGTTACGATTTCTCCTACTTACCTAAAATAGCTCCTTGGTTAGCAAAATATTGGTGGTATTCCGCACCTAGTCGACTTGCTCAAGCGGCGGCTGATATGTGGCCATTAATTCAACGTTGTGTAACTGAACACGATAAATGGGTGGCGCAAGCAGGTTTAGAACATCTTATTCGCCCTAAAGGATGGATAGAGGTGTTTAGAGATCAAGAAGTGTTTGACCATGCGCTACAAGATATTATTGAACTGGATTTCTATCAACTTAACTATGATGTGCTTGGTCGACACCAACTACTGGAACGTGAGCCCACCTTAAAAGATACTGTTAAAGGTGGTATTCATTGGTTAGACCCGAAAACAGTCACCGACCCAAGTTTACTTACTAAAGGCTATGCACAATTATTTGTTAAACTAGGCGGTAGCTTAGTAAAAGGTGATGCCAATACCTTACAGCAAACAGCCAATGGTTGGTCAGTACAAACCGAAGAGCAAACCATTACTGCCACTCATGCAGTAATTGCCCTTGGCGCAGATTCAGCAAACTTATTAAAACAATTTGGCATTTATGCACCTTTAGGCGTAAAACGTGGCTACCATAAACACTATCAAGTAGCCCCTGAACAAGTATTACAGCACTCCATTTGTGACCATTTAGCAGGCTTTATTTTAGCCCCCATGAATAATGGTATTCGCCTTACCACAGGTGCAGAATTTGCCGACCCTAAGAAACCTGCCAATGATATTCAACTAAAACGTGCAGAGGCAATAGCAAGAACTATCTATCCACTAGGCGAAGCCATTGAAACAGTCCCTTGGTTAGGTTACCGACCTTGTATGCCAGATATGCGTCCTGTAATTGGTGCAGTACCTAATAGAGCAGGGTTATGGACAAACTTTGGCCATGCTCATCATGGTTTAACACTAGGGCCGATCTCTGGTCGACTGCTTGCTGATCTAATAACAGAAGAAAAACCCTTTACCGATCCTACACCTTATAATATTAAGCGGTTTAATTAATGGTTCTATTTTCTTGAATAAATTGTCTAAGTTGCTCAATACTGAGAGTACTTGATTTTTTTCTATGGATCATTGCATGGCAGTTAGCACAAACTGGTTCTAAATCATCTATAGTAACTTGTATAGATTCACCACCATAAACATGTAAAGGTTTAATATGGTGTACATGTGTATACCCGTTACCTATTTCACCATAAAAATTTGAGAAATTAAAACCACAACAAACACATGTCGTTCCCTTTTTTGCAATTACTTGTTTTCTAAGTTTGGGATCTCGCTCATATATGGTTGTATAAATTTTCTTTTTATTTCCTTCTTGAGAAGATACTAGATCATCTGAAATTTCATATTCTAAAGAAATATTAACATTAGCTAATGCTAGTATTGTAGAGTAAGTTTCATCATCAATTTTTCTTACAGCATTACGCCAATAGTTCTTTTTCTTATTGTCAGGGATTTTTTCTATGTATTTATTATGACCTAATTTTGCTATGGGTTTTATCTTGAAACTCACATAGTCGTCAATAGTTGCATAGTAAGATGAGGATTTAGATGTGTTGTCTTCTGGGTCTTTAGGAGCTAGGGTTACTTTACCAATAATACCACAGCCAAAATACTCTGGTTTTTTGATCTTACCCTTATAATAAATAATTCGTGTGCCAGGTTGAAGTATACGTAAATATCTTTCAGGGAAATGATAATATTCCCCAGTTTTATCGTCCCATTTTGAGTCATCGTTTTCTGTGATAATTGAATACATATTTATCCTTAGCCCCATTTATTAAAAATTAACCATCCATAATGCCAATACTGACAGGTTGTTGAGCTTTTATTTGTTGTGCTTTTTGTAGCCATTCCAAGGCTTTGGCCTCATCTTTTGTTACGCCAAAGCCATTTTGATAAAGATAGGCAAGGTTATTCATCGCATTGGCATTGCCTTGTTCAGCGGCTTTTAAAAAATACTCTCTGGCTTTCTCAAAATCTTTTTCCACCCCTTGCCCATGTGCATAGATATTGCCAATATTGGTAATCGCATCAGCATTGCCTAAGCCTGCGGATCGTTCATACCACTCCAGCATCTTGTTATCATCAGCCTCAACACCGCGCCCTTTTAGGTAGCTAAAAGCAATCTGATTCATGGCATTGGTATGGTTTAAGTTGGCGGCTTTTAAAAAGTAATCCATAGCCTGCTCATTACTTTGTGGAAAGCCAAGGGTGCCATTTAGATAAAAATTACCAATATCATACAGCGATTCAGCGTCACCTTGTTCGGCTGAGTTAAACAGCCCTTGCTGAAAAAGCTCATAGTCCAATTTAATATTAGCTTCACGGCAGTAATTGATATAAATCAGCAGTGCTTTACGACTGCCTTGTGCAGCAAGATCGTATATTTCAGGGTTAAGGCGTTTAGGTTTGTTTTTTGCTTTGCGTAGTAGTTTTTTTAGAAAAGCCATAGTGTACCCAGCATAAAAAAGACTGATTTAATAATAAAAAAAACGGTTAATCATACTATAGGATTATCAACTATTTTTGATTTTTTTTAGTTTTATTTTGAAAAAATGTTCTGTTACATATACACTTCTAAAAATTGTAAATGACTTATTATTTTAAAAGTTTATCTATTGGCCACAAGCCTTTTAATTAGAGTGTGTTATGGTCACTAAATTATTATCATTATTGGGCGCTTTAGCTATTATTTTACTTGCTTCTTATGCGAATGCGAACTGCGCTATATTGACTGATAAGCAAATTAAGGCAGTAAAAGAGCCGTTAGTAGAATTATTACAGATAGAAGACACTAATGCACAATATGGCTATGTGCCTAAAAAAGCTATTAAAAACATTGAAGACCTTAAAACAGCATTAGTTAATTTAGTTGATGCACGATTAGCCTGTGAAAAAGGATTGACCGTTAATGTGGCCGCTATTCAAGCGGATTTATTAAAAGCCCTGCAATTATCCGAATTAGACGAAGTAGAAGCTATCTATGGTTATGATTTACAAATCATGGTGGAACAGCCACCTGCTACTGTGGGATTATTAATCGTTCAAGTTAGTTTTGGTATTCCTTGTGGTAATGATAATGTGTTGCTTGGTTATCGCTTTAGAGATAAAGCTTGGCATCGTGATCTGCTATGGAAAAGCAATCCCTATCAAATGATTACAGGTGCTTATGGCGATTACTATGATTATTTAGTATTGCCTATTAAAGCTAACGAACCACCAAAAATAGTTGTAATTCATGGTTCACCTTGGTGTACAGCGACATGGGAACCTTTGGTATTTGATGTTATAAAATTTGCCGATAAGCAAACGCAACAAGCTACTTTATGGCATCGTCAATTAATTACCTATAAAGGCCATAGCCTAATTAATTTAACCAAGCGTGCGAATGGCTTTGAGCTACAAGCTGATGTAGCAATGATCGATAGCGAGCTACTAACTCGCAAAGGTATTTATCGTTATCAAGTGGATGGTAATAAGGTGACGAGAGAGCAACCTACTGCCACTAATCCTAGAGATTTTGTGGACGATTGGTTATTACTTAATCAGGATATGGCGAAAAGATTTACTGATAAAGCAAATGCTGAACAATTAGCAAAGCTACAACGTCGCTTAAAGGAACGTAATGGCTTTTATGGAGCTATTAAACACTGTGCAACCGATGATTTATACCAAGTAGAAGTGACCTTTAACGGCACTAAAGAAGACGATAAAGAAGAAACCCATTATTTTTATGTTAAACCTTTGCAGAAAGGTTATTTAATGCATTCATCTGCGACTAAAGCCGATAGTGGCTGTACAGGCTCTGATAATATGGCAAAATAGTAACCTTGTTGTATAAGGTATGGGAACTATTTTGCCATCACTCAAAGATAAATTTAATCGCTTTACTCAGCAGCTAGCGGAAAAGTATCGCTTAGCTGGGCAGGCTATTTTTGTCGATATAGAGCTAACCTTTCGGTTGTTAGGCCATATTGCTCGTAGTCAAGGCAATGTCACCGATCAACACCTACAACAAGTAATTACCGAAACAGAATTACTGCACCTATCAGAAGATAGGGCTCAACAGGCAATACAATGTTATCTGGCAGGGCAGGAGCTAGCCACCGATGATTTTGAAGCGTCACTACGCTACTTTCAAGGTGATCAGCTAGCTAAGGAAATGCTTTTACAAAGCTGTTGGCGGATGATTTGGGCAGATCGCCATCTAGCGGTACGAGAATATCAACTGGTACATCTATGGGGTTACTGGCTAGGTTGGGCGCGTATTGATATTGAAAAATTAGGGATTCCTTATCGCCCTGTATACCTTACCCAAGAACACCAACAAGCATTAGCTTTATTAGAAGTAGGTATAGATAGTTCACCAGAGCTTATTAAAAAAATGTATAAACGCCAGTTAAGCCTCCATCACCCTGATAAAGTAATGGGAGCAGGGGGCAGTATTGATGAGGTTTGCGAAGCGACGGAGTTAACCACAAAAATACATGAAGCCTATACACTGCTTCGTATGTTACATAATTTCTAATAGGGATATTATTGCGTATGCCATCACCACGTCGTAGTCGTTATTACCTTAGCTACTTTCTAGCTATGTTATTAACAGGCGTGATTGCAGGGCTAGTAGGCTTATTTTTATCACTACTACTGCATATTGTGCAACGTATAGCCTTTGGTTATAACCTACAACAACTGTTTTTTTCTAATGAAAGTTTTTTAGATGTTGTTAGATCATCAGACCCACTGCGCAGGGTTATTGCCTTAGCGGTTTGTGGCTTAGTGGTGGGTATCGGTTGGTGGGCGTTATACCGTTATGGTAAAAAACTGGTAAGTATTAGCCAAGCAGTAAAAGCGAATCCCCCTCATATGCCTATTTTAACAACATGGGCTAATGATCTATTACAAATCGTCTCGGTGGGCTTAGGTTCACCTTTAGGGCGAGAATTAGCACCTCGCGAGGCCAGTGCTTCGCTAACCAGTAGCTTAGCGCAAAAGCTAGGCTTAACCGTGCCTGATGCACAAGTAATGCTGGCTTGCGGTGCTGGCGCAGGTCTAGCGGCTGTTTATAATATACCGCTAGCAGGCGCATTATTTACCCTAGAGGTATTACTGGTGACCTTCCGCTGGAGCTGTGTAGTGCCTGCGCTATTTACCTCCACCTTAGCGGCAGTCATTGCATGGTCAGGGCTTGGCAATGCACATCAATATCATATTGGTGAGATAAGCCTTAGTTATTCCTTAGTGATTTGGGCTGTTTTAGTGGGGCCTATAATAGGCTGTGCCGCTTACTACTTTGTACAAGCCACTAGCGCAGCACAAAATAAAGCGCCTAAAGACGGGCGATTAATTCCCTTAGCACTAATTAACTTTTTATTAATAGGCTTATTAGCCATTCCGTTACCTGAGATATTAGGCAATGGTAAAGGGCCTTTGCAATTGGGGTTTGATGGTAGTTTAAGTATTAAGCTAGTGGCTATTTTATTAATTGTGCGTTTTGCTATTACCATTACCTCTTTAAGAGTGGGTGCAAAAGGGGGTTTACTTACACCAGGTTTAATGCATGGTGCATTACTGGCTATCTTATTAGGGGCAGCTTGGAATTTAGTTTTCCCTACGGTGCCTATGAGTGCTTTTGCCATTATAGGCGCTACTGCCTTTTTAGCGGCTTCTATGAAAATGCCAATTACCGCAATGGTACTAATGCTAGAAGTTACACGAACCAATCATGATAGCCTGATCCCCATGCTATTTGCAGTGGTGGGATCAGTGGCTATGTTTAATTTGTTAAAGAAAGTAAGTACTTATTAATATAACTCACCTAAAGTTATTCAGTTTGGCAATCTTTGGGTAAGTCCCCTTGCTCTAAGTCAGATTGACAGAGCCAATCTGCATCACTAGTGGTTGATTGTTGATTATTAGCGTTTGTTTGTAGTGAATAAGTAATCGTTTTATTTCTAAACTGCTCAGGTAAAGGTGCACTATCTTTATAGGTAGCGGTTATATCACAGCCAGACACCTCAATGCCCTTTAAAAAACGCACAGATAATTCTTCAGGGGCGGATAATCCAAGCATTTGATTATTAGTGGGGCAACTTTTATGTTCACCATAATATTGGGCTACCATCATTTTAGGTAGCAATATAAGTGAAGACAGCTCATTTAAAGCATCTGCTTTTAACAGCGCAGGGTTATGAGTTCTGTAGGCCCTTATAAAGCCATCAATAACATGGGTATCATCTTCAGTGAGATAAGGAAACGCTTGGCTTTTACAATCTTTAGGTGGTGCAAGTACAGCAGGGCCATCAAAACTACATTCACCTGCTAAAGCATTTAATTCTTTAGTATTTGGTTTAATGGTTAGTTTTTTACCTTGCAAAGCTGCTGCAACTGGAGCGTGATTAGCATAATTAACAGTTACATAGCAATTTTCATCTATAGTAGCGTCTGCTAATAAATTGGCGGTTAATTGATTAATATTTTCTAAACCAATATCTTTAAGGCTAGTAGGACATTCTGCGTAGAGTTTATAAAAATAACGTCCAGCTTCTACAATTTCTTGAGCCAATAAAAAGCCCATAGCTGCTTGATGTTCCTCCAGCGATGGTTTTGGATTAGTTTCAGTAGCTGTAGCAAACTGTACACCAAATACTAAACTAGCAATGGCTATTAATTTTTTCATTATCTTGTACCTAACAAGCAGTAGTTAATGGCAAAGATTATAAACTAATTACCACACTAACTAAGCAAATTAGCCTAAAGTATTGTGAAGCAGTACAAAAAAATAATAAATTTAATAAGTTTTAGGGGATTTGTGTAACGACTACACCACCTGCTAAATGTTCTAAAAAGTCTTTTAAAGTTAGCCCTTTTCTGGTGGTTCTCAATTTACCGTTGGCAAATAACTTTAATGATACTTTTGCGGTATAGGGTGTATCATAATCAACCTCTCTATTACTACCATCATCCACCCTTAACCTATCTTCCCAAACAATCCATTGCATTTCATTGTCATGGGGAGGTGTATGCAGTATAGAATTACCTATCATGGTTATAATATGTACATGTGGGCCAACAAAACTATTAATTTCACAGACTTCTCTTTGTCTTAAATGACGCCCAAAAATAGCATCAATACCGTAAGTTTTAACACAAGAGGCACCAAGGTACTCAAACCAACCTTTTACTCTGCCATCAAGAATAACACCTGAAAGTTTATTAGAAGGAGAGTCATGAGGAAACACTATATTTTCTGAATCGCATATACTAGCCAGTGTTATCCAATCAATAGCAGGCATCTTGGGGACATCTTTTCGTAATGTCTTATCATATTCAAAAAAGTTGATCGGACGGGTACAGGCAGGACTGGGTCTAATAAGTTTAGAACCTAATTGTGTTCTGCCATCTTCCCACAGCTCGCGCACTATTTGTATATATAAATCTGGTCTATCGTTTAACAAACAATAAAAGAAGGCTGCGGCTGAACAAAGGTTTGAACTACCTTGTTCTGGGTAAGATAAATTTTGTGCTAACTTTTCTTCAAAGGTTAACGATCTTCTACTAGCAGTGGGATAAGGTTTTACTCTTTCTTTTAATGCCGCTTCAATTTTAGATTTAAGAAATGGATCTTCAGGATCATCAATAGGGTGTTCAGGTGCAATAAATACCCGCTTTTTACAGGAAATTTTTAATTGATAAGTATTAATATCTCCATCCGTGGTCTTTTGAGTAGGTTGGCTGGTTTCAAAATAGCAAATATTAGTTCTTGAAGTTCTACTGTCAAAGTCATCGGTAGCAAAATTTAATAGTGAAACAATACTGGTAGCAGGTTTATCTAACACCTCGATAAACTCATCACCAATTTTACGATACAGCATAACCTCCATAATATATTCAATATGTTTACTATTGAATTTTTTCGTAGGGATATCTACCGTTTCATGTTTTTGTGTCATATAGTTTGCTTGTACAGGGCGTATCTTTGTCATTGGTAAAGCATAAAACATTGCGCCCTCAGTATACCGATAAACTTGCATGGTATAGAAAAGATCACTATAAGAAACGTTGGACTCTACTCGTGTATATACAGTGTATATCGCCATAATATTAATTCCTTTAAGTTCTATGTAAACAACAAAAAATGCTTCAATTCATACTAAATTGTTTTATTCCTTTTTTTACCCTAAAAAAATGGACGTTCTATTGCTATTAATAATTTATAGTTTCATTAATCTCGTACTTTAATAATATAAGTTTTTTCAAATTTAGAAGTAGCAGTACTCCAGCCAGAGGGTATCATATAGCCACTTATCTTTATGGTAATATCTTCGGTAGTTTTTGGGATACCTTTTACAGTTAGACTATTATAAAAACTTCCTTCTCTTTTATCCTTTTCATAATTAGGTTCTACCCATAATACAGGTGGCGTTATAATCCGCTTAAATCCACTAGCTGTTACAGGTCCAGAGCCACCTGTGATTTCAATTTCTGCGTAATATAATTCTCCTACAACTGCATCAGGTAATTTATCAGGCGTAATCATAACTTTTGGAGTACAGCCTATTAATAAAAAACATAATATAAATATAGATGTTCGCATAGCTATTTTTAAAACTCCCTTTAAAACTTTTTATCCTAAAAAATTATTCTCTCTCTTTTACTTTAATCACAAAGGTTTTTTCAAATGTTGGTTTTCTATTAAAAAAAGTAGGGGCCATATCTCCTGTTATCTTTACTATTATAGTTTCATTTGTTATTGGTTTGCCGTTTATAATGCGTTTGTTATAGTTTCCCCATCCCGCTTTAGGGTTAAGTTGAAGAAAAAGTGCATTGGGGGGGGTTATAACACTACCAATGGATTTAACACGACCTGTTCCTCCAGTGATTTCAATTTCCGCATAATAAGGTTCTCCCACTATCGCATCAGGTAATATCTCAGGAGTAATCATTACTTTTGGAGTACAGCCTGTTAATAAAAAGTACAGTAAAAATACAGATATTCGCATAACTATTTTTAAAACTCCCTTTAAATCTTTTTTATCCTAAAAAACTATTGTCTCTCTTTTACTTTGATTACATAAGTTTTTTCAAAGCTTGCTTCTCCAAGGAAAAGTGTTGGTATTGTATGCCCCTTTATCTTTACTGTGATGGTTTCAGTATTTATGGGTTTACCATGTACAATAAGACTATTGTAAAATCTAGCCGTCTTTGTAGGGTTAACTTCTACCCATAATCTATTTGAAGTTGAAGTACTTTGAAAACCACTAGCTGTTACAGGTCCAGAGCCACCATTAATTTCAATTTCTGTATAATAAAGTTCTCCCACTATTGCATCAGGTAGTGTATCAGGTGTAATTATGACTTTTGATGGAATACAGCCTACTAATAAAAAACACAATATAAATATAGATATTCGCATAGCTATTTTTAAAACTCCCTTTAAATACTTTTTGTCCTAAAAAATTATTCTCTCTCTTTAACTTTAATTACATAAGTTTTTTCAAATTTTGGATCCATATTGAAAAAAGAGGGAGCCATATCTCCTGTTATCTTTACGGTGATAGTTTCTGTAGTTATGGGCTTACCATATATAATAAGTTGGTTATCATTCCCCCAACCTGTTTTTGGGTTACTTTGTACAACTAAAACATTAGGAATTATAAGACTTTTTACTCTGCCTGATAGCACGCGGCTAGTCTCACCAGAAATTTCAATTTCTGCATAATATAATTCTCCTACTATTGCATCAGGTAATTTATCAGGCGTAATAATAATTTTTGATGAAGTACAACCTATTAATAAAAAATATAATATAAATATAGAGACTCTCATCATTATCTTAAAAACTCCTTTTTAATTTTCTTTATCCTGAAAATTATTCTTTCTCTTTTACTTTAATTGCATAAGTTTTTTCAAAGTTTGCTTCACCAAGAAAAAGTGTTGGTATCATATCTCCCTTTATTTTTACAGTGATAGTTTCTGTAGTTGTAGGTCTACCACGTATAATAAGACTATTATAGAACCTTCCTTGTTTATTAGGATTAGGCTCTACCCATAATACTTGCGGAGTTATAATACGCTCAAATCCGCCCGCTGTTACAGGGCCAGAACCTCCATTAATTTCGATTTCAGCATAATAAAGTTCTCCCACAATTGCATCGGGTAATTTATCAGGAGTAATAATAACTTTTGGAGTACAGCCTACTAATAAAAAACATAATATAAATATAGAAGTTCGCATCGCTATTTTTAAAACTCCCTTTAAATCTTTTTATCCTAAAAAATTATTCTCTCTCTTTAACTTTAATTACATAAGTTTTTTCAAATTTTGGATCCATATTGAAAAAAGAGGGAGCCATATCTCCTGTTATCTTTACGGTGATAGTTTCTGTAGTTATTGGTTTGCCAACGATAATACTCTTATTATAATTTCCCCAACCAGCTTTAGGATTAGGTTCTAAAAAAAGTACATTTGGAGTTATAACACTATTCACTGATGTTGCACGACCAGTTCCGCCAGTGATTTCAATTTCTGCATAATATAATTCTCCCACTATTGCATCGGGTAATTTATCAGGGGCAATTATAACTTTTGGAGTACAACCCAATAGTAAAAAACCCATGATAAATATAGTGGTTAATTTTTTCATTATGTATTACGGTATTTTGCTAAATACCATGCCTCCAAAGGTATGTTTTAAAAATTGCTCTAGGGTTAGATTTACTTCTAACTGCTGATCAACTTCACCCCATGAAAATAATTTCAATTGCACTATTTCTGTTAATGGTGTATCGGTAGTTATTGCAGTACCATCCATTAGTTTTAGTTGATCTTCCCAAACAATCCAATGATCTTTGGTTATGGAATTTTTACCCCTAATAAGCATTCCTGCTCTAATTAAACTTACTATATGATGGTCTGTAGAGATATAGTTATTTAGTATACATATGGCTTGTAAATTACTATGGGAAAAGCTGATATTATCGTATTTTTTGCTAGCGCCTGCTTTTTTAAACCATTTTTCTAAGACATTTCCCAGTGTGACTGCGCCTGCCCAGTTCCACCAAAGAAAACCCCCGCTAGGGGAATTAATAGAAAAAAGCGCAGTATTTTCAGTATCCCTTAAACTAGCCATTGTAATCCAATCAATAGCAGGTATTTTAGGAGTGCCATTTTCTCTAAAGAATTTTGTAGGATGCCTTACACTATTATCAGCCTCCATTTTTAAGGCACCGATTTTAGTTTCCCCAGATTCCCATAATTCTTTAATTAATTGTTGATAAATATCAGGTCTGTCCTGTTGTAAACAATAGAAAAAAGCAGCAGGGCCACAAAACATTGATTGATCTTGATATGGATAAAATAATACTCTTCTTCTTTCTTTTTGAATTTCGGGATCTGTTTGATTTTCATTTAAACTTAATAATTGATCAAATTGAAAAGTAGGGGGTATTGGCCTAGTCATTCTAATTTTTAATTCATCCTCCACCTTTTGCTTAGTAAAGGGGTCTAATGGATCACCCACACCATGTTCCTTTGCTTCAAATACTCTAGATTTGGAAGATATATTAAGTTGAAATATATTAACCTGACCATTGCGCTCTTTTTGTGTGGGTTGGGTTGTTTCAAAATACTCAAATGCGCGTGAAGCCGCCCACTCTTTGTCATTGGTTTGAAAGCCCTTTAACGGTACAATTGCCGTCATCGGTTCTGGGGTCATATTGATAAATTCAACACCTACTTTACGGTAGAGATTGATAGAAAGAATATAACTGGTTTCAGGTGGATCACTAATATCTATTGAGGGATGTGCTTGCGTTTTATTGTCTGCCTGTAGTGGATATTTACCCGTTCGTCGTAAGGCAAATGTTTCATTACCTGACCAATCGGCTTTATACAGCTCCATATCATAGTAAAGATTTTCTGGAGCCGTGTTGGTTTTTATTTCTGCAGAAATATTATATATAGTCATTGTTTTATTACCTACCCTATATCCAATGTTTCATTGACATTAAATAAGTGAATTTTTATCTCTTCAGGGGCATTGCTATAAAGGGGTTGAGTATAGCCTTGACCATCCGTTATATCAGTGATGATCTGATCATTGGGTAGCGTGATCATATATTTGGTGTAGGCATAGGGCTTGTTATCATCATCGGTTAATTGATAACGCAAACTATGATCGGTATTTCTATTGGCAGTGGTTATAACGCCAGAGCCCATAGTAGGGGAGATGGTTTCTTCATCTTCCCAAAGGTGTACAATAATTTTTTCAGGGTTGTTGGTATGGAATGTTTCTGTAAAACCCTCTGTGTCAGTAATCCCTCTAACTGTTTTATTGTCAGGTAAAATAGCAATATATTTACTATTAGCATAAGGCTTACCTGTTACATCATCAGCCAGCTGATATTTTAAATTATAAGTAAAACTTTCAGTGGGCTTTAAGCTAACAGGAGGAGAGGCTACACTGGCAACACCTTTGTATTTATGTAGTGGAGGGATGGGGGCTGCTGGTGTGCCTTCCATCGGTACACCACCCGTCCATACAGGCATGGTCATCCATATCCCTGATGGGTTAAGGATAATATGTTGTCCACCTGCTTTTAAGGTAAGCGATAAACCACCATCTATCACACACTGCATACCTGCTTTAAGATGAATTTCCATGCCTGCTTCACTGGTTAACACCGTACCAACGGTGGTATGTTCTGCTAAAGCGACTTCTTTATAGTCATTCATCATTATTTGTGTTTTACGATCTAGTGCTGTTAGGTGATGTTCCTCCGCAGAGTTTTTGGTATATCTATTATTGACAATAGTTTCGCTATGTTCATTTTCTACTTGTAAATGGCTGTTGTTTCTAACCTCGACGGTGTGGTTGTTTTTAGTGAGCTGATCAAAATCTTTTTGTGCTTGTACAAAGATTTGTTCTGAACCTGCTTTATCTTCTATTCTAAACTCATTAGAACCAACACCTCCTTTCGAGCTAGAAGTCTTAAAAACAGATTTGGTTTTATTCGCAGGTAGGTCATAGGGTACTTTATTCACACCATTATGTAATGCACCTACAACTATAGGAAAATCGGGGTCGCCTTCTTCATATTCAATAAGCACTTCCATACCTACACGGGGTATAGTTACTGCGCCATATCCATCATGGGCCCAATTACTTCTGACTCTTACCCAATGGCTAGAGTGTTCATCATAGTTACCCTCTCTATCCCAATGGCATTGAATTTTTACTCGGCCGTATTCATCGCAATAAATTTCTTCACCTGCCGCACCTGTAACTATAGCAGTTTGTGCGCCTAATACTTTTGGTTTTGGGTGTAGTTTCGCAGGGCGATAGGGTACTTCTTGTGGGGTAAGTACCATTACATTACGATAACCTTGTGAGAAGTTTTCTAAAGGCAATTGCAGTTCTTCGGTTACGGGGTAATGAAAGTATTTATAAAGTTGGCTAGCGGAGGCGGTATTATTGGCAGAGTGCTCTCCACCGAATGCTTCTAGTACAGCAGGCTGTTTACCCGCATGTCTAATTTGATTAATTAACCAAGGCTTTTCTACATCTATTAAGGGGTGATCAGTGACACTAATATAAAGCCCTGCATGTAAACCTGTCACATCACTATTGGCCTCTGCTAATACGTGGGTAGTACGTAGCCGTTCTATTTCTACTTTAGCTAGGTGGTCTGCTCTCGCTTGATCCCAGTGGCGGCTTGGGTAGTCATAACTTTCTAATTGAGGTTCGATGGCATTATTTGCTTTGTTACTTTGCAATCCTTGCGCATTGCCCTCAGGAATTTTCATTGTACTAAAGTTGTAGTTTCTCAGACTGGCTTGCGTAGTTTGGCTAGATAAACCAACATCAAACTGTTTGATCACTCGCTCATCTGCTACTAAGCCTGTATCACTCACATATTTTATAGCTTGTGCCAAGGTGACAAAAAAGGGATTTGCATCGGCAAAAATTAATGTGTGTTGTTCAGGTGTATGAGTAAAGTAGTAGAAGATGCCTTCAGACTCTGCTAGGTGATTAATAAAGGCGTAATCGTCTTGGTCATACTGGGTGCAGTACTCTAGAACGGGGTAAGTTTCTTTAAGTTTAAACTCAAAATGATACCCCTGACTTAGACCATGATCTAATAGAACCGTCTGAATTATTTCTGGTACTGTCTTATTACGAAAGACTCGTTGATTAACTCGTTTTTTTAGATGGGTTAAGGTCGGCGTTAAAATTATTTTAAAAGTCACATAGTGTTTACTTACAGCACCTCGCTTAACATTCTGCACGATACCGTGTATACCCGATCTTTTGTAAGAAGAAAACGACAAAAAAGCGGGTTTACTTAAAAGTTGAGTAATATCAAAACGGATATGGTTAGAAATTAATGTGACTTCAAAAGCATAGTCACTACTGATTGCCTCTAAGCCTTCAAATGAAAGAACTTGTAATTTTGTAAGGCTGTCCAGTCCCTGTACTTCTAAGCTAAAATGAGTAGCATTAGCTGTATCAAACATAAATACCTCGCTTCTTCCTTATGAACGTGATTCTATCCTATGGTAAATTATGTACCCGATAACTTAATTCAACTATGTAATGATACCGTCACTTTTCTTAGCTTGCAATTTTATTTACCCTACTCATATCAATATAAGGTTAAATAAGGGTGTAATAATTGAAGTTGGGTGTATTTATAACTTTATGGAAAAGATTTCTGCGAATGCCTGTGGGAGGTAAGTGACTTAAAAGTTAAACTTGAGCTGTAGTTGTTTTTCACAATACAGCTTAAGTTAAAAGAGCCTTAACTATTTCTAGTTTTATTTGATTTTGGGGTAGGATCTGTCATTTGGGTAAACATTTCTGTGCAAGATTGCATGTATTCTTGGAATTGTTTATACATATCCTGATAAGGCTTCATGCAGGCTTCAAATTGGTTATACATTTCTTTGTAAGGTTTTGAAGCTTCGTCAACTTGGTTGTATACCTTCATGTTTTGTTCAAATTGTTTAAACATTTGTTGATAGCTTTGCATGTTTTTTTCAAATTGGCTAAAGTTATCTTTAAATGGTTTAGCATTTTTTTCAAATTGATTGAACATATCTTTATAAGGCTTCATGTTTTTTTCAAATTGACCAAACATATCTTTATAAGGTTTCATGTTTTTCTCAAATTGGCTAAACATATCTTTATAGGGTTTCATGTTCTTTTCAAACTGACCAAGCATATCTTGGTAAGGTTTCATATTCTTTTCAAATTGACTGAATAGGTCTTTATATTGATTAAACATTTTTTGTGCGTCGTTATCCATTTTGTTACCTCTTAGGGGATGATCTAAAGTAAGTGCTATGGTTAAAATTATTATGTTACTTTGCTTCATTACAACAAGCCAGTGATAGTTAGCTTTATACCACCAATGGCTAGGATTACGATCAGCAATCCGTTGATCTCTCCATCCTCACTTTATAACATGATGTTCAATTATTGGGACAACAGACAGATCAATAAAAAGTGAATTACTATGCTAAAAATCAATGCCCGAAATTGCCTGTTAAATAACTTTCAAAGTATTGCAATAAAACACTTCTAGCTTTATTAAAAGAGCAATCACTCGTTAAGAAACATTTGCTAAATTTACTTGCCCATTATCAGCTAATAATAACAATATATTTGTGTATAATGGCTATCTTTGCCAATTAGATTTGGAGCGCTTGTTTGTGTCTGTACTATCTCTTCCAAGGCCATTGAAGGTCTCAAGCAAGGTCGAATGGGGAGGGCTCGTGGGTGCCTCTCTCAGTTTAGCTGTAGCCGAAGCTGCCATAACCAACCCACATTTTACGTTATTATTAACGCCTGATAGTTTAACAGCAGATCGACTGACCAGAGAATTAAAGTTTTTTGCTCCAACACTGACTATTCTTAACTTCCCAGATTGGGAAACGCTCCCTTATGATGTGTTTTCACCACATCAAGATATTATCTCACAACGTATTGCAACCCTTTATCAACTACCCAGTGTTAAACAAGGTATTCTAGTTGTACCTATTACCACTGTATTACAACGTATTGCGCCTGTGTCATTTATATTAGGCAGTGGCCTCGTAGTGAAAATAGGCGACAAAATGAATGTGGAAGACATGCGTAGCCGTTTAGAAAATGCAGGCTATCGTTGTGTTGACACAGTGTATGAGCATGGTGAATTTGCAGTACGTGGCGCTTTATTTGACTTATTTCCTATGGGCAGTAGTGAGCCTTATCGGATTGACTTATTCGATGATGAGATAGAGACACTTCGTACTTTTGATCCTGAGACGCAACGCTCTATTGATAAAGTAGAAAGTATTAACCTACTGCCTGCTCATGAGTTTCCATTAGATAAACAAGCCATCAAAGACTTTAGACAGCGTTTTAAAGATCAGTTTGATGTGGATTATCGGCGCTGTCCTATTTATCAGGATTTAGCAACAGGTATTACACCATCGGGGATTGAATACTACGCGCCGTTGTTTTTTGAACAGACTGCAACCTTATTTGATTATTTACCTGATGATACCCAAGTATTCTCCTTGCCTAAGATCGAGGAAGCCAGTGAACACTTTTGGCGTGATGTTAAAAATCGCTATGAAGATCGTCGCTACGATATTGAAAGACCCATCTTAGAACCTAAGCAATTATTTTTAGCGGTTGATGAATGTTTTGGGCAGCTAAAAAAATGGCCTAGAGTGGTAGTACAAGCGGATAAAATAGAGCAAGGGAATCATAAACAAAACTTTGCTGTTACAGCACTACCCGATTTAGCGGTTGAGTCACGGGCAACAGAGCCATTAGCGAAATTACGACAATTTATTGAACAATTTGATGGCCGCCTATTATTTGCAGCAGAAACAGCAGGGCGTCGTGAGGTTGTATTGGAACTACTAGCACGTCTAAAAATCCGTCCTATAGAAGTAGCAAGCTGGCAAGCCTTTATTGATAGTTCTGAACGTATTGCTATCACTATTGCTAACCTTGATGAAGGGTTAGTAATAGAAAAACCAGCAATTGCTTTAATTGCTGAAGCCCCCTTATTTGGGCAAAAGATAATGCAACGCCGTCGTCGTCAAAAACGCGGCGAAGTAACCAATGAAAATATCGTTAAAAACCTTACTGAACTCAGAGAAGGTGCGCCCGTTGTCCATATTGATCACGGGGTTGGTCGTTATCAAGGGTTAATTACCTTAGAGGTAGATAACCAACAACAAGAATTTTTAATGCTTGAATATGCAGAAGGTGCAAAACTCTATGTACCTGTTGCTAATTTACACCTAATCGCACGTTATACAGGGGCAGAGGATGAATTAGCGCCATTGCATCGACTAGGTTCTGAGCAATGGCAAAAAGCGCGCCGTAAAGCGGCTGAACAAGTACGTGATGTAGCGGCTGAACTACTGGATATCTATGCCCGTCGCGCAGCTCGTAAAGGCTTCGCCTTTAGCAAGCCCGAAACAGATTATGCCGCTTTTGTGGCAGGTTTCCCATTTGAAGAAACAGTGGATCAACAATCGGCTATTGATGCTGTTGTAGAAGATATGACTGCTGGTAAACCAATGGATCGCTTAATTTGTGGTGATGTTGGTTTTGGTAAAACAGAAGTAGCCATTCGGGCTGCCTTTATTGCGGTGCAAAGTGGTAAGCAAGTAGCGGTATTAGTGCCTACAACCTTGCTGGCGCAACAACACTATAATAGTTTTCGTGATCGTTTTGCCGACTGGCCTGTTAAAGTAGAAGTTTTAAGCCGTTTTAAATCCACTAAAGAAATCAATAAAGCGGTCGAGGAGTTGGCAGAAGGTAGAATAGATATAGTAATAGGTACTCACAAGCTACTACAAGAAGATGTTAAATTTAAAAATCTTGGCTTGGTAGTAATTGATGAAGAACACCGCTTTGGTGTACGTCAAAAAGAACGCCTAAAAGCATTGCGTAGTGAAGTGGATGTTCTGACCATGACTGCAACACCTATCCCTCGTACCCTAAATATGGCTATGTCAGGTATGCGTGATCTATCTATTATTGCCACACCGCCTGCCCGTCGTTTATCGGTTCGTACTTTTGTGATGGAACAGCAAAATGCAGTGATTAAAGAAGCCTTACTGCGTGAGCTTTTACGTGGTGGACAAGTTTACTATCTACATAACGATGTAAAAACCATTGAAAAATGTGCGGCTGATTTAGCTGAACTGGTGCCTGAAGCAAGAATAGGGATAGGGCATGGACAAATGCGCGAGCGTGAACTAGAACAAGTAATGGCCGACTTCTACCACAAGCGTTTTAATGTACTGGTCGCTTCTACCATTATTGAAACAGGTATTGACGTTCCTACTGCCAATACCATTGTTATTGAGCGCGCTGATAAATTTGGTTTGGCACAACTGCATCAGTTGCGTGGCCGAGTAGGGCGCAGTCATCACCAAGCCTATGCGTATCTGCTAACACCGCCTAAAAAGAGCATGACTGATGATGCACAAAAACGCTTAGAAGCCATTGCTAATGCGCAAGATTTGGGAGCAGGTTTTGTATTAGCTACCCATGATATGGAAATACGGGGTGCAGGTGAGCTACTAGGTGAAGGGCAAAGTGGTCAAATACAAGCGGTGGGTTTCTCGCTCTATATGGATATGCTGGAACGTGCTGTAAAGGCAATTCAAAAAGGACAAGAGCCTAGCTTAGAACAACCACTAGGCACAGGTATTGATATTAACCTAAGGTTAGCGGCACTAATTCCAGAAGATTACTTGCCCGATGTGCATAACCGTCTAATTCTGTATAAACGTATTGCCTCAGCAGCGACTGAAGATGAACTAAAAGAATTACAGGTAGAAATGATTGATCGTTTTGGCCTATTGCCAGAGCCATTGAAAAATCTTATTCGTCAAACACGCTTAAAAATAGAAGCTGAACAACTGGGTATCACCAAAATAGATGCGGGTCCACAAGGCGGTAAAGTAGAATTTTCAGCCAATACCAGTGTTGATCCATTAACATTGATCAAACTCATTCAAAGCCAACCTAATCGTTATAAATTTGAGGGAGGCACTACTTTTAAATTCCAGATACCTATGGAGAAAGCAGAAGAACGTTTTACCACTATTGAAACTTTATTAGCCAAGCTTAAAATACAAGATGATGAAAAATAACTAATAAATATCTTATATTAAAGAATGTTTACATTTTGTATTAAAATGCTTATCATACTATTAGCTAAATAATTATGACTTAAGTCATAAAAACATAAACAAATCTGTATTAATAGGTTCTGTTGTATTTTTACAACAGACTTGTAGTTATGCAAAAAGCTATCAATCAGATTGTAGTTTATACAATATATGGAAAGTGATGTAGTAAGGTATTGTTTCGTAGCGGGCTTAAGAATTGCCTAATTAACTAGTAACAATAGGAGTATCACCATTTACTAAGGATAGTGTGAAATTTTGTAATTAATGCTAGTTATTAGGATGGCTTTTTAAGCACGGAAATAGAAATGGTACGTTATTCTACATTATCTTTGACAAGTCGAGAGCGAATCTTTTTGCATTCTATTCTTGTTATGTATAACACAAGAGGTAATGCATCATGGACACAAGATGACGCACAATACGATATAGTAGTTATTGGTAAAGAAGCCACTGATGAACAGGTGGCCGCTATACCTCAACATATTGAAGTGGCGCTATCATTCAATATCGATATTCAAAAAAACAACTGTAAGATTTTCTATATTGCTAGCCCAATAAAAGCAACCGAGCTAATAGAAAAAATCAGCCAAGCTGAAAAAGCCTTAAAAAGACTAGATAATGGTGAACAAAAAGCTCAGCAAATCCCCGCTAAAAGAGTGGTATTGCTACAATGGCCGAAAGCTGAAATAATTGCAGTCAACAACGTTTATCCTACTTTATCAGCTATCTTAAGTAAGCGCGCCATGACGCTACAAGAGTTAGCTGATATTTCTAGAAAGCCTCAAGATATTTGTAATTCCTTTATTAAGCAAGTGATTGATAGCGGTGCAGCTGCCTATCTTGCCGAAGATGCAATTCAACCAGTTGAACAACCAAAAACTAGCCATGTGCCTAAAAGAGGACTTTTAGACAGAATTCGAGCTAGTTTAGGATTATTGAAATAATTATGATCGAACATAAGATACTTATTACAGGTACCGTAGGCGCTGGTAAAACAACAGCCATTGCTGCTGTTAGCGAGATTAAACCTGTTACTACAGATGTGACCAATACAGATGCATCGGTTGACAAAGAAAAGACAACCGTAGCCTTTGATTATGGTCAGGTAACTATCGCCGAAGGTGAGCGGTTAAGGGTATATGGAACACCTGGGCAAGAAAGATTTTCTTTTATGTGGAAAGTCCTAGCCAAAGGTGCTTTAGGACTTATCATCCTTGTTGATAACACCCGACCAGATCCATTTAGTGATTTATGTATTTATTTAGAAAATTTTAACCAGTTAATCAGTGAAAAAAGCTGTGTCATTTGTCTTACAAAAATTGATAAAAGCGATACAGCTCGTGTTAATGAATTTGCTTCTTTTATAGCGCAGAGAGGGCTAGTTTGCCCTGTCGTGGCTGTTGATATACGTGTAAAAGAAGATGTACTTATGGTGTTGGACTTATTGTTTACCCAACTCTATGTGTAATGGATAAAGCCAACTAATAATTAATTTATGAGTAATAGTAAATGAGTGAAAATCAACAAGTCGTTATTCCAAAAGTGGCGCAAGTGATTTCAGCTAAAATTTTAAGCCAATTAATACAAACAGATTGTGGTATTGAAAGTGCTATTTTAACAACTGAAGATGGCTTTGAAGTTGCTGTGGAGTCTGTTGGTGAAGTGGATTCATCAAAATTAGCTGCCATGGCAAGTTCATTATCAGCCATTAGTAATATGTCAGTTTCCGAGTCTAATTTAGGGACACAGTATCAGAGTCTCATTATTGAGAGTGATGGTGGTTATATTGTAATCATGGATGTTGCCTATGATAAATTTCCAATGATTCTTAATATCGTAGCCTCCAAAGATACTGTTTTAGGCCAGCTACTCTATCATGCTAGAAGTGTAGTGGATGCTTTTAACAAAACATTTGGTTAAAAGCGGAGTGTGATTTTTTTAATTTTTTAATAGGAGAAACAAATGTCTAACATTCAAGAGTCTTTAGATGGCTTATTAAGTATTGATGGTGCAATGTGCGCAGCATTGGTAGACTCTGCAAGTGGTATGATGCTAGGAAATGCAGGTTCAGGTGTTGATATTGAACTAGCCTGTGCAGGTAATACTGAAGTGGTTCGTGCAAAACTTAAGACCATGAAATCATTACAACTTAACGACTTTATCGAAGATATTCTAATTACCTTAGGTAAGCAATATCATATTATTCGCCCATTAGAAAATAAACCTGATATTTTCTTATACATCGTATTAGATAGAGCTAAATCAAACCTAGCTTTAGCTCGCAGAAGTTTAGTAGATGTAAGTTCTAAAATACAGTTCTAATTAAATAAACGAATACTGTACTTTATAAAAGCTTGACCTAATGCACATGGTCAAGCTTTTTTGCTTTATTAATTACTTATAAAACATTGTGCCATTTGCCATTGTGCTGCTTCAATAAGATAATAACTAAAAATTTAGCCTATTAAAGATTCTGTTTTAGAATAAGATAAAATTTAATTACGTACTAAAATAGAAACTACCATCGAAATTTAAGATCTTTATAAATAAGCAAATAATAAAACAGCGAGCAAATAACAATGAATTTTAATTTAATCGATATAGAAAATTGGCCTCGTAAAGAGTACTACCTGCACTATATGAATCAGCTTCGTTGTAGTTATAGTTTAACCACCAATATAGATATTACGAGGCTGAAAACTTTTCTAAAACAAACCAATAGAAAAATCTATCCAGCCCAAATATATATGCTTGCTACGCTAGTAAACCAGTATCAAGAATTTCGTATGAACTATAATAGTGATGGTGCATTAGGTTATTGGGATCAACTCAATCCAAGCTATACAATTTTTAATAAAAGCAGTGAAACATTCTCCAGTATATGGACTGAATACAAACAATCCTTTCACGAATTTTATGAGCATTGCATTCAGGATATAGCGCAATACAACCAAGCCACTAGTTTAATGCCAAAGCCTAATCAGCCAGCTAATTCATTTACTGTTTCCAGTTTACCTTGGACCAGTTTTACTGGTTTTAATATTAATGCATTCACTGATGGCAGCTATTTGCCACCCATATTCACCTTAGGCAAATTTATAGAACAAGATAATAAAACATTAATGCCCATAGCCATCCAAGTACACCATGCAGTGTGTGATGGATTCCATGTAGGTAGGTTTATAAACGCATTACAACAACTAGCAAATGATTATCATACATGGCTAAATACATAGTTTATTAAGCTTGTATTAATTTTTTAATAGTATATTTACACTGTATTTTGTTAATTATTGGTTAAATAGGAAAAGGAAAACATGACAATCAAGCATTTATTAATGGTAAGCATAATAGCTACAACAGCTACCGTTACAATGGCAGAGACGCAAACGGAGCTTCTACCAGAAGTAAAAGAAATATTACAATTAAAGTTTGATGAACAAAATATCCAACAAAATGCTTATATCTCTTTATTAGCCATAGATGCACCTGAAGGACTAGACTATAAAGAAATAGGTAAAAAGGTTGTTCTTGCAAGTAATAAACAAATACGAGAAGCAATAGCCAAACAAGATCATAATTTACTAGAGAAAGGCTTTAATCCACAAGATTATTTTCAAGATAAGCCAGCATTAACAGCAGATATGACAGTCGATGGTAAGGCTTATAAGTTTCCCTGTAACCAGTTAAATAATCATCACTGTACTACGCAGCTACTCAATAAACAAAGTGCACTGGAACCCCTATTAACAACCAATAAGGTTTTGTTATCACGTTATAATGAGGTAATAAAACTGCCTGTATATCATTCACCGCCATTAACGGCAGCTAGCTATATTCCTCCTTTTTCAGTCACTTTAAATCTATCCAGACTGCGGTTAAGTCAAGCTTTGTTTATGATTAATAGGGGAGAAGTAGATGCGGGGCTAGATATTTTACAGCAGGAGGTAACTTTTGCTAAACGAATATTAGCGGGACAAAGTGCATTAATAGATCAAATGATAGCCAATAGACAACTATTGATAACTTATCATGTGATTAGTGAGTTATTAGACTCGCCCCAGTTAGCCAATCAATTAAATAATCCTAAATTATTAGCCTTGTTACAACCACTTTCAACTCAAGAGCAGCAATGTTTGGCTAATACTTTTGCTAATGAGAGAAACCTAACACTATTCCATCTAGCTGCATCTAGTTCGGCATATTTAGCAAATGAATTAGTTGAACAAGGGTTAGATAAAGAAACAGGCGTAGCCAATCTTGCTTTAAATTATGATAGAAATGCAACGCTAAATATGTATTATTCTAAAGTTAAACCAAATATTGAGATGGCAATGTTAACGTTGCCTAAAGCCTCTGAAAATTATTTAACTTATTTAAAAGACCAACCTGAATATATTGCTTTAACAGGTAAAGAAATTTATCAAAAATACGGTACTGATAATTTTGTTGGCAGAGCATTAGTAGAAATAGCTACACCAAACTTTAAGAATTATATAGAGCGTTTTTATAATCTTAATACATACTTAACATTAGTCAATGCAAAACTCTCTATCAAACAAGCAGGGATTGGTAAACAACAAGTGCCAGACTTTTTAGTGAAGTTAGCAGCAAAAGCGCAAAATCCTTATAGCAAGCAACCTTTCACATGGAATGCAGAAACTCAAATACTTTCTTCGAACTGGTTAGGGGATAGTATGGGCAGTGACGATGGTGAGCAAGCGAGTGTTTATATTCAGTTTAATAAATAAAATTAACTAATTTGGCAATAAAAAACCAAGTGTTTAAACTTGGTTTTTTACTGTAATTAACTATAACCTTAGATAATAAACAAGATCTAAAAGATTTATACGAACTTAATAAACGCTATAACTATTGTTTAGGCTATACAGCAACAGAAAAAAGAAAGGAAACAGAATTACTCGTTGTCAGCGATAATATTCTTTACCCAAGGATTTAACCAAAAATAAGATAATAAAGCGTATTAACAAGTCGCGTCGTTAAAAAAAAGGGAATGGTAACAGCACCATTCCCTTTCTAAATTGCTTAAGTCACACTATCAAAAATTACTCACCTGTTACATTTACGCAAGTTCTACCAAAGAACGGATAAATGCCCGAGGATGAATAATCAGCGGTAGCAATTTTACTAATGCCACCATTTCTTTTTGCTGTATTAATAGACGCATCACCTGCACCAACAATCCCTAGCACGTTAGTGGCACAAGCTGAGCCATTTTTAGCACTAGCCACATGATCAGTGGCTGTAATAGGACCATCTACATTGGTAAATAAAGCATAGCCTACAGGTGACATACCTGAAGCGCAGCCTGTTAATAAAGCACTAATTGCCAATAAACCAAGAATTTTTTTCATTATACTTTCCTATTATTTTAAAATGAAACACTTGTATTAAACAAGTGTTGGAATAATAATACATGCAAAGATGTTTGTAAAGAAAGAAATAGAAGTTTTGTTGATAGTTAAATTTTTTAGATGTTAAAACGTTTTTCTAAATTATAAGGAAACACATCAGGCAGAACGCCTTTATGAAGATTCTGTTGCACTTGTTGCCAATAGCTGGCTTGCAATAGATCGCCATGACTATTTTTAAAGTATTGTTTTTGGGTGGGATCAGTAATTAAATAAAACTCAAATTCTTCTGGAAAAATATCATTCTCGCCTACGGTATACCAAGGCTCAGAAGCCATTTCCTGTTCTTCGGTTTGCGGTTTAGGAATTTTTCTAAAGTTACATTGCTCCATAGGAACAATTTCATCATAATCATAAAATACCACTCGACCATGATTAGTTACCCCAAAGTTCTTTATTAATAAATCCCCTGCAAATAAACCAGCATTAGCAATATCTTTAATGGCATGGCCATATTCCTTAAGGATACGTTGTTGTTCTTTATCATCCACTTGATTGATATAAATATTCAGGGGAATCATGCGCCTTTCAATATAAAGGTGCTTAATAATTAAATAATCACCCTCAATACTAAGGCTATCGGCACAAGTTAGTTGTAACTGAGCCAAACATTGTTCCGAAAAACGATTTAAAGGAAAGGCGACATGAGAGAACTCCCACACGTCCGCCATGCGTCCCACCCGATCTTTACGTTTTACTAGCTGATAACAATCTTTAACCACTTTGGGTTGAATATCTTTTTTAATATGGCTAGGGTCTTTAATCAGCTTAAACACATAAGGATAGGAGGGCAGTGTAAATACATTCATCACCATGCCCTCAATACCAGGGGCAATAATAAAATTATCAGTGGAATGGCGTAAATGATAAATAAAGGCACGATAGAATTCATTTTTACCTTGTTTATGAAAACCAAGCGCTGTGTATAAATCAGCAATGTTTTTATTGGGTAATAACGTTCTTAAAAATCTTACCAGTGCAGAAGGTACAGGAAAATCTACTTTAAAATAAACTCGTGCAAAACTAAAGATATTAGAAATATCATATTCATCATCTAAAAATGCATCTACATAAAGCCTATCATTGCGGGTTAACAAAGAAATAACAAAAGGGTAGATTTTATTATTATTGACCATTCTACCAATACAGTAAGCTCCCTTATTGCGATAAAACACAGGGGTTAGTACATTAATTTGAAAAAAATTATTAAGACTGGAAAATTGTTTTTGATATTCTTTTATAGCAGCCACTACGCGTGCAGTATCCCTTGCTAAATCTTCATAAGGTGATTTAATAGGAATGTCGGTTAATAATTTTTCAATTTCTTTAGTAAAATCATTTTCAGTTGGGTAGTAGCTACGGTAATCAGGGTAGCGCGTTTGAATATCTTTGGTATGAATAGCTGCGTTAAAAAAGATATAATCATTATTATAATAATGGCGATTAAATAATTGGCAGAATACGGAATTATAAAAACTCTCTGCTAACTCAGGTTGCAAGTGATTATACAGCTTATGCATATAAGCTATTTTAACGGCTTGCCAAAGTTCTTCATCTAACACATCAATTTTAAAGGTAGCGCGAATGGTATCAAGACATTCTTGTACCCGTGTGTCATATAAATCAATCTGCTCAATGGAGGCTTGGTAGGCTTCTTGAAATAGAGATTTTGCAAAATACCGTGCCGCTTTCTTATTATATACTGTAAAAATTCTAAAATGGCGATTAAAACCAGCTAGAATTAAATCAGCTAATGCTTGTGCGGTAAGTTCCATAGCCTTCCTGTTATTGTTATTACGCCTATTAAGATAGGCTCTTATTAGTATACTACACCCAACCCACTCAAGTTGGGTGTAGTATTTGGGTTAAAACTGATGTTCTTCAGTAGAGCCCGTTAAAGCAGTTACAGAAGATTCACCACCTTGAATAACTGTTGTCACATCATCAAAATAACCTGCGCCCACTTCTTGCTGATGTGCTGCGAAAGTATAGCCACGTTCTTGAGCAGCAAATTCAAGCTCTTGTACGCGTTCTACATAATGCTTCATACCTTCGCCTCTCGCATAATGATACGCTAAATCAAACATGTTGTACCACATATTATGAATACCTGCTAAGGTAATAAATTGATATTGGTAACCCATGTCCGCAATTTCTTGCTGGAATTTAGCAATAGTAGCATCATCCAAATTCTTCTTCCAGTTGAAAGAAGGCGAACAGTTATAAGCCAATAATTTATCTGGGAACTTAGCACGAATAGCTTCAGCGAATTTTCTGGCTTCATCTAAATTAGGTGTAGCTGTTTCACACCATAATAAATCAGCATAAGGTGCATACGCTAAGCCACGTGCAATTGCTTGATCGATACCTGCACGAGTCTTGTAGAACCCTTCAGGGGTACGTTCGCCCACTACAAATGGTCTATCGTATGGATCCGCATCAGAAGTTAATAAATCAGCAGCGTTTGCATCGGTACGTGCTAATAACACCGTAGGCACACCCATTACATCGGCTGCTAAACGTGCAGAGATTAATTTCTGGATGGCTTCTTGAGTAGGAACAATTACCTTACCACCCATATGACCGCATTTTTTAACCGCTGATAATTGGTCTTCAAAATGCACGCCTGATGCACCGTTAGCAATCATATTCTTCATTAACTCAAATGCATTCAATACACCACCAAAACCAGCTTCTGCATCGGCTACGATAGGTAAGAAATAATCAATGGCTTTATCTTCTGCTAACTTACCATCACAAATCGCTTTCCATTGAATTTCATCAGCACGCTTAAACGTATTATTCATACGACGTACAATCTGTGGTACAGAGTCATAGGCATACAATGATTGGTCTGGGTACATAGTTTCAGAGGTATTAGCATCAGCCGCTACCTGCCAGCCAGATAAATAAATAGCTTCAATACCTGCTTTTGCTTGTTGTAAAGCTTGACCACCTGTTAATGCGCCTAAGGAGTTAACATAACCTTTTTTAGCACCACCATTTAATAAGCCCCATAATTTTTCAGCGCCTTTTCTAGCCAGAGTATACTCAATTTGTACACTCCCTCTTAATCTAACCACATCTTCGGCAGTATAAGGGCGAGTAATATTTTTCCATCTTGGATTTTCCGCCCAGTCTTTTTTTAAGGCTTCAACTTGTTGTTTGATCATTGTTATTTCCTCAACTCATTATTGTTGTACTACTGTTTATAGTTTAAGTTAAATCAGCTCATAGGCTGGGGTTGTTAAAAATTCTTCAAACTTATCGTTTGCAACTAACTGACGAATAATTTTGGCCGCTTGATCAATACTGTTATGCTCACTAGCAGCAGTATTTTCTTTTAAATAAGCCACTTCTTTATCAATTAATTGTTGTACGCGATCTAACGTAATAGCTTCACCATCGGTACTGGTTAAACCATCCACACGAATCCACTGCCATAGCTGGGCGCGTGAAATCTCCGCGGTAGCCGCATCCTCCATTAGATTAAAGATAGGTACTGCACCACTTCCTTGTAACCATGCTTTAATGTAACGCATAGCAGCACTTACATTGATACTAATGCCTTCGGCAGTAATAGTACCCTGAGGGATAGACAGTAAGTCCTGTGCAGTAATATTCAGAGCAGCTTGCTGTTTAGTAATTTGATTTGCGCTTGGCATATACTCATCAAATACTTTCTTAGCAATCGGTACAAGAGCAGGGTGAGCCACCCATGTACCATCATGACCATCTTGTACTTCACGTAATTTATCATTACGTACCTTTTCTTCTGCTTGCGCATTACCTTCAGGATCATTTTTAATAGGAATTTGTGCCGCCATACCACCCATAGCATGCACACCACGTTTATGACAAATCTCAATTAATAATTTTGAGTAACTTCTTAAAAAGTGAGTAGTCATGGTTACTTGCGCACGCTCTGGTAATACCTTATCGGCATGGTTTCTAAAGCGTTTGATAAAGTTAAAGATATAATCCCAACGACCTGCATTTAAACCAACGATATAATCTTTTAATTCAAATAAAATCTCTTCCATTTGGAAAGCAGCAGGGATAGTTTCAATCAGCAACGTGCAACGTAAAGTACCATGAGGGATAGCCAAAAACTCCTCAGCAAAGGTAAATACTTTTGCCCATAAACGTGCTTCTAAATAATGTTCTGTTTTAGGGATATAGAAATACAACCCTTTATTACGTTGTAAAGCATTCTGTGCATTATTAGTTAAGAACACTGCTAAATCAAAGAAGCTACCGCTTACCCGTTGCTCGTTTAATAACGCATGTTTCTCTTCCATATGCAAACCGCGCACACGCACCATTAAAATGGCATGCTCTGGATTAACTTGATAATTTTTACCTTCTGGGCTTTGGTAGGTTAACTCATCATTAATGGCATCACGTAGATTAATTTGTCCATCTATGGTCGCTTGCCATGTAGGGCTATGGGCATCTTCCAAATCCGCCATAAATACTTTAGCACCAGAATTAAGCGCATTAATCATCATCTTACGATCAACAGGGCCAGTAATCTCTACCCGTCTATCTTGAATATCGGCAGGAATAGAAGCACCTTGCCAATTGCCTTCACGAACGTGTTTAGTTTCCTCTAAAAAATCTAAACTACCGCCTTGATCTAATACTGTTTGTCTTTGTTGGCGGTCAGCCATTAATGCTTTACGTCTATCACCAAAACGACTTTCTAATTGCTCTAATAATTCAAGTGCTTTGGGAGTAATTATTTGTTGTGCTTCATTGCTCATTGATTCAGTAATTTTAATAGCCATGCTAATCTCCATCCAGACTTTATTTTTTGTTGGGTGTATGCTAAGAGGGATGCACTATTGACAGCAAGCAAAAGATAATTTATAAAAAGTATTTAAACTATACTAAAAATTAATAATGGGTGGCGGCTAATGAAAGTAGATAAAACAACCTTCTATAAAGGACAATTTTTTAAAGCGATCAGAGCATTTTGCTCGGTGGTTGAAAATGGCAGCTTTTCCAGTGCCGCGCTAGACCTTGAAACCAGCCAGCCTGCACTGTCACTGCAAGTACAAACATTAGAGCAACACCTAAACACCATTCTATTTGAGCGCAAAGGGCCAAAAATTCAGATTACCCCTGATGGTAAACAACTTTATGAAATGGCCAAACCTATTGTAGCCAGTGTACAGAGCTTGCCAGAACAATTTCTCAACAGCCGTGAAGAACTAAGCCATGGCGATTTAAAAATAGTAGGGGGCGAGACAGCACTGCTTAACCTGTTGCCAGATATCTTAAAAACATTCTGCCAACAATACCCAGCTATTCGTATTATTACCCACTCTACTATTGTTAAAGATATCCCCAATTTACTGCTATCTGATGAAGCTGACTTCGCCATTGGTAGTTTATCGGCGGAAAATGACGAATTGCTGTTCTATCCTATTTTTGAATTTTCACCCATACTTATTATTCCAGTAGATCACCCCCTAAGCAAATTTACTGAAGGGGAAATTACTTTAAGAGAAATAGCCCAATATGGCCTAATTGTACCCCCAGAACACTCCTACACATGGTGGGCAGTAAGGTTTATCTTCCAACAACATCAACTAGAATGCCCAATTAGATTAACGGTTTCCAGTAGTGAAGCGGCTAAGCGTTATGTAAAAGCAGGACTAGGCATTGCCATTGTGACAGAAGCCTGCCAACTAGATGACCCTGAAATTACAGGGATTTCCATGGAACACTACTTCCCTAAGCGACATTACGGATTGATACAGCGTCGTGGCAAGTTTCTATCACCACAAGCATTAAAGTTTAAAAAGTTAGTATTAGAGGCAGCAAAATAGACAGCAACAACAACTAAACCTGTAACTCACTATGACAGGTTTAGGCGCCAACTTATGGCTTTATAGATAACGCCTGACAAAAATTAATTAACTGCTCACTTAGCAAGGCAATATCATGCATTACCACCAAAAAGATAGCAAAACTAATAATATTTACAATAATAATAGAGAACAACGCCACTTGACGTTTATAACCAATAACATAACTAATAATACCCAAGCAATAACCCAATACAGCAAATAAAACCCCTGTAATAGTTAAAAATACATGGTGCGAAGGGTAATGTAATACCTGAAAAAAAGTTACCGTATCAGCTGTTGTATAAACACAATACTTTTGTTGCAGCATAAAGTGTTGATGGTCAACCACACAAGTTACAATCAATGGAATAACTAATAATATTGAACAAGCTACTGATAAAGTTAAAAGAAGCTTATTAGAGGCAATAGGCGCATTAGCAACATTGCTAAAATCGCTTCTATTAACAAGCCTAGCCACTGCACAAGAAAATAGCCCCAATATAACAAAAACACCGATATAGGCACTTAATAAAATAAAGAAATCTGCATAGCTCATCAGCGTCTTCTTACTACTGAGTAAATAAAATCAATTGCTTATTCCAATTAGAACAGCTAAAAACCAAAGCCTTCACAAAAGGGTGATAATAAACTAGTTAGCCTATAGTATAATAGAAATGCTGTTAGAAAGCTCTACCGATTTACGAAACGCTTGTTTTTTATAAGAGGCTGATGTTTAATGACCACAGTCTATCCAAACCGATAGCCAATGGATTTGCTCAGCCGTAATTAATGTTAGCTTTACTTGCTTATATTTACCCTCAGTATTTAGCTGTTATTTGGGGTTAATAATTGGAAAAGGATAATCTCCAATGTTTTTAGCTAATGCAGTGACTCGCTATTTTGTTGTTACCCCAACTCCTTACCGCCAAACAGGTAAAGCAAAATGACTATATACACCATCTCTGCGCATATAAAAACCAATACCGCTGGTGAAAATCTTTACTATGATATGGAACTCTATAAAACTGATTGGTCAGGTAAGGAAACTTACGCCTTAAAACCCACAGGCAAACACCCATTACAAGCAGACTATAAAACCCAACTACACCCCTCACAAGATATTAGTGATCCAGCAGAAACTTGCTATATTCTTTCAATCATTCTTTATCGTAAAATAGGTGTTGAATATATCCAAATAAACCAAGACCCCATGACCGCCATAATGCCCTTAAAAGGCTTTCAAACAACCGATAAAGAGTGGGGCGCCTCAAGAGAATTTGAATACTTTGAAACAGCCCAAGATACCCAAAAAGCCGAACAAGGGCAGGTAAATATTTACAAATTAAATATATCCTCAAAACCTAGAATATTTGAAGCCAAAGAACATGGAATAGGCGACCCACTTGATCCATTTACTAAAGAAAAGGTTGAAGAAGAATTAAAAATTAGAATGACTAGGCCAGCTATTTCATATAATCAGATGTTGAATTTACCATTATTAGATGCTCAAAGAAGAGTTCTTTCTTATCCTTTTCAAGATAGATCGAGTTTATGTGGTCCTGCTTCTTTCTTTTATTGTTTATTAGAAGATAGACCAGATATTTATCAGCAAGTAATTAAAGAATTATGGGAAACAGGTAAAACCAAAATAGGAACATTAAAAATAGAGCCTGGGACTGATTGTAAAAATCCTACAAGTTTTTTTAGAACATTTAATGCAAAGTCAGGTCAAGTAATAATAACAAAATTACCTGCTATTGATTGGATGACATTAGCAAGCTTAAGAGATGGTGAAAATAGTATTTTTGACTATCAATCACCAGATAATGAATTCTCTGGAATTACAATGGATGGTGCTATAAAAAAATGGTTTCAGAAAATAGGAGTTCAATGTATATATTCAACACGATTTAATTTAGTTTTAGATTACTTATTTGGTAGTAATTTAAGCTTAAGAGAAGTTTGTTTGCTAAATAGTTATATTAATTCTTCCAATCATATTATTACCTTAATTGGTGATGGTTTAATTCAATCAGAAGGCGTAAAAAGGAAAGTGCACTGGATTGTATGGCAAGATAAACTAAGGTTAAAAAAAGATAATACAGAAGTAACTACTAGTACACCATTAACGGAAATAGTAACACTAAAATTATTTTCTTGGGGAGTATCAATGGGGTTAGTAAAAGATTTTACTTTAAAAGAGGTTTTAGAATATTTATATGGAGGGCTGGTATTTTCTAAAATACCTTAAAAAATATGAACATACAGAAACTTTCTTTAAGTGTAATTTTATTATATATGATAATCTGTTTATTAGGTTGTACTCCTCGAGTAACATTTTTCCCTGATAATTTACCTGTTGCTATAGTTGGTGAACCTTATAATACAGAAATTAAAATACAAGGGGGGGGGGCAGGGATTAGTTCTAGTTCTTTCTATATAGATATTTCACCTACCAATGGCTTGAAAGCTGAGGTAATACATATCCCAGAACCATATAGTAGTATTAGGATATATGGTGAACCTGAGAACTCTGTTGATACAACGATACAAATATTTGGAGATACATTAGGCACATCCTTTCCTGGAAAGGAATTTAATAAAACCTATGTGATAAAAGTAAAAGAAACAGAATGAAAAAATTAAGCAGAATATTTGCTGTATGTTTTTTACTAGTAGGTTGTACTCCAGATTTGGTTATTAAACCTGATAAATTGAAAGATGCAGTGTTAGGGCAATCCTATTATGATGAAGTAATAATAACTGGAGGGCCTCGTCCTATATTAGATGGGTCTTTTGACTATACGATAAAACCAGATAATTCAGGAATAGATTTATATCTTATAGATGTTGATGCTCCGTTTAATCATATTATAGTTAAAGGAATACCTAATACATCACAAGATATAACAATTCATTTACTAGGAGAGGCATCGATTAGAGATCCCTTATATTCCGCTAAGAAACTTGATAAAACTTATGTTATAAAAGTAAAAGAAGCAGAATGAAAAAATTAACTTCAATTTTTGTAATAAGTTTTTTACTAATAGGTTGTACTCCAAGACTCGTGATTACACCTGATAAATTGATGGATGCATTATTAGGACAACCATATCACGATGAGATAATAATTTCAGTTGGATCTGGGCCTGTATCACCTGCTTCTTTTGACTATTCAATAAAACCCAATAATTCAGGGCTAGAATTATATTCTTATAGTGTAGATGATCAGTTTAATCATTTTGTAGTAAAGGGAATACCTAATACTTTAGATGATATTGTAATTCATATGACAGGAGAAACAGAACTTAGATCACCATTTTATTCACCTAAAGAGTTTAATAAAACCTATGTTATTAAAGTAAAAGAGAAAGAATAGATTTTTAGAGTAAAGGTAAGTTGAAGGGAGTTTAGTATATTTATAGGGAGGCTTGGTATTTAAAAAATACCTTAATTTTATGAAAAAACAACTTAATATATTAATTATAAGTATTATTTTCTTAATAACGGGATGTACTTTTACTGAAAAAATCCCTGTTGCTCCAGATACATTACCTCATGCTATAACAGGAAAACCATACTATTCTCAAATTTTTATTGAGATTCAAGGAAATGGAGGTGATTTAGGGCTAATTGATTTCACATTAACACCTGTAGATTCTGGATTAAAATGGGGTTACTGTAATCCTGAAGGTACAACACTTGAAGCATATAAATGTTTAATTATTGAAGGTATCCCTAATAAAGTAAGTGATGTTACATTCTATGTGTCAGGCAGTTTAATGCCATCCCATAGATTATTTTATAGAGTAGAATATATTATTGATAAAACCTATGTTATTAAAGTAAAAGAAAGAGAATGAAAAAATTAAGCAGAATATTTGCTGTATGTTTTTTACTAGTAGGCTGTATCTCAAAGGTTACTATTACTCCTGATAAATTACCAGAAGCTAAACTTGAACAACCGTATTATGCAAAAATTGAAATTAAAGGTGGCTCAGGGCCTGTATCAGCAGGAGGTCTAAGTTATTCAATAACTCCTATTGATTCAGGAATAGAGTTGGATGTATGTGACCCTGAAGATAAAACTTTTTTTACATATAATTGTTTTATTGTCAAAGGAATTCCCAAAATATTACATAATATTACTCTCACAATCAAAGGTGATATGGTAGGAACCATGTATATGGGTAGCAGTGAGTTTGATAAAACCTATGTGATAAAAGTAAAAGATGCAGATTAAATAAAATAAAAATTTATTATTATTAACTGTCAATAATAATATGATTACTAGAATAGTTGGCCAGTTGTTATTATAAGAAACCAATATAAATATTGTTTAAAAAATAGTAAACAGGTAAATTAGGTAAGTAAAGGTAGCTGAGTAGTAATCTTTAAAGGATAAAAAAGACTACATCTAATGGAGGTTAATATGCCAACAGAAGCTAAGAATAAATTTAATCAGCGATTTCAGTTTACCGATGACGACCTACAGCCCTATGCAAATTATGATTATATTGCTTATTTTGAGGATGGGACGAGTAAACTTGGTACAACAGATCAAGAGGGTTATACAGAGAGTTTTTATACAGCAACTGAGCAAGAAATTAGTATCCATTTAGTTATGGATAAGGAAAAAGAAATATCGTGATCTCGATATAAACAGCAGTAAATAGTGTATTTTGATACAGCCTGTTAGATAGGTTAAACAGGCTGTTGCACTATCATACTAACTTCATAGAATAATCAGTAGCTCTTACATTTTTAGTAAGCGCACCAATAGAAATACGGTCTACACCTGTTGCGGCAATCGCTTGTAGCATTGAGAAATCAACTCCGCCAGAAACTTCTAGCACCGCTTTACCTTTAGCAATAGAAACCGCTTTTTGCATAGCTTGATGGGTAAAGTTATCTAATAAAATAGAGGTAGCGCCATTATCAAGGGCAACTTGTAATTGCTCTAGGGTTTCAACTTCAATTTGAATATCTACATTACTATTAAGCGCAAAGGCAGCCTGTAATGCTTCAGCAACACCACCTGCACCTGCAATATGATTTTCTTTAATTAAAATACCATCATATAACGCTAAGCGTTGATTACAACCACCGCCCACGATAACCGCATATTTCTGTGCTAAACGTAAGCCTGGTAAGGTTTTACGGGTATCATAAATACCTATTTTTGTACCTTCTACTGCTCTAACATGATAACGAGTAGCAGTGGCTACACCTGAAAGTAGTTGTAAAAAGTTTAACGCTGTACGTTCTGCGGTCATTAACGAACGGGCAGGGCCTTGTAATTCGATTACGGTGCTATCAGGGGTCATCAATTGCCCTTCTTGATAGTTGGCAATCATTTGAATACGTGGATCAACTTTGCGTAATACCTGATAAAACCAAGGCAAGCCACAGAGTACTGCTTCCTCACGGACAATAATACAGGCTTGACGAATATCTTCTGGTACTAATAATCCAGTCCAATCGCAAAAGCCTACATCTTCCGCAAGGGCATCATTGACATTACGTTCAATAGCTACTTCTAAATCATGTTGGTAGGGAACACAAATCGGTGATTGATAGTGACTCATTATACAGCCCCTACATTGCTAAATAGGGCTTGGTCTTTAACTAGGTCACCACTTGCCTTGATATTAATCTGTCTATTGCTAGAAAAATCTAACATACGATTAATACCTACTTGAGCTTGTTCCGCAATAGTTTGTTCAACATAAATTTCATTAATTCCTTGCTCTAGGGTATCGGCAAGATTTTGTAGAGTATTCATGGCCATCCACGGACACATAGCACAGCTTTTACAGGTGGCGCTATTACCTGCCGTAGGGGCAGTAAAAAATTCTTTGTTAGGGGCGGCAAGTTTCATTTTATAAAGTACACCGCGATCAGTAGCCACAATAAAACGTTTATCAGGCAGTTGTTGTGCGGCTTTAATTAGTTGCGTGGTAGAACCCACAACATCGGCCTGTGCTACTACTGCTTGTGGTGACTCAGGGTGAACTAATATTTTAGCATCAGGGTATTGCTGGCGCATTTGCTCTAATTCAATCCCTTTAAACTCATCATGAACAATACAGTTGCCTTGCCATAACAGCATATCTGCCCCTGTTTGTTGTTGAATATAGTTGCCTAAATGTTGGTCAGGTGCCCATAGAATTTTTTCGCCTTGCTCATGCAATGCTTTAACAATATCTAAAGCTATCGCAGAAGTTACCACCCAATCAGCCCGTGCTTTTACTTTGGCACTGGTATTGGCATAGACGACAACAGTACGATCAGGATGTTGATCGCAGAATTTTATAAAATCTTCAGCAGGGCAGCCAAGGTCTAAGGAGCAAGTAGCATTAAGATCTGGCATCAAAATACGTTTATTAGGGCTAAGTATTTTAGCGGTTTCACCCATAAACCGAACGCCTGCAACAATCAATGTTTTGGCAGGGTTGTCGCGGCCAAAACGAGCCATTTCTAATGAATCAGCCACACAGCCGCCAGTTTCATCGGCAAGGGCTTGTAGCTCAGGGTCTACATAATAGTGCGCCACTAATGCTGCATTTTCACGTTTAAGCAAATGCTTAATGCGTTCTATTAGTGCTTGTTTGGTTGACTCAGAAAGTTGCTCAGGTACATTGGCTAATGCTTCACGGATGCTAAGCGTTTGGCCTGCAATAGGAAACGTATAGCTAATCATTTTTTCTGACATGGTACTTTATAAACCCTAATTGTATGAAGACCAACTGTGCCATTTACCATGATAAAGTAAATTACACCTATTAATTTTACTCACCATTAGTTTTTTTAGTATGACGATGACGTCTACCAATAACAGTTCGTATCAAGAAGAAAATACAAAATACAACTATTGCAATTACTATGACAGGGAAGAGGTTATTGCCTATTTTTTGTAATTGCTCTTCAAAAATTTTACCCGCACTATAACCAATAGTGACAAAGATAGATGACCATAGTGCAGAGCCTACTGCATTACATATAATAAATCGTACACTATTAACGCCTGCTATGCCAATAGAGATAGGTCCGATAGTCCTTAATCCATAGAGGAAACGTAAGCCAATAATAGCAAGTAAATCATGTTTGCGAATCATCATTTCTACTTTTTCAATTTTATCTTTATGCTTAGGTAACTTCTCGATAATTGCAGGGCCGTAATAATGGCCGATTAAAAATAATACAGAATCACAAAGCCAAGCACCTACAAAGGCCATAAAATAGACCATTGGTAAACTTAATGTGGTATTAGCTGCTATGCCCCCTAATACAGCTACAGTCTCGCCCTCTATGATAGCGCCTAACACGATAGCAATATAACCATATTGAGCAATAAAAGAAGTTAAATCCACACTAAAAGCCTAGTAAAGATAATTGATGAAAGCGACACATTATAGCAAGGATAAATTCCGACTAGTATTTTTTATTGATTTTACTTTACCCAAGTCCAGCCAGTACATGATAACCGTAACAATATATTGCTGCTGTGTAGCCGTTAATGGCTGATTTTTAGTAATGCCATGCCATTTTTGTAAACAACTGCGACAACACGTAGCTGTAGCATGCTGTGCTACAAACACAGGGTGGCCTTTCCAAGGGGTTTGTTTGCCATCATTAACTGGCTGCGCAGGTGCTAAACGTTGCGCTATAAAATCAGCAGCGTGTTGACTGATAAGTTGTTTACCTTTTTGTTGCAGGTAAAAGTAATCTTTAGAATTGAGTGCAATACTACGTCGAAATTTTGATTGATTTAGCCGCTGCATAAGGGCGGCTAAATCATCGCTAGTAGGCATAACTATTGAATACCCTTAAGTTTATTTAATAACTCATGGCTCGGATAACCATCGGCAGGCAAACCTATACGTTGCTGATAACTACGCAATGCTTGACGGGTATTGGCACCAATAATACCATCCGCATAACCTGCATTATAACCATTTTGATTGAGTAAACTTTGTAATTCTTTGCGCTCAGTTCTGGAAAGTGGTTTATCATCCACAGGCCAACTACTTACTACTTTACCTGCTTTACCTTTTAAATTATCCATTAACAAACTGACCGCTAACGCATAAGAGGTAGAATTATTATATTTCATAATAGCAAAGAAATTACGATAAACAATAAACGCAGGGCCTCGTGCGCCCGCAGGTAAAATAATAGCTGCTTGTAAGCCGTGTTCTGTGCTAGGTATAGCCTGACCATTAACCAATGTTACCCCCATGGCAGACCAATCAGCAACCGATTTTCTTGTGCTAATATCCGTCAGGTAATAGTTAAAGTTTTGCGGTAGCTTAACTTCATGCCCCCAAGTCTCTTTATACTGCCAACCTGATGTTTTTAAATAATTAGCAGTAGAGGCGAGAGCATCAGGTACAGAAGTCCAAATATTACGATGGCCATCTTTATCAAAATCAACTGCTAAGGCTAAATAAGTGGTAGGAATAAACTGGGTTTGCCCCATAGCACCCGCCCAAGAACCCAGCATATCTTTACTGCTTACATCACCATTTTGTAAAATTTGCAAAGCTGCGATTAACTGCTCCCTAGCAAAACTAATACGTCTACCCTCATAAGCCAACGTAGCCAAAGAGCGAATCACATTTTTATTACCCGTGAAACTACCGTAGCCACTTTCCATACCCCAAATAGATACCATCACCTCTTGGTCAACACTATAGTGTTGTTCAATAGCATCTACCGTTTGTTTGTGTTCTTGGATTTTCTTTTGACCATTAGTAATACGTGTGGCAGACACAGCAGTGCTTAAATACTCCCAAACAGGGCGAGTAAATTCAGGTTGACTATAATCTGCTTTAACCACATCAGGATCAGGTGTTACCCCTTTAAATGCTTGGTCAAAAACTTGCTCATTTAACCCTTTGGCTAAGGCAAAATCTTTAAAATCAGCCTTCCATGCATTAAAACTTTGAGTAGGCGCTAAAAATCTAACTTCTGGTTCTTCAACTGTACTTTGTTTAACAACAGGTTGTGGTGTTACTTTCGCTTCAACCGCTTCTTGTTGGGTGGCTGTAATAGCTGTTTGCTCGGTGTAAGCATCTGTAGCTGATTGTGAGCAAGCAGTTAACAACAACGTTAAGCCAGCACAAGTAACACGATAAAACATAGCAACCTCATTAAAACGGGTATCAATAGAGAAAGATACTATTTTACCGATTTAATCAACAATAGTCTTTAGCTTAATGGATGATGGTTTTTATTTGTTTGCTGTGTCAATTGATTAAAGATAACTAACAGAAAATAAACAACAGAGAGAAATATTTAAACGGTTTGAAGAAGGAGAAGGGAATAAAAATAATAGTTTACTAAGCAGCAAAAGCCTCATCATAACGGTTGTTACGTGAGGCTTTACGGTTATAGCTACCTTTGCCTTTAGCTGGTTTCTCAGAAAAACTACGAAATTGTGGTTGCATCACCAAACGCTTGGCCTTACTAGGCTCTCTACGCATTTTCTTGCTCATATAAATCCCTCTAGAAGTGTATTAATTTAAGGTATATATAGTGGCAGATTTTACCAATAAAGCAATGCCCTTAATCTAGTGATTAAGCAATGGTTAAGTTATTTTTTTATGCTTTTTATGATTAGTATAATTATTTTCTAAATACTCAATTATTAAACTAGCAATATCTTTTTTGGTGATGTTTTCGATGCCTTCTAGGCCGGGGGAGGAGTTTACTTCCATGACTAATGGGCCACGGTTGGAGCGTAGGATATCAACACCTGCGATATGTAAGCCTAGCACTTTGGCTGCTTTTACTGCTACTGCACGTTCTTTAGCAGTGATTTTTATCGGCTCGGCTGTACCACCACAGTGTAGGTTGGAGCGAAAGTCACCTGCTTGTGCTTGTCGCTTCATGGCAGCAACCACTTTGCCACCGATTACTAAGCAGCGAATATCAGCACCTGCTGCTTCTTTAATATACTCTTGTACCATCATATGATGTTTGAGTTTCATAAAGGATTGCAGTACCGATTCTGCGGCTTGTTTGGTTTCACAGAGTACAACCCCTAGCCCTTGAGTACCTTCGAGTAGTTTAATAACAAGTGGCGCACCACCTACCATTTGGATAAGGTTGGCAATATCATCGGGGGAGTGAGCAAATCCTGTAACAGGTAGGTCAATCCCTTGTGTTGAAAGCAGTTGCAAACAGCGTAATTTATCCCGTGAGCGAGCTACCGCCCCTGAGTTATTCAGGGTAAAAATTCCCATCATTTCAAATTGCTGTAATAAGGCACAGCCATAAAAGGTGATGGATGCACCAATTCTTGGAATAACAGCATCAATATCACTGACAGACTCACCTTGTGAGTAAATCTGTGGTTGTTGACTGGTGATATTCATATACGCACGTAATGGGTTTATAACTATCATTTGATGGCCGCGATCAGTACCCGCTTCAAGTAATCTTTTGGTGGAGTAAAGTTCAGCGTTACGTGACAGAATAGCTATTTTCATAGAGTAGGTAACTCAACTATTTAGGTAATAGGCTAAACAGCGGCTTAGGTTGTACATAAGAAAGTGCTGGATTAACCAGTAGTTGACCATCAATAAGCGCATTAGAGCCTAACAATACACGGTATTGCATGGATTTACGGCAAGCTAATGTGAATTCCACAGGCCAACTGCGATTTCCTAGTGCTAATAGTGTACGGATTACATAGCGGCTTTGGCTTTGTCCATTAGAGCTTTTAATGGTTTTGGTACTAACCAGTTTAGCTTCACAGCGATGACCCCGCTGTACTAGCGTACCAATATGGGCTGTAAAGCGTACCCATTTTTGATTGTTACGGGTAATCACTTTAATATCGGTGGCATGCAGACTAGAAGTGGTTGCGCCCGTATCAATTTTTGCACGTAATCCAATTACCCCTAGTTCAGGCAGGCTAATCCATTCATTTAGGCCAACGACAAAAGGGGCTTGGTGGGTCATTAGGGTTCTCAAAAATTAAGCGTTTTGTTGTTCAGCAGCGATTTCTGCTTTGATCTTTTCCATATCAAGACCACGTACTTGTTCGATTAAGTTTTCTAAATCAGCGGCTGTTAAAGCGCCTGCTTCAAAATAAACAACTACTTGCTCACGGAATACCGCGATGGTTGGAATAGAGCGAACACCAAAACTGCCTGCTAGTTCTTCTTGCTCTTCGGTGTTGATTTTACCAAACACAATATCAGTATGTTTTTCAGCAGCGGCTTCAAAAGTCGGCGCAAAATTACGACAAGGACCACACCATGCTGCCCAGAAGTCTAAAATAACAATATCGTTATTTTCAATGGTCTTTTCAAAGTTTTCAGTGGTTATTTCAATAGTAGCCATAAAATCTATCTCATTAGTTAAAGTTAAAATAAAATTTATTATGATTATTGTACTGTGTTTACGTAGCATTAATACAATAGTAATTATGTCCTAAGTCCATTAATTAAATTTATTAATACTATAAATTATCACTGCTGCCTATCTGTTTATGGAATGTTGTACAATAGTGCCAATTTTGAATAATGTATGCGGAAGCGAGATAGTTATGACTGATGTAAAACACTCTAAAGTAATTGTGTTAGGTGCAGGCCCAGCAGGTTATACAGCGGCTGTTTATGCAGCACGCGCTAATTTGAGCCCGTTATTAATTACTGGCATGCAACCAGGTGGCCAGTTAACCACCACTACTGAGGTTGATAATTGGCCTGGTGATGTGGAAGGGGTGCAAGGTCCAGCGTTAATGGAACGTATGCAAAAACATGCTGAGCGTTTTGCCACAGAAATTGTTTACGATCATATTAATCAAGCTGATCTATCAAAAAAACCATTTACCCTAGTAGGTGATAGTGGCACTTATACTTGTGATGCATTAATTATAGCTACAGGTGCGTCGGCTCAATACTTAGGTTTACCTTCTGAAGAACGTTTTATGGGCAAAGGTGTTTCGGCTTGTGCAACCTGTGATGGCTTCTTTTATAAAAAGCAAGTGGTAGCAGTTGTAGGTGGTGGTAATACAGCGGTTGAGGAAGCTTTGTATTTATCTAATATTGCTAAGGAAGTACATCTTATTCACCGTCGTGACAAATTACGTTGTGAAAAGATTATGCAAGATAAGCTACTAGAAAAAGCAGAATCAGGTAATGTGGTTATTCATTGGAACACGACCCTTGATGAAGTATTAGGCAATACAATGGGGGTCAATGGCGTTCGCTTAAAAGATGTGAATACAGGGGCAACCACAGATCTTGAATTGATGGGCGTATTTATTGCCATTGGTCATAAACCGAATACGGATATTTTCCAAGGTCAATTAGCGTTAGATAATGGCTATATTAAATTGCAGGGTGGCAAACACGGTGTTACTGCTACCAGTGTAGAGGGTGTGTTTGCGGCAGGTGATGTGGCGGATCAAGTGTATCGTCAAGCAATTACTTCAGCAGCAGCGGGCTGTATGGCTGCATTAGATGTTGAACGCTATTTAGATGGAATATAGCCACTGTGACTTTAACTCTATTGGCAGATGAAAGCTTAGAGTTTCCACCTTTAGAAAATGCGCTAACAGAACCTGATGGTCTGTTAGCGGTTGGCGGTGATTTGTCGCCAGAGCGTTTAGAAGCAGCCTATCGGCATGGCTGTTTTCCTTGGTTTAATCAGGATGATCCCATTTTATGGTGGTCTCCAGACCCAAGAATGGTGCTTTTTCCTGAAAAGTTACATGTTTCTCGAAGCATGCTAAAGCTATTGAAGAAATCACCGTTTGAAATTACTTTTGATAAAGCTTTTGTTGAGGTTATTAAAGCCTGTAGTGAGCCACGTGCTTATACCGATCAAACATGGATAACAGAAGCCATGCAAAAAGCCTATATCACCATGCATAATAAAGGCTTAGCACATTCTGTGGAAGTGTGGGCAGAGGGCCAATTAGTGGGTGGTTTATACGGCTTGTCATTAGGACGTCTATTCTTTGGCGAGTCTATGTTTAGCCGTATAAGTAATGCGTCTAAAATAGGGTTTATTCATTTGGTTTATAAACTAAGAGATGCTAGAGTTGTATTAATTGACTGTCAAATGCACACCAGTCATTTGCAAAGTCTAGGGGCTGAGTTAATTGCACGACATGAATTTGCTGATTACTTACAAAGCTATCAAAACCAACCTATTACTATTGACTGGCATAGTAGTGGGATTGTTATATGAAAAACGATCTGGCCAATATTAATCTTTATTTAACAGACCCCCATCCTTGTAGTTATTTAACGGATCAACAAGCCTCTACCGTTTTTGTTGACCCCAATGTGACGCTTACCAAAAAACAATACACAGAACTGTCTAGTTTAGGTTTTCGACGTAGTGGCAGTTATGTTTATCAACCGCACTGCGCAACTTGTCATGCGTGTATTGCGGTGCGGGTTGTAATTAATCAGTTTAAACCCAATCGTCAGCAAAAACGTATCATACGTTACAATCAAGATTTACAGATTAAGCAAGTTAGGCCTCAATTAACAAAAGAGTATTTTTGGCTATATGAGCGTTATATCGGTATGCGCCACAAGGATGGGGATATGTATCCTGCTACCCGTGAGCAATACCAAAGTTTTTTAGTGGATGCGCCTGATTATTGCTCATTTTATGAGTTTAGAAAAGAGGGACAGTTATTAGCAGTAGCTGTGGTTGACCTATTGCAAGATAGCTTATCGGCTGTCTATACCTTCTTTGAACCGTTAGAGCATCGCCGTAGCTTAGGGCAATATGCTATTTTATGGCAGATAGAAGAATGTAAACGTTTAGGGTTATCTTATTTATCACTAGGATATTGGATTAAAAACTGTCGCAAAATGAGTTATAAACTACAATATAGATCCAGTGAGTTATTTATTAATCAGCGCTGGGTGCGTATGGATTAACAAATAGTAAAAAAGGGCTTTATAGCCCTTTTTTATTTTTTGCCATGATTTGGCGCCATGCTAATCAATACATTATCTTTATCAATAAAGTGATGTTTTAAAGCCACTAAGATATGACCTGCTACTAACAAACCACAAAACCAAGCTAAATAAGTATGTATATCTCGCATTAATCCAGTATATTCAGGCTTTGGTGCTGTTAAAGGAGGTAGGGTGAATAAACCTGCAAATAAAACGGGTTTATCCGCAAAAGAACTTAACAACCAACCGCTAATAGGCATACATAGCAGAGCAACTGTATAGAGTACAAAATGCCCTAACTTAGCCATTTGTTGCATATGGCTACTCATTGTATCTGGCAAAGGGGGTGGGGTGTGGGTAAGACGCCAAATAATACGAATAACAATAAGTGCCAGTAAGGTACTAGCAACAGCTTTATGTAAAACAGTTAAGCCATGCTGTGGGTTAAAAGTATCACGGCCATAAACGGCCATCATGCCAATAATCCAAACAAATATCCAAATAAAGGCCATTAACCAGTGCAGGATTTTAGCGGTTGCTGTATAGGAGTGTGATTGTTTCATTTGTTCTCTTCAAAAAAGCGGTTAGTATTATTTTTATATAAACTTAATAAAGTTGATAATAAAAAGCATAATCATTAATTTTACCTAAATTAGCCATAGACAAGCAACAATGGCATACAGTGTTCTAAATTTAGTGATAATTGCAGCAGTTATTACAATTATTGTTTTAAAACATTGAGTTGGTTTTATTAAGACAATAGCTAGCTTAGGTAGTTTTTATGCTGGCGGATGGTGTTAATTAATAAGCGTGTTGGTGCTTGTAATAAGATAGACAAAAATCATTGCAATATAGAATCTCTACAGTAATTTACAAGCAGTATTAATGGTTTGCTTAGGCTTTATTCATAGCTAATAGCCATTAAGGGGAAGCAAAAATATCTTTGAAAAGCGGTGTTAATAATTTACTTCCTTTAAAATTAAGATGATTATCATCACTGTAAAGCGGTATACCACCTTCGGAGGCTATACAGTCTTTGCCATCAGTACATAGATAGGGTATTGGGTCAAGCAACTGAGCACCACATTTTTGCTGTGCATCCATCATGATTGAGAGGATAAACTCATGGCGTTTATAGTAGTCTTCAAGGGGTAATATTATATCGGTTGGCGTTTTTAGAAAATGTTTTTGCATTTGCAAGCTTTTAACAACATTGTATTGCATTTCTGGGATTGGCTTAACAATATAAACAGGACGCTTTTGTTTAATTTTACAAACAGTATCTACAAAGGTTGTACGATAGGTCTGCAAGTATTTTTGACGATTATCATTATTAATATTAGGTAAGAGTACAAAGTGACCTCCTATATCTGCTGGATCTGGATATAAGCTAGCACGATTAGCAATAATCACGGGTAAATCCGCATAGCCTGTTTCTAAACGATCAAAAATTCGACGAGTAAACTTTTGGCAAATCGCCGTTTCAGTGGCACTTTTAAATCTAAAATTAGTGTCCAATATAGGACAGCCACCGCGCGCCCATATAATGGTTTTTTGAGGGTTGGCTAAATATACTGTGCTAGTGAGTACACCTGCATGGCTATCACCAATTAATATAGCCGTTGCTTGTCCCATACCATACTCACAATCAGATATCTCTTTATCAATCACCGTACATTGTTTGACTAGTGTAGGTATTGTTTGCTCTTGCTTCACTGTTAGTTCGTCATAACGATATTTTTTGACTAATGAAGCAATGGCTGGTGATACAACACCACCCAGCAAAATCACCACAGCGAAGTATTTTATTACAGCAGCACGACGACTGTTTTTTCTGCGTAAAAAGAATTGTTCAACAATAAAGTAAGACAGGCTAGCCATCACAAAAGAAGCTACTATGCCCATAATCACATAAAAAGGCGTATTAATAATACCGCAATAATAGAGGAATACAGCAATAGGCCAGTGCCATAGATACAGTGAGTAAGAAATCTTGCCTATAAATTGCGCCACACTATTATTGGTAATAAATAATTGTTTATTACCATACAGCACCATGATTGTTCCTAGTACGGGTATTAACGTTAAATAACTAGGCCAAGCAGTTCCTTCAGTAATATAGAAGAAACCAAAAATAATTAATAATAAACCGACAATAGCTAAGCTAAGACGGGTTTTACTGGTTAAGGAGAGGGGTAGTAGAAAAACTAAACCACCTACTAACATTTCCCAAGCACGTGTAGGCAATAGAAAGAAGGTCGAGGTTGGATCTTGATAAATAAATATATTGGCAGCAACAAAAGATACTAGGGTAGCAATGATGAGAATTATCTTAGTGATGGGCTCTTTAAGGTATTTACAAAGTAAAGCCACGATAAGTGGATAGATAATATAAAATTGCCATTCTACTGATAATGACCAAGTGTGTAGAAGCCAATTTTCTTGGGGTGGCGTGCTAAAATAATTGGAATCGTTGCCATAAGATATATTGGACTTAAACAATAAACTATTTTTTACATCTCTTAGAAGGCCTCTGTAGTCATCTGGATACAAATAGAAATGACCTAATATCATTAAGATGATACATAAGATAGCTAAAGCAGGAATAATCCGCTTAGCACGAGCAATATAAAAATCAATAATTGAAAAGTTATCTTTTCGAATACGGTCAAAAATAATCCCTGTCATTAAATAACCAGAGATTACAAAAAACACATCAACTCCAGAAAAGCCACCACTAAAACCACTGATATGAAAGTGAAACAATAATACTGCAAGTACTGCAAATGCACGTAGTCCGTTTATGTCTTTTCTAAATGTCATAATTATAATTTTTTCAGTTAACCGATCAAATCAGGCGCTATACAGTAATGGATTTTGTTAGTATAACCAAAAAAATGTTAGTTTTTGTAATGTTTTGTTAAGAAATGAATCAATTGACTTGTTACTGATAATTAATCTTATGGGTATAGGTTAAAGTTTGTTTGCAACCTTTGCAGATATATCGTGTGCCTTGCTGAATAGCGTTATGTCGCCTGATAGTTAAAGGATGTTGTTGGTTACAAGGGCATTGATAAATAAAGTAGCGTTTTGGCTTTCTAGCCACCGTATAGTGATGACAACGCTCAGCAGGTAACTGATAAACCTGCTGCATAATCAGTTGCCATTCTTTACCATGGGGTTTAATGGTTAAACCAAAGATTTGATAGGCGATCAGATGAGCAACTTCATGGGGAACGGTGTACTTTAAAAAATGTTGCTGATTAGCAAGCAATAGTTGTTTATTAAAGCGTAATAGGTTTTTTTGGGGTGTTGCAGTGCCTGCGTTATACCCTCTAAGGTTTAACTGTACTTGAGGCCTTGCAAAGGAACATTTAAAGAAAGATTCTGCTGTTTGATAGCAGCGTTCAATAACTGTTTGTAATTGGATCAGTAATTGGTCAGCATTGAGTAAATTTACAGGGAGTTGGTGCATTGTTATAACAAGGGTATAATAAATCAGCAAATTTCGATAGATCCATTATAACAAGTTAATCACAGGATTTGTCATTTTGTTACATTAGTGGTGTTTTAGTTATAGGATTGTGTTAATAATTTGAGTATAATTAATCACTTTAAGTCTCATTTATTTTTAGGAGTTTTTATGGCTGTTGAACGTACCCTTTCTATCATTAAACCTGATGCCGTTGCAAAGAATGCTATTGGTGAAATTATCAGCCGTTTTGAAAAAGCAGGTTTAAGTGTAGTTGCTGCAAAAATGGTACAGTTGTCTGAGCGTGAAGCAGGTGGTTTTTATGCTGAGCATAAAGAACGTCCATTTTTTAAAGATTTAGTGTCTTTTATGACTTCTGGTCCTGTGGTTGTACAAGTATTACAGGGTGAAAATGCAATTGCTAAAAATCGTGAACTAATGGGCGCGACAGATCCTAAAAAAGCAGACAAAGGCACTATCCGTGCTGATTTTGCTGTGTCTATTGATGAAAATGCAGTTCATGGTTCTGATTCACCTGAATCGGCTGCCCGTGAAATTAGCTATTTCTTTGCTGCTACTGAAGTATGCGCGCGTATTCGCTAATTTTGTTAATAGTAGGTAGTAAGCTATGAGTAATGCGACTGATAAGTTAAATTTACTGGGACTGACTCAGTCGCAGCTAGAAGACTTTTTCGAATCTATTGGCGAGAAACGTTTTCGGGCAGGCCAGCTAATGAAGTGGATACACCATTTTGGTGTAGATGATTTTGATAATATCACCAATTTTGGCAAAGTCTTAAAAGAAAAGTTAAAACAACGTGCAGAAATACGTGGCCCAGAAATTATTAGCCAAAATATTTCCAATGATGGTACACGTAAATGGGTTATTAAGGTTGATTCAGGGAATTTGATTGAAACGGTCTATATACCCCAAAATAACCGTGGCACACTCTGTGTTTCTTCACAAGCAGGTTGCGGTTTAGATTGTAGTTTCTGCTCAACGGGTAAACAAGGTTTTCATAGCAATTTAACAGCAGCAGAAGTGATTGGGCAGGTTTGGATTGCCAATAAATCCTTTGGAACCATCCCTGGTAAAATTGATCGTGCTATTACTAACGTTGTGTTAATGGGTATGGGTGAACCGCTACTTAATTTTGATAATGTTGTGGCTGCCATGCAAATTATGATGGATGACTTAGGTTACGGTATTTCAAAGCGAAAAGTAACCATTTCCACTTCAGGCGTAGTACCCATGATTGCGGAATTAGCTAAATATGTGGATGTCTCTTTAGCGATTTCACTACATGCACCCAACAATGAATTGCGTAACCAGTTAGTACCTATTAATAAAAAATATCCCTTAGAAAAATTACTAGAAGCCAGCCTTAATTACATTTCACAGCTAGGTGAGAAAAGAGTATTAACCATAGAATATACTTTATTAAAAGGGATTAATGATCAAGCAGAGCATGCTGAACAGTTGATCGCTTTATTAAAGAATGTACCCTGCAAAATTAATTTAATTCCGTTTAATCCATTTCCTCATTCAGGTTATGAACGTCCAAGTAATAACGCTGTTAGAAGATTCCAAGATATGCTTTATAACGCAGGGTTTAATGTCACTGTCCGTACCACCAGAGGTGAGGATATTGATGCAGCCTGTGGTCAATTAGTAGGGCAGATTAAAGATCGAACGCGTCGTAGTGAGCGTTATATTGCATTACGTGAATTGGCGAATGACGATTCATTAGTTACAGCAACCGTTAAGTAGTAAGGAATAAAGGCAATGCAGATAGTTAACAGATTATTAAAAATATTATTACTTACGATGAGTTGTTTAATTATTACGGCTTGTGTGACAGAAGTTGATGGCAGAAAAGGACCGTTACAAACAGAAAAAGGACGTAAAGAAGCTATACAGGCTTATATTGATTTAGCGGTTGGCTATGTAAGAGAAGGCCAAACAGAACAGGCCAAGCAACCTTTATTAGATGCCTTAAAGTTAGACCCATCGAGTGCGGATGCAAATGCAACGATGGCCTATATATTTCAGATTGAAAAAGACCCAAAGCTTGCAGAAGAGTATTTTAAGAAAGCCTTATCGGCAGCCCCTGACAATGCAAGAATTTTAAATAATTATGGTGTGTTTTTGTTCCAACAAAATCGTTTGCCAGAAGCTAAACAAGTTTTCTTAAAAGCATCACAGGATAATTTCTACTCAGGTCGTTCAATGATATTTGAGAATTTAGGCTTTATCTCTGTACAGCAAAAAGACTTAAAAGCCGCTGATGAGTATTTTCAGCGCGCGTTACTGTTAAATAGGGATCGTGTTGGATCTATTTTAGCATTAGCCAATGTACATTATTTACAGGGCGATTATGCCACTGCATCACGTTATTATAACTCTTTTGTTGCTGCAGTTGAAGGCAGACAAAGCCCACAAAGTTTATTATTAGGTATTCGTTTATCTAATGCACTTAACGATAGAGTTAAAGCAGCAAGTTACGCATCCCAGCTTGAACAGTTATATCCAAGTTCTGCTGAATATAGAGAATATAAGGCAGGTCGTAAATGAATACTGAGATAACAGATAATCTTAATAATCAGTCCCAACATCCTGGTGCCATCTTAAAAAATGAGCGTGAAAAGAAAGGGCTGACCACAAAACAAATTGCATTAGCGTTAAATTTACCTGATCGGTTTATTCAATATGTAGAAACAGCCGACTATGGTAAATTACCAGGGCTTACCTTCGCCCGTGGTTATATTCGTAACTATGCTAAATACCTTGAATTAGAGAATTCTGAAGATTTGGTCAAATTATTTGATAACCAAACAGAAGGTGATGTAACTGAAAATAAAACACTTGATTTTAAACAAATTAAGCAATTGAAACAGATTTCTAATAGTATCTATTGGTTAATTAGTTTTGTGGTATGTATTATTCTTGCTGGCATTGTATTCCTTATTTGGCAGAACTATGTGGCCTCCAAAGAAAGTTCAGAAAGTATGGCACCCGTAATTATTGAATCAACCCATAGTGCTGCAAATAACAATAACTCCTCTGTTGCAACTATTCCATTGACGACTAACAGTGATTTAACCAATACAGACAGCAACGATCATAATCAGCAAGTACAAGGTATTCCTTTAACTGAAATAAGAAATACCACTACAGCGGATGAAAATACAGTTATTGTAGAGCCGCAAACATCAACTGCTGTGGATTTGGCTGCAAATAATGCAGCGCAACAAAATACTGATGCTTCACTACAGAATGTACAAGTAACACAACCTATTTCTACTGTTAAAGCAGGGGAAGGGCGTGTACAGGCAAGTTTTAATTCAAATTGTTGGGTTACGTTAACAGACGCTACAGGTAAAGTACTTATTAATAAACTATACACGGCTAATACTAGTTTAGATATTACGGGTAAAGCACCACTGGAGTTAGTGCTAGGTGCGCCGAATGCTACAACACTCACTTATAACGGACAACAAGTGGCTATTGAAACGAAACCTGGCTCGACCCACCGTGTTAAACTAGGTCAATAAGCAGCTCTCATGAATACCACTTCACCCATAAAACGTCGTCTTTCCAGAAAAATTTATGTCGGTAATGTAGCAGTAGGTGGTGATGCACCTATCAGTGTACAAAGCATGACCAACACCGAAACCTGTGATGTTGCAGCTACCGTTGCGCAAATTCAACAGCTTGAAAAAGCAGGGGCAGATATCGTACGTGTTTCTGTACCGAGTATGGAAGCAGCAGAAGCTTTTGGAGAAATTAAAAAACAAGTAAACGTACCTTTAGTAGCGGATATTCATTTTGACTATACCATTGCATTAAGGGTGGCAGAGCTTGGTGTAGATTGTTTACGTATTAATCCTGGCAATATCGGTAGAGAAGATCGGGTTAAAGCAGTGGTTGATGCTGCTAAAGATAAAAATATTCCTATTCGTATTGGAGTTAATGCGGGTTCTTTAGAAAAAGACTTACAAAAAAAATACGGTGAACCTACCCCGGAAGCATTGGTAGAGTCAGCATTACGCCATATTGATTATTTAGATAAGTTAGATTTTCAAAATTTTAAAGTCAGTGTTAAAGCCTCAGATGTGTTTATGGCGGTGAGTGCTTATCGTTTACTAGCCAAGCAAATCGAGCAGCCATTACATTTGGGGATTACTGAAGCAGGCGGCCTTCGTTCTGGTACGGTTAAGTCGGCAGTAGGGCTGGGTATTTTATTGGCAGAAGGTATTGGTGATACGCTACGTATTTCATTAGCGGCTGATCCTGTGGAAGAAGTAAAAGTAGGCTTTGATCTATTAAAATCGCTTAAGCTGCGTTCTCGTGGTATTAACTTTATTGCATGTCCAAGTTGTTCAAGACAAAATTTTGATGTGGTGAAAACCATGAATGAACTTGAAACCCGACTAGATGACTTGTTAGTGCCTATGGATGTAGCGGTTATTGGTTGTGTGGTAAATGGGCCAGGCGAAGCCAAAGAAGCTGATTTAGGTTTGGCCGGGGGGACGCCTAATAATTTGGTTTATGTGGATGGTAAGCCTGCACAAAAACTATCCAACGACCACTTTATTGATGAGCTAGAACGCTTAATTAGAGAAAAAGCTAAACAAAAACTTGCAGAGCAAGCAGCTATTATTGCACGTAGTTAAAAATAAGTTTATAGGCGAGTAGCCTTAAGGAAATTATAGAGTGACAGAGGCATTACAAGCTATCACTGGAATGAATGATATCTTGCCAGAGCAAACACCGCTATGGCAGTATTTTGAAGATACAGTGGCGGACTTACTCAATAGCTATGGTTATAAACAAATCCGTACCCCTATTATGGAGTATACAGGGTTATTTAAACGCTCTATTGGTGAAGTAACCGATATTGTTGAAAAAGAAATGTACACCCTTGATAAAGAGGATGGCAAATCTTATACATTACGCCCTGAAAATACAGCAGCAGTTGTACGCTCGATGATTGAACACGGTCTAGCCCACGCAGGTCGTGTCCAAAAACTTTGGTATTGTGGCCCTATGTTCCGTCGTGAACGTCCTCAAAAAGGCCGTTATCGTCAGTTTCATCAAATTGGTGCAGAGGTATTTAACTTAGCAGGGCCTGACATTGACGCAGAACTGATTGCGCTAACATGGCGGTTATGGAAAGTGTTAGGGATTGAACAGGTTATTACCCTTGAGTTAAACAGCTTAGGCAGCTTAGAGGCGCGTAATACCTATAAGCAAGCTTTAGTAGACTATTTAACAGATCACAAAGAACAGTTGGATGAAGACAGTAAACGTCGTTTAACCACTAATCCTTTAAGAATATTAGACAGTAAAATAGAAAAAACCAAAGCTATTTTAGTTAATGCGCCTAAATTTACTGATTATATAGATGCAGATTCTGCGGCTCATTTTAAAGGGCTAACAGATCGACTAGACGCATTAGCTATTCCTTATGTTATTAATGCTAATTTAGTGCGTGGTTTAGACTATTACAACAAAACAGTATTTGAATGGACAACCACTGAATTAGGCGCACAAGGTACCGTTTGTGGTGGTGGCCGTTACGATGGTCTATTTGAGCAAATTGGTGGCAGAGCAGCCTATGGGGTTGGTTTTGCTATGGGTGTGGAACGACTTATACTTTTATTAGAAAAATTAGGTAAAATACCCCCTACATTAAACCAATTGGATATTTACTTAGTGGCTGTTGGTGAGGGTACTGATATAGCAGCACTGCAATTAGCGGAACAATTACGAGATCAATTACCACAATTGAAGTTGCAGGTTAATGCAGGTGGTGGTAATTTTAAAAACCAGCTTAAAAAAGCGGACAATAGTGGCGCTCGTTATGCAATTATTTTAGGTGGCGATGAGTTAACCCAACAAACCGTATTATGTAAATCATTACGTGATGATTCAGCACAGCAAACCATTAGTTGGTCTGAGCTAGCAAATCATCTAAACAATATATTGAACTAAGTTATTAAATAATAGGAGTAGCCAATAGTGTCTACACAAACTGAACAAGAACAGATAGAAGAGTTAAAAAATTTCTGGACAGAATATGGTAAGCCTATTTTCATTGGTATATTGTTAGCGATTACAGTGGTAGCGGTATGGAAGTTTTGGGAAAACCGCCAATTAACCAATAAAATGAAAGAAGCGCAGAACTATCAAATGCTTGTTATGGCAATGTCGCAACCCATTGACCAAGTAAAAGAAGCCGATGTGGCATCCATTGCTAACCAATTACAAGAAACTAATCCTAATAGTTATTATGCGCAATACGCTAAATTTTATTTAGCTAAAGTAGCGGTTAATCAAGGTAAGTTAGAAGAGGCAGCTAAATCATTACAAGTAGTGCTTGATAAACCTGCTGATAAAGTTTTAGAAGAACTAGCGAGACAGCGTTTAGCACAAGTGTTAGCAGCACAAGATAAAATGCCTGAAGCATTAAAACTGTTAAATGCACCTGTTGAAAAAGCCTTCACCGCAAGCCGTCAGGAGCTTAAAGGTGACTTGTTACTAAAAAAAGGTGACACCGAGCAAGCTCGCACTGCCTATCAAGATGCTTTAACCGCAGCAGAAGCTGCCAAATCAGCTAATTTAGTTATTATTAAGTTAAAGCTTAATGATCTTGCCAAAGAGGGTGCGTAATAATGTGGCGCAAATTATTAACTATTTGCTCAGTTGCCTTAGTGTTAAGTGCATGTAGCAGTAGTCCTAAAGAGTTACCACCAGCTAAGCTAGTAAAATTTAATCCAGAAATTAACTTAAGCGTCTCTTGGTCGCGCTCTATTGGCGATGGCCAAGGCGATCTCTATAATCGCTTAACACCAGCAGTAGACGGCGGCACAATTTATGCGGCTGATGCTGAAGGTATTGTAATGGCGATGGATCGCTATACTGGCAAAGTTAAATGGAAGAAAAAATTAAAGTTACCTGTTTCAGGTGGTGTATCAGCTAACAATGGCGTTGTGTTACTAGGTACTTTAAAGGGTGAAGTGATAGCCCTTGAAGGTAGCACAGGCGATATTAGATGGAAAGGCCATGTAAACAGCGAAATATTATCAGCGCCAGTTACTAACAGTAATCAAGTAGTAGTACAAACCGCAGCTGATACTTTGTTTGGTTTTGATATTATAACGGGCAACGAATTATGGCGTTATGATAACTACCCTGCTATTTTAACCTTACGTGGTAGTAGTACGCCCATTATTACGCAGGATATAGCAGTATTTGGCTTATCTACAGGTCAACTTATTGCCTTAGATGCTAAACAAGGCATTCCATTATGGGGGCAGGTAATTGCAATCCCTAAAGGGCGTTCAGAATTAGAGCGTATGGTGGATATTGATGGCAAATTATTAGTATCAGGCAATACCTTGTATGTTGTAACCTATCAAGGTCAAATGGCTGCTTTAGAACTAACCACAGGTCGTATTTTATGGCAACGAATTGCTTCTAGCTATACAGGGGTAGGACAAAATTCAGGCACTGCTTTCTTAAGTTTAGCAGATGGTACAGTACAAGCGATTGATGAACGTAACTCCAGTGAGTTATGGGCTAACTCGCAATTAGCACGTCGTCAATTATCAGGCCCTGCCACTTTTTATAACTATGTAGCAGTAGGCGATTTTGAAGGTTATTTACATTTAATGAGCCAACTCGATGGTCATTTTGTAGCGCGTCGTAAAATAGATGGTAATGGTGTTCGTGTACAACCATTAGTAGTAGATAATATAATGTATGTATATGGGAATGGTGGTAAATTAGTTGCCTTAACAATTAAATAACTACTATTTATAATTATGGAGCCGTTACCTGTGCGTATGCAAGGAGCGGCTTTTGTGTTTTTATTTAGAAGCGAGTGTGCTTCTTACCCAGTGGAGACCTAATATGGTTCCTGTGCTTGCCCTAGTAGGCCGTCCAAATGTTGGTAAATCAACTTTATTTAACCGTCTTACTAAGTCGCGTAGTGCTATCGTAGCAGAGTACGCAGGCTTAACCCGTGATCGTCAATATGGCGAAGCTCATTGGAAAGGTAAACCTTATATCGTGATTGATACAGGCGGTTTATCTGGTGAAGAATTAGGTATTGATGCCAAAATGGCACAACAATCATTGCTGGCTATTGAAGAAGCAGATGTTGTGTTATTTATGGTGGATGCCAAAGATGGATTAACAGGTGGTGATCAGTTAATTATGGATCACCTACGTAAACGTAATAAAAAAACTTACTTAGTGGTTAATAAGATAGATGCGGTTAATGCTGATTATGTACAAGCAGAATTTAGCCCATTAGGTTTTGAAACTATCCTTGCCATTGCTGCGGCTCATGGTCGTGGTATTAACCCCATGCTAGAAGCCATCTTGACAGAAATGCTAGCAAATAGCGATTGTGAAGAAAGGGAAGAAGCGGTTACTGATGTGCCAGAAACGGAAGAAACTCCCCGTGTACCTGGCCCTAGTGAAAAAGATGGTATTAAAATAGCGATAATTGGTCGTCCTAATGTGGGTAAATCTACCTTAGTCAATCGTATGCTAGGTGAGGAACGCGTGGTAGTGTTTGACCAAGCAGGTACTACCCGCGACAGTATTTATATTCCTTTTACCCGTGATGAAGAAAAATATACCTTTATTGATACAGCGGGGGTTAGAAGACGGGGCAAAATTTTTGAAGCTGTTGAAAAATTCTCCGTTATTAAAACCTTGCAAGCTATTCAAGATGCCAATGTGGTGATCTTTGTAATGGATGCCAGAGAAGGTGTAGTTGAGCATGACCTTAACTTATTAGGTTTCGTATTAGAAACAGGTCGTGCCTTAGTGATTGCGCTGAATAAATGGGATGGTATGGAAGCCTCTGAACGCGACTACCTTAAAACAGAGCTACAACGTCGTTTAATGTTTGTCAACTTTGCGGATATCCATTTTATTTCTGCATTGCATGGTACAGGGGTTGGGCACCTCTATAAATCTGTACAAACTGCTTTTGCTTCTGCGGTTACTCGTTGGCCTACCAGTAAGCTAACGCGAATTTTAGAAGATGCGGTGCAGGAACATCAACCACCTTTAGTCAATGGTCGTCGTATTAAATTACGTTATGCGCACCTTGGCGGAGCAAACCCACCGCTTATTGTGATTCATGGTAATCAGGTAGAAAAAGTACCTAAATCCTATACACGTTATTTGGAAAATACCTTTAGAAGAGCCTTAAAACTGGTTGGTACACCTATTCGTATTGAATATAAGGGCAGTGTCAATCCATATGAAGGTAAGAAAAATACCCTTACCGAAAGGCAAGTGAATAAAAAGCGCCGTTTAATGAGTCATCATAAAAAAGCAGAGAAAAAACGTAAGGATAAAAAACGTTGAGATAGTGTCTAAAAGTAATAAATGTTTTTGGAGAGTAATAAATTATGGAATTGGTAAAGAAATTTATTTTGGGATTGAGTCTAGCATTATTAATAGCACCTACTGTTGCCAGTGCGCAGGTGCAAACAGAACAGACAGCGAAACCAGTAAATACTCTCCTTAAAGAGAATACGATTATTGGCTATTTCGATGAAGAGGGTAAACCTGTTGCAAGTAAAGAGCAGAGTAAATTCTATCGTAAACTAATAAAAAAAGAGGCAGCAGATACTTATGTAATTCAAGATTTCTATACCGCCTCAGATAAAAAACAAGTTGATGCTGCGCGATTTACCAAAGTTAAAAATCTAAACTCCTTTATGGCAGAAGAAATGGGAGAGATAGATGGACATTATGTACAGTGGTATGAAAATGGCCAAAAAGAAATGGAATCTCATTACAATAAAGGGCTTTTAGAAGGGACTGCTACTGTATGGTATGAATCAGGTCAAAAAAAATCTGAAGTTAACTATAAAAATAATAAGATGGATGGAGTTTTTAGAACATGGTACGCCAATGGCCAACTCGAATCTGAAACTAATTTTGTTGAGGGCGTTATAGAAGGGCCAGCAAAAATTTGGTATTTATCTGGTAAACCAAAACTACAAGCTAGTTACAATGATAATCAAATAGAAGGATTAGTAACAAAGTGGTATGAAAATGGTAATAAAATGGAACAGTACCGTTATCAAGATAATAAGTTAGAAGGCATAGTGACTAAATGGTTTGAAGATGGTCAAAAGAGCTTTGAAGCAACCTATAAAAATAATCAAATCGATGGTCTACAAATTTCTTGGCTTAAAGAAAATAATCAGCTACAAAAGCAAGAGGTCGAATACAAAAACGGTGTTATTAATGGGTTTTTTGTTCGTTATTTCCCTTCTGGCGAGAAACAAATTCAACGCTATGCTAAAGACGGTAAATTAGAAGGTTTTACTTATGCATGGCATGACAATGGTCAGAAAAAATTAGAAGTTGCTTATGAGAACGATAAAAGAAATGGCGAATCCACAGAGTGGTATAACAACGGCCAGAAAAAGATAGCGGGTATATTTAAGAATGATAAGAAAGAAGGCGTATGGAATAGTTGGTATACCAATGGTCAGCTAGAGAAAAAGTGTGGCTTTTTAGAGAATAATCCTACGTTCTGCGAGTCTTGGTATGATAATGGTACAAGAAAATCAGAAGGTAGTTATATTGCAGGTAAAAAAGAAGGTCTTTGGAAAAGATGGCATATTAATGGTTTACAAGAATCAGAGTGCCAATTTAATAAAAATATTCCTACTAACTGTAAAATTTGGAATGAAAAAGGCCAGCTAATTAACTAATCATTCTGTGTTATAAGGCTTACTGAAATTAAAAAATAAACAGCTAAGCCTTATCTTGCTTACCTATTAGACAATACAGAATATACAACTTTATATTATTAATGTTGATACTATTTTAACGCTTAGAAAAATTATAAATACTTAATAATTCCTTAATAATGTTCTGTTTTAATGACCTCATCAGATAAAGGAACAGCCCTTTATCACTATAAAATCAATTTTTATAAGAGAGTGTCAACATGAAAAAATATATATTAGCTAGTTTATTAGTTGCTTCTAGTTCCCTTGTTTTAGCGGATGGTTTTACAGGTGCTAGTACAGCAAATAATGCAGGTGGCTACACTGGGCCAGCCAATACATCTGCTAAGTTAATGTCGGTTAAACAAGCGCAATCTTTAGCAGATGATAGTTATGTAACGTTGAGAGGCAACATTGTTCAACATATCAGGGAAGACAAATACTCTTTCCAAGACAGTACTGGTAAAGTGGTTGTTGAAATAGACAATGATCTTTGGTACGGCTTAACTGTAGCCCCTACAGATACTGTTGAAATCATTGGTGAAGTGGATAAAGACAGCCCTTGGGGAAAAGTTGAGATTGATGTTAAAAGCATCAAGAAAATTTAGTTATTAAGATAATCCCTGTCTTAATAAAGCTAATAATCTCTCAGCTTTGGCAAGCCCCTATCATAGGGGCTCTCCATCACCCTGTATAATTATTATTCAAGATAAGTTATGCTTATTGATGACTAATAATATTTGATTGAAAAATAACTATGCGAATCTTACTGATTGAAGATGATAAATTAATCGGCGATGGTATTAAGGTAGGATTAACAGCCTATGGTTACTCAGTAGATTGGTTTACAGATGGTTCACAAGGGCAACAGGCACTTTTAGCGGCTGATTATGATGCAGTGATTTTAGATCTTGGCTTACCTAAAATAGATGGTATGCAAATTCTTTCTTATTGGCGTAAAAATGGCCTGCAACAACCTATTATTATTTTGACTGCACGAGATGCCATAGAGCAACGGGTCACAGGGCTACAATGTGGTGCTGATGATTATTTATGTAAGCCCTTTGCTTTAGAAGAATTATCAGCACGTTTACAAACTATTATCAGGCGTACCCATGGACAAAGTTCCTCTGAATTAGTCTATGAAGATATTCGTCTTAATATTGCCAACCGTCAAGTAACCCGTGATAATCAATCGGTTTCCTTAACCACTAAAGAAGTGAATATCTTAGAGCTGTTTTTACTTAATCCTAATCGACTGTTATCTCGTGAATTATTACAAGAAAAATTGTATTCTTGGGATACTGATGTAAGCAGTAATACGGTGGATGTATATATCCATAACTTACGTAAAAAGTTAGGTAATAAAATAATCAAAACCGTGTATGGTGCAGGCTATATTCTAGGAAATGAGCAATGAAAAGGCTCAGTTTAAAATTTAGATTTATTATTTATTTTTGTATTACCATTGTGATTACTTGGAGCATTGCCACAGGTATTACCTATGTACTATCCAGAAAAATATTAAAAGAAGTTTTTGATAGCCAACAAGTACTTTTTGCTAAACGCCTAGCCTCATTAGATTTAAATGATCTATCACAGAATGACGATGAAAAATCACAAATAGTTGAAGTCCATTCAAAAGCTATAAAACGTTTTGACTATGATGACGATGTTTTATCCTTTGCGGTTTTTAACCAATATGGAAAAATGATTCTGCACGATGATGAAGATGGTGAGGACTTTATATTTAATAATAAAGTGCTGCAACAAGCAGACCCTGTGTATATGGAAGATACTAAAGAATGGCGAATTATTTGGCTCAGGACGCACGATAACAAAACCATTATAGCAGTAGGCCAAGAGAATGAATACCGTGAAGAAATGGCAGAACGAATGGCCATTGCACAAGCGTTACCTTGGCTGATTATGATTACTATCTTAATGATAGTAACTATTATCACTATTTCCCGTGAGTTATTACCCTTAAATAAATTAGCCAAAGAATTACAACAAAGACAACCTGATGACTCAACGCAGATTATAGATAAGGATGCACCAAAAGAAATTAAACCTTTTATAGCCGCCCTTAATTCCTTATTTAATAAAATTTCTGCCATGATTATCAGGGAAAGACGTTTTACCGAAAACGCTGCCCATGAATTGCGTTCACCCTTAACCGCATTAAGAATTCAAGCAGAAGTGGCACAGATTTCCGCCATAAATTCTGAACAACAAAAAACAGCGCTTAATAATTTAATTACAGGCATCGACAGAGCGAGTCGTCTGGTTGATCAACTATTAACCTTATCAAGGCTTGATGCAGAGTCAAAAATAACCGAGCAACAGCCGATTGATTGGCAGGGTTTAATCGCCTCTGAAATTGATTTATTAACGCCATTGGCAAATAAAAAACAGATCAGTATTAAATATCAACTGATTAATAAAAATACCCAGTGTAAAGGTAACCCTTTATTTGTTTCACTATTGATTCGTAACTTAATTGATAATGCCATTAAATATTGCCCTCAGCACAGCCAAATAACAATTACCGAAAATAGTAGGGTGATTACTATTGAAGATAATGGACAGGGTGTTGATAAGGAAACCTTAGCCCGCTTGGGAGAGCGTTTCTATAGACCCGCAGGGATGGATATAACAGGCAGTGGGCTAGGTATTTCTATTGTGAAACAGGTGGCAATGTTACATCGCTGGAATATCCAGTTTTATTTAGTGAAGCCAACGGGTTTAGGTGTCAAAATTACCGCCTAATAAACTATAAGTAAAAACTTTACAGCGTACACGTTTAGCCATCGTTATCAAAAAAATGTAACTAACTTTTTAGGTTGTCATACTCCTGACATAAACCTTGTTTATGCTAATAGAAAATAAAACCAATGATGGGGTTTTATTTAAAAGCAGTAACTATTTTGGATAAACAATAACGGAGTTTTTATGACAATAAAAAAACTAACTTTACCTCGTAAACCCTTTGTGTTTATGCGGCATGCACAAACAGACGCTAATTCAAAACATATGGTGTGCGGTAGTCTGGATATGTTGCTGGATACCACAGGTGTTAATCAAGCCATTGATTGCGGTGAGCTATTAGCTAAATATCAATGGTCATGTATTGCTACCAGTGCTTTGAGACGCACCCAAATGACGGCTGAATTAGCATTACCTAATCAATCTTTTACCATTTTTAAAGGGCTTAATGAACGTGATTGGGGGCGTTTAGAAGGTACTCCTATCCCTGAGCAAAGAGATTATTTTGCAACGCCTGCCAAAGGTGAAGCATGGATAGATTTTATGGAGCGAGTAGCAGCTTCACTTAGCGAGATTTTAAACCACTACGACTTCCCATTGATTATTGCTCACTCAGGTGTATGGCGAGTGATTAAGTATTTACAAGGTGGCATGCCAGAAGGGCCGCGTATTAAAAATGCACAGCCTATGTTATTACAACCTAATCCTAATAATAAGGAACAGTGGTTAGCTGAAAAATTTTTAACCCAAGCCAAAGATAATATTAGGATTGATTTAACGAAAGTGAGTTATGATAATGCTATGTATTATCACTAATAATAACTATTTATCGTCCTTTATTAAATACCTTTTGTATAGTGCTAAAAGCTTAATAAAGCTTTTTTAGTGCTGTATTATTAAAGTCTTCCATCAAAAAAATTACCCACATCTAATTATTTACTAAGGTATTGTAGAATAAGGTCTACTGCTTGTGCTACAGAAGTGGTGGCAGTATCTATGGTGAGTGGTTTATTAAGCCAAGGCTGATAGTAACGATCAGTAATTTTTTGCCATGTAGGTAATGTAAAGTTGGGGATATCAGTTAAACGATTTTCTGCGTGTTGTTGATGAATGGTTTTATCAGAGCAGATAATTTCCACTTCTAAATATTCACTAGCAGCTAATTTAGCCGCGTTACGCCATGCTGCTCTGGTAAGATCTAGCGGATTAACCGAATCAGCAATCACACTATTGCCTAGTTTTAGGTTTTCTGTTGCTAGACTATAGCCAATGCGATAACCCATATCCTCCATATCAGCAGATACTTTTCCAGTTAATGCTATGCTGTGTTCAATCGTATCAACTCGTAAATAGGTGGCTTTTATATGCTTAGCAAGGGCTTGGGCAATGGTTGTTTTACCTGTGGCGGGTAAACCACCGAAAATAATTAGCATATTAATTTCTCGTTATTTTAAAAATAAGCGTTATTGAGTATACCAACGTTGATCTGTCACAATGGCGTGTACAGGAATATCCCAACTATTTAATTGTAATTTATCTACTTTTTGGCATTCATGGGCTAAGCCTAATAAATAAGGTTTATGCCAACGTTTACGATTTTTTAAATAACTGAGGTAACGGTCATAAAAACCACCACCCATACCTAAACGCCCACCATATTCATCAAACCCTACTAATGGCATTAAAATAAGATCAAGTTTTACAGGATGAACTTGATGACGAAAACTAGCCACAGGTTGTTTAATATTAAAGCGATTGAGTGTCCAACGTGTATCAGGAGTTATACGCTGAAAAGCCATAGCAAACTTAGGCCAACGTTGTAAGATAGGTAAATAAATAGTTTTTTTATAACGCTGTGCTGCTTTTAGTAATAGATAAGGGTCTATCTCACCATCATTAGCTATATATAAACCGATATGCTGTGCTTTTCTAAATAATGGGTGATGAATAACTTGTTGATATAGGTGTTTGGCGGCTATTTTTTGCTGTAAGGGAGTAAGTGTGCATCTACGGTTGCGTAGTAATTTGCGTAGCGCTTTTGGGGAGAGAGTGGCGGCCGTAATTGTCATAATGATTAGGCTTAGTAAAGATAGAGCTCCAAAGATGCCGTTATTGGGTTAGCCCTTGAACCCAGAAGTTCAAGGTGGTGGCTACCGCAGACCTTTAGGCTTTCCGTGAAACGGACATGCACACCAGTCATTTGATAACCCCCGTTTAAAAGATTATCGGCTCAGGGACGTCTCCAATTGACGAACATCCGAGGAGTTAATTTTATTATACGCTAATTAGCGCAACTGTAAACACTAATTAAACCAATTATGGGTAATATCACCATTGTGTTGCAATGCATTAAGCTATTTTGCAAGCAAATATTTAATGGCTTATAAAAGCTTTTGTTGAGCCCCTTTTTTGGATTTTTGCTCTAATAACTCATAAGTAATATTCAGTGCAGCAGTTACTGCAATACGCTCAACACCAATAGCTTTACCACTCGACCGAATTTCTCGCATCATTTTATCAAGATAGTCTGCTGCTTGTTGTAGTTCAAGGCGTTTATCTTCTGGGCAAGTAAGATGATATTCTTTATCTAAGATATGTACAGTCATTGTCTCAGGTTGTTTCATAAATTTTATCCAATCAGGGGAGAGGTAACTTTTTAAACTAATGATATATCAAGTTACTACAATATAGTCATTCTGTTAAGTAATAACCATTAATTATACAATTAAATTTTAGCTTTGTTAGGTTAGATTGTTACTATAATAGTCTAATCATAGAAATAGGTAGTTGAGATAAATCGGCTAAATTAAAATATAACACCTGTTTCAAGCAATAATCTGTAAATAAATACATGGTCACTTAGTCATTCACCTAGCTAGCGAGCAAAGCAGTATATAGGCTAAATACGGGTATGTTGTTATCGCTTATTAATAGCTATTACAGCTACTGTATAATATGCTTGTGCTACTTTTAGAGGTTGGTTTCTTAGTGCTAGGTTGTTACTATATAACCTATTTTTCAAGAGTTATTATCTGTTATGTCACAAACATTATCTTCTGCTTATGCAGGGCTAGCAAAATTATTAACTGACGCAGGCCATATTATTACACCTGCTGAACTACAAGGTATCTTATGGGGTAGAACAGTGGCAGGTGCTAGTAGCCAGCCCTCGCAAGTGATACCAGAGTTATCCTCTTTTTTAGAAGAAGGCGAGATAACAGAGGCTATTCAGCAGGCAATCACGGGCCTACAAGAAATGGTTAATAAAGAGCTAACTGATGGTAGTGTGGCTGTTACTTTATTAATGCCGATTGATGATGAATCTTTAAGTGATCGACTAAATGCCCTTACTGAATGGAGCAACGGTTTTTTATCAGGTTTTGGTAGCGTCAAACAGACAGCTAAATTAGCTAAAGAAGTATTAGAAATTTTAGAAGATTTAGCCTCTATTACCCAACTAGATACAAATATTGCGGTTGAAGATGAAGCCCGTAGTGAAGGTGATTATACAGAACTCGTAGAGTTTTTAAGGGTTGCGCCATTACTGGTTGCCACTGAACTTAAAAGTAAAGCTAGCACAGAACAAACTGTACACTAACCATAGGATACATAATGATCACCATTGCTGCTACTGAATATCAACAACGTCGCCAACGTTTATTAGCTGAACTCGATGCTAATGGTATTGCAGTGATTGCTGCGGCTGCTATTGTCGAGCGTAATGAAGGGGTGGAATATCCCTACCGACAAGATAGCAACTTTCAGTATTTAACAGGTTTTCCAGAGCCAGAAGCATTATTAGTGTTGGTTCCCAATCGAGCAGAAGGCCAAGTTATTTTGTTCTGCCGTGATCGTGATCCGTTGCTGGAAGTTTGGACAGGCATTCGAGCAGGGCAAGAAGGGGCTATTAAAAATTATGGTGTGGATCAAGCATTCTCTATCAAACAACTTGACGAGATAATGCCCACTTTATTAGATGGACGTAGCAAAGTTTATTCCCTGATCGCCACCCAACACGATGTTCAGCAACAACTACGCAAATGGGTAGAGGTGGTGCGCAGTAGAGCAAAACAAGATGCAGTAGCGCCTACTACTTTTAAAGCATTAGAGCCTATTTTGCATGAAATGCGCTTGCATAAAAGTGAAGCAGAGTTAGCGGTTATGCAATATGCCATGGATATTTCTGCCAAAGCACATATTCGAGCAATGCAAGAAAGTAAAGCAGGTCTCTATGAATATAGCCTAGAAGCGGCTTTAGAATATGAGTTCCGTAGAGGTGGTGCGCGCTTAGTGGCCTATAACTCGATTGTAGCCAGTGGCAGCAATGCTTGTATTTTGCATTATCAAGATAATAACGCACAGTTAAAAGCAGGTGATCTAGTAATGATTGATGCGGGCTGTGAGGTTGATTGTTATGCCAGTGATATTAGCCGTACTTTCCCTGTTACAGGCAAGTTTTCAGCCGAACAAAAAGCACTCTATGAAATTGTACTAGCAGCTAACATGGCCGCCATTGGCGAAGTAGCACCTAATAAGCCCTATCAAGCGCCCCATGATATAGCCGTTAAAATAATCACTGAAGGATTAGTGGAGTTAGGAATTTTACAGGGAAATGTTGAAACATTGATTGCCAACAAAGCATATACTGAATTTTACATGCATAGTACTGGCCACTGGTTAGGACTCGATGTGCATGATGTGGGTGCTTATCGCATTAATAAACAAAGTCGTCCATTTGAAGCGGGTATGGTACTAACCATTGAGCCGGGTATTTATATTGCACCTGATAATACAAAGGTTGCTGAAAAATGGCGAGGCATAGGCATTCGTATTGAAGATAATGTAGTAGTGACTGAACAAGGCCATCGCGTGATGACTGCTAATGCACCAAAAACGATTGCCGAAATTGAGTCATTAATGGCTTGTTAACATTGAAATATAGACTGGAGAAAAAACATGCAGCAAAATGATCTCGTCATTATTGGTGGAGGTTTAGTTGGTGCGAGTTTAGCATTATGTCTGCAAACAGCAGTACGTGAGCGCGGTTGGCGAGTTAAATTGATAGAACCTTATTCTATCGATGGTAACTATCAGCCGAGTTACGATGCACGCTCTTCAGCTATTTCTTATGGCTCAAAACTTATCTATGATCAACTAGGGGTATGGGATGAACTTGCCAAAAGAGCAGAACCCATTACCCATATTCAAGTCTCTGAACGGGGACATGGAGTTACAGTTAATCTAGATGCTAAGCAAGAAAATATGCCTGCTTTTGGCTACGTTATTGATAATGCATGGATTGGTAAGTGTTTACTAGAAGCGATAGATACAGAGGTGCTTCACTGCCAATATGATACTGAAGTGCGTAAATTAATACCTAAGTCCGAAGGTTATGACGTTATTTTAGATGATAATGAAAAACTGTCTGCTAATCTTGTGGTGCTAGCCGATGGTGGGCGCTCTGATCTACGTAATCAACTAGGTATACATGTTAAACGCACGCCTTATGGGCAAACAGCTATTATTGCTAATGTTACCCCAGGTTGCCGCCATATGGGACGCGCCTTTGAGCGTTTTACCGAGCAAGGTCCCATTGCATTACTACCCTTGGCAGAGAATAACTGTGCGCTAGTATTGACGCGCGAACACGAAGAAGCAGAAAGATTATTAGCATTATCTGATGAAGACTTTTTAATTGAATTACAAAAAGCCTTTGGCAACCGTATGGGGCAATTCAAACGTATCGGTGAGCGTCATAATTACCAGTTAGTGTTAAGCGAAGCACAAGAACAAGTAAGACCTCATTTAGTATTATTAGGTAACTCTGCACACGGTATGCACCCCGTAGCTGGGCAGGGCTATAACTTATCATTACGGGATACATGGGCATTAGCCCAAGTATTAATAAAATCGGATAAACCTCTAGGCGACTTTGCAACCCTACAGCAATACCTGCAACAAAGACTACGCGATCAACACCTTATTATTGGTTTTTCTGATCAACTCACCCGTCTATTCTCAAATAAACAACCTATCCTAAAATTCGGTCGTTTCTTAGGGCTTGGAGTAGCAGGGGCAAATCTTGTACCGCCATTAAAGCACTGGTTTATTTTACAAGCCATGGGCTTGGGTGTTAATCAGTAACTATTAATACACCCATTTGTAAGCGAATGTTGGTAATTAAATGTTATTAAAAACAGGGTAATTCATCAATTTATTACCTTAAGGTAGCATTAACGTGTGATATGACTTGTTGTAATCTGATAAGTGACTATTTACTTTTATTTATTAGGTTTAAGGAGTTCCACCATGCGTTCATCTATGCTTTGTGCTTTGGCTCTAGCGGTGACTAGTACAGCAACTCTTGCACAAACTACTACAACTACCACAACTACTCGTGAAATTTCTCCTGCTCCAGTAGAACACGTTACCTCGCAAACTACCCATACAACGACTGAACATGTTGTAACAGAGACGGTTAAAGAAATTTCTGCAGGTGATAGAATGCAAATTGTAGCCAATGTGTTATGTCAGAATGTACCACCTGTACAAGATCCTGTAGCAGCAGTTAATGTGTATAGCAATTATATCGATCAAGTATCACAGCTATTTGCAAATAACTCTCAAAATATGACCAGTAATACCATTGGTATTAATAATGACCATCAAATGTCTTATACCCTATACTCACCAGTAAATATTGTGGGCATAGATTTTACTACAGTTAATATTAATAAATTAAAAGATCAAAATGGTAGCTACCACCAAATCACTGCAAGTAAGCCTTTAACAGCATCAGATCAAGGTTCACTTTCAGGCATTCCACAAAATGATAATTTAACAGTTTCTACTGCAAACCAGAAATTAGAAATTATCTGTAATGTGAAAGTGCCAATGGTAGAAAAATAATACTGTATAGCTATTACGCTATATTTTTATACGTCGTTGAATGGCTTTGCCGTACTATAGTGTAATGTCTTCAGCCATTCGCCTTGTCTAAAATTATATAGAAATAGTTATAGCTATAAAAAAACCGTCATTTGATGACGGTTTTTTTGTGTTTAGATTTAATTAATAAGGGCCACATCTAACATCGACTTCAGAAAAATCAAACAGCTTGGTGTTATCACCTTTGCTAATCAGAAGTTGTGCGCCTGTCACCATAGGTCGTGCTTCTAGACGATAGCTAACACCTGCTTCAAAGTCATAGTTAAAGCTCATTAAACAAGTGATATAACCTCTATCGCGGAACACACCTGTTACTTCTGCTGTCTCATATTGAAAACGAACCGCTAAGCGATGGCTGCCTGCAGGTACTTTGAAGTAACGACCATCATTTACTCGCTGACGGTCTAAAGTGTCAGCCATAAGGCTTCTACTGGGTTGTGCATACATTTCTACAATAGCCGTATCAGCAGTAGGTTGTGGAATAGGGGAGGAAGTGCAAGCTGTTAGTAAGCCAGCAGTTAATAATAAAACCAAAGAGTTTAAATTAATCTTTTTCATAAGTATTTTTACGCTTTTTATAATCATCTAAGGTTAATAAGGTAGGATGAGGTCTATTTTCAACAATGCTACCCTGTGTATCTTCAGCTTGTTGTGGGTTAAAAGGATAGGGTGGTAAGTCAATGCTACCAACATGATAACCAAATAGAGTAATGGTGCCTGTGTAACGTTGCTCACCCGTTACCGTAAACTCAAAGCTGTAAATTCTGGCAAATCTTAATTTGCCATAGCCATCCCGTTTAAAGGTAATAGCTTTTAAAGCAACATAACCATCCAGTAAGGTAAGGTTAAGTTTTTCGCAGTGCTGTTTAATACAGCGTAACGCATAATCTCTTTGACCATGAATACGCCACCACCACAATAAACCAATAGCAACAATAATGATAATGGTTAGTTCAAGCGGTGATAGCATATGAGTATCCTAGTGAAATGCGTATTTCGCTAAATATAAACCACCAGCGATAATAAGAACAAGCGCAGTAAAGGCAAGTCCTAATCTTTTTTCAATTATTTGCTTAGCTTTAGGACCTAGCCAATAAAGCACACTACAAGTAATTAAAAAACGGGTACCACGAGCGAAAGTACCCACTAACACAAATACTAAAAAGTTTAGTTGGGTAATACCGCTTAAAATGGTGATTACTTTATAAGGCAGAGGAGTAAAACCTCCTCCTAAAAGTACCATTAACCAACCAAGTTCATTAAATTTTTCTTTGGCGGTTTCAAAACTGTCTTGTAAACCATAGAGGTTGATAATCCACTGGCCTACAGTATCCATCAGGAACATACCGATTAGATAACCAAAAATACCTCCCAGTGCAGAGCTAAGGGTACAAATAAAGAAATAGCGCCACGTTTTTTTACGGTTGGCCATAATCATTGGCGCTAATACAACATCAGGTGGAATCGGAAAGAATGAACTTTCTGCAAAACTAACCCCAGCTAATGCCCATTCAGAGCGAGGATGTTCTGCGAGTCGCATAGTCCACTCATACAAACGACGTAACATCTAAAAGGATTTCCTTAATGGAAGTGATAAACGGGCTAATTCTACTAAATTCTGTAAATAGAACGTTAGTCTTTTAATATTAAAAAGTATGTTATAGAGCAAAGGGCTATGATTATTTAGCCCTTTGCCTAATATGTTAGATATTGATCTGTTGTTCTGATACAGATTTAAGTAAACGTGACTCCATAAGACGCGCAATTTCTCGTTCACCAATCACCACAAAATTAGAACCATGTTCTTCTAAGTGAATCTGTTCAGCCTCAGTTTGAGCACGTGCCATAATATCGAGCGATGCATTACAGTTTCTCGCATGTTCAGCAATTTGGCCTGCCTCAAAACCATTAGGAACAGCGATTAATAACCATTGCGCTTGTTCAATATTAGCACGTTGCAATATATTGATATTAGCTGCATTGCCTTCAACCACGGTATAGCCCAGTTCTCTTGCTGAGTCTACCCGTACATGGGCGTCTTCAATAATCACAAAAGGCACACCTTTTTCATGCAAATATTGGCTAGTCAACACACCAACACGGCCATAACCCACAATAATAGCATGTTGAGTTTCTGTGATTGGTTGAATATCATCACTTTCTTCTTCAGCTACTGCTGCTTGAGGTACTGCATCTGAACCAAGGTCAGTGGTAGTAGTATCTGTTGTTTCCGTAGAGGTAGCCGTTACAGCAGCCTCTTTTTTGTCTGCTGTTGCGTAGAAGCGATCCAATAATACAAATAATATGGGGTTAATTAAAATAGATAAAATAGCACCTGCTAATACCAGATCATACCCTTCTTTAGGAAGTATATGATAAGTCATCCCTAACCCTGCAAGGATAAAAGAGAACTCACCGATTTGGGCTAAGCTAGCAGAGATAGTAAGTGCAGTATGGGTAGGCTTGCCAAAGGCTTTAACGATAACAAAAGCAGCAATAGATTTACCAATAACAATAATCAGTAAGGTTGCTAATACCATAACAGGTTGTTCAACCAATACCTTAGGATCAAATAACATACCTACTGATACAAAGAACAATACCGCAAAGGCATCACGGAACGGTAAAGAGTCTTCAGCCGCTTTATGGCTCAGCTCTGATTCATTGAGTACCATACCAGCAAAGAAAGCACCAAGAGCAAATGATACGCCAAATAGTTCAGCAGAACCAAAAGCAATACCCATCGCAATAGCCAGTACCGATAGGGTAAATAGCTCTCTTGAGCCCATACCTGCAACACGTTCTAATACCCATGGAATTACTTTTCTACCAACCAGAATCATTAAGGCGATAAAGGCAGCTACCTTACCTAAGGTAATTAAAAGCTGCATAACAATTCCCATTTGAGCAGGGGAAGTGTCTGCTACAGCAGTAATAGCGGCATCAGCTAAATCTTGATTATGGGCAGCATCGGCAGCAATATCGCCAGCAGAACCACCTAATACACCAGCTAGAGCAGGTAAAAGTACAAGGGCTAATACCATAACAAGGTCTTCAACAATTAACCAACCGACGGCGATTTTACCGCGACGGGAATCAATTAATTGTCTAGACTCTAAAGCCCTTAATAACACCACGGTACTAGCAACAGAAAGAGCTAAACCAAAGATTAAACCCGTTCCAAAATTCCAACCAATTAACCAAGCAAGCCCCATGCCCATGAGTGTTGCTAGGGTGATTTGGGCAATCGCGCCGGGAATAGCAATATTTTTAACGGACATAAGGTCTTTCAGGGAGAAATGTAGACCAACACCGAACATCAGCAAAATTACACCAATTTCTGAAATTTCGTGGGAAAGGTGACCATCCGCCACAAAGAATGGTGTATAAGGGCCAACACAAATGCCAGCAATAAGATAGCCCACTAGAGGAGATATTCTTAAGCGATGTGCAATAGCACCTAGAATAAGCGCTAAAACAAAACCAACGGAAATGGTTGCTATTAACGGTGTTTCCATAAATTCTCCCTTTTATAATATAAAAACAAAAACCACCAGTGAGTTAGCAAAGACTACTTCACCAGTGTTAATGAATAGAGTTATTAGAATGATGTTAAAGTTATAAAATTAGCTTATTTTATAACAAGATTCTATAGTTAAATACTATAGAATAATATTTATTTTTTTATCATTATATTACGGCAAATATTCTTTCTTCATATTTTCGTATTGTTGTTCGAGATTTTGCCGAATTTCACGTCTTTTCTTCGCTTGATGGAAACGTCTTATGCCTTCTTTAGTGGAGGGTGTTAAAGGCGGAACTTGACAAGGGTTGCCATCATCATCCATAGCAACCATGGTAAAAAAACAACTATTGGTATGGCGTATTTTTTTCTGTTTAATATTTTCTGTGACCACTTTGATACCTATTTCCATTGAGGTATTACCTGTATAGTTTACTGAGGCCAGAAAGTGGACTAACTCCCCCACATGGATAGGGGCGCGGAACATTACTTGATCCACTGAAAGAGTGACAGCATAGCAACCAGCATAACGACTAGCACAAGCATAGGCCACTTCATCCAATAATTTTAATAAAGTACCGCCATGAACATTGCCTGTAAAATTCGCCATATCTGGCGTCATCAGTACCGACATAAACAGTTCTGAATTATTTGGAATTTGCATTTTTAACCGATTTCCTAAAAAAATATAAAAATAGCTAAGCTTATGGGTTCAATAGATACTATTAATAACATTAAATTCATTTTCCTTGGAAAATAAATTATTAAAATTTTTATTATTTTGTGTTGGTTTTAAGCTGACTAATGCAACAAAAGAGGTTAAATTAACTAAATAAGCCTAGTGTAATGGCAACTAATACACAATAACGTGCCAGTTTAGCGGTAGTGACAATGGTCAAAAATAACCATAAGGGTACTCTCATAATACCTGCTATCATGGTGATTGGATCACCAATAACAGGCATCCAACTCAGTAGTAAAGACCATTTACCACCGTATTTGTGATACCAAACTTCAGCACGCACTAATGTTTCATGTTTTATAGGGAACCAAGATCGATTGCTAAACTGCTCAAGCTTTCGCCCTAAATACCAGTTGATGGTTGAACCCAGTACATTACCTAGTGTGGCTACAATAATAAGTAGGCTAATAGGTTGGCTGTCCGTTAACACTAAACCTATTAACAGCGCTTCTGATTGTAAAGGTAACAGTGTTGCCGCCAGTAATGCGACAAAAAATAAACTAGCATACACCCAAAGATTGATCACTCGGATAATCCTAACTTAGTAGCATAAGGTGAGTAATTGGCGATGGATTTAAAATGGCTTATAAGTGGCGTATTATCGATCATTTTCAACGTTGAATCTAAGCATATAGTCTAAAATATAGTATAAAGGTTATTTGCTTTTTTTGTAGAATAGGAAAGTAAGCTATTTGTTAAAAAAAGAATAATACTGTAAATAAGTTAATAATATATACTTAATAGCATTATTTTTATTAAAATTCTTTCTATCAACAATTTATTTGTTGTGTACTTTTCTATTAAAATACACGCCTTAGTTTATTTATAAATAGTATAAGTTTTTTTATTTTTTAGGAGGCCATCTTGCACCACGCTACCAGTTTTCTCCAAGATTTGGCTATTCTTATGCTATTTGCAGGCGTAACGATTGTTATTTTTACCCGTCTAAAACAGCCTATTGTGTTAGGTTACATGGTGGCTGGCTTTCTTATCGGCCCTTATTTTATGAAGCCAGGGCTTATTCACGATCAAGATAGTATTGAGACATTATCCCAGTTAGGGGTAATTTTTCTGATGTTCTGCTTAGGTTTAGAGTTTAGTATTCGACGATTATTTTCAGTAGGTGCTACCGCTTTTACAGTGGCGCTATTGGAAATTGTGGTAATGGTTTGGTTAGGCCATGAAATTGGACGTTTCTTTGGCTGGGGAAAAATGGACACCTTATTCCTAGGTGCATTGTTGGCCATGTCTTCTACCACGATTATTGTTAAAGCACTAAATGACCTAAAAATGAAACATGAACGATTTGCCCAATTGGTGTTTGGGGCATTGATTGTGGAAGATATTTTAGGCATTGGCATTATTGCTTTACTGTCTGGTATAGCTACTTCTGGCGGAGAAATTGACACGGCTAATGTGATGACAACCATTAGTAAGTTAGTACTGTTTATGGTGGTGTCATTAGTGATAGGGATTATCATGGTGCCACGCATACTCTCTTATATTGCACGTTTCCAAAGTGATGAAGTGATGTTGGTAACGGTATTAGGCATTTGCTTTGGCTTTTGTTTAGTGGTTATTTCCCTTGATTACAGTGTCGTGTTAGGTGCTTTCTTAGTGGGCGCCATTATGGCAGAATCCAGACAATTGGCTCAAATAGAACGTATTATTGAGCCCATTCGTGACTTATTTAGTGCTATATTCTTTGTCACTATTGGTATGTTGATGGATCCCTCGATCCTTAAAACTTATTCATTAGAAATTTTTGTTATTGCTGCGGCAGTAATTGTTGGTAAATTTGTTTCTTGTGGATTAGGCGCTTTTATTACAGGCAATGATGGCAGAACTTCCTTAAGAGCAGGTATGGGGCTATCTCAGATTGGAGAGTTCTCTTTTATTATCGCTGCCTTAGGGATGAGTTTAGGGGTTACCAGTGATTTCCTCTATTCTATTGTGGTAGCAGTATCAGTGATTACTACCTTAACCACCCCTTATTCAATAAAATTGGCAGATCCACTATCAAGAGGTTTAGCCAAAGTTATCCCTGCACCTATTAGTAAAGTATTTACTGCTTATACCGAATGGGTCGATCATATTCGATTGCATGGTGATAAAGCGGTGCTAGCAGGTATGATCCGTAAAATCATTATGCAGGTAGGGATTAATCTCTCCTTAGTAATCGCTATTTTCTTGGCGGTAGCTTACTTTGTCGGGCCTATTAGCGAATGGCTAGGTCATTGGGTTAGCAAAGTTGATTATCGTAAAGCTATTATTTGTGGTGTTGCAATGATTTTATCATTACCTTTTTTAATCGCTGCCTACCGTAAATTAAAAGCATTATCCATGCTATTGGCAGAAATGAGCTTAAAAGGCAGTAATGTCAAACTACAACGGGTAATTGCGGAGGTTATACCTGCGTTATCGATGATTGCTATTTTAGTGTTATTATCAGCCTTATCCTCAACTATTTTACCTTCCCGTGAAACATTGATTATTGTAGTGGCGGTCACTGCTGTTTTAACGTTAGTGCTTTGGCGTTGGTTTGTAAAAATCCATTCAAGATTACAAATAGCTTTATTTGAAACCTTAGAAAATAACCAAGAAAATCATCATAAATAGTTTCTAAAAATAGAAAGCGGTAGCTTTCTATTTTTACACTTCATTGCTTAATATTGTCTTATTGATAAACCGTTTTAAGTTATTCTGTTGCTCTAAAATCGCCTAAAAAAACTATAAATAATGGCCCATTATTTTTTTTGTCATTTAAATTTTTTTTTGACAATCCCTAAACATATTTTTGACACATCGTCTGCTATCTTCTGTCATCACTGGGATTAACCTATGTTTCGTTAGTTGATGTTCACTAATATGTTGGATTATTTAATATGTTTAATTTAAAAAGACTATCTTGTAACAGTTTAGTTTTTGTTATTGCTTGCGCTATTTTCTTTGCACTTTTGCAAAATATTGCTTTTTTTTCTAAAACCATTCAATTGCTAGAGATGGATAGCTTTACAGACTATTTGTTAGTAGGCTCTTTTTTTGTTTTTATCTTATGCTTTTTGAATATTCTATTTTCAATTATTTTAGTGGGTTTTTTAAGAAAACCATTAATTATTATTTTGCTGTTCTGTAGCGCTGGCGCTAACTATTTCTCTTATTTATATAATATTTATGTTGATAAGGATATGATACAGAATGTCATGCAAACGAATCCAGAGGAAGCAGGGGCTTTAATTACAGCTAAGCTAGTTATTTGGTTATTAATATTTGCAGTATTACCCAGTATCTTGGTGATATTTGTTAAAATCAATAAAATCTCTTTTGTAAGATCAACAGCCTATCGGTTAGCTAATATTACCTTATCAGTTGTTTTGTTAGTGGCTGTGTCCTATCCGCTGTATAACCAATATGCTTTTTTTATTAGAGAAAAAACTAATAACCAAATTACTAAATTAATTACACCCAGTAATTATATTAATGGCTTAGTGAGCTATGGCAAAGATATCTTTAAAAAGAAGTTACCTTTTATCAATGTTGGTGAAGATGCTAAACGTCAACAATTAGCTAATCATAAGAAAAAATTAATGATTATTGTGGTGGGCGAAACTTCAAGGGCAATGAATTTTTCCTTAAATGGTTATGCTAAAGAAACAAATCCCTTATTAAAACAGCAAGATATTATTAATTTTGAACAAGTAAGCTCTTGTGGTACGGCCACTGCTATTTCCGTGCCTTGCATGTTCTCGGTAATGCCCAAGAATCGCTATAAAGAAAGCGTGGCAGAGCGGCAGGATAATTTATTAGATATTTTGAATAGAACTGGGGTTAATATTCTTTGGAAAGAAAATGATGGTGGTTGTAAAGGCGTTTGTGATCGCGTTCCTTCTGTACGTTTAAAAGATATTTATCCAAAAGAATCTTGCCCTGATGGTTTATGTTATGACACTTATTTATTAGATGATTTAGATAATTATATTAATGAGCGTCAAGAGGATACAGTGATTGTATTACATACCAATGGTAGTCATGGTCCTGCGTATTATCGACGTTATCAAAAAGCACAAGAGAAGTTTACCCCTGCATGCAGTACCAATGCGGTAGAAACATGCAGTAGAGAAGAGTTAGTCAATGCTTATGATAATACTATTGTGAATATAGACTATGTATTAAATGAGGTGATTGAGTTATTGAAGAAGCATTCGGAACAATTTACAACCGCTATGCTTTATGCCTCTGATCATGGTGAGTCATTAGGGGAGAGTGGTATTTACTTACATGGCATGCCTTACAGTATAGCACCCAAAGAGCAAACCCATATTCCGATGATTTTCTGGTTATCAAAAGATTTTTTAGTAGATAATAAAATAGATAAGTCGTGTATGCTAACTAATGCTAAAAATAATGAAGCCTCTCATGATAATCTGTTTCATACAGTGCTGGGTGCCATGAATATATCAACTGAAGTATATAACCCTAAGCTGGATTTATTTAAGGGTTGTCAGAATAATTGGATTGTTAATAATTAATGATGAAGGATACTAACCATTTATTTGTTATTACAGGTGGGCCAGGCTCTGGTAAAACGACACTTATTCGCGAGTTAGTGAAGTCTTATACGGTGAAAGCAGAGTCTGGTCGCGCAGTCATTCAACAGCAGTTACAAACAGCGGGGCAGGCTTTACCGTGGGTAAATCCGTTAGCCTTTGCAGAACAAATGCTTGCTAAAGATGTATGCTCCTATAATGAAGCAAAGCAACAACCCTCACCTGTAATTTTTGATAGGGGAATTCCAGATATTTGTGGTTATTTAATCACAGTTAATAGGGAAGTTCCGCTACCTATTAAAAAAGCAGCGGAGAGTTATTTGTATAATCGAAATGTGTTTATTGCTCCTTACTGGCCAGAAATATTTGAACAGGATGCTGAACGTAAACAAACACACGAAGAAGCAAAATTGACTGCGGAAGTAATGAGAGATGTTTATATGCAATTAGGCTATACCCTGATACAGCTACCTAAAGTTTCAGTTGCAGAGCGTATTGATTTTATAAAGAATTATTTAGAAGACAAATAATAAATTTACTTGCTATAAAAAAGCCCTCTTATAAAGAGGGCTTTTTATTTAGCTGAAAACTATTATAACTTAGGGCCAGCATTGCGAATTTCATCAGACACTTCAAATTTTTTGAAGTTTTCAATAAATTTGCTAGCAAGTTCGCGTGCTGCTTCATCGTAAGCAGCTGTATCAGCCCATGTGTTACGTGGATTAAGTAGACCAGTTTCAACGCCTGGCACTGCTTTAGGTACATCCAGATTGATAATATCTAAATGTTCCGTTTCAGCACCAATCAACGCACCACTTTGAATAGCAGCAATAACACCGCGTGTTGTTGGAATGCTAAAACGTTTACCTACGCCATAGCCACCACCAGTCCAACCTGTGTTGACAAGGTATACTTTAGAACCAAATGCATTGATACGTTTGATTAAAAGTTCTGCATATTCACGTGGAGGACGAGGGAAGAAGGGCGCACCAAAACAGGTAGAGAAAGTAGATTTAATGCCACTGCCTGAGCCCATTTCTGTAGAGCCAACTAATGCAGTGTAACCTGATAAGAAGTGATAAGCGGCTTGTTCATTATTAAGGATAGAAACAGGTGGTAAAACGCCTGTTAAGTCACAGGTTAAGAAGATAACCGCATTAGGTTCACCACCTTTGTTTTCTTCTGCACGTTTAGCAATAAAGTCACGTGGATAGCAAGCACGGGTATTTTGCGTGAGGCTATCATCGGTGTAATCTGGTTGACGTGTTTGTGGGTCTAATACCACATTTTCTAATACTGTACCAAACTGAATAGCTTTCCAAATAACAGGTTCATTCTTTTCAGTTAAATCAATACATTTAGCGTAGCAACCACCTTCAATATTAAAGACTGTACCTACCCCCCAGCCATGCTCATCATCGCCAATTAAATAACGGCTTTCATCGGCAGAAAGGGTGGTTTTACCTGTACCTGATAAACCAAAGAATAATGTCACATCACCTTGCTCACCCATGTTGGCAGCACAGTGCATAGGTAATACATCTTTTTCTGGTAATAAGTAGTTTTGCACGGCAAACATAGATTTCTTCATTTCCCCTGCATAACGCATACCTGCTAGTAATACACGTTTGCGAGCAAAGTTAAGAATAACAACGCCATCAGAATTTGTACCATCACGCTCTGGGTTACAAACAAAGTTTGGCGCATTTAATACCTGCCACTCATCTAGGTTATGAGGGTTATATTGTTCTGGATTAATAAATAAAGCACGGCCAAATAGGTTATGCCAAGCAGTTTCTGTAGTCATCTTAACAGGTAGGTAATGGTTAACATCAGAGCCTACATGGACATGAGAAATAAAGTGGTCTTGTTCGCTAATATAAGATTCTACACGTTGCCAAAGAGCATCGAACTTATCTGCTGGAAAGGGTTTGTTAACAGTACCCCAATCGATTTTATCTTTTGTAGTTGGTTCTTCAACAATAAAGCGATCAGCAGGGGAGCGGCCTGTACGACGACCCGTTTGAACCACTAATGACCCATTAGCGGCAAATTCACCTTCCTTACGTTGAATAGCTTCTTCAATAAGTTGTGCGATACTAATATCGGTGAAAATGGTAGTTTGACTCATGTGGAATTCCTGTCGGTCTATCCCGACCCTTTTATATTAAAAATGATTGCTAATTAAGAAAATTTTTCAATTATGCCAGATTAAACGCTGATGATAAATAATTTTGATAAAAAAAGACTGGAGACAAATTGATGCAACTCCTTATAATGATCTAAATGATAGTGCTAATATTTTATTAGATATAAGTATTTGTAACTTGCTAGCTAATAATCTGTTAGTTTTGGATAGGTGAGTTGGTTGATTCAGTGGTCGTAATTAAGGATATGATATTTAAACAGTGTGCAATAAAGCAGGGCTTAGCAGTTTTAGGTAGCGTCAGTTTACTAATGACGAGTCTATGGGTAGCGCCTATACAGGCACAATGGTTGGATGATCCTGCTTCACAACCTGTTGGCAAAAGTTTAGTAGTGAATGATAGAGCCGTTAGCCAGCTTTTGCCTCCCGCAAAAGAAGCATCACAAGAGATTGGCGACTATGCTGTAGATAATAAACAAGCTAATATCACATTAGCCATGAATACTATCCCAAATATCCCCAACAGTACGCGCGCCAGTAATGTTATCAATCAATATACCCCCATTTTAAAAAGACAACTTGAAGGGAGAGGTTTACAGTTAGGGAGTCCTATTTTAATTCGTATTTTTAAAGTGCCCTCAATTTTAGAAGTGTGGATAAAAAAAGATAATAAATATGTATTATTTAAAACCTATGCCATTTGTCGTTTCTCAGGCAAACTAGGGCCAAAACTAAAAAATGGCGATCATCAAGCACCAGAAGGGTTTTATACCGTACCTGCCAGTGCTTTAAATCCTAATAGTAGTTATTTTCTGTCATTTAATATTGGTTACCCCAATCAATACGATCGTTATTATAATCGTACAGGGAGCTTGTTGATGGTACATGGTGAGTGTGCGTCAGTAGGTTGCTATGCCATGACTAATACCCGTATGTCCGAAATTTATACCTTAATGTATAAAGCTTTTGCTAATGGCCAGACGGGTATACAGGTGCATGCTTATCCTTTTGCCTTAACTGATAATAATATGCGCAAAATGAAAAAGCACCCTTGGTATGGTTTTTGGTTAAATTTAAAACAGGGCTATGATACTTTTAACACCACACATCAACCGTTACGAGTATCGGTTAATGAAGGTAGATACCAATTTAAAACAATCAATTAATAGCCTATATTAAGTTTGGATTAAGCTCAGTTGATTAATCTACTACCTATATAAAGTGTTTCAATCATAGTTATATGATAGCTATTAGAAATATTGCTTAAGTATTATTAAAGTGCTAATTGAGATTATTAAAGTCAATAAGGGGTAAATACAGGATGCGTTTATTATTAGTTGAAGATCATGTACCTTTAGCCGACGAACTATTAGCCATGTTTCATAGCCAAGGGTATGCCGTAGACTGGTTGGCAGATGGGCGCGATGCTATTGTACAAGGTGCTTGTGAACCTTATGATGCGGTGATACTCGATTTAGGTTTGCCAGGTGTTTCTGGTTTAGAAGTATTGCAATCATGGCGTAAATTAAAACTAACAGTGCCTGTACTTATTTTAACTGCTCGCTCCTCTTGGTCAGAAAGAATTGAAGGATTAAAAGCAGGTGCTGATGATTACTTGGTTAAGCCTTTTCATCCTGAAGAATTATTATTACGTATTCAAGGGTTATTACGTCGAGCTAAAGGCGTGACTAATGATACTAAGCTAGTTGTGCAAGGATTGGCACTTGATGAATCATTACAGATAGTTATTAATGGCGATGAACAAATAGAACTTACTGCTTCAGAGTTTAAGTTACTCCGTTATTTTATGTTACACCCTAGTAAGATACTGTCTAAAGCCCATTTAAATGAGCATATTTATGATGGTGAAACAGAGCGAGATTCTAATGTGATCGAAGTACATATCAATCATTTACGTCGTAAATTAGGCAAAGATGTGATTGAAACGAAGCGTGGTCAAGGCTACCGCTATAACGGAGTAGATCATTGAAATCCATCCAGCGGCGGCTAAATTTAGGATTGGCTGGTGCTATTTTAATGGTAGGACTAATCTTAACGCAATTAGGTATTTTGTTATTTGATACAGGCTTACGTAACTATTTTGAACATGACCTACAAGAAGAAACAGAGTATTTAGTCACCGCCGTGGTGCGTAATAAACAAGCCATATATGTGAATGATGATCGTATTAACCCCATCTACACACGACCCTATTCGGGTCGTTATTATGTGATTGAGTCAGGCGGTAATATCTGGCGCTCTCGTTCTTTGTGGGATTTTGAGTTTTTAACCGCTAATCAAGAAGGGTTACTACCAAAGCTAGTGGCAGGCCCTAATAATCAACGATTACTTACCTTTCGTGCTGACTTTCAAAAATATGGCTATGATGTAAAAGTCACTATTGCTAGAGACTATGAACCGATTTTAACTGCCTTTAAGAGTATTCAATATTGGGGTGTGGTAGGCATTGTATTTGCTTTATTAATGATTGTAATTTTACAACGGATTGTGATTTTTAAAGCACTACGACCTTTAGGACAAATACGAGAAGAAATCGAACAGTTACAACGGGGTTTAAGAACAAGCTTGGATAAAGAAGTGCCTATAGAATTGAAACCTTTGGTGGAACAGATTAACCAACTACTTATTTATACGGGCAATCAACTTAAGCGTTCACGTAATTCACTGGGCAATTTAGGGCATGCCTTAAAAACACCTTTGGCGGTGTTAATGAGTGTGATGGCACGCCCTGAGTTTGATAAAATTCCAAAAGTTAAATTACTGATGAAAGAACAATTGGAAGCAATAGAGCAATTATTGGTACGAGAGCTTAATAAAGCAAAAATCATTGGAGATGTATTGCCCGCTTCTTATTTTGTTTGTGATAAAGAATTACCAACCTTAATTGAAGTACTGCATATGGTGCATAACGAGCGGGTGGCTTTGGAATTGCAGGTTCCAGAAGGACTTAGGCTGCCTTGGAATAAAGATGATATTTTAGAACTATTAGGCAACTTATTAGACAATGTCTGTAAGTGGGCCAAGAGCAAGGTGAGGCTTAATATTACTGAAGAAGCGGATCATTACCATTTAGTTATTGATGATGATGGGCCAGGAATTAATGAAAGCCAGTTCGAAGAAGTATTGAGTCGAGGTGTACGTTTAGATGAACAAACAGCAGGTCATGGTTTAGGTCTAGGTATTGTGAAAGATATGATCGAAAGCTGGCAGGGAGAGCTAAGCTTAAATCGTAGCGAATTAGGTGGATTACAGGTATCGGTAATATTACCTAAACGTTAAAGTTAATAACAAAAGTTAACAATATCCCTTAGCCTTTTACTAAAAGATTAATGATAAAAATAAAAAACTAAGGTTTAATATGACCATGCATGATCGTGGAGAGAACTTATGTATTTGAAAAAAATAGCAGTATTATTAATGATGATGCTGTTTATAGCAGCTTGTTCTTCAAATAATGGTAAAGAAACATACGCTAATAATGAAGCTAATCGTATTCAAACTACATTAACAGGTACTATTGAAGATATTGCCATTGTTAATATTGATGGTTCTTCCTCATGGAAAGGAACATTAACAGGCTCTATTTTAGGCGGTGTTTTAGGTAGTACCATTGGTAGCGGCTGGGGTAGAGTGATTAGTTCTGCGGCTGGTTCCATCGGTGGTAGCTTTGCTGGTGCTGGGGTAGAGCGACAATTGACTAAAGATGAAGGGCTAAAAATGGCTATTCGTCAAGATAATGGTAATAACTTTACGGTGATTGTAGTGCCTGATAAGGGACAAACTTTTAATATAGGTGATAAAGTTAAAGTTGTTTCAAGTTCCAGTGGCAAAGTAAATGTCTATCATTTAGGCACTGAATAAACTTAGGATATTTTTTAGTTTAATAATTTGTAAAGAATAAAGCTAATTTGTGCTAGGAATTATGAACTGATTGCTCTAATGTAGAAAGCCACACTAAGCAGATAGTTTTTTAACTTTTTTAAAAGTAACTGGTTAGTGATGGAGTCGTTAAAAATTGTTATTTATTAAGGAGACTAAGGTGTTTAAGAACCTAGTTAAAATAGCTTTAGTAGGATCTGTTTGTGCCATGCCATCATTGGTGTATGCTGATACCACTACAGGTTGCTCGCTAAAAGCAGAAAAAATTCAAGAGCAAATTAGTTATGCAAAAGCGCATGGTAATAGCCATCGCGTAGCAGGATTGGAAACAGCATTATCAGAAGTGAAAGCACATTGTACAGAGGCTAGTTTACGTAAAGATTTAGAGCAAGATATTGCAGAAAAGCAGCAAAAAGTAGTTGAGCGCCAAACTGAGTTGACTGAAGCTCAAGCCAAAGGTGATGCTAAAAAAATAGCTAAAAAACAAAGCAAATTAGCAGAAGCAAAGCAAGAATTAGCTAAGGCTGAGCAAGAGTTAAAAGGTTATTTTAAGTAAAATTACGATAATCATTAAAAAGGCTAAGTTGTACACAACTTAGCCTTTTTTTGTAGAATACTGCTTTATGAATTAATATGACCACTATTAATTATTTATATACAGTATTGATAGGTTGAATAAATATGTTTACAGGTATTATCGAAGCCGTTGGCAATATACAACAGCTACAACCTTTGCAAGGTGATTTAAGATTACAAGTTGCCACAGGTAAACTTGATTTAGCTGATGTGAAACTAGGCGATAGTATTGCTGTCAATGGTGTATGCCTAACAGTTATTGAGTTACATAAGCAAGCATTTTGGGCTGATGTAAGTGCTGAAACATTGCGTTGCACAACGTTTCAAGAGTTAACAGTAGGTCAGAAAGTTAATTTAGAAAAAGCACTTACACCAACCACTCGTTTAGGTGGTCATTTAGTCAGTGGTCATGTGGATGGTTTAGGGCAAATAGTTGAAATTAAACAAGCAGCACGTTCAGTTTTCTTTAAGCTAAAAGCACCGCTAGAGTTAGCTAAATATATTGCTGCAAAAGGGTCGATTACTGTTGATGGTACAAGCTTAACAGTCAACGCGGTACATGATTGTAATTTTGAGCTTAATATTATTCCACAAACCTTAGCAGAAACTATTTTTGGTAGTTACAAAGTAGCGCACTTGGTAAATTTGGAAGTAGATCTATTAGCAAGGTATTTAGAACGATTGTTAGTGGCGAATAAAACCAATGAAAGTGAAAATAAGTCACCTAGTGTGACGGCGGCTTTATTAAAAGAACATGGCTTTATTCGCAGCTAAGTAATAAATTGCTATATAAAATAACAGTGGGAACAACATGAAAATATTAATTGTAGAAGATGAGCAATTGCTAAGGCACCATTTAACAGTGCGTTTATCAGATTTAGGCCATATTGTCAGTTCAGTAGCCAATGCTGATGAGGCATTAAGATCTGTCAAAGATAATCATTATGACATTGCGGTAGTTGATATTGGATTACCTGGTACTAATGGTTTAGAGCTTATTCGACAATTACGTGAACAAGAATATACTTTTCCCATTTTAATCTTAACAGCTCGCGGTAGTTGGCAAGACAAGGTGGAAGGATTAAGTACAGGGGCTGACGATTATGTGGTCAAGCCTTTTCAGTTTGAAGAATTGGAAGCACGCTTAAATGTATTAAATCGTCGTGCTTCAGGTATTGTGCAACCAATTCTTACAGTGGGTTCATTAAAGCTAGATTTAAATAGAAAGCGTGCTTTTTGTAATGAAACACCCTTACAGTTAACCGCCTATGAATATCGTCTTTTAGAATATTTAATGCGCCATAGCCAGCAGGTAGTCGCGAAAGAGCGTTTGATGGAGCAACTTTATAAAGATGAAGAAGAGCGCGATAGTAATGTAATAGAGGTATTAGTAGGTAGGCTACGTCGTAAATTAGAAAGCCAATGCGGTATTCAACCCATTGAAACAGTGCGTGGACAAGGTTATTTATTTACGGAGTCCTGTTCTTAATGTTACGTTCTTTTCGAGTACGGTTATTAGTCTGTTCAGCTATTTTATTAGTGGCATTCTTAGCTGTATTAATGCCGATTATGCGCGAGTCATTTGACCAAGCAGTTCGGCAATTTTCTAATATACGCTTAGAAGAGCGTGCTAATGAGTTGATTACAGCAGCGCAAGTGGTGAATGGTGAGTTGACGCTACCTAACACACTACAAGATTTGCGCTTAACCACAGGTAAAACAGGTAACCAGTTTGGCTATTTCTATACCCAAAAAGGTGATAAGGTCTGGCCTGTTGATACTATAGAAAAGAAAGATAACAGCACTAATAACGAATTACCCATCGATCTATTATCAAATGATAGTAATAAGGCTGATTTTAGGCTATCTACCGACTCTTTAGGCCGTCATTACTATGTATTTGATAAAGAAATCAATTTAGGTGGTCCAGATTTTAGTGTTATCACCATGGAACCCGTAACGGAATATGATATTTTAAGAACCAGTTTTTTAAGACGTTTTGAATTGTGGTTAGTGGTTGCGTTAAGCTGTTTATTAGGCTTATTAGCAGTAGGCCTAACTTGGAGTTTAAAACCTTTGCGACGTTTAAGGTCACAATTAGATGATATTGAAGCAGGAAAACGAGAACAATTAGATGAAAACGTACCCAGTGAAATTCATCGATTAACCCATTCTTTAAATAGACTACTGACCACTGAGCGGATGCAACGTGAGCGTTATCAAGACACCCTAGGTGATTTAGCCCATAGTTTAAAAACCCCGTTAACGGTATTGCAAAATACTATTGAAGAAATCAAAGAAAAAGACAGTAGTGTTATTAATCAGTTGGCTGTTATGCAAGCACAGATTGAGCGGATGGGTCAGCAAATAGGTTATCAATTACAACGTGCTACGCAACGTAAAGGTGCGTTGATTGGCCATCAGATCAGCTTGCGTCCCTTGTTAGACTCACTTACCTCTACCCTCAATAAAGTTTATGCAGATAAACAAGTAATCAGTGTTATTGATTTCCCCCATGATTTAAAATTACATGCTGAGGAAGCGGCTTTATTGGAGTTATTTGGCAATTTATTAGAGAATGCTTATCGGCTGTGTTTAACCACTGTCCGCATCACAGGAAAAGTTACTGAGAAAGAGGTGTTAATAACGGTGGAAGATGATGGCCCTGGCGTTCCTATTAATAAACGTAAAACTGTATTACAGCGAGGGGTTCGCGGTGATAGTCTAAATCCAGGTCAAGGCATCGGTTTGGCGGTTGTACAGGATATTTTAGAGGGTTATAACGGTTATTTGGAAATTAGTGACTCGAGTTTAGGTGGTGCCTGTTTTTATATCCATTTCCCTATTTAATCAACGTAATAAGTTTAAGGTAAAATATCTTTTATAAAAGGTATTGTTTTAAGGAATATGTAATGACGGAAATATGTGATTATTTGCAAAATGTGCTTAATGAAGAAATACCTTTAACTCAAGCATTGCAAGTAAAAGTAGTTAATTGGCAAGATAAAAAACTATCGCTTATATTGCCGCTAGCACCTAATATCAATCATATGAGTAGCACCTTTGGTGGTAGTTTATATTGTGGTGCTGTACTGGCAGGTTGGGGATGGATGCACCTTAGTTTAAAAGAACTTGGTATTAGCAATGGTCATATTGTAATACAAGCAGGCCAAATAGATTATCCGCATCCTGTGTTAGGTGATGCTCTGGCGATTTGTTATCCACCTGATGAAAAAGAATGGGCAAAGTTTGAAAAAGTTTTCAAGCGCCATAAAAAAGGTCGTTTAGCACTCAATACAGTTATTATGTATGAAGGTAAGGAAGCTGTCACATTTAATGGTCAGTTTGTCGTGTATTGTGAACACTGATAAATTTAATACTATTAAGTCATTGAGGCTATGAAAAAATTTTATACAATCGCTTTGTTATTACTGCTTGGCTGTGTGTTATTGGCCTGTACACGTGATAATGAAAATACTTTTTATAAAGGTAAAACAGGTCAACTTCAATTACAGGGAGTAGTGTTGAATGTGCCTAATAAAAGTAATTTGCAGTTGGCGTTATTTGCTTTAGACAGTGACAATAAACCAAAACAATTATTAGCAACTGAGCAATACAAAGGTAATGGTAATGCGCTAGCTTTTCAGCTCAATTTTTATCTGGATCCAGCATTATCATTTAATGCATTAGAATTACGCGGACGTGTTACCCAAGCAAAAAAGCTGATTGGCTATGTAACGCCTTGGCATAAACAACAATTAACCTCACAGGATTTAAAAGGTATTATTTTGGAGTTGGCTCCTTGAAACTACGGGATTTATTAGCTAATCATTTGCAGTCGATTGTGCCAGACGCTGTGTTAGAGAAACAACAGGTAGCAGGTACAACTATTCAGCTTTGGTTAATTTCTGCCGATAATATGCAACAAAAAATCTTTGATAGTGTAGAAATAATGCGTATTTTACAACAACCACCCTATTGGTGTTTTTGTTGGAGTAGTGGCGTTGCACTTTGTCAAAAAATATTACAAAACCCTGAGCTAGTCGCTGATAAAAAAATATTAGATTTTGGTGCAGGTTCTGGTTGTGTAGCAATCGCTGCAAGCCTTGCTGGTGCTAAAGAAGTTACGGTATGTGATTTAGACCCTATCGCTTTACAAGCATGTCAGGCAAATGCTCAGTTAAATGGCGTAACCTTAAATTGTTTAGCTGATTTTACCATGACAGATAATTATTACGATGTTATTGTGGCAGCAGATATTTTATATGATCGCGATAATTTTTTTTGGCTAGATGTATTGCCTAGTAGGGCAAGCCATGTATTATTGGCTGATTCCAGAGTAAAAAATTTTCAACATCAACGTTATCAGTTATTAGCCAATATGCAATCAGAGACAATACCTGATTTATTTGAGCCTGCCGAGTTTTGTCAGGTGAAGTTGTATCAGACAGTTTGTTAAGCTATTTTACTATAGTATGGTTAGATAACCTTAGGATAAGTGTTATTATAACTTCGCTTAATATACAGTTGGTTATGCAGTAATGTGATTAATATAATTATGGTGAGACTTAATTAATGTCTGAATTTTCTGAATTACCTCTCGTTATTGAACCTAATGAATTGTTAGATAGGTTATCTGCGCCTGAATTAATTTTAGTTGATGTTGGTAGTGAACTTCCTTATCAACAGGGGCATATTGCCCATGCTCATTGTGTTGAAACAAAACAAACCCAATCACAAACGGGTTTTTATGGTTTATTACCTGATAAATTATCTTTAGAACATTTATTTGGCCAATTAGGGCACAATTCCGAAGCCACTTATGTGGTTTATGATGATGAAGGCGGTGGCTGGGCAGGTCGTTTTATTTGGTTGCTAGATTCAATAGGGCATCATAATTACCATTATTTAAATGGTGGTTTGCGTGCATGGATTGCTGAAGGTTATCCGTTATCTACAGAATTACCAGAGGTATCCGTTACCTCGCCAAAATTAACCATCGATGAGGAACCAACAGCCACTTTTGAGTATATACAGAGTCGTTTAGGTGCTGATGATCTAGTGATATGGGATGCTCGCTCTCTTGCTGAATATAATGGTGAAAAACTATTAGCTGCAAAAGGGGGACATATTCCTGGTGCAGTTCATCTGGAATGGACAGCAGCGATGGATACTGAGCATGGTTTAAGGATTCGTAGCGATATTATTGATCGTTTAGAAGAATTAGGGATTACTAAGGATAAGGAAGTTATAACACATTGCCAGAGTCATCATCGTTCTGGGTTTACTTATTTAGTGGCAAAGGCATTAGGATATCCTAGGGTTAAGGCATATGCAGGGGCATGGTCTGAATGGGGGAATCATCCTGATACAATAGTGGAAAATTAAAAAAATGACATTTAAGCAACGACTTTTTATTATTGTTCAGTACATAACACCACAGCATTTACTATCGAGAACAATAGGCTTTTTAGCGGAAACACAAACGCCTTGGTTTAAAAATAAACTGATTAGTTGGTTTATCAATCGTTATAAAGTCAATATGAGTGAAGCAATATACGAAAGTTATCATGAGTATAAAAATTTTAATGAGTTTTTTACTCGCCCCTTAAAAGAGGGTATGCGTCCTATTGATATGGCGGCTGATGCAGTGGTATGTCCTGCAGATGGCGCAGTAAGTGAGCTAGGTACCATTCGTGAAGGACGCGTTTTACAAGCGAAGGGTCATGATTATAGCTTGGCTGATTTATTAGGTGGTGATACAGAACGGGCTAAGCCATTCTTAAATGGTGAATTTGCCACTATTTATCTATCGCCAAAAGACTATCATCGTGTGCATATGCCTGTGGCTGGTACATTAACAGAAATGATTTATGTGCCTGGACAATTATTTTCAGTGAACCAAACCACTGCAGAAAATGTCTCAGGTTTATTCGCCCGTAATGAGCGCGTTGTTTGTATATTTGAAACTGAATATGGAAAAATGGCTGTAGTCTTGGTGGGAGCTATGATTGTAGCCAGCATTGAAACAGTCTGGGCTGGCTTAGTAACACCACCAAAACGTGTGTTAAGAACCACTAAGTATGGTGAAGCATCGAGGCAACCGATTGTTTTAGAGAAAGGAGCAGAGTTGGGTCGTTTTAAATTAGGTTCTACAGCAATCATCGTGTTTGAGCCTAATCGTATAGCTTGGAATAAGGAACTTAAATCCTTAGTAGCCACTAAAATGGGGCAACGTATTGCAACAATTACTGCGAAAAATAGCTAAATAATGTTGGTTAATATGCGATAAATCAATACTGTTTTGATTTGTTAGTAAATGTTTACTAATCAACAATAGTATTTTATATGCGAATTGGGATATAGTTATTAAAAAGTAGAGGCTTATGCTACAATTACACGGTTTAAGTGTGAAAGGTATAAAGATTTGCTTTACTTGTTTGCAATGATTCTTTGTAGTAAATGTTATACAGTTGAGCTTTACAATATCTATGGATAAAGATAAGTTATTGTTATCACGGAATAAAAGCCAGTTAATGAGTAATTATGGAAACAAAAAATCTTCGTTTATTAATTTTAGATGATTCCCCAAATGAGGCAGAAAATTACGCAGTAATTTTTCGTAATGCCGGTTATGCAACGCGTTTGCATCGAATTACCTCGGCTGAAGATGCTGAAACCGTATTAGCTCAAAATTGGGATTTAATTATCGCAGCACCCGAAAGTGAAAATTACAATCCTATTGAGTTACTCACTTATATAAAATCTAAAAAGATCGATATACCTTATATTCAATTACTTAACCCTGAGTCATTAGAAGACGATCAATTTACAATCAGCTATTTACAGAAAGGTGCGCAAGACGTTTTATCAATAGACGTTGAACCTGAGCACTTATTATTGATAGCACAACGTGAATTGACTAATTTAATGAAACGTCGTTCATTAGTGCGTTCAGAGAAAAATTTAGCAGAATCTGAGCGACGTTGTAATCTTCTACTAGATTCATCCATGGATGCTATTGCCTATATCCATGATGGGATGCATATTTATCTTAACCAAGCTTATATTGATATGTTCGGTTATGAAGATAAGACTGATATGGAAGGTCTACCCATTATTGACCTCGTATCAGCTGATAATCCTAGTGATTTAAAAGATCTCTTTAAACATCGTGTTGAATCTTCTTTAGCTTGTCGTGGTGTTAGAGCGGATGGCTCTAAATTTCCTATTTTAATTTCTACATACCCTGCATCTTATGATGGTGAAGAGTGTATGCAAGTTATTATTCGTGAGGAAACCTCATCAGTTAATAGTGAAGCATTAGAAGAAAAAATTCGTGAAATGAGCAATATGGATGCGTTAACAGGCCTCTTTAGTCGCGCTCATTTATCAACATTACTTGATAGCACGATGGAGCAAGTAAAATCTGCCGACTTAAAAGCTACCTTGTTATATATCTATATTGATAACTTCGATAGTTTGGCTTCGCAGATAGGTATTGCAGGGTCTGATAGCTTACTAGCTAGTTTTGCACAGTTATTGAAAGGCCATTTCTGTCGTGAAGAAAGTTTAGCAAGATTATCTGATGATGCCTTTGTGGTGTTAGTACCAAATGCAACCTCTAAGGATTTAATGGATTCAGTGAAAGAGCTACAAGAAAAAATAACCAAAGTTATTTTTGATGTAAATGATTTCTCTATCCAAATCACTGTTTCGGTAGGCATTGCTGATTTTGATAAAACCGCTTCGAGTGCTCAGGAAATTATTGATCGAGCCCATCGTTGTATTGAATCTTCTACCGCAAGTAATGTTATAAAAGTATATGACCCTGCTGAAGAATTAGCTAAAGCAGCCAGTCAGGGTGATTTATTGGCTACCTTGCAACAAACATTACAGCAAGAGTCTTTAAAATTACTCTATCAGCCGATTGTTAGTTTACGCGGTAAATCCTTTGAGTTCTATGAAGTTCGTTTAAGAATGCTTGACGCGCAAGGTAAAGAGTTACCTTTGACCGAGCTATTAAATGTGGCTTCATCGTCAGGCATGGCTGAGCAAATTGACCGTTGGGTTATTGTTAATGCATTAAAAGAAGTAGCTAAAATGCATGCGGCAGGACATAATCCACGCGTATTCGCCCAAATTGGTAGCGATACCCTAAAAAATGAAAATTTATTAGATTGGATTAAGAAACTATTTGCAGCGACTAAACTACCGCCTGAATGTTTATTGGTAGAGTTTACTGAAAGTGATGCGGCTACTTACTTAAAACAGGCACAAAATTTGATTAATGGTTTAAATGAGATCAACTGCCAAACAGTAATTAGTGATTTTGGTAGAGATGAAAACTCACTATTAGCTTTAAATCATTTATCTGCAAACTATGTAAAACTTGCGCCCACTTTAGTGCAAGCATTGCGTAAGCCAGAAGGTGTGGAAGCTTTAACAGAAATGTTAAACAAACTAAGAGAGTCACAACGCAAGAGTATTGTGCCTTTTGTGGAAACAGCAAGCATCTTGTCTATCCTCTGGCAAGCAGGTGCTGATTATATTCAAGGATATTATTTACAACGTCCAATGCCTAATATGAGTTATGACTTCTCATCGGGTCAGTAGGTATTGTGATTAATGTTTTTGAAAAGCCTGATACAGATATGTGTCAGGCTTTTTTGTTAGTTGAACAGTGGTGTTTTAGGTAATATTTTTTTGTTGGTTATTGATAATCCATCCAGTTAGTTGTATTATACAACTAACTGGATGGTGATTAGTTTTAGTTTAATCACAAACAAATAATCCAGTCGATCATATTTCTCACCCATTGCAGTTGAGTTAAATATCATGAAAATTGCCAGTTTTGATGTAGATCCACAACAAAGTTTTACACCCCTTTGTCCAAATGAGTTACCTGTGCAAGGTGGTGATCAAATTGCTGCTGCTTTAAATGAAATGGCGAAGCGTGCTGATATAAGGGTAGGAAGTAAAGATGCTCATACGCCACAAGCTGTGTGGGTAGTAAGTGAAGCTGAGCAGATGTTACAACCACTTAATTATCCAAATGCCGATTTAACGTGGGTAGCACACTGTGTACCAGGCACTAAAGGGTTTGAGTTATTAGCCAACTTACCACGCCCAGATCAGTATGATTTTTTTGTATGGAAAGGGGTAGAACCAGATATGCACCCCTATGGTGCTTGTTATCATGATTTAAAAGAAAAACTATCAACAGGGGTTATCGAATATTTAAGACTAAAGAATGTGCAACTGGTTATTGTCGGTGGGTTGGCTTTAGATTACTGTGTAAAAAATACAGCCATGCAATTACATAAAGCAGGTTTTCAGGTGATTATAGTATTAGAGGCAACTAGGGCAATTGCTGAGCATACTAAACAACAAGCCATTGCTGAAATGCAGCAATCTGGCATCGTTATCTGTGAAGACTGTGCAGCATTAGATCAACAACTTATTAAAAGTAGAGGATGAAAAAATGGATAATTCCATATTTTCCCAAAAAATTGTTCAAAGTTTATTAGATACTGATTTTTACAAGCTCAGTATGATGCAAGCGATCTTGCATAATTATCCGAATGCGGAAGTAGAGTGGGAGTTTCGTTGTCGTGATCAAGAAGACCTAACCCCTTATATCCCTGAAATTAAGGAACATATTGAAAGCCTAGCGGATTTACAACTTAGCCAAGATGAACAAAATTATTTATCCCATATTAGTTTTTTAGCGCCAGACTTTATAAGGTTTTTACGTTTATTTCGCTTTAACCCTCGTTATGTAACGGTATCAGGAGAGGGTGGACAATTAAGTATTACCTTAAAAGGCCCTTGGTTGCATATTGTACTGTTTGAAATTCCTTTATTAGCAATTATTAGTGAAGTTCGTAATAAAAGACGTTACCCACAGATTGCCTTAAAAACAGCGACTGATCGTTTATATCAGAAGTTAGAGAACTTATCGCGGATGGCATCAGATGATGAGCTAAAAGATTTTAAATTAGCCGATTATGGGACGCGTCGCCGTTTTTCTTTTAAAACCCAACAAGCTGTGGTAGGTATTTTAAAAACAGACTTTCCTGGTCATTTTGTGGGTACAAGTAACGTACATTTAGCGCAGCAGTTTAATATTAAATCTATGGGAACAATGGCTCACGAATGGATAATGGCCCATCAGCAATTAGGCTTTAGATTAATTGATAGCCAAATTGCTGCGCTAGACTGTTGGGTACGGGAATACCGTGGTTTACTAGGGATTGCCTTAACTGATTGTATTACCATGGATGCTTTCTTAAATGACTTTGATTTGTTTTTTGCAAAGTTATTTGATGGCTTAAGACATGATTCTGGTGATCCAATTGTTTGGGCAGAAAAAGCGATTGCTCACTATAAAAAATTAGGCATTGACCCTCGCACTAAAACCTTAGTATTTTCTGATGGTTTGGATATACCTAAAGCCTTATCAATTTACCGTCAATTACGTGATAGAATTAATGTTAGCTTTGGCATAGGAACAAATTTAACCTGTGATATTCCTACGGTTTCACCCACCAATATGGTGATTAAAATGGTGAGTTGTAATGGTCAGCCTGTGGCAAAAATTTCTGATTCACCAGGCAAAACACAATGTCGTGATGAGAGCTTTGTTAATTATTTAAAACATGTCTTTAAGGTCGGTGAATAATTGCTGTAGAGGAACAACAATGATAGATCAATTAACTGTTCAACGCGAGATTGCTCAAGCATTAAATGTATGCACACCTTTTGCCGATGAACAAGCATTAGTGGTTGAATTAGAGCGACGTATTATTTTCTTAAAACGAATATTGATTGAATCTGGTTTAAAAACTTATGTGCTAGGCATAAGTGGTGGGGTAGATTCATTAACCGCTGGAATGATGGCTCAGCGAGCGGTACGTGCATTAAGAGAAGAAACAGGTGATACCAGTTATCGTTTTATTGCAATGCGTTTACCCTATAAATCACAGGCGGATGAAGCTGAAGCTACACAATCAGTACAAGTAATTGCACCCGATCACTGTGAGGTGGTTAATATTGCTGCAAGTGTCGAGGGAATGGTAGGGGCTATTGATTGTTTACAGCAAGTAAAAGAGGCTTCCAGAGATTTTATTATTGGTAATATTAAAGCCAGAGCCAGAATGATAGCTCAATATGCAGTGGCTAATGTTTATAATGGTTTAGTAATAGGTACAGACCATGCCGCTGAAGCGGTGATGGGCTTTTACACCAAGTTTGGTGATGGCGCTTTCGATGTAGGGCCGTTAATCGGTTTAGTTAAAGGCCAAGTAAGGGCTTTGGCAAGTTATATGGGCGCACCAGATAATTTAGTGAACAAAGTACCCACTGCTGATTTAGAAGATTTAAAACCAGGTTTGCCTGATGAGCAAGCCCATGGTGTTGCTTATACTGAAATAGATGCCTTTTTACAAGGTAAACCTGTGTCAGCAGAAGCGTTTAAAAAAATTACAGAAACCTATAACCGCAGTATGCATAAAAGACAGTTACCTATCGCACCTTAGCTTGTTATAAAGAGTAACATATTAGCTACTAAAAAGAGCTTTATAAGCTTGTTTTAAATGTTTAGGATAAGGCTTATTTATTTGTTATTTAGGGGATTTATGAGGCATCTTGGTAAAGCGACACTGCTATGTTTAGGCTTAGTGAATGCTTTGCCTGCATTAGCCTATGATAATTTACCTTCATTGGGGGATTCATCGTCTGCTATTGTATCTCCTATGCAAGAGTACCAACTTGGGCGTGCGTGGTTAAGCTTATTGCGTTCACAAGTGCCACGTATTAATGACCCTTTAGCAAAAGATTATATCGAAACCAAAGTTAAGCGATTAGCTCAAAGTAGCCGTTTGCAGGATAATCGCTTAGAATTTATCCTTATTAAAGACCCTGAATTAAACGCCTTTGCCGCCCCTGGTGGCATTATTGGTGTCAATGGTGGCTTGTTTTTATCAGCCCCTAAAGAGTCAGAATTTATGGGCGTATTAGCCCATGAATTAGCGCATTTATCACAGCGTCATTTTGCGCGTGGTGTGGCTGAACAGCAACAACTGCAAATACCCATGATGACCGCTTTATTAGTGGGTATTGTAGCGGCAGCAGCAGGTAGCCCAGATGCAGGCATGGCGACCATTATTGGTTCACAAGCAGCGGCCTATCAAAATATGATGAGTTTTTCTCGTGCTAATGAGCAAGAAGCTGATCGAATTGGCATTGAAACCCTTGCTAAAGCTGGCTATGACCCAAAAGGAATGCCTGATTTATTTGAAATATTGATGAAGAAATATCGCTTTCAACAAGTGCCGCCAGAATTCTTAATTACTCACCCATTAACAGAATCACGGGTTGCAGATACCCGTAACAGAGCTGAACGTTTGCCAGAAGGCGGTATAAGCAACACCTTAGAATATGACTTAGTTCGTACCCGTATTCAGGTAGTGTTTGAAGATACTCCAGGTTCTAGCGTGAAACGTTTCCGCAGTCTTTTAGAAAATGATCCTAATAATAATGCGTTACAGTATGGCTTAGCCTTGGCTTTAATAAAAAATAATAACCTTACGGAAAGTGAACAAATAATCAGTAAATTGCTGATAAAAGACCCTAATAATATATTTTATAATTTAACCTATGTTGATCTAGATTTTTCCCAAGGTCGCTTAGCAACTGCCAGTCAACGTATTAATAAAGTATTAGCGAATAATCCTAATAATTATCCTGCTACCAAAGCTTATGTGGATTTACTAGTGAGGCAAAGAAATTTTCAAGAAGCTGCTAAAGTAATAGATAAACTTGTTCGTAGTCGTCCCCATGATCCTGATATTTGGTATCAGGTCTCAGAAGTTAAAGGTAGAGCAGGTGATATTGTGGGTGTACATCAAGCACAAGCGGAGTATTTAGCGTTAATCGGTAATTATGATGGTGCGTTAGAGCAGCTTAAGTATGCACGCCAAAAAGCAGGCAATAGTTTCCAACAAGTGGCTATTATTAATCAGCGTGAAAAAGAAATTCGTAGCCAGCAGGATACGGTGAAACAATTTTTACAATAAATAGGTGATTGGACAGTGAGTCAACAAATTAGTGTTAAACAAGAATTAGATACATCAGGTTTAAATTGCCCGTTACCTTTATTAAAGGCTAAGCAAGCCTTAGCTGCCCTTGATTCAGGGGATGTATTAAAAGTCATTGCTACTGATGCAGGTAGTCAACGGGATTTTCGTAGTTTTGCTAAATTGTCTGGCAATCAATTATTGCATGAAGAAGTAGTAGAGCAGAGTTACTATTATTGGTTGCAGAAACGTTGAATGGTAAATAACAAAGGGGCTTATAAAGCCCCTTTGTATTATTTAACGAGTTTAGCTAATTCTTCTACAATAGTAGCTAATGGCAGGTTTTTAGACTCCGATTCACGACGGTTCTTATATTCTAATTGACCTTCTTTTAAACCACGATCACTGACTACTACACGATGTGGGATACCGATTAGATCCATATCAGAGAATTTAACCCCTGGGCTGGTTTTCTTATCACGATCATCCAATAGCACTTCATATCCCGCTTTAGTTAAATCAGCATAAAGTTTATCAGCCACTTCTTTAATGGCAGGGTCTTCATATTTAAGTGCCACTATGGCAATTTGGAAAGGTGCCATGGTTTCAGGCCATAAAATACCGCGCTCATCATAGTTCTGCTCAATAGCAGCCGCCACTACACGGGATACACCAATACCATAACAACCCATAATTAATTCTACAGGCTTGCCATTTTCAGCTAACACAGTGCAGTTCATTGATTCACTGTATTTAGTACCTAATTGGAATATATGGCCAACCTCAATACCACGACGGATCATTAAACTACCTTTACCATCAGGGCTAGGATCACCTGCTACTACATTACGTAAATCAGCTACTTCTGGTAGTGCTACATCACGCTGCCAGTTAATACCAAAATAATGTTTATCTTCGATATTAGCACCTGCTGCGAAATCGCTCATCATGGCTACTGAGTTGTCAATAATACAAGCCATAGATAAGTTAACTGGGCCTAATGAACCAGGGCCTGCGCCAATGGCTTGACGAATTTCTTCATCAGTAGCAAATACTAAAGGACTCGCTACTAATGGATGGTTAGCGGCTTTAATTTCATTGAGTTGATGATCGCCACGCACGATTAAGGCAACTAAGCTACCTTCTTCGGCACCGTGGGCAATTAAAGTCTTAACTGTTTTCTCAATAGGTAAGTTAAATTGTTCCACCAAGGCTTCAATGGTTTTACAGTTAGGTGTATCCACTACACGCATTTCTTCAGTAGCGGCTTGGCGTTCAGTTTCACGAGCAACAGCAATGGCTTTTTCGATATTGGCGGCATAATCTGAACCATCACTAAATACAATATCGTCTTCACCTGAGTCTGCTAATACGTGAAACTCATGGGAGCCAGAGCCACCAATAGAACCATTATCAGCCTCTACAGGACGGAAATCTAAACCTAAACGACTAAAAATATTAGAATAGGCGCGATACATATCATCATAGGTGAGTTGTAATGAGGCTTGATCGGTGTGGAAAGAGTAAGCATCTTTCATTAAAAACTCACGACCACGCATTAAACCAAAGCGAGGACGAATTTCATCACGGAATTTTGTTTGGATTTGATAAAGCGTCAGCGGTAGTTGTTTATAACTACTGATCTCATTACGTACTAAATCAGTCACTACTTCTTCATGGGTAGGGCCAAAGCAAAAATCACGCTGATGGCGATCTTTAAGGCGTAATAATTCAGGGCCATATTGTTCCCAACGAGTAGATTCAATCCATAGTTCAGCAGGTTGTACGGCTGGCATTAGCACTTCTTGCGCACCAATGGCATTCATTTCTTCACGTACCACTTTTTCTACTTTACGTAAGACGCGTAAACCAAGGGGTAACCAAGTGTATAGTCCAGCAGCGAGTTTACGAACCATACCTGCTCGTAACATAAGTTGATGGCTAATAACTACTGCATCAGCAGGAGTTTCTTTTACAGTAGGCAGTAAATATTGACTTGTACGCATGCTTTATCCACATAAAAGAGGTTATAAATAAACCATTTTAATGGCGGATAGACTAACCATTCAATAGCAAACTGCAAAGAAACCTTATTTATTTTTGATTTGGGTACTTTTCTCTAATCCATTAACCGATTAAAATGCTTCCTTTATTGGGTAATACCTTGATTAAGCTGTTAAATGCGGGGAAGTGGATAGCAATGCGTCGTGTAGTTAGCACATTGTTAGTGTTAGTAGTGAGTTATTGTGGTATGGCGAGTTATGGCTATGCTAACTCTAGTCTAGTTACAACAACACAAGTTCGATTGAATATAGATAAAGTGTTGGTTGAAAAATCAAAGCGTAAACTATCGTTAATGAGTGGCAATAATATTGTTAAAAGTTACCGTATTTCGTTAGGTAAAAAACCAGTTGGCCATAAGCAAATGGAAGGTGATAAACGAACACCTGAAGGCCTATATTGGATAGACTGGCGTAAACCCAGTGATAAATATAACCTTTCGATGCATATTTCTTATCCTAATCCACGGGATATAGCATCGGCGCAAAAGCAGGGCGTAAGACCAGGTGGTATGATAATGATTCATGGTACGCCGATTGATGCTGATTACCCTGAATGGTATTTCCGTGGTTTAAATTGGACAGATGGCTGTATTGCCATGATGAATTGGGATATGAAAGAAGTCTGGAACTTAGTTAAAGACGGTACATTAATTGAGATTAAACCTTAATTATTGTTATAAAGGATTTATAAAAAAGCATTTAGCCTAAAAAACTAAATGCTTTTTTTATGGCATTAGTTATTCTTTTTTAAGCCAATTTTCAGGCAAGTTAATATAATCTACTAATTCCCTTAAACGGCCATGTTGCTTGCCTGTAAATTGAAAGAGTAGATAGCTTAAATGCTGAAACTCAGGCTCTTTAAAGCTTTCGTCATAAGCTTGTTGAACAAAATCATTATTACTGATATCTCGAAACTGTTGATTAATATCTGTTAATGCTTGTTCCGTTAATGGATGATTCATTCTAATAGCAAATAATTCCTTAAACCAACGGCTAGAATTATAGTTGGCATAGAATTGGATAATTTCTTGAGTGGCTTCTTCTGGCGAATGTAACAGCTTCATTAAACCCATATCACTCGGTAAAATATACTGTTGATCTTTTAAATGTTTCTCAAAATAATCAATGGCATCTTTCCAGTAAGTGCTATCAGGTGTTTCTAAAAGAATAACGGGAATTAGTGGTGTTTTACCTGTTTGAATAAGGGTTAAAACTTCCATTGCCTCATCCCAAGTACCAAAACCGCCAGGGCAAAGTACCACAGCCTCTGTTTCTTTAACAAAGAATAATTTACGGATAAAGAAAAATTGGAAAGTGAGTAACGCATCACTACCTTCCATCGTTTCATTAGCATATTGCTCAAAAGGTAGCTTAATATTAAAGCCCAGAGCGTTATCTTGCCCAGCCCCTTCATGAGCTGCTGCCATAATACCACCGCCAGCTCCTGTAATAACAATAAAGCCTTTTTCTGCTAGCTGTTTACCTAGATCTACTGCTTGTTTATACAGGGAATGATCGATTGGCGTACGAGCAGAACCAAATACAGTGACTTTGCGGTGGTGTTTAAAACGCTCTAGTAAAGTAAAACCTTTATCCATCTCGGTCAGTGCATTTTTAGCGATTTTAGTATCCCAATGACCGCGTTCAGCTTGTACTATACGAGTAGCGGCTAGAAATAGCTCTTTATAAAGTTTGTGTTCTTCTGCGCCAGCAGGGAGTGCTAGCTTAATAAGCTCATCAATTTTGTTGTTTAGCTCAGTAGAGCTTGGCGAGTAATGACGGTTTAAGTCATTATCTTGTTCATTTTTCATATCATTATTCCAGTACTGCCAAGTAACCTATTGTTATGGGTACGCCATAGTAAAAAGGGATTATGCTAGTTATTTATCAAGGTAGTGTCAATTTTGGTGTGCAACAGAAAGTTAACAGACGACGTATTGCTACCTTTTAATTGATAAATAACTATTTAAGTTCTGGGTGTTGTTCAATCAATCTGTCACGCTTTTCAGTAAGCTCATCGATTTGTGCGGTGAGTTCATCTACTTTGCCCTCAATATAATCATGGTGTTCTTGTAATAGCTCTTTGGCTTCTGCTCTATCAGAAGCAGCAGGTGTAGCACCACGTAGCGGTCTATTGGCGGTTTCCTTAGTAAATAAAATAGCAACCAAACCTATCACCGCAACCACCATTAAATAATAAGCGGGCATCATTAAATTGTTGGTTGTTTCGGTTAACCAAGCTGCAATAAGAGGAGTAGTTCCACAAAATAACGAGACAGAGATATTAAAAGAAATAGCTAATGCACTGTAACGAATACTGGTAGGGAATAAAGCAGGCAAGGTGGAAGCCATTACCCCAGTAAACATATTAAGCAATATACCTAAAATCATTAGACCAATAAAAATATAGGCTACTTTGCCTGTGGTGATTAAATAGAAGCATGGAATAGATAGACAAAATAAACCAATACAGCCCACAATAACGATAGGCTTTCTACCAATTTTATCACTTAAGAAACCAATGCTAGGTTGTACAAACAGCATACCGATCATAATAACGATAATCAGAATAACCCCATGGCTTTCGGCATAGTGAAGATTATGATTGAGGTAGCTTGGCATATAGGTGAGTAACATATAATAAGTTACATTCATTACAATCACTAAACCAATACAAATAAGCAGGGGTCGCCAGTGGTTTATTAAAATTTCTTTAAAAGAAACTTTACTAATACCGAGTTCTTCATCAGCTTGTAGCTTTTCTTGATGTTGTTCAAAGGTTGGGGTTTCATCTAACTGGCTTCTTAAATAAAGGCCGATAAGTCCTAGTGGGCCAGCGATAAAGAAAGGTATCCTCCACCCCCAATCAAGTAATTGTTGATCGCTTAGCAGGTAGGTAATTAACGTAACTAGTCCTGCACCTAATAAAAAACCAGCAATTGAACCAAAATCTAACCAACTTCCCATAAAGCCACGTTTGCGATCTGGAGAGTATTCCGCAATAAAAACAGTGGCGCCTGAATATTCACCCCCCGTGGAGAAGCCTTGGAGTAAACGACAGGCAAGTAACAAAATAGGGGCCCATAGGCCAATGGTGGCATAGCTTGGAATCAGCCCAATACAAAAGGTGCTGACGGCCATAATTAAAATAGTGGTGGCTAGTATTTTTTGGCGTCCTACTTTATCTCCTAAGAGACCAAAAAATACCCCGCCTAAGGGTCTAACTAAAAAGGCCACAGCAAAGGTGGCAAGGGTGGCAAGAATTTGAACAGAGCCTGTGGTTTCAGGAAAAAATACTTTGCCAAGGGTGATGGCAATAAATCCATATACGCCAAAATCAAACCATTCCATCGCATTGCCTAGTGCAGAAGCGGTTACTGCTTTTTTAAGTTTATCGTTATCGATGATGGTAATATCTTCAAGACTAAGTTCAGCAGATGAACTAGCTCTAGATGTTGATGACATAATTATTCCTCTAAATATAAGTCAAATAACTAAGTAACTGATTTAATAGTTAATAATTAAATAAAAATGGATACGCAAAACGTGAACAAAGTGAATGAAGCAACTATATTGATAATTACATTTGGTGTTCACAGCATACAAGCAAATGGGCTTGAGGCAGTATCTAAGATTGAATACTAGGGATTGCTTTATAGATTTGTTGACCAATCAAAACTAACTATTAGATCGTACTGTAAGCAGATTGGGTATAGCAATTTATTGGCTTATTATAACAATAATAAGTGCTAAGGTATTGTTTATGCGACTAAAGGCTAATCTGCTCATTTACTGCAATTGATTAAAACAAATATGATGGATAGTAGTATAAAATAGAGAACTAATGCTAATTAGGAGGGCAAAGAATGCCATTTTTGTTGCGGTCATTTTATAAAGTTTGTTATGCAATCTTTATTGTTATTTCTATTAATCAATCTGTTGTAGCAGAGGAAAGTACAGTTTTAACGGCTGGTGCAGTGGCCTCTCCCAATAGCTATGGATCAATGGCGGCGCAACAAATATTAGCTAAAGGCGGCAATGCTGTTGATGCAGCAGTAGCTACCGCATTCGCTTTAGCGGTGACTTACCCTGAGGCGGGTAATATTGGTGGCGGTGGCTTTATGACCCTATGGGTGGATGGTAAGGGATATTTTTTAGATTATCGAGAAGTAGCCCCTGCCAAAGCAACCACTGATATGTATTTGGACAACACAGGTGAAGTTGTTGCTAATTTAAGTTTATATTCCCATAAAGCAGTGGCGGTGCCTGGTACTGTGGCAGGTTTGTGGGCTGCTCATCAACGTTTTGGTAAGCTCTCTTGGCAAGAAGTTTTAGCCCCTGCCATTAGCTATGCTAAAGACGGCTTTATGGTGGACGAGCAATTGATGCAACGTTATCGGGAAGTATTGGATAAAGTACCTGCTAACGGAAATTTTAAAGAATATTTTGGGGCGATGAGAATTGCTCAACCCTTTAAACAACCAGAGTTGGCAGTTGTATTAGAACGTATTGCAGAACAGGGTGTGAATGATTTTTATCAAGGAGAAACCGCTAAACTTATCGCTAAACAAATGGCGGATAATGGGGGATTAATCACTGAAAGTGATTTGAATGCTTATCAAGCAAAATGGCGTGATCCATTGCTGGCGAACTGGCAGGGTATGCAGGTTATCACTGCACCACCCCCTAGTTCAGGCGGAATAGGCTTATTACAATTATTATTAATGAAGCAAGCATTAGTCAATGATTTTAAGGGTGTAAGACCGAATACAGCACGGTATGTTCATTTATTAGCAGAAATTGAAAAGCGAGTATTTGCTGATAGAGCAGAATATATGGGCGATCCAGATTTTGTTAAGGTGCCTGTACAACAATTATTGGCTACCGATTATTTAGCAAAACGTGCTAAACAGGTTAATCCCTATGCTATTTCTCCTACTGAAAATATTGCAGCAGGGTTGGATACAGAGAAATTACAAACAACCCATTTTTCTATTGTGGATAAATGGGGTAATGGTGTTGCTAATACCTATACCTTAAATGGTTATTTTGGTGCAGGTATTGTCGTTAAAGGAACAGGTATTTTATTAAACAATGAAATGGATGATTTCAGTAGCAAAGCAGGTGTGGCCAATCTATTTGGCGTAGTGGGAAGTGAGGCCAATGCCATAAAACCTAATAAAAGGCCATTATCTTCTATGGCGCCTACTATTTTAACGAAGGATAACAAGCTTGTGATGGTAATAGGTACGCCAGGTGGTTCGCGTATTTTTACCTCTATTTTTCAAGTGATTGTTAATGTGTTTGAGTACCATATGACGTTGCAGCAGGCTGTTTCTGCCCCCCGTTATCATCATCAATTACTACCTAAAAACCGTATTTTTATCGAACGTTTTCAACACGGTGTGCCTAGATTGGTAAAAACTAGATTACAACAAATGGGTTATAACTTTCATCAGCAAGATTTCAGTGGTGATATACAAGTGATTCAGATTATTAACGATAAGCCTAGCGCAGTAGCTGACCCTAGAGGAAGAGGTAGGGCGTTAATTGTTGAGTAATAGGATTTAATGGGATTTAGTTAAATAACCATTGTATTCAACCAAAGTACCTATCAATGGCAGGGTCACTTTAGCGACAAATTGATAGATACCTTCAGTATCTACTCCCTCATTGGCAACCACTTTTGGCGAAAGCAGTTGTGGGATTTTTATGCCGAGAAAAGTACAATACTGTAATTTCCAGTATAACCAGTTATCTATAATGTCTAGGGTAAAATACTGTTTGACTGGGCCAAACTTTTCGTACATTTGCTGTGGGTTGTTTTTATCCAACGCAAGTGTAGAAGAAAATTCTGAATCACCAAAGCGCCTTGTCCAGCATTCTTCACCTTGCTCTGTATAGTAAACAGTGACGGTAACAGGCAAGTTATTAGCAGGTTGTGGAAAGCCCATTATTTTACGCATAAGATTTGCCATAAAATGAGTAGCACCACCTGCTTTTGCTTGGCCTTGCCATAATATACAAGGCGTATTATGAAAATCCTGAATCGCTTGGGGAATTTCGTGGTAACGCTCACCTAACAGATGAGCAAAAATATTAGCAGGTGGTGTTTGCGTCATAACTAATGCCTCGTCTCAGCAGGAGGGTTACTTGAACCATCCTTAAATAATTGGGTAACATCGGCTATATCAAAAATATATTCTTTATTACAGAACTGACAATCAATGGTGATTTTACCTTGTTGTTCCTCCAGTAAAGCAAAGGCATCTTGTTCCCCTAGGCTACGTAAAGCATTGGCGGAGCGTTCACGGGAGCAACTGCAATGAAATTTTATAGGCAGTTGTTCAAAAAGACGTATATCTTCTTCGTGATAGAGGCGATGTAAGATAGTTATATTATCGACTGCTAGAAACTCATCAGCATTTAATGAGTTTGCTAATACTGTGAGGTGTTGCCAAGTATTTTGGCGTTCCTCATCATCATGTTGTTTTTCAGCAGGTAAGGCTTGCAATAAGAAACCCTTAGCCTGTTTACCATTAGCACATAGCCAAAAGAAGGTAGGCAGTTGCTCAGAGCTAGCAAAATAGCTAGAAAGGCTACTGGCTAAGGTTTCACCTTCCAATGCCACTATCCCTTGATAACGTTTTCCCTGAGTAGGATCAACAGTTAAGGCCAAAATACCATTTGGCATTAATTCTTGCAGAGTCATTGAATCGCTAATTTGTTCAGCTTCATAGCGCGCAATACCACGAATTTCACGATTACTGTTACATTCCACCATTAATAGCGGTAAAGGGCCTTCGGAACGTGCTTGTAATACTAATGTACCATCAAATTTTAAGGTGCCACACAGTAATGCGCTGGCTGCCAATAGTTCGCCTAATAATTTAGCTACAGGGGCAGGGTACTGATGACGAGTTAATACTTCATGGTAGCTATGCTCTAGGGAAACTATTTCACCACGTACATCTAAGTTTTCAAATAGGAAACGTTGTGTTATATCTTGTTTCATAAGGGTATTTTAAAGCCTCAAAAGGATAATGTATTATTCACCATTTTACCGTTAACTATGAGTATAAACTAATAACCTATAGATTATGCTCAGTAAATCATTACAGAATAATGAACAACTAACGACTATCTTTGTACGATGTGATATTACACATAATATAATGGTCGGCTTAATTCATTATTCGTCACTAAACAGAAAAGCGGAGAATCATTATATATGGGCGATGCTCAATTATTACAACCTATCTGGCAAACAAAAAAGATAGTATTTTGTAATGTATTTGCACTTGTTTTGTTATTGCTGTGGGCATGGCCATTAACCCATAACTTAGCAATGAAGTTTGATATTGCATTTTTTAGAGTAATCAATGATTCGTTAAAAGATAGCTATGCATGGGCGAGTATTTGGGCGGTAATGAGTAGCCGCTTTTTTGACTTTATCGTTGCTATTATTTTACTAGTACTTTTGATAAAAGCAGATTGGCTATACAGTGCCAAAGTAGTAAGACAGGCTTTTTTTGCTTTATTAGTGATTATGTTATTACAAGTAGTGATTCGCATTATATTCACTAAACTGATTATGGCTGCTGGCTGGCAACATGCTAGCCCTACAGCAACTTTAGAAGACAGTTATCGTCTTTCTAGGCATTTTGATTTTCTTGAACAAAAATTAGAGATTAAAGACAGTTCAAACCGAAGTTTTCCAGGTGACCATGCTTCGGTATTAATGATATGGGCATTGTTCTTATCGGTATTTGCCCGTAAATTTAGTCAATATTTTATTGTTTGGTTGCTGGCTATTATTTTTATGATGCCGCGATTAATTGCTGGCGCACACTGGGCATCAGATGATTATATCGGTGGTTTGGTATTGGCATTATTAGCCTTAGGTTGGGGAATGTACACACCTTTTGCGGCTAAATTAAGCAGTGGTTTAGTTAAAATTACCAAGCCTATTTTCCGCTTAGTGAACAAAATTCCTGTGCTTAATCGTTTTGCTATTGTTCGTTACCCTGAATAAAAAATGTTGTTAATAAAATGTTAAATTTATTAACTGTTATTTAATTAATGAGATAATAGCTAGCAATAAAGTTATATTGAAAGAGAGTATTATGGAAAAGTCGCCTTTTAAAGGAACACGTGGTTTAAAACGGGTTATAAATGCAACGGGTTATTCTATGGATGGGTTAAAAGTAGCCATTATCAATGAGGCTGCTTTTCGTTCTTTAGTAGGGCTAAATATTGTTTTAATTCCTATTGCGCTATTACTTCCTGTAGCGCCTGTAGAAAGGGCAGTGATGATTGCTGTTTGTTTATTATCATTAATTATTGAATTATTTAACTCAGCAATTGAAGCAGTGGTTGATCGAATTTCGTTGGAACGACATGAACTTTCTAAAAATGCTAAGGACTTAGGCAGTGCTGCTCAATTTATAGGCTTATGGACAATATTTATTGTGTGGGGAATTATATTAGTTGGCCATTATTTATAAGATCTATAAATAAAACATCCAATTAGCGACTAAAAATAGCAATATCTATCAACTTTTGGCTAGGTTGCTCTGGAAAGCAATGTATTTACAACGATATAATACTATAATAAATAAATTATTATCTTTGCTAGCAGTCTAAGGAATTTGATATGGGTACTACCCCCCATTTTATATGTTATTCGAGTCCAATAGATCATTATTCTCATCGTATACGTTTAGTATTAGCAGAGAAAGATATTGCTATAACAATACGCAATGTAGACCCTAACTATTATCCTCCTAATTTAGCAGAGTTAAATCCTTATAGTAGTTTACCTGTGTTAGTTGAGCGCGATTTAGTGCTGTATGATTCCATCGTTATTATGGAGTATTTAGAAGATCGTTACCCTTATCCACCCTTACTACCTGCTTATCCTAGTGACAAGGCGGCTAAGCGATTATTAGTGTATCGTATTCAGAAAGATTGGTGTCGTTTAGTTGACCTTATTCTTGATCCTAAAACTAAAGTAACTATTCAAAATGCCGCTCGTAAAGAATTAAGAGAGAGTTTAATTGGTGTTTCTGCGGTATTTAGCGACAAACCTTATTTTCTTAGCAATGATTTCTCGTTAGCGGATTGTTGTTTATTACCTATTTTATGGCGTTTATCTGTATTGGATATTGAAATCCCTAAAACAGCTAAAGGATTGCTAGCGTATATGGAGCGAGGTTTTAAAAGAGAAAGTTTCCAAGCGAGTTTATCAGACCAAGAGTTAAAATTAGCAGGAGCCAATTAATGAACTCTAATCGCCCTTATTTAATCCGTGCGTTGTATGAGTGGATTCTGGATAATAATTGTACCCCTTATATCGTAGTGGATATTAATCTACCTAGTGTAAATGTACCTGATGGCTTTGCTGAAAATGGGCAGATTGTTTTAAATCTTGCGCCTGCTGCCATTAAACATTTATTAATGGATAATGAGGCAATCAGTTTTGAAGGGCGTTTTGCTGGCGTAGTACAAAGGCCTTATGTGCCTATTGCTGCTGTTAAAGCCATTTATGCCAGAGAAAATGGTTATGGTATGTTCTTTGAGGATGATCCATTACTAACCGAAGAAAATAACGAGCCTGATGATACTCCACCCTCACCAGATACACCCACACCTCGTAAAAAACCAAGCCTTAAAATAGTAAAGTAAAAAAAGAATGGATAAATAACAGTATTATTTATTCATTATTATTGTGTCTTTTTTGTTCAATATAGTATCTAAATTTATTGACAGACTTGCTTAAAATAAAAATAGCAGGAATAAAACCAACGATAATACCCGCTAGCACATGCCATGATCGCATTTCGTAGGTATCAATATTGAAGTGAGTGGTCAATAAATCAAGTAAAAACCATACCCCAATAATGGTTAAAATAACATGAATAAAGACCAGTATAGTAGAGGAAATATAACGAATAGGTGTGTTTTCAATTCTATCTAGCTTTAATAACAGGCCTATCACATTCATTATAAATAATGAAAAAGTACCCAGTAAGGCGAGGATAATACCGATTAAAAAAGCTAGCATAAGTTCTCCCTAGGTGAGTACTAAAGCTTTTTAGCAGCAAATTTAACTCTAGGGTGAGCGATACGATCTTGTGTAGCCACTAATTCTAACTCATAACTGCCATGTTTTTGCGTCTCTAATAATACTTCATGGACAGCGGCAGCACAAAATTCAAAGGCATCAAGTAAGCTATTACCAAGTAATAAACAAGATAAGAATATACCTGATGTTAAATCACCTACACCTACAGGTTGTTTGGGGAATGCTAACAATGGGCGTTGTAAATGCCATGTCTCTTGTTCAGTCACTAATAGCATTTCAAAACTATCAGCTTGTTTCTCAGGATAATTTAGATGTTTTACCATAATGGCTTTAGGGCCATATTTTAAAAGGCTTTTGGCCATTTCAATACAATCTGCTAGAGAAGTAGGGTGGCGACCAATAAAGCTGTCTAGTTCTAGTTGGTTAGGTGTTAGGTAATCGGCTGCTGAAGCAGCTTCTTTTAATAAAAATTCACTCACCTCAGGGGCGACTACACAACCTTTTTCAGGGTGTCCCATAACAGGGTCACATAAATAAATAGCTTTTGGGTTAAGCTCTTTAATATGCTTAACCACTTGTAGTATTTCACGGCCTTGTTGGGCTGTGCCTAAATAGCCAGATAATATGGCATCACAGTTGGCTAATTCACCAATGGCTTCAATACCTTGTGCCAATTCAAAAATTTGCTTAGGCGGTAAAACTTGCCCAGTCCATTGTTTATATTGGGTGTGGTTAGAGAATTGTACGGTATTAAGCGGCCATACATTTACGCCTAGGCGTTGCATTGGAAATACAGCCGCCGCATTACCAGCATGACCAAAAACCACATGTGATTGAATGGTCAATATTTGCGGAACAGATTTCATAGTTAGCAACTCCTCAATCAATAAAAAGAGCGTATTGTAAGAAATATCAAGATAACTGGCTATAGTTAGTTTGTTTACGGCGTGCTTTTATTTTCTGCATCACGATCGGGGAAAGGGCAACTAAGGCTGAACCCATCACTACAATAATAGCACCCAAGTAGGCTAAAATATTTAAAGCGTCTGCGATAAAGTAAGCGGGCCAGAAATAGGCGCCTAGCGTGGCACCTATAAAGGTTACTAAAGGAGCTACTGCGAGCGTAGCAGTAACTTTAGATGCTTCCCAGTGGGCAAGGGCTTCAGCAAAGGCGCCATAAGCAATAATAGTATTAGCACAACTAAACACCAGTAACCAAAATTGCAGGCTAGTAAGTTGGGTAATTTGTGAAGGATGACTGGTAGGAAATAAAAATAAGCTACTGCCTAAATAAATCATCATTAAAATTTGCATGGAGTTCCATTGCACTAACAGCTGCTTTTGGCAGAGCGCGTAGCCTGTCCATAACATAGACGAAATAATCAGAATAATAATACCAATGGTATAACTGCCAAGGGAGGTGAGTAACTCTATGAGTCGTTGATTAAAAAACAGTAGAAAACCCACTAATAAAATAATAACAGCCATCACTTGCACATGATTAAAAGATTCTTTAAAGATAATGACACTGCTAACAATCAGCATAATTTGTCCGATTTGCATCATTAGTTGAGTTGTACCAGGTGTTAATAGGTTTAAGCCCATCATATAAGTAACGTAGTTACCCAATAAACCTAGCATAGCTAAGGATAGCAATAGGTATCCTTTAAAACCAAAGTTTTTAAAACGGGGTAATTTGCCTTTTAAGTAAAGGTAACTAAATAAGCAGGCACCAGCCACCGTAAAGCGATACCATGTGACGGTGTAAGCGTCCATGCCTTTTAAAACTTCTTTCATAACTACAGGTAAAAGACCCCATAGAATAGCGGTTGTTAAAGCCAATGCTAAGCCTAACAGCCAGCGGCCTGATGTTGTATGCATAGTGATAATAGTTCAGATAAAAACAAAAAAGAGTAATCTATTCATTAGATTACTCTTTTTTTAAAGAAAGACAAGGGATTGAGACTATTTAATTTTATTGCCAAAATAGCTAAGCACTTTACTCTCTACAAATTGTACTTGTAACGTTGCGTCACCTTCTTGCCAACTACAGTTAGTTGCTTTAAAGGCGCTTTGGCATTCTTTGGGGCTACCAAAGATACGTTCAACTTCTTTACGCTCCATACCCATTTTTAATTTGCTGTAGTTATCTTCAGTAAGTTTATTACAGCCTGCCAATACGGTAAGGGTAGCGATACACAAAGTAAGGGTAACTTTCTTAAACATGGTATTATCCTTGTTATTTTTGCTGTTGTTGGTGATAGTTTGTGATACGTTCAACTTCTTGTTTTGAGCCAAGGAATACAGCAACACGCTCGTGCAATGATTCTGGTTGAATATCTAAAATACGTTGATGTCCATTGGTTGCTGCACCGCCAGCTTGTTCAATAATCATTGACATGGGGTTGGCTTCATACATTAAACGTAATTTGCCTGGTTTGCTTGGTTCACGGGCATCACGTGGATACATAAAGATACCACCACGGGTTAAGATACGATGTACATCGGCCACCATTGAAGCAATCCAACGCATATTATAGTTTTTACCTAGTGGCCCTTCAGTACCAGCTAATAATTCCGTGACATATTGTTTAACAGGTTGTTGCCAATGGCGTTGATTGGACATATTAATAGCAAACTCTGTGGTTTGCTCTGGTACTTTAATATTATCGTGGGTTAGAACAAAACTGCCTAATTCAGGGTCAAGGGTAAAACCTTTAACACCATTGCCTAAAGTAAGCACTAACATGGTTTGTGGACCATAGATAGCATAACCTGCCGCCACTTGTTCAGTACCAGGTTGTAAGAATGCTTCTTCTTTTAAGGGATCATTTTGACTTAAATGCTCAGCAGGACAACGTAAAACTGAGAAGATAGTACCCACTGATACATTAACATCTACGTTACTAGAACCATCCAGTGGATCAAATACTAATAAATAAGCGCCTTTAGGATAGCGGCCAGGAATTTGATGAACGGTGTCCATTTCTTCAGAAGCCATACCTGCTAGTGTACCACCCCATTCATTGGCTTCTAATAGGATTTCATTGGAAAGTACATCTAATTTCTTTTGTACTTCCCCTTGTACATTTTCACTTTGCAAACTGCCTAATACACCACCAAGTGCACCTTTAGTCACTGAACGATTAATCATTTTACAAGCACGTGCTACCACTTCAATAAGGAGTCGTAAGTCAGAAGGGGTATTGTGGTTGCGGGTTTGTTCAATAAGAAAGTGACTCAATGTAGTCATGCGTGACATGCAATACTCCAAATATAAGCAAATTATAAATTTTATTAGGATTTATGATGTAAAAAATAATTGGCCAATTATACGCTATCTTTATTAAAAAAATGACAATAATCTTAAAAGTAAGCTTGAGTAAATTACAAATGAACTTAAAAAACTAAGATTTTAAATAATTTAAGGTACTTTATTAAAAGATAAAATAATTATTATCAAAAAAATTTAGTTTTTACTAAATAAATAGTATAAGCAAAACAGGTTAATGCTAATGTAACCTTAATAAAATGTTTAAAGGAGTTTTTCCTTTAATAGTAAGGCTTCTCACAGAATTAAATATTAGTTATGTTAGGAGATAATGGTGATAAATAATAAAGTATCAAAAAACTGGTTTGAACAAGGCGGCAAGGAGTATGCGCGTTTTCGACCAGAATATCCAGCAGAGCTTGTTGCTTTCTTAGCTTCAGTAGTACCCGCTAAAAAAATAGCGGTGGATGTTGGTTGTGGCAATGGTCAACTGACAAAACAATTGGCGCAGTATTTTTCTACGGTGGTTGGTATTGATCCTAGTGCCAGCCAGATTGATAATGCAATACCCCATGAGCATGTTAGCTATTATTGTGCATCTGCAGAGCAAATACCTTTGACTGATAACTGTGCAAATTTGATAACAGCCGCTCAGGCAGCGCACTGGTTTGATCTGCTAAAATTCTATGCAGAAGTACAACGAATTGCGGTTGATGGTGGCGTTCTGGCTTTAATTAGTTATGGGGTTTTAAATCTTGAGCCAGTATTAAATGAGCGGTTTCAGCATTTTTATTGGCAACAAATTGGTCGTTACTGGCCTGCTGAACGGCAATTAGTTGATACAGGATATGCATCGCTTAATTTTCCTTTCCAAGCGCTTGATACACCAAAGTTAGAAATCAAGCTAGAGTGGAATTTGCAACAGTTTCTGGGCTATATTGCTACTTGGTCAGCCGTACAGCAGGCTTTGGAAAAAGGACGAGAAGATATACTGCAGTTATTTGCCAATGATATTACTGTAATGTGGGGAGATCCCATGTTAAATAGACCAATCGCTTGGCCTATTAATATGCGTGTAGGTGTTATCTAAAAAGGTACTTTAGTTTTTACTAAATAAACAATGCAAGCAAAACAAGTTAATGCTAAGGCAAAACCAATATAGCGTATGGCAGAAGTTGTTCCTTTAATTGCCATAAAACCAAAAACAATATAGCCTACTAGAAAGGATAGTTTTTCAGTTAGCCAAAAGTGGCTTGATAGGTTAGGGTACTGTTGTGTCAGTATAACAAGGGTAATGCCAAAAATTAATAAACAAGTATCGTTAAGATGAGGCACAATACGTACCCACTTTCGCTGCATAAACTTTGCACCTACTCGCAAGCTTACAAAGCGTGTGATAAATAAACTAATGGTAATAACCGCAGTAAGTGCATGAAGATGAAGAATAATTTTTTGCATTGTAAATATTTATCTATTGTTAGTATTGAAATAATGGATAATAGTTTAGCTATAATAAAGTAAAGGATAAAGCGTTGAAATTCCTCATGTATCAAACTTTACAAGCACGGTAAATTTTAAAACCATTGCTTTCAGCCAATATTTGACAATTACCAAAAGTCTGTTCAATAAGGGGTTGGTACTTTAAAAAACTATTAGCCACTAAGCGTAATTCACCCCCTTTAACAAGGTGATCGATAGCGTAATGTAATAGTTGTTCGGTGGTTTGATAATTGGTTTGAATACCTTGATGGAAAGGAGGATTGGTGATAATGGCTGTTAATCCTTTGGGCGATGCAGCAATACCATCACCCGTAATAGTAATAGCTTGTAAATTATTATTGTTTAAGGTTTGTTCACTGCTTGCAATAGCAAAAACATCCACATCTTGTAAGTAAACAGTAGATTGTGGGTAGCGTTGTTTTAATAAAGCACCAATTACTCCTGCACCACATCCAAAATCGAGTATTTTGCCTGCAGGTATTTTATCAAGATGCTGGATAAGTAATTGGCTACCCTTATCTAAATGACCATGACTAAATACCCCTGCAAAACTGCTAATAGTGAGGTTGTTAACGGTATAGGATTGGGCAAAGTCTGCTAGTTGAGGAGCGCTAATAGCTTCATTAATCTGTACTTGCCATAGTTGGCAATGCCTAGCACTATCCAGTTTACGGGTTTTGCCATAGTGTGCTAATTGTTTGGCTGCTCGTTCAATACCTGCTTTTTTCTCGCCTACTAAATAGAGTAAGCCTTGCTGTTCTGTAGAAGCCGCTAACGCTTGCAGTAAGTATTCAGTTAGTTCTTTTGATTTGGATAAAAATAGCACAGTTGTCTGAAACTTGCTAGCTGGGGCGCTTGTCGCTAAATGGATACGCTGTTGATAGTGATGACTAAGCATTTGCCAGTCACTGGCTAACCATGTCCAGCCTGTTGCTTGTGGCAGTTTGCTTAGTAATTCATCAGCAGGTAAACCTGCTAATAAGGTTGTGCCATTAAATAATTCAGCTTGGCGAAGCAGTACTTCACTACGTGGATCCATTGATGTTACTCAACATTGAACAGATTACTAAGCAATCTAAGCTAATACGGAAAGTGGTAATATTATCATTATTTGTCAGATTGTTATAGTTTCTAAGTAGTTTGCTAAATCAGCGGAAATATTGATAGGATAGGCTATAGCCTATCCTATTTATAGCGTTATTCTTGAGTAGACAGGGCAAGATTGCTTTTTGCTTCCTCTAACTCTGCCATTGCCTCTTTTAGCTTCCTTGTTTTTTTAACGATTTTCTCAGGGTCACCTTTGGCAATGGCCTCTAGTAACTCCTCATTTCGCTCATCAACTTTCTCTTGTTTATCCGCTACTTTGGATTTTAATTTGGAAATATCCTTTGTTTGGTCGTTATAACTATAATTTTCATCATAATCCCCCAAACAATAAGTTTTAACATTGGCAATGGCTCTTTCTAAGCCTTGTACACGATTTGTATTGCCATAAGTTTTTGCATATTCAAGTTGTTGTTGCAATTTTTGGATCTTTATTTTACAACCTTGTTGCTTATGGTAATAATCAGCTACTACGGTATTTGCTAAACAAACTGATAACAAAGCTGCTCCAACAGTCAGTTTACGCATAGAAACATCTCCATCAATATAACTTAAAAATGTTATCTCTGTTGTAAAAGAGATAACAGTGAAATAAAGATATGTGCTAGTACAAGCTAAGTATAGGAAGAACAAATAAAATGATCGATATAAAAACACTGATGTGATTATTTAGAAAAGTAAAACTATAGCTTAAGAAAGGTTTGTAAGGATGTAATTCCTTTGCTTAGCGTGATTATTAATATACTTTTTAATAGCTATATTGGCTATAACGAAACATAGTTTATTCAGTTATTATTCAAATATGTAACTGTTTTTTAAAAAATATTTGTATTTTTTCTAATACGTGTTTAATTTTTAGGAGAAGTTAATTTATGGAAGGATGGATGAGCTATAAAAGAGTTGATTGATAACTGTTATTTAAGCTTTATAGTAACTAGCCGCTCATTTTATTGAGCGGCTAGTTATTAGAGGATATCAACTAAAATGATTAGTCAACTTAAGTAGGCACGTTTGTTTCAGCCATTTCTTCCATGCTTTGTGTACTATTAACCACACGGTAAGCTAATGCTCCAATAACACCACCAGCGATTGGCGCTAACCAGAATAACCATAGCTCAGCTAATGCCCAACCGCCTGCATAAAGAGCTACGCCTGTACTTCTTGCAGGATTAACAGAAGCATTACTAACAGGAATTGCTGCTAAGTGGATAATTACTAAGCATAAGCCAATAGCTAGTGGAGCAAACTGAGTAGCCGCTTTTTTATCTGTTACACTCATAATCACGAATAAGAAAATCGCAGTAAAGACAAGTTCACATATAAAAGCAGCAGCCATTGAATAACCACCAGGAGAATGTTCGCCATAACCAGTAGAGGCAAAACCACCTGCCAAGTTAAAATCTGTTTGACCGCTGGCAATTAGATATAGCACACCACCCGCTACCGTTGCGCCAATTACTTGAGAAATAATATAAGGTGTGATTTCTTTTGCACTGAAACGTCCACCCGCCCATAAACCAATAGTTACTGCAGGGTTAAAGTGACCACCTGAAATATGACCAACTGCATAAGCCATTACTAACACAGCTAGACCCGCTGCTAAAGCTACACCTAAAAAACCAACACCAAGATTAGGATAGGCAGCATTCATGACAGCAGTGCCGCAAACACATAAGACAAGTACAAAGGTACCAATAAACTCTGCAAGATAGTTGTTAATTTTCATTTAATGTATTCCTTTATGACAATTAGGTATTCAGTTTTACTTTACTTAACACTTCAAACTTACCAGTCATCTTGTATTAATTGTAAAAAAATCATTTTGTTAAAAGTTACTAACAAAGTACTAAGTAAAATGTCTTAGTAAGGCTATTATTATTAATGTCAAAAATTTGTAAAAAAAAAGTATTGGAAAAGTTAGATAAGTAATACTGCTATTGTTCTTTGATAATGATTTTTATTAATTATATAAAAGTATTATCATTATCATTCAAATATATTATAACTATATGATTTATATGGAATATTATCTAATATTTAATAATAATATTTATCATTTATAAAGTGATGAGTAATGAGTAAAAATTATGGGATTTATTACAGAATATTTCATAATGGCTAAATAATAATCATTTCATAGCTTATTATTAATAATTTTAGGTTAGAGAGTAATAAGGCTAATTTTGTTCTAAATCATAGAATGCGTCCATAAGATTACTAATACGACTAAAGTTGTATATTTGCCTACAATCTACCAAGCTAATATCAATACGCAATGTTGTAGAAGTACAAAAATAAACGCAGTAATTTAAAAGGATATAACAATGAAAAAAGTAATTGCTATTGGATTTTTAATGCTATTCTCAACCTTGTCACTAGCAGGTTCAATTCCTGGTTTACCAGAATATTATTGGGGATATTGGAATCTTTCAGATTTTCGAATAGAGGGTAATACTCGGTATTGTACTTGGGCAAAAGGGTACTTTCATCAATCAAATATGAATACACCTCTTTATTATGTATATGAAGATACAATTGGTTATAATGGAAGTCCTTGTCCCAAACCTGTTGAATGGTTCTAATATGCAAAGCCTTTTTCCAGAATCAGGTCTTTACAATTTGAATAATATATTGCTAGTTTAAAATTCTTAAATTAATAAGCTCATCCTAAGATGAGCTTATTTTACAAATACAAATAAGATAGACAGTAGTAATATACTGTATTGATTGATTAAATGGCTAACAGCATTTCCACATGAGGTATACCTACCTCAAGAAACTCATCGCTTATTACTTCAAAACCAAAGCGTTTATAAAATTTAGTGGCATGTGTTTGGGCGGTAAGGGTTAGTTTAGCGAATTCTTGCAGTTTTGCTTCTTCAATAGCTGCATGCAAAAGTTCGTCACCAATACTTAAACCACGCCAATCTTTTAGTACAGCAACGCGGCTAATTCTTGCACAATCCTCAGTTTCTTTGGTTAAACGAGCTGTTCCCATAGCATAACTGCCATCAACCGCTAGGAAATGAGTGGAACAACTATCGAGATCATCCCATTCTTGTTCTGCAGGAACGTTTTGCTCATTAATAAACACGGCTTCTCTGATTCGCATGATATCGACCATATCTGTTTGCCAATCAGCTTTACGAACAAAGGTCTTACTCATTGAAAAACTCCAATGTTCCTTGTTTAATTAATTCAGTTAATAGGGTAGTGGCGATAGGGTCTTTGAGCCAAGCTTGTAAGTTCTCTTGGTAAAGTGCATTGGTTTCACAAATTAAACGGAGTAAATCTGCATAATGTGTTGAGAAACTACGACTAAATCCACTGGCAAATAAGATTGCTTCATCATTAAAAATTGACCACGCAAGTTTACCACTTGGATTACGAATGACTATCGCACCATTGTCTATAGTATTAACAAGTTCTTGCTCGGTAAGCGTTTCACCCATCAAACGTTCAGGATAGCGAGGTTCAGTCACATGTTGACCAAACCATGTAAGCAACTTTTGATCGTCTTGCAGTGCTTCCTGTAAGGTTTTTTTCAGTCTTGTTAAGGCTGCTTCATCAATAAAATGTGGATCTTTAGTAACGGCTTTTTGTTCAAGGTCATTATAACGAAATTCTTCGGCATAAAATTGACTTAGATAGTCTGTATAATGGATTAGTATTTCTTGTGTGCTGGGCGCTCTTAAGCCCACAGATATAGTCATACAGTCTGTTTCAGCAATACCATAATGGGCGAACTGTGGTGGTAAATAGAGCATATCGCCTGGTTCAAGCAGCCATTCATCAGTTTGTTTAAAGTCAGCTAATAATCTTAAGTCAGGATGATCAAGGCGAGGGCTTTGGCTGTTTTCTTGTGGTCCAATTTTCCAACGACGTTGACCATGGCTTTGAATTAAAAACACATCATAGTAATCAAAGTGAGGGCCAACACTACCACCTTTGGCCGCATAGCTAATCATAATGTCATCAAAGCGCCATTTAGGAATAAAGCTAAAGGGTTCAAATAGCTGAGCCACTTCTGGTATAAATTGATCCACAGCCTGTACTAATAAAGTCCAATTTGTTTCAGGTAAGTTTTGGAAAGTTTCTGCAACAAAAGGCCCATGCAATAACTCCCAAGGTGTATTACCGTGTTCAATAACAATTCTTGACTCTATTTCTTCTTCGAGTGATAAACCTGCGAGTTCATCAGGATTAATAGGGTTTTTAAAATTAGTAAATGCACCACGTACCAATAAAGGTTTACGCTGCCAATACTCTTGCATAAAAGTACTGGGTGAGATACCACCCAATAAAGTTAATGGTTGATCAATTTGCATTTATTAAATCCGCTTTGCCTGTACAACAGCATTGCCAATATAGTTGGCTGGGGTTAATGCTTTTAATTCGGTTTTTGCTGTATCTGGTATTTCAAGTGTCTCGATAAAGGCTAAAAGGGCATCTGGCGTAATCCCTTTGCCACGGGTTAGCTCTTTTAGTTTTTCATAAGGATTTTCCACGCCATAACGACGCATAACTGTTTGGATAGGTTCTGCTAACACTTCCCAACAGTTATCTAAATCTTCGGCTAAACGGTTGGTATTAATTTCTAATTTACTAATGCCTTTTAAGCTCGCTTCATAAGCAATTAAGCTATGGGCTAAACCAACCCCTAGATTACGTAATACGGTAGAATCAGTTAAATCACGTTGCCAGCGAGACACAGGTAGTTTGCTAGCGAGGTGTTGTAAGATAGCATTGGCTAGACCTAAGTTGCCTTCTGAGTTTTCAAAATCAATAGGGTTTACTTTATGTGGCATAGTAGATGAACCAATTTCACCTGCAATGGTTTTTTGCTTAAAGTAGCCTAAAGAGATGTAGCCCCAAATATCGCGATCAAAATCAATAAGAATGGTATTAAAGCGCGCTACAGCATCAAATAATTCTGCGATATAGTCATGGGGTTCGATTTGAGTGGTATAAGGATTCCATGCTAAACCAAGTTCTTTTTCAATAAAGTCTTGTGCATTTGCTTCCCAATCTATATCGGGGTAAGCGGATAAGTGGGCGTTGTAATTACCTACTGCACCATTAATTTTACCCAGTAGTTGTACGCCTATGATTTGGTTGATTTGACGTTGTAGACGATAAGCCACATTAGCCATTTCTTTACCTAAAGTAGTAGGTGAAGCAGGTTGGCCATGTGTGCGAGAGAGCATAGGTATTTCTGCAAACTGTTTGGCTAATACTTTAATGGCTTCAACAATTTTATTCATGGTAGGCACAATCACTTCATCACGGCCTGCGCGGAGCATTAGGGCGTGTGATAGATTGTTAATATCTTCTGAGGTGCAGGCAAAATGGATAAATTCGTTGACTTTAGCCAGTTCAGGTAGATTAGCTACCTGCTCTTTAATAAAGTATTCAACCGCTTTAACATCATGGTTGGTGGTTCTTTCAATTTCTTTAATGCGCTGTGCATAGGATTCTTTAAAATCTGTTACTAGGCTGTTTAATAAATCATTAGCCTGTTTAGAAAAAGGCGCTACTTCTGGAATTTGAGGATGACTTGCTAGACGTTGCAACCAACGTACTTCTACCATTACACGGAAACGAATTAAGCCATATTCACTAAAAATAGGGCGTAGATCTTCTGTTTTAGAGCCATAGCGGCCATCGATAGGAGACACAGCAGTAAGAGCAGAAAGCAACATGAACACATTCCTAATAAATAGCTAACAAAATTGTGCGAATTATACACTAAAGCATTAGGAAAGTTGGCAGGAAATTTAGGCAGTTTGTTAGTTATTGATTTATGGTTAAAAGTTAAGGGTAAATTGCTAAAGTATCTGAATATACTGGCAGATTTACCCAATTAACGATTAATAAGTTAATGAGGGGGTTAGTTAGTTATTTTTTCTACTGGTTTAATAACACCATGATCAAATAAGAAAGAACATTTAGGAATATCGCCTGTAATAAAACGTTCAGGTTGATAAAGTTTTGTTTTAATAGTGACTACATCACCTTTTTTAAGGGCTGTTACTCGTTCTATATTAGGTACATCGTTGCTCATTTTAATAACACCAGTACAGCTTGTATTAACTTGATCTTTTAAAGTCACAAAGTAATAGACGGTGGCTTTATCTTTATTTTGTTGTGATGGAAGCTCTTTACTATCAATATTCTTAACTGTACCTGTTAGCACTACCTCCACTTGTGTCCATTTAGAAGTAGCTTCAGGGAAGTTTTCTTTATAGTCGTTCCATATCGTTTCAATCGATATTTCTTGTTCTAAAGCATTATGGGCAACTAAATTGCTCTTAGTTCCTTGATTTTGCGTACAGCCTACTAATAAAACTAGTAGAGAACTGGCTATAACGGTATTAATGCATTTACTTATGCTCATTTATAAATTCCTCAGCGTGATAGGGTAATAAGTGAAGTATCATTACCAAGCATTTACTAAGTTAACCATTGATATGAGTGATAAGTTCGTCTCATTCTCAGTATTTATAACTTATATACTGGGTAAATCTATTTGCTTACTAGTGGTTACTAGCATGCTTGGTAATAGCAGATAATGATGTCTTCTCTTATACTAGACTTTAATTCAATTTATTAATTCCAACAAATTAGACAATGGTTCATAAAATAGCTTAATTTGTTCAGCAAATTGTTAGCTAATGGCGAGTGCTTGTTGGCGTAGTAATTGAATTTGATCTCTTAATTGTGCTGCTTTTTCAAATTCTAGATCTTTTGCTAATTTATACATTTGTTCTTCAAGTTGCTTGATTCGTTTTGCGTAATCTGCTGGGGTTCGTAATTCAATATCGTATCTGCCACTTTCTTCAGCCACTTTAGCAAGGCTACGACGTTTACCACCACGCGCACCTGGAATATTAGCACCTTCCATGATATCAGTAATATCACGTTGTACACCAATGGGAGTGATGCCATGTGTTTCATTAAAGGCAATTTGTTTAGTACGACGACGCTCTGTTTCGTCGATTGCACGTTGCATAGAGCCTGTAATTCTATCTGCATAAAGAATAGCTTTACCATGCAAGTTACGGGCAGCACGACCAATGGTTTGAATAAGGGAGCGTTCGGAACGTAAAAAACCCTCTTTATCCGCATCAAGAATAGCCACTAAGGATACTTCGGGCATATCTAGTCCTTCACGAAGTAAGTTAATACCTACCAATACATCAAAAGTACCCATCCTTAGATCACGAATAATCTCTACCCGTTCTACGGTATCAATATCAGAGTGTAAGTAACGAACCTTAATATCATGGTCTGCTAGGTAGTCGGTTAAATCTTCAGCCATTCGCTTAGTAAGGGTAGTGACTAGCACACGTTCTTGTTTATTAACCCGTTTTCTGATTTCAGAGAGTAAGTCATCGACCTGCGTAGTAGCAGGGCGTACTTCAATTTCTGGATCAACTAAGCCTGTTGGTCTAACTACTTGCTCCACCACTTGACCAGCATGTTCCGCCTCATAAGTACTCGGTGTAGCAGAAACAAAAATAGTCTGTGGGCTGATCGCTTCCCATTCTTCAAACCGTAAAGGGCGATTATCTAAGGCAGAAGGAAGGCGGAAACCATACTCCACTAAGGTTTCTTTTCTGGAGCGATCACCTTTATACATGGCACCAATTTGCGGTACAGTCACATGTGATTCATCGATAACCAATAAAGCATTATCAGGTAAATAATCATATAGCGTAGGAGGAGGCTCGCCTGGCGCTCTACCAGATAGGTAGCGTGAGTAGTTTTCTATACCATTACAATAGCCTAGTTCAACCATCATTTCTAAATCGAATTTAGTGCGTTGTTCTAAACGTTGGGCTTCAACGAGTTTATTATTAGCATGTAAATATTCTAAGCGTTCTTTTAGTTCTTCTTTAATATGTTCCACGGCTTCTAATAAAACTGATCTAGGCGTTGCATAGTGAGTTTTAGGGTAAAAAGTAAAGCGTGGTAGCTTGTGCAGGATTTCACCTGTTAATGGATCAAAGGCTGCAATATTTTCTACTTCATCATCAAATAATTCTAGGCGAATAGCTTCTAAATCAGATTCAGCAGGGTAGATATCTATCACATCACCGCGCACCCGAAACGTGGCACGTGCAAAATCAAAATCATTACGGGTATATTGTAGTTCTGTTAAACGACGTAATAGTGTTCGCTGATCAAGTTTATCACCACGATCCACATGCAACACCATTTTAAAATAGGATTCTGGATCACCCAAACCATAAATAGAAGATACAGAAGCGACGATAATCGCATCAGGTCTTTCTAATAATGCTTTAGTAGCTGAAAGACGCATTTGCTCAATATGATCATTGATTGAGGAGTCTTTCTCAATATAGGTGTCAGAAGAGGGTACATAGGCCTCTGGCTGATAATAATCGTAATAGGAAACAAAATACTCTACCGAGTTATTTGGAAAGAAACTTTTAAACTCACCATATAATTGTGCAGCAAGGGTTTTATTAGGGGCAATAATAAGTGTTGGACGTTGCAATTGTGCAATGACATTGGCAATACTAAAGGTTTTACCAGAACCCGTAACGCCTAGTAAAGTTTGGTGAGATAAACCTGCTTCGATACCTTGCACCATTTCTTTAATAGCATTAGGTTGATCACCTGCGGGTGTATAACTCGTTTTTAGTAAAAATTTACTCATGACTACCTACAATATTAAGTTAACCCTCTTAATATGAGGGTTAATTCATTATTTATCTACCCTAAAATGTAAATAAATAATAACTATTCATTTATGAGGCGCTATCACCGCCATCAATAGTGTAGTAGGCACCTACAGTAAATAACAGTTATCAAATAGAAGCAAAACGACTTTATATGTTATTTCTTTAAGCTAAAAAGTTTTTGCATTTCGCTTATTTTCTCAATGAGCTTTCGCTTATCATCAGCAATTGATAAATAATCAGCTTTATATTTCATAATATTTATATGTAAATCAGGAACACTATATTTTGGGAAATCAGTAACACCATAATGTTTGGCTGTATCTAATGCCACAAGGTAGTGGCTAGAACTATCACCAATACATTTAATAAAATTACGCTCATATATATATATTAATGAATATTTAGCTTCTTCTTCTGTCAAATTTATTTTATTTTGTTTAAATACTTCTACAGAAATAGGATTCTCTAAACTTGCTTTAAAACATTCATCATATTTTTTTTCATAGCTTAGTCTAGCTTGTTCCGCCTCAGCTTTTACTATTTCCCTAATTTTTTGCTCTCTGGCTTGTTCACTTAAAAGTCCATATGCATATAGAGGGGTACAAAGGAAAACTAAAGGTATTGTTAGTAATATGGATTTAAGCATTTACTTAGCTCCTCCCAGAAGATACTTTCTTGACCAGATGTTAAAATAGTAGTTTCTGCCGCTTGTCTAGCAATCATAGAACGTAAAGTAGTAGGCCAGTCGCCAGCAGCTTTTGCTAAACCCTCCCAATCAGCGCTTGTAATATTTAATCCAACGTGCCATGTGGCTGATGTTTTAGTAAAAATTAAATGAAATGTTCCCGCCATCATTAAACCCGATATAATTTTCCCATCATCTAGTTTACGTTGAATATCCTTTACAGCAGCAGCACCTTGAGTGCTGAATCTAAAATTGTTTACAGGTTTACAATTTATTGTAGCCATATTTCATCCTTAAAAATACTATTTATTGGCTATAGTATTAGACTTATTCTTAACATTATAAAAACGCAAAATTATTGTAGCAGTCGTTACTAAAACTCATGCTTGTATAATCAACAAACGAATAAAGATTATTTGCCACAGCGTTTACAAACAATAAAATCCTTAGTATAAGAAACATCTGGCTTACATTAATAAATAACAAAGTTTGAATTTATTAATTAGCTATTTAGATACGATAACGATAGCGTTATAATGATTTTTCTATCGTCCACCTTCCTAGAGTGATAAAAAATGAATTTGTTCGCTGATATTGAACTTGCTCCTCGTGATCCTATTCTTGGTTTAAATGAAGCTTATCAGGCCGATACCCGTACTAATAAAATTAATTTAGGGGTTGGTGTTTATTATGATGAACAAGGGCGTATTCCTTTATTAAAAGCTGTACAAAAAGCTGAGGCTGAATTTGTGGCTGCAGGCGCTCCGCACAGCTATTTGCCTATTGAAGGTATTGGTAGCTATGACCAAGCTGTGCAAAAATTGTTATTTGGTGCTGATTCGCCATTGGTGACTGAAAAACGTGTGGTAACAGTGCAAGCTTTAGGTGGTACAGGGGCTTTAAAGTTAGGTGCTGATTTTATCAAAACTTATCTAAATGGCCATGATGTAGCAATTAGTAATCCTAGTTGGGAAAACCATCGTGCGTTATTTTCTACCGCTGGTTTTGTAGTGCATGATTATAGTTATTATGATTCTAACACTCATGGTTTAGACCGTAATGGTTTATTAGCTGATTTAAAAGCATTACCTAAGAATACAGTAGTGGTATTACATGGCTGCTGCCATAATCCAACAGGTGTAGATTTAACTCAAGATGATTGGAAGCAAGTGCTGGCTGTTGTTAAAGAAAAGCAGTTAATACCCTTTATTGATATTGCTTATCAAGGTTTTGGCAATGGTGTTAAGGAAGATGCTTTCGCGGTTAGATTATTTGCTGAGTCAGGGCTTAATTTCTTTGTTTCTAGTTCATTCTCTAAGTCATTTTCATTATATGGTGAACGTGTCGGTGCTTTATCATTGGTGACTAACTCTGCTGATGAAGCAACACGAGTTCTTTCACAAGTTAAACGGGTTATCCGTACCAACTATTCAAACCCACCCATCTATGGCGCTATGTTAGTGTCAAAAGTGCTAAACAGCCCAGAGCTTTATAAGCTATGGGATGATGAATTAAGTGGTATGAGAGATCGTATTAAAGCAATGCGTAATCTAATGGTTGAGCAGTTATCGGGGGCTAAGCAAGATTTTTCATTTATTGCTAAGCAATGTGGCATGTTCTCTTATTCTGGCTTAACAGCTGATCAAGTGGATAAACTGCGTAATGATTATGGTATCTACGCAGTAGCTACAGGTCGTATTTGTGTGGCTGCGCTTAATAATAACAATATCAAAACAGTGACAGATGCTATTTTGCAAGTGATTTAGCACTTGCTACTAGGTTTAAATAAGGAGGCTATTTTGCCTCCTTTTTTTTTGCAGTAATAAAATTTTTTAACAGCTAACAGTAACCATAAATCTTTACATATTCTTTACCATCTACACGTTTTTTCCTTACATAACTTATAGTTAGAATAAAGTCACTGAAATTAAATACAAGGAACTTTATATGAAAAAATTATTATCTGTCTCTATTGCTGCATTATTATCTTTAAGTGTTGCTGGCTATGCTTCTGCGCAACAAGATAATCATGATCCAAAAAGACAGCCAGTATCTCAGCAAAAACGTGATGTAACTGACGATGTTAAGAAAGATGAAAAACGTCTTGCACAAAAAGAAGGTAAACGAGCAACACAAAAAGATGAAAAGCGTTCTGAATTAAAGAAAGAGGGTAAGAGCGTAGAAAAGAAAGGTGAAAAACGCGCTGCGCAAAAGGGTGAAAAACGTGCCGACCAGAAAAAAGAAGGCAAGCGTACTGTGCAAAAAGGTGACAAGCGAGTAGATCAGCAAAAAGAGGGTAAACGTACGCAACAAAAAGCTGAAAAACGCGTAGATCAGCAACAAGACGGCAAACGTGTTGAGCAAAAACAGAGAAAAAATACAGATAGAGATTTAAAACAAGCAACTGATAAAAGCAATGATGAGCGTAAATAATTAGTTGGCTTGATTAGCAAACATTCTATTTTATAAAGTATAAGATAGAATGTTTGTGTTAGTTGTAAGAAATTATACAGTTTCTATATGAGCTTTCTTATCTACTCAATTAATTTATTTCTTATCGGCTATTATCTTTAGTAAGTTTTCAGCTGTAGTAGGTGAGTACAAGCCAAAACCTTGAACAACATCAATACCAATTTCTTTACAAAAATCATATTGTTTGTTGGTTTCAATGCCACTCATTATTATTTGTTTGCCTGTAGAATGTCCTAAATTGGTCACCAGCTTAAGAAAAGCATTGGTAAACTGATCTTCAATATTTTCTATATAAATACTTGATACTTGAATCGCATCAATAGGTAGGTCGCGCATATTAATAAAAGAAGAGCTACCAGAACCAAAATCATTAAGTGCTATTTTAATGTTTTTCTTTTGAAATTCAGCACAAACTTGCAACATTTTTTCTATGGCATTTACAGCCATATTTTCATTCATACTGATGATGATATTATTAAAATCAACCTGAGATTTTTTCAGTATATTCTCTGTGCGCAAAACAATATCTTTTTGTTTAAATTGTTTAGGAGACATATTAGCGGTAATGGTGAAGTCTTCAAGCCCCTGTATATTGTTGATAATATGACATTGTTTAGCGGCTTGTTCTAAAATCCAATCGCCTAACGGTACAATAAGTCCAAGGTATTCTGCTAGGGATAGGAACTGTTCAGGTAGAATTATGTTGCCTTTAGCATCAACCATTCGTACTAGCGCTTCTGCACCAATAATTTTACCTGTTTGTGTATTAAGGTAGGGTTGATAATATACAATAAATCCTTGGCAATCATTTTCAATAGCATTACGCAGTAGCGTTTCCATTTCTGAGCGTTTTATACTGTCACAAGCAAGCTCTTCGGTGTAGAAAACAAAATTGTTTTTACCTGCTTTTTTAGCTTGATACATGGCAATATCAGCTTTTTTAATGATTGATTGAGAGTCATCGCCATAGGCAGCATATTTCACAACACCAATGGAAAGGGAGCAATAAAATTCTTTGCCCTTTGCTGTCCAAGGTTTTTTAGCACGTTTTAGGAGCTTGTTAAGATAGGAGTTGGCAAGAGTTTCATCAGCATTATTGAGGATAATTACGAATTCATCACCACCAAAACGATAAACAGTGGCATTGTCTGCAAACAGTTCTTGTGCATAATTGGCGAAGCTGACTAATACGCCATCTCCAAAGTCATGACCATAGCAGTCATTAACAATTTTAAAATCATCCAAATCAATAAAGAAAACGTAACCACCATGCCCTGTTTGCTCAGCATTTTTCAATGTTTCTATCAGATCAGAACCACAACGAAATCTATTAGGAAGACCTGTAAGGTAGTCGGTAAAGGCCATCTTACGTATTTCTTCTTCATGGTGTGCTAATTTTTCTTCGGTATGTATCCTAAACAATACATTCGATATCATATTGGAGATGTTTTTTAGAAAATTAGCTGTATCTTCATCCCATACACGTTGTACGATACAGTCGTCAAAGCAAACAAAGCCATAATGTTCACCATGCAGGTAGACGGCAAAAATAGCAGAGGAGACTAGCCCTTCATTTTCAAATTCTTCTTTACAGTTTTCAGGAATTTCTCCTGCATTTACTAGTAAAAAGCCAGTACTTTGAAGTGCCACGTAGATTTCAGGCATCTCTGTTTCATAAGTAACTGCATAATCTAGGTCTTTGATGGAGGTTATATGTTTGTTGAGCCATTCACAGACTACTTTGCAAGTTTTATGGTCTGGGCTATCCTTAAAGAGTAGTACGCGGCTGGTATTTAAATAACGACCCACACGTTCTAAAATTATTTGCAATGATAGTTCTAAGTTAGCATCATGTAAGCTAAGTAAAATATCATTCATTACTGCTTGTTGTTTGAAGTGGTTTATAGCAATATTGCGATCCACTTCAACTGCTGTAGTATTGATTAATACAGAGTCTACATAGAGTACTTTGCCGTTGCAGTCTCTATTAACATGGGAGTACTCAATAATATGAGTACTTTCACCCTTTGCAGTAACAATACGGTATTGCAATTGAAAGTCGTCCACTGACTTCATCATATAGTCGTTAGCTAGTTTAATAGCTACTACACGATCATCTGGATGAATCATTGCATCCCATGAGATAATGCCATTCATTAAATCATTAGGATCAAAACCATACTCTTTTACATTCTGTGATACATACCATATTTTCCATACGCTATCTTCAAATGATAGTCGCATAGTAATAAAAGGTCCATTCTCAATAATTTGCTGGAAATCAATGGCTTTATTCATGAAGTATCTCGGTAAGATAATAACAACTAAGCATTAGTAACTAACGTTGTATAGTATCTAAACAGCACTACAATAAGTAGTACAAAGTGTATATTAGGAATTACTTTTTTTATTTGTGTATTGTCCTTCCACCGAAGCAATAAGTTTAGACTATTTTTGTGATAAAGGGAATAGAGTTGTAATCCCATCATAACAACAGTTAAAAACGAATATTGTGTTTAGCAGTCAAAGGTTAAAAAAGTTGAGAGCATAACTTATTGTATGCTCTCTTTATTTAAGACGAGAGGGATAAATACTAAAATTAATTAATTATTTTACCATTGATATTTAATACCAACATTGCCACCATAGCTTCTAGTAGAGTTTTCCCCAGTAATAGCATTGAGTTGAGCAAACGCTTGTATTTTATCGTTGATGTTATATTGCACACCTGTTTTTATTTCAAACAAGTTTTTAGCACGATTATTACGGACTTCTGTTCCATCCATATGGACAGCGGTATGTTTATTTTGATTCCAATAGTTACTGGTTAAGAATAATTTTGCATTTTCAATCTCTGCTTGTAAGCGCACACCAAGCCTGCTTCTTATTTGTCCCTTATCATTGTTGGTATGAATACGTGTACCATTGTCTTCAGTGTAATTAAACGTACTGCTATTACCATAAATAATTTGTGCTTGAGGTTCAACCGTCCATATAGCTTGTTTGCTGTTACTTATTACAAAGTTATAGCCTGTCTCGATGGAAATTGTATGTCCCTGCGTATTAAACTTTTCTTGTGCTAAATTGTGGCCATTTACTTGGTTACGGAACCAATTATATTGAGCATAGCTATCGATATATAAACCACCTGATATTGCATCTTGATCATACCATGTAGCATAAACCCCTGCTGAATAGCCATCAGATTTACCTGTAGAATGGTAATCTTTTATTCGAGAATTACTAGTAATATCACTGTTAGCATAAGCTGCCATGATACCAAGGTGGAGTTGATCATGCTGATAAAGATCTGTTCCTAAATGCACTAATTTACGTGTTACTTTATTTTCAAGTAAGTTATTTTCACCAGCATGGTATTTATCATGTGCATATTCGACGCGCATCCATGAGGACTCATAGCCATTATTTAAGGTTTGTTGTCTATCATGGAAACTGTGATTAAAGGCAGCGATATTATTTTCTATCAATCCAATATAAGTAGCTGACTCAGTTCTTAAGTCTTTACCTAATCCACCACTAGCTTTAGCATATTGAGAGGTTAGATACCAATTGTTTGGATCGGCGCCTTTACTAGCATCTCCTTTGACTAAGGAGTAGTTATAAGCACCCGCCACGATACGTCCACTTGAAGTAAAGGTGCCATTTGAGGCGCCTTGTATACTAATTAGCTCAATACCGCGGATTGTTTGGTCGCCTAAGCCACCTAAATTATTAACTTTTACATAGGTAGAGCCTGATGTATCGCCTGTGATAATCAGTTTATCTGTAGTGGAAGAGTCATTACCCAGTACTGTATCAAAAACAATAGTACCGTTATTGCCCTGATAATCACCATTAATTGTAAGTGTTGAAACTGTGGTGGTGTTATATTGACCAATGGCAATAGTACCCCCAGTATTTAGTACTGTACTACCCACCGTACCAATACCAGTTAGCGTACCACCATTATTAATGGTCATATCACCACCAAGTATACTGTTAACTTCAAACACGCCACCATTTACAATAGAGTGGCCAATAAATTGACTAGTATCACGGTTAAATACGGTTATGCCAGAGTTATTGACGAGGTAACTATTGGTGGCATTACTTCCTACTAATTCAGGGGTAAATTCATAGCTGCCTGTGTAGTCATTATGATTAAAAACTACAGAAGCTGTTCCTGGACCAAAATTAACTTGAGGTGTATCTAATACACCAACTTTGCCAGCATCACCTTTTAAAATAAGGGTACCTGTACTATCAGCTGAGTCGGTCAAGTTAAATGTACCTGTTCCTCCGACAAATTCATAATCATAGGAATTAAAGTATTGGTTATTATCATGATCTTCATAGTAACCATATATTGATCGACCAACCCCAAGGCTCACTACAGCACCATCATCAATGGTTAAAGTACCAGTACCACCGGCAGAGCCTAGTGTTAAAACGCCATCTTGTGACCAGTCATAGGAACTGTTAACCCCATCAGTAGAGGCTTTGCCTGATAATTCCCAGCGGCTATTTTCACCAGACAGAAGGATATTACCTGTACCATCATTTTTACCAATAATTGTTTCACCATAGGTGATTAAAAGGCCGCCATCTTTTATATTGATAGAGCCTTGGCTGTCCAAACCGTCTCCTACCACTAGCCCTTTATAAAAAACTGCTCGGCTAGAAACTTTTGTAGGATCACCAATCATATCAAATCCATCAAACTGCCCTGAAATATTTAATATGCCTGTTCCACCGTCTTTACCAATCACAGCAGAATTTGCGGGTTGATAACCTACAGAAACAGCTAGCTTACCACCACCTAACACATTGATAGTACCTGTACTATTGGTACCGTTACCCAGTGTAAAAACATCTCCATCATTAACAGACGGCAGTGAGCCACTAATATCTAAACTACTACCATCTATATTAATTGTGCCTGATCCACCATTAGTCCCTACCTCTAATTCACCAGAGGCTAATGACTGACCGCCCATAGATTGTTGATATATATTTTTACCTGAGCCTAGAATATTAATAAAACCTTGGCTTTGTTGACCATTTACACCATCACCTACCGTGATATTATCAAAGGATATACCTACATTAAGAAGATTACTGTTTGTTGTAGTATCTAAAGTGAGTGTGCCATGACCACCATTTTCTCCAACCGCGAGTGTCGAGCCATAGTCAGGCTGAATATAAGAGGTTCCATCAGCAATAGATACATTTAGCATTCCACTTGCAGAAGCTGATCCACCAATAATTAGTTTATTATTACCACTACCTCCCCATTGGCTAAACCCAGGATAACTATCATCTAAAACAAGGTTAGCTTGGCCACTGTTTATTATAATATTTTCTACCGTTAAGTCTGGTAATGTGTTTGTACTCCAGTTATTACCTTCCTTGTAGTCTTTAGTTGAGCCATTCCAAATAGCATCCGCTACAGAATAAGAGGAGATAACTGAAAGCATACCAATAAACATTGGTTTTAGTATAAAAGGGGATTTTTTCATAAGGACAACATATAAAAGATAAGGTATTCCAATACACTATTATAACTATTAATTTAATTGTTCTAATATATCATCTGTGATGTAGTCGACAGATTTACATAAAAAAGAAAAAATTAAGCATTTTTCTCTAAAATATTTACTAACTTCTCCACGGAGTCTAGGGTTAATAATTCCTCAATAGGAATTTGTTTTTTAGATACTTTTTCGATCTCTGCCACGATGTGGGCGAAGTCAACACTATCAATATCTTTCAAATCATCAATCGTATGGCTCATTTTTATGCTGTCTTCTGGAATATGCAGAGAGGTTGCTAAAATTGATTTTGCTAATTGTTGGTAATTCATTTTTCTGTCTTTTATGATTAAGAGTTAAAATAAAGAGGTTTGGGTAAGGTATATCTCTGTAAATCTTTCTCGAGACACTTTACCTGAAGGTGTTAAAGGTAAGCCGCCTGCACGTACAAACACGATATCGGCTAATACACTAAATTGTTGACTAATCTGTCCTTTAATTTTTTTGGCAAGCGCTAAATTATCCTTATGTTCTCCATCACGTTGAATCATTACAACCAATTTTTCCTCTTGGTTTACTTCAATACCCATTACCAGAATATCTTCCAATTTTAACCATGTGTTAGTATTAATAAGAGACGTTTTAATATCTTGTGCCCAAATATTGCGGCCACGAATTAAAATAACATCTTTTTTGCGCCCAAGAACAAATAAGTTTTGTTTATATAAATAACCTATATCACCTGTATCAATATAATTATCTTGAGAAGATAGCGCAATGCTTTCAGATTGCTTATGTAAAACGCCTGTTATAGCTTTTTTCTTAAACAGGATACTGCCAACACTACGTTCAGGTAATGGTGTATTGTTGTCATCCACTATCTTAAGCTGACAATCAGGTAGTACCGTTCCACAGGAGACAATTTGTTTTTCCTCAAACATATCTGTTACTACTTGTTCATCTGCTATTTTGCCTGAAATAGCCATAATAGCTTCTGTCATCCCATAACTAGGTAAGAATGCTTGATAGTTAAAACCGTAGGGTGCATAAACTTGTTGAAATTTTTTCATGATATCTATATGGATAGCATCGCCACCAATACCTGCCACACGAATAGAAGATAAATCCAGCCCAGCAAACGATTGTTCATCAAATACCTTAATTGCTAATTGATAGGCAAACATAGGGGCATAAGTAATGGCTGTTTGATTGGCCGACATTAACTTTAACCAAAGAGCGGGGTTGCTAACAAAAGTTAAAGGTGAAAAACAGTCTACAGATCGTTGGCCGTTAACAGAAGCTATAATAAAACCAATTAATCCCATATTATGATAAAACGGTAACCATGATAATGAACGATCATCCGCCTGTAATTTCATAACATCTTCTAGTACTACTTGCACATGTTCACAGACATCATGATTATGTATAGTAATGCCTTTAGGTTGAGAAGTTGAACCTGAAGAAAATTGAATAAAAGAGACTCCTTTATTCTCAATAGGGGAAAATGGTGTTGTGCTAGTAGTGAGTGATTGTTTAGCAGACTCAGTGGCGAGATTTTCAAAACTTATAAACTGTAAGTTTGTATTATTTTCTGTAAAAAAGGTTTTAATTAATGCTTCTGAAGTGACTATAAGTCTTGCGTTAGTTAGTTTTACCAGTTGAAGTGTTTTTTCAGCAAAATTACTACGCTCAGCAGCAGAAGAAATCATCGGTAAAGGGCAAACGATAACACCAAGACATTGACAGGCATAAAACACTACTAAAAATTCTGGTCGATTTTCAGCAATAATAGGTAAGTGATCACCTTTTTTTAATCCTATCGCTAATAGATGATGGGCCATTTTAATGGCTTGATTCAGTAAGTCTGTATAGGATAAAACACTGATTAATTCAGCTTGTGAATTATAAAAATTAAAGCCAGATTCGCCTTTGGCGGCATACTCTAGACCGTCCACTAAGCTTTTAAAGCCACTTGTTTTAAAGGGTAATACTTTATTTTTAGTAGGTGTTAATAGTAAGTTATCCATCGTTAAAAATCCTATTTAAAAGATGAAAATATAACAACATCTAAACGTTCACCATTTGCAGCAAGGCATTCCTTTTTTAAAACCGCTTCACAGGTAAATCGTGGATTATTTACAAAGCAAAACAACATCCGCACATTCTTTCTTAATACGCGAGCAACCATTTTTTCCATGCCACGATATAAATAAAAGTAGTCTAGTAGTGCATCAATAGTAGCCCAAAAAACTTTCTTACCAGAATAACCCGTTTCTCCAATACCGCCAGCTGAAATATTGCCTACGCGATGTTTTAAATCAGCATCAATGGTGTAAAAGCCAATTAATAAATTTGTTTTCTGATCAAAAATGCCAACAAAATAATTAGTAACGTTATTAAAGCTACCAATAAATTGTTTTAATGAGTTAGTAGAAAATTGTACACCTGATAAATTTAAACCATCCATCATTTCTTGACTATTGAGCCAAGTTAAAAAACGTTCATTTACATCACTTTCCACCAAAGTCCGTAATACAAAATTATTGGTTTCTATGTATATAGGAGAGTGGGTTAAATTATTCATAATGGTACAAGGGCTCAGAGTAATAAATAGTTAATTTTATACGAAATATTATAGTTAGAATATACGGCAAATTAGTATACACCAATAACAAATAACAAATAACAATAACTTAATATAGTTTTTATTGGGCTAATATAATTAAGTTTTTTTATCTGCGAGATTATAAATACTATTTTATCCTTTATTTAAGTTTAAATTAAGTTTTTTAGTATAAGCTAAAATTAAAATAGGTTTATACAGTATGGAGATAGAGGACTATTGGAAAGGTTAGGCATGGCTTTAGTTGGTATTGCGCTAGTGATTATTGGTTATTATTATTACAATGACCAAAAAACGATGGGAGCGACTGGTATTTCAACTATTGGCAAGGTAGTTGAAAAAGAGGGTAATCTACTTAGTAATAAATATATATTAACCATAAGTTTCACTGATAAACGAGGTAACACTTATAGTTTTAAAACATCTAGAAACTCCCAATATAGCAAATACAAAAAAGGTGATACTCTGAGAGTTTTATATAAGGAAAATGAACCTAGCAGTGCTGTGATAGATAATCCTGTTGTCTCTGCGTATCCTATTTTGGGATTTATAGTAGTAGGGATGGGGTTAATAGTCTTTGCAATATGTGGAGATATGAATTCATCCTCTAGGAAAAGGGATTTTTATTGAGATTTAATAAAAATTAGTGCAGTTAAGTTATTTTCGTAATACCTTTAGTGCAATAAGGTGGGTTAAATCATAAGCTTTCAAATACCCTTGCATAGCCTGCTGATAATCTTCTCAAGGTCTTTTCCAGTCCTATATAAAACATGCTATAAGCATTACATTTTACTATCGCCCTTTGTAAATACAATTAGCACTGCTTATTTCAATTTTAAATAAATTAGTTTGATTTAGTAGGATTAATTGCTAATACCATAAAAGTCTGTTCTGACTTGATAATATAGATAAGATCAAATCTATTGTAGTTGTTTCAACATTTGTTGAGCATGCTCATTATTTTGAATTATCCTTTATTTTATAATGTATTCACAATTATTTGATATGTTTTTTATTTTAAATTAACTGTGTTTGTAAATAGAGTTAATATCTTAAAAATAAACTATATTATTATATTTTACGCCAAGAGTAAAAAGCAGTTAAAAGCATTGTATTTAAATATTCATAGAGTAGGAGATATTTAACGTGAAGTCTATGCAAAAAGGTTTTACCCTAATTGAATTAATGATTGTTATTGCTATTATAGGGATCTTGGCAGCAATTGCTATTCCAGCGTATCAGGATTATATTGGACGGGCTCAAGTTTCTGAAGCATTAAGTTTAATGAGTGGTTTAAAAGGGCCAATAGCAGAGGGTTATAGCGCAACAGGAGTGTGTCCAATGAATACAACTAATGCTAATGGGGGAGTTGCGGTTCCCAGTGCAATTAATGGAAAATATGTTGAACGGGTTTATGTTGATTTTCCACTAGGTAGTGCTACTTTCACTATTGCTGGGCAAACTCTTACTTCAGTATGTGATATAACAGCTGTTATGAGAAGTTCTGGTGTCAATAGTGGAGTTGCTGGTGGTGGGTTGTCATTACGTATGGCTAAGACTTCTGGCGCTTTTGTGTGGCATTGTAGTTCAGTCTCAAATATCAGAGCTTCAAAAACAATCGAAAATAAGTATTTACCTTCTTCTTGCCAAAGCTAACTAATCCACACAAAACACCATTTATAGGTTTGGTTGTATTAATAACTAAAAATGTAAATAGAGTTTAATAAGGGGTTAGATATTGATTAAGTGACAAAAAACCTAGTTAAATAAATTAACTAGGTTTTTTATTTGGTGTGGATGGAGCGAATTGAACTGATATTTAAATAAATCTAATAATAAGTATAGAGTAAGCTATGTTAATTGTTATACAAGGATATTATATTATAAAAGATGTGTATAGAACTATAGAAAGCTAATAATAATGGTGGGTAATATTGGGGTTAAATAATCTAACCCTTAAACGATTTTAATAATGGCTAGAGTAATAACCCCTTAACAGATACAAAGATTAATAACACTATACCTGATAGTAAAAAGTTTATTAAGTTATTTGATGGTGATGGCTTTTTTATTAATATCTCATAGTTGTAGTAAGGTATGCTAAATAAAATACTATAAGCCAGGTGGCAGGGAGTCATTAATTACTTTGGAAAATTATCCAAGTACATCATTAAAAGACGCTAAGGAATTAAGCTATGCTATCAACTAAAAAATTTATCAAACTAACTCAAGTAATACCTATCACTGGCTTATCAAGAGCTACTATATATAACTATGTTAACGCTGGTATATTTCCCCAATACGTTAAAGTTGGTTGATCAACTTTTTGGGAATATAACGAAATTCAAGAATAGATAGAGCAATGTTTAGCAGAAAAACAACATAGTCAAGCTCGCTAAATAAAAATTAATTAACTTATTATAAACATTAATCATCAGTCAACCCTTTGGTTAGGTAATAGGAGCTTTTATTGTCTTTAAAAAAGTTAAAAGCCTAATAATCGTTAGACTTATCAGAATGACCAATAAATAAAGAAAATACAAAAATCGTTCAGAGTATGTTAATACTCAAAAGGCTATAGTTATGATTGCACAATAGAAACTAGCCAAAGGCAAAGTACATATATTAGGCGGTACGACAGGCACAGGCAAAAATCCCCTTGAACGTGTCACAGGCTGGCAAGCATTTGGAGCATTACCGCGTATTGTCTTAGTAGTATCTAAAGAACAAGACGGACTAACCAGAGTATTAGCCATGACATTAGCTAGTGGCAAAATGGATAGTAAAGACATTAAAAAATTGATGCGTGATAATGAATTTTCAGATAAAAACAAGGACTGACAGAGAAAAAATTAAAAGTAAAAATAACCCAAAAGAGATTTGCAAAAGATTTAAAAACTATTAGTAGCTTTCCCATATATGCCCATAAATATTATGACTACATATGATAAAAAAAGCAAATACACCACCAAAAATACAGCCACAACTAACCCAAACTTAACTAATAATATTACCCTTGATTATGATAATTTTTATAGTACCTTAACTAAAAAAGAAAAAACCAACTCACAAATATTAATAACATGCGAAAATTAACTACTGATAAATTATTATTAGATTGAGATATTATTAACCATATGAACTATCATTCTTTGCTTAATGCTGATCTTTAAATAATTATTAGTCATATTTTAAATAATAGCTAAACACAACATTAAAAAAAGCAGACTATAACTTAATAATAAAAAAGCTATTTTAAATAGATAGCCTTTTTATCGATAAGAGCATTATTGTAATCTTTTTAATGCTTCTTTAGCTTCACTATCCCCTAAATCAGCCGATATTTGAAACCATTCTTTGGCTATAGAGATATCTTTCGGTACACCATATCCATTGTAATACTTAACACCTAAGTTAAACATTGCAAAAACATTACCTTTATCAGCTGCTTTTAAAAACCATTGCATGGTTTGTTGATGATCTTTCTCTACTCCTATTCCTTGCTCATCCATCACACCAATATTACCCATAGCATATGCATTACCTTTATCAGTGGCTTTCAAATACCATTGCATAGCTTGCTGATAATCTTGTTCATAATAATTTTTTTCGCCTTTCGCCATTAATTCATCTGTAGATAAATTATCATTTCCATAGCTAGTAGAAGTAAAGCAAACAATGACTAAGTTGAGTAAAAGGTAGGATAATGGTTTAGTAGATATAACTTTCATGAAATTGCTTTCTATAAATACAACATTACTTTTAAGCTTCATAAAATATCATAACTATTTATTATTAAATAATGATTAATTTGATTAAGTAGTCACTAGACAAAGTCCTGTTTTAATAGCTAGCATAATAATAGGAAAATTATTGAAAAAATGATATTTAAATTACATTAGTATAATTTGTTTTAAAAAAGTAATATGAGTCTAAGAGTTTAATTTGTTGTAGTTATCAAAATTACTATATACAATTAGACTTTTATACTATAAAATTAACAAATAACTTTACAATAAGGAAAATTTTATGTTAAAATCGTCAATCGTCAATCGTCAATCGTCAATCGTCAATCGTCAATCGTCAATCGTCAATCGTCAATCGTCAATCGTCAATCGTCAATCGTCAATCGTCAATCTTAGCGCTTAGTCTGTTTCTTTTATCAGCTGGTTGTGCTAATACTTCAGTAAATACCTCTAATTTATCAGATCAAGATAAATTATCATTATCCTGCCAAGATATTAAAAGTAATATCGAAGATTTAAGAACCTATTTAAATACCTCAGAAGATATATTATCACTTGTTAGCATGTTTGCAGATGTTAGTTCTACAAACGATATGAAAGCTCAAGCTAGGTCTCGCTTATCTCAATTAGAAAATTTATATACTGTTAGGTCATGCAGACAACAATAACAATTAATGCTTAATAAATTTTTATAAGAAAGGTATTTTATGAAAAAGCTACTTTATATATTTACAACAGTTTTATTATTACTAACTACAAAAAATATTTTTGCAACTGAACAATCTGTTGATGTTACAAAATTTGATATTGCAGGTGTCAAATTAGGAATGACCATAGATCAAGCCGTTAAAGCCATAACATCAACATTAAATGTTAATAAGTCTCAGATAAAATTCCGAGAAATGCAAGCAAATAATATGCTTAATTTGAGTAGTACACAGAAAAGCATTTATAAAATTACAGGAAAAGCTCAAATAATTTCTTTTGCACTAAATACCAATGCTGGTAATTACTCTGTGGAGTTTTTACCTAATGTGGTTAATGGTAAGAATGAGCAAATGGTTGTTAGTCTAATCCGTTACACTATGAAAGCTAGCGCTGATAATATGAAAGCATTAACAGAGTCTACGATAAAAAAATATGGACAACCTACCACTAAAAATAATTATTGGTGTTCATCTCCCCCTCAAAGTGGATGTATATATGGTAACCAACCATACCTTCATCTATCACCACTTAATGTTATTTTAATTTCAGGTACAAATTACTACGAAAAGGCAATGAAAGAATATCTAAACACGCAAAAAACAACAAAACCTGTTTTTTAATTAACCGTTCCAAATAAGGCTAAAACTCTCACAAGAAGATATAGATCAAAGAATAATAACTATTAATGTATTTTACATGAGGTAATTTTATGAAAAAGTTAATTTATACACTAATAACATTTTTATTATTAATGACTACCAAAAATATCTCTGCAGCAGGTAGATCTGTTGATGTTACAAAACTAGATGTGGCAGGTGTTAAATTGGGTATGACGATGGATCAAGCTGTTAAAGCTATCACATCAAATTTAGGTATTAGCCAATCCCGAATAAAGTTTCAGAGTACAACAAGCTTTAATACTGAGAGTCAGAAAAAAATTAAAAAGATTACAGGAAAAATTGAAATAACTAATTTTAAAGTTAGCACAGCAAATGGTAACTATATTGTATCCTTTTTACCTAATGTATTAAATGGCAATAATAAGCAAATGGTCGTTGTATCAGTTGGATATAGTATGCCTAGAAACTCAGATAATATAAAAACAATATCTAACTCAATGGTTCAAAAATATGGCCAACCATCTGCACAAGTAGGGGGATTAATCTTTTGGTGCTTATCGCCTGAAAATGATTCATGTATTTATAGCAGACCAGCAAAACCATATATTTCATTAAATGTAACAATGGCATCTATGGCTATTGTTGACAATGGTTATGAACAAGCAATAGATAAATATTTCGATAAACAAAAAACAACAAAAGCTGTTTTTTAATTTTAAGGTTTTTCAATAAATCAAAATGGGTTTAGGAAAAAAATAATTTTTAGAAAATGTTCATAATCACCTTAGATTATTGAAAAGTTTGAGCAAAAAATGCTGATAACTAAAATTTTAAAAAATAAATTATTTTAAGGATGAATGGGCTTCGTCGTAGGAGTATTTATGTTTAATCCAGCTAATATTGTGCATTTTAGTTTAGATGTACAAGGACTAGAAAGTAGCACCAAACTACAAGTATTATCTTTCGAAGGATTGGAAGCTATTTCCAATAATTATGCCTTTGAGGTTACACTCGTTTGCAATCATATTCGTTTTGATGTTACACAGCTATTAAGCAAGACTGCTTTTCTGGCCTTTAATCCAGAAAAATCTGAAGGAATAAATGGTGTAATACAATCAGTTAAACGTGGTGCGATAGGACAACACTATGCTACTTTTAAAGTTATCCTAACGCCTACTTTGACTCATCTAAAGAAACGCACTAATCAGCGAGTATTTCGGAATAAATCTGTTCCAGAAATTATCTCAGTTATCCTTACTGAATATGGAATGCAAGAGGGTGCGCAATTTGAGTTCAAACTTAAAGAAACTTATCCCATAAGAGAATACTGTACTCAATATGATCAAACTGATTATGAATTTATCAATCATTTAGCAGAGAGTGAAGGCATATTTTATTATTTTCAGCATACTCAAGAGCAACATACAGTTACTTTTGCAGATGCTAATCCTTTCTTTCCGAGTTTGGCTCAAACTATTAAATATGTGAATGACACAGGTTTTGTGGCAGATGAGAGAGTGATAAAGAGATTTGATATTAATTTATCTAGTTGTACTACAGAAGCATCATGGCGCAACTATAATTTTGAAAATATGAAAATTCCTGAGGGCAATGGGCAAGGAACACAAAGTGCTAAAGCCAATGAGGCAATCGAGCCTAGCTTAGAAAGCTATGACTATCCTAGTTGACATATGAACAAGGTCAGAGCAGATTATTTGGCAAAAATAGAAATAGAGCGATTAAGAGCAACTCAAGTACTAGCAGAAATCTATGGAGATGTTATAGGGCTCTATGCAGGACTATATATCACAGTAGACAATCATCCTTTACAAGATGTTGAGAAGCCTTGGCTGATTAATCAAATCAGACATGCAGGTAAACAACCTGCTGTATTGGAGGCTTTTGGTGATACAACTTCAGCTAACACTACTAAGAGTGCTAGTCAACTTTACCAGTATTTTAATTATCCTGTAGCAGTAGAATTGGAGTTTCCAGTTGAAGATTTTTCGCAAGGCTATAGAAATGTAGCAGTACTTACACCACAGGATATACCTTACAGACCTGCAAAACCTCATCCCAAACCAAAAGTATTAGGTGCTCAAACAGCAATAGTGACAGGTGCAGCAGGGGAAGAAGTCTACTGTGATAAATATGGGCGTGTAAAAATTCAATGTCACTGGGATAGAGAAGGTAACTATGATGAGAGCTCTAGCCATTGGGTAAGAGTAAAAAGTAATTGGGCGCATAATGGTTATGGAGCACTAACTATTCCACGCGTAGGAATGGAAGTACTTATTGAATATGAGGAAGGTGACCCTGATTTCCCTATAGTTGTAGGTGCCTTACATAATGGAGTAAACAAAGTACCCTATGAATTACCTGCTAATAAAACCAGATCTGTATTTAAAACATCTAGTTCTAAAGGAGGAGTCGGTTCTAATGAATTCAGAGTTGAAGATAAAGCAGGTGAAGAACAGATATTTGTGCAGGCTCAAAAAGACTTTGATCAACTGACTAAAAACAATCATACCATACAGGTTAAAAATAACAGCCATTTGCACGTACAAAATGAACATAGCGAAACTATTGTTAAAAATAGATATACCAAAAATCAAAGTGAAGAACATCATTTAACAGAGTTAGATCGTAAAACTCAAGTGTTACTTAATGATCATAAAACAGTGGGAATAGCAGAACATGAAGTAATAGGTACTATTAAAACTGTACAAGCGGGAATGGAAATTCATCTTAAGTCAGGTATGCAGACGATTATAGATGGAGGGTTGTCACTGACTTTAAAAGCAGGCGGCCAACATATTGTTTTAAATGCAGCTGGTATTTGGGCAAGTACATCAATAACCATAGGAGGTACTCCTATGGATGGAGTACCGTCCCTACCTTTGTTGCCTATGAATAACGAGAAAAGTGTACCTGAACAACCATCTCCTAAGCTATCGCATCAAATTATTCAAGCGAATAGAGAAAATACACCCATTGTAGCTTTGTGTGCTAAAAAACAGAGAGGCACCCCTCAAACTTGCCCTCTAACAAATTGCCCTTGTCGTCAAACTGAAGAGGGTAGTATATGAGAAGATATTTATTGCTTAATAATGAAAAAAATGTAATGCAAAAAATATTTTGTAATATGTTTAGGCAGCTAAAAATACATTATCTTTTTGATAATACCATCTTATCTATTTATAAAGAAAAAGGTCCCATATTTATTGAGGATTCTACAGCTACCAAAGAAGATTTATGTACTTTTTTAAAAGAAAACTCAGGTTTACTTATTAATAGTCAATATACTTCAGAAAATGTACTCAATCAACTAAGAAAAATATTAATAGTATATTTTAATGATAAACAACAAGGAGTGTTAAGGTACTATGATACTAAAGTTGCTAGTTACTTCTTCCCATCATTATTGGAGAAAGAGGTAGGTGCGTGGTTAGGAGTAATTGATAGTATAGAATGGTTTGATATTTCGTGGAAAGAGGTGACTACAGAAGAATCTAGTTGGAAATATTGTAAAAACTTAGAAAAAACCTTAGCTGTAAATGGTATATATCGATTAGACAAACACCATATAAAAGCATTAGAAAATATGCAAAAACAAAAGGTATCATATCATTGGTATAGCAATAAACTTAAAAATAAAAAGGCTTTAACAGTACAACAAGTAAGTTCATTAGTAGACGAAGCAGCTTTGTATGGGTTTTATGAATTAGCAGAAATTGAGCAATATTTAGAAATCCGTATAAATCATCTTAATAAATCATTACCAGAGAGTTGGTTAAGTGGTAATAGCCAAGAAAAATTAGCTTTTCTTAAACAGTATTACTCGCAAAATATAAATTAAATAAGGATTATTGATATGTCTGGAAGCTATCGTTTTATGGACTATTCCTCACCTTTTCAGGGATCAGCCTTGTCTCCAATAACTAATACAGCTTGTGAGGAAAATGTATTAATCATTCAAGTAATGGGTACTAATCACCCTGAAGGGCAAGAGGTTATTATTACAAACAATAGAGGCCAAGAACTATCATCTACAAAGGATGAAAAAAATACAAGGTCGAGGAGAGGCGGAAAGCGTTTTAATAAAAATGATATTGAAATAATCCAGGGTGAAAATAAATTAACTAGTACATTACATAGTTGGAGTTGGCAAAATCAGCAAGAAGAAGAAAGAGGTTTATCATTAAAAATACACACCACAAATGGTAATCCTATATTATTGCCATTTGCGCAGGAGATTGGTAAAACATGCCGACAAGAAGATGGGCAAATTAACCAAATTATTCCAATTGTACCTTTAGTTTGGATGGGTACTGCATCTAATAACAAAAAGTTTCCTGTATTGGTAAGGCCTGGAGGTTATCTTTATATTTTTTATAAGGGTAAACTTTGGCGAGAGATTCGTGTAGTTCAAAATGAAAATGATGAAACTGTTTATAAAGATGTAAATGTAAGCCTTTATCGGCTTAGAGATGGGAGTTTCAGGAGTGGTGATAGAGAGGTCATAGGTGTTGAATTAAAGGAAATATGGTTACCAAGACAATATGGAACTAAAAATGCATATAATGTATCAATGGAATATTCCATACAATATTCTGAAGTGCAATTAAGTGCTGCACGTCTTGCTATACGTGAGAGTTCTCTAAATAATGATAGTTTACATTCAAGCCCTCAAATTTCTTACCAAAGTTTTTTTGAGAAATATAACTATCGTTCTGAATCCAATTTAAGAATATCACAAATAATTAAAGAAGCAAATTATCCTATTGATAATGTAAGTAGTGAATTTAGAAAATTAGAAAATTGGCTGATAACAGATATATTTCCAATCAATTTTATTCCTGAACAAAAACAAAGAAATATTCAAGTTGAATGGGAACTAGATTATCCAAATAAGTATTTATATGATATAGAAGGAAGCTATTTAACTCAAAGTTTTGCTAACGCTAGGAACTTTAACACAAATAGTATTAATGGTGTCTATAATCTAACTTTAGCCAAAGATTTAGAGCTATCAGCATGGAAAGTTTTATTTACTGATACTGTTAATGAAAAATTGCAAGAAAAAAAGGAAGTAGACAATAATTTAAGACAATTTTGGGCAAAAAATATAATAGAAACAGATGTTCTTTTAAATGCTAAAGAGCGAGAGATTTATGGTGTAATTATTGAAGATCCGTATTATACAATAAGACATTTAGTAGGGCGAGTAGAGGTATGTAATGAATTAATGGATTTAGCATTAGAATATTTAAAATATATACCTTATTCTGATAGTGCAATCTTAATGCAGACATTTGTTTCTCCTCACCTTTCTAGAACACAAATCAGTTCACAAACTGCAAGAAATATATCAAAGGATTCAGTAGCTCCTCAAAGAGAAATTATTAGAGAGAGACTATGTCAAATAATATTTATGTTATTTGACGAACTTAGTAAAGAAAAAACTATTGAAATATGGGCAGATCATTTAAGTTTAGATAATAATGTTTTGTATTGTGCAGCGTATAGTCATTTATGTACAGTTATATCTACTCTAGAAATAGGAATTAAAACATATAGAAAGGATACTATAACTACTAATACAGAGATTCTTTATCAGAATATAGATTTTTCCGTTAATAATACTAAAACACTCGTTGATGCTGTAGCTGAAGCAAAAGAAGTGAGAGCAGAAGTAGATAGAGTAATTGTGAGGGGAGATAGGTTTATTATTATATTGGATTTTATTCTTGAATTATCCAATGATAATACAAACAGATATCATCATTTTTTATGGCCAACTATCAATGATAATGAGGTTAAATTAACTGAAAAATTATCTGTGAATTCAATAGCGGAAAGAGCTAATGATGGAACAGGAGTTTACCGTATCGATTGTTGTGTTAAAGAGTTTATAAATGATCAATCACAAAAAACTATAAAACAAGATTCGTCCCTTGATATTGCTTTGCTAATTGATAATATAGAAAACCAAGATATAGATTCTACGCCAACTTCTATTGATACAAAAATTATTCTAAAAGTTTTACAAAGAATTTCTAAAAGTTTGGTATCAACGATTGAAGGTGCTTATACTAATCATTTAAAAACAAGAATAGCAATGATTGAATCTCAAAGGGCAATGTCAAGAGCGACTGGAGAAGTTGTCACTGATATAGCAAATGCCCAAACTGCGCGTGATAATTTGTTAAATAAGGGGAATATACGGGTAGTCAGATTGCATGGTTTAGATTTGCCATTATTACAAGCACAAAATTTTGAATTGATGAGAACAGTAAATGGTAATAATCCATTAGGAGAAATATATTTAGGTAGAGCCATCCGTACAGGCACAGGTATTACTCCATACGATGGAGAGGGGCATAATAGCCGAGTTCTGATCTTTTCTGCCGAAGGAGTAAATACTAATGGAATAAGAAGAGGATATATGGATCTACTTAATAGAAGCAATAATAATACTAGAGCCTCAACAAATCTTAGGAATATTCCCAATAATAGTGTAGCTAGTAACACTTCGTTTATTGCTGTATTTTATCCTAGAAACAGTCAGTTATCGAGGCTTATCGATACAGAACACGAAGCTAGAAGAAGTTTATTAAATAGTTTGCGTAGACAGAATATAGCCAATTTAGGTTTACAAGAAGCTATTACGCTACGTAACCAAGCATTTACTATGTATACGAATAGGCTAAGGTTTCTTAATCTAAGCAGAGGTATATCTAGTACACTTATTATTTTTGAGACCATAGGACTCATTAATGAGCTTACTAAATTAGAACAAGAAGTTCAAAGAAATGGTAATCAAGCATATTGGAAGTTGGCTGTAACCATATCAAATTTGGTATTTGCAGGTGAAGAGTTAAGTTATCTATTTTCAGGTCGAAACTCTTTATCAGCTCAACTTAGGCTTAAGCCTAATGGTTTTGCTTTACGACGTAGTACAAGCTATTTAAGTAGAAATAGTCTAATTGGTAAAACTAATATTCCAGGATTAACTTTTTTAAAAGGACCATTTGCAATGATTGGACTCGTATTAAGTTATCTTGACCTTAAAAAATCATTTATATGGCACAATGATCCTAGAGCCACTTTCGGATATGGTTTGATAGCGGCGGCGGGAGTCGTGAGTATTCTTGCATTATTAGGCGTTTCATCAGGTCCTTTAGGGTGGACTGCTTTAGCCCTAACAGTTATAGGGGGAGTTTTGATTGCAAAGTTCTCCCATTCAGAGTTACAAAAGTGGATAGCAAATGGCCCTTTTGCAAGCAATGATAATGAGCAAACGCATTTTTTAAAAGATCCTGTCACTGCTTATCATTATTTATTAAATATTTTATCAGACATCACAATTAAAATAACTGAGGATAAAAATGGAATAAATCCTCTAACAAAAACAACAATTGAAGTAACTAGCAATATTCCATTTAGTGTTTTAGGTGGAGAAGAAGCTATTAACATAGGATATCAATATGTAAGAGTTGTAACTAGGGATGGAATAAGGATTAGCCAAAGTATAATTCGAGAATATAAACCTGAAATATCTGAAGAAAATAAAATAATTGTTTTTGGGGGGCATGAGTTAGTGTCAGAGTCACGAGAATTGTACTCACCAGCTACAATTTCTACAACTACAACGATAGAAACTAAATGGATCGTTCGTGCACAATTTAAATTACATTACAAAGGCAGGCAATTAACATTTCCTCTTCCTGAAATTGATAGTTATGCTCGTCAGCATACAGTACCATCACTAACTCCTGATTTTACAAGAGTAGGAGTTCCTTATTGGGCTGATGAAGAAACTAATAAACCTAGATCTAATAATTAAATTTTAAAGATCAATACAACTTAAAAAACTATTCAGTGAACATGGAGTCCTACTGATGAAGGTTAAGGTATACAACTGAGGGATGAGGTTGAGTATAAAAAACTAATTAAAGAAGTTAATACTAATTTTTAAATTAACTGAGGTAATAATCTATGTAGTTATAAAGCTAATCATTGCAGCTATGCTTAATAGGATTATTTGTATAATTTTAGCTGCGTAAACCATAATTAAACTTTTTGAATATATGCAAATTTAGGGAAACGTATGAAAAAAATAATTGCTGTTTCTTTATTAACTACTATAACAATGGTTGGTTGTATGCAAATCGGCGGGCAAGCTATTCCAGAGCCTAGAGCAGGTTTTCAAGCAACTAATACATTGCCTTATACCAAAGCAAAAGTTTATCAGACCTCTTTGGATGCGTTAAATGAGTCAGGTGTAATTATTTTAAATGAAAAGAAAGATGTGAGTATTTCAACAGATTATGTAGCTGGTCCTACTCAGTTAGTTGCTTTAGGTCTATTAGGTTCTAACTCTACTTGTTATAAATACCTTATTACGCTATCTGGAACTGATAAAAAGGTAGTGCTTAATGTTAAAGCTTTCCTTGAGTCATCAGGTAATGCTGTACAGTCTTGGCGTGATGTTTCAGGTAAAAATAGTGAAGCTGTTAAAAGCATTCAAGATGCATTAATTGAAAAGATCGAGAGTAAATTAAGCAATAGTTAATGTGCTTTTATTTATGTAAGTGTTAGCACAGTCATTAATATTTTTTAAGTTAAGGTTTAACAAAAATCTTAAATAAAGGGAAAGTGTTATTTAATAAATGATGTTTTTATTACGACAAGCCATTTAAAGGAGTTTAATATATGAAAAAAATGATATTAGTATGTCTTTTATCACTAGGAGTAACTGGTTGAACTCAATTGCTGAGTCAACTAATACACTATCAGATGAAAAAATAAAAACAGAGATATCAGGAGTGCTAGGATATCCTTCGATGAGATAACTATTACTAAAAAACAGATACAAGGGGGGAAATATCTATGTAAATCTTAAAGTAAATGACAATAAAGAATTTTCATGCGTATTTAATGGTGTAAACATTCTATCAATGTGATGATAAATCTGCCATCATGCGCTAAAGAAAGGGGAGTCTATTAATACTAATCCTTTTCAAAGATAGTTCTATATAATATTAGCTAAGAAGTGTTTTAAATATCAGTGGTTTAAGTTTAATCCTTTCATACTCATAAACTATTCTGAAAATAAAAAAGCCCTATAACTTAACTTTGGATGACATTTACCATAGTGCTGATGAGTTATAAGGCTTTTTCTTTTGTGAAAACCACTTAAAGAACCACCACCATGTGGACAAATGTTGCTTTTTAGAAGTGAATATATGCGCACACCCTAAAGCCTTATTACTAAAGCTATAGAGCCGAAAAAGAGAACGCTTTTTGCACACCACCACGCGGGGGAAAAGCATCAAAAAAGCACCATCCCTACGCGCGAGCAAATAGCCCTTAGATAATTTTTTCAGTCCATAAAAAAAGACCAGTTTTAAAACTGTCTTTTTTACACACATTAAACAATCCTATTACTTGGTTAATTCTTCATGTTGAATATTTTTAATTATACTTGTGGCGTTACTTAACATAATAGTGGAAAGAATACCCATTTTTTGCAGAGCATAAGCGGGCGGTTTATCAAATTCATGTAATAACTCTAATACACCTAATAAAGCACTTAAGCGGGCGGTTAAACATTCAAGTTTTGCTTCTCTAGTGGCTAGGCTATCAAAATAAAAAACGTTTTCATTACAGCCTTGAGAGGCTTGTTCTAGCGGTTTAAAGCGTGGATTATTAATTGAATTAGACGTTTTTTTGTTTCCTATTAGTTTGTTCATTATGCCTATTGTTCATGATAGGCGGTTGGGTACTTGAACACCGCAATGAGACGACCTGTAGTTTTCGCTATTGCTAGCGTATGGCTACACGCTACCCAACCATAAAACAGAGGTACAAAAAAATACCGCAAACTTACGGGGTGGTAACCGCTATTAGGGTGTGTTCAGCACCTAACAATAAGCATAGTCCTAATAATAAAACGAGTCAATACAAGCCTTTTGTAGTGACTTATTCAATAACGCCCTAGAAGCCCCTTCATAAAGCTCTTGCTGAGTTACCAATAATCCTATTACTTTTATGATTAAATGGCTTAAAATATGTATTCACAGGATAATACAGGGCTATTTAATAGCACGACCAATTAAATATAATGAACAGTTAGCAACTAATATTATAGAGCGCTTAATAAATGGCGAGTCTTTAAGAGCAATATATACTTTCGAAGATATGCCAGATAAGGCTACAGTCTTTAGATAGTTGGCTAGTAATGCCGAGTTTTGCAACCAGTACAACTAGCCAGGGAAATACAAGCCGATATGCTAACCGATGATTTACTAGATATAGCAGATAAAGCCTAGAATTTACGGAAATAAACCAGAGCCACAACCAACACCACAACAACCGCCTGCGCTTAATATCATAATAAGTGAACAGAATAAACGCGAATTAGCCAAGCTAACAGACCAAGAACTAGAACAATGTTATCAATTAGCCTTAGCCAATAAAAAAAATAAGCTTTGAAATATTTTGAATTATGCCAGTCCATAAAAAAGGTAATCCTTAAGTAAACAACCTTAACAAAAAGTAACCCTAAAAGTTAACATTAAGTTAACATTTTTACTAAATTTGTTAAGGTTTAATTTCTCTGTAAGTATTGCAAAATAGCAATTTATAAGATTTTGATGTTAAAAGTTAACTTCTTTTGAAAAACAGGATTTTTTTTATGTGCGAGTGGGAGTGGTTTACATTTTCTTATTGTTTTTGATTTCTCAATATCCCCCGTGTTAATAAACTAATCATATAAAGATCATTTCATTTTTTTATCTATATAATTCAAAATGAGTATTGATGCTATCCATATTAGAAGAATATCCCAGAAACATACGACTAAAACAATTGGGGAAACAAACGTACCTATACCAGTAAATTGATAAAATCTATTAAAAAAACTAATATGGCAATTCCCTGTTGGAGCAGGAATGCCCCCAGTACCACTACACCCTACAGACTCAATTATTAAAGTAGCTACATAATTGCTAAGAAATGGTATTGAAAATACTCCACAGAAACACACTAAACATATAAGTAGAATATTCGCAGAATTTTTTATTGAGCTTTTTTTCATAATTATTTCCTTATTTTTAATATATTTTATTGGGAAAGTCTTAATTTTACATTAATTGTTAAGAATAATTTATTAACAATGAGGTACAAGGGGTATAGTAAAACCTTATAACTATTTCAATAGAGACTGATTAACCAGTTATTTTTTTACTGGCGCGAATTTAGATAGGGGGGGATAAAAACATAGTTACTCTTTAAATAATCATAATCTAATAGCATTAAAAACTAATGTTTTACAAAACGCGCGCAATATCATTATCCGTATATAATTATAATTAAATAGATAAGCTGGGGGTACAAACTGACGATCGTCTGCAGCGTCAGATGAGTATAAGAAGCAGGATAAAAGCTCATGAATGAAAAAAACCTAGTTAAATAAATTAACTAGGTTTTTTATTTGGTGCGGACGGAGAGACTTGAACTCTCACACCTCTCGGTACTGGATTCTAAGTCCAGCGCGTCTACCAATTTCACCACGTCCGCATATTTTTGTGTAGCTAATTAATGGGGTGGACGATGGGGATCGAACCCACGACAACAGGAATCACAATCCTGTGCTCTACCAACTGAGCTACGCCCACCATTACAAACTACAATAACATACTTTGCTAATAACTGCTCAGGCATTAAGTGGCGCGCCCGGCAGGATTCGAACCTGCGACCACCCGCTTAGAAGGCGGGTGCTCTATCCAACTGAGCTACGGGCGCTCTATTTAGAGCTATAGGTTCAGGAAAATGATGACCCTCAGACCCTTCGCCCCTTTGCTAAGCTATGTTCGTTAAGCGGGCGCATAATAACTAGAATAATAGTTTGAGTCAATGGTTTTTTATAAAAATAGTAATTTTTATTTATTTAGTAAGGGGAGAGATAGAAGATTAGAATGGGTTTAATAAGAATGTTTAAGATAGTTAGCAATTATCTGAATTTTTGTTAATGCTAACTATCTCTTGATTTTATGCTATTTTGATTTTTTCTTTTTCTTCTTAAATGATGGTTTGTTCTGATTTTTTGCTTGGGTTTGGTTAGTAGGTTCTTTTTTTAAAGCGATTAAATGGAAGTGATCAATACCGTCTTTCATTAAAGATTTCCGCATGGTGATAATAACCATAAAACCAATCACTATCATAACAGTTGTCGCCATTCCACCATAAATAAAGCCTATCACTGCACAAAGCACAAAGTAGGGTAGCGTGAAATAAATAGCTCTTTTACTTAATTTTTCCGATTGTGCAAAGCGCTGATTAAGTGTTTGTAATTCTTCATCAGACATTATGAGTTCACAGTTACAGCTTTTACATGCAATGGGCTGGTTAGCGCGTAATGCTGCAATGTCTATATAGGTAGCTTGCCAAAGGCTATCGCAGCGGCCACAAGTGAAATCAGCATTTTTATAGAGGGGTGTATTATGCGTAGTTTGCTGGTTGTTAGCCATTATAACAATCCTTAATAAGCGCTTTATATTTGAAAAATTATTATATGATAAACGACTATGCAGTTTTCTAATAGCTAATGTGACATTTTGAATAACTTTTAAAATATACAGTAATAAGAAATCGAGTATAGTCTGCATATCAAATTATTTTCTTTGTAAGGTTTTAAAAGTTTATATGAAATGGTTTAAACAGTATTTAATTAGTTTATTGTTAGTTACATGTACATGTTTTGCGATGGCGAATGATGAGGATACGAGTAGCCAACTTTTTAAAGCAGCGGGTTGGCCTGTGCAGATAGATCATTTTAATGATGCTTTACAGACAATGCAGAGCCAATATCAAGCAGTATTGCCTCCTTTGTTGTATCAATCAATCGTATTGAATAGTAATCAGCGTTTTGAGCCTAATGCGATGAAGCAAAAAGGTGAAGTGCAGTTACGTAATAAATTAGCTAATCCACAGGAGGCTTTAGCATTTTTTGAGACTGATTTGGGGAAAAAGGTGGTTGCTGCAGAAACAGCTGCAACCTCGAAAGAAGAATTAAAAAAGCACCAGAATGGTGTGCCAGCTATTGAGGTTAGTGCACAGAGAAGAGAGTTATTTAGACAGTTAACAAGGGTGATTCCTTATAATCAAGCAACAGTAGAGGTTAGTGTAGCGTTAACAAGTATTGCCAGTGATACCATAGATATGTTGTTACCTGGTATGGGAGCAGGTGATGCTTTAAAACAAATAACGCCCACTAAACAGCAAATTCAAAAACAAGTAGATACTCAACTTGAAAATGTTTTGATTTATGTATATCGTGGTTTGTCAGATGGAGAATTACAGCAATTTATAAAATTTGCTGAGTCATCTACAGGAAAAGAGTATTACCAAGTGGCACAGGATGTTGTATTAGCTTGTGTTAATAAATAGTAACTTTTAATCGCTGGTAATTTTGGATTTATAGTGTTAAATATAAAAAATTAATGGATATTAATTGATGATTAATAAAACTAATCAATACTATCAAATTAATTAATTTTTAATTATTAGCTGATGTCTATAGAATGTATTCCGTAGTTACTAAAAACCTATAGAAGATTTTAAAAAAGGAGTGATACATGTCTCTTATTAATACTGAAGTAAAACCTTTTAAAGCACAGGCTTATCATAATGGTGATTTTAAAACAGTAACTGATGCTGATTTAAAAGGTAAATGGTCTATCGTATTCTTTTACCCAGCTGATTTCACGTTTGTTTGTCCAACTGAGCTAGGTGACTTAGCAGATAATTATGAAGAATTCAAAAAGCTAGGCGCTGAAATTTATTCAGTTTCTACAGACACTCATTTTACTCATAAAGCATGGCACGATACTTCTGATACTATTCAAAAAATTCAATATCCAATGATTGCTGACCCAACAGGTGCTATTTCTCGTAACTTCCAAGTTATGATCGAAGAAGACGGTTTAGCAGAGCGTGGCACTTTCGTAATCAACCCAGAAGGCGTGATTAAGATTGTTGAATTACACGATGGCGGTATTGGTCGTGATGCTAAAGAGTTACTACGTAAAGTTCAAGCTGCTAAGTATGTTGCTGAGCATCCAGGTGAAGTATGTCCTGCTAAATGGACGCCAGGTGAAAAAACATTAGCACCTTCTTTAGATCTAGTTGGTAAGATCTAATCATTGAACAGTGTCTGTTCTTCGCTTCAAAGAACAGACCACTGAAAAAATTTAAAGGAAGCGTAAAGGCGCCTGGTTGTTTTTCGTCCGGGCGTTTTTTTGCCTATCTTATGCCAAGGAGAATCTCAAATGTTAGATGCAACTTTAAAAAGTCAATTAAAAACTTATCTTGAGTGGTTAACTAAACCAATTGAGATTGTAGCCTCTTTGGATGATGGCGAAAAATCTCAAGAAATGTTAGGCCTATTGAGAGAGATAGAGCACCTTTCTGATAAAGTCAGTTTAAATACTGCAGGTGATGATAAGCGTAAACCTTCCTTCGTTATTAAGCGTGTAGGTGAAGAAATTGGTGAAATGCGCTTTGCTGGTATTCCTATGGGGCACGAGTTTACTTCATTAGTATTGGCTTTATTGCAAGCGGGTGGTCATCCACCTAAAGCAACCCCAGAAATGGTTGAGCAAATTAAAGGTTTAAAGACAAAGCTTAATTTTGAAACTTATATTTCTTTATCTTGCCAAAACTGTCCAGATGTCGTGCAAGCATTAAATACAATGGCTGTATTAAATCCTAATATTAGTCATACAATGATTGATGGCGCAATATTTATGGATGAAGTGAGCCAGTTACAGATTATGTCTGTACCCACTGTGCTGTTAAATGATGAAACCTTCGGTCAAGGCCGTATGACTCTGCAGGAAATCCTTGCTAAAGTAGATACAGGTGCAAGTGCAAGAGAAGCGGAGAAGTTAAACACAAAGGAAGCTTTTGATGTATTAATAGTAGGTGGAGGCCCTGCTGGTTCAGCAGCTGCTATTTATACAGCCCGTAAAGGTATTCGTACAGGTCTTGTTGCTGAACGTTTAGGTGGCCAAATACAGGATACCTTGTGTATTGAAAACTTTATTGCAACCGTTGAAACGGAAGGCCCCAAATTAGCAGCTCAATTAGAAGAGCATATTAAAAGTTATAATGTAGATATCATGAGTTTACAACGTGCTACAGCGTTGATCCCCGCTGAGCAAGCAGGTGGTTTGCATGAGGTGCGTTTTGATAGTGGTGCTAGTTTAAAAGCTAAAACAGTTATTCTTTCAACGGGTGCGCGTTGGCGTGAAATGAATGTGCCTGGTGAAAAAGAATATCGTTCTAAAGGTGTAGCCTACTGTCCACATTGTGATGGTCCTTTATTTAAAGGTAAAAAAGTGGCTGTAGTGGGTGGTGGAAACTCTGGTGTAGAAGCCGCTATTGACTTGGCAGGTGTGGTTAGCCATGTAACCTTGTTAGAATTTGGTACGGAGTTGCGTGCTGATGCTGTATTACAGCAAAAGTTAGCTTCTCTGCATAATGTAACGGTTATTAAAGAAGCGCAAACAACAGAAGTGTTAGGTGATGGTCAAAAAGTAGTGGGCTTGACTTATAAAGACCGTAAAACGGAAGAAATTCACAAAATTGATTTAGCAGGTGTATTTGTTCAGATTGGTTTAGTACCTAATACTGATTGGTTAAAGGGAACAGTAGAATTAAGCCCTCAAGGTGAGATTGTAGTTGATAATCGCGGTAAAACATCAATTGATGGTGTATTTGCAGCAGGTGATGTAACTACTGTACCTTATAAGCAAATTGTAATTGCTATTGGAGAGGGTGCTAAAGCAGCACTAGCTTCATTTGATTATCTAATTCGTTCAGGCAATTAGTTTATGATTAAAAAGCTCCGTACAAGTATGTGCGGAGCTTTTTTATTGGTTAGTGATAGGTTTTTCTGTATTGTTGTTTTAGAGCATCTAAACAATCATAGATTTTAAAAGGAATAGCTAGTATCCATACATCACTACTAAGGCCAAATTGTGTAAATACCTTGCTATGTAGTTCTCTTATTTTAGTCAGAGAAATTTGCTGAATAATACAGTTATTATTTTTATCATGTGATTTATTATATTTATCAATAATATATTGAGCATATTGATAAGCCATAGCTATTTTTATGTGATCTAATAAAATATCAGCATTGGCATGATTATTAATTATCAAACCTGTTTGCCATTTAGCCACTGTTTGTAAGTAATGATTAGTACAAAAACCAATCAAATTATTCCCTTTAGCAATACACTTTGCCAAAGAAGCGTATTTTAATCCTTGTTTTTCTAAGATGTTATAAATTGTAATTGCACTGTTTAAACTAAGTTTGCTCATCTCAACCAATAATAACTCTACCACATGCTTATTAATAGTAGGCATAATCGTAACCTTTATATAGTAGTTATTCATGTTGTTAATATATTATATTCTTTAATTTCTGTAAATACAGAAATTAAAGAATATTTTGATTGATAGCTAATTGATGAATATTGATATGATGATTATTATAAAAAAGGAGGCTTAAACCTCCTGTTATTAATTATTTAATATGTATTTAGTAAAATTCAGTAGCAATATCATTTAAAAGTTTATAATATCTTCATTATATTCTGTTTATTTTAGATAATCCTGAGCTTTTATCAGCTTGAAAGTAGATTTTTTTTGATTGGATACTGGCTCTTTGTGTAAAGTAATTATGTATTCACCAGTTTGCTTGGCTTCCTCAATAAGTTTAGGATTGACTTTAAACCCTAATATCTCAGAGATAATATATGAGGTATTAGATAGGTTTAAATAACCATTATTACTTTTGTATTTATTAATTAATGATGTAATATTTAGATTATTTTTATATTGGTAGACAACTAATGGTATAAGATATTGTGAGATATCGTCGCTTTCAATACCGTGACCTATATTAACAATCTCTCCGTGATCTGAAAAATAATAAAAAATGAAGCTTTCATTGTTTTGCTTCAATGCATCAATAATTTTTACCAGTGAACGATCTGTATGAAAGATAGAGGCATCATAATCAAGAAACTCAGGTGTTGAGTTTAAGTTTTTTGTATCATAATCATCTATGCGATCAGCATAGGGTACATGACTTCCTTGCATATGTAATATGATAAATTGTTTTTTATTAAATTCTAAATTTTCTTTTAAAACATTGGCCAATACTAAATCATCCTTAGCAAATAACATAGGATGCATTGTTGATTCATAAAAAATATCACTTGATTGAGCAAGCAGACTACTATAGCTAGCATTGATACCTTTTTCATATGTGGTTGATAACCAATATGTTTGATAACCTGCTAATTTTGCCATATCTATAATGTTTTTATATTCAAAAAAATGATCAAGATTAACTGGATCACTAAAAGATAGAGTAAGTTTTAAGGATATATCTGTACTAGGGATTGGTGCGATAACATTCTTAAAGAAGATTAGTTCATTATTATTATATAAGTTGTCTAATTCAGGCGTAGTAGTGTAAGGATATCCATAGAGAGAGTAGTGTTGACTAGTGGAGCTTTCTCCAATCACAATGACGACTTTCATAGGTTGTTGTGAAGAGTCTATTTTGTCATTGAGTATATTTACTCTATTCTTTGGGAGTTCAAGATTCTCTTGTGAGAACAGAGAAATCATAAGATAACTGAGGTTGCCAAAAAGTAGAGGATAACGTTTTAAATATAATTGATCTTCTTTCAGTATTATATAAGGATTAACTTGTGGGATAAATCGTTTTAAGTTTACATGTCTGCCAACATATCCTCTGCTAATACCATATAGACTAATGATTAGCAGAAATGCTAATAATATAAAATAAATAGATTTATTTACTTGATTAATTTCAAGGATGCATTTGATAGATAAGAATAGTAAAAAGCAAAATGGCACCATGCTTTTTAATAGGTAGGGCAGCATTACTTGACTGGTATAAGTAATATTGGTAGTAAAAAAAGCATCTAATAAAATAGGAGAAATAGCCACTCCAGAAGTATAACGATATGTAATTTCTAAAGCTAGAATTAGGCTAATAATAAAAGCAAGAAAGAAATTGAGATATTTAATTCTAGAAAAAATAAATAAACAACTAAGGATAATACATGTGTTTTGTAATTCAAGGTATAAATGAATCAATTTAAACCAGTGAGTAGTCACTAATAACAGTAAGAAAAAGATAAAGCTCCATTTTAATGACAGTATGATTTTAAATATTTTTTTAATATTACTATGATTAATAAAAGATACCATATAAAAACTATTTTAATGACTAAAAATGTTTTGGGGAAAATAAGGAAAGAAACAGGTATTTCTTTCCATAAAGCTGATTACTTAATCTTTTTATGACGTACACGATGTGGTTGAGTAGCCGCGTCACCTAAACGTTTTTTACGATCTTCTTCGTATTCGGTATAGTTACCAGCAAAAAAGGTCACTTGTGAGTCATCTTCATAAGCAAGAATATGCGTACAGATACGGTCTAAGAACCAACGATCATGGGAAATAATCACCGCAGCACCTGGGAAATCCAATAAGGCTTCTTCAAGGGCGCGTAATGTTTCTACGTCAAGGTCGTTAGAAGGTTCGTCCAGTAATAGTACATTGCCACCTTGTTTTAAGGTTAAGGCAAGGTGTAGACGACCACGTTCACCACCTGATAGGTCTTTTACAAATTTTTGTTGGTCTGTGCCTTTAAAGTTAAAACGACCTACATAAGCACGGGAAGGAACTTCATAACCGCCGATTTGGATAATATCTAAACCGTCAGAAATCTGTTGCCAAACGGTTTTATCACCTTGTAAGTTATCACGACTTTGATCAACACAAGCTAGCTTTACTGTATCACCTAACTCAATCGTACCTGAGTCAGGTTGTTCTGTACCCATAATCATTCTAAATAGCGTAGATTTACCCGCACCGTTACCACCAATAACCCCTACAATAGCCCCTTTAGGAATAGAGAAGGTGAGGTTATCAATTAATAATCTATCACCATACCCTTTGGAAACATTATTGAACTCAATAACTTTATCGCCTAGACGAGGTCCAGGAGGAATATAGATTTCATTGGTTTCACTGCGTTTTTGGAATTCTTGTGATTGCATTTCTTCAAAGCGTGCTAAACGCGCTTTAGATTTAGATTGGCGAGCTTTGGCACCTTGTCTCACCCATTCCAATTCAGCCTTCATAGCACGTTGGTGGGAGGCTTCTTGTTTAGCTTCTTGTTCTAAACGAGAGGCTTTGGCTTCTAACCAACCTGAGTAGTTACCTTCATAAGGAATGCCATGGCCACGGTCAAGCTCTAAAATCCAACCTGCTACATTATCAAGGAAGTAGCGATCATGGGTCACCGCTACCACTGTACCAGGGAAATCATGTAGGAAGTGTTCTAACCAAGCCACTGAGTCAGCATCCAAATGGTTGGTAGGTTCGTCAATTAATAGCATATCAGGCGCAGAGAGAAGTAAACGACATAAGGCAACACGACGCTTTTCACCACCTGATAGTTTTTCTACTTTGGCATCCCATTCGGGTAAACGTAAGGCATCCGCAGCAATTTCAAGTTGACGCTCTAAGTTATGACCATCAGAGGCTTGTACAATAGCTTCTAATTTTGCTTGTTCAGCAGCTAGCGCATCAAAATCAGCATCTGGCTCAGCATAAGCGGCATAAACTTGGTCTAAACGTGCTTGTGCTTGTTTGATCTCATCAACGGCTTCTTCAACGACTTCACGTACGGTTTTTTGTGGATCTAGTTGTGGTTCTTGAGGTAAATAGCCAATTTTAATTCCTGGCATTGGACGTGCTTCACCATCAATCTCTGTATCTACACCAGCCATAATTTTTAGAAGAGTAGATTTACCTGCACCATTTAGACCGAGTACACCGATTTTTGCACCTGGAAAGAAGGAGAGAGAAATATTTTTAAGAATTTCACGTTTAGGGGGAACAACCTTGCTCACCCTATTCATTGTATAAACGTATTGTGCCATGTCTTACCTGTAGTAATAAAAATAGCGAGTTGTTTTCAAACTTTGTATTGTACCTTCTCTAGTGGCTGTTGTGTAATTATTTATAGTAAAAGAAGGTGGCTTAGGGAGTATAAATGGCATTTCCACGAGTAGAATATTTGTTTTATGCTACTCGTGGCATGGACAGGTTATTTAATCACTGCTTCGAATTTTTTCATATCAATAAGATTTGGCATATTCGCCACGGCTTTAGCTACTTCTGCATTCGTCATTAAGCCACCCATTGCTACTTGGCCTAATACGCCAAAGCTTTCACCAATAGCAGCAGGATTTGTTTTAGCTGCGTTAGCAACTTGATCTTTACAATCAACGGTTAATAAACGATCTAAAGTAGCACCTACATCTTTATCAATTGCTTTTTGGCTTGCGGTTGAAATATTGCTGTATTGTTTTAACTGAGGATGTTGAGCAAGCGCAGAAAACACCCATTTGATGAGGTTAATTTGATCTTGTTCAGTTGCTTTTGTGGTTAAGCATTGGGTGAGTTCATCAGCAGGATTTGCTAATGCAGTAGTAGGGTTTAAAATAGCGAATGACATAATGGCTGGTAGAATAATTGTTTTGAAATTCATGGGGTAATTCCTAGTGTGTTAATTAAAGCAAGGTAAGTTTATAAAGCTAGTATTAACTATAGATTAAAATAGTGAATAAAAAAATACTGCATGATGATTTCTGATGGAATAGATGAAAAGCTTTCATATACGCAGAGATAAAATATAGGTTAAAATAGCTCTTTTATTATCAATATTAGCCTATGTTAGAGGATTGCTATGTTCAGTCGTGATTTGACTATCGCTCGCTTTGACCCTGAGATCTATGCGGCTATGGAGCATGAAGCTCAACGCCAAGAAGATCATATTGAATTGATTGCTTCAGAAAATTATACAAGTCCAGCCGTAATGGAAGCACAAGGCAGCGTGTTAACTAATAAATATGCTGAGGGCTATCCTGGTAAGCGTTACTATGGTGGTTGTGAGTATGTTGATATTGTTGAACAGTTAGCGATTGATCGGGCTAAAAAACTATTTGGTGCAGATTATGCCAATGTGCAACCTCATTCAGGTTCACAAGCGAATAGTGCTGTTTATATGGCCTTATTACAACCAGGTGATACTGTATTAGGTATGAGTTTAGCCCATGGTGGCCATTTAACTCATGGGGCTACTGTAAGCTTCTCAGGAAAAATTTATAATTCTGTACAATATGGTATCACTGATGAAGGCTTTATTGATTATGATGAAGTAGAGCGTTTAGCGGTTGAACATCAACCAAAAATGATTATTGCTGGTTTTTCGGCTTATTCGCCTATTCTTGATTTCTCACGTTTCCGTGAAATCGCTGATAAAGTGGGTGCTTACCTCTTTGTAGACATGGCGCATGTTGCTGGTTTAGTAGCTGCTGGTGTTTATCCTAATCCATTACCTTTTGCTGATGTAGTGACTACCACTACCCATAAAACATTGCGTGGCCCTCGTGGTGGCTTAATTTTAGCGCGTGCGAATGAAGCCATAGAGAAAAAGTTAAATTCAGCAGTATTCCCTGGCGGTCAAGGTGGTCCATTAGAGCATGTAATTGCGGCTAAAGCGATTTGCTTTAAAGAAGCAATGCAACCTGAATTTGTTGAATACCAAAAACAAGTAATAGCTAATGCTAAAGCAATGGCGCGCGTGTTTATTGATCGTGGTTTTGATGTAGTGTCAGGCGGTACAGATAATCATTTATTCTTATTAAGTTTGATTAAGCAAGATATTACAGGTAAAGATGCGGATGCTGCGCTAGGCCGTGCCCATATTACAGTTAATAAAAACTCAGTACCCAATGATCCACGTTCACCTTTTGTAACTTCTGGTTTACGTATTGGTACGCCAGCAGTAACTACCCGTGGTTTTGGTGGAGCAGAGTGTATTGAGTTGGCTAATTGGATTTGTGATATTTTAGATGATATTACTAATGAGTCAGTAATCGAGCGTGTACGCGCCCAAGTACAACATATCTGTGCACGTTTTCCTGTTTATGGTAAATAATTAGTCGTTGTTAAATAAAGTAGTAAGGGGATATAAGATTATATCCCCTTTTTTATTAGTTAGGTTTAGGAAGTATAAATAATGCAATTTGAGCAAAGTAGGTCTGAAATAAAATGGACATGGGCGGATTTAGTTAGTAGTTATCGTTTTTGGGCTTTATTTATCTTCTTTATAACAGTAATGATGGTTAATGCTAGTTTAGGTAATGTAATTTCTTATTTACGTATAAATTATGGTATTCCAAACGTAATAATTGGCACTTCAGTATCTATAAAACTGCTCTTTACGATTATCGCGATTTTACCTGCTTGGCTAGTGAGTCGGACAAAATATTATTATCCGCTTTATTTATTTGCTATTCTTATGGTAATAGGGTTGTTGTTATTAAGTTTTGCAAAAGATGGAAATAATCTAATTTTTGTAGCAATGGCATTATTAGGTTTATCAATAGGTAGCGTAAATTTATTAATCCCTGCTTATATTGCTCGAGCGGTGAATAGTGTTGAAGTATTTATTCTGTCATTTGGTGTAATTAGTATAACTAATATGCTCAATGGTACATCTATGACATTTGTTATGAGTAACCTGATAAGTCAAGCGGTTCCTTTTAATACCATTATCATTTTTTTAGTTATTTTAATTATAATAGGTACGCTATTTTTATTACCTGTGAAAAAATGTTTGTTTAATGAACACCCCAGAGTACGAGAAGTCCCACCTGAAACACCACGTAATGTAAACGCATTAGTCACATTGTTATTGTTTTTTGTGCCATTCTATTTCATCTTTTGGTTTTATAGAGTGCATAAAGATATTCGAAATTTCTCCCAGTCAGCAACACTTTTAACACCATTAGGTGCAGGCCTCTCATCCATATTTATGCCTTTTGCAATGCCAATTATGCTTTCCATATTAAATGATGTGATACGACAAAAATTATTAGATAAGGGAAAGAAAGGTATGTTTAAAACAGGGTTAATCATCGCGATAGGTTTATTTTTGCCACCTATTGCGGCTGCAATGGTTCAATCAGAGGTTAACAAATTAGCTAGTGTAGAAAATAATAATAGTTAATAAAGTGATATAGCGAGGTTTTTAATAACCTCGCTGAATAAATACTATAAACCTTTGACAGCAAAAATACCTGGGGCATTACGCCAGTAGCCTTTATAATCCATACCATAACCAAAAATAAAGCGATCAGCACATTTTAGGCCTGTGTAGTTGGCAGAGAAGCCAGGAATAGCTTTACGATTATGGTCTTTATCGATTAACACGGCTGTGTAAACAGCGTTAGCACCTGCGTGTTGGCAATATTGAATGATGGCTGAAAGGGTATGGCCTTCATCAAGAATATCATCAATAATAAGAATATCTCGATCAATAAAAGATATTTCAGGTTTTGCCTTCCAAAATAGTTCACCACCATTGGTTTCATTTAAGTAGCGAGTGGCGTGAAGGTAAGACACTTCTAATGGAAAGTCTAGCTGTGGTAGTAGTTGCCCAGCAAAGATTAAACCACCATTCATAACACAAAAAGCAATAGGGTTTTTATCAGCAAGTTCGTTGGTGATTTCGCTAGCTAATCTATTAATAGCTGTATCAAGTTCAGCTTTGGTATAAAGACAGTCCGCTTCAGCTCGTACTTGTTGAATGGTTTCCATATCAAGACTCATGGATATTTTACCTTTACAATATGATAGAGGAGGTGGCTATTTTACATTAATAGTCGATGATTAATAGTGTTTTATTATTCATCGCGACCTTCTAGCATGGTGCGTTTTAATATAATATAAACAGCACCAGTGCCACCGTGCTTAGGTTGGCAAGAGCAAAAACCAAGCACCTGCGGGTGTTGCCGTAACCACGTATTAATATAGCTTTTAATAATCGGCTTGGCTTTATCTTTACGCAAGGCTTTACCATGGGTCACTCGGACACAGCGTATTTCTAGTTTGGTTGCTTCGTCTAAAAATTCCCATAGTAATTTTCGCGATTGATCAACTGTTAGGCCATGTAGATCAATGCTTCCTGCAAAGGGAATTTGGCCTGCTTTTAGGCGACGCATTTGGGCTTCTTGCACACCATTATTGGCCCAATAGAGAAACTCTTCAGGTTCTACATCTATAACAAATTGGTCTGATAAACCATCAATAATATTTTCTTTAGTCAGTGTATTTGCCGCATTTTCTCTTAATGTTTTAATGTGTAGTTTATCTTTTGTTTTTTTAGAAATATCAGCTTTATCGTATTTGATAGGTTTAACACCTTTCATTTCCGCTTTAAATAGTGAAATATCATCATCTTCTGCCATAGCTTACTCTTTTACATAGCAATTTTTAAAGAATTGTATTATAGATAGGTTAAGGGCAAGAATGATACTTGATTAGTAAATAGATGTTTATCATAAAGTAAAATAATAAGTCATATTATTGTTGTTTTTTAGACTAAAATAGAGTTATAAATTACTTGCTTTATTCACATGACCTGAAAATACTGGCTTTATCTTGTCAAGTATAATTATTAAAAATGTTTATTTATATAAGTTATTGATTTTAAATAAGATATTTATTTGTTGTTTTTTAATCATTTTGTAGGAAAGTGAGTGTTTAGCAATCATAGGCACTTTTTTTAAACTGTTATTAACAGAGTTACCCACAGATTTTGTGGGTAAAATTTCGCGTATAAATTAATAATAAATAAGTAAAGAAATTGGATTTATTTAGCTTTTAATGCATTAAATAAATCCATAACAATTTATAAGCCAAGCACAGAGAGCATAATAAAGGTTGCAAATAATACGAAATGCGTCATACCTTCAATGGCATTAGTCTCACCATCATTGAGGTTGACTGCCGCCACAATAAGGGTGAGAAACACCATGACTGTTTGTGGAATGGTTAATCCCATGGTGATTTGATTACCTGTTAATAGTGCTACAGCTTCAACGACAGGGATAGTAAGAATAACGGTGGAAAGGGTCGCACCTAAGGCAATATTGATCACAGGTTGCATTCTATTGGCTAAGGCGGCACGCAGAGCGGTTAAAATTTCAGGACTGGCTGAAATAGTTGCAACCACTAAACCGAGCATAATAGGAGGGATATCCATGCCTTCTACCCCTACATTGAGGATTACAGACATTACCTCTGCTAAAGCACCCGTTAAGATAATACCTACTATCAGTAGAATTATTGCAGATTTAATGCTACCTGTTACTGAATGCTGTTCTTCCTGTTGGCCTTTTTTGTGTTTTTCAATGTAGTTGTAGTGGAAAAAGTAACTATGGCGCCCTGTTTGCATTTTTAAAAAGAGGGTATAGAGCACAATCATTATGCCAATGGTAAAGACAGAGTAATAAGTCCATTTATCATCAGGTAGAAATTCAGGTACTAACATAGAGATACCTACCGCAGTCATTATCATTACCACGTAGACTTTACCTGAATCATCATTATAGACTTGCTCGCCATGGCGCAAGCCGCCAAGCAAGGCGGCTAAACCAATAATGCCATTCATATCTAGCATAATTGCTGCATAGATAGTATCTCTTGCTAGGGTAGGAGAGGAGCCTTCATGGCTCATCATAATCACTAAGATGATGACTTCAACTAACACCGCCGATAGCGTTAATACCATTGTGCCATAAGGTTCGCCTATTTTTTCAGCAATAACTTCAGCGTGATGGGCAACACGAATGGCTACACCAATAATTACTATAATCAGTACAGCAGCTGCAATCAATGCTAATGCTCGACCGTTAGCGATTAAGGTATGTTCAATGCTGTAGGCAATAATGGCAACAATAAGACCAAGTATCATTAGTTTTTCATTTTTTAGCATATTTGCCATAGGTAGTTCTCTAACAATTCATTATTGATTATTTTGGGTTGATTTGAGTGTTTCAGTAAGAATACCACGCAGGATATTCATTTCCAGTTTGGTAATTTGTGCCCTATTATATAAACGACGTAAACGCGTCATTAAATGGCGTGGGCGGTTTGGATCAAGAAAGTTAACCGCAATCAGCGTTTTCTCTAAGTGTTGGTAAAATAGCTCTAATTCCTCATGGGTACAAGGTAAATTATTTTGCTGCAAGGTGGTTTCTTGTTTTTGCATCTTGGTAGGTTGCTTTTGCGCTTGCAACCATGCCATTCTGAGTTCATAGGTTAGCACTTGGACAGCCGCTGCCACATTAAGGGAAGAAAAACTATCATCAGCAGGAATATGGACATGATAATCACAGCGTTGTAATTCTTCGTTAGTAAGCCCCGCATGCTCTCTCCCAAAAACTAGGGCAACTTGTTGCTGTTGTTGGGTGGTTTCTATACTAAGATTAGCGGCTTCTTTGGGGTCTAAAATAGGCCAAGGAATTTGTCGATCTCTAGCACTAGTGCCTAATACTAAGCTACAGCCTGTTAAGGCCTCTTCTAAGTTAGCAACTGTTTGCGCGGTTTGTAGGATATCATCTGCACCTGACGCTCGAGCAGTGGCGTCAGGATGGGGTAAAGCATGTTTGGGATTAACCAAAAAAAGTTGCTTTAACCCCATATTTTTCATGGCTCTAGCCGTAGCTCCCATATTACCAGCATGGGTAGTGGCAACTAATACGACTCTTATAGCGGATAAGTTCATCATAATGTTGCGGTTACTAATGGAATAAACTTAAATATCTTTTTGGTGAGTTCCAAAAATCTTATCTCCTGCATCGCCTAAGCCTGGAATAATATAACCTTTTTCATTTAGGTGTGAGTCAATGGAAGCTGTATAAACAATGACATCAGGATGTGCTTTTTCTAGAGCGGCAATTCCTTCTGGAGCAGCCACTAATACCAAGGCTTTAATTTCTTTACAACCTGCAGCCTTTAACATATCAATAGTTGCAATCATAGAACCACCTGTGGCTAGCATTGGATCAATAATAAGCGCATTGCGTTGGTCAATTTCATAGGCGAGTTTTTCAAGGTAAGTATCAGGCTTTAAGGTTTCTTCATTACGAACCAGACCAATAACACTTACTTTGGCACTAGGAATTAAACCTAATACGCCATCAAGCATACCTATGCCAGCTCTTAAAATAGGAACTACGGTTATTTTTTTGCCTGCTATTTTATCTACTACTAGTTTGTTACCATCCCAACCTTCAATATGACAGGGTTCAAGAGGCATATCTTTAGTTGCTTCATAAGTGAGTAAGGCAGCAATTTCTTGAGCTAATTCTCTAAAGTGTTTAGTACTGATATCTCGATGACGCATTAAGCCAATTTTATGGCGTATAAGAGGATGGCGAATTTCATGAATAGGCATGATAGTTTCCACTATAAGCAGCAATAATGTAGAAGGCTATATTGTAGCGTTAAAATCTAAGGATTTATATTGGCCTTTATAATAATTTTAGCTATTTAAGATTTTATTCATTGACAAACTCCCTTAACTATAAGCGTCTATAATTAAGGGTATTGTATTAAATAGGTTAAATACAATCGTTAGGTAATAAATCTTTCCTTGTAACAGTAGAGGTGCATTGCCAATTATGGGTATGATTAGTAGGCAAAAGGGTAAGTATAATTTGCTTGCCAGATAAATCAGGGATGGTTGGATCATTTTTAAAGGTTAAAACAACTTGGCATTGATCGTTACTAATCACATCTTGTACATAATGAATTTTAGTTAAGGCTCTATCTCCACTGCTAATAGCATTGCTATTGCATTTCTGATGTTCTGTATAATAAGTCGCCAATTGGGTTTTAAATAAACTAATAGTTTTCATGCCTTGTACTATAGCTACTTTCTGTACCCCTTCTGTAGCATCTTCTTTATCGCCACAGCCTGTAATTATAAGGCTTGAGAGTAGCACGCTTGCAATCAATCGTTTTTTCATTTTATATTTCCTTATTAGAGTATTGCTTAATAAACGGTAGGTCATTTATAAAAAGAACGTTTTATAGTAACCAAATAAACAAGTTTAAGGAATAAATAGTTGTTCTTTTTGCAACATATCCACCAAGCGAATCAAGGGGAGCCCCATAAGGCTAGTTATATCAGAGCCTTCCATTCCCTTAAAAAAGCAAATACCCAAGCCTTCCGCTTTTATACTGCCTGCGCAGTCAAAAGGTTTTTCAATTTCTAAATATTTAGTTATAGCACTGTCTGAAAGTTCTCTAAAGTGTACATAAAAAGGAATAGTATCGACTTGTAGTGACCCTGTAGCACTATTATAGAGTGCAAGACCCGTATAAAAAATAACAGTTTTACCACTTGCCATTTTTAATTGCTTAAACGCCTGTTCAAAGTGATGTGGTTTGCCCATTATTTCACCCTCTAAGCAAGCCACTTCATCTGATCCTATAATAAGATGCTTAGGGCATCGAGTAGCCAGTGCTTTGGCTTTGCTTATAGCTAATCTTTCGGTTAACTTTGCAGGTGACTCGTTTGGCAATGGACTTTCATCTATATCGGGACTGATGGCATTAAAATCGATTTTTAAACGCTGTAAGAGTTGTTGCCGATAGCTTGAACTTGAAGCTAATACAATAGGTAACATGAGGTCTTCTCAGTATAAAGTAATGTTGAAAAAAATTTATTATAAATATTATAAAGCTATTGAATAAAATATAATTAATAATTGAAATTAAAAAGTCATCAGGGGCTGTAATTATTTTGCTGCAACAAGAATAAAGTTAATAAGATAAATACTAATATAAACATCCATTTTAAATAAAAGAGATAAGGGATTTTTGTATGAAAAGATATAAATTAACTTTGGATGTTAAGAAAGCTTTTGCAGATTTGGCTACTGTAGGAAATGCAATTGCTCAGTATAAAGATAGTGATATGACTATTGAAATATTGAATTTTGATTATCTTTTAACATTTGGTTCACAAGCGGTTATTAATTTCATTAATTGTCTTCCACTAAAAGATGAACAAGATGTTAAGCTAGAAATCAATATAAAATTGGATTATCTGGCGACTACTTGGTTTGTTTATAAACCAAATGATGGTTCTATTTCTCTTGTAAGAGATTTATTAGAACGTAAAGTCATTTTGGAGGTGGATAATTTGCCATTCAATATTATTTATGATGCTGAAAGATTAATAGAGCTAGGTAGGGTGTGAGTTACATAGTCTAATATTTACAAAAAACCTAGCTAGGATATATTGTTTTGATAGTGATTTTAAATATATCTTAGTTAGGTATATCTTTAAGTTTAATCAAAATTTTTTCTTAGAAAAAAATAAATTGTAGTAATTATTGCATTTTATACACAATTTCCTTTGACAGACAGACCGAACAACCATAAAATACCGCCCCTATGTCAAATGGCCCAATTCCACATTATATTGAACCCTATAAATTGGTTGATCGAAATGTTACTTATGAGGGTAATATTTCTTTAGCTGATTTGCCACGGTTACATGAAGCCTTAGCTTCTGATGAAGTTGATATTTATGTTAAAGTGGTTTTTAAACGTGGGGAACAACAGCAAGCATTAATGTCTGTTAGACTAGATGCTAAAGTGCAATTGATTTGCCAACGTTGTTTAGATGTGATGTCTTTTTTTACTGCTGATACTTATAATTATATGTTTATGAGTAGTGAGCGTGGAGAAATAATGTTGCCAGAAGGATATGATGCCCTTGAATTAGGGACAAAAGATCCTTTTGACTTAAAAGTATTGATAGAGGATGAGTTATTGTTAGCGCTTCCTATTATTCCAATACATGAGTTAGATGAATGCCAGCAACCGGTAGTGCTTGATGAGCCCGAACCGATTGAGAATGAGGTTACAAGGTCAAACCCATTCAGTGTTCTGGCGCAGTTAAAGCGTGACCCCAAAGCTTAGGAGTTAATGAATTATGGCTGTTCAACAGAACAAAAAATCACGTTCGGCTCGCAATATGCGCCGTTCTCACGATGCATTAAAATCTAATGCATTATCTGTTGAGAAAACAACAGGTGAAATGCACTTACGTCACCATGTAACACCAAGTGGTGTTTACCGTGGACGTCAAGTCATCGTTGAAGATCAAGATTTCGACGAATAAATTTGACTACACCAGTCATTGCTGTTGATGTAATGGGAGGGGATTTTGGCCCCTCCTGTACAGTACCTGCTTGTCTCTCATATTTAGCACAAAATCCCTCTTTAAAACTTATCCTTGTTGGCCAATCTGCTGTTATTTCACCATTATTGCCACCTTCTAGCCATGCTGTTCATTCACAATTAGAGATTGTTGATGCTACAGAGGTTGTGGCTATGGATGATCCTGTTGCTGTTGCTTTAAGATCAAAACCTAATTCCTCCATGCGGCTGAGTCTGGAATTGGTACGTGACGGTAAAGCAAATGCTTGTGTTAGTGCAGGTAATACAGGAGCGTTAATGGCATTAGCACGCTTTACCTTAAAGACAATACCAGGTATTGATCGGCCTGCGATGATGTGCTGTTTACCTACCCAAGCAAATAAAGGTTGTTATTTATTGGACTTAGGTGCCAATGTTGATTGTAGTGCTGAACAATTATTTCAGTTTGCTGTGATGGGTTCCGTGGCGGCTGAGGTGTTAGGTGTAGCACAACCTAAAGTTGCCTTGTTAAATATAGGTATAGAAAATATAAAAGGTAATCAGCAAGTAAAGCAAGCTACTCAATTGCTAGAATCACAAAATAAGTTAAATTATATTGGTTTTGTGGAAGGTGATGGCGTTTACCGTGGCGATGCAGATGTAGTGGTATGTGATGGCTTTGTAGGTAATGTATTATTAAAGTCCAGTGAAGGAGTTTTGCGATTATTAGCGAGTCGTTTAGATAATCGTTTTAAAGCAAATTGGTTAGGTAGATTAAAGGGACTTATTATGTTTTTACCGATGTTAAGGGGATTACGTAAAGATTTTTCTCCTGAGCGTTATAATGGCGCTAGTTTTCTTGGTTTGCAGGGTGTTGTAATTAAAAGTCATGGTTCAGCAGATAGTACAGCTTTTCAAACAGCATTACATCATGCTTACATGGAAGTGAATGAGGATTTACAAGCACGTTTATCCCAACAAATTAGTCTTTTGCTTGAAGATGTATTGTTGCAACCGCATTAGTAAAAATTTGGTACTCTATTGATAAAGATTACTATAAAGCATTTTGCTATTTATTGTGTAGACTGCTTTTTGCAGTATAATGAGTTATATAATTAATAATATAGATTTATTGTAATAATCAGTTATTAGTTATTTTACTTAATGGTAATAGATAATAAGTGAAAATAAATAATCTGAGTATTACAAATTGGGCTTTAGTTACATTTGAGATTAAATTATGCAAATTAACAAGTTAAACTATGGAATGTTAAAGTATTTATTAGTAGGCTTTTTAACTATTAGTACGCCAGCATTAGCACTTGACTTAAACGCTACCCATAAAGAAATTAATTTTTTAACAGTAGCGCTTCCTACTTGTGGTGAAGAGTCAGAGAATATTCCTGCTTTGCCAGAAGATCCTCGAGCAGATCTGTATTATAAAGTAGCGATGAAAATTCTTGGGCAAAATGATACGGATCACTATAAACAAATGTTTATTTTAGCTGATAAGTCGGCAGAAATGGGGCATTGGAACGCTAAATTATTAATGGCTAGTTTATATTTAAAAAACTCAAACAGTTATTACACAGAATATGATCCTAAAAAGGCTAGGATGTATATAGATAAGTTATTACAAAAGAATGTGCCTGGTGCTTTTTATGCAATGGGACAGTATAAATTAAATGGCATGCCTGAGTTTAGAAATGCCCCTATTCCTGCTTCCGTTTATTTATTTGAGGCGGCTAGATTAAATAATCCTGATGCACTGTCTGATATGTATGATATTTTTGTTAGTGTTGGTCGTATAAAAGATGCTAATGCGCTGTTGGATTGTGCAGTAAAACAAAAGCAGGGAACCGCTAGCGCACTAATGAAAAAAGCTAATGTATTAGAAGGTGAGGCTTCTACTGAAGCTGAGTTGATAGGCTCTTTTAAGTATTTATATGAAGCGACTAAAGCAGGTAATTACAATGCTATAGCAAGCTTTCCTAATAAAGAAAATTACTATAAGCAACAATATGGTAAAACATTCTTTGATAAAGAATTTTTAGAGCGCATGAGTATATTCCAAAATGCCAAAAATTCTATTTATATACATCGAGATCCTATTCGTAAAGCGCAAGGCAGGAATGATGAAGTAAAAGGTAACGCTAGTCTAACATTCCCAAATTTAGAAAAAGTTTTACCTTTCCCACCTGATGAGTTACCAGATTGGGATAGGAATATTAGAGTGGTGTTATCAGAAGATGATTTAAAGTTTTATGATACAGATTATGATTATGACGAATTAGCTAAAGAGGCAGCAGCGATTAAGATAGAGAAGCCAATAGTACCTGAAACCGCTGAGCCAAAAAAATAGTTTAAATTAGGGATATTTATAGAATAAGAAAATATCCCTATATTTTAATTATAAGCTTTTAAATAGGTAAAAATTGTTTTTATAGTATTCATCTTATTGTAAGATACGGCAAGTTTATTACAGAATTATTAATTACATTAATTGGGATAGTTATTTATGTCTGTTGTTTCTGCGTTTGTTTTTCCTGGACAAGGTTCACAAGCAATTGGAATGTTAGCTGATATTGCAAAAGAACATACAATTATTCAAGATACTTTTAAAGAAGCTTCTGATGCTTTGGGCTATGATTTATGGCAGCTAATACAAGAAGGGCCTAAAGATAAATTAGATCAAACAGATAAAACACAACCTGCAATTTTAACAGCATCAGTTGCATTATGGAGACTATGGCAAAAGCAATCAAATATTATACCATCTTATGTAGCAGGTCATAGTTTAGGTGAGTATTCTGCGTTAGTTGCTGCAGAAAGCTTACCTTTTGTAGAGGCGGTAAAGTTAGTTGAGTTACGTGGTCAGTTAATGCAAAAAGCAGTGCCTGCTGGGCAAGGTGCTATGGCTGCTATATTAGGGTTATCGGATGATGATGTAATAGCAGCATGTAATGAGGCAGCTCAAGGTCAAGTAGTCAGTGCAGTTAATTTTAATGCACCTGGTCAAGTGGTTATTGCAGGTAATATGGAAGCGGTAAATAGAGCTATTGAGCTATGTAAAGCGAAAGGTGCAAAAAGAGCATTACCATTACCCGTTAGTGTACCTTCCCATTGTGATTTAATGCGCCCTGCAGCAGAAGAGTTTGCCGCAGCATTAACAGCGGCTTCTTGGAAAAATCCTAATATTGCTATTGTACAGAATGTAACTGCTGATGTAAGTCGTGACTTACAAACGCTTAAAGAAAATCTTTTAGCCCAACTTTATAGCCCCGTTCGTTGGGTTGAGTCTGTCCAAGTGCTTGCTAAATTAGGTGTCACAGCATTAGTTGAATGTGGACCTGGTAAAGTGCTCAGTGGTTTAAATAAACGTTGTGTTAAAGAATTAGATACTTATGCATTAGAAACAACAGATGCATTTAATGCCACTTTAAATGCTTTACAATCATAGGAATAAATAGATGAGTTTAACAGGTAAAATTGCCTTGGTAACAGGCGCTAGCCGTGGTATTGGTCAAGCTATTGCATTAGAGTTAGGTGCGAAAGGTGCAACAGTTATAGGTACAGCTACGACAGAGTCTGGGGCAGCAAACATTACCCAATATTTAAAAGAAAATAATATTACAGGTGTTGGCATGGCTCTCAATGTGACTGATGAAAAATCAGTTGAAGAAGTATTAGCTAATATCAGTAAAGAATTTGGCGCGCCACATATTTTAGTGAATAATGCAGGTATTACCCGCGACAATTTAATGATGCGTATGAAAGATGAAGAATGGTATGATGTAATCGATACCAATTTAAATAGCCTTTATCGTCTTTCAAAAGGTGTATTAAGAGGTATGACTAAAGCACGCTGGGGTCGTATTATTAGCATTGGTTCTGTAGTGGGTGCAATGGGTAATGTAGGCCAAGCCAACTATGCAGCAGCTAAGGCTGGTTTAGAAGGTTTTACTCGTGCTTTAGCGCGTGAGCTAGGTTCACGTTCAGTAACTGTTAATGCAGTAGCGCCAGGTTTTATTGATACTGATATGACGCGTGAGTTACCTGAAACACAACGGGATGCTTTATTAACCCAAATCCCGCTTGGCCGTTTAGGGCAAGCTAAAGAAATTGCTGAAACAGTAGCTTTCTTAGCCTCTGATTCAGCTGCTTATATAACAGGCGCGACCATTCCTGTGAATGGTGGCATGTATATGAGTTGATTCATATCTACCAAAATAGTGTAGATTATCGTAAAATAGTAAGATTAACTTAGAGGATTTTTCTCTAGGTGTTTTTTGGAAAGGTTTTTGAAATATTACTTGATAAAAGTAATTACCTTTCTATAAAATTAGCAAGTGGCCCAGAGCCAAATTATCCAACTTAGGAGTGAAAACAAGGTATGAGCACCATTGAAGAACGCGTCAAGAAAATTGTAGCAGAACAACTTGATGTTAAAGAAGAAGAGGTTACCAACAATGCTTCTTTCATTGAAGATCTAGGTGCAGACTCTCTTGATAATGTTGAGCTGGTAATGGCTCTGGAAGAAGAGTTTGAATTAGAGATTCCTGATGAGCAAGCTGAAAAAATTACTACTGTACAAGATGCTGTAGATTATATTTCTGCAAATATCGAAGAGTAATTTTTCGCCTTTGCTTTGAAAAAAGCCGTACATCTTTGGATGTGCGGCTTTTTATTTTATAATACTATTAGAATAATCAGTTGTTTGTTGTGGTTGAATAGTAGATTTACTGCTATATTTTCTCAAAAAAAATATGCTCTAATACTTTGTTTAAATTTATTATAGTGTATTAATTGGTTAAAATGATTTATTTGAATAAAGAATAGTTTAATTAAGGAGAAAGCAGTGTTGCAAAGACGAGTTGTTATTACTGGCCTTGGCATAGTGTGTCCTGTAGGAAATGATGTTTCTAGCAGTTGGCAAAATATCGTAGCAGGTAAAAATGGCGTAGAGATGCTTACTGACGTAGATTTTGATCTTTCCAATTTTGCTACTCGTTTTGGCGCACCTGTTAAAAATTTTTCTGTAGAACCCCATTTATCCGTAAAAGAAGCTAGAAAAATGGATGTTTTTATTCAATATGGTGTAGTAGCAGGTATGCAAGCCATGTTGGATTCAGGTTTAGAAGTAACCGATGAAAATAGAGATCGGATTGGTGTAGTAATTGGTTCTGGTATTGGTGGTCTGCCAAATATTGAGGCAAACTGCAAAGCGTTAGCAGAACAAGGGCCACGTCGTGTTTCTCCGTTTTTCGTACCAGGTGCAATTATTAATATGGCTTCTGGTCTATTATCCATTAACTTAGGCGTTCATGGTCCTAATTATGCTATTGCAACTGCTTGCGCATCTGGTACACATAGTATTGGTATGGCAGCACGTAATATTATTCATGGTGAAGCAGATGTAATGTTGGCGGGTGGAGCAGAAAAAGCTACCTGCGGTATAGGCTTAGCAGGTTTTTCTGCTTGCCGTGCATTATCTACCCGTAATGATGATCCTACCCATGCAAGTCGTCCTTGGGATAAAGGTAGAGATGGCTTTGTACTAGGAGATGGTGCAGGTGTTCTAGTATTAGAAGAGTTAGAACATGCTAAAGCACGTGGTGCAAGAATTTATGCAGAGCTAGTTGGTGCTGGTTTCAGTGGTGATGCCTATCATATGACAGCGCCTACAACAGATGGCAAAGGTGCTGCTACTTGTATGAAAAATGCCCTGAGAGATGCAAAATTAAATGCCGATCAAATCAGTTATATTAATGCTCATGGTACTTCAACACCTGTAGGAGACTTGGCAGAAGTAAAAGCGGTTAAATCAATTTTTGGTGATGCTGCCTATAAATTACCAGTGAGCTCTACTAAATCAATGACAGGACATTTATTAGGCGCTGCTGGAGCTATTGAGGCAGTATTTAGTATTTTAGCAATACGTGATCAAATAGTTCCTCCAACCATTAATCTAGAGGAACCAGGTGAAGAGTGTGATCTAGACTTCGTACCAGGGGAAGCAAGATCTATGGTTGTTGATACAGTACTGTCTAATTCATTTGGTTTTGGCGGTACTAATGGAAGTTTGATCTTCCGCCGTTTTTCTTAAGGTATATAGTTAATTAATAATGCGGATATTTCTAATTGTTGTTGCTGTACTTATTTTATTGACTGGTTCTGTGGCTGGTGTAGGGTATTGGAAGTATAGCAATGCTTTGCAACAACCACTGATGATTTCCTCTGAGCAAACAATAATAGTGCCAGTAGGAGCAACACCTAATGTGATGTTTAATCAATTAGAGCAAAAAGGCCATATCAAAGATGCTTTTTTTCTTAAATTACATTGGCGGTTAGAAAATCAAGGTAAAGCCATTCATGCAGGTGAGTATCGATTATTGCCAGGCATGGATATACAACAGCTGATTGCTATTTGGTTAAAAGGCGATGTAGTGCTTTATCGAGTGACTTTAGTAGATGGTTGGAATTTTAAACAGATACGTACTGCACTGGCTAAACAAGAGGCATTGAAGCAAACCATTTCAGCAATGACAGATGAACAGATTATGGATGCTTTAGGTGAGACGGGCAAACATCCTGAAGGGCAGTTTTTTGCTGATACTTACGTTTACATGCGTGGCGATACTGATCTTAGCTTGTTAGGGCAAGCACATAAGCGTCTTGTCAAAGTCCTTGATGAAGAATGGCAAAATAAAGATGATGGTTTACCTTACGAAAATGCATATCAGGCCTTGATTATGGCCTCTATTATCGAAAGAGAAACAGGGGTACCAGAAGAGCGCCCACAAATTGCAGGAGTGTTTGTAAGACGTTTACAAAAAAATATGTTGTTGCAAACTGATCCAACGGTTATCTATGGAATGGGGGATAATTATAAGGGGAGAATTACACGTGCTGACTTAAAGCGTGAAACACCATATAATACTTACGTAATATCTGGTTTGCCGCCAACACCTATTGCTATGGTAAGTCGTAAAGCCATACATGCGGCATTGCATCCAGCAGAGGGTAAGTTCTTATATTTTGTTGCCAAAGGAGATGGTAGTCACGAGTTTTCAGAGAGTTTGACAGAACATCAAAGGGCTGTTCGTAAATATCAACTGAATCGTCGAGCAGATTATCGTTCTAGCCCTCCATCGAGTGAGTCTAAATAATGTCAGGAATATTTATTACTTTTGAAGGGCCTGAAGGCGCTGGAAAATCAACTAATATTTACTACCTTGCTAATCGTTTGGAGGAGGCTGGTTATCCTATCTTGGTAACAAGAGAACCTGGTGGTACATTATTATCAGAAAGGGTGCGTGACCTATTAATTGATCCCAGATTTAAAGGCATGGCTGTTGATACAGAGCTATTATTAATATTTGCAGCTCGTGCAGAACATTTACAACAAGTAATTTTACCTGCCCTTAAAGAAGGTAAAACAGTCATTTGTGATCGATTTACTGATGCTACTTACGCTTACCAAGGTGGCGGTAGGGGTATTGACGAAAATAAAATTACATTGCTAGAGCGTGTGGTGCAAGGTACTTTACGACCAGACTTAACATTATTATTTGATGTTGACGCAACCATAGGGTTGTCCCGTGTTATTAAATCAAGGGATGGTTTAGATCGTTTTGAGCGTGAAAGCCTAACTTTTTTTGAAGCGGTACGTGCTGCTTACTGGCGGCGTGCTGAGCAATATCCTGGTATTTATCGGGTGATTGATGCCAGCAAAAGTTTAGAAAATGTACAGTTACAGATTGATGCTTGTTTTATTGAGATTTGGGAACGTTTAAATGTTGACTGAGTTGCTACCTTGGCAACAAATATTATGGCAACAAATGGTGACCAATCCAAAACCTGCTCATGCTTATTTATTGCATGGTAAAAAAGGTATTGGTAAACAGCAATTTGCTCAGCGTTTAGGCTATTATTGGTTATGCCTTACATCAGATAATAAACAGCCTTGTGGTCATTGTAAAAGTTGTCATTTGTTAGCAACTAGTGGTGCTCATCCCGATATTTTTTGGTTAAAACCTGAAGACTCTGAATTTATCAAAGTCGATCAAGTTAGGATGTTAATTGACTTTATTAATCAAACTCCTCAAATATCACCATGCAAAGTTGTCTTAATAGAACCTGCTGAAGCATTAAATTTAAATGCTGCAAATGCCTTGTTAAAAAGCTTAGAGGAGCCAGCAGGTAATAGTCGGCTTATTTTAGTCAGCCATCAAGCAGGGCAATTATTACCTACCATTAAAAGTCGTTGTATTCAGCAACTCTGTCCCACACCAAAGCAATCAGATGCTTTACAATGGATGCAACAGCAATTAACCAATGTAGAGGTTGAACAGTTGAGCCAATTGCTAGTATTAGCAGGTTCAGCACCTCTATATGCGGTAGAGCTTTATCAACAGGATGTATTAAAGCAACGTCAGCAAGTGGTTGAAGATATAAAAAAATTGCTAAAACACCAGCTAGTAGCAAGTCAAATAGCTGAGAGTTGGAATAATATTCCATTATTGTTATTATTTAATTGGTTTTGCGAGTGGTTACATTGTATTTTATGTTATCAAGCTACTAAGGATATCAATACCTTAGGAATGGCTGATATGCAGAAGGTATTGAATTATTTGGCAGATAAAGCTTCACTGGAAAAGGTGACGCAATTACAAGAAAAATTATTGCGAGAAAGACAAAAAGTTCTGGCTAAGGCTAATTTAAATAGGGTATTGTTAATAGAAAGTGTGTTGATTGGCTGGATTAATTTACTTACAACAAGGTAAAATAGGGTCATTAATAGCAAGAGGGCGTAGTTATGGCATTAAGTATGGGTGGTAATAGCATTATCAATGTAAGTATTCCTAATAAGAATATCTTATATGCTTCTTATATGCCGTTTGTTACTGATGGTGGCTTGTTTGTTAGAACCAATAAGAAACATAACCTAGGCGATGAAGTTTTTCTATTAATTGATTTGATTGATGAAGAAGAAAAAATCCCGGTGACGGGTAAAGTAGTATGGATTTCTCCTGTAAATCAAGGCTCGCGTGTGCAAGGTGTTGGTATACAATTCTCGCCTGCTGATTCAGCCAAAGCTAAAGAAAAAGTCTTAAAATATTTAGCAGGTTTACTAGAAGGTAATACACAACCTACTTTTACCATGTAGTCTTTCGTTTTTATAAGAAGTTATGCAGTATTTAGTTGATTCTCACTGTCACCTTGATTATTTAAAGTTAGACGCTATAGCAGGGGGGTTAGATACTGTTCTTCAGCAAGCACGAGATAAAGGTGTTAAGCAATTCTTAACCATCGGTGTGAGTAAAGATAATGCCACTACTGTGCAAGCAATTGCTGAAAAATATAAGGATGTGTATTGTTCAGTAGGTATTCACCCGCTCGATTTAGCGGATAAGCAACCTATTAGTTTAGATTGGTTAATGCAAGCGCTAGATCATCCAAAAGTAGTGGCAATTGGTGAAACAGGGCTTGATTTTCATTATCAAGCAGAAACCGTACAAGCCCAACAAACTTCTTTTGAGCTTCATTTAGAAGCAGCCCATCAAACAGGCAAGCCTGTAATCATTCATACACGAGAAGCAAAACAGCTAACTTTAACCATATTAAAACATGCCGCTTTGTCTCAAGCAGGGGTGCTACACTGTTTTACTGAAGATTGGGAAATGGCTAAGGCAGCCTTGGATTTAGGCTACTATATCTCGCTATCAGGTATTGTAACCTTTCGTAATGCAGATATGTTGCGAGAGGTAGCCAAAAAAGTACCGAATGATCGTTTATTAGTTGAAACAGATTCACCTTATCTAGCACCTGTACCTTATCGTGGTAAATCTAATTTGCCAGAGTATGTAAAAGAAGTAGCAAGCTTTATCGCAGAGTTAAGGAATATGCCTTTAGAAGCGTTTGCTGAGATGACAACAGCTAATTTTTATCGTCTTTTTCCATTAGCTCAGCCAGATTCATAAGGTGTAGTTAAGGATAATAATTAATGGAATCATTGGTAATATTAGGGATAGTAGTAATTGCTGTGGTTTTTTTCGTAATAGTACAAAAAGTTAATTCAAAAAAGGCAAGCGATAAAGCCACTCAAGCAGAAGAGATTAGTTTTCAACAGCGATTAATATTAATAAATAATTATGTTTTCACTGAAAATGTGCTGAATTCTTTTCGGAAATACTATCCTCAATTAGATAATGTAGTAGTAAGCCAAGTTATTGAGCAATTAAAAAATTATTTTATTATTGTGTTAACAGCCACCCATGATAATACGCTGCAAAAATTACCTAAACCTATACTGGGTATGCCATCAAGGGTAGTAGATGATTTATGGCATGTGTTTATTTTAGATAGTCGAATTTATATGGCTTTTTGTAAGCAGTGTTTTGGTTTTTATTTACATCATAATTCGGCTGATGCCAATGTGGCTTATCAAAGAAAGCAAACAATAAACGACCAGCTATATACAACATGGGTTTATGCTGGCCAACTAGAAAACAAAGGAAATTTAATGATGGTTGATACATTTCCTATGTTATTTCAAATAGATGATGTATTAAATATCCCACAAGGTTTTAGTTATACTTTAGAGGAGTTTTTGGCAAAGGCTCGTTTATATAGAAACACAACCAATGAAAGTGCTAAAGGTGTAGGCTGTTCAGGTTGTAGTGGTGGTTCTTATACAAATAAAAATAATTATCAAGATAATGACTCTAACAATAATACTAAATATGACGATAACATCTCATCTGATAGCAGCAGTTCCTGTAGCAGTTGTGGTGGGGGTGGTGATTAGTTGTTACTGTAATAAAATTTTATATGGTTAACTAATTGTTTGTATTGATAAAAATATATTCTTGCTTATGCTACATAAGTATTAAAATACCTTCGACTTTTGGCTAATATCTCTTGTTTCCTATTTTATTTCAGATTTAATAGTGTCTATCTGGTCTTTACTCACTAAAAACCAGTTTTTCTCATACACAGTTTAGGAATTATAAATCATGAAAAAGATAGTGGGTTTAATGGGGTTAGCAATTTTATTAACAGGTTGTGCTGGTAATATGTCACCAGTTGGCTTTGGTTTGATAACAGATGTGAAAGGACCAGTAACAGCAACTGATAACTCTGTTGGTTCAAAATCTGGTATGTCTTGTGCGCAAAATATTTTAGGGCTTTATGCATCGGGTGATGCTTCTATTTTATCAGCTAAACAAAATGCTGGTATCAGAAAAGTTTCAACTGTAGATTATTCTTCAAATGGTATATATCCATTCTTTGGTAAAACATGCGTAATGGTTACTGGAGAGTAACAAATAGACTTAAGCATCTTTGTTCCGTATGAAATGCTAAAGTGGCTATATAACCAGAAGGGGGGGAAAGTTAATACTTTCCCCTTTTTTTATTCGTCTATAAATGACATTTATTATAACTTATTAAATTATATAGTTGGTTTCAGTTTTATCTGCAAATCTTTGGCGCTGCCTTGTCGCAAAGACTGATTAAACCTATGCAAGTTATAGTGATGGAAAAGCTATTACTAAGCCATCTGATTAGAAACAGCCATAAATCCCCTAATGAAATAATAAAATACTGCTTTGGTATTTATTACAGAGTAACTGTATGCTTTTAAACAGGGCATTTATTAGAACTTAGCAGTTTTATTAGCATTTAGATACACATTAAAAGCCTAGTTTAAATAGATAAGTTATTGAAACATAACAATAATGATTGTACTATGCTATTTTCATATTTTAATCTATTGGTTATCCTTTCATTTTAAAGCTAGGCATAAAATATACTGATTAAAGTATTATCCGAAAAGCGAAAGGTGTTATACTTTTGCCCTTATTTTTTCATTTTTTTATGTCTGGAGCTTAGTGGATGGAAAATCTGGATGAGTTAGTGGCTAAAGCTTTACAAGCAATAGCAGTAACTGATGATGTGAATGCTGTAGAACAATTAAGAGTACAGTATTTAGGTAAAAAAGGTGAGTTAACCCAAGTAATGAAAACCTTAGGTGATTTATCGCCTGAAGATCGCCCTAAGGTAGGGGTATTAATAAATTCCGCAAAAGAAAAAGTACAGTCAGCCTTAAACGCTCAAAAGGATACTTTAGAGCAAGCCGCACTGAATAAAAAATTAACTGCTGAGCAAATCGATGTAACTTTACCTGGTAGAGGGCAAACTACTGGTAGTATTCACCCCATCACTCGTACTTTAGAGCGTATTGAGAGTTTCTTTACTAATATTGGCTATAGCGTGGAAGAAGGCCCTGAAGTAGAAGATGATTATCATAACTTTGAAGCATTAAACATTCCTGGTCACCATCCAGCCAGAACAATGCATGATACTTTCTATTTTAATGCCAATATGTTGTTACGTACCCATACTTCGCCAGTCCAAGTAAGAACCATGGAGGCGAAACAGCCTCCTATTCGCGTGGTTTGTCCTGGTCGTGTTTATCGTAGTGATTCTGATATAACGCATTCTCCTATGTTCCATCAAGTAGAAGGCTTATTAGTTGATACGGATATAAGTTTTGCAGATTTAAAAGGAACCATTGAAGAGTTTCTAAGAGTATTTTTTGAAAAAGAATTTGAAGTACGTTTCCGTCCCTCTTTTTTCCCTTTCACAGAGCCATCTGCCGAAGTGGATATTCAGTGTGTTATGTGTAGCGGCAATGGTTGTCGTGTTTGTAAGCAAACTGGTTGGTTAGAGGTAATGGGGTGTGGCATGGTGCATCCTAATGTCTTGAAAATGTCAGGAGTTGATCCAGAGAAATACTCAGGGTTTGCTTTCGGTATGGGGGCTGAACGCTTAGCAATGCTACGTTATGGCGTTAACGATTTACGCCTGTTCTTCGATAACGATTTACGATTTTTATCGCAATTTCGTTAATCATTAGTTAAATAAAGGAGAACAGTATGAAATTTAGTGAAAATTGGCTTCGTAGTTTAGTAAACCCTAATGTCTCTCAAGACGATTTAATCGCTCGCCTGTCCATGGCTGGGCTAGAAGTAGATAGTGTTGAAGCTGTTGCTCAACAATTTACAGGTGTTGTAGTTGGAGAAATAATCAGTATTGAACAACACCCAGATGCAGATAAACTACGGGTATGTCAAGTAAGCAATGGTAATGAAACCTTGCAAGTGGTTTGTGGTGCACCAAATGCGAGACAAGGATTAAAAGTACCTTTTGCATTGCTTGGCGCTAAATTGCCAGGTGATTTTACCATTAAAAAAGCCAAATTACGTGGCATAGAATCAAATGGTATGCTTTGTTCTGCCAAAGAATTAGGGATCAGTGATGACCATGCTGGATTAATGGAATTGCCAGCAGATGCACCTGTAGGTAAAGATTTTCGTGATTATCTAAACCTAGATGATATTGTGATTGAGGTTGATTTAACACCTAACCGTGGTGATTGCTTATCTGTACGTGGTATAGCCCGTGAAGTAGGCGCATTATATAACTCAGCTGTGGCAGAGTTTGATACTCATGCAGTAACGCCTACCATTGATGACCAAATTAGTATTGATGTAATGAATACTGCGGGTTGTCCACGTTATTTGGGGCGTATTATTCGTAATGTAGATGTTACTAAGCCAACCCCAATGTGGATGGTAGAGCGTTTACGTCGCTCAGGTATCCGTAGTATTGATGCAGTGGTGGATGTGACTAACTATGTGATGATTGAATTAGGCCAACCTATGCATGCCTTTGATTTAGCCGAAATAGATCAAGGCATTGTGGTGCGCATGGCGTATCAAGATGAGCAGTTAACCCTACTCAACGAGCAGCAAGTAAAATTACGTAATGATACCTTAGTGATTGCTGATCACGCTAAGCCTTTGGCTATTGCTGGAGTAATGGGTGGAGAACACAGTGGTATTAGTAATAAAACTAAAGATTTATTATTAGAATCTGCGTTCTTTGATATTGTTACTGTTGCAGGTAAAGCCCGTTCTTATGGTTTACATACTGATGCTTCACAACGTTATGAGCGTGGTGTTGACTGGCAATTATCTCGCCCTGCTATGGAGCGTGCAACAGCACTGTTATTAGAAATTATTGGCGGTGAAGCAGGGCCCATTGTCGAGGCAGTAAGTGAACAGAATTTACCTACTATTAGTTCTGTAACTTTACGTGCTGAACGTATTGAGAAGGTGTTAGGTATCGCACTGACTAATCAACAGGTAGAGCAATTACTTAAACCTTTGGGCGTAACCTTGCAAGTTAAAGCCGAGGGTATATGGCAGGTAACTGTACCTAGCTATCGTTATGATCTAGCTATTGAAGAAGATTTAATCGAAGAAGTGGCACGCTTATACGGTTATAATCGTTTACCTGTGCGTTATCCACAAGCTCGCTTAGCGCCCCATGCTAATAAACAAGAAGCTGAAATCAATAAAAAATCTCTACGAGATTTATTAGTAGCAAGGGGCTATCAGGAAAATATTACCTATAGCTTTATAGATCCTAAATTATTTAAATTGTTTAATCCAGAACATGAGCCATTAATGTTGGCTAATCCAATTTCTAATGATATGTCTGCTATGAGGATATCATTATGGCCTGGTTTGATTAAAACGTTACAACACAATTTAAATCGGCAACAAAATCGTGTGCGTATCTTTGAAATTGGTTTACGCTTTGAAGGTCAACTGCCCCAGTTAAAACAAGAAGATATGGTGGCGGGTTTAATTATGGGAAGTCGTTTGCCTGCAGGTTGGGCAAATACTAAAGAAGTTGTTGATTTTTATGATATTAAAGGTGATGTTGAAGCGATTTTAGGATTGGCTGGTGCTTTAGATCAATATCAATTTATTCCACAACAACATACTGCCCTACATCCAGGACAAAGTGCTATAATAGTCCGTGATGGTCAAGATGTTGGTTATATTGGTGCTCTTCATCCAGAATTGGCAAAAGTGCTGGGTATAGATGTTCCAATTTACTTATTTGAACTATCATTAAGTGAAATGAAACTGGGAAATTTACCAAAATTTAGAGAATTATCCCGTTTCCCTGAGGTCAGTCGCGATTTGGCTATTCTAGTAGACAAATCATTAATAGCAGAAAAATGTATGGCAACTATTAAGACGGCAGCAGGTAATTATTTAACAAGTATACAACTATTCGATGTTTATCAAGGAAAGGGCATTGATGATAATCAAAAGAGTATAGCTGTGAGCCTTACTTGGCAACATCCTGAACGTACTTTAACTGATGATGAAATCAATGCTTCCTTGCAAAATATCGTAGCTGTATTAGAAGAGCAGTTTAACGCTACGTTGAGGAAGTAAAAAAATATGAGTACTTTAACCAAAGCGGAAATGGCCGAGCGCTTGATTAATGAGCTAAATTTGACGAAACAGGAAGCAAAACAATTAGTTGAAGATTTTTTTGAAGAAATGAAAGAGTCTCTTGCTAATAGTATACCTGTTAAGTTATCAGGTTTTGGTAATTTTGAGCTACGTAATAAAAATGAGAGACCAGGACGCAATCCACGTACTGGTGAGGAAGTGCCAATTACTGCAAGACGAGTAGTTACCTTCCACCCTGGCCAAAAGCTTAGGGCTAGAGTAGAAAGCAATATAAAGCAGTTAACTGCGAATTTAAAAAAATAGTGTTGTTCTGCTAAAAATGCATACTTGTCCAAGTGTGCATTTTAAAAAATAGTCTTTTCAGTAAAAATAATTTATCGTTTCTTAATTCGTAAGATAGACGAAACAGCGTTTGTTTAATGAAGGAAATTGAATAATAAATACCATTAAACCAATGATCTATGGATAATAATAAAAAGAATGTGTATTTTAGCTAGGTTGGTTTTTTTATTAGTACTTGCTAGGATATGGTATTCCTCCTCTAATCGTTTTGGCTAATGATGTCTACTTGTTATCCTCATAAAAATTATTACTCAAAGAACTAGGAGATAAGCTGTAATGTTGAAAGCTGCTTTAATAATAGGTCTAGGTGGTGGCTTGGGAGCTATATTACGTTGGGTTTTAGGGTTATTGTTAAATACATTATTTCCTACTATCCCGCCAGGCACGTTAGTTGCCAACTTGTTAGCAGGCTATTTGATAGGTTTATTTCTTGTTATTTTTATGAATAATCCAAATATGGCTCCTGAGTGGAAACTATTTATCATCACTGGATTTTTAGGTGGGTTATCAACCTTTTCTACTTTCTCCGCAGAGGTAACAACACTGCTACAACAGGGACGTATATTTTGGGCAGGAGCAGCAGTCTCGGTTCATGTAATAGGCAGTATTACGATGACTTTACTGGGTATGGCTACAGTCACTTTCTTTAAATTTTTATTAAAGTAATTTTTAGTATAAGTTGCTTATTCAAAACAAGTTATTTTCTATATAACAACTTCATAGAATATGGCATTACTAGAGGAGCAACGCCATTGTGTCGTTAATGAACTGTGCAATCTAGCGTAGGGATAGGACAATCTAAGCAAAGAGATAAAATCCGAAAGAACATAGTCTCTTTAATATTTACTTGCTGATCGTGTTCAATAGCACGTAATGCACCTTGTAAAAATTTTCTACGAACAGGTTCTGTTGCTTTCTGTAATTTTTGTAAGCTGGTTGTAAGCTGACTAATATTAGGTTTTTGCTGTAGTAATTTAATCGTATAGAGCCCCATGATATTAGAGCCTAACCCGAAAGCACGCTGCTGATAGTCTGGATTTTCTGTTAAATGAGCTATACCACTTAACATTATGGCAGCTTCATCTCTAAGTTGGTCTAACGAGTTATAGTTATAAGAAGTAATAATCGCTTTAGGATTAAACTGTCCATCAACTTGATGAATAATCAGTTGGTAGATTAACCATTCATACAAAGAAATTTCATTATCTGCTTGAATAAAATGCATCAATGTAGTTTTGAAGTTTTTATATTGTTCATCCGATAAGTTTTTTAAAGAAGGAATAGCTTTTTCAATAAACTCTAAATGTTTTTCCTTCGGAATAAGTGATAGTGTTTGATAGTAATCTGTAACTAAGCCAGTATTGTTAACAGCCAAAAATTGTTTGGCTCGAATCGATGGAATAGTATCAACAAGTAGTGCAAACATTAGATAACAAGCATCCATAGGTTCATGGCAAATTGCTTCTAGTTTGGCAATTGCTTGTTCTTTATCTGTTACATTAGTATTTAATAGGGTAACAGGTTTTAAGTAGGGGATAGCATCTGTTCCTGTAATCGATAAACCTGCAGCAATTGCAGCGGTTAATTTTTTATCCCGAATGCTGTTGTTTTGCTGTGGTTCAGTATCTTCTTCGCTGTTAATGAGTTTGCTAAAATCAACGTTGATAAAGCCACCTTGCCACCAAGGTTCAATTCGTTTAATACGTTTTTCTAAAGGGGGGTGAGTAGCTAAGAGGTTAGTATCTGCTTGGCTAAAGAAAAAGTGTCCATAACTACCAGCCATAGCTGTTTCTAAAGTAGCACCACCCTCAGAGCCACCAATTTTCTTTAAGGCTGACGCTAGAGCGGGACCATGACGGGTAAATTGTACAGAGGATGCGTCAGCTAAGTACTCACGTTGTCTGTTAACTGCAGCCTGCATAATTCTGGCCCATAACTGTCCTAAAAAGCCAGCTGCTAATAATGCCACCGCGAGTACAAGAAAGTGTGGAAAAATACCGCCTTTTTTTTCATTACCTATACCAAATCCCAATCTAAGTAATACAAAGCCAGCTTGACTGATAAAGATAAAGCCAAACAAAAGGGCGGTAAAGCGTAGATTTAAACGCATATCACCATTTAATATATGACTAAATTCGTGAGCAATAACTGCTTGTAGTTCATCGCGAGTTAGTAACTCGGTTGTACCCCTAGTTACACCTATAACTGCATCATTAATCGTATGACCCGCAGCAAAGGCATTGATATGAATTTCTTCATCCAAAATGTAAACATGAGGTACGGGTACACTGGAGGCAATAGCCATTTCTTCTACAACGTTTAATAAACGACGTTCATTTGGATTGGATGCTCTCTTATCAACTAGTCGTCCGCCTAAGGCAATAGCAATCACCCTACCACCTTGACGTAGAGAGATATATTTGTAGAGAGAAACCAATATAATAATTACAGTGAGACACTTTAGGACCAGCCAAAAGGTTTCAGGAGAGCGATTTTTAGGTAAAGTAAAGAACTCCACACAAAAGGTAATAATGTGTGCTCCAATAAAGGGTAAAATAATTAAACCTAGGCAGAATAGAATAACAAGCCAAAATGTTTGGCTTTTTGCTTTATTTTGTAGTTTAAAAAAATTCATATTAATAATATCTATTTATTAAGTTATATGGCTTAACTAACTGATGGAATAGCATTATTAAGCTCCATTGGATAATCTAAACAAATCGATAAAACTCTGAAAAAGGTAGCTTCTTCTAAGTTGATGGTTTTATCTTGTTGTATAGCCTTTAGTATTCCTTGCAAGAATTTATAACGAACAGAGCTAGAAGACTGTTGTAGTTTTTGTAAACAGTTTGATAATTCAGTAATAGCTGGGTTGGGCTGTAACTGGATGGTATATAACCCCATGATATTAGCGCCCATACCAAAAGAAGATTTGATGGTATTTTCAGTGGGAGATAAGTATGCCAAAGCAGATAATAGGGTAGTTATTTCTGGTTGTAGTTGATCTAATGAGTGATACTTTACTTCAGTAGAAGGTGAATACTCTATTTGATGAGTAACTAGTTGATAAATTAACCATTCATGTAATGAAATATCACCAGCTATGTTAATCAATTGCATCATTATTTTTTTAAAGTCTTGATACTGTTCTGGCGTTAAAGTTTTTATAGTCAGAATAGCTTTTTCAATAAATGATAAATGTTGAGTATTGGGAATAGCTGCTAATAACTCAGTACAAGTATTGAGTAGTTCGGTATTTTTAATTAATGAGACTTGTTTAGCAACTTTATCAGGATTGTTATCTAATAAATAAGCAAAAACTAAGTAGCAAGCTCCCATTGGCTGTTGGCAAAGGGCTGCTATTTTTACTAAAGGAGTTTCATTATCTTTACTGCTGCTGGCTGCTGCTGTTTGTTCTGCTGTGGTAGGTAACCCCATAGAGATAGCGGCGCCAGTGGTAATTGCTTTTACGATATTTTCTTTAGAGAATGTTTCTTTAGCATGCTCTGTTTCATCTTCTGTGGTTGGCTCTACATTTATTCTTACAGGTACAATAAATTCACCATCCCAAAGAGGATCTAAACGCAAAATACGTTTTGTTAAAGACGGGTGAGTAGCTAATAGATGTTCATCCCCTTGGCCAAACAATAAATGGTTATAACTTTGCGCAGAGGCTGTCTGTAAACTTGATCCAGAGACACTACCACCAATTTTTTTAAGGGCAGAGGCCAAGGCCATGCCTTGTCGTGTAAATTGTACAGAGGATGCATCAGCTAGATATTCACGTTGTCTATTAATGGCCGCCTGCATTATTCTAGCCCACAGTGAAGTAAGCCAACCTGCGATAAATAAGATAATACTAATTAAGAAAATAGCTGCCATAACGGCGGCTGCGTTTTTATTATTTGATCTGGATGCTCTTAAGTATTGGCTTGCCCTCATGATTATTGTGGCAGCTTGGGTAATATAAAGGAAACCAAAAATCATTGCGGTAAAGCGTAAATTTATCCGCATATCACCATTTAAGATATGGCTGAATTCATGACCAATGACGGCTTGTAATTCATCGCGAGTTAATAACTCTAATGCACCTTTGGTTATCCCAATAACCGCATTATTGACTGTATGGCCAGCAGCAAAAGCATTTATATTAGGTTCGTCGTCTAATAAGTAAACAGGTGGTGCAGGTAATCTTGCGGCAATTGCCATTTCGTCAACAAGATTTAATAAACGTCTCTCATTTGTATCACGGGTACTTCTACTGATTAATCGGCCACCTAATGCTTCGGCTACAACTTTGCCGCCTGCACGTAAACTAAGATGTTTGAAAAAAGTAACTAGTAAAGTAATCCCTACGATAGCCCCAAGTATTGGCCAATATGAAATATAATCAGTTGCATGAGCATCTAAAGTAGCCATTAATACAAGATTAATGGCAAAAGTTGTTACGATTGAGAGTAGAGCAAGGCCGATAATAAACAAAGATACAAGCAAAAACGTTCTTGTTTTTGCTTTATCTTGGTGGCCAAAAAAGTCCATTTTTAGTTAATCACACTAATTAAAAGCTAACTTTAGGTGCAGTTTGAATTTCTTTTGCATCTTCAAAAGTTAGCAAAACTGCATCTGTAGGGTGACCAAAACTAACAGCAAAAAAGTTAGTAGGGAATGATTTACGTTGAATATTGTAAGCCATTACTGAATCGTTATAAGCTTGTCTAGCAAAAGCAACACGGTTTTCTGTGGAAGATAGTTCTTCAGAAAGTTGTAGCATATTTTCATTTGCTTTTAGTTCAGGGTAGGCTTCCATTTGTAAATTGAAACTGGTTAATGCCTGTGAAAGCTGACGTTCAGCACCGTTTAAAGCGTTGATGGTTGCTTGGCTATCAGGATTGGCTGAGGCAGCTTTAAGTGCAGCTAAAGCACTATTACGGGCTTCTGTAACCTTGGTTAGCGTCTCACTTTCATGCTTTAAATAAGCTTTTGCAGTTTCCACTAGGTTAGGAATAAGATCATAACGACGTTTTAATTGGATATCAATTTGTGAAAAGGCATTTTTAAATTGCTCTTTTAAACTAACCAATTGGTTGTAAAGATAAGCAATACCTCCAACAACTACAATAATAATAACGACTAAAATAACAAGAAATTTCATAATGGCTCTCTCTAGCTAAAATTTATTTACATGTAATTATACATAAATGTTACATGTAATCAATATGTGATTATATTTATTTAATTAAATAATAGTTAAAAATGCTCAATTGGTAATTTAAGTAAGCACATTATTGTCTACTCATTAGCAGAGAAGACAATACTATAATTATATAATGATTTATAGCTTGAGTAGTTGATAAATATTAATACTTATTTATACAGTACGAATAGCTTTGCCAGCTAAAAAAGCCTTAGCATTCTCTGTAACTTGCTCTACTATACGCTGTTGTGCCTCTTTGGTTGCCCATGCACAGTGGGGGGTGATAATTAGTCTTGGAATAGCATGATCGAGTAGTGGATTTCCGTCTTTAGGTGGTTCTATAGTTAATACATCAGTAGCAGCACCCCCTAAATGGCCACTTTTAAGTACATTAGCTAAATCTTGTTCATTAATAATGCCACCTCTTGCGGTGTTAATCAGTAAGGCATCTTTTTTCATGGTGCGCAGTTCTTTTTCTGTTAGTAGATTTTTAGTATCTTCTGTTAGTGGGCAGTGTAGGGTAAGAATATCTACTTGGGGTAATAATTCAGTTAAGGCAATAGTATTATCACGCTGAGGACGATTGGGAATTTGTCCGATTAAAATTTTCATACCAAAAGCCTCTGCTAATTTAGCAACAGCTTGGCCTAGTTCACCATAGCCTATAATACCTAAGGTTTTACCTGCCAATTCCATAATAGGGTAATTCATTAGACAAAAATTATTAGCGTTTTGCCATTCACCTGCTGCCACTGCTTTATTATAGTCAATAAGACGCGCAGCAAGTGCGAGTATTAACATTAAGGCATGTTGACTAACTGCTTCAGTACCATAACCGCGGCAATTACATACGGTGATGTTATGTTCTTTGGCAGCTACTAAGTCAATATTATTTGTCCCTGTTGCTGTCACCAAAATCAGTTTAAGTGCTGGACTCGCTTCTATTACTTCTCTAGAGAGGGGTGATTTATTGCAAATAACAACATGTGCTCCTTGTATACGCTCAATAATTTCGGAAGGCTTGGTTTGTGGATAGGATTGCCATTCACTAAATAAACTTATTAAGGGGGCAAATATTTGCTTATCTAGCTGTAGGCTAGCACCGTCTAAATAAACAGCTTTAACTATTGTGGAAGGCATAATATCTCCTAAGGTATTTAAATTTATAATGATTCATTAAGATAATATAGAAAATAGAGAATTATGTAATTAACAATACGAATAAATATAGCGTGTTCTTTTGGGCGATATTTTTCTAGAAAGATAGTGCAAGTTATTATATAATCGCGAGCTTTATTAATTACCCCCAGTGATCTTGCTCGAGCGCTTTGCAGGTTTTACTTGAACAACCCATGTATGGTTGATTAGTGCTTGGGCACTTTACTGGCTCATCCACCGTATGTGATCTTTGGTAGGGATCACCACTAGGTATAGGAGGCGCCATGCCCGTTATTACTCTTCCTGATGGAAGTCAGCGTGTTTACAATCATCCTGTTAGCATTTTAGAAATTGCTCAGTCGATAGGTACTGGTCTAGCCAAGGCGGCTATTGCTGGTCGCGTAGATAGTAATTTAGTTGATTTATGTGACATCGTTAATAAGGATGCTACGGTACAGATTATTACCGCAAAAGATGAAGAGGGTGTAGAGATTATTCGCCACTCTTGCGCGCATTTAGTCGGGCATGCAGTAAAGCAGTTATATCCAACCGCAAAAATGGTAATTGGCCCTGTGATTAAAGAGGGTTTTTATTATGATATTGCTTATGAGCGTCCTTTTACTCCAGAAGATCTAGTCGCTATTGAAAAGCGTATGCATGAGTTGATTGCTAAAGACTATGATGTTATTAAAAAAATGACGCCGCGAGATGAGGTTATTAAAGTATTCCAATCGCGTGGCGAAGAGTATAAATTACGTCTTATTGAAGATATGCCTGATGAGAAGGCAATGGGGCTTTATTATCACGAAGAATACGTAGATATGTGCCGTGGTCCCCATGTGCCAAATACCCGTTTCTTAAAAGTTTTTAAGTTAACTAAACTTTCTGGTGCTTATTGGCGTGGTGACTCTAAAAATGAACAGTTGCAACGTATTTATGGTACTGCATGGGCTGATAAAAAACAGTTAGCTGAATATATTAAGCGCATTGAAGAAGCAGAGAAGCGCGATCACCGTAAAATCGGTAAACAGCTGGATTTATTCCATACTCAAGAAGAAGCGCCAGGTATGGTGTTCTGGCATCCAAATGGTTGGTCTATTTATCAAGTGCTTGAGCAGTATATGCGTAAAGTTCAGCAAGAGCATGGCTATGATGAAATTAAAACGCCACAAATCGTTGATAGAGTATTGTGGGAAAAGTCAGGCCATTGGACTAACTATGCTGAAAATATGTTTACTACCAACTCAGAAAATCATGACTTTGCTATTAAGCCGATGAATTGTCCTTGCCATGTGCAAGTATTTAATCAGGGCTTAAAAAGCTACCGTGATTTACCATTGCGTTTGGCAGAGTTTGGTAGTTGTCATCGTAATGAGCCATCAGGCGCATTACACGGTATTATGCGTGTGCGTGGTTTTACCCAAGATGATGCACATATTTTCTGTACTGAAGATCAAATTGCCAGTGAAGTATCAGCTTTTATTAATTTGACTTTAGCCGTATACGCAGATTTTGGTTTTAAAGATGTTGAGTTAAAACTATCCACCCGTCCTGAAAAGCGAGTAGGCGCTGAAGAGCTTTGGGATAAAGCAGAGCATGCTTTACAAACAGCACTAGAAAAAGCAGGTTTGGCTTGGGAATTACAGCCAGGTGAGGGTGCTTTTTATGGCCCTAAAATTGAGTTTTCATTAAAAGATTGTTTAGGTCGAGTGTGGCAATGTGGTACAATACAGTGCGATTTTAACTTACCACAACGTCTAGGTGCTGAATATGTGGCTGAAGATAATAGCCGCAAAGTACCTGTGATGCTTCATCGAGCAGTGTTAGGTTCCTTTGAACGGTTTATTGGTATATTAATCGAGAATTATGAAGGATTTTTCCCTGCATGGCTTGCACCAATTCAAGCAGTAGTGTTAAATATTACAGATAATCAAGCAAATTATGCTGCAAAAATAGCTAAAGAACTCTCTCAAAATGGTTTCCGTGTAAAAACGGACTTGAGAAATGAGAAGATCGGCTTTAAAATTCGCGAGCATACTTTGCAGAAAGTTCCTTATCTTCTTGTAGTAGGAGATAGAGAAGTTGAAACGGGATCCGTTGCAGTACGTACTCATAATGGTAAAGACTTAGGTTCTATGACTATTGCCGAGTTTAATGTACTCATTGCGAAAGCAGTTGCTCAACGTGGTCGTATTGAATAATTACGGAGTAAAGAACTATTAAGCGCGAAATGAGACAAGACAAAAAAAGTCAACCAAAAGCACCTATTAATGAAAATATTACTGCCCGCGAAGTACGCTTAATCGGGGCAGACGGACAACAAGTAGGCATTGTGCCTATTGCCGAGGCGCTTAGCGCAGCGGAAGAAGCAAAATTGGATTTGGTGGAAATATCACCTGATGCTACTCCGCCTGTATGTAAGATAATGGATTATGGTAAGCACCTGTTTGAAAAGAAAAAACAGGCTGCACTTGCTAAAAAGAATCAAAAGCAAGTACAAGTAAAAGAAATTAAGTTTCGTCCAGGGACGGAAGAAGGCGACTATCAAGTGAAATTACGTAACTTGAAACGTTTCCTAGAAGATGGCGATAAGGCTAAGGTATCATTACGATTCCGTGGCCGTGAAATGGCTCATCAGGAGCTGGGAATGGAGCTATTGAAACGAGTTGAAGAAGACTTGGCTGATTATGGCACTGTAGAACAGTTTCCTAAAATGGAAGGACGTCAACTCACTATGGTGTTGGGTCCTAAAAAGAAATAACAACCAGGGCACTGGCAGGCCTTGCTGTTATCATTATTAACTCATTTGTTTGGAGTATGAACATGCCAAAGATTAAAATGAAAACCAAAAGTGGTGCTGCAAAGCGCTTTAAAGTAACGGCTGGCGGTGTTAAATTTAAACACGCTTACAAAAGCCATATCTTAACCAAAATGAGTACTAAACGTAAGCGTCAGCTACGTGGTGCATCATTGTTACATCCATCAGATGTAGCTTCTGTAAAACGTTCTTTACGTTTACGTTAATTGGAGAGGATAAATAAATGGCTCGTGTAAAACGTGGTGTGATAGCTCGTGCTCGTCACAAGAAAATTTTAAAATTAGCTAAAGGTTATTATGGTGCACGTTCTCGTGTTTTCCGTGTAGCTAAACAAGCTGTTATCAAAGCTGGTCAATATGCTTACCGTGACCGTCGCCAACGTAAACGTCAATTCCGTGCTTTATGGATTGCGCGTATCAATGCTGGTGCTCGTATCAACGGTCTTTCTTACAGCCGTTTAATTGCTGGTCTTAAGAAAGCTGCGATTGAAATCGATCGTAAAGTATTAGCTGATTTAGCGGTTAATGAAAAAGTAGCTTTTGCTGCTATCGTTGAAAAAGCTAAATCTGCTTTAGCTTAAGCATTACTTTAAAAAGCAGGCTATATCTTTAGCCTGCTTTTTTATTGCCTACATAAAATTCCTAAGCCTAGTTCCCTTTCCTCATATTGTTTATTAATAAACTATCAATTTTTAGTTATTTAATAAATTAATCAACTCAATAGATAAATTTTTATAATAGGTGATTTGATATTTAGGTAACATATTATACAACTAAAGTCGAACTTAGTTGATGAAATCAGTAACTAATAGAATGATATGTTTACGGATGATTTTAGGTTTTATAAAGTTTGGATAGCTTTGTGGAAATATAAAGTCTCCCAGAATTCAGTAGTTTATGTATGTTAATGTATATTTTTGGGGATACAGCAGTTATGCAAACAAAAAGAAGTTTGTTAGCCATGATGGTTATGTTTGTTTCATATTGTAATTATAGTTATGCAATATCTTGTAGTGGTGGTAATTCTTGTACGGACACAAATAGTCGTATGAGTAGTGCGATAGTAAGTGGTGATAATACAACATTAACTTTTACCAGTACTAGTGTAACTCTTGATCGTTATCGGACAGGTAGCACAACAGTTAATGCAAGTGATAAAGGTAGTATTATATTTGCAGGTGATTTGGCGATTATGCCTACTGCAGCCAATGGAGAAATATCCAATACTACAGCTATGAGTATTGCTTCTGGTGGCTCAGTTATTATTAATGGTGATTTTTATTTAGAGGGTAGTCCAGTTAGTGCTAGCCCAGCGATGATTAATATTGCAGGCGGTGATCTAATCGTTAAAGGAGATGCCAACTGGACATCCTTAGAAAATTCAACCAGTGGTGGCATCCTATATGTTACGGGTGATAGTAAAATTGTTGTGGAGGGTAAAGCAACTATCCGTAACGACTCTAGTAGTACAGGGTTAATGACTTTATCTGCGCAAGGTAATTCAAGCGTACAATTTAATGAACTTGATATTTCATCAGATAACCATTTTATTGCTACAGCTGGTGGGGATGCTACCCTAATTTCTACAGGTAAAACTATTGTGGAAAGTACCTCTATTGGTGGCGATGGCATATGGCTAAATGGTAACTCTGTAATAAGTCTGGGCGATAGCCAGACAGTGGCTGACGAGTTAATAAATAACAGAGCAGGTATTAGCCAACTCAATATTGGTGCGAATGCCAGTATCAATGTAAAGTATGGCGATGCTATTTATGTATTAACAGGCTCTTCAAATAGTATTACAACTATCAAAGGTGACGTAACATCTTCGGGTATGGCTTATAATGTTTCATCCTCAAACACCAAGAACCATATGTTACATATCACAGGTGGTAATGTTAATGGTGATGTTGGTTTTGCCCGTGGCGATGATATTTTCAAAATAGATGCTGGTACCTTAACAGGTGATGTAAGCATGGATAATGGTGCTAATTATTTTGAAGCAACAGGTGGCAAAATAATTGGTAATGTTGATGTTGGATATGCAACAACAACTAAGGCGCTGGTTGCTGATAAGTTTGATGCCAGTCAGCTAAGTTCTTTATCAGGAGCAGGTGATCTTACATTCAGTAATATCAATTTTAATGGCTATAGTATTTCTAATACTGAAGGCACAGGATTAAATGGTTGGGATACAATCAATTTAACTAATAATACGACTTTTAATTTGGTAGGTCGTTATTTACAAGCAAATACAGATATTAATATTGACCAAAGTTCTGTATTACAAGTTGGTAGTTCTGTATATGGCCAGGATATTCGTTTAATGGCCAGTAATGGTACTGTCAATAATGCGGGCTTGATTAAGCTGTCAAATGGGGTTGTGGGTGAAAAATGGACAATTCAAGGCAATTATCATGGTGACAATGGCTTAATTAGTTTTGACACTACCTTAGGGGATGATAATTCACCTACGGATCATCTAAGTATTACAGGAGATACTTCTGGAACTACCTATGTACGTGTAAATAATGTGGGCGGAATAGGTGCAGAAACATTAAATGGTATAGAGTTAATCAATATTGCAGGTAGTTCAGATGGCGAGTTTAAACAACAAGGTCGTATTGTAGCAGGCGCCTATGATTATACATTACGCAGAGGAGAGGGAGCGAATGCTAGTAACTGGTATTTAACTTCTTATTTAAGCCCTACTGATCCTTCAACATCTGCGGTTCGTCCTGAGGCTGGAGCTTATTTAGGAATTCTTGAAAATCAGGCTGCCTTTAATCATAGCTTTCATGATCGTCAGCAAATGTTGGATAATCAGTATCAATCCAGTTGGTTAAGGGTAAATTATAATCGAGGAAAATCTAGAGCAGCTAATCAAATAACTAATCGTACTGATCAATATCTAGTACAGTTAGGTACTGATCTCTACCAGAAGGATAATTTCCATTTTGGTGTAATGGGGGGTTATGTAGCAAGTGATATAAACGCTCATTCTCGCTTACAAGCAATAGATGCAAAGGCTAAATCAAAAGGCTATTCAGCGGGTATATATGGTACTTGGTATGATCAAACAAATGACCAAGGCGGCTTATATGTTGATAGTTATGCTTTATATAACTGGTTTGATAATAAAGTGAATGGTCATGGTCAGCCTGAAGAGAAGTTTAAAACAAGAGGCTATACTCTTTCTGCTGAAACTGGCTATGGATTTATTATCAAACATTCTGCTAAAACAGAATGGCAGTTAGAGCCTCAAGCTCAATTAATCTATAATAATTTTCGTAGTAAAGGTTTGACTGAAAGAAATGGAACACATGTCCGTTTAGGTGGTGATGATAATATTACTAGCCGTTTGGGTATTAGATTACAGGGTAAAAGAGATGGATTTCAACCATTTGTTACTTTCAATTATTGGCATAATACCCAAAATGCTGAAATATCAATGAATAATGTTGACTTAACAAGTGATCGTGCTAGAAATATTTTTGAAATAAAAACAGGTGGTCAAATCGCAATCAATAAAAGCCTCACTGCATATGGTCAATTATCAGGACAACTTGGTAGTCATTCAACTAAAGCCTATGGTGGTTCAATAGGTATTAAATATAACTGGTAATATCTCTAAACTAATAGGTGATTTAAAAATCACTTATTAGTTTCAAGTAAATGCTTAATAATCTACTAAGCTTTTTGTATATCTCCCTATAGATAATATTTTCATACTTACTTTCTAAGCTAAGATCAAATTATGCTAACCCTATCTTATTAAAACGTTTGTTTGTTTTATAGCCCTTGAGCTGCAATAGATTGATGTTTTTTTATTGATTTAATAAAGATAAAAGTATAAGATTATTAAACATATGGAAAATTAGAGGGTATTAAATGAGCAAGAAAGGGTTAATAGCAGTTTTAACTTCTGTTACATTATTGACCGGCTGTGCTAGTGGTATTAGTAGCTATCAAAAAATGGAGTTAGAAACATATGAGGCTAGGGGATTAGCTGTAAATGAGAAAAGTCCAGGTGCAGCCGTGGCTTTAGGGATTTTACCTGGTGGTGGTTCGTTTTATGGTAGAGAGTATGGATTAGGTGTAGTTAATCTATTATTTTGGCCATTATCAATTTGTTGGGATCCGGTAAGTGGTCATAATGCAGCAACTAGAATTAATTACGTTGAAACTAAACATCGTGTGGCTACTTTAAAAAACAAAGAAACTAATGAGTTAAACCAAAAAATATTAAATGGTTTAATTGATGATTATACATATCGTGTAGAGTTAGCAAATATTAGTCAAAAATATGATTTGGATCCTATAGCTCAGCCATTGATTACTGCTCCAGTCTATAGGAGCCAATCATCTAGAAATGTAGATCAATCTGCTAAAGATCAAAAAATCAGAGAGTTACAGCAACAAAATCTACCTTATGAAGAATATCAAAGACGTTATAAGCAAATAATGGCTGAATAATATTCTATGATTAAGTCTAATAAAAAGCCTAACTTAACAGTTAGGCTTTTTTATTTAACTGAAATTTACATAGTTATGGTGGGTTTCATTTCGCTTAAATGATACAATAATTAATTATTTATAAATCTATTTACGCCGTGAGGTGCCCTGATGACTGATGAATTACCTATTGAAATAAACCAAACTGGAGAGCGTATCCAAAAAGTACTAGCCAATCTAGGTATTGGTTCACGCCGCGATATTGAACGATGGATTGTTGATGGTCGGGTAAAAATTAATGGTGAAGTAGCTACTTTGGGTCAACGAGTTGCAGGTAATGAAGCGATTACGGTGGATGACCGTCCTGTCCGTGTGCAAGAATTAACCCCCTTACGTCGAGTAATTATCTATAACAAGCCTGAAGGCGAAGTTTGTACACGCAGTGATCCTGAAGGGAGACGTACAGTATTTGAGCGTTTACCTCGTTTAAAAGTGGGTCGTTGGATTAATATTGGTCGTCTAGATATTAACACGTCTGGTTTATTGTTATTTACCACAGATGGTGAGTTAGCCAATCGCCTAATGCATCCTTCTTCACAAATGGATAGAGAATATGCAGTGCGTATTCGTGGTGAAGTAACGGAAGAGATGATAGAGAATTTAAAGAAAGGGGTAATGCTAGAAGATGGTATGGCTCAGTTCTCTGATATTCAAGCAGCACCTGAAGGTGATGGGTTAAACCGTTGGTATCATTGCGTGGTAATGGAAGGTCGTAATCGTGAAGTGCGTCGTTTATGGGAATCACAGGGATTAGTGGTTAGTCGTCTAAAACGTGTACGCTTTGGCCCTGTATTTTTGACCGCTAGTTTAAGTGTTGGTCGTTGGCGTGAAATGGATCAACGAGAAGTTGATATTCTTAGTGCAGAGGTAGGTCTTGAGCCAGTGGCATTACCACAGTTAACGACTAAAGTAAAAGATCGTATTCAACGTTTACAGCGTAAAATAGTTAAACCTGTGAAGCCCATAAAAGGGCAACCTGCTAAAAGGTCACGGGCAACAACGATTGCTGAGCGGCCTACTACGGCTAAAAGAAAGCCTAAACGTTAACTGGTTATAGTTTGACTAAGAAATAATGCAACCAATACAGAGTAAAAATACGGGCATTGACTATTTTATAACAGGTTGGAAGCTTATTGGCCAACCTGGTATAAAACGTTTTGTTATATTACCCATGTTGGCTAATATCATAGTGATGTCTTTGTTACTGTGGTGGTTTTTTGCACAGATTAGCAGTTGGCTTGATATTGGTATGCACTACCTACCAAGTTGGCTACAATGGTTAAGCTATGTAGCCTCTTTTATAATTATTGTCATTATGGCGATTTTTTTCTGTTATTTTTTTAGTCTGATAACCAATATTATTGCCGCACCCTTTAATGGCATTCTTGCTGAACATGTTGAAGCCAAATTAACCAATCAACCTGCACCAGAAACAACTATTTGGACGCTATTAAAGGATATTCCTCGTATTTTAAAAAGAGAGCTTTATAAGTTACTTTACTATATTGTCTGGGCAATACCTTTATTATTTCTCTATTTTCTGCCTGTTGTTGGGCAAACGGTTGCGCCTATTATTTGGTTTATTTTTACGGCGTGGATGATTAATATTCAGTACGCAGATTATGCCTTTGATAATCATAAAGTAAGTTTTTCAACAATGCGCCAAATGCTTGCTCAGGATAGGGTAGATAATCTTGTATTTGGTTCATTAGTCAGTCTTTTTACTATGATCCCTTTATTAAATTTGATTATTATGCCTGTGGCTGTTTGCGGTTCAACCGCTATGTGGGTGGAGCATTATCGCGATCAGGTTGTAGAGAAAAAATAACTCATCATTATTTAAGCGTATAATTTTTGTTTAATTAATAATCTTGTAAAAAAAGCATATTCTTTACAAAAAAAACTGCTTGATCAGTTATAATTAGTCTATTAAAAACTAATAAGTAGTTGTTATGACTAAGCTAAAAATCCAACCTATTACAACAGAAGCCTACCAAACATTAGTTAAAGATGCCAAAGTTTTAGAACAAGATACAACTGCACCTAAAGTATTGATGCTGGCGGATGGTAAGTTTCTTAAGTTGTTTCGTCGTAAACGTTGGTTTTCATCTGAGTTAATATACCCATATGTACAGCGATTTGCTGATAATGCACTGGTGTTAAATAAATTAGGTATAGCAACACCCCATATTCTACATCTATATCGCTTTAGTTTAGCTGAGTTAGATTTTACCGCTGTTCATTATGAACCTTTGGCTGGTGATACATTAAGGCAAGTAATGGCAAATGTGGATCAAGATCAGCAACAGTATTTTATAACCTTATTTGGCCGGTTATTAGCTACATTACACCAACAAGGCGTTTATTTTCGTTCTATTCATTTAGGTAATGTATTGGTGTTACCTGATAATACTCTTGGTCTTATTGATTTTGCTGATATGACAAAGCAAGTAAATGCGCTGTCACAAAGTAAACGTGCTAGAAATTTAAAGCATATGCAACGCTATAAAGAAGATGCAAGCTGGTTATTTGATGATTACTTTACAGCTTTTTATAACGGCTATGAATCAGTGGTTGGTACTAAAGATAGTCTATTTTTAAAAGATCAAGGATAATCAATGCAGTTAATGGATATCAAACAGCTTTGCAGACTCTATCAAGCAGGGGAAAGGTTTAAATATCTATTCTTTTGGGGGCATACAGAAGCTAAAAATGCACCTGTTTCTAAAGCCTGTTTAAGCCAATGGTATCCTATTAGTTTTGAAGTAGATGGTATACATTATTCTACTGCTGAACATTTTATGATGGCTGGTAAAGCTAGATTATTTAATGATCAGCAAGTATTGGCAAAGATATTAGTGTGTAAAACTTCGGCTGAAGCAAAGGTTTTAGGTAAGCAAGTACAAGGATTTAAACAGGATGTATGGGATGAGCATTGTTCACAAATCGTGATAGCAGGCAATTTGGCAAAGTTTTCACAACATCCCAAGCTAGCTGAATATTTGTTAAATACAGGCAGTAGGGTATTGGTAGAGGCTAGCCCCGTTGATAGAGTTTGGGGAATTGGCTTGGCAGAAACAGCCGATACGATAGAAAATCCTTTAACATGGCGTGGCAAAAATCTATTAGGGTTTGCTTTAATGGCAGTCCGTGATCAGTTAAAAAGTAGGTGATAGATAAATGGCAAAGAAGAAGAGTGGTAACAGCTTTGAAGTGTCTTTAGTTGAGTTGCAAGCATTAGTTGAGCGTATGGAATCGGGTAAATTGACTTTAGAAGAATCATTAGCTGATTTTGAAAAAGGCATAGGCTTAACCCGTGAATGTCAATCAGCCTTAACGGATGCTGAGCAGAAAGTACAAATGCTTTTGGAAAAGAGTGATAAGGTGGAAACGATCCCTTTTGATGTGGAAAGCCAGTCATGAGTTTAATAGCGGCCTATCAGAAAGTTTGTCAACAACGCGTAAATGCTTTATTAGAAAGTTTATTTGAAGCGCCTAGTCCTGAACAGGCACGTTTGTATGAGGCTATGCGCTATAGTGTAATGATTGGTGGTAAACGAATAAGGCCATTATTAGCTTATGGTGCTTGTGAAACGCTAGGTGGTATCTTAGAGCAAGCGGATGGTGTAGCCTGTGCAGTAGAACTTATTCATGCCTATTCATTGGTGCATGATGATTTGCCTGCTATGGATAATGATGATTTACGAAGAGGTCAGCCAACTACCCATAAAGCTTACGATGAAGCTTGTGCAATTTTGGTAGGCGATGGTTTGCAGGCAATGGCTTTTGAGGTTTTGGTAAGTCCTAAATTAAATGTGCAAGCAACCGAAATAACCTTGCAAATGGTACAAATTTTAGCACAGGCATCTGGGCCAAAGGGTATGGTAGGTGGCCAAGCAATTGATTTACAGTCAGTGGGTAAAAAGCTAGGTCAGCAAGCTTTAGAAAATATGCATCGTCATAAAACAGGGGCTTTAATTGAAGCAAGTGTGGTACTGGGTGCATTAGCTAGTGGTAGAGCATCTATCCCACAAATTGGTCTACTAGCGGATTATGCCAAAGCGATTGGTTTAGCCTTTCAGGTACAGGATGATATTTTAGATATTGAAAGTGAAACGCAGGTATTAGGTAAAACACAAGGTTCAGATATTGCTAATGATAAGCCTACTTACCCTGCTGTAATGGGGCTAGAGGAAGCTAAGCAGTATATCAAACAATTGCACCAACAAGCACTGGACGCATTAAGTGGCTTTGCAGAGTCTGCCAATGTGCTAAGGGATATAGCCACTTATATTGTTGAGCGACGCCATTAATATGATAGATAAACAGATGACTATTGATGTAAATGATTTAGCATTATTTGCTAAGGTCATCGATTATGGAAGTTTTACTGCTGCAGCTGATCATATCGGTTTGCCTAAATCTACGCTATCAAGAAGAATTACTCATTTAGAGCAGCAGTTAGGAGAACGATTAATTATACGTAATACCAGACGACTGGCTATTACTGAGTTTGGTCAGGCTGTTTTGGATCATGCTCATGCTATTGAGCAAGAAGCTTTGGCGGTAGCTGATTTAGCTAATTACCGACAAATTATTCCCAGTGGTAATTTAAAGGTATCAATGCCCCCTAATTATGTGGATTTTATTCATAAAGATTTTTTCCAAAATTTTATAAATAATTATCCCCATATTGATTTGGATTTAGATTTCTCAAGCCGTCGTGTAGATATTGTAGCGGAGCGTTATGATTTAGCTATTCGGATAGCCTTTAAATTAGCTGATGATGCTACATTGGTAGCCAGACCATTAAAAAACTTATCAGGTGGGCTATATGCTAGCCCTGCTTATTTAAAAAAGCATGGTATTCCTAAAACACCACAGGATCTTGAAAACCATATAGGAATTCATTTAACAAACTCATTGGGTGAAATCCAGAATTGGCAATTAAAATGTGGTAAAGAAGCTTGGCAGGGCATACCAAAAGGACCCGTGACCACTAACTCTATTGAAATGATTAGATTATTAGCGACTCAAGGTGTTGGTATTATTTCTATTACCTCAACCTTAGTGCAGCAATATGTGGACGAAGGGAAGCTAGTTCATTTATTGGCAGATTGGGAAATGCCTACTATTACCATGTGGGCAATTACTTCTGGTCGAAAGTTATTGCCAATGAAAATACAGGTGTTTTTAAAGGAATTGAAACAGGCATTAATTTAATACCTAATATAGTGTAAAAAAGAGGGCTTTTAGCCCTCTATATAATTAAAATATAAAATCAGTTATTTCTTTTCTGGTTTAAACTCAGTAACAAACCCTTTTTCTTTAAATTGTTTTTCAATGGATTTTTGTACACGAGCTGCTTCTGCTTTTTCAATAAATGGACCTACAAACACACGGTGCATATTACCTTCACTGCGAATATAGGCATTGTAATTAGCTTGGCGTAATTTATTAGTAAAGGTTTCTGCATTTTGCAAATTAGATCCTGCCGCCACTTGGACTGTCCAGCTAGGTGTTATGCCTTGAGCATTAGGCTGAGAAACAACAGGATTAGTCGGTGTCGTTGTTGTGGCTGTATTACTACCAGTTATTGGGGTAGTAACAGTGGCTTCAGGTGTGGTCGCTGCTGTAGTAGGGGCAGCTGAATTAGTGGTGTTATTGTCTACAATAGGCTGTTCAGGTTGTATTGGTTCACTCGTGGTTGTAGTCGGTTCAGAAGTAGGCGTAACTATCGCTGGCGGTAATTGGGTAGCAGGTTGTGCAGGCTTAGTAGGCTCTAAAGGCACAGTAACTACAGTTTCAGGTAGTTTCTCGCCTTTATTATTAAAAATCATGGGTAAAAAAACTACTGCTAATACGATGACTACCACCGCACCTATTAAACGTTGCTTTAGATTACCATCAAAAATAGACATATTATTTCCTGCTTAAACTTGCTAACCACTGTAATCCTTCTGCCACCACATAAAATGAGCCAAACACAAGGATTTCATCGTCTGCTGTTACTTTATCTGCTTGTAAGAGTAAAGCCTTCTCAATAGAGGTGCAAGCAGTAACTTGTTGCTGTTTTTGTACAAGCATAACCGCTAATTGTTCTGCTGTATTAGAACGGGGTGTATCTAAAGGTGCAACCGCCCAGTCTTCTATTAAAGGCAATAATGGCGTGATAACGCCTTGTAAATCTTTATCAGCTAATAAGCCAAATACAGCATAACGTTTACCTTTAATGGGGTGCTGTTGTAAATAATTAGCTAAAAAATCAGCTGCATGGGGGTTATGACCTACATCGAATAGTAGATTAATAGTTTTATCGTGATAATTAAGCTGATAATGATCTAAACGACCAGTCACTTTTACCTGTTGTAAGGTGTTAATAATCGTTTCTTGTTGCCATGCTAAGTCTAATAACGCAAAAACCTGTACAGCTGTTGAGGCATTAACCATTGGTAGATTGAGTAATGGAATATTGGTTAAGCTTAATAAATTACCTTGCTTATCTTTGCCTTGCCATTGCCAATGATCCTGTTCTATAACTAAACTAAAATCTTTATCTCGAATATAAAGAGGGGCACCTTTGGCGGCTGCTTGTTCAATAAGTGTTATAGGTGGATTGTTATCACCACAGATAGCAGGGCTATCTTTTCTAAAAATACCTGCTTTTTCAAAGGCTACCGATTCACGGGTATTACCTAGCCACTCTTGATGATCAATGCCAATGCTAGTCACTACCGCTATATCTGCATCAATTAAGTTTACTGCATCTAAACGACCGCCTAATCCTACTTCTAATACAACCGCATCTAAATTAGCTTGTTTAAATAACAACAAAGCCGCTAGGGTACCAAATTCAAAATAGGTTAGTGATATATCACCTCTCACTTTTTCAATGGCAGTGAATGCATCACAAAGCATAGTTTCAGTAACAGGTTGTTGTTTAATAGTAACCCGTTCTTGATAGTGCAGCAGATGAGGTGAGGTATAAAGCCCCACTGTTAACCCTTGGCTTTCCAGTAAAGCAGTAATAAAGGCACAGGTAGAACCTTTACCGTTGGTTCCAGTGACAGTTATAACAAGTGGAGCAGGGCGAGTTAGCTGGAGATTTTGGGCAACTTGTTGCAGACGATCCAGCCCCATGTCAATGGAGCTGGGATGCAATTGTTCAAGATAAGCTAACCATTGGTTAAGGTTATGCTTACTCATTCTTTGGTTGGTTCAACCACTTCATCAATTGTTGGAATTTCTGCACTTGTAACAGGTACAAAGGTAATTTCAGAAGTAGCAGTTGGTGTAGGAGAAGGTAGGCCTTGTAACTGAGCTAATATTTTCGCTAAGCGTTCACGTAGTTCATTGCGTTTGATAATAAGATCAATTGAACCATGTTTTAGTAAGAACTCGCTACGTTGGAAACCTTCTGGTAATTTTTCACGTACTGTTTGTTCAATAACACGTGGTCCAGCAAAACCAATTAGCGCATTTGGTTCAGCCACAATTACATCACCTAGCATAGCTAAACTGGCAGAAACTCCACCATAGATAGGATCGGTTAATACAGAAATATAGGGTAAACCTAGTTCACGCATACGGGCGAGTACTGCTGAGGTTTTAGCCATTTGCATTAATGAGAGAAGGGCTTCTTGCATACGTGCGCCACCTGACGCTGAGAAACATACAAAGGGACAACCTTTCTCAATGGCAACATTAGCAGCTTGTACAAATTTCTCACCCACAACACTACCCATTGAACCGCCCATAAAGCTAAATTCAAAAGCACAGGCAACAATAGGGTTATTAAGTAAAGTACCACTCATCGCTACTAACGCATCATTCTCGCCTGTTTCTTTTTGGGCAGCAGCTAGACGATCTTTGTATTTTTTAGAGTCTTTGAATTTAAGTCTATCAACAGGTTCTAGGTCTTTAGCAATTTCTTCACGACCTTCTGTATCTAAGAAAATATCTAAGCGTTTCCGTGCTTTAATACGCATGTGGTGACCACATTTAGGGCATACGTCTAAGTTTTTTTCAAGTTCTGGGCGATATAATACTGCCTCACAAGATGGACACTTGTGCCAAAGCCCCTCAGGAACTGAGCTCTTTTTTGACTCAGAACGCATAATGGAAGGAATTAGTTTATCCACCAACCAGTTACTCATGCTTATTTATTCCTCTCGTTATGGGTATAAGCGGTAGGAGAACTATTTTATAAAACAGTACACCTAATATTTATAAAAGTGCTATTTTACCCTGAATTAGTTAAAAAAGTTATTTATTTCTGTTATAAATCTTTAATTAAATCATTATAAACTGCTTCTTACCTTGTTAATAAAGGCTTTCATTTTATTGTGATCTTTAATACCTTTTGTTACTTCAACACCACCACTGACATCCACTGCATAAGGTTTGGCTATTTGTATAGCTTGTTGAACGTTTTCTACAGTTAAACCACCTGCGAGTATAATAGGTTTATCAGTTTGCTGTGGGATTAGTGACCAATCAAAAGTAGTGCCAGTTCCACCTTGTATCCCTGCCACATAACTATCCAATAAAATACCCTGTGCTTTATTATAAGGTTGCATGATTGCTACAATATTGGTAGTTGGTTGTACCCTTAATGCTTTTATCCACGGTTGCTTAAATTGTTCACAGTATTCAGGTGATTCGTCGCCATGAAATTGTAGTAAGCCTAAAGAAAGTTTGCTGGATATGGTAGATACTTCTTCATAGGAAGCATTAACAAATAAACCTACTGTAGTTATAAAGGGAGGTAAAGCCGCACAGATTTGTGACGCTTGATCTAAGGTTATAGCTCGAGGACTAGCAGCAAAAAATACTAAGCCTATCGCGTCCGCACCTGCTTTAACAGCCGCTAATGCATCTTCTATACGAGTGATACCACAGATTTTAATACGCGTCACAACTATTTCTCAAATAGGGTTATAATAAAAGTAGAGTATAGCAAGTCGCAGGATTTTTAAAAAACTTTATATTTAAACAAAAAAACAGTTGACACATTTTTAAAAATCCGTAAAATGGCGCCCACCTTGAGAGGCAACATAAAACAACCTTTCTAGGGTAAGTTTAAGTGATTCCGCGATAGCTCAGTCGGCAGAGCAAATGACTGTTAATCATTGGGTCCCTGGTTCGAGCCCAGGTCGCGGAGCCAAATTTAACGGAGTATAGCGCAGTTGGTAGCGCGCCTGCTTTGGGAGCAGGATGTCGGGAGTTCGAGTCTCTCTACTCCGACCAAATCAAAACTGATTTGGGTCGTTAGCTCAGTCGGTAGAGCAGTTGGCTTTTAACCAATTGGTCATAGGTTCGAATCCTATACGACCCACCATATAAAAAGGCTTATAGAAAAATCTGTAAGCCTTTTTTTATCCCACAAAATAAGCCTTGTCCCACGCAGCATAAAAAAAAGTTGCTCTCATTTTACGCTAATCGGCTAATTCAGGTTTTCTTCTATCAGAAGCATATTTTTCTGTGTTTCGTCACGGTATCTAAAAACCCATGCTGATTTAAAGCCTTTTACTCTAACGTTGACAAATACTTTTTTGATTATCTCAATTGAGGCTAAGTTGTTTTCTCGTGTTGTTTTTCCCTTGTTAGGAACGAATACAGCTAAATATTTATGAATTAAATCAGCGATTATTATAGGAAGTTCTTGATTTATAGGTTGATTCTCTTTTTCTGACAGTTTATTAATTATTTTTGCATTAACCAGTAATGCTTCTGCCTAGTTTTTTCCCAATGTAATTTCTTGTTTACCTTCGAATAATTCTTGTTTTTGTTCTACTGTCAACCACTTTGGAACTTTATAACGCCAAGCGCCATTTTTCCACCTAACATTTTGAGCAAAAGGTTTTAACCGTATCAATTTGGCTCTCCTTCAGGATCATTACTTTGTTTATATTGATTGGCTGCTACGGTAGTAACAATGGGTTTGCCTTTTTCAGGATGGATATAAAAGGGAATTCCCATCTTTAAAAGCGTTTCGATCTGCTTGCCCTTATGTTTATAAAGGGTTAAGTCTCTTATCTCAGATTGGGTTAATACTTGGCTCATCTTGACCACCATTTTCTAAAGTTTGATCAGCTCGATTAGTTGTAGTAGATTGCTGTGTAGTGGGAGAGATATTATTATAAGTTTCCTTATGTTCTCCCTCGCATTCATACACAGTAATACAGCCTGTTAAAACTAACAGGCTGAACGTTATAAATAATCTAAGCATAAGTTCTCCTTATCTGTAATAAAGAGCACAGCTAGTAACTAAATTACAAATTAATAGAGTTACGGTAATTAAATAATATCTTTTCATGATTATTCCTCTCAGTTAGTGCTATTATCTTGATTTACTAGCTTAGCTATTTTTTATTGCTGTTTCTTCTTGCTTAATACATAAATTTAAAATATTTTTTCTTTTATATTCAGTTTTGGGAGTATGTAAAAACTATCTGTGTGTTTGTTATGTACAATAACAAATACAAATATCTTCACACCTTCTTCAATTATCATCGAATAAGCTCCTCTATAACCTCTAACTCAGTGCCTAGAACCTGTTTTAATAAAGAAATGGCTTTTATAAATTATTCATCTGAGTTTATACCTCTATCAAACATTTTATAGAACATGATGGTTAATAGGATCATTTGAATGATTTTTTAGGTTTTCACTAATTACCCTAAGAATATATTTATTACCTAAGCAAGCTGAATGATCTATACTAACTTTCATCATAATCATTCAATGCCCTTATTGGGTTTATTAAATAATTCAATATCAGTGTCATTCCAACCCGCAAGCCACAAATGTTTTAAACAAAAGGCTTTATCAGTATAGGCAGGGAGTGGAGCAGCTTTAGGTTTGTTGTATCTTCTAGCTTTTACGCCAGGAATATAGGCTTTATGTGTATCTTTATAACGGATTGTTAAAGATAGTGCTTTATTACGAGCTATAATTAACCTCATAACATAGGCATATAAACACTTTATTAGTTAAAATGATTTAGTAGGAGTAGGGTATGAGTAAAAGTTTTAGGCATTAGTTAAGCTAGATAAAGCTAATATCAATCAAAGTGGTCAATTGATCTACTAGATAGCTAAGCTCACTTGAACAGAGTTTATATTACTTAATTGGAAACCAAACGAACCAAGCCAGAGAAAGAAGCTACTAAGTGAGACCAAGAGTTCAAAACCAAAAAACATGAAAGCCAAACTATTTCTAATTGGGTTAGTCAGAAATTACCTATTGGATTATTTTAAAGGAAGTGTAAAAATACACTTCCTTTAAAATTATTTATTATTCAGGGATAAAAAATTGTGCTGAGACATAAAAATCCATGCGGTCTAATTCGTCTAAGTCATCAACTTTTCTAGCTGAGAAATAAATTACATCCTCTTTTAATAGTTCAACGCCAAATATCGCTGGATTTCCACCATAGCCGTTAAAAACTGTTGGAGGAGGACCAAAATATTGTTGAACTCCACAAATTTGGGTTCTAATATAATTTCCTATATCCCATAACCCATAACGATAACTAGCTGATGCTAGCATCACCATTTTATTGTTATTAACATTAGTACTTCTATTAGCTAAAAAGGCATCTGATAAATACCAAATTGTTTTACCAACATCTTTTGCAGCTTTAACTTCAGCAGGAATTGGAACTTCAACTACATATTCATCAAGAATATTAGTTGATGAAACATAAGATGTTTTGGATGCGAATGCAATCTTCATTATTAATCTCCATTTTTTGTTTAAGGAGTTAACATTTTCATCCTAAATAAATATGTAATCTTTTTGTCACAGACAGAATTTTAAATAAAAAAATATCTTTTAACATTATTATTTTAAGAGGCTGTACTGATAAGCAAATAATAACAGAAACAAAGTTTATCCAAGTAATGCCACCCGTTATATTTGCATGTTAGCGTTTAACAGTTAAAGCATACCAACCAACAACTAATGGTGAGCTTTATGAATACGCTTCAATGAAGATTAAAAACCTCAACCTTTGTCCTAATCAAAGTGGATGCTTTAATAAATTGGCAGAATAAATCATGATTATTGCCATGATTAATGAATATTTAATCGAATAATGCAGATCAGTAAAGATGAATTTGTAAAAAAATAAATGCAATTAGATATGATAATACCTTGGATTATGGTAAACGTGTAATGTCTACTATAGCTATTAAGATGAGTGGCCCTAAAGATGATTTAGTTTCTAAAAATGAGGGTATCAATAATCCATTTGATATAGAGGATCTTTTACATTTTGATCTAACAATATTCTATACATTAGAGAATTAATGAATTAACAGAAAACCTTGAGTTTCTAAATTGTGTATTTTGTTATGTATCATTATGAATAATCTATGAATAAATAGTAGGAATTATTAATTTTTTATTCGTTTTTGATAATTAGATATTAAAATATCAATATATCAGATATTGGTAAAGTAATATGTTTAGTTAGTGGTGGATATTAAATAATAGTTAGAGTAGTTGTTTTACTTGTTGTTGCACTATCTTCTTTCCTTTTAATTTTTATTCCTAGTTGTCCTTTTGTTAGTTGTTGTATTTCTTATGCAAAAATATAGTTTCTTTTTATTTAGTTTATTTTTCACTGCATCTCCAGTTGTTATTTATGCTGCGTCACCAACTATTACAGTAAGCCCTGATAATTCTACAGTTACTTATGAGGGTGGGACTATTAATGGCGCGCTTGTGCAAAATGGTAATATTAAAAAGTTAGTAGTTAAGGGTACAGAAATTAATAATGGAAGTACTACCCTGAGTAAGGGTTCTGCTATTAGTTTAGGTGGGGTTAATGGTGCTGATAAATATAATAATAATTATGGTAACCTTGAAGTAGAGGTTGATAAAAATACCTCTATCACCGCTACAGTTGCTGCTAATATTGCTGGTATTTATGTAAGAACAGATACTGTTGACTCTTTAGCTAAAGTAACATCAGGTGCTTCTATAAATTTGACGAATACCTCATCTTTTCCTCAAGCAGTATGGATAGAGAATAGAGGTGGTAGTGGCGAGCTTAATTTAACACAAGATAGTGATATTACTGTTACAGGCAGAGGATCAATAGCGGCTGGTATTTCTGCAAAAGATAATGCTTTGATTGTTAATAAAGGAAACCTTACTTTAAATGGTGATTTTGGAATACTAATTAGTGCAATGGCTGCAACTGCAAATGTTACTTCTACAGGTAATATTACAACGAATGGCTTATCTAATGTTGGTATTAGTGTTAATGCAACAGGTGTAGATAGTATTGACACACCTGCCATACAAGCATCCGGTAAAATTACTATAGGTCAAGATACAGCAGGCGCTATTGTTAATGGCGGAAGTGGTTCAAAAGGTATTTCTTTAACGACTGCGAATAAAGAGAGAGGATCCATTATTTACAATGATGAACAGAATAGTATTCGTGTTAATGTAGGTTCAAACTCAGCGTATTTATCAGCACTTTCGGCTGGAATTTATAGTATTAATACTGGTGGTGGCAGTAATTATATTACTGCTATTACAAAGAGTATTGATATGTTTGGTGATAATAGTGTTGCTATTATTGCGGATAATAAAGGTGGTGCTACAGGTAATATTCAAATAAAAACCGTAGGTGATGTTAATATCAGTGGGGGTAATACTGTTGGTATTAAAGCAAATAATAGTAATACACAGGGAACTACTGTCATTGATTATACAGGGAATATTTCTATTACTGGCTCAAGTGCATCAAATCTGTCATCGAATATAGGCATAGACTCTACCACAATGGGTGCTATTTCTATGGTTAATGTAAGAGGAAGTATCAATATTGATTCAGACAAAGCGGTAGGTGTTTCTTCAGTAGTAACCAATACGGGCGCATCTTCTATTTTGTTTGGTGATATTAATAAAGCAGAACGTTCTTCATTAAATATAAAATCGCTAGGTAATTCTGATGCTAATAAACTAATAGGATTATTTGCGCAATCCAATGGGCTAGGGAATACTTCATTGATTCAGGTAAGTTACGCTGACCAATTAAAAGTTTCTGGTGAGAGTGAGACTACCACTATCTCAGCTAATGGGGCAAAGAGCAGTTCAGCTATGGTTAGTGTCATGAACGCAAATGTGATTTCTGCTACTTCTACAAAAGGTAATGCCACAGCTATTGCTGCAAAAACAATTAATCTCGGTGATGGTTCAGCTGCTGTGGTAGTTTGGGAGGTAGAGGAGGTTATAGCTAGCTCAATAGAAGGCAAAGCTATAGCTATTGATGTTGCATCTGTTAATAATAGTGGCGCATCTGTGAGCATTATAGATACTAAATTGGTGAGAGCCAATTCAACAGATGGTGTAGCGATTCATGCAGTGAGTACGGTAGGAGACAATGTTGTTTCATTAGTTGGTGATACTACTATACAGGGTGGAACAGGTAGTAACGGTGCAGGTATTAATTTAACTAGCTCAACAGGTAATATAACAGTTAATAATATTGGAGGTACTATTACCTCAGATAATGACCTTGCTGTAATTACTAATGGTGATGCTACTAGAAATTCTACCGATATTTTAAATATGGGGAAAATTATAGGTTATGTAACGTTAAAGGGTGGTAATGTAACAGTGAATAATGAGCAAGATGGCTTATTTTCACTACAAGATTTTGGTGCTGATGGTAACGCTAAAGGCATATCTACTTCCACAATAGGTACTGATGGTAAAGGTGTATTTAATAATAGAGGCATAGTTGCATTTGGTGATAAAAACTTTATTGGCAGTAATATCAATACAACAACCAATGCAGTTATCCAAGTAGGTACTTTTAATAATGCTGGTATTATAGACCTAACTACTAATAGTTCAGCGAGAGCTAATACAGCCGTACATAGTAATTATATTGGTAATACGCTCACTATCAATGGTAATTATGTATCTGAGGGCGGTCAGTTAATTGTTAATACCTTAATAGGTAAAGATGATAGGGTTGATGGTAAAAGTGATCAATTAATTGTTAATGGTGATATCTCAACAGGTGCAGGTGGTGCAACGTTGGTGACTATACGTCCTACTCAGGATAGTATTAATGCGCTTATTACTAACCCAGATCATGGTATTAAGATTGTTGAGGTGAATGGTATCAGCTCAAGCGATGCATTTGTATTGAATAGTCCAGTATTGGCAGGCAGATATGAGTATATTTTAAGTCAACCTGAAGATGATCCTACTAATTATAGTTGGTATTTAAGTAATAAGGCTAAAGCGGGATGGACTGAGAGTTATTACAACCTAAACCCATCAATAGGCGCTTATCTAAGTAATCAAACGGCTGCGACAGAAATGTTCAAAATGTCACTGTTTGACAGATTGACTACAAATAATGGTGCAAGTGATGATGCTGAGCAAAACTTTTTATGGTTTCGTACTAAGATGACACATGAAGGGCATCGTAGTGCTAGTAATGCTTTAAGCAATCGTTCTCGTACCTATATGGCACAGATGGGTGGAGATTTAGCTGTTTTAAAATTAGAAAAAGGTTATTTACATTTAGGCGTTATGGCGGGGTATGGTGATCATAAAAATACCAGTACCTCTAGAACTACTCGCACGAAAGCTGAAGGTAAGGTGAAAGGCTATAATGCTGGCGGTTATGCTACCTATTTTGCCAATAGGGATACTCAAACGGGACTGTATATTGATACATGGACTGAGATGAATTGGTTTCGTAATAAAGTTGAAGGCAAAGGACAGCTAGCAACACAACATTATAATAGTAATGTTTGGAGTAGCTCTATTGAAGTGGGTTATGGTTTACCTATTTCAAATAATAAACAATATGAATGGTTAATCACGCCACAACAACAATTTATTTATAATTTATATGATGCTGATAATCAACATGATAAGAATGGTTTAATCGTTACTGCTAATAAGGCCAGTGGTTTAGTGAGTCGTACTGGTATACGCTTACATGGTCGTGGTATACAAAAATCTATGTTGGAACCCTTTTTAGAGGCTAACTGGATACACTCAACAGCTAGAAACCAATTAAAATTTAATGGTGAGAATGAACATGATGGGTTACCCCGTAATCGTTATGAAGCTAAGATAGGTGTACAGGGAAATATCAATAATAAATGGAGTCTATCTGGTGAAGTAGGTGGTGTATGGGGTGAAAATCAGTATAACGCCTATCAAGCTCAAATTAATGTAAACTACCATTTCTAGTTGGCTATTTAAAGAAAAGATGCTGTTTAATTTGACAGCACTTTTTGAATTATAAGTAATTTACTAATCGCCATAAAAAACCAACTTAATTGTTGGTTTTTTTATTTATAATTCTCCTATATATCTTGTTAAGGCAAGAAGAATCAATAGGTTATATTTAATAAAATAGTATCTCCATTAAACATTAAAGGAGATTAATATGGAATATACAAAAGTGGCTGTTACAGCAGGCGATATATCAGATTGGGAGTCTGCATTTATGGGGATAGTTCCTGCTAGGCATACAGTTGAAGTAAAACTGGAGTTTAGAGTTGATAACCCATCAGATGTGCATTGGGAGATAGCAGACGCTGTACAACGAGTAACAGTTTTTAATGGAACACTTATGGTTAAAATTCCTGGAGATAAAAATAAATCAGTAGAAGATGTTAGAGCAGAAGCTGTAGCATTTACTAAGACTTTGTTAAATAGTAGTTTAGTAAACAACTAACTAAAATTTAAATTAGTAATAAAAGACCTCTGAATTAGAAATAGTCAGGGGTCTAATTATTTATGTTCTGTCATACATATAAAAAACTTTTTAGTATTTATAGAAAATATAAGCAATTAATCATTTAATGGATAATTACTATAGATGTTATATAAAAACTTTGTTAATTTTTAGTAAGAAGTTATCCTAGAAGAGTTTTACTTAAATTTAAAAGCCCCGTTTAAGGGGGCTTTTAAGTTAATCGATTTTTAAACGGGTTTAACCTTTATTTAGGATAAAGACTGTGTACCCCAACATTTGATACCATTATCAGTAATAATAAAAAAGTTTTCTGTAAACAACGTGGTAAGGTAACCTTTGGCAACTAGATTATTAGCCGCATGGTAATGGCTAGAGTCACTTGTTATTTCTACACACCTAAATTCTTCAATTGGATGATCTTTAGCTGTATAGGCCTTACTAAGTATTAATTGCTCTTCTTTAGTCATAAACCTCCCCGTAACTCATTAATTAATAATTATTTTTTACTTTAAGTTAATGCTATAAAATTTGATTTTTATATTTCAATAAAGCAATTCAAACATTTTTAATATACCAAATTTTTTTTTAGAATTGCAAGATATTCATATAATCTTTTAGAAAGAGTTTAACAAATAATTATAGCTAGTAGGTGTTGTGAAGCGCGTAGGGAGTAAATAAGGAATCTTTATTAAATTCAAATAATCTTAAATAATAATGCTATTAATATATTAAAATAGAGTGAAATAAACTAAAGCAAGAGTGTTATGGTGCAAATGCCAATTAAATTAGCCGAAAAAATAGTTATAAATAAACCTACATTAAGTAGGTTTATTTATAACTATTTAGAATGTTCTTAAATATTCAGTTATTTGATTTTCCGAGTTATAAAGATATCCATGGTTTTGAGATAATTTAATATCAATTGATTTAATATTCTCATGTTTCAAGCTATTTCTTGCTTGTCGACGTAACTCCTTAGGCGATCTTTTAGGTAGTAAAGACTTTCTAGCATTGAGAAATAAGCAATTTGTTTTATTACTATGATCAAAAGATAAAATTATATCTTGTCTAGAAAAGATTAAATCATCTTTGGTTACAACAGTTATTTTGGCTTTTAATCGGTCTGTAAAAGGTTTATTAAAGCATATTTCTAGTGGTGAGCTTGTGTCAGGATCATTGACTATATTAGTACTAATAACTTCAACATTATCAGAGCAAGCCACACAGGAAATAGATATAACTAAAACTAATAGATAGCGAAAAATCATATATTCACCATTTTTAGCAACCTAAAGTGGGGGATGTTAGTATAAAGCCTCTAGTTTGGTTGATTCTTTATTGCAAATAGTTTTAATTTCTAACTTTTGAAAGCCATCTTACAGTTATTTACTAATCAATTATCAATGGAAATAACTAATACTATTTTTTAAAGTAAACACTCCTTTTAATCAGGTCTAATTCGGTTAATTAATATAGCAAAAAGATTTTATTTTTAATAATGATTTTAAGTAAACAGTAGTATGAGTTTTTTTAGGTTTTATAGTGAAAGTTGAATAAATTCACATGTTGAAAACTGTATAACTAAATTCAAAGATATTGGAAAGAGGAGGCATTAATTTAGGTTTAGGCATTGGAAAACTAATTGTATAGGAGGTACATAAAAGTACTATCAGTAGCTATAAGAACTTATTATTAGTTTAAAAGATGTAAAAATTGGTATATAAGTATACCAAGAACAGCCTTGGTATACTTTAGAAATAGTTTTATTAATGATTACTTACATTCACACTCATCAACATCATTTACTACATATTTATGACTTGTATACCTACCAACGCTTCCAGCTACCCCGAATCCTTTTCCTGGTATTAATTTTATAGGAAGAGAAGTAGATAGTCCTAAATCTCCAGGAGTCCATGAGTTTCCTTTATTTATTACGGCTTCATCACCCATATTGATTGATAGTCCTCCAGATGCCCCATATCCCGCATTAACATCAAAAACTAAACCTGATTCTTTTGATAAACCTTGTTTGAGAGGTCCTTCAGAAGTGGAACCACTTAGATTTACTCCAAATCCAATATATGCACCCCAACCAAAATTAACACTAGTTTGGGATTGAAAAAATAACTGGTAACATTTTAACTTTAGAATATTATCAGGTATTGAGATACCTACTGAAATACTTGCACCAGATCCAAGACCTAAAAAGAGAGGTGGAATTCCAGCATGAAATATTCCAGAGAGCCCAACACCAAATTGAGTTGCTAATCCATTGTAGTCTAATTTAATGATTGAATTATTATTTACATAAACATATTCATTTAGCTCATGATAATATCCAAGAAAATCATTTTGAGTATAACGACCTATAGAGGGATTATAGTAACGGAACCAGTTGTAATTTAACCCTGTTTCTTGGTCAAAATATTGTCCAGGAAAGCGTAAGTTCATGGTTATTTGGTTATTAGTATTTAAGTTAGTTTTACCAAAAGCTTCTGTTATACTTTTCCATGTGGTTTGGCCTTGATTATCAACAGCTAGTTGGGGGGTACCCAAATGATCTGTATAGAGATAATTATATTTGGTGGTTGTAAGGTTTGAGCTTTGAGTTAGGTTCGCTTGCCATAATGGTTGTGTTCCCCATTGTGTATTGGGTTCCCAGCCATAAGCTACAAACATTGTACCTTGTTCATTTAGCTCACCTATTAAACCTTCTTTTGTATAGAGGTAATAAGTGGTTTCACCTTTTACAGTTTTACTAATACGACGCCCAAAAGGATCATATTGATAATAAGCAATTTCTTGTGTACCATCATTTATGGCAGTTAAACGATTAGCTGCATTATATTGATAGGTCAATGTCTTACTATTTTTAGTTTCTGTGGCTAAATTACCATTTTCTGAATAGGTTAATAGGGTATGTTGGTTATTTTCTGTATATTGAATTAATTGATTTTTGCTATTGTATAACCAATTGCCATCCTGACCACTGCCAATACGATTATTAACAGTATCATAGCTGTAGGTTTCAGCGCTTAATCCTATTTGTTGCAATGATGGTGATGGGGTAACCGTTGTTAAACGATTTAATAAATCATACTTGTATTCAGTTTGACCATCTTCATTACTAAGATCAATAATATTATGTACTTTATCGTATTGGTAATCTCTATTCATTAATAGGCTATTTTGATTATTAGTTATCTTAATATTAGTAGGGCGTAATAATCCATCATAGTTAATGGTTTTGGTTGCTCCAGGGAAGCGAATTAAGCTAGGTTTTAACCATGTGTATTGTTCCCAAGTAATTTTTTCACCATTGGCGAGTCGTACCTCTTTAATTAATCCTTTTTCATAGTGAAAGGAAGTTTGAGTATTATCAGGGTAGGTTAAACTCGTTAAGTTGCCATCAATATCATATGTGTACTTTAAGGTATTGGTAATTTTTTGCGTACCTGTACCATAAGTAATGGTTTCTTTAATGATACGACCTAGCTCATCATATGTGTAATTGAACTGACTATGAGTATCTCCTGTTTGTATAATATTGGTTAGTTGGTTAGCAGCATCATAGTTATATATGATAGTTTGGCTAGGAGAGGTTTGTTCTTTTAAACTGTAGTCTTTTTGAGTAAGACGACCCGCTTTATCGTATTGATAAACTATAATATTACCTACGGAATCTTGTTCTTTAATTTTCTGATTGGCTGTGTTAAAGGTATATTCAACCACATTACTAACAGCCTTGGTCTCTTTAATAAGATTACCATTATTATCATAGCTAAATTGATAATTATTACCCTGTGGATCAATTAGTTTTGTAACATTGGCAAAAATGTCCCACTCTTGTTTGCTGTTATTTCCTAATGCATCAGTTAAACCAGTAGCTTGTTTAAAAGTATTCCATTGTAGGCTAGTTGTACTATTGTTTGCTTTTGTTATATTAACAGGCACATTAAGTTCATTATAGCCAATACGATTGATTAACTGATTTTGTGCATCAAGTATTTGGGTAATTTGAGTAGGGAAACCTAGTGCATTGTATTGATAGGTTTCACTGTAGGCTGGATAAATAGTTTTAGTTAATAAACCACTTAACTTAGTATTTTCAGCACCATATTCGTATTGATAGCTATTACCAGCCATATCTGTTTGTTGGATAAGGTTGCCATCAATATCGTAAGATTGAGTTATTGCTAAACCTGAGGGTAATACACCTTTAATAAAACGACCATCCGTATCAAAATAATAACTTTGGGTTTCATTAAGTGCGTTGGTTTTATTAACTTGCCATCCGCTATCGCTAAATTGATAGTTATAGGTAACCACTTTACCTAATGGATTAGTAATAGAGGTTACACGTCCCATTGAGTCCGTTGTATAGGTATAGTGATGGTTTAATGGGTCTATTATTGCAGTAGGGTAGCCCGCTGCATTATAGGTAGTTTGCCATGTATTGTTTAAGGGATTGGTTACACTGGTAGCTTGCCCTTGAATATTGTAGGTAAACTGGTAGGTATGGCCATTACCATCAGTAAATGAGGCTACATTACCGTAAGTGTCAAAGGTTTGACGTAAGGTAATGGTTCTGTCTTTACTTTTAAGAGTAATGGTGGTTGGTTGGCCAAAGCTATCATACTTTAATAGTGTTGTTTGCTGTTCATTTTTACCTTCTGCTGCAATAGCTTGTGTTAAGTTGCCTTTACTATCATAGCTGTATTTGTAGGTATTGCCCTGTGCATCGGTATAACGAGTCACCTTGTTAAAAGTATTTTCATAAGCAAAACTTTCGCTTAAACCATCTGCTCGAATAATTTTAATGGGGCGACCTATGCTATCAAAGTGAATAGCATTGGTATAACCGCGTTCATCAGTATATTTAACGACATTATTATCCCGTTTAATATCTTCTGTCTTTTTTCCATTACTGGAACTGGTAAGTGCTTTGCCGCTTTTATTATAGGTTCTACTACTGATACGGTTTGAACTACCCGATTTTACAGTGTCAACTTTATAGGTCTTAGTAGTGCCATTGTATTGGCGAGTAATGGTTGTTTCACCAGCACCAGATTTTGACTGCTTGCCAGCAGTAGCCATTGTATAGCCTTTACCTGATTTCCCTGTAGAGCCAGCTGTAATAACTTTTATGTATTCTATTTGACCAGCATTTTTGCCACTGACCATACCTGTTGAAGCTGCTTTTGTACTGCTACTGTATTCAATTTTATTAATCGTACTATCAGGTGCAGTGGTTTGGCTGAGTCGGCCTTTATCGTCATAACCATAGTGCCAATCATTGCCTAGCACATCAGTTACTTTGACTAATAAATTACCTTGCCAGAGATAGGTTACTGTACGATTTTCACGGTCTTTGGCTTCAATTAGGCGCTCGCTAGTATCGTATTTAAAGCTATATACGAGCTCTCCATGATGGTCTCTAATGGCTGTACGACGACCTTCTGGGCTGATATCAAAGCTTACTTTGTTGTTATTGCTGTCACTGTATTCAGTAACACGGCCTTTACTGTCATAATTAATCCAGTTACCTTGACGATCATACCATTGCCAGCCTGACTCTGTTTTCTTAATATAGGTTTGGCTAGCGCTGTATAGATCAGTGTTACCTATTTTATAATAAATAACACCTGCTCTATTAATGCTAAATAGAGCTTTGTTAATTTCATAGGCTTTAAATTCTAAATCTGCCCATACTGGATTGATATACCAACGATTATTAGTCCAAGTACGATTTAGTTTTATTTCGCCACCTTGTGCTTTGACGCTAAGGTCTATACTGCTTTCTGTATATTCTGCATTAGGTAGTTTAATTTTAGATCTGGACATAGCATTCGAGCCTGCAAAATTAGGCATAACTTGTGCAAATACTGTTTGTGGTATTGAGATAATAATCATCATAATTACTAACCCAATTGATAATATATAGTCGATCGTTGTTTTCTTTGATCTTTTCATTTTGTGTCGTTTATGTTGTTTAGCTAACATAAGATGATTCCTTGTATCTAAATCTATAGAAAATTATTCTGTTATTGATTACCAGCTTGAGAGCCTTCGCCTTCACAGCACTCACCCTCACACTCTGGTGTACAACCATCGGTTAATGGAATAGGGGATGATGTGGTTCCACCACCTGTCCAGCCACCTGATGCACCACCTGAAGTACCACCACCGAAACCGCCAGAACTCCAACCGCCACCACCGATATTGTTACTACCACCAACGGAGGCTGTATTACAGCTTTTACCTGCTACTTTGTTGTAGTTACCTTGGCTTTTTCCATTTGAGGTATCACCATTGGCGCATTCGCTGGTATGTTCTTCTGAGAAGTATTTAACATAAGAGTCACAATCTTCATTTGTAGTCTCTGTGCTAAAGGCACTGGCCATTCTGAAAGCAGGTTTTGCTAAGGCTGTGACTTTATAGGGGATAACGACTCTTGTTTTGGGGGCAATAGTAGAAGGCACTTCAGCCAAGAATTCGTAATGAAATTTAGTATCTGAAGTGGGTGGGAAAAATTTCACATTTTCTGCCTGTACTAAGCCATAGTTTGTTAGTACTAATTCCCCCGTTTTTACATCACCTGCCTGCATACCATTTAGGCTGATAGACATGGGTTCAAATACCATAATAGGAGATGGAACTTGGGTATTAAAACTCGCTTCTAGTTCAATTTCATACTCATCTTGAACAGTAGTTTCTGTAACATTGAACTCGATATTGATAAGTTGGTATTCCATAAAAATATGTTCATTGGTTGTTACATTAGAACGTATGACTAACATGCCACTTGTATCCACGTGATCTGTTGCACTGGCACGATAGCGATAAATGCCTGGCGGAATATTGTTAAGTTCAGCCACACCTTGTTGATTGGTTTTTAATTGGTATTGCTGTGTAACTACATTCTCGTTTTGCAGTTTAATAGTGACATTAGCTACACCCTGAATAGGTAGTCCATTTTCATTGAGTGTTGCTGTGTAGATATCGGCTACATCAAACATAACAGAGCCTTGTCCATGTTGTGTGACAGATACAGAAACAGGAATAGTACCACCGTTACCATTGCTTGCAGTTACGATAATATTAAATCTATAAATACCATCTGCTAAGCTACTATCTGGTTGTGCAGTAAGCTGTAAATCTAGTGTTTCACCTACCTCTAGTGAGCCTAATTGTTTACTACTAATAAATACCCAATTGGGTGCTGGATTGTTGTTTTGATCTAGCAGTTTAATTTGTACATTTTCAGCAGCAATTAAGCCTTTATTGGTAAGTTTGATACTTTCTACAATACTGTTTGCTTGTTGCACACCTGTTTCTATATAGGTTGGTGTAACAGTAAGTGCAGGTGTGGCAGGTGTTAAACGGTAGTTAATTTGGAATTTACCGCGTTCTAAATCACCTGAATCTGTAGCAAAGGCAGTTAAAAATAATGCGCCTGTTTCAGGTGCTGTATCATCTGCTTTGAAATTAATAATAAGCGGTGCACTTTTGCCTGCTGCTATGTTAACTGTGGCACTGGTATCAATTTCAATGCCTTTAGGTAAAGTACCTGTAGGTTGGTCTTCTGCTTTTAACTGCCAATGCAGGTTAGTTGCTCCAGCACTGCTAGTAGCTGTTACTTTGATGGGGGTTGCTAAATGTCTGGCAGTGGTTAGGTTATAACCTGTTATATCAAATTTAATACGATTAATAGCAAAATTACCTTGCGCATAGGTTTTTGATTCTTTGGGATGAATAGCCATTGCAGTATAAAGCCCAGCATCATGCGCTTCTGGCTCAAAAGTATAGGAGAATGTCCCTGTTGCATCAGTGACTACATTAATTGTTTTATCAAAACCATTTGTAGTCAGTAATAGGGTTAAAGGCAGATTAGCTGCTTTTTCAGCATCTGCACGATAAATAGCATGTCCTGTAAATGTAATAGGTTGTGGCCCATAACTTGTTTTAGGCGAAATATCAGTTATTTCCCCTGTATAAATAGTTTGTGGTATTTCAGGTTGCTGTATATCCACCTTAATTTGACGTGTTAATGTAACCATTTTATTACTGCTATTAATGACATTAACTTTAATGGTGTAATCACCATTTTTAACTTGGGTAACATCCCATTGGTATTGATAGGGAACTTTAGTTAGCGTAGTTTTTTTGCTATTGTTGATGTAGATTTCAACTTGTTTAATCGCTAGTTCATCAATAGCACTGATTTCAATTTGAGTGGGTGCTACTAGGGTTAAACCTTCTGCTGGCGTAATAAAACTAGCCGTGGGGATAGGTAGTTTATATTCAACACTAATAAGGTTGCTTAGCTCACTTGTTGCTGAGTCAGTTTTAATGGTTGCACTGAGTTGATAGTTACCTTCATTGGGTAAAGTGATAGTGGTATTAAAATTATTTTGTTGATCAACTTCAATTTCAGAACCTATCACTTGACCATTAAGAAAAAGTTGCACTAAACCACCTGCTTCACCTTTACCTGATACCATTACGGTTGCTTGATTTAGCTTGCTATTGGTTACAGGAGTTATAATGGTAGGGGCTAAAAGCTCTATCGATTTAATATTAGAAAAATCGGAAGTATTACCAATTTGGTCAACGGCATTTATACGTGCATAGAGTGATCCTCTATGGTTGATACCTGTAATAGTGGCAGAAGTGTTTTCAATAGAAAGTTGCTCTGTCACTAGGATAGTATCAAATGCCTCATCACTGGCTATTTGTAGATTAACTTCGGCAAGGCCACTGATATCATCAAAGGCTTGATAGATGATTTTAAGAGTTTCTTCATTTAAACGAGAGAAACTATCAATTTGTACTTGTGGTTTACCCGTATCAACTGTAATAGGTAAAGAAAAACCTGACCAAAATTCCCATGTACCACCATTGTTAATACTGCCTCTGACTCTGGCTTTGTAGCTTTTACCATTGGTTAAGTTAGTGTTATAAGTAAACTCACCTACATTACCTAAAACCTGTTGTAAAACGATATTACCTTGTTGATCTTGAATTTCTATTTGATAGGAGGTAAGGGTAGAAAGTTGGCTCCATGTCCAATGTAAATCTGTTTTAGTATAGCGACTGGTAGCTACAGGAGGTCTCACACTAAGCCCAGAAATATCAATAAAGTCATATTCAGCTTGTGTGTTAACTGTATAGCCAGTTAGTGTTTCATTAGGTGTAAATACAATAGCTTGCTCAGAGGAAAGGGCATTGGTTTGATTACAACTAATTTGTTGTACTAATTTGTCTTCACCCTGAATACCAATGGTTGCACTATTGCCTTTACTACGATCATCGAATAGATTGCGGTACTGGAATTTTATTTCATTAGAGCCTTCATATAGAATGGCTTGGAATGTACCCATCGGTAAATTAGAGCCATAAAAATATTGATTAGTCCATTGCGCAATTAATTGACGGTCTGGTGCTTCTCCAATGGTTTCATAATAAACGGTACCATCAGGTTGGCCTGTTACATTGGTTCTTAAATCATCCCAAAATACATAAAGAGTATTATTAAGACTGCCAGGTAAACAGCTATTAGAATAAGCTGTTGATGGATTAGTAAATTGTAGAAGCCCGTTAGTTGAAGCGTGAAACTCATTAAACTCTTGTTGATATAATTTAAAGTTAAAGCCAATAGGGAAAGGGCCTTTAACTTGATCGTCACCAGTTAAGCCAGTATTAGTGGCAGCTATAGTTAAATTGCTGATTGCAATAAGACTACAAAAAGCAATTAAGCTGGTTATTTTCTTTAACGTTAATGTGAATAATCGGTAACCTTGTTTTTTAACTAAGTAAAGTAAAAACAAGGTTCGATTATAGTGTTGCAATATGTTCATATTATTACCTTATAATGCGTTTATAGGAATTAACGGCAGGAGCGGCTAGGTGCTTTTGCTGCGTTATTTCGAATGCTTTGTTGCTGATTGATATAATCGTTATAATTTTTTATGCCTCCCTGTAACCACACGATTTGTTTCGAGTCAGTGAGGTTATTTAATACCTGTTGCCAATAGATTGTTGTTGCTTGATCTGGGGTAATTAGTACAAGCGAAATAGGTGTTAATTGATTGAATTGAGATACTGTTTGTTGAATAGCTAAAGCAACATCATCCGCTGTGGAAAATAATTGTTTAAATGGTATTATTGGTAATACTTGTAAGTCTTCTTCTGCAATATCAGTAGCAATGGTTTTCCATGAGCCTGCCATTGAACCTGACCAATATTGTTCAGGTGTTATTTCATAATGCTGTTGTTGTTTTTTATTCAAAACATAAGCGCCACCTTCTAACGCATAAACCTCTGTAAAGCCTGTTTGTTTTAGTTGTATGCAGGTTCTATTTAGCATAACCTGATCAAAACCTGTTCCAACCAATACAATAGGTTGTTTTTTTAGAAATTGTTTGTTAGATAAAGCAGCAAGAGGGATTTCTAATAAACCATCTAAAGGTAATCTTTTTTGCTCACTTTTTGATCTAACATCAATCCATAAAACGGTTTCTTTTTCAGCTAGTGCCGCTATTGCAGAATCATTAATCCAACAACTACTGTCTAAACTGTGTTGGTGATTTACAAAATTAATATGGCTATATTGCTCTGCTTGTTCATTAGCTAATGTATTATTTGGACAGCCTGCATAACTCTGTAGGCATTGTGTACTCACTAATAATAAAGTAAGAAAAAGCCAACCACTGTTAGCAAGTGGTTTGTATCCTAGAAAGCTCATCATGGTATCCTTACCTATCAATAATTAGACGCAATTTGAGTGACGAATTGGTCAAATCCAAACGTTAATTTTGCGGTTGCTGTGGTTAACAAGGTAACAGTTGCTGTATTATTGGTTGGATTGTTATCTGCTGTCTGGCTAGTAATAGTAGCTGTTACAGGCACATTACCTGCTGCTTGCATAACTCTTGTATTAATCTGTAAGGTATAGGAAGCGCCTGATGGGATTTTATTAATAACCCAACGACCATTACTATTGATGACTTGGCCAGCGGTAGTACTGATAAGATAAACCCTAAGATTTTTTGGAATAGATAAATCTACACTTGTATCAATCGCATCATTAGGACCATGATTAACTAATGTAACGGTGTATTTAACCGTATCATCAACATTCGCTGTATTAGTTGAACTCACTATGCCAATATCAAGATCTGCTGCATTGGCTTGGGGTAACGCTATTTCACTGCTTACTTTAGCAAAAAGATTACCATCTACTTGCATACCAGCAGCTAATTGAATATCAGTAATTTTGCTTATTTGAGTGGTAGCATTTGCTACTGTAGTCGTTGCTTGACCATCATTTAAGCCATTAAGTGGTAATGCTTGTAGAGCGTAGTTACCTGGATTTAATCCTACGAAATTAAAATGACCTTGGTTATCTGTATAAGCCTGTGTAGATATTTTTATGCAATCTTGATCTATTCCTGTTAATTGAATAGCTGCAACACCAATACCTTTTTCTGACTCATCAAACACACCATTATCATTAGTATCGTTATATACCGTTCCTGCTAATGAAGCTTTATTGGTTATTTCAGTAAATGTAAACTGATATTGGCCTGTTGAATTTGTATCAAATAAATGAATGAAGTAAGACCAAGATAAATCTTCATTACGTTCTTTTGATAGCCAGACATTTTCATGGGCAATGACCTTACCATCAGAACGTTGCATATTGAAAGGCGTTCGAGTGCCATTAAACGGATCAGCTAGTTTGGTGTAAACCAATCCCATTGTGGCAGGAAAACTAAGAGCATATTTACCATTAATGGCTTCAAGTAAACTTTGTGAAGATAGATCACTGACTTCTGAATCAATTCCTTCTGATTCATATACTCTTAAAGTATCTTGGTCAAATGCTAGAAAGTCACGAACGTTGTCTCTATAAGGGAGATCAACTTTTACATCATGTACCAATGTGTGAGTGTTTACACTATCAATCAGTGAGGTTAATTTACCCCCTAAACCATCTGCATGAGAATAGCTAGCTGTAAACTCAGTAAATTTTCCAGAAAGTGAAGTAACAACATTCCAACGGCCTACTTGAGAAGCATTTGGCGGTATATCACCCAATTTTAATAATAAGCTTTTACCAATCAACTGATCAGCTACATAACCACCAATAATTTCAAAGTTAACTAATAAGTTTTGAGCATTATCTATAATCTTTGGTTGGGCAGATTCAATGGCTGTATTATTAGCTACGCCATAGCCTGTATTTTTAACTCTTACGCCTAAAGTGAAAGGAATAGAAGGCTCTATATCTGTAGTAAAATCATCATCACCATACACATCTTCAGGAAAAAAATAATCTAAAACTAATTTAGGTAAAGGCCTTACCGTAATATAATCAGGTGTAACATCAACGCTTGTTTCCTCACCATTTAAGGTATAACTAACCTTAGCACCTACATAATATAATTTGTCTTGATCAGCAGCTGCGCCATAAGCGGGAATAATTAGCCAATGTATTTCTGCTGAAGATTTACTGGCAATTTCACCTGTACCTGAAATATTTTCTATACCAGATAGTGAGTCTATTTTGTAGAAAAACATTGCTTCTGTTTCATTAGCATCTTCAGTGACTGAAACAGGCTGATTGTTTCGATCTTCAAATAGAAGCTCAATACGGATATTTTCTAATTTTGCAGAAGTTAAACCATTATTAATCAGCATTTTTGCATCAAATGCTTGCCGTTCAAATGATAGTTTCTGCTCAATAATTACTCTAACTTCAGCACATTCAGCATCTTGTGCCAGAGCCACTTTAAAAGGCCATATTGAAAGCACCATAAAAAGCAAGGTGAATATACGCCGATAGTGTTTTTTAACTGTTCTCATTGTTTAAATCCTTAGAACTCCACAGGTAATAGATAAATTCCTGAGAAGTTTCTATGTGCTAAATTCTTATTAACTGTTTGATATATTTATTATTTTCTCTGTTACTGCTAGAGATAGAGGCATGGTAGGCTGTTTATAATTACGTTTCTTGTTGGTTAAATATTAAGGGGAACAGAGAGAGGTAAACACTGCAGATCGTCGGCAGCGTCCGATGTGTAGAAGATACAGATCATATTGAATACGCTGTTATATTTTTTAGTTAATGTTTAGTTTTTTATTTGTAGTTAGTTATTAATAAAAAGAAAGATCTCATAATTATCCTAATATTTTAGTAATCTTTAGCTGCAATCATCTTATAACAAAATTTCACTTCTATATTGAATATCTCCCTTAATTAATTTTTGCTTAAGCCAAAAGAATTAACTCTATAAACAGCCTACCATGCCTCTATCTCTAGCAGTAACAGAGAAAATAATAAATATATCAAACAGTTAATAAGAATTTAGCACATAGAAACTTCTCAGGAATTTATCTATTACCTATGGAGTTCTAAGGATTATAAGCAATGAAAACAGTTAAAAAACACTATCAGCGTATATTCACCTTGCTTTTTATGGTGCTCTCTATATGGCCTTTTAAGATAATACATGCTCAACATATCAATACCTATAATCAAGCTATTGCAAGCTCTGAACAAGAGGCTATAGCAAATAGTGGGTTGGATACTGATCTTATAGTAAATGCTCAAGAGTCAGGCATTCATGATACGTTGATTTTTAATAGTGGCGCAGGTAACTATATTATTAATGCCTTCGATGATTTACAAGATGAAAATTATGGCAAACGAGATAAAGTTATCTTTGGGGAAGGCATTACCAAAGCAATGATTAGCTTCAGTCAAAATAATGATGACCTAATTGTTAAAGTAGGTGATAAAACTGATCAAATAACCTTCACTAACTATTATAAACACACAGATTACCAAACCTTTAATCGTTTTGAGTTTGCCAATGGTGGTTTTTGGGCAGATATTCGCGATCAAGCCTTTCCAGATGACCCCATGATACTTTATGGAACCAGTGGAAATGATACCTTAATAGGTGGTTCAGGTAATGATGTCATTATGGATTATACAGGTTATAACTATCTAGACGGTGGCGCAGGCGATGATGTCATTATAGGAAGAGGAGAAATGATAGGGGGTATTGGTAATGATCATATTATTAATATAGTTAGTAATTCAGCAGGGGAAATTATTCGTTTTAACCTAGGTGATGGTAAAGATATTATCGATAGCTATGATAGTAATGGTTATAAAGATAGAGTTATTTTTGGTGAAGATGTTACCCCTGATATGATCACTTTTCGTCGAGAAGGCGCAGCTTTAGTTGTAGTAGTAGGTGATCAAGGTGATGAAATGTGGTTTGTTAGATTCTTTGGTGATGAATCAGTTTACAATACAGCAGGTCAAACCTATCACCAATTTGAATTTGCTGATGGAACAATCTGGGAAGATATTCGAAAACAACCCCTCAAACAATATTACCCTGATGACTATAACCAAATTATAGGTACCCCATGGACAGATGTTATATATGCAGGATCAGGCGATGATGTTATTAAAAGTTATACAGGCTATAACTATTTAGATGGTGGTGCTGGTAACGATGTAATTATGGGCAGAGGAGAGATAAGAGGAGGCAAAGGTAATGATCATATAATTAATAAATTTAGTAACTCACCTGGTGAAATTATACATTTTAATTTAGGTGATGGTAAGGATACTATTGAAACTTGGGTTAATTATGCAGGGAATGAGAATAACAAAGATAGAGTTATTTTTGGTGAAGATGTCACCCCAGATATGATTAGTTTTCGTCGTGAAGGAACTTCCTTAATTGTTGTTGTAGGGGATCAAGGTGATGAAATGAATTTTGTCAGGTTTTTTGGCTATGAAGGCAGTTACAATGTAGAAGGACAAAGTTATCGTCAATTTGAGTTCGCAGATGGTACAGTCTGGCCAGATATTCGTAAAATAAAATTAACCCAATACTATCCTGATAATTACAATCAAATTTTAGGTACACCTTGGGATGATGTGATTTATGCAGGTGATGGTAATGATCATATTAGAGATTATTCAGGTTACAACTATTTAGATGGTGGTGTGGGTGACGATATGATTATAGGTAGGGGTGAGTTCAGAGGAGGTATAGGTAATGACTACATTATTAATAGAGCCAATAGTTCACCAAACGATATTATCCATTTTAACCTAGGGGATGGTAAAGATATTATTGAAAGTTATGATAGTTATGGCTATGTAGATAAAGTTATTTTTGGCAAAGATGTCACGCATGATATGGTTAGTTTCCGTCGAAATGGGGAAAGTTTAATAGTGGTAGTGGGCGATCAAGGCGATGAAATGCACTTTATTAATTTCTTTAGTTTAACTGAGGGGACTGCAGGGCAAACTTATCGTCACTTTGAGTTCGTAGATGGTACTGTTTGGGAAGATATTCGCAAAACAAAGCTAACCCAATATTATGCAGATAATCAAAATAATATCTTAGGTACTGCGTGGAATGATGTGATCTATGCAGGTAATGGTAATGATCATATCAAAGATCTTGTAGGTTATAACTACCTAGATGGGGGAGATGGAGATGACTTTATCTATGGCAGAGGTGAGCTTAGAGGAGGTAAAGGTAACGATTATATTATGAATAGAATCAATAATTCAGCGGGTGATATTATTCATTTTAATCTAGGCGATGGTAAAGATACTGTTGATAGTTATGATAATTATGGCTATACAGATAAAATTATTTTTGGTGAGGATGTTACGCCTGATATGATCAGTTTCCGTCGAGAAGGCAATATATTAGTTGTAGTAGTAGGTAATCAAGGAGATGAAATAAAATTTATTAACTTCTTTAGCTCAACCGATGGTGTTGCAGGTCAAAGCTACCGTCACTTTGAATTTGCTGATGGTACAATATGGCCAGATATTCGCAAAATAGTATTAAAACAATATTACCCTGATAACTACAGTAAAGAAATTTTAGGTACACCATGGGACGATGCAATCTATGCAGGATCAGGTGATGACACTATTACGGATATTGTAGGTAATAACTACCTAGATGGAGGAGCTGGAAACGATACCATTAGAGGAAAAGGAACAATTAGAGGTGGGCTAGGTAATGATCTTATTTATGCCAATGTTCAGTATTCAAATGATACTTTTTTATTTAATTTAGGTGATGGTCAAGATATTATTCATAATGATAGAGGAAGTGATAAAGTTATTTTTGGCCAAGATGTAACACCTGATATGATAAGCTTTCGGGCTATTGAATATGATTTAGTGGTTATTGTGGGTGATCAAGGTGATCAAATGGTATTTAAGGAATATTTAAATCCAAGTACAAAGGCATGGACTCAATCTATCACTCGCTTTGAGTTTGCAGATGACACTATCTGGCCAGATATCCGTCAACTAGAACAATATAAAACAGGAATTATAAGTAATTAAAATTCTTGGTTAATCTTTTACAAAGCCCTAGAAATTAATCTAGGGCTTTATTTATAAATATTATTGAAAGAAAGTGTGGTTTAATTAACTAACAAGCTTTTATTTTAGTTTTAATTTAGTAAGTCAATTTTTATAACAACAATTCATTAAGTTGTTATATATCGTTTAATTTTTCAAGTTGTTGCTACAGCTTCTCCTTATTTCAATCATTATATCTAAAGTAGTTTATAAAAAGCTTATCTAAATTATATGTTTTTATAACTGCTCGAATTAATAAAAATACATTTTGTCTTTGTTTTGTAACTACATTTACTGCCAAAAAAAGTTGTTAGCTTTTATCCTATATTTAGACTTTTTGCCAATAGCTAAGTTTAGGTAAGTAGGAGGATTATAGTAAGTATAATGATTGTAATTTATAACAGGCAATGGGCTTTAAAAACCTCTTATTTCATACTGTAATGAGATAAGAGGTTTTTATTAATTGGTTTAAATAGATTACCTAGCAATATATCATGGGGGTTACATGACTAGATTTACTATTCCAGCTGATATTAACGCAGCACCTGAACAATCTCGTGAGATGCTAGAAGCAGTTAATAAAAAATTAGGTAAAGTACCTAATTTATATCGCTTAGTAGCATTAAGTCCAGAAGCATTAACTGGTTATGTCAGCCTTTCAGGTGCTTTGGCGAAAGGTAAATTACATGCTAAAACCCGTGAAGCGATTTCCTTGGCATTAGCTGAGCTTAATGGCTGTGCTTATTGTTTGTCTGCACACAGTTATATTAGCAAAAATTTAATGAAAGTAGATGATGCTGAAATTGCAGCAAACCGCAATGGCACTTCTACTGATGAAAAAAATAAAGCAGCTATTGAATTTGCAGTGAAAGTAGCAGAAAAGAAAGGTAAAGTATCGGCACAAGATTTACAAAATATCCATGAGCATGGATACAGCGAAGCTGAAATAATAGAGATTGTGCAGAATGTGGCACTAAATATTTGGACAAACTATATGAATAACGTAGCTGAAACTGAAGTAGATTTTCCGCCAATAACGCCTAAATAATGCTAATAAGCAGTTTAGAAAAGAGGGGATAATCCCTCTTTTTTAATGTCTGATAAATCTAAAGATTAACTTCGTTTAAAGTCTGTCCATAAAGCTTTAACTTGCGCCATACGATATTCAGCGACTCTTAAAACTTTTATCATAAATTCATTGCCTTTTATTTTTTCTAAGTAGTTGGCATTTTGTGCAAAGCTTATATTATCTTTTATAAATGAGTGGGTTAATTCAGCTACTTCTTCAACAATATCATTGATATCCACCAAGTCCTTAGTGTCGTTTAAAAGTTCTAACGCATTTTGTTGTGTGACAGTTACATATTTCATCGTATTTACCTACTAATTAACTTGCAGTTACATGCCTTGTAATTTGCGTAAACAGGCCAAACCTAATAATCTCTTGTGCTTTCACTATACGCCTTCTTAAATTATTATCTACAGTAGATGTATGTCTTTAAGTTTCTTTTAGTATTTATAAGGTAAAGAATGGGTTTGTAATATGAAAATAAAATTTAAATATTTATCCACAATATTTTCAGTCAGATGCAGTAGAATATAGGCTAATGTGTCTAGCAAAGGCTATTTATAAATATTGTGGCTAAACAAACTAATCAACAACATTTTAATGACCTATGGTTGGCTGAAACTATTCGTTTGCAAGAGGAACAGCAAGGAGTATTAGCGGATAGTGAAGCTGTGCGTCAAGCACGTAAAGCGGGAGGAGATATAGAGTCACGTATTTTAACGCGTGCTCAATGGCTAGCTAACAAAACAGGTTTAATGGTAGCACAGCAAAGTACTTTGACAGCGATGTATTGGTCTGTACGTATCTTGTGTGTTTTGGCTGTATTTATTGGTATAGGGCTAGTTTTACCTACTTTCTCCGCAGTAGAGCATACCATTAATATTTTTAGTGCCCTTGGTTGTTTGCTAGGTCTAAATATTCTGATGCTTATTATTTGGTTAGTAGGTACCTTTGCAGGCGGGCAATCAGTTAACCAATTAGGCCGCTTTAGTCTCTGGCTTACCAGTAAGTTATCAGGTAAAAAACAAGTGGTACAGTTAATGCCTGCCTTAGTTAATTTATTACATCAAAGAAAATTAGAGCGTTGGTGGTTGGGTAGATTAACCAATGGCTTATGGCTATTAGCGTCTATAATTGCTTTGCTAAGTTTATTGTTATTACTAGCTACCCAACGTTATGGTTTTATCTGGCAAACGACTATTTTAAGTGCGGATAGTTTTGTAATGGTGGTACAGGTTTTAGGTACTTTGCCCCACATCTTAGGTTTTCCTATCCCTAGTGAGGAGCTAATTAGACAAAGTGGCGATATGGCTATAATGTCTGATACTGCAAGACAAACGTGGGCTGCGTGGTTGGTGGGTGTGTTAGTGGTCTATGGCATATTACCACGGTTAGTTTTATTTTTACTCTGTAGTAGTTTCTGGCGATATGGTTATAAACGACTTGGTTTAGACTTAGCGTTGCCTAGTTATAGTTTATTAAAGTCACGCCTGTTGCCAGATACTGAAATAATTGGTGTAACAGATGCTGTGCCTACACATTGGTCAGAGTTAGCTGCCGCATCTGCTCACTGGTCAGAGCATGGGGCTGTATTAGTTGGAATAGAATTAGAAGCTAATTATCCTTGGCCACCTGCTAATTTATCTGAACATGTAGTGAATGCTGGCGTAATAGAGACAAGAGAACAACGTAAGCAGATCTTAGATCAATTGACTATCAATCCAGTTGCTAAATTATTAATTGTTTGTGATCCAAGACGTTCAGTTGATAGAGGAACATTAGCATTGATTACAGAGTTAGCGCAATGTGCAACAGAAACGAGGGTATACTTATTAGAAGAGTCAGATACTGATGCACAACGCCTTGCTGATTGGCAACAAACATTGAATCAGTTGCAATTAACCTATGGAGATAAAACCAGTTTATTAGCATGGTTGGGAGCAGAGGATGACTAAGCCATTAGTGCTTGCTGTAGTGGGTCATACGAATGTGGGTAAAACATCACTATTACGAACCTTAATTCGTGACACTCATTTTGGCGAGGTTTCTCACAAACCTAGTACCACTCGCCATGTGGAAGGCGCTAAATTACTGATTGCAGGTAAACCATTATTAGAGCTATATGATACGCCAGGGCTAGAAGATGCTATTGGTTTATTGGATTATTGTGATCAGTTAGCTCAAGGGGATAGGCTTGATGGGCCTGAGAGAATTGAGCGTTTTCTAACAAGTAATGAGGCAAAACTTCGCTTTGAGCAAGAGGCAAAAGTATTAAGGCAACTGTTGCAATCTGATGCAGGATTATACGTAATCGACGCCAGAGAACCCGTACTGGCAAAATATAAAGATGAATTAGAAATTTTAATCGTTACAGGTAAACCATTATTAGCGGTTGTTAATTTTGTAGCGAGTAATAATCATCGTACAGAAGAATGGCGAGGAGCCTTAGCCCGCTTAGGTTTACATACCTTAGTACAATTTGATAGTGTAGCCCCTCCAGAGGATGGTGAGCGACGTTTATATGAGAGTTTAGCTTTATTATTGGAGCAGTCACGTCCTCAGTTAATTTCCCTTATTGATTACCATGAACAACAAGCAGCAGAGCGTTATCAGCAAGGGCTAAAAATAATTGCTGAATTATTAATAGATATAGCCGCTTATAGTTTTTTAGTGGCTACCGATGAGCAAAGCATTAATGATGCTAAGCAAAATTTACAAGATAAAGTAAGAAAACGTGAACAACGTTGTGTTGAGTCTTTGTTGGCGCTGTATCAGTTTAGAAAAGATGATGCTTTTGCAGGAGACCTACCCTTAATTGATGGTCGTTTTGACGATGATTTATTTAATCCTGAAACCATAAAACAGTTTAGCCTAAGTATTGGTAAAGGTGCTGCTGCTGGGGCTGTGGCAGGTGTGGGTGTGGATTTGATGTTTGCGGGCTTAACTTTAGGCGCCGCTGCATTATTAGGTGCTATAACAGGCAGTGCATGGCAAACATTTTCCAATTATAAAGATCAATTAGTAGGTAAATTTACTGGCAAGCAATTTTTAGGTGTGGACGATGCTATTTTACAAATTTTAGCCATTCGCCAATGCTATTTATTAGCTGCTTTAGTAAAACGTGGCCATGCGGCTAATCAAGCGATTGAGTTAAAGGTGGCAGACCATCAACTGTGGCAAGCGTTACCTAAACCTTTACAAAAAGCTCGGGCACATCAAGATTGGTGTTCATTATTAAAAAGCTATAGAGCCAATGATTCAGATCGGGCAGAGCAAATTCTGAAATTAGCTACAGAGTTAGAAGATATTTTAGTTAATAAAAAGCAGTAATTTGTAATTACTGCTTTTAAAAAGAACTAGAGAGGGTTAGCGATTGTGATGCAGCATTTGTTTTTCATAAGCGAGTGATTTTTCAACATCAAACTGACCTTCCCATTTAGCGATTACTAAGGCGGCCAAAGAATTACCTACCACATTAAGTGCAGTACGTGCCATATCCATAATACGATCAACCCCTGCAATAAAGGCTAAACCTAGGGTAGCATCTTTCATATCAATCACACTACCCAAGGTGGCTAGTAATACCACAAAAGAAACACCAGGCACACCAGCAATCCCTTTAGAAGTAATCATCAAAGTAAGAACAAGGGTGATTTCATGCCAGATAGTTAGATTATAACCAAATAACTGAGCGATAAAGATAGCAGCAATACTCTGGTAAAGAGTCGAACCATCTAAGTTAAATGAATAACCTGTAGGGATCACAAAGCTAGTAATAGACCTTGGTGCACCGTAATGCTCCATTTTTTCCATAATACGCGGCAATACAGTTTCCGAGCTTGAAGTGGAATAAGCTAATATTAATTCATCTTTTAGGATTAAAATCAGTTTAAAAATATTTAAGCCACAAATTTTTGCCACAATACCAAATATCACAATAGCAAAAAACAGAATAGCAGCGTAAACAAGGGAAACTAGTTTTAGCAATGGCAACAATGAACTAAAACCAAACTGGCTAACAGTAACCGCTATTAATGCGAATACACCAACTGGCGCATAGTGCATAATAATATTAGTTACCTTAAACATGGTTTCTGATACACCACTAAAAATATTTAATAATGGATCTCTTTTTGCGGCAGGAATAGAGGATAAAGCAACCCCAAATAATACAGCAAAGAAAATAATTGCCAACATATCACCACGCATTAAGGCGGCAAAGATATTAGTAGGTACTAGCGACATTAGCGTTTGTACAAAATGATTTTCATGGCTGACTTGTGCAGTAGCAGAAGCATACTGAGAGATATCAGTTTGGGTTAGGGTAGAAATATCAATACCTGTACCAGGGTGAAAGACATTAGCAAAAGTAATACCTACTACAATAGCAATAGTGGTAATAACTTCAAAATATACAATGGTTTTAACACCAATACGCCCAAGCTTTTTAGAGTCCCCTATACCTGCAACACCCACTACGATAGAGGAGAGCACGATAGGTACAACAATCATTTTAATAAGGCGAATAAATAAATCACCAGCAGGTTGCAAGATAGTATTTATAGTCCAAGTGACATTAGGATTTACAATGGTTTTTTCAAATCCAAAAATATTAATAACTTGTAAACTTGGCACATTATGAAGAATAGCTCCTAAGGTAATACCTAAAATTAAGGCTATTAATATTTGCCATGCTAGGCTAATTTTAAATGACTTTTTTTTCATAATTATCCTAAATTATTTATAGGGTATTTTTAATCACTCAGATTATTTATACATAGTCATGATAATGGGCAAAAAATGCCAAATCTATAGATAGATAGGATAATGTTTAGTTCCCTATTACTCATTGAAAAACAGTAATATTTATTTACTCTTAAGTGTAAAGATAGGCAAATAGTAAGATAGATCAGCTATAAATAAAGGGTTATATTATTTTACTTGGTGAATTTTAATAATAAAAAATGTTCTTTTCTCTACAACTTATTAAATAGCTGTTTTAGCTATAAAATTAAGACTATAATAAAAACAGTATGATTAATAGTTATACTCATTCTCTTTTTTTCTATTTTTTAATATCATCTGTTAAAGGTGATATTTTTTATCAATGTATTATTTACTATGAAACGTCAGTATATTTTTGTGTTAACTCGGCTATTAGCAGAGTTAGCGGTGTTAATTGCTTTTTATGCAGTGGGCAAGCAATTAGTTATCTGGTTTCATCTCGCCATTCCTCCTGGTGTTATTGGTTTAGCATTATTAATGATGGTCTTTGCGTTGGGTTGGTTAAGCCCTGAGCAATTGCAAAGGGGCGCTGCCTTATTACTTGGTGAAATGTTATTGTTTTTTGTGCCTGCGGTAATGAGTTTGCTGGATTATGGAACGCTGATTATCAATCAAGGCTGGAAAATTATTTTAATTATTGTGCTCAGCACCGTATTAGTAATGCTAGGAACAGCCATCACCGTAGAACTTATCTATCGTTGGAATTTGATGAGGCGCTGGAGAAAAAAACATGGTCATTGAGTGGTGGAAACCTTGGCTTTGGCTATTACTAACATTACTTAGTTATTTTCTTAGTCGCTGGTTATATAGGCGTAAACGTTACTATATCTTATCGCCTTTGTTATTTGTGCCTATAGTATTGTTTGCATTCGCAGTACCATTACATACGACTTACAAAGAATATTCGCAAAATACCCATTGGCTAGTATTAATGTTAGGCCCTGCTACTGTCGCTTTTGCCATTCCTATTTGGAAGCAACGTAAACTAATTATGCAGCATTGGTTAGCCCTATCTTTGGGTATGTTAGTAGGCAGTACGTTATCTATTATCAGCTCATTTGGGTTAGCTCATTTATTGGCATTGGATGATAAAGTAACAATGTCACTTGTACCTCGTACCATTACAACCCCCTTTGCTATGCCTGTGGCTGAAAGCTTAGGTGGAGTACCAGAGTTAGCCGCGGTGTTTGTGTTGATTACAGGCGTGTTAGGTGCTTTATTAGGAGGTATATTGCTGAAGTGGCTGCCATTAAAAACGACTTTAGCTCGTGGCGCTATTTTTGGAGTAGGTGCCCATGGTTGTGGGGTCAGTAGAGCAAATGAGATTGGCGTTGGGGAAGGTTCTGTGGCTGGTTTAGCCATGGTGTTGATGGGATTAATTAACTTAATTGCTGCACCATTAATACATTATTTGCTATAACGGTTAATTGGCATTAGTTTGAAAGTAGTTGCTTGTTCATCTTAACAATACCTAAAGAAGAAATTATTTTAACTCTTCTTTAGGCAACTAATATTATTACTGAGCTGCAGCAGCTTGAGCTTTTTTAGATTGCTCTAATGCATCTAATGCTTGCTTACAAACAGATTTTTGTTGATCTGCTGATAATGCAGTAAATTGAGTTTTGGATGCTTCATATTGCGCTTTAACTGTTTCAGGATCGAGACCTTGTGCTTTAATGGTGTCTAATGAAGCTTCTAAGGCAGCATCTGCTTCTTTAAAATAATCTTGGCATTCTGTAACTAATTCAGCCGCCATAACTGAAGCAGAGAAAGAAGCAACAACTAAACCTAATAAAATCTTTTTCATGTTATATCCTTAAATGTAATAGTGATATTTATTGCTGTTATCAAAATCAAAAGATTTAAATTCATTGATCCTGATTTTATATTATAACTGCTTTAGTAATGTATTACATTGATAAATATTAGGATATTGGTAATTAGTTTAAAAAGCCTTTCTTTTTAAGTTGTACAGTAAGTGACAAGCAAAGTAATACTGTAATAGCCGCAATAACTGCTAGAGTGGAGAATACAGCCTTTGCCCCCATTTGTTCGAGTAATATACCAAATAAAAAAGGTGTTAAAGATTGTGCAATTAAAGAAGGACGTGCTATTTTCCCCATTACTAAAGCGTATTCTTCGGCTTTTAAAATAGCTAATGGTAATGTCCCACGTACGATAGATCTTAAACCATTGCCTGCACTATAGAAAATAACAGCCAAGGCTGCATATTTAGGCACAATACAGATCAGTGCCATTCCTAGAAATACTAATATAACAGATAAACAGAGTGACCAAATAGGGTGGCTAATATGAATAATTATATCAAGTATTCGTGCAGCTACTTGTGTCGGTCCAATTAACGCACTAATGGCAATGGCAGCAGCCAGTTTAAAACCTTCTTCTTGCAGCAGATCGATTAATTGCACCGTGACAGCAGTCATAATAACGGCAGTCAACATAAAGATATAAGACATTAATGTATAGATTGTTTTATCAATAGTAATAGACTGCTTAGTAACTGTATTTTTTGGCAATCTAGGTTTGGATACCTTGGGTAAACAAAACCAATAAATAGGAAAGATAGTAATTATTAAAACCACCGCCCATACAAAACAAGTATTACGCCAACCAATATGACTTACACCATAAGCAAGCAATGGCCATACTATTGAGGTACAAAAGCCAGAAATTAAGGTGACTGTCACAATGGCTTTTTTAGCATTGGCGCGGTAAGTATCCCCTAAGGTGGCAAACAAAGCATCGTATAACCCCATAGCCATAGCGATTCCTAGCACACACCAAGCCAACATAAACACACTAAGGGAAGAAGTAAAACCTATAATAATCAGACCAACAGCGGTTGTTATACCGCTATAGGCAAGCACATTTCTACCGCCCTTATTAGCAATATATTTGCCACCGTAAGGTAATAGCAAGCCAGAAATAAAGATACCAAGAGATAACGCACCATAAACCCATTGCCGCGACCAACCCGTTTCCGCCATGATAGGTCTAGCTAATACCGCTAATAAGAAGAATGAACCACCCCATACAAGAATCTGTGCAAAACCTATCAAGAAGATGGCCATTAATGTGGGTTGTGCGGCATTGCGATCTATGGCCAATAAATACTTTAATCTATTCATAGGTTATAAGTGGTTAATTTTTCCAAGATAAGGCTTTTACATTGAGATACTTAGCATGTTGCAAGATTTAGCTATTCTGCTATGAATATGTTATTCTGTCCAATATATTAAACTGGCTATCTTTATATATTTTATATATGGAATTAAGACATTTAAGGTACTTCTTAGCAGTCGCTAAAGAAGGCAATATGACAAGGGCAGCAGAGCAATTAGGAATTGCTCAGCCACCCTTAAGTATGCAAATTAAAAATCTAGAAGATGAGTTGGGGGTATTGCTTTTTCAGCGTACTGCCCATGGCGTAGTATTGACACCTGCAGGCGTAATGTTTGAAATTGAAGCCAAGCGGACTTTAGATAATGCAGAGTTAGCTAAGCGAATAGCTCAACAAGCTGCGAAGGGTGAAATTGGTCAATTACGCTTAGGTTTTACTGGTGCGGCAACATTTAATCCTATTGTTCCTACAAGTATCAGAACTTTTAAAAAGAATTTCCCTGCTGTAGCGTTAACGCTAGAAGAAATCAATACAACCTATCTATTACAACGCCTGTTAGACAATCATTTAGATACTGCTTTTATAAGGCCGATTGATTCAATGCCAGAGGGCATAAAGTTACACTATCTACCTGAAGAGCCAATGGTGATTGCTTTACCCTCTACTCACACCTTAGCTAGAAAAAAGTTATTGAAAATAACCGATTTAGCGAAAGAGTCATTTATTTTTATTCCTGCTGCACCAGGAACTACCTTATATAGTTCACTTTTTAAACTGTGTCATGAAGCAGGATTTACGCCACAAATAGGCCAACCTGCACCGCAAATTTCTTCAGTAATCAATCTAGTGGCAGCAGGTTTAGGGATTTCCGTTGTACCTGCATCATTATCCCAAATTAAACTCAAAGGTGTGTGTTATAGGGAGTTTGCTAAACCTATTCCAACCGCTCAATTAGCCTTGGCGTGGTTTGATGAGAATGCAGCAACCGTTAAAAGGTTATTAGATATCGTGCAACACTTATCTTAATATAAAAAGTGATTGGCCATTTAATAATATACTTATAATTAATAAATCATTAGTATTCTTCCTAATCTTACTGATAATTCATTATAATAAGCAGTTTTAACCCATTTCCTATTAGGTATTGTTGCAATGTTAGATCGTGCTGCCCGTCTTTCAGCTTTTCAAGAAGCTTTAAAAAATCGTATTCTTATTCTCGATGGTGGAATGGGAACGATGATTCAAAGCTATAAGCTAGAGGAAAAAGATTTTCGTGGCGAGCGTTTTGCCGATTGGCCAATGGATGTAAAAGGTAATAATGACTTATTGTTACTGACTCAACCAACCATTATTGCAGAAATAGAAAAAGCCTATTTAGATGCTGGCGCTGATATATTAGAAACCAACACTTTTAACTCAACCAGTGTTTCACAAGCTGATTATGGTATGGAAAGTTTGGTTTATGAGTTAAACTTTGAAGGTGCGCGTATTGCACGCCAAGTAGCAGACCAAAAAACCTTAGAAACACCTGAAAAGCCTAGATTTGTAGCAGGAGTGTTAGGCCCCACAAGTCGTACCTGTTCTATATCTCCTGATGTAAATAGCCCAAGTTTCCGTAATATTAGTTTTGATGAATTAGTAACAAACTACACAGAATCCACTAAAGGGCTTGTTGAAGGTGGTGCTGATTTTATTTTAATAGAAACGATCTTCGATACCTTAAATGCCAAAGCCGCTATTTTCGCTGTACAAGGTGTATTTGAAGAACTAGGTATTAGCTTACCTATTATGATCTCAGGGACTATCACCGATGCTTCTGGCCGTACTTTATCAGGCCAAACAACCGAAGCTTTCTGGAACTCTATTCGCCATGCTAATCCTATTTCGGTAGGCTTAAACTGTGCCTTAGGTGCGCAAGAGTTACGTCCTTATCTAGCAGAGCTTTCAGATAAGGCAGATACCTATGTTTCTGCTCATCCTAATGCAGGTTTACCCAATGCCTTTGGTGAGTATGATGAGACACCAGAACAAATGTCGGCTATTATTAAAGAGTTTGCAGAGGCTGGTTATTTAAATATTGTGGGTGGTTGTTGTGGTACTAATCCAGCCCATATAAAAGCAATTGCAGAAGTAGTCAGTAATATAGCACCCCGTCCGATTCCTGAAATTGCAAAAGCTTGCCGTTTAGCAGGGTTAGAACCTTTTAATATTACCCGTGATTCATTATTTGTCAATGTAGGCGAGCGTACCAATATTACAGGTTCAGCTAAATTTGCTCGATTAATTCGTGAAGGTAACTATGCAGAAGCTTTAGAAGTAGCACAGCAACAAGTGGAGTCAGGTGCGCAAATCATTGATATTAATATGGATGAAGGCATGCTTGACTCGCAAGCGGCAATGGTTACCTTCTTAAATATGGTGGCTTCTGAACCTGATATTTCCCGTGTACCTATAATGGTTGATTCCTCTAAATGGGAAGTTATCGAAGCAGGATTAAAATGTATACAAGGTAAAGGAATTGTTAACTCCATTAGTTTAAAAGAGGGGGTAGAGCCTTTTTTACAGCATGCTAAACTTTGCAAGCGTTATGGTGCAGCGGTTATTGTAATGGCCTTTGATGAACAAGGACAAGCGGATACAGAAGCACGTAAAAAAGAGATTTGCAAACGTTCCTATGATATTTTGGTGAATGAAGTAGGTTTTCCAGCAGAAGATATTATTTTTGATGCCAATATCTTTGCAGTAGCTACAGGGATAGAAGAGCATAATAACTATGCGGTAGATTTTATTAATGCCTGTGCTTATATACGTGATAATTTACCCTATGCCCTAAGTTCTGGTGGAGTTTCTAACGTTTCTTTCTCATTTCGTGGTAATAACCCTGTTCGAGAAGCGATTCACTCAGTATTTTTATATTACGCCATTAAAAATGGCTTATCTATGGGGATTGTCAACGCAGGACAACTAGCGATTTATGATGACATTCCGCAAGAGCTTAGAGACAGAGTAGAAGATGTTATTCTAAATCGCAATGGCCAAGCAACCGAAGCATTATTAGAAGTTGCTGAGAAATATCGTGGTGATGGGGCGACTAAAGAAGCTGAAACAGAAGAGTGGCGTAATTTACCTGTTGGAAAACGCTTAGAATATGCTTTAGTTAAAGGTATTACTACTTATATTGTCGAAGATACGGAAGAATGCCGTTTACAATGTAAGCGTCCCATCGAAGTGATTGAAGGCCCACTTATGGCTGGGATGAATATCGTAGGCGACTTATTTGGTGATGGTAAAATGTTTTTACCACAGGTGGTAAAATCAGCAAGGGTTATGAAGCAGTCAGTAGCCCATCTTGTGCCTTTTATTGAAGCTGAAAAAGGCGATCAAAAAGAAGCCAAAGGTAAAATCTTAGTTGCAACCGTAAAAGGTGATGTACATGATATTGGTAAAAATATTGTAGGCGTTGTGTTAGGTTGTAATGGTTATGATGTGGTTGATTTAGGGGTAATGGTTCCCTGCGAAAAAATCTTACAAACAGCCATTGCAGAAAAAGTAGATATTATCGGTTTATCTGGTCTAATTACTCCCTCACTTGATGAGATGGTACATGTTGCCAAAGAAATGCAACGACAAGGCTTTAATATACCGTTAATGATTGGTGGTGCAACAACCTCTAAAGCGCATACTGCTGTAAAGATTGAGCCACAATACCAAAATGATATCGCTATCTATACTTCTGACGCTTCGCGTGCAGTAGGTGTGGCTACTCAGTTACTTTCTAAAGAAATGAAGCCAGATTTAGTGGCCAAGACGCGTGATGAGTATCAGCAAATTAGAGAAAGAATGAGTAAGCGTAGCCAAACAGCTAAATACCTTTCTTATCCAGAAGCTATTGCTAACAAACCTCAAATTGATTGGCAAGGCTTTACAGCCACTAAACCACAGTTTATTGGTACGAAAGTGTTAGAAGATATCGATTTAGCTGCTTTAGTGGATTATATCGATTGGACACCTTTCTTTATTTCTTGGGATTTGGCAGGTAAATACCCTCGTATACTCACTGATGAAGTGGTAGGAGAGGAAGCCACTAAATTATTCCATGATGCTCAGCAAATGCTGCAAATGATTATTGATGGTAAATTGATTAAAGCGCGTGCGACCTTTGGTTTTTGGGCGGCTAATCAAATTGATAATGATGATATTGAGCTTTATGATGAAAATGGTCAAATAGTCACTACATTGCATCATCTACGCCAACAACAAATTAAAGCTGCGGGAGCAAAAAGCTATTCCCTAGCTGATTTTATTGCCCCAAAAGCTACAGGTGTTACTGATTATATAGGCGGCTTTATTGTAACTGCTGGTATCGGTGTTAATGAACTGGTGGCGCAGTATGAAGCTAAGCAAGATGATTATAATGCTATTATGGTTAAAGCCCTCGCTGATCGCTTTGTAGAAGCCTGTACTGAATGGCTACATGCGCAAATACGTACAAACTATTGGGGTTATGCAGCAAATGAGTCATTAGATAATGAAGCATTGATTAAAGAGCAATATCAAGGGATAAGACCTGCGCCAGGCTATCCAGCTTGCCCAGATCATACTGAAAAAGCTACCTTATTTGAATTATTAGATCAGCATAATCAAAGTAAAGTAACACTCACTGAAAACTATGCAATGTGGCCTACCGCTGCGATTAGTGGTTGGTTTTTTGCTAACCCTCAGGCTAAATACTTTGGCGTGGGTAAGATTTATCAAGATCAAGTAGAAAACTATGCTAAACGTAAAAATATGCCTGTTGAAGAGGTAGAACGTTGGTTAGCACCTAATCTAGGGTATGACAAATAATTTATATAAAATGGAGCTTAATTAGCTCTATTTTTTATTTATTTTTAAGAGAATTCAGAATAATTATTCCATAATTGGAACAGTCTAAACCCTTTTGACTATTTATTTATTGGTTAAGCATACATAAACTATTCGCCATTATTAATTATGATGTTTTAGGATAATTTATGTTTAAAAAAGCAATAATCACAACGGCTATTACCAGTTTACTAGCAGTAGCACCCATTGTTAACGCGGCTAATTATAAGATTGATCAAGAAGGGCAACATGCCTTTGTTAATTTCCGTATTAGCCATTTAGGTTATAGCTGGCTGTATGGAACTTTTAGAGATTTCTCAGGTACATTTACTTATGATAAAGCTAATCCCACAGCAGATAAAGTCAATGTAGTGATCAATACTAAAAGTGTTGATACTAACCATGAGAAACGTAATGAACACATTAGTTCAGCTGATCTGTTAAATGTGGCAAAGTTCCCACAAGCAAGTTTTGTTTCTACAAAAGTAATACCAAAACAAGACAACAAGTTTGATATTGAAGGTGACTTAACACTGCATGGTGTTACTAAACCTATTACCATTAATGCTGAATTTATTGGTGAAGGAAAAGATCCTTGGGGCGGTTATCGTGCAGGTTTCCTAGGTACTACTACGCTAAAACTAAAAGACTTTGGTATCAATTATGATTTAGGTCCTGCCAGTGAAACAGTTGAAATGATTTTATCAATTGAAGGTGTTCGCCAATAGTTTTTCACTACTTTGTTTGCCAATTGCCGTTATTTATTATCCTAAATAGCGGTTTTTTACTATTTGATTATTGAAAAGTGACTAACCAGTAACCATATAATAAATAAGTATCCTCAATAAGTTGAAGGCTATAGTTATGGCTAGTGGTTGGGCATCTGATGATGCAGTAAGTGAACAAATTGAAAGTAGTATTGCTGATGCAGTACAGCATGCTAAACAACAATTAAACCTAAATCCAAATCAACAAAGCTCAGAGTTCTGTGAAGAATGCGGTGAGCCTATTCCTGAAGCAAGGCGTAAAGCTTTACTTGGTGTTAGGTATTGTATTAATTGTCAGCAGGAATTTGATAAGCAACAAGCTAAAGAGCTAAACCTATATAATCGACGGGGCAGCAAAGACAGTCAGTTAAGATAGAATAATAGTAATTAAATAAAAGGGGAATTAATTTTCCCCTTTTATAAATTCAGTTAATCAATATATTCAAATACCATCACAACCCGTTGTACACCAGAAATATTTTTAGCGGCTTCAGAGGCTGCTTTGCCTTCTTTATGGGTAACGAGTCCTAACAGATAAACGATACCATTTTCAGTGACAACTTTAATACGACTTGCTGGAATTTCAGCTTTAAATGTCATGGATGATTTAACTTTACTGGTTATCCATGAGTCACTGCTACGGGCTAAGAAGCCTGCAACAGGGCCTACTTGCAAGTCATCATGCACCTGCTTAATACCTTGTATTCCTTGAGAGGCAGCCTTTACGGCAATAGGTTTTAAGTTGGCATTAGGTACTTGTCCTGCAAGTAATACAATGCCATTAAAACTCACAACAACAATGCGAGAATCATCGTCTAGTTTAGGGTCGGCTTTAGCAACATTAACCGCTACTTTGGTTTCAATGAGCGAGTCATCAATTTTAGCACCCCAAGTACGTGTACCTAAGTCATCTTGTACTGGCTTATTACGCGTTGTTCCAACCACACTTGAACAGCCAGATAGTACAAGTACTAACATGAGTAGAGTAAGTAGAGAGTGTTTTTTGTTCATTAGTCGCTTCCAAATAATTGATAATCGATTAGATTGCACAAACCATCAATAATCAGTAAGTGAGCCTCTTGGATCTGTACTATTTTATAGGTTGGTACACAAATCTCAATATCACTTGCTAATAGCGAGGCTTTAATTGCACTACAGTCAGTTCCTGTTAAGGCAATAACAGTCATTCCTCTATCATGAGCTGCATGTATAGCTTCTATAATATTAGCTGAATTGTTGCTAGTTGTGATAGCCAATAATATATCTTTATTGTTACCTAATGCTCTAATTTGTTTAGAATATATTTCAGAAAAACCATAATCGTTGGCAATAGCCGAGGTGATTGGATGGTTAGACAGTGAAATAGAGGGAAGACTGGGGCGTTCTTGAATAAAATGGTTAAGTAGTTTGGTGGAGAAATACTGAGCAGCAATAGCTGATTCGCCATTACCACAGCTTAACACTTTGCCTTCATTTAATAGGCTATTTACCATAAGATAGCTAGCTTGCTCTATTTCGCCACTAAGCACATTAGCCACTTGGTTAAGTGTATTAATACTATCTTGAAAAAAGGCTTGAATACGTTCTTGCATATTAAAATTCTTTTTATGCTAAGTTAAGGAAAAAGCATTAGTTAGCCATCTAATAGCAGGATTCTTTAATTCTCCTGTCATGGCAATCACATCAAATCTACAAGGCTTCGCTGAAAAACTGTTATTTTGCTGTAAAAATAGGCTAGCTGCTTTTATCAGTTTTTGACGTTTGCTGTAGGTAACAGTCTCTGCTGGCTCTCCCCATGATGTCTGTTTACGATAACGAACTTCTATAAATATAACAGACTGTTTATCTGTCATAATAAGATCAATTTCACCATAATTACAGCGCCAGTTTTTAGCGATAAGTGTTAAATGTTGGCTTTGCAAATATTGCAAAGCCATTTCTTCTGCCGCTTTACCAATGACTAAATGGGTGGCCATTATAAGGCATTTGGGGGAGCTGGTTGAATTAAACCCTTACTAAACGTTGCCCATGGTAATTTGCGAGTAACACGTTGCTTGTTATCAATAGTTAACTCACCAGAAAGCCCTTCAACACGACTATTAGGCAGTGCTTTCAATTCTGAAATACGGGGTGTTAAGCGCCATGTATCAACACCAAGTGCATAGAGCCTCGCAAAACTGGTTTTAGCTTGTGGCCATTGGCTAATGATACTTTGTTGAATAGGGTCATTATTTGATAGTAGCCAAGGTGTTTCAGTGAATAGTACTCCATTTAGATCACTGTCTTGGTTTGCATCAGGTGTACCTGTGTAGATATGTGAAGTGGCATAAACAGGCAGCTTATCACCATCACGATAGACTAGTAGCGCCCTAATTTGGCGTGCAATAGCAGGTTCTGCTACCATAAATAGCATATTGTCATCATCGCTGGTACTCTTAATACCATTGCCTGGTAGCTTGTCAATCAGTGATACCATTTGGCCGTCTAAGTCTACAGGGCGATCTATATATTGAATGCCTTCTAACACACCGCCTAGCTCTTCCCACTGGCTACGGAAAGCAGATAATACTTTTTTACCCCATTCTCCTTGAGGCACTATTGCAACAGCATGACGACGTCCATCACTAAAGGCACGAATGGCGGCTTCTCTGGCTTCATCTTCTGGTAATAAGCCAAATTGGAACAGTTGTGGAGGATGGCTATTACCATCTGCATAATTTAAAGCCAAGGTGGTGATAGGTAATGTGGGTTTTTTACTGAGTTCATTGACTAAGTTTTTCTCAATAGGACCCACTACTAATTGCATACCATCCTTTTTAGCTTGCTCATAGAAAGCATCCATCGATTTAAAGTCACTACTTTCATAAGCTTTAATAGTAATTTTATCTTTATTATCTGCTTGGTAATAAGCAGCTATAAAACCGTTATAAATAGCTTGTGCATATTTTTGTTTTTGAGGCAATAAGATAGCTACTTTGGTATAGGTTTCCGTGGTTAAGTTTTGGATAGTCATTAATTCAGCAGGAGGATTTTTAGCAGCAGGGTGATTAGGATTAGCGGCTATCCAGTTATTAATATTTTCTTTTTGTTCGGCTAAAGTAGAGGCACTTTTCACCGCCTTAGCCAGTTGTAACCAACCACCTGTTTCACCACCATCTGCTGCTGACTGCAATACTTCTAAAGGTATTGACATAGCTAAGCGCCAGATATTATCTTGGTTATCTTGCGCGGTTTGTCCTGATAAGAATGAGGAAATATAAGAGCGTTCACGTAAAGCTTGTAACGGTTTGCCATCCGTTTCAAAAGCGGTGGCTTTTAATAAACGAACACGTACTTGTAAATAAGTTTCTTGCTCATCTAAACGATAGAAAGTATTGCTTGTTAAAAGATTTAGTGCTGTTGCAGTGTCTTTTTTATTTAAAGCAATATTAGCTTTCAGCGTATCAGCAATCATTTGCTGAGTGTTATTAAGCTGAGGTTGTAACTCGCCTAAAATAGTTTGAGCTTTTTCAAGATTATTCGCTTTAATATATTTATCCGCTGCAATGAGTCGGTATTGATTAGCTATTTCTGAATTAGTTTGTTGATTGGCTTGGCCAATTAAATACTCAGGAGCATCTTGATTATTGTTAAAAGATGGCATACTTTGACTGTTAAGTGGTAACAGATCACATGCTGTTAAAAACAGTAAAACAGAAAATACTAATAAAAAACGCGAATAAGCTTTCATAACAATATTTTATTTCCCATCAATTGTTAAATAGAGTTGCTGATTTTACCTAATATCCTATTTTGTGCAACGAACGATATCAGCAGTAGAGTTAAATTAATTAATAATTAAGTTTACTGGCGTGCTATTGCAGTTTTAGCCATTTGTTTTCTTAATATGAATAAACTGTCTATGATAACAAATAAAATGGCTAACCAAATAGGAATATATGTCCATAAATCAGTTTGGGTGAGAGGTTCTCTTAAAATAATTATTGCAAAAGCAAATAATAGAGCGGGCTCAACATAACTGAGAATTCCAAATAGCGTTACAGGCAATAAACGGCTAGAGGCTAATAAAGTAGCTAGTGCTATGGCTGTTAATAACCCTAATCCTGGCGCTAGTAGCCATAATACAGGTCTAGCTTGTAAAGTACTAAATGGATTTGTGTAAATAATAGTTACGATAGCCAAAGGTAAAATAATGCCCATTTCTAGTAGATAACCCGGAATGGGTTGAATTTGTAACCAACGCCTTAAGATAATATACAATGGATAAGTGGTAGCAATAATTGCTGTTACCCATGACAGTGAATGTGCCACCCATAACTGATGAGCTACCCCAATAACTGCTAAAATAATCGCGATTAATTGTAAAGGGCGCATGGTTTCTTTATAGATAAACCGACCACAAACAACTAATACTAATGGCGCTAAAAAATAACCTAAGGAGACATCAAGCATAATATTTGCAATCGGCCCCCAAACAAAAAAAGCTTGGTGGGTTGTGCTCATAATGGCGCAGAAGATTAATACTATAATTAGCTTAGGATTACTGGTTAAGCGTTTAACTGTTGCTTGAAAGACAGCCGTTTGCTTAGTAATAATTAATAATAGTAATAAAGCAAAAAAAGTCCAAAAGATACGTAATGCAAGGATTTGCGTAGCTGTTAATGGCAATAGCCATAAAAAATAAGCAGGTAAGCAGGCAAATAAAACAGAAGCAAGTATTGAAAGTGCCATGCCTTTCTTAGAAAGTTCCATTATAAAGTCCTATTTCTACCTAGCTTATTAATCCACAAAGAGCTTGCAATAATACTCCCGCCTAGCATTAATCGCAAAATATCTGCATTATGGTTCCAAATAATAATATTAACAATTAAACCTGCGGGAATAAGTGCGTTATTCATTATGCCTAACGTACCTGCATCCACTTGACAAGCGCCTTTGTTCCACCAATACATGCCTAAGGCAGAGGCGGCAAGCCCTAACCAAGCTAGAATAGCCCATTGTGTTGTGCTAATTTGGGGAATGGTGGCGGCATTTCCTAATAACAAAAAAGCAGGCAAGGCTACTAGAAAACCACCAATATAAAAATAGCCCCAGCGTTTGTATTGTGGCACGGAGGATGGATAATGTTTAACTAAAAACTTATAATAAACTTGGCCTGCTGCAAAGGTGAAATTGGCTACTTGTAATAATAAAAATCCCACCAGAAAATTTTGGCTTACGGCATCATATCGGATAATCCCTGCGCCAAATACAGCAACTAAAGCAGCTAATAATGCCCAAGCTTGAAAACGACGATTTAACAGGTCATCAATTAGCGTAATATGGAGCGGTGTTAGAATGGTAAACAGCAATACTTCAGGCACTGTGAGCATGGAGAAGCTTAAGTATAAACAAACATAAGTAATGCCAAACTGCAAAGCACCACAAATCATCACCCCTTTAATAAAAGGTTTTGCTATACCACGCCATTGGGTGATAGGTAAAAATACTAAAGCAGCCAATGAGATACGAGTTACTACCGCAAAGTAACTATCTACACTGCCAGCTAAATATTCACCTATTAGGCTAAATGAGAAAGCCCATAAAATTGTAACAATAATAAGGTAAAACATTGGTTTATAACAAATCGATTATTTATTAAAAAGGTGGTGATACAATGGACGCCAGATTATAAGTGATAATAGACAAGCTATCACCCATAAAGTTGTTAAAAGAGAAATAGTTATGGTAATTAAACAGAAGAAACCTAAAGCGATCAAATATTGGGTATTTGATATGGATGGCACATTAACGCAAGCTGTCCATGATTTTCCTGCCATTCGTAAAGCTTTAGGTATTCCGCCAGAAGCTGATATTCTTGCTCATCTAGCATCATTACCAGAGCAAGAGAAAGCAGAAAAAAATGCTTGGTTAATAGAGCATGAAAAAGAACTGGCTGAAAATGCGAAGCCTGCTTTAGGTTCTGTAGAGTTAGTAAAATTTTTAAAAGAGCAAGACTATCAACTGGCTATTTTAACCAGAAATGACCAACAACTTGCTTATATAACTCTGCAAGCAATAGGCTTGGATCAGTTCTTTACTAAAGATCTTGTGTTAGGACGTAATGAGGCGCAACCTAAACCATCACCTGATGGTATGTTGAAATTAGCTGATAGATGGCAAGTAGCTCCTGACAATATGTTAATTATAGGTGATTTTCTGCATGATCTAGCCAGTGGTAAAAATGCAGGTACTCATACTATTTTAGTAAACTATCCTAATAATGCATGGCCTGAATTGGTTGATTGGTACTATCCAAATTGCCAACATTTATTAAACGATCTACAGCAGTCGTAAAGTAGCATGTCTATTATTGATGATTGGGCAGAAAAGCATATTTTGCAAGCCATTGAAAAAGATGAGCTAGATAATTTATCAGGGCAAGGCAAGCCTTTAACTATTGATGATGATAGCCATGTACCACCACAACTTAAAGCGGCTTATCGAATACTAAAGAATTCAGGCTTTTTACCCGCAGAACTAGAGGATCGCAAACGGGCTTTAGAACTTGTAGATTTATTGGAAACCGTAGAAGAGGACTCAGAAGAATTTACTTTAAAAGCAAGAGAGCTAGAAAAACTGGAATTAAAAATGAAGCTGGCAGGTATTAATACAAATTTCTTACAGAGTAAATATAAAACTAAGCTTGTAAGGGCATTAATAACAGTTAAATAAACGAGATTTTATAATCCTCTAATGCTGTTGCAAGAGAGGATATAAGCAATAAAAGCATTAATAGTTATGCCAACCACCTATTTCTTTCCATAAATTTACTATATTACAAAATAGTTCTGCTGTTTTTTCTGTGTCATAACGAGCGGAGTGAGCTTCTTTCTGGTTAAATTCAATCCCTGAGGCTTCACAAGCTTTCGCTAATACTGTTTGGCCATAAGCAAGGCCTGCTAAAGTAGCTGTGTCAAAGCTTGAGAAAGGATGGAAAGGATTGCGTTTTATATCGGTACGGGTAATCGCAGCATTTAAAAAACCTAAATCAAAACTGCTGTTATGGCCTACTAAAATAGCGCGTTTACAATCATTGGCTTTTAACGATTTGCGTATTCCACGAAAAATTTCAGTTAAAGCAAATTCTTCAGTAACCGTAATGCGTAATGGATGATCAAGCTTTATACCTGTAAACTCTAAAGCACTGGCTTCAATATTGGCTCCTTCAAAAGGCTCAATACGATAGAAATAACTATGTTCAGGATAAAGAAGACCATTGTCATCCATGCTAATAGTGGTTGCTGCTATTTCAAGTAATGCATCTGTTGTGGCATTAAAACCACCTGTTTCAACATCAACTACAACCGGTAAATAGCCACGAAAACGTTGCGCCATTGGGTGTTTTTGGCTAGTTTGTTTAGTTTCCTCAAAATGGTTATCCATATACTCATTTGCCATTGTTGTTCTCATTCAAATATTGCCAGTGTATGGCTTCTCCAGCACGTAGTGGGGTTAATTGGTTATCACCAAAGGGTAATGAGCTTGGTGCAGTCCATTTCTTGCGTATTAAAGTGATTGTATCGCTATTAACAGGTAGGTTGTAGAAATTAGGACCAAAACGACTGGTAAAATTTTCTAGTTTATCTAATGCATCTGCTTGATCAAACGCTTCTGTATACAGCTCAATAGCGGCAAATGCCGTATAACAACCAGCACAACCGCATGTTGCCTCTTTTGTCTGCGTAGCATGAGGGGCAGAGTCTGTTCCTAAAAAGAATTTTGGATTACCACTAGTTGCCGCGGCTATCAGTGCTTGTTGATGACTATTTCGCTTTAAAATGGGTAAGCAGTAATAATGGGGACGAATACCACCGACTAACATATGATTACGGTTATAAAGTAAGTGATGGGCGGTAATCGTTGCCGCTATGTTATTAGCTGTTTGTTTTACAAATTCAACCGCGTCTTGTGTAGTGATATGCTCTAATACTATTTTTAGATCAGGAAAATGTTTAACTAATTTAGTTAAATGTTCATCAATAAAGTATTTTTCACGATCGAAGATATCTATTTCAGGACGTGTAATTTCACCATGCAATAACAGTGGAAGCCCTTGTTCAGCCATGCATTCTAAAATAGGGTAGATAACTTCTAATGAGGTGACGCCAGAGTCAGAGTTGGTGGTAGCTCCAGCGGGGTATAATTTTGCAGCATAAACAATACCACTAGCTTTAGCTGTTTTTATATCTTCAATAGTGGTGTTATCTGTTAAATAGAGCGTCATTAAGGGTTCAAATTGTTTGCCACTAGGAATGGCAGCAAGAATGCGTTGTTGGTAGTCTCTAGCTTGTTGTGCATTTTTGACAGGTGGAACTAAGTTTGGCATCACAATAGCACGTGCAAACTGACTAGCCGCATCTTTTACTGTTTGTTGTAATGCGACACCATCTCGTAGATGAATATGCCAATCATCAGGACGAATAATGGTTATTTGGTCTTGCATAAATGGATCCTAGTAACAATATTGGTGGAATATGTTACCGTAAAAAAACTGATAAAACATATTAAAAAGCTATTTTTTTATTAAAAATAGTGTTAGTAGGTGGTTTATTCTATTATATTATTCATTGTCTCTCATTTAAAGGTTGTATTAAATGCTACCTAAAACTTCAAACTTATTAACGATAAAAGATTATATTCGTTGGTCAGTTACCCAGTTTCATCAACATGATTTATTCTTTGGTCATGGTACTGATAATGCATGGGATGATGCTCGGCAATTGGTTTTAGGGTATTTAAGTTTACCCTTTGATTTGCCAGATACTTATTTGAATTGCCGCTTAGAGCAAGAGGAACAAGCAGAGCTAACCAGTTTAATTAATGAGCGGATTGAAAAAAGAATTCCTACGGCTTATTTACTCGGTGAAGCATGGTTTTGTGGGCGACCATTTTATGTTGATGAAAGGGTGTTGATACCAAGATCACCCATTGCCGAACTAATTTTAAATCAATTTAAACCTTACCTCATATCTACACCCAAGCGTATTTTAGACTTGTGCTGTGGCTCAGGGTGCATAGGTATTGCTTGTGCGCAGCAATTTACTAAAGCTGAGGTAATCTTGGCAGACCTATCATTTGAAGCGTTAGAGGTGGCTAATTTAAATATCGAGCGTTATCACCTTGATAATAGGGTATATACCGTACAAGGTGATTGTTTCGATAGTTTACCCAAACAACGTTTTGATTTAATTGTATGTAATCCTCCCTATGTTGATGCAGAGGATATGGCAGATATTCCACCAGAATTTCAACATGAGCCAGAATTAGGCCTAGCTGCAGGGGAAGATGGCTTAGATATTGTTAAAGTTATCTTGGCAGAGGCTGCAAATCATCTTACAGAACAAGGTATCTTGATTGTAGAGGTTGGTAATAGTGAAGTACATGTTAAGGAATTATATCCTGAAATAGATTTTACATGGTTAGAGTTTGCACAAGGCGGGCATGGTGTATTTTTATTAACAGCACAGCAGTGTGTAGCTTACCAATCAGCTTTTGAAGAGTTGCTATAGCGTTTGATGTAATAGTAGAGTTGTAAATGATTGTAATAAAAGACAAAGCGGCGCAAATTTTTTTAGCTATATCAGGTATTATTTTTATAGTTTTAGGGTTGATGGTAGGGTTACCAAGCGAAGGATATTTAAGCAAATTATTTAATGCTTCCATTAATGGTAGTGAGTTACATATCTTTCGAACCCTTATGGGTATATATTTAGCGCTTGGATCATTATTTATATATGGTTGCTTTTCCAAGTCACATGTCCATATTTTATTAAATGTTGAACTAGTGGTTGTAACAGGATTAATTGCAGGGCTGTCTTTTAGTTTATTGGTAGATGGGTATCATCATTGGTCATCAGTGGTTATGTTGCTTGTAGATATTGTATTGTTTAGCTTCTGTATTTTTTTCCTTTTTAAATCATTGCCAAAAAATATATAGAAAAACTTGCTTAGCCAAGCAAAAAATAGTAGTATTGCGACTTTCATTTAACTGGGTACTTATTATAAGTACTATTTATCAACGAATTATTAACTGTTTATTAAAGGTAAGACCTGAATGCCTGCTGTTAAAGTCAAAGAAAATGAACCTTTCGATGTAGCATTACGTCGTTTCAAGCGCGCTTGTGAGAAAGCTGGTGTATTGGCTGATGTCCGTAGTCGTGAATTTTATGAAAAACCTACGGCTGAACGTAAGCGTAAAAAGGCAGCAGCTGTTAAGCGTCATGCGAAGAAAGTTTCGCGTGAGCAACGTCCAGCAAAACACAATTATTAATTGATCGTTAAAATTTAAGCTTTAATAAGCTTGAATTTCAATAATAATTCTTAAAAACTCCATCCTAGCCATTAGGATGGAGTTTTTATTTTTCAGATTTGGTAAAATAAGAAACTATGGCTGGGCTAATACCACAAACGTTTATTGATGACTTATTAAATCGCGTAGATGTCGTTGACGTGGTAGGGAGTCGCATTCAACTAAAAAAAAGTGGTAAAAACTATTCAGCTTGTTGTCCTTTTCATCATGAAAAAACACCTTCCTTTACGGTAAGCCCTGATAAGCAATTTTATTATTGCTTTGGTTGTGGAGCGTCAGGTAGCGCATTAGGGTTTATCATGGAGTATGACCACTTAGATTTTCCTCAAGCGGTAGAAGTGTTAGCTAAGCAATTGGGATTGGATATTCCTTATGAGGAAGGCTCATTACACAAAGGGCAACGTCAATCTATAGATTCTCCCCTATATTCACTATTAACCAAAGCAACTGAATTTTATCAGCAAGCACTAAGAACACATCCTGCCAAACAAATAGCAGTAGACTATTTTAAACAGCGTGGTTTGACTGGGGTTATTGCCCGTGATTTTGGTTTAGGTTTTGCGCCGCCAGGTTGGGATAACCTTATTAAAGCTTTGGATGCTGATGATGCTCAACAGAAATTGTTAATAGATGCAGGCTTGGTGGTAGAAAATGCTGATAACGGCCGCCGTTATGATCGTTTTCGCGATAGAGTAATGTTTCCTATTCGTGATACTAAGGGTAGGGTGATAGCATTTGGTGGTAGGGTTCTAGGCGATGATAAACCCAAATATCTTAATTCCCCAGAAACACCTATTTTCCATAAAAGTGAAGTGCTTTATGGATTATATGAGGTCAGGAAAAATAATCGCCATTTAGACGAGATTATTGTATTAGAAGGTTATATGGATGTTATTGCTATGGCTCAGTTTGGCTTTAGTAATGGTGTCGCTACCTTGGGTACAGCGACATCAGAAGAACATATAAAACGACTCTTTCGTATTGTTAATAATATATTATTTTGCTTTGATGGGGATGCAGCAGGTCGCAAAGCAGCTTGGCGCGCTTTAGAATCTGCCTTACCTTATTTACAAGATGGTAAAAAGGTTAGATTTCTATTTTTACCTGATGGCGAAGATCCAGATAGTTTAATACGGGCTGAGGGTGAAGACGCTTTTCGAGCGCGTATTAGTCAGCAAGCACAGTCTTTAACCGATTACTTTTTTAGTCATTTAATGGAAGAGGCTGCACCTAATAGCTTAGAGGGAAAAGCCCATCTTGCTTCTATGGCTACTCCGTTGCTAACGAAAATGCCTAATAGTGGCTTAAAAACTTTGATGTATCAGAAATTAGAAGATCTAACTGGGTTAGATCAAAGTCATTTATTGACTATTAAGTCCGCTCAAAAACAACCTATGAAAAATGTTTCTACTAACACAGAATATTTTGAAGTAGCTACTTATACTAAAATAAATAAAACGGTTGAAGTAACGCCTGCTCTGGTGGCATTACGTCATTTATTAAAAAAGCCAACATTAATTACTAAGGTTAAGAATATAAGTGAGCTCAATGAGGTTGAGAGTGATTATGGTAAGTTTTTATTAAAAACTATTACTTTTTTACAAAAAGAGCCTAATTTAAATAGTTTTCAATTAATGGGTAAATTAGCAAGCTTTGATAAAGCAGGGTTATTAGTGAATTTATTAACTGATGAAAAACTACTTAATAATGAACGAGACCTTGAAAAAGAGTTTATAGACGCCATATTGGTACTAATTAAGCAACAAAATGAAACTAAAAGTGAAACCCAGTTAGATAGGTTGCTTAAAAAAGGCATTGCTTTAACAGATGAAGAAAAGAGCCAATTAACAGAATTACTTGCCATTAAAGCTAAGACAAAGTGATTAGTATTGGTTTAGTAGGCTATTTTCTGCTATACTGTTCAGCTAATTTTCTTTTTGCTATAGATCTACCTTGGATAGAGTCCTATGTCTGAAAACCAGCAATCCCGTTTAAAAGAATTGATTAGTCGTGGCCGTGAACAAGGCTATTTGACTTATGCGGATGTTAATGATCATTTGCCTGAGGATATTTCAGATCCAGAGCAGGTCGAAGATATCATCCGAATGATTAATGATATGGGGATTAATGTTTATGAAGTAGCCCCTGATGAAGATTCTTTACTACTCTCTGATGCCAATACTGATGAAGTAGCTGCTGAAGAAGCGGCAGCTGTATTAGCGGCTGTTGAAAGTGATATTGGTCGTACTACAGACCCAGTGCGCATGTATATGCGTGAAATGGGAACGGTAGATCTGTTAACCCGTGAGGGTGAAATTGAAATCGCGAAACGTATTGAAGAAGGTATTCGCGATGTAATGAGTGCTATTGTGCATTTCCCTGGTCCTGTAGAACACGTTTTAGCAGAATATGAACGCATAACTACAGAAAATGGCCGTTTATCTGATCTATTGATTGGTTACATTGATGCAGAAAATGGTGACTTATCTGAAGAAGAAATCCCCTTAGAAATTAAAGAAAAAGAAGTCGCTGCAAAAGATGATGATTTAGAAGATGATGAAGATGAAGAAGCATCAGATTCAGACGATAGTGATGGTGAAAGTGGACCAGATCCAGAAGAGGCACGAATTCGTTTTACAGCTGTAGCAGAGCAGTTTGCAGCAGTACAAAAGCTAATGAAAAAAAGCTCTCGTAAATCAGCCAAAGTACAAGAGCAATTACAACTATTAGCTGATATCTTAATGCCAATTAAACTAGTGCCTAAGCAATACGATATTGTAATAGGTATGGTGCGTCAGGCACTAAGTGAAGTGCGCAAGCGTGAGCGTCTGATTATGCAAGCATGTGTGCGTAATGCCAAAATGCCACGTACCGATTTTTTACGCCACTTCCCAAGCAATGAAACCAATGTGAATTGGGCGGCTAAAATTGCCAGTGGTAAGAGTAAATATGCTGAAGCAATGGCTGAACAAGTCGAAAATATTCAAGCTTTACAACAAGAGTTATTGGATATTGAAGAAAACCTAGGTCTGAAGATTGCTGAAGTGAAAGATATTAACCGTCGTGTTTCTATTGGCGAAGCTAAAACACGTCGTGCTAAGAAAGAAATGGTTGAAGCAAACTTGCGTTTAGTTATTTCAATTGCTAAGAAATATACTAACCGTGGCCTACAATTTTTAGATCTTATTCAAGAAGGTAATATTGGCCTAATGAAGGCAGTGGATAAGTTTGAATACCGTCGTGGTTATAAGTTCTCAACTTATGCTACGTGGTGGATTCGTCAAGCTATTACTCGCTCAATTGCCGACCAAGCTAGAACCATCCGTATTCCTGTACATATGATCGAAACGATTAATAAACTCAATCGTATTTCACGTCAAATGCTACAAGAAATGGGTCGTGAGCCAACCCCTGAAGAATTAGGTGAGCGCATGGATATGCCTGAGGATAAAATCCGTAAGGTATTAAAAATTGCTAAAGAGCCTATCTCAATGGAAACGCCCATTGGTGATGATGAAGATTCGCATCTTGGCGATTTTATTGAAGATGCAACCATGCAGTTACCTGTTGATGTCGCAACTTCTGAAAGCTTGAAAGAAGCGACGCGAGAAGTACTATCAGGCTTAACTGCTCGTGAAGCAAAAGTACTGAGAATGCGCTTTGGTATTGATATGAATACTGACCATACTTTAGAAGAGGTTGGTAGACAGTTTGATGTAACACGTGAACGGATTCGACAAATTGAAGCTAAGGCTTTAAGAAAATTACGTCATCCTACACGCAGTGAGCATCTGCGTTCGTTCTTAGACGAATAATTTTCTTAAAAATAGGTTGGCGAATTTACTTTCTATCTGTATAATTTGCCCCCACTAAGGGCCTATAGCTCAGTTGGTTAGAGCAGCGGACTCATAATCCGTTGGTCGCAGGTTCGAGTCCTGCTGGGCCCACCATTTAAAAGCTAGTAATTGTAAGAGATTGCTGGCTTTTTTATTGTCAAATTGAAACGGTTAGTTTCCGCATCATTTTAAATAGTTTTCATAGCATTATATATCTAGCTGTTTATCTCTTCGCTTTTAATAACAGTGCGTTAGGTAAAGGGTAAAACTAGGTTTATCACTTAAGTTAGGATTAATTGCTTGTAATATGCTCGATGGTTGGAATTAATTGAATAAATTGCTCTATGTTGTTAGCAATATATCGCTGTTCTTCCAGCAACAGCCAAAGCGGAATCATCATTTCGTGTTTTCCATCAAATGATACTATCCATTGTAATCCTTCATCGTAAGGCAAAAAAGAATAACCTAAATATTGCCATTTTTCTCCAACCACATGAAGATTATTATCATTATCTGTAAAAGGTTTAATTATTTTGTAGAAATTATTTACCTTTAAATAACCATAATTTTCACTCTTGCTTTTGCTATAAAATCCTATGGGCTTCAAGTTTTGCATATTTTTCGGTCAAAGCTAGATGAATTGATAGTATGATTTAATCATAACTTAGCATAAGTTAAAAAACACTTACAATCCATTAATTGAATATTATTTATTAAAACGATATATCTTCTTTAGGTATTCTTTAATATTAATCTATTATTAATCAAGCCATTCGCTTAGTAGAGCGAATTTTATATTATTTAATATCTTTAAGTCAGAGAATAGACTGAGATTTATAATTTTTATATAGAGTTAATTGTCAGTGGAAGTAGGTTTTTTTTCTTCTGATTCTATTTGCTTAATCAATTCATCTATTAGTTTTTTTTCTTCAACTGTTAAAGAACGTTTTAAACGGCTTTCTGCAAATACTTGTAATTCTTTATTAAGGTCCATAATGATTTCATCTTGATAAAAATTATAGGTTTACTATAGTTTAAAATAGGTTTTTTTAAATTGGCTTTTAGTGGAAATGGTGATTAATAAATTTAATTGTTAGTAGGTTGAGACGTTATTTAAAAATTAAATAAATAACAGTAGATTTGATAGACTTTTAATGGGTATAAATAAAGCTAGAATAATAATATTAAAGTATTAAGAATAGTTTGTTTTATACAATGGTTTAAATAAGGTAATTAGCTAACTAATCACCTTATTTTTTTCATTATTGAGATACTTTATTTAAAGTATCTTGTTCTCTTTGATGAACTCTGTTCTCAAATTGTTGCTTTTGATCAGCACGTTGTTGTCTAGCAGCTCTCTTGTCTGCTTCAAATTTCTCTTTGCGTGCTTCACGTTCTTTCTTTAGCTCTTCTTTGGTTTTTACACCATTTTGATGCTCTTGCTTTCTCGCTTCAAGTGATTGCTTATCAGCTTCATATTTATTTTTGGCTTCTTCTCTGTTAGTTTTAACTTTATCTTTTAATGCTTGTCGTTCACTAGCAGCCTGTTCTCTATCGGCTTGCTTTTTCTCTGCCATAGTTTCTTTAAAAGTTTTATGTTGCATATGTTCTGTTTGCTCTTGAGCATAAACTGCTGTGCTTGAAAGAGCTAATGCTAATACTGCAAATGGAAGTGCTTTGTTCATTTTATAACTACCTTATAAAAAAATAATAATGTGAATATTATGGTAGTCAGCTGTGTGATAAAAGAAAAGCGCTAGATTGTTTCTAAAAATATCTTGACTGCAAAGGGAGAGAAGGGTTTATTAGTCTTTTGTCTAAAAAAATAGAAACGTTATCTCTAAATAAAAAACTCTAAACAAGATGTTTAGAGCATATAAAAAAGAAATTAAAATGATGTTAGCTAGGAGCTAGAATCATTTATAAACCACAAAAATTATGGGTGTCAAGAATGTTTTTATTAAGTGATTAAAATAACCAATTGTTAAAAACAATATCTAATACTTTTGTATATAGTTTGATTTTTTATGTATGTTTTTTTTGTTTGAAATAATAAATTTTATAAATGATTCAATAAAATAAAATCTTTAGAAACAACAAAAGAGATATAAATGAGATATTTAAGTTCGGATGATATTTTTAATATCACATAGTTTATTCATTCACCATCAATAAGAGACAGCATTTTGTTTGCCTAAGATAAAAGTAACTTTGAATGTGGGCAGAAACTAAAAGGTACGACAGCTTAATATGAGTTGATACAAGTACTAACTGATATCGGTCATAAAGGTATACTGTTTGAGAAAATTCCTGGCTTGTCTATTTCAGAAAGTGAGGCAACAAAAACCTACATTTTGTCAGGGAAAACCTATAAGTTATTTAAATTCCGGCCATAAAAAGTCTTTTGTCTAATCTTATAAAGATTAAATTAATTAAAAATTGATTAGTAATAGTCAAAATAATTTGCAATAAAAATATTTTATGGGACAAATTTAAATTTGTGGGATAAATAAAAGTCTAAAAATGGTGCGCAAGGCGGGATTCGAACCCGCGACCTACCGCTTAGGAGGCGGTCGCTCTATCCAGCTGAGCTACAAGCGCAAAAAAACTATTATAAACAATAATTTTATCATAACCCTTAAGTTAATTACTATACGATAACTACAGCACAAATGTATGTTGTTTTTTATAATTTTGATCTTAATATCAATGAAAAGAAAATTTATAAATAAAATTAGTTATTATCCTCTATTTATAAAAACTTTTTGAAACATAAAGGTAGCTAATTTAGTATTACTGATAAAAGATACTTTTATGTTATAGATCAATCTATTATCTATAGTATGTTGTATATTAAGCCATTATTGAAAGTACCTTGATAATCCTGTAGAATACGTGGGATTAAGTAGAATTTTAATTGAATTAATGATTAGTTATTTGATCATTGTTGGTTAGGTTTTATTATTGCATTATTCTAGCCCTGTCTGTTTTCTGATAGACAGGGCTGTTTGTTGTGGCGCATTTACTCAGTAATTATATTTAAAATGGTAAAAGTACTTATTTAGTAGGTGTGTCTATCAATACAGTATTAGCAATATGTATTTAATATTTCAATAAGTTTTTTTATATAGATTAGATATATATTGAAAAATAGAATTTAAATTAAGATGATTAATATGCCCTTTAGTTGCCAAATCTCGCGGAATACTTTATGAGAAGTACAGAAATTCGTGAAGCTTATTTACGTTTCTTTGAAAGTAAAAAACATACTCGTGTTCCTTCCAGCTCTCTAGTCCCCGATAACGATCCCACCTTATTGTTTACTAATGCAGGTATGAATCAATTTAAGGATTGTTTTTTAGGGGGTGAAAAACGTTCTTATACTCGTGCTACTACAAGCCAGAAATGCGTAAGAGCAGGTGGTAAGCATAATGACTTAGAGAATGTAGGTTATACCGCTAGACACCATACTTTTTTTGAAATGTTAGGTAATTTTAGCTTTGGTGATTATTTTAAGAAAGACGCCATTAGTTATGCTTGGGAGTTTCTAACATCTCCTGAGTGGTTAGGTCTGCCTAAAGAAAAATTATGGGTCACTATTTATCAGGATGATGATGAAGCTTTTGATATATGGACTAATCATGTAGGTGTACCAGCAGAACGAATTATTCGTATTGGTGACAATAAGGGCGCTCCTTATGCTTCAGATAATTTCTGGACAATGGGCGATACTGGTCCTTGTGGTCCTTGTACAGAAATTTTTTATGACCATGGCGCTGAAATTTGGGGCGGTCTTCCTGGTACTCCAGAAGAAGATGGTGACCGCTATATAGAAATTTGGAATGTGGTCTTTATGCAGTTTAATCGTACTGCAGATGGTGTAATGCATCCATTGCCAGCACCAAGTGTAGATACAGGAATGGGCTTGGAGCGTATTAGTGCAGTAATGCAGCATGTCCACTCTAATTACGAAATTGATTTATTCCAGAGCTTGTTAAAAGTGGCTGCTGAAGCTATTAGTTGTGAAAATGATGACGCACCTTCTTTAAAAGTGGTGGCAGATCATATACGTTCTTGTAGTTTTTTAATTGCAGATGGGGTTTTGCCTTCTAATGAAGGGCGAGGCTATGTATTACGTCGTATTATTCGTCGTGCCTGCCGTCATGGTAATAAATTAGGTGCTAAGGGTGCATTTTTCCATAAAATAGTGGCTGCATTAGTTGCTGAAATGGGTAATGCTTATCCTGAGCTTCAACAAAATCAAAGCCATATTGAACGTGTTTTAAAAGCAGAAGAAGAACAATTTGCTAAAACATTGGATCAGGGATTACGTATTTTAGAGCAAGATTTAGCAGAGTTAACCAGTAATACTATTCCTGGTGATGTTATCTTTAAGTTATATGATACTTATGGTTTCCCTGTTGATTTAACCAATGATATTGCTCGTGAAAGAGGATTGGTGTTGGATGAAGAAGGTTTCCAACACAATATGAAAGAACAACAAGCACGTGCTAAATCAGCTAGCCATTTTAGCGTAGATTACAACAGTATTCTTAAAATAGATTCTGAAACAGAATTTACAGGCTATGATTATTTAGCAGATGAAGGCAAAGTAATTAGCTTATTAAAAGGTAATGAAAGCATTACTGAGTTACAAGTAGGTGATGAAGGGTGTGTTATCTTAGATAAAACGCCTTTCTATGCGGAGTCAGGTGGCCAAGTAGGTGATGCGGGTTACTTATTTTTAGATGGTGTACGCTTTGAAGTGACTGATGTAACCAAAGTAAAAGGTGCTTTTTTACATCATGGTAAGGTAGCTGAAGGAGCTATCCACACAGGTATGTTACTAAAAGCGGTAGTCAATATTAATGTGCGTAAAGCTACTGCATTAAACCATTCAGCAACACATTTATTACATGCTGCTTTACGTAATGTATTAGGAGATCATGTACAGCAAAAAGGTTCATTAGTTGATAGTCAGCGTCTTCGTTTTGACTTTAGCCATTTTGAAGCAGTGACACCTGCACAAATTGGTGAATTAGAACGATTAGTCAATGAACAAATACGTTTAAATACGCAAGTTCAAACCAAAGTTACCGATATAGACACAGCAAAAGAAATGGGAGCTATGGCGCTATTTGGAGAAAAATACGGCGATGTAGTACGTGTTCTTTCAATGGGTAGTGGTTTCTCTGTTGAACTATGTGGTGGTACGCACGTTGAGCGCACAGGTGATATTGGTTTATTTAAAATTATTGCAGAAACAGGTATAGCCTCGGGTGTGCGTCGTATTGAAGCAGTAACTGGCGCTGTTGCCTTTGATTATTTAAACTCCGCAGACAATGATTTAAAAACAGCTGCTCAATTATTAAAAGGTAACAAAGATAATTTCTTTGAAAAACTGAAGTCTGTGTTAGAACAGAATCGTCATCTGGAAAAAGAAATAGAACAACTAAAAGCGAAATTAGCTTCAGCAGCAGGCAGTGATTTAGTATCTAATGCGTTAGATATTAAAGGTATAAAAGTTTTAGCAACACGCGTTGATGGTCAGGATAATAAAGCATTATTGGCCTTATTAGACCAACTTAAAAATAAATTAGGTTCAGCTGTTATTTTATTGGCCAGTGAATTAGACGGAAAAGTTGTTTTAGTCGCTGGTGTAACAGATGATCTAAGTAGTAAGTTAAAAGCAGGGGATTTAATTAAACAAGCCTGTGAAGTAGTAGAAGGTAAGGGCGGTGGTCGTCCAAGTATGGCACAAGGTAGTGGCAGTAATGTTTCAAAAATTGATGAGGCATTAACTTTAGCAACTACTTTTGTAGAACAGACTTTATAGCAAAATAATTGCACAATAGCGTTAGGCAGTTAATATTATGGCATTAATTGTACAAAAATTTGGTGGTACTTCGGTTGGCTCTGTTGAACGAATTCAACAAGTAGCTCAGAAAATTAAGAAGTTTAAAGCAGAGGGCAATGATCTAGTTATTGTTGTTTCTGCAATGAGCGGTGAAACGAATAGGCTATTAGGGCTTGCTAAGCAAATCACTGATCGTCCTAACCTTAGAGAGCTTGATGTTATGGTCTCTACAGGTGAGCAGGTAACTATAGCATTATTGTGCCTCGCTTTAGAGAGTATTGGTGTGCCTGCCAAGTCGTATACAGGTGCACAAGTTCGTATACAAACTGATAGTTCACATACCAAAGCTCGTATTTTAAGTATCGATGACCATAATATTAAAGCAGACCTTAAAGCAGGTAGAGTAGTGGTAGTAGCAGGTTTCCAAGGTGTAGATGATAATGGAAATATTACTACCTTAGGTCGTGGAGGTTCTGACACTACAGGTGTAGCTCTGGCGGCGGCTTTAAAGGCTGATGAATGCCAAATTTATACAGATGTAGATGGCGTTTATACAACAGATCCAAGGGTAGAGCCTAAGGCACGACGTTTAGAAAAAATTACTTTTGAAGAAATGCTAGAAATGGCTAGTTTAGGTTCAAAAGTATTGCAAATTCGTTCTGTTGAGTTTGCTGGCAAATATAATGTGCCATTACGTGTATTACATAGCTTTAAAGAAGGGTCTGGTACTCTTATAACAATTGATGAAGAGGTTTCTGTGGAACAGCCGATTATTTCTGGAATAGCTTTTAGTCGAGATGAAGCTAAGCTAACTATCCGTGGAGTACCAGATACTCCTGGAGTGGCCTCTGATATTTTAGGACCTATCAGTGCTGCTAATATTGAAGTAGATATGATAGTTCAGAATATATCTCAAGATGGAACAACAGATTTTACGTTTACGGTGTCTCGTAATGAATATCAAACGGCACTTGATATCTTAAATGATACAGCTAAAAAGATTTCAGCACGAGAGGTTGCAGGCAACCTAGATATTGCTAAAGTATCTATTGTCGGAGTGGGTATGCGCTCTCATGCAGGTGTTGCCAGCCGTATGTTTGGAGTACTTGCTAAGGAAGGTATTAATATTCTCATGATATCAACATCAGAAATTAAAATTTCTGTATTGATTGAAGAGAAGTATTTGGAGTTAGCAGTTAGATCATTGCATACTGCATTTGAACTAGATGTACCAGATAAAACTTTAGATTAATTAAATGTTTTGAAACAAAAGGGTGCTTTTTTTAATTCATTATACCCTTATTATTAGAGGTGATTGATTTAAAAAAGTAAGGTTATAGTATTTCCATCTTGTGAAATATTATGTGTTCAATTTTACATCCTAGAAGTACTTGTGAGGAGATAGGGAATGTTAATTCTAACCCGTAAGGTTGGGGAAGCTTTAATGGTAGGTGATGATGTTAATATCACCGTATTAGGTGTTAAAGGTAACCAGGTTCGTATTGGTGTGAGCGCGCCTAAAGAGGTAGCGGTACACCGTGAAGAAATTTATCAACGTATTCAAAAGGAAAAAAATCAAGCTGTAAAGCCTGAATAGGAAAAATTTGAAAAAAATGAAAATTTTGCTTTTCAAATGATTAAAAAGAAGGTAGGATACGCCCCCAATACTGGAGAGGTGGCCGAGAGGCCGAAGGCACTCCCCTGCTAAGGGAGCATACCTCAAAAGGGTATCGGGGGTTCGAATCCCCCCCTCTCCGCCATAGAAATATTTAACCCCTTGCTAAACACAAGGGGTTTTTATTTTGAAGAACAAAAAACTATCTAGATTACCTTTATTCTTCAACATCTTTATTAACACCTAAGCGAGTACTACTGGTACTAAAAACTCCTAAATCTCTCAAAAGCGTATCAGTTTAGTTTAATGGTTTGAGAATAGGTTATTAGCTTGCTAATTGTGGAATAGCGACTTTGTAAGTGATGTAATGATTAAGCTACCTTGTTTTGTTTCTTTCTAATAGCCCAGTCTTCTGCTAATAAACCATATAGCTCTGAATCACAATGTTCACCATGAATAATCCAACGCTGTTTTAAATAGCCATCTTTATGAAAGCCTAAATGGCCTAATATTTTGGCAGAGCTGTCATCATGGGGATCAATTTCTGCTTCTATACGGTTAAGATGCAAGTTGTCAAAGGCGAAACTCAGAAACGCATACAGGGCTTCGCGCATATAACCTTTATTCCAAGCGTGAGTTGCTAGGCCATAGCCTATTTCGGCACGTTTTGCATTTTTTTGAATATTAAATAATAAACAAGTACCTATTAATTTATTATCACTTTTTCTGATAATGCCTAGTGATAATTGGGTTTCAGCCTTCATTGCTTTATTGGCTTCATCGATTACTTTATAGGCACGCTCAATACATTTGATAGGATCTGTTTTCCAGTAGCGTAGAACCTCAGTATCAAACATTATTTTATATAAATCGTGGGCATCCTGAGCGACGAGCGGACGTAATAACAGCCGTGCAGTATTTAAAGTTGTTGTTGAAAATGCAGTCGTCATAATGTTCCTCATTTATGGTGATCCTTGGTTAAGAGTGTAAATTCTTCATTAATTAGGATGACTGTATATTAACCTTTAGTATAGTATGGTTATTTTCTCGGTCTTGTACTGTTGTTTTTTAAAAAGTATTTGTTTTAAATCAATTTTCTTTAGTTAATGACAGTGAATTTACTATTCCTAAAAGTTATCAAAATTATAAAAAATATAAATTTGTTTTATTATTAATAAAGTCCTACTATAGCAATATATAAAGATTAATAATTAGTTTCGATGAGGAAATAGCATGTCTGCTAAGACGTTATACGATAAATTATGGGATCAGCACTTGGTCAAACAACGTGATGATGGTTCCGCTTTAATTTATATTGATCGGCAAATTTTGCATGAGGTAACTTCACCGCAAGCATTTGAGGGCTTACGTTTGGCTAATCGTAAACCTTGGCGAATTGATGCCAATATTGCTACTCCCGATCATAATGTGCCTACTACACCAGATCGTAAAGGCGGTATTGAGTCTATTACTGATCCTGTGTCACGTTTACAGGTGGAAACCTTAGATAAAAACTGTGATGACTTTGGTATTTTAGAGTTCAAAATGAACGATGTGCGGCAAGGGATTGTACATGTGATTAGCCCAGAACAAGGTACTACTTTACCAGGTATGACCATTGTCTGTGGTGACTCGCATACCTCCACCCATGGTGCTTTAGGTGCATTGGCGCATGGTATTGGTACTTCCGAAGTCGAACATGTATTAGCTACACAATGCTTAGTGGCAAAAAAAATGAAAAACATGTTGGTCAAAGTAGAAGGCAAATTAGCGGCAGGGGTAACGGCCAAAGATATTGTATTGGCTGTAATTGGCAAAATTGGTACAGCAGGTGGTACTGGTCATGCAATGGAGTTTGCAGGAAGTGCTATCCGTGACTTATCAGTAGAAGGCCGTATGACCTTATGTAATATGTCTATTGAAGCAGGTGCTAGGGTAGGTTTAGTAGCTGTTGATGAAAAGACTATCGACTATGTAAAAGGTCGTCCTTTTGCACCCAAAGGTGACAATTGGCAAAAGGCAGTAGCTGCTTGGCAAGATTTAGTATCAGATGCAGACGCCCATTTTGACACAATAGTAGAGTTAGATGCTGCGTCTATTAAGCCTCAAGTAAGTTGGGGTACTTCACCAGAAATGGTATTGCCAGTGGATGCTATAGTGCCTGATCCAGCCAAAGAGGCTGATCCTATTAAGCGTGGTTCTATTGAGCGTGCTTTAAAATATATGGGTTTACAAGCAAACCAAGCGATTACTGATATTAAAGTAGACAAAGTATTTATTGGTTCTTGTACTAATTCACGAATTGAAGACATTCGTGCTGCGGCTCAGATAGCTAAGGGACGTAAAGTAGCGGCTAATGTTAAATTAGCAATGGTTGTACCAGGTTCTGGCTTAGTAAAAGAACAGGCTGAACAAGAAGGTCTGGATAAAATCTTTATAGAAGCAGGCTTTGAATGGCGTGAACCAGGTTGTTCAATGTGTTTAGCCATGAACCCTGATCGTTTAGAAAGTGGTGAGCATTGCGCCTCAACTTCAAATAGAAACTTTGAAGGTCGCCAAGGTGCAGGTGGTCGCACCCATTTAGTGAGCCCTGCAATGGCTGCAGCTGCGGCAGTGGCTGGTCATTTTATTGATGTTCGTGAGTTAATAAAGGAAGGAGCATAAAATGAAACCCTATACTAAAGTAACTGGCTTAGTAGCTCCTTTAGATCGTGCTAATGTGGATACTGACCAAATTATCCCCAAACAGTTTTTAAAATCAATTAAGCGTACTGGTTTTGGTGTGAACTTATTTGATGAATGGCGTTATTTGGATGTAGGTTATCCAGGGCAAGATTGTTCAACTAGACCCATTAATAAAGAGTTTGTACTTAACCAACCACGTTACCAAGGTGCTACGGTATTAATTGCCCGTGAAAATTTTGGCTGTGGTTCGTCCCGTGAACATGCGCCTTGGGCATTAGAAGAGTATGGTTTTCGTACCATCATTGCACCTAGTTATGCGGATATTTTCTTTAATAACAGTTTTAAAAATGGTTTATTACCTATTGTTTTAACTGAACAAGAAGTAGATGAATTGTTTAAAGCAGTTGAAGCAAATGAAGGTTATCAACTAATAATAGACTTAGCTAGCCAAACAGTCACCACACCAGAAGGTAAACAATACCATTTTGAAGTGGATGCTTTCCGTAAGCATTGTTTATTAAATGGCTTAGATGATATTGGTTTAACCTTACAAGATGCTGATACCATTCGCAGCTTTGAAGAAAAACACAAGCAGGCGCAGCCTTGGTTATTTCAAAACCAGTAGAGTATAGACAATGAAAGATCATAAGCAGGTGGTGGATAAACAATTTGGTGAGCAAGCCAATGCTTATTTAACCAGTGCTGTGCATGCCCAAGGTGAAGAGTTTAGTTTACTTCAGCAAGCTGTAGCTAACAGACAGCATGCAGATGTATTGGATTTAGGTTGTGGTGCAGGGCATGTGAGTTTTAATGTGGCGCCCTCTGTTAATAAAGTAATCGCCTATGATCTTTCTGAATCAATGTTAGAAGTAGTTGCTGCAAGTAGTGCTGCTCAACATTTAGGCAATATAGAAACAGTGCAAGGCGTTGCTGAATCATTACCCTTTGCTGATAATAGTTTTGATTTTGTATTTAGTCGTTATTCTGCACATCATTGGCAGGATTTAGGCATAGCTCTACGTGAGGTAATAAGGGTATTGAAGCCTTCGGGCGTGGTGGCTTTTATTGATGTTATCTCTCCACAGCAACCATTGTTTGATACTTATTTACAAACAGTAGAAGTTTTAAGGGATACCAGTCATGTACGTGATTACACTGTAGCTGAATGGATAAGGCAATTAGGCGAGTCAGGTCTGATAGTCACGAAGCACCATCGCCAAAAGTTGCGTTTAGAATTTACTAGTTGGGTTGAGCGGATGCGTACTCCTGCGCTATATAGGGATGCCATTTTGGCGCTACAGCAATCAATGGCACAAGAAGTCAGAGATTATTTTGCAATAGATCAACAAGGTTCATTTACTACTGATGTGCTAGTAGTATGGGCTACTAAATAATAACGGGATTTTTAATTAAAAAGTGAATTGGGAATATTGTGATGAGTAAGAAAATTTTAGTACTAGCGGGTGATGGCATAGGTCCAGAAATTGTTACTGAAGCGGTTAAGGTATTAGATGTTATTAATGATAAATATAACTTAGGTTTTGAATTAACCGAAGATGCTATTGGTGGTGCGGCTGTCGATAAATATGGTGTTCCCTTAGCAGACTCAACCCTAGCGACTGCGCGTGAAGTAGATGCTGTGTTACTAGGTTCGGTGGGTGGCCCGAAATGGGATAATATCGAGCGTAGCATTCGTCCAGAAAAAGGCTTATTAAAAATTCGTTCAGAATTAGGATTATTTGCTAATTTACGTCCTGCTATTTTATATCCACAACTGGCTGACGCTTCTAGTTTAAAAGCAGAGTTTGTAGCTGGGTTAGATATTTTAATTGTTCGTGAGCTAACGGGTGGTATCTATTTTGGTGAACCAAGAGGTATTCGTATGTTAGAGAGTGGTGAGCGTCAAGGTTATAACACCTTACCTTATCGTGAGAGCGAAATTGAACGTATAGTAAGAGTAGGCTTTGAAATGGCGCAATTACGCAATAAAAAACTCTGCTCGGTGGATAAAGCCAATGTAATGGAAGCGAGTCAATTATGGCGTGAAGTGGTTAATGATATTGCAAAGGATTATCCAGATGTAGAGCTATCACATATGTATGTGGATAATGCAGCTATGCAACTAGTGCGTTTACCAAAGCAATTTGATGTGATCGTAACAGAAAACATGTTTGGTGATATTTTATCGGATCAGGCCTCAATGTTAACGGGTTCTATTGGTATGTTGCCTTCTGCTTCGTTAGATGAGAATGGTAAGGGTATGTATGAACCTAGTCATGGTTCAGCACCAGATATTGCTGGAAAAAATATTGCTAATCCATTAGCAACAATTTTATCTGCTGCTATGATGCTTCGTTATACCTTTAAGCACACTGAATCAGCTAACTTAATTGAAAAGGCAGTAGGTTTGACTTTAGATAAAAATTTACGTACCGCTGATATTATGTCACTGGGATGTGATAAAGTGTCTACCTCAGAGATGGGTAACGCAGTTGTTGCAGAGCTAAAAAAGTTGTAAATTGTTAGTCAATGGGGCATTAATGCAATAAGTATTTAGAGGAAACAATATTTTATGATGCGTGTAGGTTTAATCGGTTGGCGTGGAATGGTGGGTTCAGTCCTTATGCAACGTATGCAGGAGGAGAAGGATTTTGATCTTATAGAGCCTGTATTTTTTACCACTTCTAATGTGGGTGGGGCTGCGCCTACTATTGGCAAAACAGTAGATCCCCTAAAAGATGCTTATGATATTGATGAGCTGAAAACACTAGACGCTATTATTACTTGTCAAGGTGGCGATTACACAACTGAAATTTTCCCTAAGTTACGTAGTGCTGGTTGGCAAGGCTATTGGATTGATGCGGCTTCTAGCCTAAGAATGGAAGATGACTCTGTTATTATACTAGACCCTGTTAACCGTAAAGTCATCGATCAAGCATTAGACGCAGGTAAAAAAGATTTTATCGGTGGTAATTGCACAGTGAGCTTGATGTTGATGGCATTAGGTGGTTTATTTGAAGCTGGCCTTGTGGAGTGGATGAGTGCGATGACTTATCAGGCTGCATCAGGTGCTGGCGCGCAAAATATGCGTGAATTAATCAAGCAAATGGGCGTGATTAATGATTCAGTGGCAGATGAATTAGCCAATCCTGCTAGTGCTATTTTAGAAATAGATCGTAAAGTAGCTGCTACTCAGCGTAGTGCAAGTTTCCCTGATGAACATTTTGGGGTGCCTTTAGCAGGTAGTTTAATTCCTTGGATTGATAAAGAGCTGCCAAGTGGTCAAAGCCGTGAAGAGTGGAAGGCACAAGTTGAAACCAATAAAATTCTAGGCCGTGCTAAAAATCCAATACTAATCGATGGTATCTGTGTACGTATTGGCGCAATGCGTTGCCATAGTCAGGCATTGACTATTAAATTAAACAAAGATGTACCTATGGAAGACATTGAAAGCATGATAAAAAATCATAATGATTGGGTTAAGTTAGTACCTAACCATCGTGAAATTAGCATGCAGGATTTATCACCCACTGCTGTAACAGGAACTTTGACTGTACCTGTAGGTAGATTACGCAAATTAAATATTGGCTCACAATATTTAGGTGCGTTTACCGTAGGTGATCAATTGCTATGGGGTGCTGCTGAGCCCTTACGTCGCATGTTACGCCTATTGCTAGAGCGTTAATTCACAGAGATAGCCCATATACATTATTAATTTTCCTAACAAGATGTATATGGGTATATTTTTTTAAATTTATCTATAAAATGATCTTAAGCATTTTATTATTAAGTTATAGTTAAGCTTTTTATAGTATTTTCTTATTATATAAGCCTTCTAATTCTTCTTTATGTAGTTTTAATTTATTACTTTTTTAAATGGCAAATAAAGAGTATTATTTAGACTAATAATAATGAAGAGTTGTATTTAGAAACTTTTTCAAAAATGATAAATAATCATGTTACTTATGATTATAATCTATGGCATAATTTATAACTATTAGAAGAGAAGTTTTATACGTCATTGTATGAGTATAAATGAGGAGTTGAGTGTTTAATGTCGTATGTTGAAAATTGGAAGCAACAGGGGATTATTTCGCTTTGGCGCTATCAGTATCCTGATGACATTCACTATCCCAATTGGCATATAACAGCAGACGATATTGGCTGTCTCTCATTAATGTTGTTGCTTAAAGCATTTGAAAGAGATCAAGCAATTAATCGTAAAACTGTAACCATTACTGCACCAAACAATGAAATATTAAGTATTCCAAATAATAGAGTAGGTGTTGCCAAGTGGATTGCACCTAAAGAGTGGCATATAAGCTTTTCTAAACAGTCTGAAAAGTGGGAATTTTCAACAGGCTTAGAACCTGCAACCTTAACAATTGGTAAAAATTGGCTTAGTGAAATTAGATGGGCTATTGATGGTATAATGACTGGCGAAAGTAATAGCTGGGTGGGTATCAATGATGGTAAAGAAGAAGTGTTATGGTATTGGAGGTATCCTAAAGCTAAAAAGTAACTCGTTATTAGAGATCTTATATGGCAAATCATAAACTATTAAAAAAACTAAGTTGTTTATTTATTTTTACCCTTTCAAGTTCACTCAGTTTTGCTCAGCCGCATCATCATCAAACTACCCAGCAGGATCATAGCCAACATACTGGTATGGTGATGACACCCAGTAATGAAGAATTACTAGCACAAGATTTAATCCCCAAAGGTCAACCACTACAACCGCTACCTGTATTGGCTAATAAAAGTAAACAGCCTGATGTATTTGAGACTGATTTAATGATTATGCCAACCAAAATTGAGTTAATTGCTAATAAGCCAACCACTTTTTGGTTATATGAACAAAAGTTTTTACCGGTGATTGATGTCATGGCAGGAACAACCGTAAAAGTATCCATCCAAAACCATTTGTCGCAAGGCACAACCGTTCATTGGCATGGCTTACCTGTAACGCCACAAGTAGATGGTAACCCTCAACACCCTATCGAGCCAGGTGATACCAGAAATATTGAATTTACCCTGCCAAAAGATTTTTCTGGTACTTATTGGTTTCATCCACACCCTCATGAGTATACTGCTGAGCAGGTATACAGAGGACTAGCAGGTGCTTTTATTGTACGAGACCCTAATGACCCATTAAAAGCTATACCTGAGCAAAATCTGTTTTTCTCTGACTTGAAATTAGATAAAGAAGCACAAATTGCTAGCAACACAATGTTAGATTGGATGAATGGACGGGAAGGGCAGTTTCAGTTAATTAATGGCCAATATCAACCTATTATTAGTTTAGAGGGTACACAGCGTTGGCGAATTTGGAATGGTAATTCTGCACGTTATCTAAACTTATCATTTCCTGAAGATCAAGTAGAGGCTTATCAAGTTGCAAGTGATGGTGGCTTATTAGAAAAGCCACAAGCGATTACTCAAATACTTCTAACACCAGGTGAGCGTGCAGAAATAGTATTAACGCCTAAAAAACAAGCTGAATTTATGTTGACCGCTTTAGCCTATGATCGTGGCAAAATGGGCAATGTTGCGAAAGAGCAAGATTTACCTGTAGCCCAAGTAAAAATGCAACTGAAAGATAAAATTTCATTACCAGAAAAATTAACAGATATTGCTGATACAGCTAAAGCAGTTGTCACCTATAAAGTTGAGTTTACAGAGGTAAATAATCCTGATTCGCCAGCAGGTGTGGACTTCTTAGTGAATGGTAAAAAACATGACTTAAAACGTGTTGATTTCACCGTTAAGGTAGGTGAGGTACAGGAGTGGGAGATTTTTAATAACTCCCATATGGATCATTCTTTCCATTTGCATGGCCCACAATTTCAAGTAAAAGAATATGAATTAGCAGGTAAAGTAACTAAACCTTTATTTAAAGAGCTAAAAGATACCATCAATCTAAAACCTTATGAAAAAGCACGTATTGTGTTTGTAGAGTATGATAAAGGTTTAAGAATGTATCACTGTCATATTTTGGAGCATGAAACCTTAGGAATGATGGGGCAGGTCGAAATCAAATAATATATTTATAGGTAGTTTTACTTAATATTTAATTAGCCTAGTTTGCTACAGCAACTAGGCTATTTTTTTGTTATTTAAAATAGTGGTTGGTAATTTTTGCCGAATTTATTAACTTTTAGCGTCATTTGTCTCCATTATAAAGCATAGGTTAATGTGACTAACATCTAATATACACATTTTCTAAAATATTTAAATTAGCAGGAATAAATACTAATTTATTATTCTGGGGGTATAAAAAATGCGTATAAAGATTATTACTATAAAAACTGCTTTAATAAAGTTAGCTTAATTTATGCGTGTTTTGCATCGTTTTTTACTCAAAGCCCGTTATTCTAATACTGCGCTGGCTGTTATTGCCTTATTAGTATTCTTGTTAGTGGTGTTATTAGCTGAGTTTTATAACTATTATCGTATTAATGATAATTACAAAAAACAAATTAGGTCTGAATCTCAGCTAGTGATTGATAAGCTAAATAATGTTTTTGATGAAGCTAATGAAATTGCACATAATGCTATGATAATGAAAGATACTCCATGTAAGGCAGAGGAGTATACTTTTAAAAAGTTAGTTGCTACCAGTAATATAATTAGATCTGTAACATTAACGCGCAATGGCGTTATTTATTGTTCATCTATCTACGACTTAAATCAAAGAAGCTATGTTAATGTAAAACGTTACATAGAAGAGCCACTTAATTTATTTGAATCTAACCACTTAACACCAGAAACGCCTATTATTAGTTATAGTGTTAAAGAGGGTGATTGGGGCGTTTTTGTAGGAATTCATGGTAAAGTCATAGCAGATATCTTACACACAACTGAATTTGAAAGGGAAAGTTTTATTATTATTAATAATAAGTTAATAGACACAGACAATACAGTATTGGAGTATGAAGGTTTCACAAGGAAAGGATGGTCAGATTTTAGTTCTAATAAATACCCCTTTAAAATATTGGTTAATTCAGATGCTATTAAAAGCGGTTATCAAACAATTTTATCCTTTATTATATTAACCATTCTATTGTTGCTATTAGGAATAGTAACATTTATTTATATAGCAATGACAGCAGCTAAGCGCGAGTTTAAAAGGGCTATTGTAGAGAATGAGCTGGTTCCTTATTACCAATTGATTGTTTCTACAGCGGACTTTAAGTGGCATGGTCTTGAAGTATTAACAAGATGGCGCCATCCAAAACATGGTCTAATCAGACCCAATAAATTTATTAGTTTAGCTGAGCGTAGTAAACTGATTATTCCTATGACAAAAGGACTTATGGATAGGGTGGCAACTGAGTTAACCCCCTATATTTTTTCTCTTCCTAAACCCTTTCATGTTAGTTTTAATATCCATGCCTCTCACCTTGATGACCCTGAGTTAATAGCTGACTGCCAACAATTTCTGGCAAGATTTCCAGCTGATACAATCAAATTAGTGTTAGAGTTAACAGAGGGTCAATTTGTTAAATCATCGGACAAACTAGATAAATTAATACATAAATTTCATGAAATTGGTGTTTCTATTTCCATAGATGATTTTGGCACAGGCTATTCAAATTTGGGTTATTTGCAGAAGTATAAAATTGATAATTTAAAAATTGATAGAATGTTTGTATCCACTATTTATAAGAAAAATACAGCTAATTATTTATTGGATACTATTATTGGCTTAGCCAAAAATATGGAAATGAAAATTGTGGCAGAAGGAGTGGAAACAATAGACCAATTGCATTATTTGAGTAATCAGGGCGTAGAATATATTCAGGGTTTCTTGTTTAGCAGACCTTCCCCTATAGAATATACTATTAAGTCTATACTGAAACCCTATAACGCTCCTTTGCCATACCAACAATTTTCAATGTTTAGTGAGTAGCTTATCACTTATAAACAGTAAAATTATTGCACAGGTAAAAAGGTTAAGAATAATAAGTTATGTACATAATTGGTGCCAACACGTCGATAACGTTCATCTAACATCGCTGAAACTAAATCTAAGCGAGCAGTTATTTTGGCCAGCTCAATAGCAAAGCTCAAATTATAACCATTATCCGACATTTCATTAGAAATCAGTAATGGCTTACCATCAGAACTTTGACGTTGCTTTAACATCCATTGGGCAATTTCCACATTACGGGCGGCATTAAAAATATGTTCTGCATCAACCACATCAGCTAGATAAAACTTTGTATGGTCGCCATGGGCAACGATAATCATGGTGGCTAAACCATAAATTAAAGCTGCAGCTCTATCGCCTGTATAATTGGGGTCTAAGGCGACATAGAGTGCATCAATACTTGTTTTATTTTCTAAACCAGGCAGAAATTTATCGTGTTCAATGGCATCAAATACCATTTTTCTAGCTTCTTCTAAAGAATTAGCCGTTTTTCGCCATTCTCTAGGATTACGTTTATAAAATTTTTCTAATAAAACATAAAGTCCATGTAAATTATTACGCATGGCAATCGTGGTAACACGGTTAGCATCTGTTTGTAATAATTCACTAGCAGTAACATTACTTTGATTGGTAACGATTTCTTGACGATCAAGATCAGCGTCACTGAAATTAGTTTGACAGGCGGTTAAAACGAGCAAACAAATTACTATAAAAGGATATTGAATAAGTTTTTTAAAAAAATACATTAGCTGTTTTGTATTATTCCCTATGATTTCTTATGTATTATAAAGTGCTGAGTCTTTTTTTAAAGTCTTTAATAGTAAAAGTGTTATATAAATCAATAACAAATTAAAACAAATAGATATAGGTAATGTTGAATTGGAAAAAAGTTACGATATACAACACTGAATCTGCAAAAAACTAACTAGTGGTATTTTAGTTTGGTTTAGAAGCATATTAGTTAGCTGTTGATACTGATACGATCAATTTATTTAAAGCCACTAATTAATTTTTACACCAGTGTCATAAAACTGTCATAAAACTTTGCCATGATATGCTCAACTTAATAATAAAGGTGAGTATTATGCGCTTAACATCGATCTTAAAAACAGTTGGTTTAGCTTCTTTATTGGTTGCTTTACCAGTAACTGCACAAGATATTACAGGGGCAGGCGCTTCTTTTCCTGCTCCCGTTTATGCCAAATGGGCTGATAGTTATTATAAAGAAACAGGTAATCGCGTTAATTATCAATCCATAGGTTCAAGTGCTGGTGTAAAACAAATAGTAGCGAAAACAGTGGATTTCGGTGCTTCTGATGCTCCCTTAAGTGATCAAGATTTGGCTAAAGATGGTTTAATGCAATTTCCTACAGTAATTGGTGGCGTGGTACCTGTAATTAATGTTAAAGGCATTAAAGAAGGCCAGTTAAAACTAACAGGTGAAGTTTTAGCTGATATTTATTTAGGCAAAATTACCCAATGGAATGATGAGGCCATTAAAAAATTAAATCCACAAGTTAATTTACCTAATGCTAAAATTACTGTAGTACGTCGTGCAGATGGTTCAGGTACTAGTTTCGTATTTACTTCTTACCTAGCAAAAGTTAGTGCTGATTGGAAAGATCAAGTGGGTGTAGGCGCAGCGGTGAAATGGCCAGTGGGTGTAGGTGGTAAAGGTAATGAGGGCGTATCTGCCTTTGTTATGCGTTTGGCTAACTCAATTGGTTATGTGGAATACGCTTACGCTAAACAAAATAAAATGGCTTATGTGGCCTTAAAAAACTCATCAGGTAATTTTGTAGTACCAAGCGATGAAGCATTCAAAGCTGCTGCGGAAGGCATTGATTGGGAAAAAACCTTTGCGCAAGATATGACTAATGCCGCAGGCGAACAAGCATGGCCTTTATCTACAGCGACCTATATCATTCTTTATCAACAAACTAATAAACCTGCACAAACAGCCGCTGCTTTAAAATTCTTTAACTGGGCATTAGAAAAAGGTGATGCTGCTTCTGCTGAGTTAGATTATGTGGCTTTTCCTGAGACAGTAAAGAAAACTATTCGTAATAGTTGGTCTAAAATAGTAGATACTAATGGTACAGTTATTAATTATAAGTAGTCAGGTTACTAAGGATTATTATATAAAATATGCAATCTTCTCCTAGTCGCAAGCATTCCCGTTATGGGGATGCTATTTTTGCAGGGCTGTTCCGTGGTGCTGCTATTTTAACCTTGGTAATGCTAGCAGGTATTATTATTTCCTTAATTATAGGTGCCATACCTGCGTTTAAAGAATTTGGTTTAAGTTTTATTTGGAGTAATGAGTGGGACCCTGTACAAGACAAGTATGGGGCACTGGTAATGATTTATGGTACAGTGGCCACTTCGCTTATCGCATTACTTATTGCTATTCCAGTTAGTTTTGGTATCGCTGTATTTCTTACCGAATTAGCACCTAATTGGTTAAAACAACCCTTGGGTACAGCAATTGAACTATTAGCGGCTATTCCCTCCATTGTGTATGGTATGTGGGGATTATTAGTATTTGGGCCTCTATTAGCTGAATATGTGCAAACACCGTTACAAAGTCTACTAGGTAATGTACCTTATTTAAATGTTCTAGTATCGGGCTATCCTGTGGGAATAGGTATTTTCTCTGCAGGCATTATTCTTGCCATTATGATTATCCCTTTTATTGCATCAGTAATGCGTGATGTATTTGAAGTAACACCTCCTTTATTAAAAGAATCAGCCTATGGTCTAGGAGCAACCACATGGGAAGTCATCAGAAATGTGGTATTTCCTTACACCAAGGCAGGGGTAATTGGTGGGATTATGCTTGGTTTAGGTAGAGCTTTGGGAGAAACCATGGCAGTTACCTTTATGATTGGTAATATGAACCAATTGGAATCAGTATCTTTATTTGAAGCAGCTAATAGTATCACTTCGGTATTGGCTAATGAGTTTGCTGAAGCAAGCCCCGGTTTACATCAAGCTTCATTAATTTATCTAGGTTTAATTTTATTCTTTATTACTTTCTTGGTGCTTTCTTGTTCAAAGTTATTTTTAATGAAATTACAAAAAAATGAAGGAGGGCGCGCATGAGTTATTTTAGCCCTCAAAAAGTTAAACAACATAATCGTCGTAAGTTAAAAAATCATATAGCCTTAGCCCTATCACTGATGGCTATGCTATTTGGGTTATTTTGGCTAGCGTGGATATTATTTGAAACCATCTATTTAGGTATTGGTGGTATCAATTTAGCGGTATTTAGTGAAATGACGCCGCCACCGAATGCAGATACAGGTGGTTTAGCTAATGCCATATGGGGTTCATTCCTAATGGTATTGATGGCTACCTTAATAGGTACGCCGATTGGTATTATGACTGGGGTTTATTTATGTGAATACGGTGGCAAAGGCATTATTGCCAGTGTAACCCGTTTTATTAATGATATTTTATTATCAGCCCCCTCCATTATTATTGGTCTTTTTGTTTATTCTTTAATTGTTTTACCTTTTAAAGGATTTTCAGGCTGGGCTGGTGTTGTGGCATTGGCATTGATTGTTGTGCCTGTGGTAGTAAGAACCACGGAAAATATGTTAGCACTTATTCCTAACTCATTGCGTGAGGCTGCCTATGCACTCGGAGCGCCCAAATGGAAAGTAGTGTTAATGGTAACCATTAGAGCAGCTAGCGCAGGAATTATTACTGGTATATTGTTAGCTATTGCCCGTATTGCAGGTGAAACAGCACCGTTATTATTTACTGCATTATCTAACCAATTCTGGACTAGCGACTTATCGCAGCCAATGGCGAGCTTACCTGTGACTATCTTTAAGTTTGCGATGAGCCCATTCGAAAACTGGCAAAAACTAGCTTGGGCAGGTGTCTTTATTATTACCTTTGGTATATTGATTCTCAATGTGACAGCGCGTATTTTATTTAAGAAGAAAGGTTAATTACTGATGGTCATCAAACCACACAATGAAACAATTAAAACGAAATTAGCAATTCGTGATTTAAATTTTTACTATGGTAAGTTTCATGCATTAAAAGGCATTAATTTAGATATTCCTGAGAAAAAAGTTACCGCCTTTATTGGTCCCTCAGGCTGTGGTAAATCAACTTTATTGCGCACCCTTAATCGCATGTTTGAGTTATACCCGGAGCAACGGGCGGAAGGCGAAATTTTAATTGATGGCGAAAATCTGTTAACCAGTAAAGAAGATGTTGCCTTAATTAGGGCGAGGATTGGTATGGTATTTCAAAAACCTACGCCTTTCCCTATGTCTATTTATAATAATATTGCTTTTGGGGTAAAACTATTTGAAAAGCTCTCTAATGCGGAAATGGATGATCGGGTTGAGTGGGCTTTAAATAAAGCAGCCTTATGGAATGAGGTAAAAGATAAACTTCATCAAAATGGCGCTAGCTTATCAGGTGGTCAGCAACAACGCTTATGTATTGCCAGAGGTATTGCGATTAAGCCAGAAGTGTTATTACTGGATGAGCCTTGTTCAGCCCTAGACCCTATTTCCACAGGTAAAATTGAAGAGCTTATTCATGAGTTAAAACAAGATTATACTGTAGCGATTGTAACTCATAATATGCAGCAGGCAGCACGCTGTTCAGACTATACTGCTTATATGTATTTGGGGGAGTTAGTTGAGGTGGGCGAAACAGAACAATTATTTTTAAAACCGCAACGTCAAGAAACTGAAGATTATATTACGGGCCGTTTTGGTTAATAGGAACTAGATTATGACTAATAAACATCTTTCAACCCAATTTGATGCTGAATTAAATAGCATCTCTACCCAGATTATGGAGTTAGGTGGGTTAGTTGAGTCACAAATGACTTTAGCCATTACTGCATTAACCAGTTTTGATATTGAAGTATCTGATAAAGTCATTGAGCTTGAACATAAAGTAAACTCAATGGAAGTGGAAATTGATAAAAACCTAGTGTCAATGATTGCACGTCGTCAGCCAACTGCACGAGATTTACGGCTATTAATGGCTATTTCTAAAACCACCAATAATTTAGAAAGGGCGGGCGATGAAGCTACCAAAATAGCCCGTATGGTCAAGTCAATTATTGAACATGGTATTTCTAGAAACCTAATGGGTGCAGAATTACGTTTTATGGCTAATCTTGCATTAGATTTATTACATAAGTCATTAGATGCATTTGCTCGGCTAGATATTAAAGCAGCCCTCTATATTATGCGTAGTGATAATGAAATTGATGTGGAGTTTGGTGGTTTTATCCGTAAACTAATCACTTATATGATGGAAGATCCCCGCATGATCACGCCAAGCCTTGATTTGTTGTTTATTGCTAAGGCTCTTGAGCGTATTGGCGATCATGCTAAAAATATAGCGGAACTCATTATCTATATCGTTAAAGGCGAAGATGTTAGACATGTGGCCATGGAAGAAATTGAATCTCTTACTCAAAATTCAGAGGGTTAATTATGGCACGTATTTTAGTCGTTGAAGATGAACCTGCCATTGCGGAATTATTAGCTATTAATTTAAAACATGCAGGCTTTGATTGTGTCATTGTTGATGATGCGGATAAAGCACAACAAGAAGTAGATAGTATATTACCCGATTTAGTATTGCTCGATTGGATGTTACCAGGGCAAAGCGGTGTATCTTTAGCAAGACGCTGGCGCAGCAATGAGCGAACTAAGCAAATACCTATTATCATGCTCACAGCCCGTAGTGAAGAATTAGATAAAGTACAAGGGTTAGATGCTGGTGCAGATGACTATGTAGTCAAACCTTTTTCAACCCAAGAGTTACTGGCGAGAGTGCGCGCATTACTGCGTCGTAAATTACCAGAAGCAAGTGCTGAACGTGTATCATTAGCGGGGTTAACCATAGATCCCGAATTATGGCAAATTGTCTATAAAGGGGAAGAAGTAAAATTAGGCCCTACAGAATTTAAGTTATTAAACTATTTAATGCATTATCCTAATAGAGTACATAGCCGCAGCCAATTATTAGATAAAGTATGGGGGCAACATGTATTTATCGAAGAGCGTACGGTTGATGTCCATATTAAACGGTTACGTGAAGGATTAGCCATTGTTCAAGCTGATCATTTAATAGAAACAGTAAGAGGGGCAGGCTATCGTTTTAATGCACCTAAAACTGAGAGTGAATAATGAGTTTTTATAAGCCACTGTTTTGGTTACTAATCTATATTGTTATAGCGGTATTTATTGATGTCTATTTGGGCGCGCGCTTGGCAAACCCAATTCTTGTTGTGGTGGGCATCTTTGTATTTGTTATTGGTTGGTTATGGTTTAATAAAAAACAATTTAATCTGTTGATCAGTTGGTTAAAACAAGGGGCTAAAAATAAAGACCAATACCAATTTGTTGGTTACAGTAAAGAAATAGCTGATTATGTTGAGCGTTTATTAAAACAACGTGATCAAGAGAATCAAAATAGTACAGATCAATTAAACAAGCTATTAGGGGCGATACAGGTTTCACCCAATGGTGTGCTATTGCTTGATGAAGATTATAAAATTGAATGGTGTAATGCCACAGCCGCACAACATTTTAGCTTAGATGCTGAGTTAGACTTACAACAACATATCACTAATTTAGTAAGAGATCCTAATTTTATCGCTTATTTAGAAAATAAGGACTATCAAAAACCGTTGAAGCTAGCATTAGGAAATGATGAGGAGCAAAAACTACTAATCCAATTACATCCCTATGATGAAGGACGCTTATTGTTGCTAACCAATGATATTACCCAATTGGAGCGTGTTGAAAGAATGCGTCGTAACTTTGTGGCGGATGTGTCACATGAGATTAGAACGCCCTTAACCGTACTCAGTGGTTTTATTGAGACTATACAGAATTTGCCATTAGACGAGGCTGAGCGTAAACACTATTTAGATTTAATGCAACAACAAGGTGACCGTATGCAGTCACTGGTAAATGATTTATTAACATTAGCCCGTTTAGAAGACAGCCCACCACCCCCTATGGATCAATGGGTTGCTGTAAAAAGTATTTTAGAACATACAGAAAATACCATACAGGAATTATCAGCAGGGCAACATAAAATTACCGTTAATTGTTTTGATAATGTTGCTATTGCAGGTGTGGAATCTGAATTAATAAGTGCCGTTGCTAATATTGCCATTAATGCAGTACGTTATACCAAACAAGGCGGTGATATAGATATTAGCTTTAAACTGATTGATGGTGAAGCAGTGTTTCAGGTTAAAGATTCAGGTCAAGGAATCCCTGCACAACATATTAAACATTTAACCCAACGTTTTTATCGTGTGGATAAAAGCCGTTCCCGTGAAACGGGTGGTACAGGTTTAGGTTTATCCATTGTAAAACACATCGTATTGCGACATGGTGGACGCTTGGGTATTAAAAGTATAGAAGGTAAAGGTTCTACTTTTAGCTTAATTTTCCCAGTTAATAGAATTAAGCCATCAGAAATATAAAATAGCAATAATTTCTAAATAACTTATCTTGCCCCAAGATCATGGCATAAGTACCTGATGATCAACAATTTTCTAGCGTCAATAGTATTTATTGCCATCGTAATTCATTAAGTCATTGTTATTAGAAAACACCTTTTTAAATTTTGAAATCTTTTAAGCTATTTTTAAGATAATTTGTTAAAATTCGCGCTATTTTTAAAATTAATAAGGTTAATGATGACTCAGGCAGCAACCAATAATAAAACCTCATTAAAACGAACATTAAAAGCACGTCATCTCTCTATGATAGCCATTGGTGGCTCTATAGGTACAGGGCTTTTTGTTGCTTCAGGTAAAACCATTGCTCAAGCAGGGCCAGGCGGTGCGTTATTATCATATATTGTGGTAGGTATGATGGTCTATTTTATTATGACCAGTTTGGCAGAGTTAGCTGCTTTTATGCCAACCCCCGGTTCATTTGCAACTTATAGTGCAGAATATGTAGATGAAGGTTTTGGTTTTGCGATGGGGCTTAACTATTGGTATAACTGGGCAGTCACCATTGCGGTTGACCTTGTCTCGCTGCAATTAGTCATGGCCTACTGGCTACCTGATGTAGCAGGGTGGAAGTGGAGTGCTATCTTCCTGCTGATTATGTTTTGGCTTAACTATATCTCCGTAAAAGGCTTTGGGGAGGCTGAATTCTGGTTTTCATTAATTAAAGTAGTCACTGTCGTTGTGTTTATTGTACTAGGGTTATTAATGATCTTAGGCATTATGCAAGGTGGTGAAACAGGTGGCTGGAAAAACTGGACAATGGGTGACGCTCCCTTTGTAGGAGGGTTCTCCGCAATGATAGGGGTAGCCATGATTGTTGGCTTCTCGTTTCAAGGAACTGAGTTAGTAGGTATTGCAGCAGGTGAGTCAGAAAATCCAGGTAAAAATATTCCGATTGCGATTCGTCGTATCTTCTGGCGTATCTTATTATTCTATGTATTTGCTATTTTTATTATTAGCTTTTTAATTCCCTATACAGACCCACGCTTATTAAGTAATGCAGAGTCAGATATTGCAGTAAGCCCATTTACCTTAGTATTCCAACATGCAGGTTTATTATCCGCTGCTACAGTAATGAATGCGGTTATTTTAACCGCAGTATTATCTGCTGGTAACTCTGGTATGTACGCTTCTTCACGGATGCTTTATGCATTAGCACGGGATAGAAAAGCACCTGCAATTTTTGCTCGTTTATCAAGTAATGGTGTACCACGTAATGCGCTATTAGCTACCACCTTAATTGCCATGCTGTGCTTTTTAACCTCAATGTTTCAAAGCCAAGAAGTATACGGTTGGTTGTTAAGCATTTCAGGGATGACGGGTTTTATTGCTTGGTTAGGTATAGCTATCAGCCATTATCGTTTTAGAAAAGGCTTTGTAAAACAAGGCTTAGATTTATCAAAATTACCCTATAAAGCAGGCTCTTTCCCATTTGGGCCTATTTTTGCTTTTATTATTTGTATGATAATTGTAATAGGGCAAGATTACCAAGCATTTTGGGCAGATAATATAGATTGGAAACGGGTAATTTCTACATATATTGGTTTACCCTTATTCTTTGTCATTTGGTTAAGTTATAAATTTATCAAAAGAACCAAATTTATTCGCTATGAAGAAATGAAGTATCCAGAATTTAGAGAAGAAGATGAGAAGTAATCACTTGTATGATTAATAAAAAAGCACCTTAATTAAGGTGCTTTTTTGTTTTATTGTCTAGGTTTTACCCAAAATAATTCATGTCTGCGTACAGCTTTGCGGAAGAATTCGTTTTCCCCTGCTGATGGATGCTCACGCTCAGTGATAAGTAATTGAATTAAACGACGTAAGCGTCTTTTAATCGATAAAGGGGGCTGTAAATCGTGTTCCATCGCTAATGCCATTGCTTTATTAAGCTGTGTTTGCTTACTTAATACAGGACTCCATAGTGCATAGGCGGGTAGAGAGTCTACAGCAGGTGGCAGAGCAATCCCTTGATAAGCAGGGCCCATTGGCCAACGATCATTATCATGCAAATGATTAGCATAAAGTAATTGTGTAGTAGGTTGCCAAGAGGTTGTTTGTAATACTTCTTCTACCAATAAGCTAGCTTCAACATGGTCTTCATGAGGGTCTAGTTGCGGATGGGGCATAATAATAACTTCAGGCTTAAAATGTTCAATTAAGAAAGTAAGATCATTTTTTAAATTTTGCCATGTGGCTAGACCATCGTTATCACTAGGTAAGGGTAAGGTGTTAAATAGGCGAACTAGGCGCGTATCTGTTTCCCCTGACTCTTTAGAACCAAAAGGTTGTTCAGGTTGTTGGTGCATAGCTTTTAACTGTAAACAGTAATAACCCAATTGCACACTATTACTAGGATTAATACCTCCCCATAAAGGAACGGCAATACTATCCCAACTTCTTAGACGTCCCTTAAGCTGGGCGGCTTCTTGTTTGGTTAGGTTGAGGGTTTGTTGGTAATGTTCAGCTTCAATTTCACCTTGGGTGAGGGTGATAATACTGGCCTCTGGACATTGACTGTATTGCCCAAAGGCAGACAGTTCAGCATCATCTGCATGGGGTGCAATAACCATGATACGCTGTTGGCTATAGTCAGGGTTAGTAAAGCCATAAAGTGTTAATTCACCTTTAATATGGCAGTGCTTAGTAGCAATTGTAATATTGCCCTGCTGTAATTCATCAGCTAGACCTGATAAATTAATATAACGTAATCCTTGTACGCTTCTTTCAAAATCTTGGCGATCAGTGAGTTGATTGGTTTTAATAATCACTTGTGGGTCTAATAAATTACCCATAAAAGAGCTTTTTAAATTAACAGCTAAAATAAGGGTATCAAAATTATCAGGTAAATTACCTAAATTGATCTGTAAATTATCTTGTTGTAAATGTGCAGGGATTGTAAAGGTATTAGCAGGAAAATTATAAATATAATCCTGTTTTGGTGAGTAAAATAAATGATCAGCTAACCATGCTTCATGGATAACCCAAATACCTATGATGATAAAAGGTATAAAACAGGCTAAAAGTGGTACAAAAAAACAAGCAACAATCCAAGCCAGTAAATAGATAGCAAACCCTATTAGGATTAAACGTTTCTTTTGTCGATGTTTTTTTAATAGCTGCTGTTTTCTACTCATTAATTAATAATTCCTACAGGTGTACGATTACACCAACGATCTTTATATTCTCTATCTGCTCTACCAAAAGAATAGCGTAATGTCTTATTAAGTTGATTGGCTTGCTGCCAAGCTTGCTGTAAGTTGACAAAGCTTAATACACTGCCTGGGCTAAAAGCTCTTTCTTGTGGATCCACCCCACCATTTACATACTCAATACTCAGCCATTTAGGTGATTCTACTTGGTATAAAACCTGTATGGCTATTGGATTATCTTCTAACAAAATAACTGAACCTACCATAAACTCACGCAATAAAGTAAATACTTCTTTTTGTGTGGCGGCACTGGGTACTTGAAAATTCCAACGCTTAAAAAATAGATCACAATAGATGTTGGCTAACTGTTCAGCAGAGAAATCTAAAATAGGTTTTATAATACCACCTGTTTCCTCTAATAAGCGTAATTCACGGCGTTGGTTATATCTAAATTTTTTAGAATATTCTTCAGAGGCGCGGGCTATAGCTAACTGTTCTTTCTGTGTTTGCCAGTTAGTTATTTGTGTTTGATTAAGGGTAGAAAGATAACGAGCCCTATGACGTAAAGTAATTTGGCTGTTGTCGGCTAACGGTAAAATAATTTCCGCATTACCCAGATCAAATAAACCGCGCTTACCATGCTTTTTTAATTGGTCTCGAGAAAGTGCCAGCGAATCACCCCAACAAGCAATAGCACCTACTAATTGCCCCTCTTGTTGCCAACCGAGATAACGTACTTTGATATTGGCAAATTTAGATAGACGATCAATAATAGTAGGATGGGTAGCTACACTACCACCATAGGTTTGCCATATTTGTTCATAAGTAGTAGCATCAATTTCTTGCCAACCACGTTCGCGAAACCATTGAAACTTATTCAGCAACACTGCTTTTTCCTTTCATAAATTGTGCAGTTATTTTAACATGATATAGCTGTTTCTATGTAATTTTAGACGAGGCGAATGGCTGAAGACAGTACAACTAGTACGGCGAAGTCATTCAACGACGTATAAAAATATAGAGCAATAGCTATATTAATTAATAGGCTTTAATCTTACTAGTTTAAAGCATAGAGAAAGGTGATTTGTTTGCTGAATAAAATAACAACATATTTAATTGTTGGCTCCTTAGGTACTGGTAAAACGAGCTTAATCCAACAATTATTAAAACAAAAACCAGTTGATGAGCAGTGGGCTGTATTAATTAATGAGTTTGGCAAAATAGGTGTTGATAAGGCTTTATTGGGCGAGCAGGCAGTCACTATTACCGAAATAGCAGGGGGCTGTGTTTGTTGTACAGGGGGCGCACCTTTTCAAGTTGGATTAACTCGATTACTTAAACAAGCTAAACCAGATGTGCTGTTTATAGAGTTATCGGGGTTAGGCCATCCTCTACAAGTACAAAAACAATTACAAGCCGAACCTTGGAACACAGTTTTAACATTGCATCCCTTACTACAAGTAGTAGATGCTAAACAGTTATTAGCAGATTTTCAGCCCTATAACAGCACTGGGCTATTGCTCGTTAATAAATCAGAAGATATTACTAAACAGCAACAACAAGCGATAAATAAACAGTTCCCACAATGTAATTTGTATTGGACAACACAAGGCTATTTACCCTTATCTTATTTACCTAAACAGCCATTAGTCGAGCTGTTAGCACCACAAAAGATATATAGTATTGCTGGTGATAATGGGCAAAAAGAGCAATTGGCTGAGGGAATTGTTTGCCATATGCAAGAGCAGCGAGAGGAATGGTCTATTGGTTGGCAGTTTCAACCACATTATTGTTTTGATAAGCTCAAATTAGATAATTGGTTAAAACAATACCAATGGCTACGGGCAAAGCTAGTAGTACATACTAATCACGGTTGGCTATCTGTTAATGCTGTTGCGGAAGATACAGCTCCTTGGAAAGCAACAGAATGGCGCAAGGATAGCCGTATAGAACTTATATTTACCTCTAAACAAACAGGGCAGTTATTGATAGATAGCTTATTAACTACTATCAGTTAAAGGTATTACAACTACTTACTTTACCGCTATCAAACCCTGTTTTAAACCAAGTATAACGTTGTTCTGATGTGCCATGAGTAAAACTATCTGGAATTACACGGCCTTGAGCCTGTTTTTGTAATCTGTCATCACCAATAGCCATAGCTGCATTAAGGGCTTCTTGTAGATCATTGGGGTCTAGAATATTTTCATTTTCCATATAATGCCCCCATACACCTGCTAAACAATCAGCTTGTAATTCTAATTTAACCGATAATTTATTTTGTTCTACTTCACTGCGGCCTTGTTGCATAGCACGCATTTTATCGGTGATACCTAATAAGTGCTGTACATGATGGCCAACTTCGTGAGCAATAACATAACCTTGGGCAAAATCACCACCTGCACCAAAGCGAGTTTTCATTTCTTCATAGAAAGAAAGGTCAATATAGACAGTGCTATCAGTTGGGCAATAGAAGGGGCCCATCACAGATTGACCGACACCACAACCTGTACGTGTCGCGCCACGGTAAAGCACCAGTTTAGGATCGGTATATTGTTTACCCATCTGTTGGAAAATGTTAGTCCAAGTATCTTCTGTGGTGGCTAATACTACCGAGGTAAATTGCGCCATTTCATTATCACGGGTTGTATCTACTGGTTGCTGTTGAGTAGCTACAGGAGAAGATTGGCCTGTGAGTAAAGGAGTAAGATCTATACCATAGTAACTTGCTACAAACACAATAACAATAACGGCAATGCCTAGCTTACCACGAGGTAGACTAAAGCCACCCATGGGCATAGATTGATCTGAGCGACGATCTTCAATATTGTCGCTTTCTCGACGATTTTTCCAACGCATATAAAATATTCAAAATAACCAATAAATTGGTTTATTATGATGAAGGTATTTAATAAAATGCAACTAGCTTTTAATCTAACAAATTCTTTACTGTATTCAAAAAAGGTTTGTTAAACAGCATTTAGCTTGATCTCAACTATCTATTTAAAGGAATCCCTTTACATGTCTTGTACTAGTCCTGTTATTGTTGCCTTAGACTTTTCGACTGTTGAAGATGCTATTAATTTAGCTAAACAATTAGACCCCACTAAATGTCGTGTGAAGATAGGGAAAGAGTTATTTACAGTTACTGGCCCAAAAATTGTTGAGGAATTACAAAAAATAGGATTTGAAGTATTTTTAGATTTAAAATTCCATGATATCCCTAATACCACTGCAATGGCTGTTAAAGTGGCTGCCTCTATGGGGGTGTGGATGGTAGATATTCATTGTGTTGGTGGCTTAGCCATGATGCAAGCTTGTCGTAATGTATTAGATCAAATGAACAGTAAAACCTTGTTAATAGGTGTTACTGTGTTAACAAGTTTAGGGCTTGAGGATTTACAGCAACTAAGTATTACCAAAACACCAGAGCAACAAGTATTAAGCTTAGCACAATTAGCAGCAGAAGCGAGATTAGATGGTTTAGTAAGCTCTGCACAAGAGGCAAGGGCATTAAAGCTAAACTTCCCTCAATTAAAATTGGTAACGCCAGGCATTAGACCTGTTGGGGCAAGTAAACATGACCAGCAACGTATTGTAACCCCTGCACAGGCTATGCTAGACGGTTCAGATTATTTGGTAATTGGTCGCCCTATTACCAAAGCAGTTAACCCTCCCCAAGCATTAGAAGATATTTTAATAAGCTTACAGTAATTTTTATTCTTTTCTTTATATAGAGCCTATTTAATTTAGGCTCTAGTCTTAAGATTATTAATATAGGTTTAGCGATTGGCTGAATAAGGGTCTTCCGCTATCAAATAGGCAAGTAAAGCAGCACGTTTATCTTGTTTATCCAACCATGCGCGGAACGTCTTTAGTTTTTGGTAAGTTTCTTCACCAAATTGTTGTTGATAATGCTCTGCAAAGGATTTAGAAGCTAATTCCTCTCGTATACTCTTTTGATAAGGTTCTGTAAAAATACTATTTAGTTTATGGGATAGGCCTTGTTGTTTTAACAGTTCCCATTCCCCTTTATCTAACCAAATACCATTAACTGTAGTACTTAAATCAATTTTGTGAGTGGTTTTACTAGAAATACGGAATTTAGTCATTAGTTTGCCAGAGACAGGGCAAAGTAATGCTCTACGTGTTTCATCTACTTCAATGGTTGTATTTGTATTAATTTCTTCGGGAGTTGGTGCAAATTTAGTAACGCTTTGCCAACTTAAATAGTCGATCAGTAATAACCAATTGCCTGCACAATGATTACAGGTTTGGCAAGGTAGAGATTCTTCAAGTTGTGAGTATTTTAATTCACCTTGTTGACAGCTTGGACACTTCATACAAAAACTCCTTATTAAAAGCGTCGAGTAACATTTTGGGTCGCTAGGATTTTAGCAGCGATTTCTTCTACTGAAAAATGCGTAGAATTAACAAAAGGAATATTTTCTCGTTGAAAGAGTGCTTCTACCTCTTGGATTTCATACTGGCATTGAGCATAACTGGCATATTTACTGTTAGAGCGACGCTCATTACGAATAGCGACTAAACGGTCTACATCAATAGTTAGGCCAAATAGCTTTCTTTTATGATCTCTTAATGGTTCTGGTAATTTACGACTTTCTAAATCATCTTCAGTAAGAGGGTAATTAGCTGCACGTATCCCATATTGCATTGCCATATAAAGGCAGCTAGGGGTTTTACCTGTGCGTGAGGCACCAATTAGAATAATATCAGCACGATCATAAAAACGAGTACGTGAACCATCATCATTATCTAGGGCAAAGTTAATAGCATCAATACGATCTACATAACTATTTGAAATAGAGTGAGTTTTGCCCACCGAGCCAGTGGCTTTAGTATCTAGCTCGGCTTCTAAAGAAGATAGAAAAGTAGAAAAAATATTAATAATAAAGCCGTTACATTGTTTTAAGGTATTACTAATTTCTTGATTGACAATGGTTTCAAAAACAAGTGGGCGCAAACCATCTTTTTCTGCGGCTTCATTAACTTGTTGGACAAGTTGCTGCGCTTTTTCCACAGTATTAATATACGGCTTGGTGGTCATCTGTAGTTCTATTTTATCAAACTGTGACAATAAGCTATGACCTATTGCTTCAGCCGTGATACCCGTACCATCAGAGACAAAAAATGCGGTTCTTTTCATAAAATGCTTGCCTAAAAATAAACAATATTGTGCTTAAGTCTGATATAGTAATGCGATTATTTTTTATTGGTAAGTTTTTTTAAAAAGTATTTGCTAAAAAAATATGTTTGTTTAGTATTTTCATTATGATAGATATTAACTGTGTCATCTAGTGTGACCTATTGTCAATCGTTAGAGTGGAGAGACAGCCTTGGCGACTAATACAAAGTACGTAGTTTCATTAGAAAATGTAGGCGTACATGATGTAGAGAAGGTAGGAGGCAAGAATGCCTCTTTGGGTGAAATGATTAGTAATCTAGCTGGTGCAGGGGTTTCCGTACCAGGTGGCTTTGCAACAACGGCAGACGCTTATCGCGAGTTTTTAGAGCAAAGTGGTTTAAATAATCGTATCCATGATTTACTAGACACATTAGATGTAGATGATGTTAATGCTTTAGCTAAAGCAGGTAGCCAAATCCGCCAATGGATTATGGAGGCTGAGTTTCCTGCACAATTAGATGCAGATATTCGTGCAGCATTTGCTGAATTAGCACAAGGTCACGATATTGCTGTAGCAGTTCGTTCTTCAGCAACTGCAGAAGACCTTCCAGATGCCTCTTTCGCAGGCCAACAAGAAACCTTTTTAAATATTCGTGGCGTGGATAATGTTATTCGTGCCGCTAAAGAAGTATTTGCTTCTTTATTTAATGATCGCGCTATTGCTTATCGTGTCCATCAAGGTTTCGACCATAAAATAGTTGCCTTATCTGCTGGTGTGCAACGCATGGTTCGTTCTGAAACGGGCACAGCAGGGGTAATGTTTACCTTAGATACTGAATCTGGTTTTAGGGATGTAGTATTTATTACGGGTGCTTATGGTTTAGGTGAAACTGTTGTGCAAGGCGCTGTTAATCCTGATGAGTTTTATGTCCATAAACCTACCTTAGAAGCTGGCCGTCCTGCTATTTTACGTCGCAATCTAGGTAGTAAAGCCATTAAAATGGTTTATGGGGATGAAGCTAAAGCAGGTCGTTCCGTAAAAACAGTTGATGTGGCTAATAAAGAGCGCGCTCGTTTCTGTATAACAGATGAGGAAGTAGCTAATCTTGCTAAACAAGCACTGATTATTGAAAAGCACTATGGTCGTCCAATGGATATTGAATGGGCGAAAGATGGTGATGATGGCAAACTTTATATTGTGCAATCGCGTCCTGAGACCGTAAAAAGCCGTACTAATGTCAGTGTAATGGAACGTTACCTTATGAAAGAAAAAGGTAATATTCTGGTAGAAGGTCGTTCAATTGGACAGCGTATAGGCTCTGGCCCAGTCAAAATTATCCATAGCGTAGCTGAAATGGATAAGGTACAAGCAGGTGATGTATTAGTCTCTGATATGACTGATCCAGATTGGGAGCCAGTAATGAAGCGCGCAAGCGCGATTGTTACCAATCGCGGTGGTCGTACTTGCCATGCCGCTATTATTGCCCGTGAACTAGGTATACCAGCGGTAGTAGGTTGTGGCGATGCAACTAAAGTTTTAAAAGATGGTCAAGAAGTGACAGTTTCTTGTGCAGAGGGTGATACAGGGGTTATTTACGAAGGTAAATTAGATTTTGATATTCGTAAAAGCTCAGTGGACGCTATGCCACCTTTAAAATTCAAAATCATGATGAATGTGGGTAATCCTGATCGTGCTTTTGATTTCTCTATGCTACCGAATGAGGGTGTTGGCTTAGCACGCTTAGAATTTATTATTAACCGTATGATTGGGGTACATCCAAAAGCACTATTAAACTTTAATGGCTTGCCAATGGATGTTAAAGAAGCAGTTGAAAAACGTATTGCTGGATATGGTAGCCCTGTAGATTTCTATGTCGATAAGCTAGTGGAAGGGGTGAGTACCTTAGCCGCTGCTTTCTATCCAAAGAAAGTTATTGTACGTCTATCTGACTTTAAATCCAATGAATATGCTAACTTAATTGGTGGCAAGCTATACGAACCAGAAGAAGAAAACCCTATGTTGGGCTTCCGTGGTGCTTCTCGTTATATTAGCGAGTCTTTCCGAGATTGCTTTGAGCTAGAGTGTCGTGCCATGAAAAGGGTGCGTGAAGAAATGGGCTTAACCAACGTAGAACTGATGGTGCCTTTTGTTCGTACCTTAGGTGAAGCTAGCCAAGTGATTGATTTATTAGCTGAATATGGCTTAAAACGAGGTGAGAATGGTTTGCGCGTTATTATGATGTGCGAATTACCATCCAATGCTTTACTTGCAGATGAGTTTTTAGAGTATTTTGATGGTTTCTCTATTGGCTCTAACGATATGACCCAATTAACTTTAGGCTTAGATAGAGATTCAGGTGTTATCGCTCATTTATTTGATGAGCGTAATCCAGCAGTTAAGAAACTATTATCGATGGCTATTCAAGCTTGTCGTAAAGCTGATAAATACATTGGTATTTGTGGCCAAGGCCCATCAGATCATCCTGATTTAGCAAAATGGTTGATGGAGCAAGGTATCGAAAGTGTTTCATTAAATCCTGATTCAGTGTTAGATACGTGGTTCTTCTTAGCTGATAATCAATAAGTTAAATTGCCCTTATCAAATACTGAGTAAGGGCAGTTTTCAAGGATTAGCAATGGCTAAAAAAGCATTAATAACTGGTATTACTGGGCAAGATGGTTCCTATCTTGCTGAATTTTTATTAGAAAAAGGGTATCAAGTGCATGGCATTAAACGTCGTGCTTCGTCATTTAATACCCAACGGATAGACCATATCTATCAAGATCCCCATGTAGAAAATAAAAACTTTATTTTGCATTATGGCGATCTAACCGATACTTCTAATTTAACCCGTATTATTCAACAAATACAACCTGATGAGATTTATAATCTTGGCGCGCAATCACATGTGGCAGTGAGTTTTGAGTCTCCAGAATATACCGCTGATGTTGATGCGATGGGTACCCTAAGGATATTAGAAGCTATTCGGTTATTAGGCTTAGAGAATAAAACGCGCTTTTACCAAGCCTCTACTTCTGAGCTTTATGGTTTAGTACAAGAAACGCCACAAAAAGAGACTACACCTTTTTATCCACGCTCTCCATATGCGGCAGCTAAGCTCTATGCTTATTGGATTACTGTAAATTATCGTGAAGCCTATGGTATGTATGCTTGCAATGGTATTTTATTTAATCACGAGTCGCCACGTCGAGGAGAAACCTTTGTTACACGTAAAATTACCCGTGGTCTAGCTTATATTGCTCAAGGTTTAGAGCAATGTTTGTATCTTGGTAATCTAAATGCCTTGCGTGACTGGGGGCATGCTAAAGACTATGTGCGAATGCAATGGCTTATGTTACAACAGGAGCAGCCAGAAGATTTCGTTATTGCTACAGGTAAGCAATATTCGGTGCGAGATTTTATTCGCTGGTCAGCTGAAGAGTTGGGTATAAGCCTTGAATTTAAGGGTGAAGGCGTTAACGAACAAGCTGTGATTACAGCAATTACAGGGCAAGATGCACCTGCTTTAAAAGTGGGCGATATTATTGTCAAGGTCGATCCCCGTTATTTCCGCCCAACAGAGGTTGAAACTTTATTAGGTGATCCGACTAAAGCTAAACAGAAACTAGGTTGGGAGCCTGAAATTACCGTTCAAGAAATGTGTCACGATATGGTTAAAGAAGACCTAAAAACAGCTAAACGCCATGCCTTATTAAAACAACATGGTTATGAATTACCTGTCAGTATAGAGGACTAGTAGCAATGCACGCCTTAGATCAAGCTATTTTTGTTGCAGGTTATAAGGGAATGGCTGGCTCAGCGATTATTCGTCGTTTAAAGGCATTGGGCTATACTAATATTGTCACTCGCTCTCGCAAAGATTTAGATTTATTAGACCAACAGGCGGTTAACGATTTCTTTCAACAGAATAGCATACAGCAAGTTTATCTTGCGGCTGCTAAGGTAGGTGGGATACATGCTAATAATACTTATCCTGCTGAGTTTATTTATGAAAATCTAATGATTGAGGCTAATATTATTCATGCAGCACATAAGGCTGATGTGAATAAATTACTCTTTCTAGGTTCTTCCTGTATTTATCCTAAGCTAGCAGAGCAGCCAATGCGTGAAGACTCATTACTCACTGGTGTGTTAGAGGCGACTAATGAGCCATACGCGATTGCTAAAATAGCAGGTATAAAACTGTGTGAAAGCTATAATAGACAATATCAGCGAGATTACCGTAGTGTAATGCCTACCAATTTATATGGTCCTAATGATAATTTTCATGCTGAAAATAGTCATGTAATCCCTGCGTTATTACGTCGTTTTCATGAGGCAGTTGAAAATAAAGAGGAAACGGTGACCATTTGGGGAAGCGGTAATCCACGTCGCGAATTTTTGCATGTTGATGATATGGCTGCTGCCTGTGTCCACGTGATGGAATTAGAGAAAGCTTTTTATCAATCACATACACAGCCTATGTTATCCCATATAAATGTGGGAACAGGTAAAGACTGCACTATCAGGGAGTTAGCAGAATTAATAGCTAAAACAACGGGTTTTACTGGGGAATTAGTATTTGATAGCAGTAAGCCAGATGGTACACCACGTAAATTATTAGATGTATCACGTTTAGATATATTGGGTTGGCAGGCTAGTATCGGTTTAGCGCAAGGATTGCAAGATACCTATCAATGGTTTTTAGAGAATCAGCAAAAAGTTAGAGATTAGATTTAACAGCGAATAAAAAAGGAAGATATAAAAAGCTCTATATAGGTTATATAGAGCTTATAGACAATTAAGCTACTAATTGAATATTAGTTGCTTGTGGCCCTTTGCTACCTTGGGTAACAGTGAAAGATACTTGTTGACCTTCCATTAGGGTTTTGAATCCTGAGCTAGCGATTTCTGAGTAATGAGCAAAGCAATCTTTGCTGCCATCTGTAGGCGTGATAAAACCGAAACCTTTTTCTTCGTTAAACCACTTTACTATACCTGTTTTCATAATATTGAAATTCCTAAATAAAAAATAAAAAAATGCGTGCTGGCTTATAGAGTTAAACTAAATATAAGTATCAAGCAGAGAAACATAGCTATGGAAGAAAACAATATTGACAAGAAAGTCAGTAAGAAGTGCAACCAGAAAAAACGATTCAACTTGAGAACGCACTGTCACTATGCGCGTATTTCAGTTAAATAGCAACTATTATATTTTTGTAAAGTGTATGTTAATGTGTATTTATACTTTGATGTATTTGATATTAATGAATTTCTCTTCTAAAAGGTGGTAAGGCATTAAGTAATGCTTTGCCATAACTTTTATTGATAATACGACGATCAAGTAATGTTATAGTGCCTTTATCTTGTTCAGTACGTATTAAGCGGCCACAGGCTTGAATAAGACGTAAAGAAGCATCAGGTACGGTAATTTCCATAAAGGGATTACCGCCTCTTTTTTCAATCCATTCGGCTAATGCCGCTTCAATAGGATCATCAGGTACTGCAAAGGGGATTTTTGCAATAATTACATGTTCACAATACTCGCCAGGTAAATCAACACCTTCAGCTAAACTGGCAAGACCAAATAAAATACTGGTTAAACCTTCATCAATACGAGTTTTATGTTGCTTAAGTAGTTCTTGTTTAGATAAGCTACTTTGTACCAATATAGATTCTTGGTAGGTAGTGGTTAGCCCTGCATAAACATCTTGCATTTGTTTTCTTGAAGAGAATAATACCAATGTACCTTGATAATCTTTAGTAAGCTCTGGTAATGCTTTGATAATAGCGGCAGTATGATCAGCCACATCTCTAGGGTCGGCTTTAAGATTAGGTACTTGTAGTAAACCCACTTGTTCGTATTGAAAGGGGCTTGGCACAATGCATGTAACGGTAGAATCTGGAAGCCCTGCACGCATAATCAATCGATCAAATTTACCTAAAGCCGTTAAGGTAGCTGAGGTAAGTAATGCACCATGAGCCGTATTCCAAAGTGATTGACGTAATGTATCGGCCGCTAAAATAGGGCTGGCATTAACCTCAATATCTAAATAATTACCAGAAGTATATAAGGTAAGCCAACGCGCATGAGGTGGTTTTTCTTCTTTATCTAACACAGTAAAGGCTGTCCATAATTGCCAATTGTTTTCAGCACGGTTTAGTAATGCACCAAAAGCAGGGTACCAATCCTCAGCAACATAAGACGGTAAGCTTAAATTAATTTTACCATCCATGGCTTGTTTTAATAGATCAGTGAGATGGCTTAAACAATCAACTAGTGACACAAAGCCCTTTTTTAGCTCCGTAGCGATGGTTAATATGTTTTCTGGAATAATCCCATGGTTAAAGCGATAACGGGGGGCTTCTTGATTATCAGCGTCTTTTGTCTCAGGTATGGAAAATAAGCCCATGCATGCATTGAGCATAAAATGCTGTTGTTCTCTTAAAGGGATAATTAACTCAGGTATTTTCTCTAATAGTCTGCCAAAATCGCCACTGGGAGAAAATTGTTTTAATAGTTTAGTGAGTGTTTTTGAGGTTTGATCCAACCAGTCACTAGTGGATTGTAAGCGTGTAAAATGAGCAAAATGATTGATTGCTTTATCAGCTAGATGGTGTCCTTCATCAAAAATATATAAGCTTTGTTGGGGGGCGGGTAATACTACGCCACCTCCTAAAGCTAAATCAGCTAATACCATATCATGATTAGTGACAATAATATCCACATCTTCCAGTTGGGTGCGTGCTTTAAAAAAGGGGCATTGTTGAAAATTAGTGCATAGTCTATTAGTGCATTGGCTATGTTCTGTGGTTACATTATGCCATTCATCATCTGTAATCACTTCTTGCCAACCATCACGATCACCATTCCATTTACCACTGGCTAGTTTATCTAGCATGGTTTTGTATAGCTTGATATCAGGTTTATTGGTATTTTCTAATGTGTCTTCAAATAATGAATCGCTAGTATATTGGTCTTCTTGTAATAAACGATCTAATTTGGTTAAACAAAGGTAACGACCACGACCTTTCGCTAATGCATAAGTGAAGCTTAAATTGGTATGTTTAGCAATATCAGGTAAGTCTTTATAGATAATTTGCTCTTGTAAGGCAACGGTAGCGGTTGAAATAACTAATTGCTTTTCTTCAAATTGGGCACAAGGTATTGCAGCGATACTATAAGCTACTGTTTTACCTGTGCCAGTACCTGCTTCAACTGCTATAATGGCAGGGTCACCAACACGCTGGCCTTTGTCATCAGTAGTAATTGTGCCAAAGACTTTTGCAATTTCAGCAATCATTAGTCTTTGTCCATAACGAGGTTTTAACCCTTTAGCTTCTAAGAAGTTAGAGTAAGCTTGTTGAATTTGCGACTTGAGTTCGTTATTGAGCATGGCTAACCTGATAATAAGTAAGCTAATTAGTTTAACCTATGATGCAAAGATTAGTAAGGAGTTATGATGGAAGTTTTATATGTTTATGATCACTGCCCGTTTTGTGTAAAAGCACGAATGATTTTTGGTTTAAAAAAACGGCCTTATGTTATTCATTATTTATTAAATGATGATGAACAAACCCCTATCAAGATGATTGGTCAAAAAATGTTACCCATTTTAGAGGAAGATGGCCATTATACAGGTGAAAGTATGGATATTGTCCATAAGATTAATAAGATAGACGGTAATCCCGTATTGATAGGTGAAACCAACTCAGCGATTACTGAATGGGTTAAACGGGTAGATAGTTATATTAATAAATTACTAATCCCGCGTTATGTGAGTGCTACCTTGCCAGAATTTACCACAGAGGAAGCGCGTGCTTATTACACCCATAAAAAAGAAGCTGCTTTTGGTGATTTTAAAACATTATTGGCAGAAACAGATCAATGGTTAGCTAAAATTAATCAAGATTTATTAGCTTTAGAGCCATTAATTAAATCTACTAAGGCTTGTAATGGTGAATTCTCAGAGGACGATATTCAATTATTTCCCATATTAAGGGGCTTATCTATTGTAGAAGGTGTGAAATATCCCCCAAAAGTAGATCAGTATCGTAAAAATATGTCTGACGAAAGTGGTGTTCCGCTTTATAATATAAGCTAGTTGATTATTTATTAGGAATATTTACTATGGTAGAGGCGATGGAACAACCATTGGTTCCTGTTGTTATGTCGGGTGGTTCAGGAACAAGGTTATGGCCTTTATCACGGCAAGCTAAACCAAAGCAATTTTTAGCTTTGGTGAGTGAGTATTCACTCCTTCAAGATACTATCAATCGATTAGATGGAATTAATAAGCAAGATCCTATCGTTATTTGTAATGAAGAACATCGTTTCTTAGTAGCCGAACAGTTAAGGCAATTAGAGCAAAAAGCAACTATTTTATTAGAGCCAATAGGGCGTAACACGGCGCCTGCGGTTGCTTTGGCTGCTTTTAAAGTTTACCAGCAGAGTCCCAATGCTATTTTATTAGTATTAGCTGCCGATCATTTGATCCAAAATATTGAGGCTTTTCAGCAAGCGATTAATAATGCCTTAACATTAGCTAATCAAGATTATTTAGTTACTTTTGGCATTGTACCTACTGCGCCTGAAACGGGTTATGGCTATATTGAGCAAGGCGCACAAATAGCAGAGGGTAGTTATCAAGTTAAGCAATTTATAGAAAAGCCAAGTCAGCCTAAAGCTGAGGAGTATATACAAGCAGGCCATTATTGTTGGAATAGCGGTATGTTTATGTTTACCGCTAAAACTTATTTAATGGAATTAGAAAGATATCGTCCTGATATTTATAAAGCCTGTCAGCAAGCGATACAATCATCAAAAGTTGATTTAGATTTTATTCGTATTGATAAAGAAGCTTTTTTAGGCTGTCCATCAGATTCTATTGATTATGCTGTGATGGAAAAAACTGATAAAGCAGTAGTGGTGCCTTTAGAGGCTGGTTGGACTGATATTGGCTCATGGTCAGCTCTTTGGCAAGTGGTAAATAAAGACTCACAGGGAAATACGCTAAAAGGAGATGTGCTAGTTGAGCAAACAACTAATACACTCGTTTATGCAAATGATAGATTAGTAACGACGTTGGGTGTAGATAATTTAGTAATTGTTGAAACTAAAGATGCAGTATTAGTAGCAGCTAAGGATAAAATACAGCAAGTTAAAGAAATTGTTACTAAATTGCAAAAAGCAGGTCGTGTAGAGGTTGTTCAGCATAGTGAAGTACATAGACCATGGGGGTTTTATGATTGTATTGATATCGGTGAGAGATATCAGGTAAAGCGTATTAATGTTAAGCCTGGTGCTAAGTTATCTTTGCAAAAACATCACCACCGTGCGGAGCATTGGGTTATTGTTAAAGGAACAGCCAGAATTACTAAAAATAATGAAACCTACTTATTAACTGAAGACCAGTCCACTTATATTCCCATTGGCGAAATTCACTCTTTAGAAAATCCAGGTAAAATACCTTTAGAATTAATTGAAGTACAATCAGGCTCTTATCTTGGAGAGGATGATATTATTCGCTTGGAGGATAAATATGGACGTTGATAATCCAACAAACAAAAATGTTAAAATCAGTGTTATTACGGCCACTTATAATGCGGCTCAATGTTTGCCTAAACTAATAGAAAGCTTGCAACAACAAACTGATAAGGATTTTGAATGGGTTGTAGCAGACGGTGGCTCGACAGATGGTACATTAGAGTTACTGGAACAAGTCACAGATATTACTATTAAATTCACATCGCAAGCAGATTTTGGTATTTATGATGCCTTAAATCGAGCAATTAAGCAGTGTGATGGGGATTACTACGTAGTGGCTGGCGCGGATGATTATTTTTATAATAATGCCATTGCAGATTTACGAGAGGCTGTAACTAGTAGTCATGCTGATTTAATTACAGCTACTATTAAACAGAATGATCAATTAATTAAGCCTTTAAATAAATCACCATGGCTATATGGTATGCGTAGCTATGTATCTAGCCACTCAATTGGTACATTGTTTAAAAAGTCATTACATAATCAGTTTGGCTATTATTCTAATAAGTTACCTATTACGGCCGATAATTTATTTATTTTGAAGGTGATGCAAAATAATTCTACAAAACTTAAGCAAATTCCAGCTGTTATTGGTTGTTTTGGAGCAGATGGCTTAAGTGGTTCAGATATAATAGGCACATTAACAGAAAACTTCAGAACTCAACTAATGATAGGTAGTAATAAATACTTGCAGTTAGTTACTTTATTCTTAAGATTATTAAAAAATAGTTTTCGTTACTAAAGGATATAAATATTGCTTACTAATGATACGCCTAGAATAGCTGTAGTTATTCCGCTATATAATAAAGAGTTTTCGGTAGCACGTGCAGTTTCTTCTGTATTGAATCAAACTAAGGACTTTCAACAATTAATTATTGTAGATGATGGCTCAACAGATAATAGTTTATCTGTGGTTAAGCAATTTATAGATCCTCGTATCATCGTAATTACACAAACTAATCAGGGCGTTTCAGCTGCTCGAAATAATGGTGTAAAAAATGCTAGTGCGGAATATATTTGTTTTTTAGACGCGGATGATGAATGGCATCCTTGTTTTTTAGAGGAAATCAGTAAATTAATCAAGTTAAATAAGCAAGCAGCTATATTTTGTGCTAGATATGAAGAAGTCACTGAAAATGGTAAGCGATTTGTAGGTAACTTAGTTAATATTGATGATAACTTCTATGGTCAGTTAGCTGATTTCTTTTCAGCCTATCAAGGTAATAGATCTCTTATTTGTTCTTCAAACAGTTGCCTTAACAGAAGGTACTTTCAACAAATGGGTAGTTTTCCTGTAGGTGCTAAGTTGGGAGAAGACATATATTTATGGCTTAGTGTTGCGCTTCTAGCCCCTGTGATGTTTACCACCAAAATATCTGCTAAGGTTTATCGCAATGCTGAAAATAGAAGTCATACTCTTGTAAAGCTGGTTGTTCCTTATCATATCAGTTATTTTCTCAACCCAGTTCAAAAATCTTTACTTATAAAAAATCCTACACTTAAATCATTCCTTATATATAATACGGTTATCTTTTGTTTATATGCTGCACAAACAGGTAATAGAAAAGTAGCCTTTTCAGCTGCAAAATTATTAATTAAACATGATTTTTTATATGGGCTAACATCCTTTATTGGTATTTGTTTACCAAAATGGTGTATTAACCTATTAAAAAAGCTTCGTAATAAAAAGACACTCTCTTATGAAAACTAATTTTAAAATACTTGTCACAGGTGGTGCTGGCTTTATTGGTTCGGCTTTAGTGCGTTTTTTAATTAATGAAACGGATAATATAGTTATTAATGTTGATAAGTTGACTTATGCAGGTAATTTAGAGTCATTAAAAACTATTGCTGATTCTGATCGTTATTTTTTTGAGCAAGTGGATATTTGTGATAAAGTAGCATTAGAGCATGTATTTACAACCTATCAACCCAATTTAGTTATTCATTTAGCTGCTGAATCACATGTAGATCGTTCAATTACAGGTCCTGCTGCTTTTATTGAAACCAATATCGTGGGTACTTATACCTTATTAGAAGCTGCTCGTCAGTATTGGAATAATTTACCAGAAACAGCTAAACAAGCCTTTCGTTTTCATCATGTTTCTACAGATGAGGTGTATGGTGATTTAGAAGGTACTACAGATTTATTTACAGAAACCACACCTTATGAACCCAGTTCACCTTATTCAGCTAGTAAGGCGAGTTCTGATCATTTAGTAAGAGCGTGGGGGCGTACTTATGGTCTACCTGTTTTAGTTACTAACTGTTCAAATAATTATGGGCCTTATCATTTCCCTGAGAAGCTGATTCCTTTAATGATTTTAAATGCGTTAGAGGGTAAACCTTTACCTGTCTATGGTGAGGGCAATCAAATTCGTGATTGGCTGTATGTAGAAGATCATGCACGCGCACTCTATAGGGTTTTAACGCAAGGTAAAGTGGGGGAAACCTATAATATTGGCGGTCATAATGAAAAACGTAATATTGATGTAGTAAAAGCTTTATGTAGCTTATTAGAAGAATTAGCACCCCATCATCCACAAGGTGTTAAACAATATACTGATCTGATTACTTATGTAAAAGACCGTCCTGGCCATGATGTGCGCTATGCCATTGATGCCAGTAAAATAGCTAATGAGTTAGATTGGAAACCACAGGAAACCTTTGAAACAGGGCTAAGAAAAACCGTTGAATGGTATTTGTCTAATACAGAATGGGTTGAGCATGTAAAAAGTGGCACTTATCGCCAATGGATAGCTAAGCAATATGGCTAATAAAATACTTTTATTAGGCAAAAATGGTCAGGTTGGTTGGGAGTTACAGCGCTCATTAGCGCCTGTAGGACAACTATTAGCATTAGATCGCCATGATCAAGGTGGTGATTTAACAGATCTTAAAAGCTTACAAAGAATAATAGTAGATTATCAGCCTACAATTATAGTGAATGCAACAGCTTATACAGCGGTTGATAAAGCAGAAACGGAAACAGAACTTGCTTTGCAAATTAATGGTAAGGCTGTTGAGTTTTTGGCTGAGCAAGCTAAACAATACCATAGTTGGTTAATTCATTATTCAACAGACTATGTATTTGATGGCAGTGGTGATACAGCGAGATTGGAAACGGCTGAAACAAATCCACTCAATATTTATGGTAAAACTAAATTAGTTGGTGAGCAAGCTATTCAGCAATTACTTGATAATTATCTAATCTTTCGAACATCTTGGGTTTATGCCACCCATGGTAATAACTTTATTAAAACCATGTTACGTTTAGCTAAAGAGCGAGAAGAATTAGCAATAATTAACGATCAAATAGGTTCGCCTACTGGTGCTGAATTAATTGCAGATATTACTGCTCATGCCATTAAACAGCTTAAGCCTGAGTTGGCAGGTATTTATCATTTAACAGCTGGTGGTGAAACCTCATGGTATGACTTTGCCAATGTTATTTTCGCTGAGGCAAAGCTTTATATTGCTGATCAATTAAAAGTTAAAAAAGTTAACGCCATTACAACTGATAGCTATCCAACACCCGCTAAACGTCCATTAAACTCTAGATTGGCAACGAGTAAGCTAATAAACACCTTTGATATTACTTTGCCAGATTGGCAATTAGGTGTTAAGCGCGTAATTGCTGAACTATTAACTGAATAGTAAAAGGTGTAGAAATGAAACTAATCCAAACAAAGATTGCTGATGTGGTGGTTATAGAACCGCAAGTTTTTGGTGATGATCGTGGTTGGTTTTTGGAAAGTTATAATGAGCAGAAGTTTTTTACTGCTTTAAAAGGTTTAAATTTACCTACACCTAGAACTTTTGTGCAAGATAACCATTCTTGTTCACAAAAAGGCGTATTAAGAGGATTACATTTTCAGCGTGTGCCTTATGCACAGGGTAAGCTGGTAAGAGTAGTGCAAGGTGCTGCATGGGATGTGGCAATTGATATTCGAGCTGGTTCACCTACAATAGGGCAGTGGGTAGCTGTAGAGTTATCCGCAGAAAATAAGAAAATGCTATGGATTCCAGAGGGATTTGCGCATGGTTTTTTAGCATTGCAAGATAATACCCATTTTTTATATAAAACCACTGATTATTACCATAAGGATTCAGAAAGTGCTATTCGTTGGGATGATCCTATCTTAGCAATTGAATGGCCTAAGTTAGACGGTGATATTATAGTATCTGAAAAAGATGCAGCAGCGCCTAGTTTTAAAGACTATTTAGCTAAGGAACATATACTTGAATGAAAGTAGCAATTATAGGGACTACTGCTCATTCAATTTTAGGGTTTCGTATTGATCTTATCAAATCACTTATTGCTAAAGGTCATGTGGTTTATGCGTTTGCACAAGATTATCAGCCATCTTCTAAACAAGCTGTTGAAGGCTTGGGTGCAATAGCGGTTCAATATCGTTTTAATCGCACAGGTTTAAACCCTTTTGTTGATTTAATAAATACCTATAGATTAGTTAAACAATTAAAGTTTTGTGGCATAGAACATACTTTTTGCTATTTCACTAAGCCTGTTATTTTTGGCACTTTAGCCGCTGTTTTGGCAGGTGTAAAACACCGTTATGCTATGTTAGAGGGGTTAGGTTTTACCTTTACACCTCAAGTAGAAGGAATATCCTTTAAAACAAAACTATTAAAGCGTATTCAAGTTTTTCTTTATCAATGCACTTTACCCTATTTAAATCGCCTTATTTTATTAAATAATGATGATAAAGCAGATTTAATAGACCACTATGAGATAAAAGTTAAAAATATTACCGTATTAGGCCCAATAGGGCTTAACTTAGCTGACTATCCTTATTCTATAGCGCCTATAGAGCCTGTTAGTTTTCTATTTATTGGTCGTTTATTAAAAGAAAAAGGTATTTTTGAGTATGTTAATGCAGCTAAGTTAGTAAAGGCTAAATATCCTACAGCACAGTTTATTATCTTGGGGAGTATAGATACAGAAAATCCTGGTGGTCTTACTCAATCTCAATTGGATAAATTAATAGATGAGCAGGTTGTCAACTGGCCTGGCTTTGTAACCAATATTGCCAAATGGTTACAACAAAGCAGTGTATTTGTTTTACCTTCCTATCGCGAAGGATTTCCTCGCAGTACTCAAGAAGCAATGGCTATTGGTAGGGCGATTATTACTACAGATGTTGCAGGTTGTAGGGAAACTGTACAAGAAGGTGTTAATGGCTTTTTAGTACCGCCATATTCGGCACAAGAGTTGGCTGATAAAATGTGTTATTTTATTGAACATCCTGAGAAGATTATAGAAATGGGTAATAATAGCTATCAAATAGCTCAACAAAACTTTAACGCAACTAAAGTTAATGAGCGTTTAATAGAGTTATTGGAGCTCTAAATGGAAAAAGTATTAATTACAGGGGCTACAGGATTTGTGGGGCAGGCTTTTGTTAAAAAAGTACTAGCAGACAATCGTTATACGCCTGTTATAACGGTACGTAAACCCCTTGCTCAAGAGAGCCAATTACAACAGTTTATAGTTCCTGATTTAGCCCAGCCAGTAGATTGGAGTGAAGCATTAAAAAATACCAATATAGTGGTACACATTGCTGGTCGTGCTCATATCTTAAAAGAAACAGCAACAGATCCATTACAAGCCTTTCGTGAGGTGAATGTAGCAGCTACCATACAGCTAGCTAAACAGGCTCTTGAAGCAGGTGTTAAGCGATTTATTTTTGTGAGCTCCATAGGCGTTAACGGCAATCATACCAAGCAACCTTTTACTGAGCAAGATACAGCTAATCCAGAAGGGAATTATGCTATTTCTAAGTTAGAAGCAGAGCAAGCCTTATGGCAATTAACCAAAGATACACCTATGGAATTAGTTATTATTCGTCCGCCTTTAGTGTATGGGGAAGGGGTAAAGGCTAATTTTCTTTCTCTTATTAAATGGGTTTATCGTGGTATCCCTTTACCACTAGGCTTGGTTAAAAATAAACGTTCTTTTGTTAATGTAGATAATCTAGTCGATTTATTATACAGGGTTATGGAACACCCCAAGGCTGCTGATCAAGTGTTTTTAGTGGCTGATGGTGAGGATTTATCAACCCCTCAATTATTAAAAGCTGTAGCTAAAGCCATGAATAAGTCTGCTAACTTAATACCAATTCCAGTAAGTTGTCTAAGATTAATGGCTACTGTAGTTGGTAAAAAGAATATAGCAAGGCAATTATGTGATTCACTACAAGTAGATATTTCTAAAGCAAAAACATTATTGGATTGGCAGCCTCCATTTTCTGTACAGCAAGGCTTGGAAAAAACAGTGAATGCTTTTCTTAAGGATAAAGCATAATGGCTTGGTCACTACTGATATTAATAGTTCTCGCTACCTTAGCCAGTGGTTTATTGACCTATTTAATAAAAAATTATGCTTTAGCAAAAAGCTTAATGGATATCCCCAATGAGCGTAGTTCTCATAGCATTCCTACACCTAGAGGTGGAGGTGTAGCCTTTGTTATTGTTTTTCTTTTTTTATTACCCTTTTTATATGGCTGGCAGTTAATTCCTGAATTTTTATTATGGGGATTATGGGGTGCAGGTATTATTGTTGCGATTATAGGTTTTTTAGACGATCATGGCCATATTGCAGCACGTTGGCGTTTATTGGCTCATTTTATAGCCGCAATATGGTTACTCTATTGGTTTTCAGGGTTTCCAAATCTAATGGTGTTAGGCCTTAATTTACCGCCTGTTATAACCTCTGTGTTGGCGGTATTTTATTTGGTGTGGTTGCTAAATCTTTATAACTTTATGGATGGAATTGATGGTATTGCCAGTATCGAGGCTATTTGTGTCTGCTTGAGTGGCGCATTACTCTACTATGTAGCAGGTTATTCATTAATCAGTTATACGGCGCTTATTTTAGCAGCTGTTGTGGCTGGGTTTTTATATTGGAATTTTCCACCTGCTAAAATTTTTATGGGTGATGCAGGCAGCGGTTTTTTAGGCATTATATTAGGTGGTTTATCTATTCAAGCGGCTTGGATTTCATCGCAGCTGTTTTGGGCTTGGCTTATTTTATTGGGCGTATTTGTTGTGGATGCGACTTGGACACTGGTTCATCGCTTATTACGTAAAGAGAAAATATATGAAGCTCATCGTAGCCATACCTATCAATTTGCAGCAAGGTATTTTGGCAATCATTTAACAGTAACTGTAGCTGTATTAATAATTAATGTTATATGGTTGTTGCCCATAGCACTTTTAGTCGCGAGTAATGATTTTAATGGATTATTGGCTATGGTGATCGCTTATCTACCTTTATGTTGGTTAGCTTATATGTTTAAAGCAGGTTCTGCTGAAAATTAATGATCAAACTGACTGATTGAGCTTATGGAAAACGATGTATCACTGATTAAAGATAACTTCTATCAAAGGGTGTTACAGGCAGTTTATAGCATTCCTTATGGTAAAGTAACAACTTATGGTGAGATTGCTCGCATGGCTGGGTCTAGTCGCGCTGCTAGGCAGGTAGGCGGAATATTAAAAAAACTACCAGAAGGTTCATCGTTGCCTTGGTTTAGAATAGTTAATCGTAATGGCAGAATATCTTTAACTGGGGAAGATTATCAGCGTCAATATCAAGCATTGATTGCTGAAGGCATAGTTTTTAGTGAAGATGGTCGTATTGATTTACACCAGTTTGGCTATTTTAATTAATAGTTAATGCTATTTTTCCATTAATTTGATTGCTTGCTAATGCTTCAAAAGCTTGGTCAGCTTGTTCGATTGCAAAGGTTTTGGCAAGATTATGAGAAAGCTGATTAGTCTCAAATAAAGGCCAAACTTTTTCAGTTAGTTGTTTGATTAAAGCTGCTTTAAAGTCATCATTACGACTACGTAATGTGGAGCCTGTCATTTGAATACGTTTCGCCAGTAATTTCGCTAAATTGATTTCTGTTTTATGGCCGCCCATCATAGCAATGATAACCCAACGCCCATCTATATTAAGCAGATCAGTGTTAAGTGCTGTATAGTTAGCACCGACAGGGTCCAAAATAACATCAAAAGGTGCTTGTTTATTAATAGCTTCTAAGTTCTCAGTACGAATCACACCACCTTCAGCACCAAGCGATTTACAATAATCTAGCCTATCTTGACTACCAACAGTTACCCAGCAAGGGTTATTAAAGGCTTTGCATAGTTGTATGGCAGCAGAGCCAACACCACCTGCACCTGCATGAATTAATACTTTTTCACTTGGTTTTAATTGCGCAATCTGAAATAAATTTAACCATGCAGTGGCATACACTTCAGGTAATACCGCAGCTTCTACTAATGAAAGATTTTGTGGTACGGGTAATAAATGACGTGCATCTATTACCACCTCTGTTGCCATAGCACCACCAGCTAATAAAGCACAAACTCGATCACCTACTTGCCAATTTGTGACCTGATTAGTTTCTGTAATAATACCTGCGCATTCTAAACCTAATGCTTCAGTAATCCCTTTCGGGGGCGGATATTTACCTTGTCGTTGCAGTAAATCTGCTCGGTTTAGTCCAGCAGCAGCAATTTGCACTCTTACATAGCCTTTCGGACAATCAACAACTGTTTCATGTTTCCAATTTAGCTGATTAGCTATGCTATAGAGTGCTTTCATATTAGCTACTTGGTTTGCTCATTATAGGTAATATAATCCAATAAGACATTAGCGGTTTCTACTAAATACCCGTCTTTTTCAGGTTTTGGAGTAGTGCTATCTTCCAATTCTTTGTTAAGTTCAGTTTCTAGTGCATCTAATTTCTCAACAGGCTTATCACCTTTAGCAATACGCCTAGTATTTTCTAGGTTGAGCAAGTCTTTTTCAGCCTGCTCTTTTTGTTGCTTACGTTGTTTTATATTCAATGAAAGTGTTTTTTCTTCGGCCAGTTTTTTTACTAAATCAGCACGTTTTTTGTAGTAAACAAAGTCTGGGTTGTTTTTCGCACGTTCATCATGTTTTTGCTGTAAATTGCCTAATATAGCGCTAAATGGATTATTAACTGCTGAGATAGCAGGGTTTATAGTATCCCAAGGCATAGCTTCTGGTAGGCTACTTTCACCAATTTGTTCAGTATCAATAATAGAAGGGTAAGTAATATCAGGTACAACCCCTTTGTTTTGAGTACTTTGCCCTGAAACACGATAGAACTTAGCAACTGTTAGTTTTAGTTCACCATGTTTTAAAGGTAATACAGATTGTACTGTACCTTTACCAAAGGTTTGACCACCCACTATCAGTGCTCGATGATAGTCTTGCATAGCCCCTGCAAAAATTTCTGATGCCGATGCAGATAGACGATTAACTAAGATAATTAGTGGTCCAGTATAGATAGGTGATTGTTTTACTTTGCCATCTTTTTCAGAGGCTGCTGCATCATCAAGTACAGTTACTTGACCATTGCTATCACGAACTTGTACTGCAGGGCCTAGTGGTAAAAATAGACCTGTTAGCTCAGTGGCTTCTTGTAATGAACCACCACCATTATTACGTAAATCAATGATGATGCCTTCTACTTTCTCTTTTTTAAGTTCGGCCAGTAGATTTTTTACATCACGAACACTGCTTCTATAATCAGGATCGTTATTTCTAACACCTTTAAAGTCAAGATAGAAGGTAGGAAGCTCAATAATACCAATTTTTCTAGATTTGCCTTGATGCTCTAGATTAAGTATCGATTTCTTGGCAGCTTGATCTTCTAATTTAATAGCTTCACGGATTAGCGTCACTTTCTTAGTGGTTAAGTCACCAGGAGGGTTAGAAGCTGGGATAACCTCAAGTTGTACTTTAGAACCTTTAGCACCCCGTATCTTTTTAACAACTTCCTCTAAGCGCCAGCCAATAATATCAATCATTTCCTCTTTATCTTGTCCTACAGCCACAATACGATCTGCGGGAGCAAGTTGTTTTGATTTAGCAGCAGGGCCTGCAGGCACTAAGCGAACAATTTTGACATAATCATTGTCACTTTGTAGAACAGCACCAATACCTTCTAAAGAAAGACTCATATTAATATCAAAGTTTTCTGCAGTCTCTGGTGACATATATTCTGTATGTGGGTCATAAGAGGTGGCAAAAGCATTGATATAACTTTGGAAGATATCTTCACTGGAAATTTGTTTTAAACGTTTTAATTGATTTTGATAACGTTTAGTTAACTGTGAAGTAATTTCTTCGTCCTTTTTATTGGTTAATTTCAAACGTAATACATCATCAGTAAACTGTTTAGACCATAACTCATGTTGTTCAGCTAAATCTTTTGGCCAAGGTGCTTTTTCGCGATCAATTAAAAGTGTTTCATCGCTATTAAAATCAATTTTATCAATACCATGCTCAAGTTTAGCTAATAAAAACTCAACACGACTTTGCACGCGTTCTAAATAGCGTTGATAGATGGTATAACCTTGTTTTAATTGCCCATAGCGTAGTAAACGGAAAAATTGTGTACGTAATGGCGAAAACTCGTCAATATCTGATTGTAAAAAGAAGCTGCGTTGTGGGTCTAAGGTTTTTAGGTAACTATCAAATACAACGGTTGAGCGGGCATCATCAAGTGGTAATTTTAAGTAATGATGGCGACGTAATATTTCAAAGATATTTAAACTAGTAATAATCTGATTTTCATCAGGCTTAAGGTCTTTCCAAGCAACAGTTTTATCATCTTTTTTAGCAGTTGTTTTGGCAGGCGTTGTAGCTGCTGTATCAGCTAAAACATTAGGTGCTGCAATGCCCATTGAAAAAAGTAAAGCACCTGTACAGCTAAAAGCACAAAGGGTGGATATAATTTTTTTAGTGAAAATATTTTTCATGGGGTTTAACAAGATTCCATTAGTTAGTAAATAATATTGCGCTACAATAAAAGTGGATAATAAAACAATAATTTAGTCTTTTCTAACTATATTCTGTAAGAAATTCTTTTATGCGGTGGGCAGCCTCTATACACTCATTAATTGGAGCGACTAAAGCCATCCTTATTCTATTAGCGCCTGGATTAAAACCATCTACCTCTCTAGATAAGTAAGAACCAGGTACAACCAGTACATTTTGTTTCATTAATAACTGTTTAGTAAACTCTGTATCTGCTATAGGCGTCTTAGGCCATAAATAAAAACCACCATCAGGTTTCTGAATATCCATCACAGGCGATAAGATTTCTAAAACTGCATCATATTTTGCACGATAGAGGGCGCGATTAGCAACAACATGCTGTTCATCTTGCCAAGCAGCTATACTTGCATATTGGGTGTGTTCTGCCATCGCGCAGCCATGATAAGTACGGTACAGCAAATATTGTTTGAGTATTTTGGCATCGCCAGCTACAAAACCAGAGCGTAATCCTGGTAAGTTTGAACGTTTTGATAAACTATGGAAAACAACACATTTATCAAAGTCATGGCGACCTAATTCAGCACAGGCAGTTAATAAACCAGCAGGTGGGTTATTTTCATCAAAGTATAGTTCACTGTAGCATTCATCAGAAGCAATGATAAAATTATAAGTATCTGCTAGTTGAATTAGCTTTTTAAGGGTGGTTACAGGAACAAGGGCTCCCGTGGGATTACCTGGTGAGCATAAGAATAAAATTTGGCAACGTTGCCAAACTTCTGGCGATACAGCGTCAAATTCTGGGTTAAAGCCATTTTCAGCTAAACAAGGTAAGTAGTGAGGTTTAGCGCCAGCTAGCAGGGCTGCACCTTCATAAATCTGATAGAACGGGTTAGGGCTAACTACTAATGCTTCTTTTGTATTATCAATAACCGCTTGTGTAAAAGAAAATAGAGCTTCGCGCGTGCCATTAACAGGTAGAATATGTTGTTCTGGTGTGATCCAACCATCAGGTACAGCAAAACGCTTTTCAGCCCAATTAGCCATAGCCTGACGTAAGGGTAATAAGCCAGCCGTGGTGGGGTAAACAGCCAGTTTATCAATATGCTCTATAAGCGCTTGTTTTACAAAAGCAGGTGACTCATGCTTTGGCTCACCAATCGATAAAGCAATCGCTGTTTTATTTGCATTAGCTTTAACGTCACTTAATAAAACCCTTAGTTTTTCAAAGGGATAACGCTGTAATTTTTCTAATAATGGATTCATATTGTTAATAATTTTAAGTTAAATGGCTATAGTAAGGTTATCAGAAGTTGGTTGTGAGATTTCTGATAGCTTGTTAATAATAGTTTGTTGTAGTTGTGCTATTAGCTCAGTGTTAGAAATAGCATGCCCAGTTTTATCAATAACTAAAAAGTTATCCTCTACTCGTTCTCCTAAGGTGGTTATTTTAGCACCTTGGATGGTTAAATCATAAGATAAAAATATTTTCGCTATACGTGCTAGTAAACCAGGTCTATCAGGCGCCTCGATTTGTACCACGCTAACATCATTTTGTAAGTCGTTATAAATAGATACTCTGGGTTTAAAGGTAAAGTGCTTTAACTGCCTAGGTACACGACGTTGAATAATGGTTTGGTAGTTTTCTGGATTTTTCAAACCATTAATTAGTTCTTTACGTATGGTATCTATACGGTGTTGATCCTGCCCTATGGATGAACCATCTTCGTTTAAAACAATATAAGTATCTAGTGAAAACTTAGAGGTTGAAGGTAAAATCCGCGCATCCTGAATACTAAGATTCAGTTGTCCCATGATAGATACTGTTACTGCAAAGAAATCCCATTGCTTAGGTGCATAAATAAAGATTTGTGATGCACTCGCCATGCCGCGTTGTGAGGTTTGTTTAAAAAGCACTAATGGGTCTTGATTATTGGCATGATGTAAAATAGCTTCAGTATGCCAAGCAATATCACTGGAGGTATGACGTAAAAAATAGTCTTCGCCCATTTGCGTCCACAATGACATAATCTCATCTTCATCAACACCACTACGAATTAAAATATCCATAGCTGCTTGTTGAGTTTGATGGATTTGTTCATTACGACCAAGTAAATTAGTTAAACCGCGTCTTAAGGCGCGTTTAGTTTCGGTATAAAGTTGTTGTAATAAAGTGGCACGCCAAGAATTCCAGAGCGTTGGATTGGTGGCATTAATATCAGCTACAGTCAGTACATACAGATAATTAAGATGATTTTCATCACCTACCCGTAATGCGAAATCATTAATCACTTTAGGGTCAGTTAAATCTTTACGTTGTGCGGTGGTGGACATTATTAAGTGATTAGCCACCAACCAAGCAATAAGTTTAGTATCTTCTGCAGGCAGCCGGTGTAGCTTACCAAAATTAACTACTTCTTCTGCGCCAATTTCTGAGTGATCGCCACCACGCCCTTTACCAATATCATGAAACAATCCTGCTAAGTAGATTAATTCAGGTTTGGCAAGTTTTAAGAAAACTTTACTTGGTAAGGGAAATTTCTCTATCATCTCTGAACGAGATAACTTTCTTAAGTGCTTGATAACATTTAAGGTATGGGCATCTACTGTGTAAATATGAAACAGATCATATTGCATTTGTCCTACAATATGTCCAAAAGCAGGAATATAACGACCTAAAATACCATAACGGTTCATACGTCTTAAATTACGATGAATATCTGTTTCACATTTAAAGAGATCTAGAAATAATTTTGAATTTTTTGGATCATGGCGAAATTTATCATTAATTAAATATCTCGCTTCGCATAGCAAGCGTATAGTATTGGCTCTAATGCCCCATATATCAGGATGCTTTGCAAGGACTAAGAAAATTTCTAACAGCGCTGAGGGTTCTTTTTTAAATACATCTGGCTGAGTCACCTCAATAAAGTCATTACATATTTGAAAATGTTTATTCAGCGGGGTGATGGTAGGTGTTTTGTTTTTTTCTAAAATAACTTCTTTAAAATGCTGATAGATAATTTCATTAATGCTCGAAACATTCATTACCATTCGGTAATATTTCTTCATTAATTGTTCAATAGCTACTTTAGGCTCTTCAGCAGTATAACCTAATAAATTAGCGACTTTAGCTTGATAATCAAACAGTAAGCGGTCTTCGGCTCGGTTAGCTAACATATGTAAGGCATAGCGAACTTTCCATAAAAAAAGCAACGAGGCGTTCATGACACGGTATTCATTTTCTGTAATAAAGCCTTTGGCAATCATGGCGTGCAGCTTTAATTTGCCATATTCTCTACGACCGATCCATAGAATAGTTTGAATATCTCTTAGACCACCAGGAGAGCCTTTTACATTAGGTTCTAGGTTATATTCTGTGTCATTGTATTTTTCATGACGGGCTTTTTGTTCATAGTATTTCTGAATAAGAAATTCTGAACTTGGCCACATATGTTCTGTACTGGTTGCCGCTAGCATTTGTTTACGGAGTGTGTCTGCTCCAGTAATAGTACGGCACTCGATCAAGTTGGTAATAATGGTTAGATCATTACGGGCATGTTCAGCGCATTCATCTAAGGTGCGGACACTATGTCCAATTTCTAAGCCAATATCCCATAGCAGCATTAAAAACTTTTCAATAGAAGAGGTAAATTGTTCTTGATAACCATTTTCTATCAGAATTAATACATCAATATCGGAGTGGGGGTGTAGTTCTCCGCGACCGTAACCTCCAACTGCTAATAAAGCAATACGGTTAGGTTCAGACCAATTAAACTGCTTCCAAGCTTGAATAAGAATTTGGTCAATAAACCAAGCGCGTTCAGTAATTAGTTTACGAATGTCATAACCCGTACAAAAGCGCTGGTCAAGAATAGTACATGCTTGTTTAATGGCTTTTTTAAAAGCAGCAATAGGGCTTGATTTCAAGGCAAGTTCAGCTTGGAATTGCCCTTGATCAAATAATTCAGCAGTACTACTCATAACCACTCATCTCCAACTACTAATTGCTGCGGGGAAAAGTTTCTTCTTTACGTAAGGTTAATACTTCATAGCCATGGTCAGTTACTAAGATCATATGCTCATATTGAGCGGATAATTTACGATCTTTAGTAATAGCCGTCCAACCATCACCTAATGTACGCGTTTCATAACGACCTTGGTTAATCATAGGCTCTATGGTAAAAATCATACCTTCTTTAAGCTCTATGCCTGTGCCTGCTTTGCCATAATGCAAAACCTGTGGTGCTTCATGAAAACCTTTGCCAATACCATGACCACAATAATCGCGTACTACAGAGAAACCATTTTTCTCAGCATGTTTTTGAATAATGGCACCAATATCGCCTAAGTGGGCACCTGGCTTTACTGATTCAATAGCCATATACATACATTCTTGAGTGATTTTACATAAGCGATCAGCCCACTCTGGCACATCACCAAGCAAGTACATTTTACTGGTATCGCCATGGTAACCATCTTTGATAACGGTAATATCGATGTTCACAATATCACCATTTTTTAATGGTTTATCGTTTGGAATACCATGACAAACAACATGGTTTACAGAGGTACAAATAGATTTTGGATAACCATGATAGTTTAATGGAGCAGGGATAGCTTGTTGTACATTCACGATATAATCATGGCAAATAGTATTTAATTCATCCGTGGTTATACCAACTTTTACATGCTCATCCAACATTTCTAATACTTCAGCGGCTAGACGACCAGCAATGCGCATTTTTTCAATGTCTTCTGGTGTTTTAATGATTACACTCATAAGTTCTCGTCAAAAGTTATTTTATATTTTTTGAAAGCTGATATTTTAACAGGTTACACCAGAAAAAACTAAAAAGATGCAGAACTAAGATCTATATTGTTATAGACCTTAGTTATATGAAATAAAGCTACTATTGACGAAGTGCTGCAATACGATCTTCTAAGCGAGGGTGGCTCATAAATAGCTCTTGTAACCCGCTTTTTAATGAACCATTGATACCAAAAGCTTGTAAACTGTCAGGCATTTCAGCAGGAATATTAGATTCAGCTTGTAAATGTTGCAGTGCTGAAATCATTGCAATAGGACTGACTAATGAAGCGCCTGCATAATCAGCTCGGTATTCACGTTTTCTGGAGAACCACATAACGATCATGGTGGCTAAAATACCTAATACTAATTCAGCAACAATAGTGGCAACAAAGAAACCTATGCCGCGACCATTCTCATTTTTAAAGACCACTCTATCTACAAAATAACCAATAATACGTGCAAAGAACATTACAAAGGTGTTAACAACTCCTTGAATAAGGGCAAGTGTTACCATATCGCCGTTGGCTACGTGGCCAATTTCGTGACCAAGTACTGCTTTTACTTCATCTGGCGAAAAACGTTCAAGTAAACCTTGACTGACGGCCACTAGCGCAGCATTTTTGTTCCAGCCTGTGGCGAAGGCATTGGCTTCATAAGCAGGGAAAATACCCACTTCTGGCATTTTAATACCCGCTTTTTGAGAAAGCTCTTGTACTGTTTGGATTAACCATTGTTCATGGCGTGTTCTAGGTTGATCAATAACCTGTACATTCATGGCCCGTTTAGCCATAAACTTTGATATAAACAGTGAGATCAATGATCCAGCAAAGCCAACAATAGCACAGAAAATAAGTAAAGCAGTTAAATTCAGGCCATCTTGCTCTATATAACCAGAAAAACCTAATAAACTGAGTACAATACCTGCTACTATTACGATGGCTAAGTTGGTTAATAAATATAGGATAATACGTGTCATCTAGCTAAAAACTCCTGAGTAAAAACAATTTTGTTTTTTATACTTGTGTTGTATAAGGTTTATTAAAGAGAAGTTCAAGTAAAGCTTTATTTCAAACTATGTCTAAAAGAGTAGAAAGCCTAGCAATATTAACTGATTAATCTGATTTTTGGATTGTCTTTAGTCGAAAAAGAATAGATTTATGCCCATAAAACTACTACTATTATCACCTTTATTAATTCAATGGATTTTACCATTAGGCAAATTATGCAATCGAGTAATAATAAACTTGAAATATTTACTTTTTTTGTCATTTTAGTTTTTTTTAGTTGTGCTTTTTTAAACATTATGTTGCCATTTTTTGGCGCTATTTTTTGGGCTATTATCTTAACGATACTATTTAGCCCTATGCAGAGAAATTTAGAATATCGTTTAAATGGCAAAAATAATTTAGCTGCTTTTATTACTGTTTGTACTTGTGTCTTAATAGTGATTATCCCTGTTATCTTTGTAATTAATTCTCTATTTCAGGAAAGTTCTGCCTTATTAACCCGCATGAAAGAGGGTAAGTTTGATATTGGCCAATACTTACAACATATTATGGATGCTTTGCCTGCTCCATTACAAAGCTTGCTGGAGAGGATGGGCTGGGATTTCGATATTTCTGATATTAAAGAGAAGTTAGCCAATACGGGGATGAAAGCACTTAGTTTTGCTGGTAATCAAGCCTATAGTATTGGACAGGTCACTTTACAATTTGCCATTAGCCTATGTGTCATGTTGTATTTGTTGTTCTTTTTATTACGTGATGGTTCATGGTTAGGGCGAAGTATCAAGCGTGCAATTCCCATTTCGGATGACCGTAAATCTGATTTATATGAAAGATTTTCAATCGTTATCAGAGCAACGGTTAAAGGTAATATTATTGTAGCTTGTATACAAGGGGCGTTAGGGGGTATTGCATTTTGGTTCTATGGAATTCAGGGTGCTATACTTTGGGGTACCATCATGGCCGTGCTTTCACTACTACCAGCTGTAGGTGCCAGTTTGGTATGGGGACCTGTAGCCATCTACTTTTTAGTAACAGGTATGATTTGGCAAGGCGTTAGTTTAATCATCTTCGGTGCAGTAGTGATTGGCATGATTGATAACGTATTGCGCCCCATTTTAGTAGGTAAAGATACTAAATTACCTGATTGGTTAATTCTATTGTCCACCTTAGGGGGTATCTCTGTGTTTGGTATTAATGGCTTTGTATTAGGACCATTAATAGCTGCAATGTTTATTACAGTGTGGGCAATATTAACTGAGAGACGTTTACAGTTAGAAGATACTCATCACGCTGAAAGCTTTCAAGCTTTAGCTGATGGAGTTCAGCCAAAACCGCAACGCAAAAAACGTAGGTACTATAACAACAGAAAACGCAATCAAAATAGTAAAGGAATGGATAACGAAAATGACTAAAGAAATTGCCTTAGAAACATCATGGAAAAATGTCTTACAAGACGAATTTACAAAGCCATATATGACTGCTTTGGGAGATTTTTTACGCGCTGAAAAAGCAGCAGGTAAAATAATTTATCCCAAAGGTTCGCTTATTTTTAATGCATTAAACAGTACGCCACTAGATGCTGTAAAAGTAGTGATTTTAGGCCAAGATCCTTATCATGGTCCTAACCAAGCTCATGGCCTTAGCTTCTCTGTACAGCCAAGTGTTGCTATTCCGCCTTCTTTAGTGAATATCTATAAAGAGATCAAACGAGATTTAAATATTGATCCACCCAAACATGGTTGTTTACAGTCTTGGGCTGAACAAGGTGTATTACTATTAAATACCTCCTTAACCGTAGAAGCTAATAAAGCGGCTTCACATTCTAAACAAGGTTGGCAACAGTTTACTGATCGCGTTATTCAAGAAGTAAATCAACATTGTGATGGTGTGGTATTTATGTTGTGGGGTTCTCATGCACAAAGTAAAAAAGGCCTGATTGATCCTACTAAACATTTGGTATTGTGTTCAGCCCATCCTTCGCCTTTATCAGCTCATCGTGGTTTTTTAGGCAACGGGCATTTTAGTAAAGCTAATTATTTCTTAGAGCAGCGTGGTATAACACCAATTTACTGGCAATTACCTGCTACTGTAAGTTCTTTGTAGTATAAATTGATTTGGAAATTAAATGACAACATCTGCTTCTATGTTAGATTCAGTCGCGCATATTATTGCTGTGGCTTCTGGTAAAGGTGGCGTTGGTAAGTCGACCACAGCCGCCAATCTTGCGCTCGCTTTAAGTCAGCAGGGAGCAAAAGTAGGCATTTTGGATGCAGATATTTATGGCCCTAGCTTAGGTATTTTATTTGGCTTGCCAGAGGGTACTAAGCCAGCTGTGAAAGATGAAAAATACTTTGTACCTATTAAAGCACATGGTGTCGAAGTGATGACCATGGCTTTTTTAACGTCCGATCAAACACCTATGGCATGGCGTGGCCCAATGGCATCTGGTGCTTTATTACAGCTCCTTACCCAAACAGCGTGGGGGCAGTTAGATTATTTAATTATTGATATGCCACCTGGCACAGGCGATATACAATTAACTTTAGCACAAAAAGTGCCCGTTACTGCTGCTGTAATTGTTACTACGCCTCAAGATTTAGCTTTGATTGATGCCAAAAAAGCGATTGGTTTATTTGAGAAAGTAAATATTCCTGTGTTAGGAGTTATTGAAAATATGGCTGTACATATTTGTTCTCATTGTGGCCATATCGAGCATTTATTTGGTGAAGGCGGTGGTGAAAAACTAGCTAAACAATACCATGTTCATCTCTTAGGATCATTGCCTTTATCATTGTCTATCAGAGAACAAGCCGACTCTGGTAAACCTACGGTATTTGCAAATCCGACTAGTGATGAAGCGAAGCTGTATCAAGCTATTGCTTTGCAAATGGTACAGCAAGTGGCACAATTAAAAGCGACCGCTAGTGTTATGCCCTTTATAGAAACCACTGACGAATAAGAGAATTTAGCAGGCTATGCGTTTAAAGTCGATTAAACTAGCAGGTTTTAAATCCTTTGTGGATGCAACAACTGCTTATTTCCCTACTAATATGACAGCGGTAGTGGGACCAAATGGTTGTGGTAAGTCTAATATTATTGATGCTGTGCGTTGGGTAATGGGCGAAGGATCAGCTAAAAATCTACGTGGCGAATCCATGATAGATGTTATCTTTAACGGTTCTAATACACGTAAACCTGTAACCCAAGCCTCCATTGAACTAATTTTTGATAACAGTGATGGTACTTTACTGGGTGAGTACGCTTGTTATGCAGAGATATCTATTCGTCGTCGTGTAACACGAGATGGTCAGAATCAATATTTTCTTAATGGCACTAAATGCCGACGTCGTGATATTACCGATATTTTCTTAGGAACAGGATTAGGACCACGCAGTTATTCGATTATTGAGCAGGGCATGATTTCTCGTTTAATCGAAGCGCGCCCAGAAGATCTACGTAACTATATTGAAGAAGCGGCAGGCATTTCTAAATATAAAGAACGTCGTCGTGAAACAGAAAATCGTATTCATCGCACCCAAGAAAACTTAGCACGATTATCTGATTTAAGAGAAGAGTTAGGCAGACAGTTAGAGCGGTTACACTCACAAGCTAAATCTGCGGAAAAGTATCAACAATATAAAATAGAAGAAAGACAATTAAAAGCAGAGTTAACCGCCATACGCTGGCAAACTTTGCATAGTCAAACAGAAAATCATCAGCGCATTATTCAAGAACAAGAGTTAGCATTAGAGGCGTTAATTACAGAACAGCAAAATGCTGACACCCATATTGAACAACATCGTGATAAACATCATGATTTATCAGAACATTTCAATCAAGTGCAGGGCCTTTTTTATGCTATTGGTGGTGAAATTGCTCGTTTTGAACAAAGCATTCAGCACAATCAACAACGATTGAAGCAATTACAAGAAGACAGTACAGAAGCGGAGCATAGTTATCAGGAAGCATTAACAACCATTACTGCTGATGAAGAACAGTTAGCTATTATTGCTGAAGAAGTTTTATTATTAGAGCCTGAAAAAGAATTATTAGGAGCAAAAACAGAAGAAGCCACTATTCAACTGCATGAAGTTGAAACCGCTATGGCCACTTGGCAAGAGCAATGGCATGAATTTACTCAAAAAAGCCATGAAACAAAACGTCAGGCAGAAGTACAACAGTCACGCACCCAACACTTTGAGCAAAGTTTAGAACGCATAACTGAACGTATGCAACGTTTTGTTAGTGAAAGTGAACAGTTAAATGCTGATCCACAAGCTGCAGAAATTTTACTGTTAAATGAGCAGTTAGCAGAGTCTGAACTGGTTATTGAACAAGCAGAAGAAGAAAAAGGCCAGTTACAACAAGCTATTCAACACTTACGTAGTCAGCGTACAGAATTAGATCAACGTTATCAGAAGCAACAAAATGATAGCCAACGGTTAGCAGGGCGCATCGCTTCATTAGAAGCATTACAGCAAGCGGCTTTAAATCCTGATAGTAATACTGCTCAATGGTTAAATGATCATGGCTTAGCAAATAATCAACATTTAGCTGATCGTTTAAAAGTGGTAGAGGGCTGGGAATTAGCAGTTGAAACGATTTTAGGTGCTGATTTACAAGCGATTATTTGCGATTCTTTGGATATTTCGAATTTACAGAATTTTACACAGGGTGAGTTAAGACTAATTCAGCCTACTACGATGAGTACAGCTATTAGCAATACTAGTAGTTTATTAGATAAAGTACTCAGTAAAGATATTGCTCCTTCATGGTTAGCGATGGTAATTCCTGTGGAAAACTTAGATGAGGCACTAGCAAAAAGAACAGCATTAGGATTAGGGCAAAGCCTAATTACTCAAGATGGCTATTGGGTAGGTAGCGACTTTATTCGCATTAAGCGAGGTGAACAAACTACTACAGGGGTATTAGCTAGAGCGCAAGAGTTAGAAAAGCTAGTAGAGCAGCAAGCACAATTAGTAGAAATTATTGAACAAACTCAGCAAGACATAGAGTTGTTGACTGAACAGTTACATAGCAAAGAACAATCCTTAGCCAATCAACATAACAAATTACAACATTTAACCCAACAAATGGGTGAATTAAAAGCTAAGCTAGTAGCACATCGGGCACAGGTAGAGCAAGTAACGCAACGCCGCCAGTACTTAGATAAAGAAATTCATGAGCTTACTGTACAACAACAAGCACAGCATGAAGAGTTAAAACAAGCTAGAGCGTTGTTGCAAGAGGCACTAGACCAAATGGCGGAGTATGCTCAGCAAGATATTACATTGCAGATTGAGCGAGGCCAGTTACAAAACCAATTAGAACATTGGCGTCGTGAAGAGCGTGTTCAAAAAGACCAATTACATCAATTATCTATTAAATTAAATGGCCTAGTCACACAGAAGCAAGCAATAGCGCAATCTTTACAACGACTAAAACAACAAATGGATCGTTTACAGGAGCGTAAAGAATTATTGCAATCGCAATTGGCTGAAGGCAGTGCACCGATAGAAGAGTTACGTTTTAGCCTTGAACAGCAATTAGAGAAACGCTTACAAGTAGAAGAAGAACTTAAGCAAGCTCGTTTGGCACTAGAAGATGCAGATAGCTCACTGCGTGAGACAGAACAACGTCGTACCCGAGCAGAGCAACAGTCACAAGCGTTAAGATCACAATTAGAGCAGCAGCGTTTAGATTGGCAGGGCTTAAATGTCCGTAAAAAATCTTTGCAAGAACAGTTGCAAGAAGATAGTTACGATTTGCATACCTTATTGCAAAATCTAACAGAAGAAGCTAATGAGTCGGATTGGCTGAAGCGCTTAGAGCAAGTAACAGAGCGTATCCAACGGTTAGGGGCGATTAACTTAGCCGCTATTGAGGAATATCAGCAGCAATCTGAACGTAAAAACTATTTAGATGCACAGAATAATGATCTAGTGGAAGCATTAACCACCTTAGAAAATGTTATTCAAAAAATTGATAAAGAAACACGGCAACGTTTTAAAGATACATTTGATAAAATTAATGATGGTTTGCAAAAACTTTTTCCGAAAGTGTTTGGTGGCGGTATGGCCTCACTGGAGCTTACAGGAGAAGATTTGTTAAGTACAGGTGTAGCCATTATGGCAAGGCCACCTGGTAAAAAGAATAGTACTATTCACTTATTGTCAGGTGGTGAAAAAGCGCTAACAGCTTTAGCGCTGGTATTTGCTATTTTCCAATTAAATCCAGCACCTTTCTGTATGCTAGATGAAGTAGACGCGCCATTAGATGATACTAATGTGGGTCGTTATGCTAATTTAGTTAAAGAAATGTCTGAAAAAGTACAGTTTATTTATATTACCCATAATAAAATTGCCATGGAGCAAGCAGATCAACTAATGGGTGTAACTATGCATGAACCAGGTTGTTCAAGGTTGGTAGCAGTGAATATGGAAGAAGCGGTTGCATTAACAGAAGTGTAAATCAATGATAAATTGTTACATGTTTTTGAAAAATCAATGGCTTAGAAAATAGGGAAATAAAGGCACTTTTGATCTTATGGTAATCTATTTTTTTAAATACTTCTTTATTTTCAATAACTAATATTAAAATAATACAACATTTATAAAATTAGGATAGTATTGTATAGCTAGCATTCGACTTATGGATAGGGTTTCTATCCTGAGGTGTAGGATATAACATACAGTATTTAATAATTAAGGAGTGTAATAATGCAGCTAATAGGTTTATTAAAATCACCCTTTGTAAGAAGGGTAGCCATTTCTTTAAAATATTATGGTATTCCCTTTGAACATTATCCTTTATCTGCATTTGGTGATGATTATGCGACATTAGAGTCAATCAATCCTGTGGTGAAATTACCCACTTTAGTGTTGGATAATGGCGATATTCTAATGGACTCTAGTTTAATACTTGAGTATTTTGAATCGCAAGTACCTATGATGCAAAAATTATTACCTTCTAGCCCTAATGAGTTAGCTACCCATTTGAAAGTTATTGGTCTTGCTTTAATGGGCTGTGAAAAAACGCTTCAATTGATTTATGAGTTACATAGAAGACCTGAAGAAAAACATTATCAGCCATGGATAGAGCGGGTTACTAATCAAATTAAAGGTGCTTTTACTGTATTAGAACAAGAGGTAGCACAAAACTCTTTTAAAACAATGGATGATTCAATTAATCAAGCTGCTATATCAACAGCGATAGCTTGGTCATTTAATCAATTTGCTTTGCCTGATTTATTAAAGCCAGAAGATTTTCCAACACTGTCACAATTTACCAATGAGCTAGAAACACTACCTATTTTTTTAGATACGCCAATTAATTAACAAAGAAACTATTATAAATATGATTTAACTCATATTTATGTCTAGATTGAAAGGTTTATAGTGTATTTTAAAACAAAGGTAAGGACTGTGTTATGACAACAGCAACCGAAAAAATAGTAACAACTATAGCAGGTGTTGAGATTTGGACGGAGTCTTTTGGTGATCCAGCAAATCCAGGTATCTTGTTAATAATGGGCGCAATGAATCAAGGCTTATTTTGGCCACAAACTTTCTGTGAGGAACTGGCTAATGCTGGGTTTTTAGTGATTCGTTATGATAATCGTGATACGGGTAAATCTTCTACAATCAACTATTCAATAAATCCCTATACGCTAGATGATATGGCTGAAGATGCGATTGCTATTTTAGATGCCTATAAATTAGCAAAAACAACCGTGATAGGAATGTCAATGGGTGGTTATATCGCTCAATTGATAGGTATTAATTATCCTTCCCATGTTGATAAATTAATATTGTTATCTAGTTCACCAGATCAACGTCCTTATATGTATTCCTTACAGGGTACCTATATGGGGCAGTTCCCTTTATCACCGCCTTGTGAAGATTATTTATTCCAATTAGCACAAGCTTCGTTTTATATGCCTAAAACGCCTGAAGAAGTGGTTAAATCTACCTTAGATAGTTGGCATTCTATACATAGTGGCTCATTACCTTTTCCTGAGCAGGAAATGACTATGCTAATTAAGGAATCCATGGCTAGAATGGAAAATCCAATGGCTGTGATGAATCATGGTGCGGCTGTTGGCAACTCTCCAGATCGTTTAAAAACAGTGCAACAGATTAAAGCGCCAACATTAGTATTGCACGGTGAGTTTGATCCTGTTTTACCGATCGATCATGGTCAATATTTAGCAGATAATATTGAAGGTGCTCAGTTGGTTAAGTTGGATATGGGGCATTTATTCCCACCCACTATGTCACAGCTAATGGCAGAGCATGTAATTAATTTTATCAAGTCATAACATTAGGCTATGATTTTGTAGAATAGAAATATTTATTAACGATAATAGATATAAGAAGTAGATATATGCACGAGCATCGCTAAAAATGGTTGCTTATATCATTCTTTGTTATTACCGTTAGTTTTCTATTGCTTGTCATTTTACTAGCTGGCTTCTATAAACGTTGGATAAATGCTGTTCTGAGCCATATTATTGTGATGATTGTTATGGCATATAAGCCAAAGAATATTAGTAAAAGAAATTAATATATATTTAAAAATAATAAATAAATTTTTACTTATATTTTTTTGTAATATATTCATTTCATCATAATCTAACTAATTGCAAGAAAAAGAGTAGAATAAAAATATTGTTAAAACAAGTTCAGGAGCAAACGAATGAGTATTTTTACAGATAATGCGCAATCTATTGGTAATACGCCTCTTATTCAATTAAATAAATTGACCGTAAGGGGGGTTACGATTCTTGTGAAAACAGAAGGGCGTAATCCTGGCTACTCTGTAAAATGCCGTGTGGGTGCGAATTTAATTTGGGATGCAGAAAACTCAGGTAAATTAAAAGAGGGTGTGACAATAGTTGAACCTACATCAGGCAATACAGGAATCGCCTTAGCTTTTGTGGCTGCTGCTAGAGGTTATAAGCTGATTCTAACCATGCCTTCTTCCATGAGCTTAGAACGTCGTCAGATTTTAAAAGCACTAGGTGCCGAATTAGTCTTGACTGAACCTGCTAAGGGGATGAAAGGTGCGATTGAAAAAGCAACCGAAATAGTCAATAGCGATCCTGATAAATACTTTATGCCACAGCAGTTTGATAACCCAGCTAACCCCGCTATTCACGAAAAAACAACAGGCCCAGAGATTTGGAATGATACTAATGGCAATATTGATATTCTTGTATCAGGTGTTGGTACAGGCGGTACGATTACAGGGGTTTCACGTTATATTAAAAATACCCAGAAAAAACCTATTCTTTCTGTAGCAGTGGAGCCTGTAACATCGCCAGTTATAAGTCAAACCTTGCAAGGTGAGGAAGTTAAGCCTGCTCCCCATAAAATCCAAGGCATTGGCGCAGGGTTTGTGCCAAAAAATTTAGATCTTTCATTAGTAGACAAGGTAATACAGGTTACTGATGAAGAATCGAAACAAACAGCGTTACGGTTAATGCAAGAAGAAGGTATTTTGTGTGGTATTTCTTCTGGCGCAGCATTGGCAGCGGCTTTAAAACTAGCAGAACTACCAGAAAATCAAGGTAAAACCATTGTGGTGATATTGCCAGACTCAGCAGAACGTTATTTATCCAGTATGTTATTTGCTGATATGTTTACCGAGCAAGAAACTAAACAATAATAAAAAAGGGCTAATAAGCCCTTTTTTATTGCGTGCTGATACACCAATCTTTTAAATCTGTAGGGTCAGTAAATACTCGCCATTTATTAATATCCAAATCTTTAAATGTTTGTTGATAGCGACTATTTTGATTGTCTTCATCGGTTACATTACGTATAGCAATACAATTTACTTGCTCAGGATGACGTCGCATCATATCCGCATAAATTTCAGGATCAGCTTCACCCGAGTCTCCAATTAAAATAAATTGACGTTTGGGATAAGCTGTTAATAGTTTTTCAATACTGCTCTTTTTATGTTGCAGAGAATCATCACCTGTTGCTACTACAGAGTTCCAAGTTGTACCTTCACGTAAATGAAAACTACCCAATGGAAAATTTGCTTTATCCATAAACTCTTTAAGCGCAGGATAAAGTTGTATTGGACTAGATGAAACATAATGGAAAGCAATGGTTTGTTTATTATTATCAGCTATATAACGATACCAGTCACGCATACTATCAATAGCTTTAAATTCTTCTATAAAAGTATTTACAAGTAATTGCTGTCTATCTAATACGTTAGAATCTTTTATTGTATCGTCTATATCAGAAATTACAGATAGACCTTCAGGCGAAGCAAAAATAGCATAGCCATTATCCGCGCCTGCTGGTGTGCCAGATTGATATAACTGATAAGCGATAAGGTTATTATTACTTATAGCAGCGTCTGTTGCAAAATAAACAGTTTTATTGGCTCTACCATCTTTGTTAGTTGTGGGGAGGCTATGTATAGATTGATCGGCAAACTGTACCTTAATGTTTTTACCGCGTTCAGAATCTACTCTAAATAATTGGCTTCTTTCATATAGTCTAGCGTATTGCTCAGGGCTGAGCTGATCTTTATTAATACCTAAATACTTAGTAAGTGTGGTAGTCATGCCTAGACGACGTTCTTTTTCATAGACCCATGCTTGTACATTAACTGCAATTTTATTTTCAGTTGTTTGATAAGCAATATCAGGAATAAACATTACATACTCATCTGATTTTAAGGATGAGGCAAGAGCTATTGGGGTAAAACATCCTAGCAGAGAAGAGATAAAAAATTTCCTAAATTGCATATTTATTATCCTTTAGTATTAATTAGTAGTTTTTTAATAAAAACTAGACAGAATTTTCACAAAAATTTTACATGGTGTTTTATATGATAAGTCAACGGATTTTATATTGCTTAAAACGGCAGATCAATTATGAAAATAACACACTATTATCATTTAGCTTGGTTTATATTTATTTGTCTTATTTCTAATTTAGCAATGGCAATGCAAAACAATGAAGAATGGGCAGATCCTATTGATCCTAGTTTTAATTTCTATCAAGTTAGTCCATTACTCTATCGTAGCGCTTTACCTGATACTAGCAAGGTAGAAACTATTAAAAAACAAAATATTGCTACCATTATTACCTTGATTAAAGAAGATGATACCAAATGGTTAGGAAAAAACGAAAAAATACAGTTAGTTAAATACCCAACCCATGCAGACCGTGTAAAAGATGATGATGTATTAAAAGTATTAAAGTTGATTCAGCAGTCACAAAGTGAAGGGAAAGCTGTGCTGTTACATTGTAAGCATGGGCAAAATAGAACAGGTTTGTTTATTGCTATGTATCGCATAGTTGTTCAGCGTTGGTCAAAAGAGCAAGCAATTAATGAGTTAGTCTATGGCATTTCTTCTACCGAAATGGAAGATGTTAATGAAGCAATGGCTTATATACAAAAAGCGAATGTCAACGGTATACGCAAAGCCCTAAAAAATAATGATTGTAGTACCAGTAGGTGGGCTGTTTGTAATTTTTTTAGTAGTTAATCTAACAAAGAATTGTGTTTGGTAACAGTTAATTTATATGAGTTCGTGACCTTTAGGTGAATGACCTTTATAATGCTCGTTGAAATTTAATCGAAATATAAAAGTCTATGAAAAACGGTCATTCAACCTATTTAGATAATCAGTTTTTAATTGCCATGCCTCAATTGGAAGGCTCAGAGTTCGCACGCGCCCTTATCTACCTAGTAAATCATAACGCAGAAGGGGCGATGGGAATTGTTGTTAATCAACAACGATCATTTCATTTAGTGGATGTTTTAGAACAGCTAAAACCAGAGACTTTATTCCCTACCGAAAATTTAATGACACCCATTTATTCAGGTGGCCCTGTAGAGCAAGAGCGTGGCTTTGTATTGCACACTAAAGATGCAAATTTTGAAGGAACTATTGAATTACCAGAAATAAATATTACTTCCTCACAAGATGTTTTATTCAATATAGCTGAAAAAAAAGGGCCTAAACAATATCTTATTGCTTTGGGGTATGCAGGTTGGGGGGCAGGACAGCTTGAGAAGGAGATGTTAGAAAACACTTGGCTTACATGTCCATTTCGCTCTGATGTATTATTTGATGTACCCAGTGAACAACGTTTAGATGTTGCACTAGGACAGTTAGGCATTCATTTTTCTTCATTATCATTTCAAGCAGGTCATGCTTAATGGAGCTGAGTCTACCTAAAATTATCTTAGGTTTCGATTATGGGTTGAGTCAAATAGGTGTAGCAGTAGGTCAAGGTATTACCAAGCAAGCGAGGGAGCTTTGTGTTTTAAAGGCTAAAGATGGCATACCTAATTGGCAACAGATAGAAAGTTTATTAAAAGAATGGCAACCAGAAGTCATTGTTGTAGGTCTACCCTTAAATATGAATGGTACACCAAGTGAAATGAGTTCTCGTGCTGAGAAATTTGCACGGCGTCTCCATGGGCGTTTTAAATTGCCCGTCTATACACACGATGAAAGACTAACCAGTTTTGAAGCAAAAGGACAATATTTTAAGCAGGGACACAAAGGGGATTATCATAAGAGCCCTGTCGACGCACTAGCAGCCGCCCTAATTATTGAAAGTTGGCTAGAAAATTATTCTTCAATAACGGAGAGAACATGAAGTTACCTTCACCAACAACACTTTTATCTAATATGGCAACTAATTTACAGAACTACTTAACTAAGCGTGGTATTACCAACCCTGCTTATGTAGGTATTAGAACGGGTGGTGTTTGGGTTGCTCAAGCACTGTTAGAAGCAATGGATAAGCAAGATGAAACCCTTGGTATTTTAGATGTATCTTTCTATCGTGATGATTTTACTCAGAAAGGGCTAAATCCACAGGTAAGTCCATCTGCTTTACCCTTTGAAATTGACAATCAACACATTGTTTTAATTGATGATGTATTAATGAGTGGGCGCACTATTCGAGCCGCCATGAATGAACTCTATGATTATGGTAGGCCAGCCAGTATTACCTTAGTGTGTTTATTAGATTTAGATGCAAGGGAATTACCTATTCGCCCTGATGTAGTAGGGGAAGTATTAGATTTAGGCACTAATCAACGTGTCAAAGTACAAGGGCCATCCCCATTAACCCTTGAGTTAAAAACTTTAGTTTCCTAAGAGAGTTTTTGTATGCTTAAAAGAAAACAAGCACTTCAACTAAATAGTCAGGGACAATTAAGGCATTTTTTATCATTAGATGGATTATCTAAAGAATTACTAACCGAAATTTTAGACACCGCAGATTCTTTTCTTGAGGTCGGTGCGCGAGCTGTTAAAAAAGTTCCGTTATTAAGGGGCAAAACGGTTTGTAATGTGTTTTTTGAAAACTCAACGCGGACTCGCACCACCTTTGAGTTAGCAGCAAAGCGGCTTTCTGCAGATGTGATTACACTCAATGTATCCACTTCTTCAACCAGTAAAGGTGAAACCTTAACTGATACACTACGTAACCTTGAGGCAATGTCTGCTGATATGTTTGTGGTGCGTCATAGCGAATCTGGAGCAGCTCATTTTATTGCTGAGCATGTTTCACCCCATGTAGCAGTTATTAATGGTGGCGATGGTCGCCATGCTCATCCTACGCAAGGTATGTTAGATATGCTGACTATCCGACGCCATAAAGGTGAATACAGTGATTTATCCGTGGCTATTGTAGGCGATATTATGCATTCACGTGTAGCACGGTCTGATATGCTGGCGTTAGAAACCCTAGGTTGTAAAGATATCCGCGTGATTGGGCCAAATACATTATTACCTGTAGGTTTAACAGAACAGTATAAAGTGAAAGCCTATACCAATATGGATGAAGGTATCAAAGATGTAGATGTGGTAATTATGCTTCGTTTACAAAAAGAACGCATGAAAGGTGGTTTATTACCTAGTGAAGGTGAGTTTTTTAAACAATATGGCTTAACAGAGAAACGTTTAACCATGGCGGCAGCCAATGCCATTGTTATGCATCCAGGCCCAATTAACCGTGGGGTAGAAATAGAATCATCAGTGGCAGATTGTGAACAGTCCGTTATTTTAAACCAAGTTACTTATGGCATTGCTGTAAGAATGGCCGTGTTATCCATGGCGATGAGTGGTCAGTTAGCAGAGCGACAATTAGAACAGGAGGGCAGTTTATGAGTATAACCATTAATAATGCCCGTGTGATTCATTCGAAAAGCAAGCTAGATAAGCAAACAGATATTCATATTGAAGGCGGAAAGATTATTGCATTAGGTGAAGCGCCTGCAAACTTCAAAGCCACTAAAACGATTGATGCCACAGGGCTTATTGCCTCAGTAGGTTTAGTGGATTTAAATGTGGCTTTATGCGAACCAGGTTATTCCCGTAAAGGTACTATTGCTACAGAAACATTAGCCGCAGCAGTAGGTGGTGTGACTTCCTTATGTTGCCCACCTAATACTAAGCCTGTAGCTGATACAACAGCAGTTATTGATCTTATTTTAGAACGTGCACGTCAATCGGCACATGCCAAAGTGTACCCTATAGGTGCACTTACTAAAGGCTGTGAAGGTGCTCAATTAGCTGAGATGATGGCGTTGTCAGAAGCAGGATGTGTAGCTTTCACTAATGGTCTAGCAGCAATCGAAAGTAATCGTATTCTAAGAAGAGCATTAGAGTATGCTGCTACCTTTGATTTACAAGTGATTTTTACATCACAAGATATTACTTTAGCTGAAGATGGTGTAGCCCATGAGGGAGCTATTGCCAGCTTTTTAGGCCTAGCTGGTATTCCAGAAACTGCTGAAACCATTGCTTTAACGCGTAACTTATTATTAGTAGAACAAGCAGGGGTAAGGGCACATTTTAGTCAATTAACCACCGCAAGATCTGTGGAGTTAATTGCTGCTGCACAGGCAAGAGGCTTACCTGTTACGGCTGATGTAGCACTGTATCAACTGATATTAACCGATGAAGCGTTGTCAGATTTTTCAAGTCTTTACTATGTGCAACCTCCATTACGCACTCAAAAAGATCGTGATGCCTTACGTGAGGGTGTGAAGTCAGGCGTTATTCAAGCTATTGCTAGCCACCATCAGCCCCATGAAAAAGATGCTAAAGCAGCGCCTTTTGCAGAAACTGAACCTGGCATGAGCAGTGTTGAAATTTTATTACCTTTAGCAATGACTTTAGTGGAAGATGGTCTATTAGATTTACCCACCTTGTTAGCTAGATTAACAACTGGCCCTGCTGATGCTTTACGGTTACCTGTAGCTGATTTAGCGGTAGGTAAAGTGGCTGATATTGTGTTGTTTGATATTAATTCTTCAACTATTGTTGGAGATCATTGGCATTCTAAAGGCAGTAATTGTCCTTTTATAGGCCATTGTCTACCTGCAAAAGTTGATACGACCATAGTGGATGGACGTATTGTGTTTCAGGCAGATTGATTATAAGCCAAGGGTGTCTAGGTACTACTATTTATGCTTGATTGGCTCGATACATTTTTAACTAATCATCAACAGTTAATAGGCTTAGCTATTTTCTTAATTGCCTTCATTGAGTGTATGGCATTATTAGGTTTAGCAATTCCTGGCGCCACTATGCTAATGATAGCCAGCGCTATCGCTGGTGGTTTTGATTATCCTCTTTGGAAAGCCATTCTTTTAGCAATAGTTGGTGGTTGGTTAGGGGATATGTTGTCTTATGGTATAGGCTATAAACTTAAAGACCGCGTGTATCATGCAGCTGTTATAAAAAATCATCCCAAATGGGTCAATATGGCTGATAATTATTTTCAACGTTTTGGTGGTATGGGATTATTAATAGGCCGTTTTATCAGCCCATTGCGACCAATTATGCCAATGATGGCAGGCATTTTTCAGCTCTCTTTCACAAAATGTCTATTTGTTACTTTTATTTCTAGTATTGCATGGAGTATTACCTTTGTGGTGCCTGGCTGGGTAACGGGGGCTGCTTTTACGTTACCTGTTGGCAAGCAATTTTGGCTAGAGTTAGGCTGTGTTATTGTTGTTTTAGGATCGTTACTAGGTGTTGGTATTTATGGATGTATTAAGCAAAAAAGATGGATTGCTGGTTATATGTCCTTTATCAGTTTTTTACTGTTATTAGCACTTTATCTTTTTTTACCTTATTTACAATCATTAGATCAAGGCTTGTTGCTAATTGCTAAGGAAGTACGTTCAAGCGAGTTTGATGGCGTAATTCAGTTTATAACCGAGCTAGGTGGTTATAAAGTACAGTTTGTAATATCGGCTGTATTATGTTGTTTACTACTAATTATGCGGCAGATTAAGCCATTGATGTTCTTTGCTTGTACTATGTTTGGAACAGCTACCATAGGATGGATTATTAAAGAGACGGTAGATCGGGTACGGCCGCAAGCCATGACTGATATTATGCAGACATTCAGTTTTCCAAGTGGGCATACTTCGGCTTCTTTTGCTTTTTTCCTTAGTCTAGGTGTGTTAGCTGGTTTAGGGCGATCTTCTAAGACACGTATGTTATGGCTATTTATTGCTAGCTTACCTGCTATACTCATTGGACTATCAAGGGTTTACTTAGGTGTTCATTGGGTAACTGATATTGTGGCAGGTGGTTTATTAGCCACAGGTATCTGTATGTTTGTGTTGGCATGGGTAGAATCAAGAGAGAAAATGCAACCCTTACCCTATAATTGTTGGAAAATTTTATTACCTATAGGGTTATTAGTAATAATAATGGCGACTACAATTACCTTTTTTAAGCATTAATTATAAAAGGAGTAGTGTTAATCTACTCCCATAAAATTACCTGCCTGATGTTGCCATAAACGCGCATATAATCCATTTTGTTTGATCAGCTGTTGATGTGTTCCTACTTCAACAATAGCGCCATGATCTAAAACAATTAAGCGATCCATTTTAGCAATGGTAGAGAGACGGTGTGCAATAGCAATAACAGTTTTATTCTCCATTAATAACTCTAAGCTTTCTTGAATCACAGCTTCTACTTCAGAGTCTAAAGCAGAAGTCGCTTCATCTAAAATAAGGATAGGCGCATTTTTAAGCAATACGCGGGCAATAGCTATACGTTGTCGTTGTCCTCCAGATAGCTTAACCCCACGCTCTCCAACTTTAGCATCTAAGCCATGTTGACCATCACTATCCAATAAATCAAAAACAAATTCATCTGCTTTTGCTTGGTGTAGTGCTTTTAGTATTTCTTGTTCTGTGGCATCAGGCTTACCATAAAGTAAGTTTTCTTTAATTGAGCGATGTAATAAGGCTGTATCTTGAGTCACCATACCTATTTTTGAACGTAAACTGTCTTGCGTTACATCAGCTATATTTTGACCATCAATAGTAATATTACCGCTTTGTAAGTCATAGAGTCGAAGTAATAAATTCACAAGTGTGGATTTACCTGCACCAGAAGGGCCTACTAAACCTATTTTTTCACCTGCTTGGATGGTTAAGTTTAAATCTTGATAAACAGGTCTTTTGTTGTCGTAGCAAAAATTTATATGATTAAAATGGATATTGCCTTGTTCAATAACCAATGGTTTAGCATTAGCTTTATCTTGTACTTTGCGTGGTTGCACAATGGTACGAATACCATCTTGCACAACGCCTATTTCCTCAAAAATACCATTTACCACCCACATAATCCATTCAGACATATTATTAATACGTATCACTAGGGCAGTAGCTAAGGTAATGGCACCAATAGATATCAGGTTATTACTCCATAACCAAATTGCTAAACCAGCAGTAGCTACAATCATCGCACCATTGATAATGGATAATACTAAGGTCATCGCTGTTACTAAACGGGTTGACCTTTGTGCAGCATAGGTTTGTTCTGCCATTATATCTTTTGCATAGTTTTGCTCTAATTCGGTATGGGCAAATAGCTTTAAAGTGGTAATATTGGTATAACCATCAACGATACAGCCCATTAATTTTGAGCGAGTTTTAGCGGAAATCGCTGAACGTTCTCTGGTTTTTGGCACAAAATAGATAAGGGTAATGGTATAAGTGATTAACCAAACGAATAAAGGGATCGTTAAACGCCAATCTGCTTCAAAAAATAGAAAGAGCGCACTGCCGATATAAATAATGACATGCCAAATAGAATTTACACAGCTGATGGCAGAACTACGTAATGCATTGCCTGTGTGCATAATACGATTAGCGATAGTTCCAGCAAAGTCACTATGAAAAAAATTAAGGCTTTGTTTTAATATATACCGATGTTGTTGCCAACGCGCTAGGGTAACTAGATTAGCGGTTAAGCTCTGTCTTTCTAATAAATCATGGATTAAGAAAAAGAAAGGGCGTAGTAATAATACAACAATAGCCATCCACACTAATTCATAACCATGTTGCGCAAAAAAATCTTGTGGTGACTGGGAGGCTTGAATGTAGTCAACAATTTTTCCTAAAAAATTGAAAAAAGCTACTTCAATAATAGCGGCAAAAAAACCCACTACTAATAGACAAAAGAGAATACCTTTTACTTGTTTAAGATAGTGCCAATAGAATGCCAAAATATTTTTCGGTGGCATAACATCAGGCGCTTCTTTAAAAGGATCTACAAGTTTTTCAAAACGTTCAAAAAGCATAACACCTTCTCAAGTGAGAAATAAAATTGAGTTGTGGCTAATACAGATAAGCTAACAGGAAACTACAGAATAGTTTAATAAAACAGTCAGATTGATTGATAATAACTATTCTCAGTCTACACCTATTTACATAATAATCAAATGTTCTGATCTTTCTTCATCAACAGCTTGTTTAAATTTATTAAAAATATCATTATCAGAACTATGGCTAAGAATAAGTACATTACGTAAACTTTGTACGATTCGACTGGCATAGCCAACATCATTCATTAATGAGCTGGTTTGAGTACCATTTAACTGATGAAGGCGAACGGAGGCAAATAATCTATTACGAAAACTTGTATCAAAATTTGCTGAATCATCATTTAGTAATTGTAAGCGAGAAAACCATAATTCGTCTGGTAAATCTAATTCACCTAATTTATAGATTTCACGCAGTTTACCCAGTAAATATTTTCTAAGCTCTATATAGAAAGTATAGGCTGTAGAATCACTTTTATCTAAATAAATATGTAAATTTTTTTGTAAATGCTTAGCATCTTTTACTGCATCAACCAGTTGTAATGCCACTACTTGACAGGTCATAAATAATTGCTGATGTTGTTCATCATCACTTGGAATTTCAATGCGACCCATAAAGGTTAATAGATCACTATAAATACCTTTGATATGACGTCTGTACAGCGTATCTGCATCAATACCTCTGTTTTCAGGGGAGGAGTTTAATAATACGAGGTCTATTTGATTTGCTGATAATTGTTCAACGGGAATATAAAGGGCATGGCAAATAACTTCTAAACTGATCCGTTCTAAATGCTCAAGTTCCTTAATAACAGTGGTGATAGCGGTTTCTACAGAAGACAGTGCGTTGTCATTTAAGTAACGAGCTGGTGTAATGATTTCTTCTACAGGAACTGTATCTAAAGTAGTTGGCTGGGATACCTCGGTAATAAGTACTTTTGGTTCTTCAATATCTGGTAACCATTTAATAAGGGCATTAGCCAGCTTATATTGCAGAAACCAAAAAATAACCACACCAGAAACGTTAAAAATGGTGTGGAATAGAGCTAATTGAATCAATGGGTTAAGTTTTAATAAATCAGCAAAAGAGGCCACAGTCCAAGTTAACGGTGTAAGTAGCATAAAGGTGACTAAACCTGTTGTTACATTAAAAATAACATGAGCTAAAGCTAATCGTTGGCCACTTCGATTACCGCCTATAAAACCCATCACCCCCGTAGTGACAGCACTGCCAACATTTGAGCCAATAGCTAAAGCAAAACTTTGTTCTAAACCTATTTGTCCTAGCCCTAAAGCCGTTAAGGTTAGCATTAACGTAGCATGGCTTGATTGCAAAATAACGGTGATGATTAAACCAATGCCTAGAAACAGGAGTGCACCTAAAAAGCCTGAAAATTGGTATTGTGCTAAATCTAAATCGCCTGTAAAGGTAGAAAATCCCCCTTTAATCTGATCAATACCTAAGAAGATAAACGCGATTCCTAATAAGATACGGCCCAAAGCTTTGCTTTTATCGCCATTAAAGGCGGCTAACACACCCAATACTACTAATGGATAGGCAAAGGGGCTGAGGCTAATACTTTGTCCCGCGAGAGCTAATAACCAAATCCCACTTGTTGCCCCCAGATTAGCCCCTAATATAATCGTGATACCGCCCGCTAAAGTAATAAGGCCCGTGCTAATAAATGCAATGGTCAATAGAGAAACTAAGGTAGTAGACTGCAACACCATGGTAGAGCCTATACCAAATACTAATCCTCTCAAGGGTGTCGCTGTACTTTTCGCTAATAATTGTTCTAATTTGCCACCTGCCAGTTGTTTTAAGCCATCTTCCATGCACTGCATACCAAATAAAAAGAAGGCAAGACCAGCACAAAGATCTACCCAACTTCTACTAAAATAGAAAGAGCAGAGTAATCCAGCGATAAGAAGAATAAATAGTAAATTTCTGGTGTAACTGCGGTGTGTCAAATTATTTATCCATAAGTAAATTTAAACCCATTGATTCTAATGCTTTTTTATAAGAAAGGCGATAGCCTATTGATAATTATTAGCGCTGACAATAACTGCACCATACTGTAGCTCTTTGGCCTAATTTAGTTTCTTTTAATATTCGTCCACATTTATTACAAGGTAAGCCACCTCTACCATAGGCATTAAGGGTTTGTTGAAAGTAACCTGGCTTACCATCACCGCCCACAAAATCTCTTAAAGTAGTGCCTCCAACTTCAATGGCACGAGCTAATATCTCTTTAATACAGCGTACTAGCTTTGCATAACGCGCTTTGGAAATGCTATTGGCAGGTTTATTAGGGTTAATACCTGCTGCAAATAATGCTTCATTGGCATAGATATTACCCACGCCCACCACCACTTTATTATCCATAATAAATAATTTAGCCGCTATGGAACGGTTACGAGAAAGTTGAAAAAGGTAATCGGCGTTAAATTCTTCTGTTAATGGCTCAGGGCCTAAATGGGTTAATAAATCATGAGTAACAGGATCATTAGTCCATAAAATACAGCCAAAACGCCTAGGATCATGGTAACGCAAGGCTAAACCATTGGCTAATAAAATATCTACATGGTCATGCTTTTGACAGTTAGCTGTTTGTTCAACAACCCGTAAACTACCAGACATACCAAGATGAATAATAATAGTACCTGATTCTAGCTCAATCAGTAGATACTTAGCTCGACGTTTGACTTGTTTAATATGTTGTTCAGAGGCGAGCACATCTAATTCATCAGGTATAGTCCAACGTAAACGACGTTCTCTAACAATAACCTGTACAATTTTTTGATTAATAATATGGGGTTCTATTCCAAGCCGCGTTGTTTCAACTTCGGGTAATTCAGGCATAAAAAATCTCTTGATAATTGCGTATATAATATTAGTTTAAGAAATATTATTTCAATTGAATAGTTATTTACAAAATAATAAATTTTAATTACAGCATACATTTTAAAATAAGCTTATAAAAATACGTTCATTTATTCCAAAAGTTATTTTTGTTACTATGTGAACCAAAATTAATAATGTAATTAGTAATTTGGAATATAACTAAATGACCATTTCTACCTTTGATATTGAAGCTTTGGCTGTGACCTATGCTGATAAATCACCCCGTGATATTTTAAAGCTATCTTTTGAACACTTTGCTGATGAGTTGTGGATTTCATTTAGTGGAGCTGAGGATGTGGTCGCCATAGATATGGCTTGGCGCTTAAATAAGTCTGTTAAAGTGTTTTCTCTCGATACAGGCCGATTACACCCTGAAACCTATCGTTTTATAGAAGAAGTCAGGGATTTTTATAATATCGATATTGAGGTATTAACCCCAGATTATAAAAGGCTAGAACCCTTTGTTAAAGAAAAAGGGTTATTTAGTTTTTATAAAGATGGTCATAGTGAGTGTTGTGGAATTCGTAAGGTAGAGCCTTTAAGGCGTAAGCTGTCTACAGTAAAAGCATGGGTAACGGGGCAACGCCGTGATCAAAGTCCTACCCGTAGTCATGTACCTATTATGGAATTAGATACTGCTTTTTCTACAGAAACAAATAAACTTTATAAATTTAATCCATTAGCCAATATGTCAAGTAAAGAAGTGTGGGACTATATTAGAATGATGGAAATACCCTATAATAGTTTACATACAAAAGGTTTTATCAGTATTGGCTGTGAACCTTGTACACGGACCGTATTACCTAACCAGCATGAACGCGAAGGTCGTTGGTGGTGGGAAGAGGCTACACAAAAAGAATGTGGCCTACATGCAGGTAATCTGATCATTAAAGGCTAAAGGATATTGTATGATTAACACGCTGAGTCAGGCTCTAATAAATTTTATTTATACTTCACCCACCCCTTTCCACACTGTTGCTAATATGGCTAGTTTATTAGAGGCAGCGGGCTATCAGCATTTATTTGAGCGTGCTAATTGGTCTATTCGTGAAGGTGGACGATACTATATCGTGCGTAATGATTCATCTATTATTGCCTTTAAGCTAAGCATGAATAAATTAAAAGATTCAGGTTTTAGAATGGTAGGTGCCCATACAGATAGCCCTTGTTTGCAAGTAAAACCACAACCAGAATTAAATAAAAGCGGTTGTTGGCAGTTAGGGGCAATGGTGTATGGTGGCGCATTATTAGCACCTTGGTTTGATCGAGAACTTGCTCTGGCTGGTCGTGTTACTTTTACTCATCAAGGGCAATTACAAAGCCGCTTAATCAATATTAAAAGGCCTATTGCGGTTATTCCTAATTTAGCCATACATTTAAATCGCGAAGCCAATAAGGGTTGGCCAATTAATCAACAAACGGAATTACCACCAATAGTTTGTTGTGGAGATGCTGAAAAACCTTTTGATTTAAGAGAGCTATTGGCTAAACAGCTATTAACTGAACATGGTTTGCAAGAGGTTGAGTTATTAGACTATGAACTTAGTTTCTATGATAATCAAAAAGGCAATATTGTAGGGGTTAATGACGATTTTATTGTTAGTGCGCGATTAGATAATCTACTTTCTTGTTATGCAGGGTTGGAAGCATTATTAAAATCCAATAATGATCAAAATTGTTTGTTAATCTGTACTGACCATGAAGAAGTAGGCTCTTGCTCAGCTTGTGGAGCAGATGGTCCATTTTTAGAGCAAGTATTGTCTAGGTTAATGCCCGATCCTATAGTACGTAATCGTTGTATTCAAAATTCACTACTGATTTCTGCAGATAATGCACATGCACAGCATCCCAATTATCCTGAAAAGCATGATAAACACCATGCGCCAAAAATTAATGGTGGGCCAGTTATAAAAATCAATACAAACCAACGTTATGCAACCAATAGTGAAACAGCCAGTTTCTTCCGTCATTTATGTAATACCAATGAAATACCTGTACAAACCTTTGTTACCCGCAGTGATATGGGATGTGGTTCTACCATAGGGCCAATTACAGCAGGCAAAATAGGTATAAAAACAGTGGATATTGGTGTACCTACTTGGGCAATGCATTCAATTAGAGAAACAGCAGGTACTAAAGATTTATTCTATTTAACAAGAGCGTTAAGGGTTTTTTATAAAGCAGAAACGTTGATTTAATAGTTTTAATATCTAAGTTATAACTGAAAGATCTCATATTTTCTAGCGTCTATTTCATAGGGTGAGTCAAAGTAACCATATTCTATAATAGATGCTAGGTAAGCTTTAATAAAAGCAGCCACTGAACCTTCTTGCTCATATTGATAAACATGTCTGCATTCATGAGATAAAAGACTTCTAGATAACAAGCCTTTCTTAATTAAAATACCATAACCTAATGTTAGCCCTACTGTATTTTTTCCTAGTAAACCAAGTGTTGTAGCAGCTTTTTGTAAAGTTGGGTCTTCAGGTAGTGGAAAAATATCTAACTCTAATACATAAATTTTTTCTGGGTGAATAACACCAACAGTTTTTGCATCAGCTTGTTGAGTTTTATTAAGAGCAATACCTTGCTTAATAATATATTCTTCAGTATCTTCAGCCCATTGAATAGCTTTAGGTAATAAATTGGGTAGTTCAGCTTTTAATATATTGATATCCATATTATTCATTCCATCAAACTATTTAAACCAAGCTAACTTATCCCTGAGTTTTACCACATCACCCACAATAATAAGGGTAGGGGCATGTACTTGCTGGTTAGCAATTTGCTGAGGTAGGGTAGCCAATGTACCAGTAAATACTCGTTGAGCCTCAGTAGTACCTTGTTCTATTAAAGCAATAGGGGCATCAGGTGATTGACCGTGGTTAATCAGTTGTTGGCAAATGGTAGAAAGACCCACTAACCCCATATAAAATACAACTGTTTGTTCTTTCGCCACCAATTCTTGCCAAGGTAAATCAATGGTATTATCTTTTAAGTGGCCTGTAACAAAACGCACTGATTGTGCATAATCACGATGGGTAAGGGGAATACCTGCATAAGCAGCACAGCCACTAGCGGCAGTAATACCTGGTACTACTTGAAAAGGAATATTATGGTCGGCTAGGGTTGCTATTTCTTCACCACCACGACCAAAAATAAAAGGATCACCACCTTTTAGGCGAACAACACGTTTACCTTGTTTGGCAAGGTTGACGAGTAATTGATTAATATTTTCTTGGGGTACGCTATGGTTACTGCGTTGTTTACCTACATAAATACGATCAGCATCACGACGACATAAATCTATAATAGTTGGCGAAACTAAACGATCATATAAAACCACATCAGCTTGTTGCATTAAACGCAAGGCACGAAAGGTAAGTAAATCAGGATCACCAGGACCAGCGCCAATTAAGTATACTTCACCTTGAACGGCTTGATCATTAGCATTTTCTAACAGTTGTTGCAGTTGCTGTTCAGCTTGTTGCTCTCTGCCAGCTAGCACTTGTTCAGCTATAGGGCTTTGTAATACCTTTTCCCAAAAAATACGCCGTTGCTCAGAATGGCTAAAATGCTGTTTAACTTTTTCGCGAAATTTTTCAGCTAGTTTGGCTAGTTTGGCATAACTACTAGGTAATAATGTTTCTAATTTCGCCCGTAATAGACGTGTTAATACTGGGGAGCTACCACTACTGGATACGGCCACAATAATAGGCGAGCGATCTACAATAGCAGGAAAAATAACGGTACTTAATCTGGGATTATCAACCACATTAACAGGGATATTAAGTGCTTGAGCATCTGTAGAAACTTGTTGATTAATAATCATATCATCAGTAGCCGCTACTACTAATACATGATTTTTAATATCTGTAATTTGGTAGTTAGCTAATGCATAACTACCTTTATGCTGTTCAATAAGTGTTATCAGTTCACTATTAATAGTGGGAGCAATAACATGCAAATGAGCGCCGCTGGCTAATAATAATCTAGCTTTACGTAACGCTACAGCGCCACCACCTACTAATAAAACATTACGTCCTTGTAGATTATGGAAAAGAGGTAAGAAATCCATAAAGATTAATTGATTACCTCAACACCGCCCATATAAGGTCTTAATACTTCAGGAACAACAATAGAACCATCTTCTTGCTGGTAGTTTTCTAATACAGCCACTAAAGTACGACCTATCGCTAACCCTGAACCATTAAGGGTATGCACAAGTTCTGGCTTATTAGTTTCTGGATTGCGATAACGTGCTAACATACGACGAGCTTGGAAATCACCACAGTTAGAACATGAGGAAATCTCACGGTATTTGTCTTGGCTAGGCACCCATACTTCAATATCATAAGTTTTTACCGCACCAAACCCCATATCACCTGTGCATAAAGTAATAACACGATAAGGTAATTCTAATAACTGTAATACCTTTTCAGCATTAGCTGTTAATTCTTCTAATGCTTGCATAGAAGTAGCAGGCTCAACAATACGTACCATTTCTACTTTATCAAATTGATGTTGGCGAATCATGCCTCGGGTATCTTTACCTGATGCGCCTGCTTCACTACGAAAACAGGGAGAGTGAGCTACTAATTTTATAGGCAGTTGTTTAGCGTCTAAAATTTCCCCAGCTACTAAGTTAGTTAAGGTAACTTCTGCCGTAGGAATTAAATATAAATCTGCTGCATCTTCACGGGGTAATTTAAATAAATCTTCTTCAAATTTAGGTAATTGACCTGTGCCTTGTAACGCAGTTGCCTGTACTAAATAAGGCGTATACGCTTCTTCGTAACCATGTTCAGAAGTATGTAGGTTAATCATAAACTGAGCTAAAGCGCGATGTAACCGAGCAATTGGGCCTTTAAGGACAGCAAAACGTGCTCCAGAGAGTTTAACGGCAGCTTCAAAGTCTAACCAGCCATATTTAGAACCTAAATCCACATGGTCTTTAATCTCAAAATCAAACGTTTTTGGCGTACCCCAACGTCTAACTTCAATATTTTCTTCTTCATCAGTGCCTACTGGTACACTTTCATCAGGAAGATTAGGGATATTTAATAAAATTGCATCAAATTCAGTTTGAATAGTTTCTAATTCACGTTTACTGCTTTCAAGCTCAGCGCCTAATTGATCTACTTCATTTAATAAAGGCGTGATGTCCTCGCCACGTTGTTTAGCTTGTCCAATAGTTTTGGCTCGCGCGTTACGATCAGCTTGTAATTGTTCAGTTTTAATTTGCACTGTTTTACGTTGTTCTTCCAACGCTTCAATTTTTTCCACATCAAGGGTAAAACCACGGGTTGCTAGTCGTTTAGCTACTTCTTGAGGTTGGGTTCTTACCAATTTTGAATCAAGCATTATTCTGTCTCAATAGATTAATTAAGTATTAGCAGATAGTGTATAAAAATAAAGAGTCATTATAAAGATAAGTTAGCAAAATGAAAAAGGTTTATCTGATGGTAGTAGATAATGTAATATCCTTTCCAATTATTCACTTTAATGATTTAGAATGAAATTAGTTAGTTATAGTTTATTAATTATTATGGCTTTGTTAGTAGATTGTAGTCACTCATCTAGCCACACTAAATTGCCACAATCACCATGTGGCGATTTTTTAGCAATGTTTAATCATAAGCCTAAAGCGCTAGTGTTTCAATCTTGTGAGGTAAAGTATGATAGACAAGCTAAACCAGCTATTGCTAGCTATAAAGTTTCAGGAGAGCAGGCAGCTGTAATTGAACAATTTCTTACCTGAAGAAATTTAAAGAGCGAAGTTAACTAAATATGAAAAATGCATTACTACTTTATTCCACTATTGAAGGGCAGACTTTAAAAATAATGGAAAGAATAGCAAAACATCTGAGTGAAGTATCACCAGAGATTAGCTATGATCTTTACAATATTGAAGAAGCATTACCTATAAATTTAAACGATTATGAAACGATATTAATAGGCGGCTCTATTCGTTATGGCCATTTTAGAAAGCCATTACTGCAATTTATTGAGCAAAATACCGCTCTTTTAAATAGTAAAAAAACAGCTTTCTTTTGTGTCTGTGTCACCGCAAGAAAAGCGGGTAAAGATACACCAGAGGGCAGCGTTTATGCGCGTAAACTTTTTCAAAAAATACAATGGCAACCTAATTTAAAAGGCGTCTTTGCAGGGGCATTATATTATCCAAGATATAATTGGTTTGATCGAACAATGATTCGTTTAATTATGTGGTTAGGTGGCGAGAAAAATCACGATATGACGCAAAATTATAGTTATACCAACTGGCATAAAGTAGATGATTTTGCCCAACAGTTTTCTTCACTAGTTATAGAGTAATTTAAAGATCAGGAAGATAAATGACTATCCCTATATTTTACTTTAGTAGTGTTATCTGCCCATAACTAAATTTGTAAACGCCTTAGCTAACTATTTATTGTTGATTTTTGCTGTCTCTCCGTTCTGTATGATAGATATATTATGATTTTGAATAGCTATTTACGTCGTTTTTTAGGGCTATTTTTATCAAGCTCTTTTAAATAGACTAATTTTTCTTTAATTTTAGCTTCTAAACCACGAGGTGTTGGGTAATAGAATTGTTGTGGTTCTATTTCTTCTGGAAAATAATCTTCACCAGCAGCAAAAGCATCAGGTTCATCATGGGCATAACGGTATTCATCCCCATAACCTAATTCTTTCATTAGTTTGGTAGGAGCGTTACGCAGATGCAGTGGTACATCAAGCGAGCCATATTCTTTAACAGCTCTTTTAGCTGTATTGTAAGCCATATAGACAGCATTACTTTTTGGGGCAGAGGCTAGATATACTATTGCTTGTGCCAGTGCTAATTCACCTTCTGGGCTACCCAGTCTTTCTTGTACTTCCCATGCCGCTAAACATAGATTTAGCGCTCGAGGATCAGCATTACCAATATCTTCACTGGCCATACGCACAATCCGACGAGCTAGATATAGCGGATCACAACCACCATCAAGCATACGGCATAACCAATAAAGTGCCGCATCAGGATTAGAGCCACGTACGGACTTATGTAGAGCAGAGATTTGGTCATAAAAAGCTTCACCTCCCTTATCAAAGCGTCTTAAGCTATTGGTAAGTAAGTCTAGTAATAGCTTTGTACTAATAGTGCCGCCATCTTCTATTAAATCTGCCGCATTTTCAAGCAAGTTAAGCACTCTACGGCCATCACCATCAGCGGCTGTTAATAGGAGTTGTAAACTATCTTCAGGCAACTTCAGTTGTCTATTACCTAAACCTTTTTCTTCAGTTAAAGCTCTTTCAACTAATTTTTTTAAGGCAGGTTCGTCTAAAGGTTTTAATATATAGACTCGCGCACGAGAAAGCAATGCATTATTTAGTTCAAAAGAAGGGTTTTCAGTAGTGGCTCCAATAAAGATAAAAGTACCATCTTCAATATAGGGTAAAAAAGCATCTTGTTGGCTTTTATTAAACCGATGTACTTCATCTACAAAGAGTAGGGTGGGCTTGCCATAAGCTAATTGCTGTTTAGCAATTTCTACAGCTTGGCGGATTTCTTTGACACCTGATAATACTGCTGAAAGGGTTTCAAAATGAGCATTCGAGACATTGGCTAGCAGTTTGGCTAGGGTAGTTTTGCCAACACCTGGCGGCCCCCAAAAAATCATGGAGTGTAATGCGCCATGCTCTAGGGCATCTCTTAATGGTTTACCGTGCGCAAGCAAATGCTCCTGTCCAACATACTCGTCTAAATTAGTTGCTCTTAAGCGAGCAGCAAGGGGTTGAACAGGTGAAATAGCATTTGCAAATAGATCCATCGTTACTCTTCGATAACGTCTGTACCTTCTGGTGGGTCAAACTTAAATAGTTTGCTATCAACAGGTACATTCATTTTAATATTTTGAAAGGTAATATTAGTACGTTGCCCTACATTATCAACAAGCTGCATACCGTTAACCGTTTTATCATTAAAAGTTAAGGTTAAGCTATTAAATAAACTTTCTTTATCTTTAGGTACTAACACAAAAGTTTGTAATTTACCTGTTGTTTTAGAGGAGATTATAAAGTTCTTTTGTATTTCTGAAACATTACCTGATAACAATAGAGCAGGGGTATGACTCATACGTTGATCCATTTTTTGAATGGTTAATTGCATTAAATCAGGATCATATAACCAGATTTTTTGGTTATCAGAAATTAATAGTTGCTCTTGTGGGGCACTGGTATGCCAGCGAAATAAGCCAGGTCTTTTAAGTGCCAACTCACCATTGGTTTCCTGTAAACGAGTACCTGTAGCATCTAAAGTAACTTGTGTGAAATTACCTGTCATACTTTGTGCTTGGTCTAATAATTTAGAAAGCTCATTGATACTTTGTTGTTCAGTTGCTGCTATTGCTACATTATGAAAAGCAAATAGGGTGATAGCAGTAAAAAAGAAAGTACGTAAAATTTTCATTAAGTATCCTATTAATCACGGACAGGAGGTGGTGCTAGCACTTCCCGTGAGCCATTTGAACTCATTGCAGTTACAACGCCTGCGTCTTCCATTGCCTCGATCATCCGAGCAGCACGGTTATAGCCTATTTTAAGCTTTCTTTGTACAGATGAAATAGAGGCGCGTCTCGATTCTGTAACAAAACGTACAGCTTCATCATAAAGTGGGTCGTCATCTTCACTAGAGCCACTGTCGCCATTACTATCTGAGTAACCAATGGACTCTTCAATACCATTTAAAATAGCTTCTTCGTAGTCAGGCTCGCCACGTTGTTTCCATGCTTCTACAACACGATGTACTTCATCATCAGAAACAAATGCACCATGAACACGTATAGGAAGACCTGTACCTGGTGGTAAATAAAGCATATCACCATGACCTAGTAATTGTTCAGCACCGCCTTGATCTAGAATAGTACGCGAATCAATTTTGCTAGACACTTGGAATGCCATACGAGTAGGAATATTGGCTTTAATTAAACCAGTAATCACATCTACCGAAGGACGTTGTGTGGCTAGAATTAAATGGATACCAGCGGCACGTGCCTTTTGCGCAATTCGAGCAATTAGTTCTTCAACTTTTTTGCCTACGATCATCATCATATCGGCAAATTCGTCTACCACAACCACAATAATAGGCAGATGTTTTAGTAAGGGCGGTTCATCATCTACAGATTCACGTTTATAAAGAGGATCTTCAATCCCTTCACCTGCTTCTAAAGCATCTTTAATCTTACGATTATAGCCAGCAATATTACGTACGCCCATTTTTGCCATTAATTTATAACGGCGCTCCATTTCTGCCACACACCAACGTAATGAGTTGGCAGCTTCTTTCATATCCGTTACAACAGGGCAGAGTAGGTGGGGAATACCTTCATAGATTGAAAGTTCTAACATTTTGGGGTCAATCATAATTAACCTAGCCTGTTCAGGAGTGGATTTGAACAGAATAGAGAGAATCATGGCATTAACGCCTACTGACTTACCTGAGCCTGTAGTACCTGCAACCAATAAATGAGGCATTTTAGCTAAGTCAGTAATAACAGGTTCACCGCCAATATCTTGACCTAAGGCTAGGGTAACAGGTGATTTTTGCTGGTCATAAGCTTCGGAGGTAATCACTTCAGAAAGACGTACAATTTGTCGGTCTTCATTAGGTATTTCAATACCCACGGTAGTTTTACCTGGAATAACTTCTACCACACGTACACTTAATACAGCCAGTGAGCGTGCTAAATCTTTGGCTAAATTTGAGATACGACTAACTTTTATACCAGGCGCAAGCTCAATCTCAAAGCGAGTAATCACAGGGCCAGGATGTACATCAACTACAGTAACCTCTACACCGAACTCTTTGAGTTTGATTTCAAGCAAACGAGACATCGCTTCTAAGGATTCAGCCGAAAAACTCCGTTGTTTTTTCTCAGCAGGGTCAAGCAATGAGAAAGGTGGTAAAGGATCACCTGTATCTTCAAACAGAGGGGCTTGTTTTTCTTTTAAAACACGCTTACTAGGTTCAGCTGTTTTAGTAGGCGTTGGTTTATTAACTTTAACCGCAGGGCGTTCTTCTTGTTTACTCATATAATTTGCCAAGGACTCTTGGCGTTTAATGAGGTTCTCACGAATTTTTTGTTGCTCTTGTTTGTCAGCGACAACAGGCGCTACTACTTCATTGATCTGCTCATCAACATCGCGCAGATTACGTCTAATTTGTTTTTTGTCAGAACGCTTTTGCCACCATTGATTGAGTTTAATAGCCAATAGCTCATACAAGTCAATAGTGAATTTGCCAACAAAATCAACCAGTGTAAGCCAAGAAAACTTTAAAAAAACCGTTAAACCAATACAAAAACACAGTAAAGAGATTAAGGTTGATAATTGGTTTGAAAGCGAGGATAAGAATAAGGTTCCTATCGAGTCGCCAATAATGCCACCACCACTTGCAATACCTACAGCTTGTAAAATGCTATTAGTCGCAAAATGCTGGTGTGCTAGAATACAAGCACTAAAAACGATTAGCAGTAAACCAAAGAAACGGTAGCCTAATAACCAGAAGTTTTTAATATTAATCTGTTTACGATGATAAAAAATCTGTATGGATTTAGCGATAAGTAAAATAGGCAAAAGATAAGCAATATAGCCAAATAAAAAGAAACAAAGACTGGCTGTTTTTGCCCCTGTAATACCACCAATATTACTTATTTCTATATAACTAGCCGTTTTATTAAAGGTAGGATCATTCGGGCTGCAAGTTAATAGCGTTAAAAGCCAATACACGCCTACTAGCACTAAAAAAATAAGTAGTACTTCTAAAGACCTTGCTATGGCTTGTTGTCGCCAAAAGCTTAAAGATAATATTGAGTTTTCTTCTGTTGTTTGTTTCAAACCAAAGCTCTTTTACATTACTTAAAACTAGCCAATTATATACTCTAAAAGGCTATGTGTCATATGAAAAGAGCGCTAATCCAAAAGAACACAGCACCCATAACAATAACAGCAGGTAATGTTAATACCCATGCTAGTGCAATGTTAACTACGGTTGCTTTTTGTAGCCCTGATTTATTCGCTACCATTGTACCAGCAACACCAGAAGATAAAATATGCGTAGTAGATACAGGTAAGCTGAATAAGTTAGCTGCACCAATTGCTATAATTGCTGTAATTTGCGCACACATACCTTGGGCATACGTCATACCTTGTTTACCAATCTTTTCACCCACAGTAAATACGACACGTCGCCAGCCGATCATTGTACCAGTGCCAAGGGCTAAAGCAACTGCAAAAATTACCCATAAAGGTGCATATTCCGTGGTAGCACGTAGATCATTTCTTAAACGTGTGACATTACCCTCATCTTCAGCATTTAAAATAGAGGCTTTTGTTACATTTTTAGCAATATCATCAATACAAAGAATATAGTGACGGGTCAAAATACGTTGTTCATCAGTAAGCTCTTTATAATCTCTAACACCAACCAAGGTTTTATTTAAATCATGGAATATCGTTCCTGTCACACTCGGTATACATTTAAATTCATCAGTCAGCGGAGTGGTTTGAATAGTAAGCGATAGGATAGGAGAGAGTTTTTCTTGATTACGTATAAAAAGGTTATTTAAATGGATTGCTGCGTCACGCGTTCTTTCTATTTGATAAGTTGAGCTTTTAAGGTCTAGCACAAAGTATTGAGGAACAAAGCTAATCAAAACCAGCATTACCAGACCAATACCTTTTTGGCCATCGTTTGAACCATGTACAAAGCTAACTCCCATAGCGGATAAGATTAGTACCACACGGTTCCAGAAAGGCGGTTTCTTTTTTGCCTTAACTTCTTTTCTTTTTTCAGGCGTTTGGTGCATTTTTGATTTAGGGAAGCGAAATTTCAGTATTAATAGAAAAATGCCTGCTATAGCAAAGCCTGCTAATGGTGAAACAACTAATGAGATGGCGATATCAATAGCTTTTTGCCAATTAACACCTTGTCCAAGAGGTATTTCTTTTATAAGTGCATTGGCTAAAGCTACACCGAGGATAGAGCCAATTAAAGCATGTGAACTAGAAGCAGGGATACCAAAATACCAAGTGCCTAAATTCCAAGCAATAGCAGAAGCCACAATGGAAAATACCATAATTAGGCCATAGTGAGAGTCTACTAATAGTTCAACAGGTAATAAATGGACAATCGCATAAGCAACTCCAACCCCACCTAATAATACGCCTAGAAAATTAAATATACCTGACATCACAACGGCTGTTTTAGCTGGCATAGAGTTAGTATAAATAACTGTAGCTACAGCATTAGCGGTATCATGAAAACCATTTATAAACTCAAAGAATAAAACAAAAAGAAGAGCAAGAAATAAGCCGATTAGCAGCCAAGCACTAGTATTCTGAAAGATTTCTAACATTACTAAGTTCGCAGGAGTTAATGTAGTCGAATATTATGGCAGAAACTAATAAAAAACGACATCATAAATTTTTGGAAAAAATTAATTTGCTAAATCAACTTTTAGTCTTATCGCTGTATTACTAACGCCTGAGCGTTGTGAGTAACCAGTGATACCTTGACTATTATAATTGTTACTATCCTGTAAAGAACCAATACTGATCCAACTGCCTAATGCCCCCGATACCCGTGTATTAATTGCTTGTTGATTTATATTACCCGTGGTTTGTGAAAAACGATCATTTTGACTATTCACATTAACAAAAACCTGTTGACCAACTACTTGAGCTGTTACATATAAATTCTGCATGACTTCTTGATATTGTGTAGTTACTACAGGCCGTCCATAACGATCAGGTACGGTATAGTTAATGGGAACCAGTTGTCCAACTTGAATCATTGTGGGTGATCCTTCGTTAACCATTAATTGTTTAATGGAGTTACTGTTATTAGTGGTATTTCTTTGATCAATTTTTGCGCGTCCATGAATAGAATTGGTACTACCTAACTGAATATGTCCTTTAGCTTGTATACCTTGTTGGCTAGATTGGCTGCTATCACCTGTATCTAGCGTAATAAGCAGGCGGCGCGCTGGCGTGTCTAATTGCGCCACCAACTCTCTTATTTGTTGATTTTCGCTTGGAGTGCCATTAATAACTAACTGATTACCATATTTACTAACAGGTATATTTGGGAAATTATTATTAATAACGGGTGAAATTTCTTCTGGCGAACGATTATAAAGGTCAATAAATTCAATTTCTGCTAGTGAATAGCTGGTTATGCCCATAAAACCAAGACAGATAATTATTTTCTGAATAGTATTTGCCATCATCTTTACTCTTTATAGAGAATCACGGATTTCAGCTATCTTGGCCAATGAATTTAAGCGTGCCTCACGTTCGTAGATACGGGAGGTTATTATTAATTCATTAACCTGTGTTTTTTTGATAAAGCGTTCAAGTTTTACTTGAACTGTTTCAGGCGAACCTACAATAGCTTCTGCTAAAGAATGCTGTACGCTAGCTAATTCAATACTAGAACAAATGGAGGTAATATCTTGGTTAGGGGGTGGCAGTGGTATTGGACTTCCTCTATATATAGCTGCTGTTTGATGTTGCATGGATGAGAAGTGATATTGTGCTTCTTCGTCTGTATCTGCCACAATAACCACTACACCAGCCATAATATAAGGCTCTGCAAGCTCACTAGAGGGTTGAAAACGACTTTTATATAAGTCGATGGCTGGCAGCAATAAATCGGGCGCAAAATGTGAGGCAAAAGCGAAAGGCATGCTGAAATCAGCGGCTAGTCCTGAGCTAAAAAGGCTAGAACCTAATAGCCAAATAGGTATTTGCGTGCTTTCCCCAGGAATAGCAGCTACTTTCTGATTAGGCTGTTTAGGTTGTAAAAAATACCTTAATTCTAAGACGTCTTCTGGAAAGTTTTCTATTTCTGTCTCTAAATTACGTCTCAATGCTGAAGCCGTCAGTGAATCAGTACCTGGTGCACGGCCAATACCTAAATCAATTCGGTCAGGGTAAAGGGTTGCTAATGTACCAAATTGTTCTGCTATCACTAACGGGGCATGATTAGGTAACATAACTCCACCAGAACCTACCCTAATCTGTTTAGTAGCACTGGCGACAAGACTAATAACTAAGGGTGTTGCAGCACTAGCAATACCAGGCATATTATGGTGCTCTGCTAACCAAAAACGCTTAAAATTTAATTTCTCTGCGTGTTGTGCCAGCTCAACAGTATCTGCAAATGCTTGTGCAGGACTGCCATTCTGTAAGATTGGGCATAGGTCTAAAATTGAAAATGGAATCATAATGATGCCGCCTAATTTAGTGATAATTAATAAATTATATCCCTTTACAAAAGATGTAATATTATCTAAAGGCATAAGATAGCGTAAAATACCTTATTTATAGTTAATAATAAAGAGGGTGGATAATGAATCTTTGGCTGCTAAGACATGGTGAAGCAGAGTTTAGAATAACAACTGATGCTGCGCGTAATCTAACTGAAGATGGCGAGCAAGAGGTATTAACCACTGCACAAAAATTACAAAATAGACCAATTGATATTATTTTACATAGCCCCTACAAGCGAGCTATTCAAACGGCTATGCTCGTCTGTAGAGCAATAGGTTATAAGGGTAAAATAGAGGAGGTTGATTGGATTACGCCTGAAGATAATGCTCAGCTAGTGATAAAAAAACTAGATAATTATCAAGGTAAAAACATTCTGATCGTTAGCCATCAACCTCTATTAGGTATTTTAGCTGCGCTATTGACAGAGGGTAGCCCACAGTTTCCCTTATCATTGAGTACAGCAGAGCTTATCCATTTAGAAGGTGAAGCAATTTGTCTAGCTGGTATGCAAGTGGCTAAATAGACATACATTGAATACTATTTTTTCCAACTAAAATATGAACAATAGCTTATAATAGTGAGATTTCAAAAGTTCTTTACTGAACAATTAAAATAATTGTTGGTCTGTAATTAACAATAAATAGCTATTTAAAGAAATTGCGGTAATAAAGGAAAAGACATGATTTATAACTTTGATGTTGTAGTGCTAGGCAGTGGTCCAGCAGGTGAAGGGGCTGCTATTAACGCATGTAAGGCAGGCAAAAAAGTAGCTGTCGTTGAAAACAGAGGTGTGGTTGGTGGTGGTTGTACTCATTTGGGCACAATACCTTCAAAAGCACTACGTCACTCAGTTATGCAAATTATGGATTTTAATACTAATCCTATGTTCCGTGCGATTGGTGAACCACGTTGGTTTTCTTTTCCTGATGTGCTGAAAAATGCACAAAAAATCATCGATCGTCAGGTAAATTCGCGTACAGGTTATTATGCCCGTAATCGTATCGCTGTTTTTTTTGGTCAAGGCCGTTTTGTTGACGATCATACTGTAGAAGTTTCGTGTAACTCAGGTACTGTAGAGCGTTTAATTGCTAAAGAAATTATTATAGCAACAGGTTCTCGCCCATATCGCCCTGTGGATGTGGATTTTAATCACCCACGCATTTATGACAGCGATACCATTTTAAAATTAAATCATACACCCCGTCGTTTAATTATTTATGGAGCAGGGGTGATTGGCTGTGAATATGCCTCTATCTTTAGTGGTTTAGGGGTGCTTGTTGACTTGATTGACAATCGAGATCGCTTATTAAGCTATTTAGATGAAGAAATATCAGATTCTTTAAGTTATCACTTTAGTAACTCTAATGTAATGATTCGACATAATGAAGAATATGAAAAAATTGAAGGGATTGAACACGGTGTAATCTTACATTTGAAATCAGGCAAGAAAATTAAAGCAGATGCTTTATTATGGAGTAATGGTAGAACGGGTAATACAGATGGGTTAGGCCTAGAAAATATCGGTTTAAAAGCCAATAGTCGTGGTCAAATTCATGTGGATGAAAATTATCGTACCGAGATTCCTCATATTTATGGCGCGGGCGATGTAATTGGTTGGCCTAGTTTAGCCAGTGCGGCATATGATCAAGGACGTTCTGCTGCTTCCAATATAGCTGAAGAAGGAAGTGGCCGTTATGTGGATGATGTGCCTACAGGAATTTATACCATTCCAGAAATTAGTTGTGTGGGTAAAACAGAGCAAGAATTAACTAAAGATAAAGTGCCTTATGAAGTGGGAAAAGCTTTTTTCAAGAGTATGGCACGCGCTCAAATTGCTAATCAAAGAGCAGGTGTTTTAAAGGTATTATTCCACCGCGATACCTTAGAAATTTTAGGTGTGCATTGTTTTGGTTATCAAGCCTCAGAAATTGTTCATATTGGTCAAGCTATTATGAATCAACCAGGCGAGCAAAATAATCTGCGTTATTTTATCAATAATACCTTTAACTATCCAACGATGGCTGAAGCCTATCGGGTAGCTGCATTTGATGGATTAAATAGATTATTTAAGATTTAATCAATAACTAACAAGTAGGTTATACTAATTAACCTACTTTTTTATTTAGCTGATTAAACGTAATTATGGCAAATGAACCTTATACAATAACTAATCAAAAAATCTATTTTGTAAAATTAACTTTGACCGATTGGCAGGCAGCTATAGACTCTCCCTCAAAAACTATAGCAGCTATTAAAGCTTTTCAAGAACGCGCTGCTTTTCATTTATATAGTGCTGTTTGGGCGTTGTATAATGAAATAGCCAGTTATTATCGCTTTCCATTGCTTAATCAGCCTGTGGCTTTCAAAGAGTTTTTAACGGCAAGCTTTGTAGAACAAAACCCTAGCCCAGAACTCAATGAATTAGTTACTTTATTAGAAGATGCCAATAGCTTTTTAAGTGTAATAGATCAAGCGTGGCAGGCACTTTTCAATTCTGCCATACCACAAAAATCCTCTATTGATATTATTGCTATAACGCAACTAGGAAATAGCTTAGATACGCTACAAGATGCTGAAAATTGTTTAAAGCAATTATCCGATTTAGTTGTTCGCTTTCGCGCAGGTTTATCAGAATATTAATAGTGTATAGCTAAATATTTGATGTTAAGTTAAATGAACGTTATTTACAGGTTTGAAAATTCAAATTGCTTTTAGTAGATAAAAAAGTATTAACTTCTACAATACACTCATATTTTTCTGTTGCCTCTAAGATGGCTCCTTGAATGGGGAGTAAATCACCAATCAGTAAGTTTTGGTAGAGTTGAGAGCCTAGCAACTTGTTATGTCCCAATGAAATATTACCAATACCTATTGTGCGTAATATTGCTTTTCTTATTTTTGCTATTTTATTGTTATAAAATAGTAAGTTAGCATTCTGTTGTTTTGTTACGTTTCTAAAACTCACCGCATATTCAGGAATATCTTGAATAGTGTTATCCACAATATAAGCAGCACCAGAAAATTCATTGGATTCAATAGCCGTACCAGTGAGTTTGGTAAATAGATTATTTTTTATTAACACCTTAGCATCACTTTGCGTTAATAGCACACCATGGCGGCTATCTTTCGCTAAAATATTATTACGAATAACCAACTTTCCTGATACGTGCTGTGTTTCGATAGCAGATTTATTAGCAGTAAAAATAACATTGCCGTCGATAATGCCTTGCGTATTACCCTGAATACGGATACCGCTATTATTTTTAATACCCTGAATTTTATTATTAGCAATAGTAAATTGACTATCTATTAAATCAACACCATATTGCTGAAAGGTATGAATAGTTGAATTATCAATTGAAACCAGTGCATTTTTTAAATTAAGGGCGGATAGGGCAGAAAAGTCACTGTTTTTAATTTCTACTTGGATTGGTAGCTTTGTAGGTTGATTATTATTAATAGCTGTAGTGATCCCCTGTACCAGATACGCATTATATCCTAGCTTGGCAAATTTAGAATCAATGATTTGTAAACGGCTACCACCCCAGTTCATAATAAAAGGCCGAAAAACAGTATTATTAATAACATAAGCAGGCCTGTTATCAAACCAACTTTCAACTTTTGCTTTTTGGATGCTCAGTATACCTCTATTGATAATGGCAGTACCTGAGTGACCATAGAGATAAAGGGAGGTATTTTCTAATAATAAAGCGGCATCCTCTTCAATCATTAAAGGATAACTTAATAAATATCCATCTTGAAACGGACGAATAACTTGTTGGTTATTAATATGTTTGTTTAGTTGTTCTAAGGTAATTGTACCGCCTTTAATAGTAATCATTCGGGGGTGATTAGCTTGATAAGTAGCTATAACACGAAAGAGATTATTAATAGCAAACGATTCAAAAGGCCAACTACCATGTTGGGCTGAAAACATAGCACTAATTGCTATTTTTCCTGTTTGGGGTGGCAAACGCATATCTGCAATTGTTATAGTGGGTTCAATGGTTTTTTGAATGGTTACTAAATTTTCAGTAAATACTTTCTCATCTATTTGTTGTATAGAAGGGGATGCAAAGGTTGTAGATATCACTAAGCAAGCTACCCAGAAACTAAGTAAATTATTTTTCAGCGATTTCAATAGTAATATTAACCTTGGCATATCATTATCTATATTAGTTTACATTAGGGTAAAAATATTTAATTGAGCCACTAATTTGACTGTAATTATCAATAGCTGTTGGATTTTTTGAATAGAGTTGTTTTGCTAAGTTATTAGTTGGGTAGCTGTTGATAAAAGGTATTACCCAAATCATTTTATAAGGTTTCACAGTGCTTTGTTTCCCTGGCAATTCAGGGAGTGATTTAGGGTTAAGCACAGTAAGTGCTGTAAAATTACCTAGTAATTGCAGCTTCTTTAACTCATCAGCAGTGAGATTAAGTTGGTTAGCTTTAGCAGTATCAGCTAATAGCATTAAAGGGATCATGGCATAGTTACTATAATCAGCGGCCAATTTACCACGCGCCACTTCATAGGGTAGCCAAGCATATTGTCCGTTATTAGAAACTATAACTTGTTGCAAAGCTCTTTGTAGGCTTGTATGCCCCCAAATAATCATCTCTTTATTTTGTAGTACCATGCCTGTGGCAGACACTGCCCAGCCAGCCCAGTAATCATGATTATTGAAATAACCAGTGAAATTATTAGCGCGTCTTGGTTCATATTCTTGAATGACTTGTTCCGCCAGTTTCTTTAACCAACGTTTTTGATCGGTGGTTAATTCAAATTTGCCATTACTGTATCCTTGTGTATTAAGGATAATGGCGGAGATGGCAGCTAAAGCCCATTTTCTGCCTGCAATACCTGTTTTAGTAGCTTCTGGGTTAAGTAACGCATTCGCTTTTGCCCAACCATCTAGCCAATAACTTAAGCAGGCTAATGCTTCATTGGCTTGTTTTGCTTTGTTTGCTTTTCTGTATTTTTTAGAAGCTGTTAATAATCCTTTTATGTAGTTTTTAATATAGTTTTCAATTTCTTTAGATGATTTAGAGGCAGTAACTAAAGTAGTTTTGTTAGGGTCAGCTTGATTGTATTTACTTTCTATTAATAGCGCACCAGTATAAGGTTTTGGGGGAGCTATTGTACATTGGGTTGTTTTATAGTCATTGCTAGTTATTTGTGCTTGCGGTGTGTCTAAATTAGCCCAAATACTAACAGTATCTTGTGCATAAGATAAGTTGAAAGTATTAATTAGAAAAGTTATTAAAACTAGCTTAAGTTTTAATGACATACACTTACCTCCATGGAAATAGGGGCATTAACCGCTTGTGTAGGTTGAATAAATACAGATAGTAAATTGGCGTCTTTAAATTCATCTGAACGACTCAGTTCTAGATGAAATTGACCACCAGTAACAATGAGGGGTCTGCGGAACCATACCTTATCACGTGCTCCATTATCATAGTAGGTAAATATATAAAATGATTTTAAGTTTTTGTCAGTAAATTTTATATCAAGAAAATTACCAGCTGTATTAAGCTGTTGTATGTTATCTGCGGTATTACTTAATAACTCTATGCGTTGTCCTTCAATTAACTTACTCATCTTAGTGGTTTTACTTAGCAGAGGTTTTTTACAGCCTCCTTTAACAGCAGGAATAAGTTGTCGATAAGTTAATTCATCTCCTAGTCGATAGTTTGCCACAAGTTCCCAGATAATTAATTTGGGTGGATTTTTTGCGTCATAGTTTTCAGAGAGTAAATACTCTAAGAGAGAACCTTCTGCGCCAGCACCTGGTAGTGCATAGTTTAAAATATCTGCAGAAAGATATTGTTTTAAAAAACCATCAAAATTAAATTGTTTACTTTCATTTTCCCGTGCTGCTGAATTACTGGTACCTACTAACACTATCTCAGGTTCTGGCATATCACCAAATAAAGCATCAGCATCATTATTTTCAGGTATTGTTTGGTAGCCTTGCACATATTGCATACCAAAGTTATTACCACAAACTCTTTGTAGCCCTTCGTTTAGTGTACCCATTTTAGGAATAAATACACCTGGAGAAGTTTTATAATTAGTTTTATGTAAATCTTTATAGAAAGGTTGCTTTTTAATTTCATCTGCCACTAATTTAGCTGTAATTTGTGCTCCTTGCGGTGTCCAATGGTGATCGCGACGGAAAAAATAATCTTCTTTAGGTGGAGATTCAATTAAAGGTAATACATCAGGAACTACAGCACCTGCTCTACGCATTTGGTTAGCGAGCAATTTTAATTTAGCAGTGGCTAATTTGTAATTAAATTTATTTTTGTCATTGTCATACAGCTTATCACGATGCATTAAACCTCTGGTTGGTTGAATAGCCATTGCTACATGTATTCCTTTGCTTTTGAACGTTTGCATTAATCGTGCAAAGTCTGCGTGTCTTTCCGTAGGAATACCAAAATCGGTGCTTAAATCAACCATGGTACGAAATAACCAACGATCTTTGCCTGGTATAAGTTCTTTCATTAACTTCATGGCCCCTGTCTGGTATTGCACAGGGTCATGAAGAGCAGGGCAGATTAAACAACTCAAATCATCTTTACAGTTCTTTTCTGCTAATGCTTGTGTTGAGACCAAACACAGTAGTCCAAAAATGATAATGGAAATTGACTTGTTGATGGATGAGAAATTCATAGTTACTACCCTGTATTATCATTATTCAGTTGGATCAATACCGCTTTGTTGAGCAATAGCTTTGTAACCACTTCCTTCTGGGATTACAAGATAGCTATAAGAACCACCTTTTTTTAAGAAGTTATTTGGATAGCTAGCTATTTTCTTGCTACCTGAGTAAGCGGCAAAAGCAATTTTAATTTCGTTAACTTTTCTACTTCCTGTTTGGTTTTTATTAACTGCAGGGATAACCTCATGTTTACCATCAGCTGTTTTTAATTCCATAGGTTCGTTGGTTAAATTATAGAAAGCAACCTGTGCTTTTCTTGGTTCATTAGAAAATTGATCGTTAATTAACGAGAATTTGCCATTTTCATACACTAAGGTAACCGCTGTATTGGCTTTTAAATCTAAATCTATACTAGCGCTGCCAGCAGTTACTTTATGTTTGCCTGGTGCTACAAAGCGATAGTTACTTAATTGATTTACTGCCACACGTTGTGGGTTTACTTTGCTGGTTAGGGTAGCAGAGATAGTACTGCTGCTGAGGTTTATTATTCTCACAAAAGATGAATCGGCAGGTGCTACTGCATCGTATAAATCAGCGTTACCCTCTTGTGCTTGAATATGAGTAGCAAAAGCTAAAAAGCTAGCTAACACAAAGAACGTTTTTAGTAGTTTCATAAAAATAACTCCATTTTAAAAGTGTTTGACTTGATTTTCCGTACCTTTCTTATTGTTTCTAAAGCTCTGCACTAATAAGGTACGGACAGGGAACTCCCAAATTACAGTATGGATAGTGGGATCATTAAAATCTGGTTGCTTAAGAAACTCAGCCATTGCTTCAAACGGGCCATTGGCTTCTAAAGCATGGCTAAGAATATCTGTTTGTAATTCTTGTTTAACAAAGCCAACAAAATTCCAATCGTCCATTTTGCTATAACTCGTGCCGACAAGTGCAATAGGGTATTTTTCATCCCCAAATAATGCATTATCAGAGATTTCTTGATTGGTCTGTGTTGTTTCAAAGATGGGTAAATTTACAGGTTGATAGTTTTGTCGAGCAATACTTAAATGAAATTGCATATAGTTCATTAAGTCACCCTTGTGTTCTTTTTCACTGACTTTATTGGTGTTAAATAAAGTATCGTGTTTTAATTTAGGATATTGCTGTGCTATCTGTTTAGCTGCCAAAGATGCACCTTCTGGAGTCCAGTGGGTATCATTACGAATAAACACAGCATCATTTTGCTGTTGCTGAAAGCTAGGTCTAATATCTACTGATGCTATACCTGCTTCATTCAGTTGTTCAATAAACGCATCATAGAGATTGAGGACAACGGCCTTAGGTTCTCTGCTTGTATGGTTATGCTCAATATCTACTTTCATGGGAATAGGTAAGATGATTAGCTTTTGGCCACGCTGTTTTAATTGCTCATCAATTTCTTTTATTTGTTGATATTGTTTATCAAGTTGTGCTGATAAATCATTAACAACTAGATATTCTTGATTGGTGAATAACCAAGCATCTTTGCCTAAAATCACACCACTGGTACCTTCATTAAATACAAGATAGCGTATGTCTGCCCATAGTTTTACAGAGGGTTCTCTGGCAAAAAATTGCTTGTCGTAAAATGTTTCATATTTACGTAACAATTTGCCATCCATAAATAATGACCAATTGTCTGTTTCAGTTTCAGAAAATTTAAAAATAGAAGGGATGGAATAAATAAACATACCCACTATTAATATGATAAATAATATACCGTTTAATTTGCTGGATGATTGTGTTGTAGGGAACATAAACAATCCTCCTAAAATTGGAAATAAAGAAAAGGTGAAAAGGAATTAGCAGCAAGGCTACTAAGCGCCAATAAAAAGCCAGCCCATAAGAGTAAGGAGTTATAGCCTGTAACCCGTTGCATAAAATAATTATCTTTATTGCCTAGGTAATAGCGTTTATTAATAATGCCTGCAATTAATGTCCACAGCACAGTAATACCAAGAAAGGCAACCGTCATTCTGGAACTGCCATAAATATAAATATCTAAATCACCAAAGCCATTTAAACCAAATAATGAACCATAAATATCAATACTATGGTTTAAATTACTGGTGAAGAAGAGTGGCATTGCTAATAAAACTAAAAATACAGCGCGAATGTAGCGGAAGAATTTCCATGGTGTATTCAGTTTAGTTGCCACACCAAACACACGTTCTAATGCCATGCACGTACCTAAGTAGAATCCCCATAGAACCATTGCTGCACTTGCGCCATGCCAGAGGCCAGAAATAGTAAGCGTAAAAATAATAGCCAATAGTGGATTCATTATTTTGTTACGCACTAGCGGCATAAATAAATAGTCCCGCAAATAATGTGCTAGTGTTATATGCCAACGTTGCCAGAACTCTGTAATACTTTGTGAAGCATAGGGTTGGTTAAAGTTTTCAGGAAACTTAAAGCCCATCATTAATGCCAATCCAATAGCCATACAACTATAGCCAGCAAAGTCAAAATATAGCTGTAAACATGAGGCAATTAAGCCAAACCATGCTTCAAAGAAATGTAAGGTATTTTGGCCAAGAAACAGTGCATTAATGCCAGCTAAATTATCGGCAATTAATACTTTCATAATAAACCCTTGAAAGAATCGGCAAACCCCTAAAGAGAATATATCCAATGAGTGTTCACGGTGTTTAAATTGAGGCGCTAATTCACTGTATCTTAAAATGGGACCAGCCACTAAGTGAGGGAATAGGGAAACGAAAGCGGCAAAATCAATAAAACTTTTAGTGGGAACAGCATTTTTGCGATATATATCTACAATATAGCTTAAGGCATGGAATACATAGAAGGAAATGCCTAAAGGTAATAGTATATTGGCGAGGGTAAAGGTATTAAAACCTAAAGGTTCTAATACAGTGTTAATAATTTCAACACCAAAATTAACGTATTTAAAATAGCCTAGTGTAGCTAGATCACCTATTACACCTATCCATAATAATCTTAATGCAGCTTTTTTATTATTTTTATCCAGTTGCTTTTTAATAAGTAACCCAAGCCAAAAGTTCCATGCGGTAATACCCACAAAAAGTAGCAGAAAATCTGGACGCCACCATGCATAGAAAAGATAGCTAGCAATAACAATAACAGTAGAGCGCCAACTGGCTTTTACTGAATAGTAAACAATAAAAAAAGTTGGCAAATATAAAAATAGAAAAACGTTCGAAGCAAATATCATTGTTAGTACCTAAAAACCAAACCTAGTGTAATTTGATAATCGTCACCTACCTTTCTAGCAGCACTGCCACTTCTAAAGTAACTTAGGTTGAGCAATGTACTCATACTGAAATGTTTTCCTTGATAGTTATAAGGGAACATTTGCCAGTAATAATTGACATCAAATACTTGTCCCACGGATTTACTGCTGGAGTAATTGTTATTAGCTATTCGCTCATTGCGATCACGGCTTATTTCTTGGTTTACGCGAATAGGTAAGCCAGCTGAGCTATTACGCAGCTTAATATCGCTAATACGAAAATCTATTCGGCTACGATCAGCAGGGTTGGTCTGAATACCTATGCCATAGAACATTAAGTTGCTCATATCTAACCTAACAAATGAGCTGACTAAACGGGTACTATAGCTACCAGGCGTTGTTAAACGGTCTGTTTGGATTCTATTAAGTTGATAGCCATGGTATTGATCTTTTGGATTATCCGTAAGGCCGCCATAAACAAATACTCTAGGTGTCCAAGGAGCATTATCAAAGCGTTTACCCACTTCACCTAATAACAACCATCCATTTATAGAGTTTTTTTCAGTATTATAATTGTCATCAATTGTTCGTCTTTTTCCTTGCATTCGAACAAATTCAACGTGGTAGTCATTAAACAGGGGAGAGACCCGTTGATCGTCACCCTTCATGAAAACCCCTATACGACTTCCTTTAAAGTCATTGGTGTCATTAATATGTTTACCTGAATAATCGTTTTCATAGAGGAAACGTGTACCAAGCCAGTTACGCGCACTCCATTGCCACTCATATTGTCCCATGACATAAACAATCTTTTTATCTTGTTCGTCTAATTTGTTAACGTCAGTATTATAGTTCCAGAATTTCTGACTAACTGCTAAAAAACCAGAGCTAAGGGTATTGTTATAGTCAAATCTGATTGACTCTAAACTGTCATCCCACCAAATACCATATTTATCATAGAAACGTTGTCTACCTGCAGTAACAGAAAATCTAGGATCATCCCATAATAGGCCACGACGAATATAAAACTCTCTTAATTCAGCATAGCCATAACGAGGTCGTTTACTGCTTTGGGTATTTTCATAGTTTCCACCATCTTCTTGTAGGGATGGCGAGTAATACTTGGAATCATAGTTTATCCATGCGCGAGTATAGAAAGTCCATTTTGGCCATTTTTGCTCAGGGGAAAACCAATAAAAAGAAGGTTCATATCTAAAGCTATAGAAGTTTTTACGGTCACTGCCTAATGCTGAGTTTTCAGGGCCTCTACCTAACTGTGTGGTTACTTTGTTATAAAACAATGAGGTGACAGGAGGTAATTGTCCATCAACTAATTGCGCTGGCACTTCACCAATATCAGCAAAGGCGTTTTCTTCTTCTGCCCATGTATTGAAAATAGGGGAAAAAATTATTATCCATGAACAGGGTATTTTAATTAGCCATTTCATAGTTGATACTCCTTGGCTAGTTGTTTATATAAAGAAAGTCCTTGTTGTTCTTCTTGTTTTGTCATGTCGTTCATTAATTGTTTTTTTAGTCCAGAAGCTCTGAACTCTCCTAACTCATAAGCTAATAATACGTAAGCATAGGCTTTGGCTTTATCTCGGCAAATAGCTCGCCCTTGATAGTAAATACCTGCGATAACATAGAAGGCGGATGGGTATCCTTTTTTAGCTTCATTTTCTAATATGGCTAGTGCTCGATGCTGATCGGGTTCATCCAAGACACCTCGACTATAGAGAGTAGATAACAACATATTGGCAGAAGGGTATTGTTCTTGCTGCAATTGTTGAATCAGTTCATAACTTTTAGGTGGATTAAGGGTATTCCAACTACTTACCATAGAAACTGATACTGTTAATGCTTTCGCATTTTGTGGTTGAGTTGCAGCTATTCTTTCAATCAAACCCAGTGCTTCTTCAGGGGTATAATTGGTAGGTAATGAGGTCATTTTATTAACCTTTGATACCATGGCAGGAACCCAGTTACGTTCGATAGCGTTATCTAGCCAAAAGTTAATCTCATTTTCATCTTTAGTAGCCTGCTCTGTTATCTGTTTACGTGAGATTTCGGTTTGTGCTTTGGCTTGTTCCCACGCTAATCCTGTTAAATGCTTATTTTTCTCATAAGTTTGCCTAGCCTTTAAAATAGCTAAGCTACGTTGAGTTAAGAAAATAGTATCTAATACAGAGGCAATGCTGTGGACAGTAGTTACTGGTAAACTATTTACTTGATCTTGTAAACTCCTTGTATACTGAGGAAATAAGGTATCTTGCTTATCACCTAACAGTTTGTAATAACGGAAAACAGCACGACTATCACTAAAAAAAGCTTTTTCATAAAGTTGTAATGCTAATACTTTATTACCTTGTTGTTCTGCTAATACAGCTTTATAAAGTTCTGGACGACAAAAAGCTAAACAAGAGGATTGATAAAGAGCGATTAGTTTTTCCGCTTGTTTGTTATTAATAAAGTTTGGATAAGTGACAAAAACTTCTAACGTTGCAGTAACGGTTTGTGGATCCCTTGTTAATGGATATTGTTGTATAGATTTTTTTATGTAGCTTGCTTGTTTTTTACGTAAACGGGTATTGTTATCTAATACTCTAGCCATTGCAGTAAGAGCAGGTATTTCACCATGCCCTTCAGCAAATGCTTTTTTAAATAGCTCTAAAGCATCTGTGCTATTAGCCATGCTATTTTTTTGAACAAGTAGATTACCCAGTAATAGCATTGACTGCCTATCGCCAAACTTTGCTAGTTTTGTTAGATCTTCCATTACGTCAGCATTCGGATCTTTAAATAAGGCATAACGTATTTCATTTAAACCACGGTTAGCGAATGCAACATTGATGGTTGAAGCAGTTGTTGCAAACAAGATACAAAAGTAAATAATCCCTTTTTTCATAACTTTTTCCTAAAAAGTAAAAGGTAATCCTAAGAATAAGCTCACAGATACTGGTTGCTGATAACTTTCTTTAGGCAATGGCTTATTAGGTTCAATAAATAAAACAGTACTTTGGGTACGATTATCAATTTGTGATCTAAAAACTTTTCCTTCAATGGTTTCAGTACTGTTATAGACATTGATGCTGATACGGCTTATTTTGTTTAGATTATTTAATTTGCCGTAAGGTATCGTTGCTTTTACATAAAGCTTTTCGTTTTTGGGTACTAAGTATAATAAAGGAGATTCTTTATAGGAAAAGCCTTTTGGAATAGGGTATGGGTAGAAAACATCACAGTCACAAGGACTATTGATAACTGTTTCTACCGTGGTTTTAGCAAGTAACTGATTGGTTTCTTCAAGGGTTAATTTATCTAATAGTTGCAAATCAGATGATTTTGTAAAATGAGTGGCAAGCTGTGTAGAAATATTAACCAGTGGTTCACCATCAATGACTGAAGTTTGATTGGCTTTAATGAGCAGCTTAAGGTAGCCATTATCTGGCATACTAATGGTGTAAGTATCTGCACTGACAACTGCTTCAGTAGGTGTTAAGGTAAAAAATAATAGATAGCTTTTATAAAGTACAAAACTTAATGCTAATAACCCTACCATAGCAAATAACATGGTGCCTAGAATGGCTTTCAGCCTTTCTGCTATGGTTCTTTGAGTGGCATCTTTGATTTTACGGCTTTTAATATAATTCTCACGTTGCATGATATTAAACAGGCCGCTAATATCAACAACCTCACCAGAGGTATAAGCAACAATCAGATAACGCAAAATATCACATTTACCTGCATCTAAATCTATAAACTGGCAACCATATTTATGATTAGTGCGTGATATTACTTTTAATGTTACTTCAATCCGTATTTCAAGGGAATTCATTGGCAGAGAGATAAGTGAGCGTAGTAAAGTGCCTTTTGGTATTTCTCCATAATGTTTAAAAGAGATGCCGCCTAGAGAAACATCTTCTATATCTGTTTCTGTAATAAACTCTTGATTATCTTCCCGTGTAATAGTTACTTTGGCAGGGATTTTTGTACGAATATGTTGACGTTCATCTAGTGCCTCATGCACTATTTTAGGTCCTCCTTGACTGCCTGTTGGTGTAGTTTTGTTGTCCATAATATTCTTCAATTAACTCACGGTTTAAATTATTTATTGATATCTATAGCTAAATAGACAATGCCAAGAAAAATGACAATAGCCGATAGCATAGCTATCTTTGATGTCCAGCGATTTAGTTTTGTATCAAAGCTAATATTTTGATTTAAAGTGGTTTTTTGTCGTGTCCATTGTTGTCTATCTAAGTGAAATACGGCGTTAATCTTCATCATTGAGCCAATGATTTGGTTGTAATAAAGTGCAAAAGGGTATAACGGATCGACAGGGTGCTTAGAAAATACAAATAACATACATACAATGCTTCGAGTGATAAGTATCCATAAAAAATAAATATAGAGAAATTGGATACTAATCATTAGCGAAGCAATCAGCGCTACAGCTAGCCCAAATAAACTAGTCCACATGGAAACACGTTGATCGTAGAGGACGTATAAAGTAAATAGACCTAATTGTTGTCGTAGTAATTTGACCGCTCTAAAATTTTGTCTTAATGAGTTTCCATACCAACGAAACATAAGTTGACGGGTTGCTTTTAGAAAATATTTACTAGGGGGATGTTCAACTGTTAGGGTATAGCTATCAGGCACATAGAATGTATCCCAGCCTGCACGTTTTAAGCTAAACCAAGAGGACTTATCGTCACCTGTTAGAAATTGAAATTTACCTAATCGCCAATGCTGTAAATAATCGGCTTCCACATCTTTAATAAAATCAAGATCCATCATTAAATTAGCACGGAAAAAGGAGAGCCGACCAGTTAGTGTTAAAACCTGATGGCTTAATGACATAGAACACATACTGATATGACGCTGTACAAAGCGCATGTTATGCCAACTGGTTAATAATCTACCACCTTTAACAATACAGTATTCATTAGTGGTCATACCGCCTACATTTGGTAATAGTGCGAATAATCGGCAGGCTCTATCTACACAGCCAGGCAGCATCATGGTATCGCCATCCACTACACAAGCAACGTCATGTTGGGTGGGGGCACGTCTTGATAAGGCTCTAAAAGCGTGCGCAAGACCATCTCTTTTACCCGTACCTCTAGCTCTTACAATGACTAAGGTAATATCAGATCGGTCTTTAATTTCTTCACGCATAATCTGTTTAATAAAATACTCATCACCTGCCTCAACAATAGAGGCAATGATGGTACTAGCAACAGGTATGCTTTTTAATTCTTGAAAGATAGATTGGTAAACTTTATAGGTTGTTTCAGGTGGAATACGAAAGCTCGTTACTACCATAAAAATATGAGAGGGTAATGCTTTATCCCCCATTTTATTGGCCAGTTTGCGAAGTCTTGGAAATGACCAGTATAGGAAGTACATACCACGCATATAGTGTAGGATGTTATTGCTATAGCGCCATGTACCTACAACACCAATTAAAAAAATAAATTGATGGCTATTGGCGTCTAAATATTCCTTGTCCACAAGCGAGGCAAGAAAAATAATAAGGGTTAATAACATCAGCCAGCCAAATGTTTTTGACCAAAATTGGTTTTTTGACTTAGCTACAAAGTTAGCGCTCATTAACCAATTTCTCCTTGGTTGCTGAGACTACATTTAAACGTCCATAACGATCTTCAAATCTTTGAATATCATCTTCACCAAGATAACTACCCGATTGAATCTCAATAACTTCTAATGGTATATGGCCAGGGTTAGATAAACGATGGACGGATGTAATGGGGATATAAGTCGACTGATTTTCAGAAAGAATAAACTCTTTATCATCACGAGTAATTAACGCAGTACCTGTTACGATAACCCAGTGTTCAGCTCTATGATGATGCATTTGCAAAGATAAGGTAGCACCTGGGTTTACTGTAATGCGTTTAACTTGAAATCTATTGCCGTAGTCAATGGTTTCATAACAGCCCCAAGGTCTATAAACTAAGTTATTAGTTTCTGATTCTGGCCGTTTAGCTTGCTTTAATTGGTTAACTAACTCTTTAATACTCTGTGCATTATCACGATGGGCAACCAGTACCGCATCAGGTGTTTCTACCACAAGTAGATTTTCTACTCCCAATAGGGTAACTAATCGTTTAGATGAAAACGCTAAGTTATTTTTGCTATCTTTTACAATAACATCGCCGTGCGTTACATTTCCTTGCTTATCTTTATCACTAATTTCCCATAAAGAACTCCATGCACCAATATCATTCCATCCTGAGTCGAGCGGAATCAGGGTTGCTTTCTGTGTTTTTTCCATAACGCTATAATCAATGGAATCATCGGGACATTGCGCAAAGGTTTTAGCATCAATATAGAGGAATTGGTCTTTGAATTGGCTAGCTTGCAAGGTTTGTTGGCATGCTTCATAAATAGCAGGTGAATATTGTTGAAGTTCTTGCAAATAAGTACTGCATTTAAAAACAAACATACCACTATTCCAGTAGTAGTTGCCTTGCTCGATAAAAGATAGCGCTGTTTTAGCATCAGGTTTTTCTATAAATTGTTCAACCTTAAGAGCAGGGGAGTTATTTGCTGTTGATGGATGGCATTTTATATAGCCAAAACCTGTTTCAGGCTTGTCCGCTTTAATGCCAAATAATACCAGTTGACCCTGTTCTGCCACTTGTTCTGCAATAGCTAATGCTTGATGAAAACGAGTTTTGTCTTGAATAAAATGATCCGCAGGTAATACCACCAAGGTTTCATCTCTACCTTGCTCCAGTAGCATCATGGCTGTTAAAGCTACCGCAGGCGAAGTATTTCGACCAAAAGGTTCTAATAATATACTTTCAGCTTGAGCATCAATCTGAGCTAATTGTTCAGTGACAATAAAGCGATGTGCTTCATTGCATACAATAATAGAACTTGTCGTTTTAGTATCCAGCCTTAATAGTGTGTCTTGCAATAAGGTTTTGTCAGTTAATAATGATAAAAACTGTTTTGGATACTGTCCCCGTGATAGCGGCCAAAGGCGTGAGCCATTTCCACCAGACAAAATTACTGTAATCAACGTTAGTCTCCTACTAAAAGTAAGCAATCAATAGCTAATAACTGCGTTTAAACTACCAACAAATACCCTCTTGTTTCGTAGAGTGAGTTTTATCTAATTGAGGAAGGAAACCTACAAGATCAAGTACTTGTTTATCTTCATCTATATTTTGAAGAATTTCTCCAAAATCCTTATTATTATTGCCTAGAATAATAATATCTGAAGAGCTAACAGCCTCTTCTAAATTTTTGGTAAGTAGACACGATATATGTGGAATCTTAGATTCTATATATTCCTTGTTAGCTCCAAAAACTCTGGCAAATTCAACATTATGATCGTAAATTTTTAGTTCATATCCTTTGCCAATTAGTATTTCAGCAAGTTCAACCAATGGACTTTCCCGTAAGTCATCTGTACCCGCTTTAAAGCTTAGGCCAAGCATAGCTACTTTACGTTTGCCATAGCTATCAATAATGTCAAAAGCATTACGAACTTGTTGTGTATTGCTATTCATCACTGATGACAACATAGGAGTGATTACATCGAGTTGTGAAGCTCTATAGTTCAAAGCACGCATATCTTTTGGTAGACAAGAACCACCAAATGCAAAGCCAGGCTTCATATAATAGCTAGAGATATTGAGTTTATTATCTTGGCATACGATGTTCATCACTTCTCGACCATCTACACCACAAGCTTTTGCGATATTACCAATCTCATTAGCAAAAGTAACTTTTACAGCATGCCAAACATTGCAGGTATATTTGATCATTTCTGCCACTTCAATAGGTCTGCGTAAAATAGGTGCATCAAGATCAGAGTATAAGGCTTCAAGTAAATCACCAGATTTACTATCTAGTTCACCAATGACAGTGATAGGGGGATAATCATAATCAGCAATAGCAGTACTTTCTCTTAAAAACTCTGGGTTTGTGGCAATACCAAAGTCAATACCTGCTCTTTTGCCAGAAGTGGCTTCTAAGATTGGAATAACTATGTTTTTTACTGTACCAGGTAATACAGTGCTGCGAACAACAACACTATGGTAATTAGCTTTATTTCTAAGCGCTTGTCCTATTTGCTCACAGACATTCTGTAAGTGAGAAAGGTCTAAATCACCATTTCGTTTGCTAGGTGTTCCTACACAGATCAAAGAGATATCTGAATTATTAATAGCTTTAGCTACATCCCTGGTACCTGTCAAACGCTTTTGTTTAACTGCTTCAGCTAATAGTTCTTCTAATCCAGGTTCTACAATAGGAGATTTACCTTGATTAATTAAATCAATTTTAGCTGCATGTACATCTACACCAACTATTTCATGATTACGCTTTGACAGGCATGCAGCACAAACAACACCAACATACCCTAAGCCAAAAATACTTATACGCACGTCTGCTCCTTAATCCTTGTGATAGTCCTACAGCATTCCTGAACTTATCAATCCAAATAAGTTTTTATTCAAGTCGTTATATTCTTATAACTCTTTCATTCTAAACCAAAATAAAAAAGTCAATTAACAAATAGGATAAAATTGTGAAAAAAATCACAAAAAGAGAAAGGATTAATAGAATATTTTATTGCGGTATAGTATAAGCGCCTAAAATTAATAGGTTTTTTTTGATTTATGGCTTTTTTTAAGAGTGTCTTTTTATGCCTTTAAACTTCAATATTGCAATCGTTCTATTAAAATAAAAATTGCTTCTTTTTAGATTTTAAATGATAATCATTCCCTTTTATATGGGGTTTTTTATGCGTCGGATTATCAAAATAGGATTGATTATTTCATTATTAATGAGTGGATTAGCGTCAGCAAATGAAATAGATAAAACAAAAATGCCAATTAATCCTAAAAATGTCGTATCTTTTGATTTAGGGATTGTTGATAGTTTAGATAAGCTAGATGTAGCGGTGAAGGCGTTGCCAAAACAAAGTTTACCTAGTTATTTAGATCATTATAAAGCTGATCAATATATAGATGTAGGTGGTTTGAAAACACCTAATATTGAAAAAATAAAAGAGGTTAAGCCAGAATTAATTATTATTTCAGGCAGACAACAAGCTCAGAGTAAAGAGCTAGCAGCTATTGCGCCCACGGTTAATCTAACTATTAACCCTAAAGATTATGAAAATTCATTTAAAAATAATATGTTATTTTTAGCAAAAACCTTTGATAAACAGCATCAAGTTAATGCAGCTTTGCAAGCATTAGACAAACAAGCAGCTACTATTCAACAACAAGCTAAACAATCTAATAATAAAGCACTTATTGTAGTTCATTATAAGGATAAGTTAGTGGCTTCTGAACAGAGTAATTATGCTGGTCTGATTCATGGTTGGTTGGGTATTAAACCTGTAAGTTTAGAAAGTGTTAGAAAGGGTAATAGTGCAGATAAGTTAATGCTAACTAATAAAGATGTTGCTTATTTAAATCCTGATATTTTATTTGTTATTGATCGTAATGAAGCAATAGGAGAGGGTAAGTTAGATAAAAATGCTGTAGAAGATAGCACTATGCAAGCAGCCAATGCTTATAAAAATAAACATATTATCTATTTAACACCTGATCTTTGGTATTTATCTGGCGGTGGTTTAGAAAGCTTAAAATTACAAATGGAAGAAGTAGCAAAAGCATTTCAATAATATGCTAACGATAAAAAGCCCTAATTATTAGGGCTTTTTACGAAAACTTAACAATTATTTAATAAAAATAATAAAGAATATTAGTCACTATTGGTTTTTGTTATTTTAGACTTAGCGCAATAATTCTTTTAATAAAAATTTATTTGCCAATATTTGATATTGTTAAATAAAAAAGTTTATTAGTCTGCCTAAAGTTATTTTAGTTGCTATAAATAATTTTCTTGTAAAGACAATGGAATTTGTTATTTTGAAATAGACAGTGCAAAGTAAAAGGAAGTGTTTATGACCTTGGAAAAAGGTATACCACAAACTACTTTTGCTACTTCTCCATGCAGAGTAAGTAATAGTCACGCAGTGTCTAAAAACTCCTCTGTACTGCTGCTTGGCTTAGATTTTGGTTCAACCACAAGCAGTGCATTAGTTGCTCGTTCTCATATTCTTACCAATAGTATTACGGGTAATATGGAGCTAGGCGATATCAAAATAATTTTTCGTTCCGATATTGTTTTAACCCCTTTTATTAATGACCATATTGATGAAAGCAAAATAACACAACTATTAAACTTATGGTTTGAACAATGTGGTTATCAAGCTGAAGATTTTTTTGCTGGTGGTGTGATTATCACAGGGTTAGCGGCAAGACAGAAAAACGCAGAATTTTTGGCCAAATTAATTGAAGATCGAATGGGTGAAATCTTAGTTGCTACAGCAGATGATCCTAATTTTGAATCATGGTTAGCCTTTATGGGAGGTTGTGGTGCTTTAAGTCGTTATCGTAGCACTACACCTATTGTAAATTTAGATATTGGTGGTGGCACTACTAATCCCGCCATTGGTCTTAATGGCAAAGTTATCCATACAGGTTGTTACTTTATAGGCGCAAGACATATACAGTTTGAAGCTGGTAGTTATCGGATTCGCGCTTTAACGCCAGAAGCTATTACTTTATTTAAACGTCTAAACATCCATAAACAGGTTAATGATGTACTAGCCTTAGAAGAAGTTAATAGTTTTTTAGCCTTCTATGTACAAGCCTTAGAAAATATTGCACAAGGTAATATTGCATTCTTTAATTCTGCTGAATTATTACCGTTACAACAAGTTGCTTTTAGCTATGAATTAACATCTAACCCAGTAGCCATTACTTTTTCAGGCGGTGTTGGAGAATTAATTTATCAAGCAATGGCAGGAAAAAGTTTACCTAGCACTACATTTTATGGTGATTTAGGAATTGATCTTGCTAAAGCGATCATAGCTTCTCCCATATTATCTCGCTCATTAACTACAATTATTCCCGAAAATGAAGGTAGAGCTACTGTCTACGGATTAGCTCTGCACAGCACTGAGGTTTCTGGTGCTACTTTATATTTGCCAGATCCCTCTGTTTTACCCATAAAACATTTACCTATTGTAAGTCGTTGTTCAGGGGATATCAGTAAACCAGAGTTATATGAAGCGTTAAAGCTCATTTGCCAAAACCATATGGGAGGTTGCTTACAAATCTTTATTGCAGACTCGATAGGTTATCGTACTGACAAAGTAAAGATGATTCGTACATTAGGCCAGATGTTCTATGAAATATTAGAGGAATTACAGCCTGCTAACAATCTACCTATAGTCGTGCTAGTTGATTGCAATATAGGTAAAAGTCTAGGTGCTTATGCTACGCAATGGGGAAAATTACTATTAAATTTAATAGTTATTGATGAAGTTCTATTAAAAGATGCTAGCTTTGTTAATTTAAGAAGGCAACATCAGCAAGTCATACCTATTTCTTTTTATGGAATTAAATAAATTACTACCTTTATGATGGATTAGTTATTATGAATAACCAACAATTTGATGAAATCGTAAACAAAGTAGTGGCTGCTTTAGCCGCTAATGGAGTAGGTTCAGCTGAGCAAGCTAGTAATAGTTCAGCAACCTTCCTCTATTCAACAGAGTTACCTTGCTTAGCTGATATCTATGTACCTAAGCCTAGCCTAAGCCATACTTATCAAACCGAATTGTTAGGACTGCATTATTCGTTTAAAGATTTAAAACAACTACTAGGAAATGCAGATATTAGTAAAGCAGGGGATCGTGTTGCTAACTTAACCGCTACTGATGAAGCAACTAGAGAAGCAGCAAGAACCATATTATCTGATTTAACCTTACAACATATTTTTGATAATCCCTTAACAGATAATAATGGCAAAATTGATTCAGTAATGCGGGTAAACTACGTAATCGATCATACGGTTTTTGAAGAAATAGCACCGCTTACTGTTGGTGAGTTTAAAGATCTGTTAATGCGTTCTACAGGTAATGAAATACGTCGTTATGGTACAGCCTTAACAGGTGTTATGGCAGCAGCACTGACCAAATTATTAGATGTGCATGAAATGATTTTTTTAGCGCGTAAACTAAAGACAGGCGCTACTGCTAAAGCAAGAACATTATTAGGATTACCAGGCACCCTTTCAACACGCCTACAGCCGAACCATCCAACTGATAATCTCGACAGTATCACCATGTTACTTTATACAGGGTTAAGTATGGGTACAGGTGATTGCATGTTTGGTTTAAACCCTGCTGTTGATACCGTTGATAATATTAATGCGATATTAAATCATTTTAATAAGGTTCGTGAAAAGCTAGGCGTGCCTACCCAAATTTGTGTGCTTTCTCATATTAAGACACAGCTTGAATGTTTAGCTTCTGGAGCACCTGTAGAAATCATGTTCCAAAGTATTGCAGGCACAGAAGCAGTATTAACAGAAGAATTTGATGTGACAGTAGACTTATTAGATAAAGCCTACATGATAATGAAAGAACAAGGCCCTTTAAAAGATATTGCTAACAATTGGATGTATTTTGAAACAGGGCAAGGTAGTGAAGTTAGTTATAACAAGCATAATGGCATTGATATGACGACTACTGAAGCACTTTGTTATGGTCTAGCGCGTCGCTATAAACCTTTTATGGTAAATAATGTAACAGGCTTTATTGGTCCTGAAACTCATCTTGATAATTTTGAAATGATCTATTCAAATCTACAAGATCATTTAATGGGTAAATTACTTGGCTTACCAATGGGAATGGCGCCTTGCTTTACGTTACATTCAAAAGTAACTACAGAAGGTCAGCAAATGGCTATTGAGCTATTAACCGCTGCTGGAGCTAACTACTATATGGATGTTTATTTAAACACAGACAGAATGTTAGCTTATTTTGATACCAGTGGCCATGATGACCAAACCATGCGTGAAATTTACAATTTAAAACCAGCGCCTGAATATTTACGTTGGTGTGTTGAAAAAGGTATTTTTATAGAAGATCAAGACGGCAATATTCAACGTGGCCCTAATTGGGGTAATCCCAGAATATTCTGTAGCAGTGATAGTGAGTATCAACGCTTGAAAGAGAATTTACCTGCTTCTTACGGTTTTGAAAATGCAGGGCCACGTCCTGCTAATAAAGTGACACGATTACTAAGAGCTAATCAGGCGATTGCTAGAGAAGCTATCTATGCAGATCTACAGCAAGAAAAACTGGGTGATATTCAGTACCGTGTATTAAGCACAGATGCGGCTGATAAAGAGAGCCATCTAAATAATGCAGAGTTAGGTAGTCATTTATCGCAAGAATCACGTAATAAACTAACTTCAGAAAATAATGATATTCAAATTATTGTTTCTGATGGTCTTAGTGCTGAGGCGACCCACCATAATATTATTGAGTTATTACCTGTATTGATGGATGGTTTAAAAGCCAAAGGCTTTACCATGGGGCAACCTATGCTAATACCATATGGCCGCGTAAAACTAGCTGAAGATGTTGGTAATGTTGTTAATGCAAAAATTGTTGTTAACTTATTAGGTGAGCGTCCAGGTGGTGATGCATTAGCTTCTCGTAGTTTATCAGCTTATTTAAATTATCATATTACTGATGATGCAACTCGTCAGGCTGCGATTAAATTTAGTGGTAATGCTGATATTCAATACGAAGTATCAGTCGTGTCTAATATTTATGCAGGAGGTTTACCACCCATGGAAGCGGCTAGTGTGTTAGTAGAATTTATTGCTGATATGCATCGCTTAAAAGCAGGGGGTAATCGGTTGGAATCATTGAGAAAACGTTAGTTTATAATCAGTGGGAGATTAAAGGCTGCCACTTATTAGTTATATTTCATAGTTTTGAAGCAAAGGAGTATCAATCAGTGAAAAAGATTAAGATAGAAAAAACAGTAGCAGGTGAGTTAATAGAAAAATTTGAGATACCTGTATTATTACTTAATTTATCTGCTAAATTTCTTCCACAAGCCGCCTTAAAAGAGCTTGAAGAAAGAGGAATTGATATTAATACCATGCTAGAAGTAGCAAAGGCCGATGGAAAATTTGCTTCAAATGTTGAAGTGATTGAAAATAATATTAAGACAAATGTCTTTATTTCTTTAGTTTAGCAAGATATTTAGTCTTTTTTATTTTTTAATGCAGTAGCATATTTTTCAACAATATAATTGTATTCGCCTTGTTGTGTACCACTTGGGTCTAACGACAATATGGTATTTTCTCCTGTATCATCATAATCATACATGGCAATATCTAAGCCAAGCTTTTTATTAAGATAATGATAAACATTCTTACGTTGCCTAACACTGACAGGGTAATCTTCTCTTATTTGTTTAATGGTAAGGATTACTTTTTGTTTTATCCTCATCTCATCATTAACAGGCATTTCTTGTTTTGGTAACTCTCTTTGAAGATTTGTTTGATAAGAGTTATTTTTTTTAAATGTGTTTTTTAATTTACTTAATATATCTAACATATAGTCCTTCCCTTACAGTAAAAATAGTATAGGGTTTTTTATATTATATATAGTAAATTAGTATAATAAAAGAAAGGTGCTAAATTAGCACCTTTTTTGATAAGAGGATATTATTAATCCCACGTTAAGGCACCACCTGTTTGGTACTCAATAACACGGGTTTCAAAGAAATTTTTCTCTTTCTTAAGATCCATCATTTCACTCATCCAAGGGAACGGATTGGTCACATTGGGGAATTCTTCTTTTAAACCAATTTGTACAAGGCGACGGTTAGCAATGAATTTTAAGTATTCTTCCATCATACTAGCATTCATGCCTAATACACCACGAGGCATAGTATCACGCGCATATTCAATTTCTAATTGAGTACCTTGTAATAGCATCTGACGGGCATCATCTTTCATACCCTCATCCCATAAGTGCGGATTTTCGATTTTGATTTGATTAATCATATCAATACCAAAATTCAAATGCATGGATTCATCACGTAAGATATATTGGAATTGTTCTGCAACACCAGTCATCTTATTACGACGACCCATTGAAAGGATTTGGCTAAAACCGCAGTAGAAGAAGATACCTTCTAAAACACAATAGTAAGCAATTAGATTACGCAAAAATTGCTTATCAGTTTCTACAGTACCTGTTTTAAACGTAGGATCAGAAATAGAGCGAGTATATTTTAAGCCCCATGCCGCTTTTTTAGCCACTGAAGGCACTTCGCGGTACATGTTAAATACTTCACCTTCATCCATGCCTAACGATTCAATACAATATTGATAAGCGTGAGTATGAATAGCTTCTTCAAAGGCTTGGCGTAAAATATATTGGCGACATTCTGGATTAGTAATTAAGCGATAAGTAGCTAATACTAAGTTGTTGGCTACTAATGAGTCAGCAGTTGAGAAGAAACCAAGATTACGCATTACTATACGACGTTCATCTTCAGTTAAACCATCTTGGCTTTTCCAAAGTGCAATATCTGCTGTCATATTAATTTCTTGTGGCATCCAGTGGTTAGCACAACCATCTAGGTATTTTTGCCATGCCCAATCATATTTAAAAGGCACTAATTGATTTAAATCTGCACGGCAGTTGATCATTTGCTTATCATCAACTTGTACACGGCCTGAAGTACCTTCTAAATCATCAAGACCTTCTTGAATATCTAGTTCATCAAGAGCCGCTTTAGCTCTTCTAACATCTTCTGAATCTTCAGCATGAACAGCACGGGCTTCCATGGCTAAATCATCACCCACATGGTTTAGTTGTTCTTCTGAAGTATTGTTAGCAGTATTTGCTGCTGCCGATTTAGTGGATTTTTTAGGTGCTTCCTCACTATCAAAATCATCCCAACTTAACATAAGTTAATCTCCTGAGTGGTAAGCACTATCGAGCTAGATAGTGCTTATACATAATATGAAAATAGTTGTACAGCGATTATTGGCAAGCTTCGCAATCTGGATCATCAATACTACAAGCTTTTGGTACAGGTGCAGGTGCAACAGGCGCTTGTGGTTCTTCAATAGCAGATGATACAGCGTTGAGTTTACCCGTATTAATAGTAGATTTCTCAGTACTGGTTGCAGCTAAGGCGCGTAAATAATAAGTTGTTTTTAAACCTAAGTACCAAGCCATACGGTAAGTAACATCTAATTTTTTACCCGATGCACCCGCTACGTAGATATTTAATGATTGAGCTTGGTCGATCCATTTTTGACGACGGCTAGCTGATTCAATAATCCATTTAGGTTCAACTTCAAAAGCAGTTTGATAAAGTCTCTTTAAATCTTCAGGAATACGTTCAATTTGTTGCACGCTACCATCATAATATTTAAGATCATTTACCATAACCGAATCCCATAAATTACGTGCTTTTAAGTCACGTACTAAATAAGGATTAATAACAGTAAATTCACCTGATAAGTTAGATTTAACAAATAGGTTTTGATAAGTAGGCTCGATTGATTGAGAAACACCAGTAATATTAGCAATCGTTGCAGTAGGTGCAATTGCCATAATATTAGAGTTGCGGATACCTTTTTTCACTAATTCGCGAATAGGTGCCCAATCAAAGGTAGTGGTCTTATCTACAGCAATATATTTACTACCACGCTGTTCAATTAAAAGATCCATAGAATCTAAAGGTAGAATACCTTTTGACCATAAAGAGCCTTCAAAAGTAGAGTAGGTACCACGTTCTTGTGCTAATTCACAAGACGCTTTAATGGCATAGTAACTAATCGCTTCCATCGATTGGTCAGCAAATTTAACGGCTTCATCTGAACCATAAGCAATATGTTGTAAATAAAGTGCATCTTGGAAGCCCATTAAACCCAAGCCAACAGGACGGTGTTTAGCATTAGAATTTTTAGCTTGTGGTACAGCGTAGTAGTTAATATCGATTACATTATCTAACATACGTACCGCAGTTTTTACTGTACGCGCTAATTTTTCAGTATCTAACTTACCATCTACAATATGTTTTACAAGGTTAACTGAACCAAGGTTACATACCGCAATTTCATCTTCGTTAGTATTTAAGGTGATTTCAGTACAAAGGTTAGAGCTATGTACTACCCCAACATGTTGTTGTGGACTACGGATATTACATGGGTCTTTGAAGGTTACCCAAGGATGACCTGTTTCAAATACCATAGATAACATTTTGCGCCATAAATCGCGTGCAGGCATGGTTTTAAATGTTTTAATTTTGCCGTAAGTAGTGAGTTCTTCATAATACTCATAACGTTCTTCAAATGCTTTACCAAAAAGATCATGTAAATCAGGCACATCTGAAGGGCTGAAAAGTGTCCATGCACCATCTTCAAAAACACGCTTCATAAATAAATCTGGAATCCAGTTCGCTGTATTCATATCATGCGTACGGCGGCGATCATCCCCTGTATTTTTACGAAGTTCTAAAAACTCTTCGATATCTAAATGCCATGATTCAAGGTAAGCGCATACCGCACCTTTACGTTTACCGCCTTGGTTAACAGCCACTGCTGTATCATTTACCACTTTAAGGAAGGGTACAACACCCTGTGATTTACCATTAGTACCTTTAATGTAAGCACCTAAAGCACGTACAGGTGTCCAGTCATTACCTAAACCGCCTGCAAACTTAGATAACATCGCGTTATCATGAATAGCTTTATAAATACCTGATAAATCATCAGGTACTGTTGTTAAATAACAGCTAGAAAGTTGAGGGCGAACTGTACCTGAATTAAATAGCGTAGGGGTAGATGACATATAGTCAAATGAAGACAGTAAATTATAAAACTCAATAGCACGCGCTTCTTTATCTGTTTCTTCTAAAGCTAAGCCCATAGCTACACGCATAAAGAATACTTGTGGTAATTCAAAACGAATGCCATCTTTATGGATAAAATAGCGGTCATAAAGGGTTTGTAAACCTAAATAGGTAAACTGTTGATCACGTTCATGTTGTAATGCTTGACCTAATTTTGCTAAGTCAAATTGTGCTAAACGTTTATCAAGCAGTTCAAACTCAATACCTTTTTCAATGTAAACTTGTAATGCTTGAGGATAGAAATTTACCATTTCATGGTGCGTAGCACGATCTGCTATACCTAAGAAACCTAAAGCTTCAGCGCGTAGTTTATCTAACAGTAAACGAGCGGTTACAAACGAGTAGTTAGGCTCACGTTCAACCATGGTTCTGGCTGTCATTACTAACGCCGTATTAACATCTTTTTCTGCGACACCATCGTAAAGATTTTTTAAGGTTTCTTTTTCAATAATGCTAGGATCTACTTCTTCTAAACCTTCACAAGCTTCTTTTAGAATGGTATTTAAACGACCTAAATCTAAAGGTGCAAACTCGCCTTTGTCATTAGTTACACGAATAGTAGGGTGAGCTTGTTGTACAGTGTTTTTAGCACGCTCTTGAGCACGGGCTTCACGATACAGAACATAGGCACGGGCAATTTTATGCTCGCCAGAGCGCATTAAGGCTAATTCAACTTGGTCTTGAATATCTTCGATGTGAATAACACCACCAGAAGGCATACGACGTTTAAAAGTAGCTGTAACCATTTCAGTTAGCTGTTTAACAGCATCATGGATACGAGAAGAGGCGGCTGCATTATCGCCTTCAACTGCTAAAAAAGCCTTACTAATAGCAACAGCAATTTTATCATCAGTATAAGGGACAACAGTACCTGTTCTCTTGATAACATTAATTTGCCCTGGAATAGGGGCGTTTAATTCATTATCTAGCGTGTTATTGTCATCACGAGATACACCACTTAACATTTATGTCTCCTAAATTTATTACAATGATAAAACACTAAACACAATATATAGTATCTATTTTATTTGCTAAGAAAAGATCCCTATTAGTCTTATAAGAATAATTTCCATAGACTTTTTAAGTTTTCAGAGCTTATCAAAAAATAGAAAAATGATTACTAGGTATGGGTTAGCTTATTACTATATATAGTATTATATATTGACTTAGGTATACAATATAGTGATATTTTAGTATTAGAACAACTATTGCTGTGGATAATTCTGTGGATATGTTATGGATATTTCTTCATATTCATTGAGCTTGCAATAGCCATGTTATTTTTTAATCAAAAATGTAAATTCGAAGATTTTTAACTATTAGTCAGATACAATATATAGTGTTATAGAATTTATAAGATATTTCAATAGTTGAGACTATTAATGTTAATAAAGCAACGCCTTTTGTTAGAAAATGTTGATGAATTACCTCATTTACCACCCTTATTAAAACGTATTTATGCTGCAAGAGGTATTCAAAATAGTCAGCAACTTACCAAAGAGCTTGCTAATTTATTACCTTATCAAACTTTAAAGGGTATTGATCAAGCCGTTGAGTTATTAATTACTGTATTAAATGAACAGCAAGCTATTGTTATTGTGGGTGATTATGATAGCGATGGAGCAACTGCAACAGCTGTGGCAGTGTTAGGGCTTAAAATGCTGGGCGCTAAACAGGTAGATTATCTCGTTCCTAATCGTTTTAAATATGGCTATGGTCTATCACCTGAAATTGTCGAATTAGCTATTGAACAATTTAAGCCACAGTTATTAATTACTGTGGATAATGGTATTTCTAGTATTGAGGGAGTAGCTGCTGCAAAACAAGCAGGCTTAAAAGTGCTTATTACTGACCATCATTTACCCAGTGAAACCTTACCAGCAGCAGATGCTATGGTTAATCCTAACCAGCCAACATGTAATTTTCCCAGTAAAGTCATAGCTGGTGTAGGTGTAATATTTTATGTGTTGATTGCTTTAAGAGCAAAATTAAGGGAAATAAATTATTTTACTAGCCATAATTTGCCAGAACCGAACCTTGCTGAATTATTAGACTTGGTCGCACTAGGTACAGTAGCAGATGTGGTAGCTTTAGATAGTAATAATAGAACATTGGTGTATCAAGGATTAAAACGTATTCAAAAAGGTAAAGTTAGACCTGGTATTAGAGCTTTATTACAGTTAGCAGGCAAGGATTACACCAAAATAACAGCCACCGATTTAGGCTTTATTGTTGGTCCTCGCTTAAATGCAGCGGGCAGGCTAGATAATATGAAATTAGGCATTGATTGCCTATTAGCTGATGATGAAGCAGATGCTTACCAGAAAGCCAGCCAATTAGATACTCTAAATAGAGAGCGTCGCAGTATTGAACAGAGTATGCAAACAGAGGCCTTACATACACTAAAAGATATTACTTTGGATAATTTACCCTATGGTATTTGTTTATTTAATGAACAATGGCATGAAGGAGTCATTGGTATACTCGCTTCACGTTTAAAGGATAAATATCATCGGCCAACTATTATTTTTGCTGCAACAGAGCAAGAGGGTATGGTTAAAGGTTCAGCCCGTTCGATTACTAATTTTCATATTAGGGATGCTTTACAAAATATCACTAGTCGTTATCCTGATTTAATAGACAAGTTTGGTGGGCATGCTATGGCGGCAGGTTTGACCCTTGCTAAAGATAAAATAAAGGTATTTCAAGAAGCATTTAACCAAGAAGTGCAACAGCAAGTTACTGAAGATCAACTGCAACAGGTTATTTTGACAGATGGTTCATTAAATCCTGAAGATTTTTGTATTGAACAAGCACAGTTATTAATGGATGCGGGCCCTTGGGGGCAGGGATTCCCTGAGCCTCTTTTTGATGGCGTATTTTGGATAGAGCAACAGCGTTTATTAAAAGAAAAACACTTAAAATTAGTATTAAGAACAGCCGATAAGCAACAGCAACTAGAAGCCATAGCCTTTAATATTGATAAAAATATCTGGCCAAATAGCACCATAAAACAAGCCAATATAGTCTATAAATTAATGGTAAATGAGTATAAAGGGCAACAAAGTGTACAGCTATTGGTTTCCCATTTGTTACCTATATGATTGATAAACAATAAAAAAGGCAACTATTAAGTTGCCTTTTTTATGTAAGCTAGAAAATGCTTAGTGAATCAATGTAGAAGGTACACCAGCAAATTCTGCAATTGAAATAAGAGGGGATGGCCATACACCTACAAAGATTACAATCATAGCAATAGCTAATAATACAATAGTAGCTGTTAAATGTGACCAGTGAATATCTTTTTCTTCATTAGCATTAGCAGTAGGTTCAGCTAAATAAAGCGTAATCATCACCCTTAAATAATAGTACAAGCCAATAGCACTACCAACCACTACCATAGCTGTTAATAACCATAGGTTAGATTCAACAGCTGTTCTTAATAACCAGAATTTACCAATAAAACCTGCTGTTAATGGAACACCTGCTAAAGATAACATCATGACGGATAAAGAGATAGTTAATAAGGGGCGACGCCAGAACAGACCACGGTATCTATATAAAGCATCAGCATCACGATCTTGACAGGGTGATGACAATACAGTTACCACACTAAATGCCCCCATTGTAGTGGCAATATAAGTGAAGAGATAAATAGTTGCTGTTTGCGCTGCGGTGGTTTTAATTTCTAAGCTAGCCATTTCATTACTAGCTAATAAAATAATTAATAGATAGCCAAAATGAGCAATAGAAGAATAACCCATAATCCGTTTTAGGCTATTTTGAAATAATGCTAATAAATTACCTACTAAAATTGAAGCAATGGCAAGAATAGTAATTGCTAAATAAATCCAAGAACCATCCTTAATAGGTATATATTCCATAAATCTTACTAACATAGCAAAAATAGCTAATTTACTAGCTGTCGCTAAGAAAGCAGAAGCGGGAGCAGGAGCACCTTCGTATACATCAGGTGTCCATAAGTGGAAAGGTACTAATGATAATTTGAAAGATAAACCAACAATCATTAATACAATACCAAAATCAATTAATAGAGAATGATTTGCGGTAGTAAAAGCCTGCTCAATGGATAAGAATGTAAGTTCGCCAGATACTGCATATACCAATGCCATACCAAATAATAAGAAGCCAGAACCTGCGGCTGATAACACCATGTATTTAATGCTAGCTTCTAATGAACGTCGTTGGAAGAATGCATAACCAATTAAGCCATACATGGGAATGGATAATAGTTCTAAACCAATAAACAAGCCTAGTAAATGTTTAGTACTTACTAATACCATACCACCTAACGTTGAAAGGAGTAATAATAGATAAAACTCATCTCTATTACCTTTATAACCTTCTAAGTAAATATGAGCAAAACAAGTACAAGCCATGGTGACTAACACTAAGGATAGGCTTGCAAAATAAGCATAATTATCAAAAATTAATAAACTAGTAACTTCAATTGAGCCACCTTCGGCATTCACTACTTTTAATGCTGGGATAATAGCGATTAAAGTAAGCACCATGCCAAACATAGCGATTGTCGAAGTTAGTGTCTGATTACGTTGCCATGAAATGGATAGCATGGTCACGACAATCGTCGCACTAATCGCCAAAATGGGTAATAATGCTATAAAGTGATTTGCTGTTAATTGTATTTGTTCCATGAGCGACTACCGAGAAACGAGGTTAGAGGAGAACCAAGCATGCACACCATTCATAGTGGCTGCTGATGTATCCAGAACAGGTTGTGGATAAATGCCCAATAATATAAGCAGCACAATCAATATAAACATCATACCTAGTTCACGTTTACAAAGTCCTTGGATTGGTTCATGAAAATTGCCGCGTGTTGTTCCATAGAAAACACGTTGCATTACAATTAATGAATAAATAGAGGCTAACACCAAACCAAAGGCTGCAATAGAAACGGCAACTTTATCAGCAGGGAAGGCACCAATAAGAATCATAAACTCGCCTACAAAGTTACCTGTACCAGGTAAGCCAAGCGAAGCAGCATTAAAGAACAGCATAATGGCAGGCAAATAAGTAATTTTACCCCATAAGCCACCCATTAAACGCATATCACGAGTATGTAAACGTTCATATAGTTGACCACTTGAAATGAACAGTGCCGCTGCTGAGAAACCATGTGCGATCATCTGTATTACCACACCTTGTAATGCTAGTGGGCTGCCTGAGTAGATACCGACTAAGATAAAACCCATGTGTGAAATACTGGTGTAAGCGATTAAACGTTTAATATCTGTTTGTTTAAATGCCAGAATGGCACCATAAATAATACTGAAAATACCTAACCAGATGGCAATCGGTGCAAATTCAAGGGAAGCATTTGGGAATAATGGAATAGCAAAACGTAAAATACCAAATGCAGCTGTTTTTAATAGAATACCTGCTAAGTCAACCGAACCCGCTGTTGGTGCTTGGGCATGGGCATCTGGTAACCATGAGTGAATAGGTACCACAGGTAGCTTTACTGCAAACGCAATAAAGAAGCCAAGCATTAATATATACTCAAGACCTCCTAAATTAGTCCCTAATAACTGCATGTAGTCAAAAGTCATAGTACCCGTATTCGTATAATGTTTAAGTGCTAAAGTAATAATAGACACTAACATTAACAAGCCACTCGCTTGGGTAAAGATAAAAAATTTGGTAGCAGCGTAAATACGTGTTTTACCATCTGAACCACTATGTCCCCATAATGCAATAAGGAAGAACATAGGAATTAGCATGGTTTCCCAGAAGAGGAAAAATAGGAATAGGTCAATGGCAACGAATACACCTATTACACCACCTAAAATCCACATTAGGTTGAGGTAGAAGAAACCTACACGACTATTGATTTCTTTCCACGAACACAGCACCGCCAATAAGCCTAGAATTGCTGTTAAGGTGATTAGTAGGATAGATACACCGTCCATTCCTAAATGAATACTAATACCTAATTGAGGTATCCAGTTTAAATGGAAATAGAAAGCCCACCATTTAGACTGATCACCTACTAGGGCAGATGATATGTCTGGATGAGGTGCATTACTCCAATTGCCAGTACCCCAAAAATAAAGGGATAAGGCAACTAAGACTACCATAGTGAATAAAGCAATCCAGCGCGGAAGAATATTACTGAGCCGTTCGGAAATCCAGCAAAAAAAGCCGCCGATTATCGGAATCAGGATTAGCCAAGGTAACAATAGGGACGACATGACAATATCTATTCCTTTTTATAAGTTTAAATCAGGCTACTGATGACATAAAAGTAATAAGCATTATAGCTATCAGTACTATTGCGCCACCTACAAGAGAAAGTGCATACCAACGTAAACGCCCTGTTTCTGTTAAAGTCATTAATTTATTACCACCACGTACTAATAGGGGGAGGAAACCAATAGCTTTATCAAAGGGATCTTTTACTAATACTGTGGTAATAAACAAGTAAGGTTTTACAAATAACTTGTCATAAACCCAATCAAATCCCCAACCATTTAGCCACCAACAACTAAAGAAGCGGCCTATGGCACTTTCAGAGAGTTTCGTTACAAAGCTACGTTTACCTAAATATAACGCAGCTGCTAGTAAAATGCCTGTAATTGCAATAATACCTGAGACAAGTTCCAACATATGCTTGCCATCTGCATTTGCAGCATGTTCAGGTGAAGCAAAAGCTGCACCTAATGGTGGTGTAATTAAAGCACCAATTCCTGTAGATAACACAATCAAAACTGCTAAAGGTATTGCATGGGCAAGACCAGTACCTGCTGTAGCATGAGCTGCATGCTCATTAGCTGGTTTCCCATGGAAAGTGATAAAGATTAAACGGAAAGTATAGAGTGATGTCATAAAGGCACCTACTAAACCAGCAATCAGTAAGCCTGGATGATCAGCTGCCATCACTTCCCATAAAATTTCATCTTTAGAATAGAAGCCTGCAGTTATAAAGGGTAGGGCACAGAGTGCAGCACCACCTACTAAGAAACTTGCATAGGCTAATGGTAGTTTTTTCCATAAGCCACCCATTTTGAAAATATTTTGCTCATGGTGGCAAGAAAGAATTACAGAGCCCGAAGCCAAGAATAGTAAGGCTTTAAAGAAGGCATGGGTCATTAAATGGAAAATAGCTGCATTCCACGCACAAACACTAGTGGCTAAGAACATATAACCTAGCTGACTCATCGTAGAGTAAGCCAAAATACGTTTAATATCTGTTTGTACTAATGCTGAGAAACCAGCCATTAATAAAGTAATCGCACCAATAATTCCTACTATTTCTAAAGTGAAGGTAGCAGGTAAGAATAGGAAGTTTAAGCGTACTAATAAGTAAACACCTGCAGTTACCATGGTGGCGGCATGGATTAATGCAGATACTGGCGTAGGACCAGCCATTGCATCTGCCAGCCATGTTTGTAATGGTACTTGTGCAGATTTACCAATTGCACCACCAAATAAGAATAAGGTAGCCGCAGTAAGGTATGGATCAGCTAGTTTTTCTAATAAAAGATTGTTTTCAGGCGTTGCCATTTGGCTCATTTCACGTACGCTTAAAGAAAGTAATTCTGGTACTTTCCAAAGAATAATAAACATACCAATAGCCATTAATACATCACCAATACGGGTGATAATAAAGGCTTTTAAGGCAGCTGCACCATTTTTAGGTTCTGTGTAATAGAAACCAATCAATAGATAACTGCATAAACCTACACCTTCCCAACCAAAGTAGAGGAATAAGATATCATCACCTAAAACAAGGATAAGCATAAAGGCAACGAATAGGTTCATGTACGCTAGGAAACGTGAGTAACCTTCTTCACCACGCATATACCAAGAGGCAAAAAGGTGAATTAAGAAGCCAACACCTGATACTACAGAAATCATAGTAACTGATAAGCCATCTATATAGAAACTTAGCTTTGGATTAAATAGAAGGTTTTCAGCATTAGTAGGGTCAGCCACACTAATCCAAGACCATAGAGGTACATGTGGCTCAGTAATATTGCCATTTATAAAATTAAAAGCTATCCATGCAGCAGATAAAGCAGCAAGGCCAATAGAGCCTACACCAATGGCTGCTGATGCACTTTCACTTAAACGCCCTCTAGAGAAAGCTAATAATAAAAAGCCAAGAAGAGGGAAACCGACTGTTAAATATACTGGGTTCATCCGCGCATCTCACTTGCTGCATCAATATCAAGGGTATGGAAACGACGATAAAGTTGTAATAGTAATGCTAAACCTATTGCAGCTTCAGCGGCAGCTAACGCAATAATCATGATATACATTACTTGACCATCAGCTGCATGAACTAGAATATGTTTACCAGCAACAACTTTATCTACTACTACTGAAGTATGGGCACTACCAGCTACCACAAAAGCTAAAGCAGCAGAATTCATTATGATTTCGAGGCTCATTAAAATAAATAATAAATCACGACGTATGAGCAAACCTATTAAACCTAAACTAAATAGGATGGCTGAAACTATCAGGCCGTGTTCAAGAGGAATATTTTCTAACATAATTTTTAGTCCTTCGCTTCTTCACGTCCCATATGATAAGCAGTCACAAGGGCTGCCAGTAATAACATAGAGGCTAGTTCTACTGCTAGTAAGTATGTACTAAATAGTGATAAACCAACATCTATAGGTGGTACAGTAACACTACCTATTGTTAATCCTGTATCACCCATACAAATAATGATAATAAACTCAATTAAAAGCAAAGATGATAATAGTACAGGACCTACCCATGTTTTAGGGGATAACCACTGCAATTCTTGATTAACAGTTTGCGTGCCAAGGTTAAGCATCATTACCACGAAGATAAAGAGCACCATGATAGCACCTGCATAAACAATAATTTCTAACGCTCCCACAAAAGGCGCGCCTAAACTAAAGAAAATCATTGCTACCGCCAATAAAGAAACAACCAAATACAACAACGCATGTACAGGTTTACTATTAGTAATCACTAATAGTGTTGCAATAATTGCAACAAATGAAGAAAGATAAAAACAAAATGCTGCCATAATCTGTTGTCCTTTAAGGTAAAAGACTTTTTACATTAATAGGTTCAGCTTCATTTTCAGCCGCACCTTTTGGTTTGCCTTTAATAGCCATACCTGAGAAGTTATAAAACATGTAGTTATGATATTTACCAGGACCAGAAATTAATAAATCTTCTTTGTCATATACCATATCTTGGCGTTTAAATTCAGCTAATTCGAAATCAGGTGTTAATTGAATAGCTGCTGTTGGGCAAGCTTCTTCACACATTCCACAAAATATACAACGTGAAAAGTTAATACGGAAGAACTCTGGATACCAACGGCCATCTTCACGTTCTGCTTTCTGTAGTGCAATACAACCAACAGGGCAGGCCACTGCACAAAGATTACACGCTACACAACGCTCTTCACCTAATTGTCCTTCTGGAGCAGGCTCACGTGTTAAAACAATACGACCACGATAACGAGGTGGTAAATAGACTTCTTGTTCTGGATAGTTGATTGTATCACGCTTGCGGAAAGCGTGACTAAAAATCATCACAATGCTTCTTAACTGTGTATAAGCACCATGGATAACATGCCATATATATTTCATAACAGTCTCCTTAAGCCCCTTGTGCCAATAACACAAATAAACCTGTTACCAATAGATTAACTAAGGTTAATGGTAAACAGAATTTCCAACCAAATAACATAACTTGGTCATAACGTGGTCTAGGTAATGCAGCCCGTATTAAAATAAACATCATGACAAAGAATAATGTTTTAAGAACAAACCAAACAATGCCTGGCAATATAGGACCATGCCAACCACCAAAGAAAAGTACAGTTATCAAAGATGAAATAAGCACAATACCTACATATTCACCGACGAAGAACATACCCCATTTTAAGCCTGAGTATTCAATATGATAACCATCTGCTAAGTCTTGTTCTGCTTCTGGTTGGTCAAAGGGGAAACGGTGAGTAACTGCCACGCCTGCAATGCAGAAAGTGCAGAAACCAAAGAACTGTGGAATAATAAACCACAGACCTTGTTGGGCATTAACAATTTCGTTCATATTAAATGAACCCGCTTGTAATACAACACCCATTAAAGCCAAACCTAAGAATACTTCATAAGATACTGTTTGAGCAGAAGCCCGTACCGCACCTAGTAAGGCGAATTTGTTATTACTAGCCCAACCACCAAATAATACAGCATATACTGCAATACCTGCCATGGCCAGGAAGAACAGTAGGCCAATGCTGGTATTACTTGCTACGCCCCAAGTGGGTGTAATAGGTACAATAGCAAAGGCAATTAAAATAGTACAAATAGAAATAAGTGGTGCAATCGTAAAGGTTAATCTATCTGCAAAGGGTGGTATCCAGTCCTCTTTAAAGAACATTTTAATCATATCGGCAGCTAGTTGTAGGCAACCAAAGGGACCAACACGATTAGGGCCATAACGATCTTGCCATAAGCCTAATAAGCGACGCTCGATCCAGCTTAGTAATGCTGCAAACACAAACACCACTAGCATAATTATAATGGCTTTAATAGCAGATATAATCACTGCAAGCACTACGTCAGAAGTTAACCACTCTATCATTGTGCTTTCTCCTGTAATTCTTGTAGGCTAGAAATACGTTGTCCGAAAAGTTGTGTTGGAATATTAGCAAAACCAGCAGGTAGTCCAACTAACCCTCTTTCTAAGCCTGTATTTAAACGTACTGTTAAGGCTATTTGTTGGCCATTAATAGTCAGTTTAACTTGTTCGTTTTCTTGTACATTCAAGTGTGTAGCATCTGTTGTGTTCAAGGCAATATAAGGTTCAACGATACGTTCTTGAATAGGCGCTGCTTTAGCAGACATTTCTTCTGAACCAAACAGATGATATAAAGGCACCACATAAAGACCTTCTGTTAAATCTGTAGTAGCAGTAAACCAAGGTAATAATTCACCTTTATTGGCTAATAGACGAATACCTGGATCGCCTGCACGTAGATGGCCACCTACTTCAGCTTGGAATTTATTCCATGCTTGTGGCGAGTTCCAACCAGGTGTCCAAGCAAAAGGTATTTGTTGACGCTCTGGTGAAGTTCCTGCATAACCTTCCATAGAGAACGCAAAAGCTGTATCAATATCTTGCGGTGTTCTTGGTTCATGTACATTTTTGTTAGCTAACATAGAAGTGCGACCACTATAACGATGTGGTTCACGAGCTAGTTTTAAGCCTTTAATGCGGAAAGAAGCATCAGGCGCAGCATCTTTAATACCTGCCAGTAAAGTATTAGCATCTGCACAGGCATAAGTTACATGATCTAATTGTGTCCAATCAATCGACTTACTTTCTAAAGTGCTATGAATGGCATGCAACCAACGCCAGCTTTCTTTAACGCAGTTACTTGCATCATAGTAAGTAGGGTCAAATACTTGGAAGAAACGTTGTGCGCGGCCTTCTTGACTAACCAGAGTACCATCTGCTTCAGCAAAGCTAGCGGCAGAAAGTAATAAATCTGCTTTAGCAGTAGTAGCTGTAACCTGATGGTCAACTACGATTACTGATTTAGCAGTAGCTAAAACAGTGTCTACTGTTTTATTGCTAGCACGACGGTATAGATCGTTTTCTAAAATAACGACTACATCTGCTTTATTCTCAGTAATAGCAGTAAAACTATCTTCTAAGGTTTTATTAGCAAGAAGTGCTAATCCCACACTGTTTGCTTCTGGGAATACTAAGCTTAATGCAGCCTCTTTTTGTTTAAGTTTTAAAGCATTAGCGATATTAGCCGTTGCTTCTAATAAAGCTTTTGAAACTAAAGAACAACCAGAAATGAGTAATGGTTTTTTAGCGTTAGCTAATGCTTCAGCAATTTGTTTTGCTTGCTCTTGTAATGCATTGGATAAACCAGATACAGCAGGGGCTGTGTTATCTAACTCATGAGCAATAGCACAAGCTAATTGCACTAATTCAACTGGCGTGCCATGTATAGTTGCTGCCGCTACATCATCTAAACGAGTATTAGCTACATTAGCAATAAATAATGGGTTTTTAGCTTGTTGCGCAATATTTTTTACTGCGGCGGCTAACCATGGTTGTACACCATATTGTTCATACTGGTGAGCCATATCAATGGCTTTACCTTTCACCGCTTGACGCACAGCTAAGGCTAAACGTGCAGCTGTTTGGGTTAGGTCTTCACCTAAGATAAATACTGCATCATGTTGTTCAACTTCAGTTACTGTTGGAGTAGGTAAGGGGCCATCTTGCATAATTTTAATAGCCAGATTAATGCATTCTAACTCGTTAGCAGCAATACCAGTTGAGAAGTTATCTTTACCTACTAACTGGCTTAATGCAAAGTTACTTTCTAAACTAGCACGTGGTGAACCAATACCTATTACTTTTTGATTTTTTAATAAGTCAGCGGCTTTATCTAGTGCTTGATCGATAGTAAGTACTTTTTGCTCTTTTACTAAGACAGGTTGTAATGGGCGATCTTTACGATTAACAAAACCATAACCAAAACGGCCACGATCACACAAGAAATAACGGTTCACTTCGCCATGGTAGCGGTTTTCAATACGTCTTAATTCACCATAACGTTCACCTGCAGAAATGTTACAGCCCATAGAGCAACCATAACAAATACTAGGTGCAAATTGCATATCCCATTTACGGTTATAACGCTCTGAATGGGTTTTATCAGTAAATACACCTGTTGGACAAATTTCTGTTAAATTGCCTGAAAATTCACTTTCTAAACAACCATCTTCAACACGACCAAAGTAAACATAGTTATGAGCGCCATACACGCCAAGGTCAGTACCATCTGCATAGTCATTATAGAAGCGAACGCAACGATAACAAGCAATACAACGGTTCATTTCATGATTGATAAAAGGACCTAAGTATTGGTTATTATGAGTACGTTTTTCAAAACGATAACGACGTTTACTATGACCAGACATAACCGTCATATCTTGTAAATGACAATGGCCACCTTCTTCACATACAGGGCAATCGTGTGGGTGGTTAGTCATCAACCATTCAATAACATTTTCACGGAACTTTTTCGCCTCGTCATCTGCAATTGATATCCAAGTACCGTCTGTAGCAGGTGTCATACAGGACATTACTAAACGTCCTACTTTATCATCTGCATCTTTGTACTGTTTAACAGCACATTGTCGACAAGAACCTACACTTCCTAATGCTGGATGCCAGCAGAAGTAGGGGATATCAAGTCCTAGAGATAGACAAGCCTGTAATAGATTGTCTGCTCCGTTAACTTCGTATTCTTTACCGTCTACATGGATAATGGCCATGGTTGTTTTTTCTTCATCATTTGCTCGTCGAAACGAGACTGGCTAATGGAAAAATTTTATTTGTTATTTAAATCATACAATTTAAATAACAATTACCTATTTTATAAAATTGGCAACTGCTGTTGTGCAATGCCTGCCTCAAATTCACTTCTAAAGTATTTGATAGCTGCTGCTAGTGGTTCAGTAGCACCAGGAGCATGGGCGCAGAAGCTAAGACCTGGGCCAATTTGTTTGGCAAGCTCTTCTAAGAGTTGAATATCTTCTGCTTTACCTTGCTTTTTCTTTAATGATGCGAGTACTTGTACAGTCCAAGGTAAACCATCACGACAAGGGGCACACCATCCACAGGATTCACGCGCAAAGAAAATCTCCATATTATGTAATAAAGAGACCATATCCACCGTATCATCTACAGCCATTGCTAAACCAGTACCCATACGTGTACCTACTTTAGCTATACCAGCTGAGTGCATTTGTGCTGTTAAGTGTTCAGGTAATAAGAAACCTGTGCCAGCACCACCTGGTTGCCAAGCTTTCAGCTTATAACCTTGTTTCATACCGCCTGCATAATCCTCTAATAACTCTTTAGCAGTGATACCGAAAGGTACTTCCCAAATACCAGGATTATTTACTTTGCCTGAGAAGCCCATTAACTTAGTACCCATATCCTCACTGCCTTCTTTAGCCAGTGATTTGTACCAATCAACGCCACGTTCAATAATGGCAGGCACATTGCAAAGGGTTTCTACGTTATTTACACAACTTGGCTTACCCCATACGCCTACAGCTGCAGGGAAAGGAGGCTTGGAGCGTGGGTTGGCACGACGGCCTTCTAAAGAGTTAATAAGGGCTGTTTCTTCACCGCAGATATAACGGCCTGCACCTGTATGAACAAAAAGCTCAAAGTCGAAACCACTACCAAAAATATTTTTACCTAATAAACCTGCTTGTTTAGCTTCTTCAATCGCTTTATTTAAGTTATTAGCAGCATCTACATATTCACCACGTAGGAAAATATAACCACGATAGGCTTTTAAAGCAAAGGCAGAAATAAGCATACCCTCAATTAATAAATGAGGTTCTTGCTCCATTAATAAGCGGTCTTTCCAAGTATTTGGTTCCATTTCATCGGCGTTACAAAGCAAGTAACGGATGTTTAATGATTCATCTTTCGGCATTAATCCCCACTTAACACCAGTAGGGAAGCCTGCACCACCACGGCCTTTTAAGCCTGAATCTTTAACTTGTTGAATAACATCGTCTTTAGAAAGGGTGGTTAATGCTTTTTTAGCAGCCTCATAGCCTTTTTTCTGTTGGTATTCTTCTAACCAAACAGCTTCGCCATCATCTCTTAAACGCCAAGTTAATGGATGCGTTTCATAAGGACGAGCAGAAGTATTAGCAGGACCAAAGGAGGTTAGTTGTTTCATTTATAAGCCTCCAAAATCTTACCCACTGTTTCAGGGGTTAAATTACCATAGGTATCATCATCAATCATCATGGCAGGTGCTTTATCACAATTACCTAAGCAGCAAACTGGCAATAAGGTATAACGATTGTCTTTTGAGGTTTGCCCTAAACCAGCATCAATTTTTTCGGTAATTGCATTTAATACAGCTTCATGGCCACCCATATAGCACACCATGCTGTCGCAGACACGAATAATGTGTCTACCCACTTCTTGACGGAAGATTTGGCTGTAGAAAGTAGCTACACCTTCCACATCAGCCGCTGAAATACCTAAAATATTTGCTATATAACCAATCGCCTCATCAGGTACCCAACCATGATGTTTTTGTACCATTTTTAATGCTTCAATGGATGCTGCACGAGAGTCTTCATAATGATGAATCTCATGTTCAATAGCTGCCTTTAATGCCTCTGTAGGTTCAAAGGGTTTTGAGGGCTTACGGTCTGTTTGTATTATTTGATCTTTCATTGTTAACGATCCACATCTGCCATAACGAAGTCAATACTACCAAGATAAGCAATTAAGTCAGAAACTAAACTGCCTTTGATGACAGAAGGTATTTGCTGTAAATGAGCAAAGCTAGGTGTCCTAATCCGTGTGCGATAACTCATGGTGCTACCATCACTGATAAGATAATAACTATTAATACCTTTAGTCGCCTCAATCATTTGGAATGATTCGTTATGTGGCATTACAGGGCCCCACGACACTTGTAAGAAGTGGGTAATTAACGTTTCGATATGTTGTAAAGTACGCTCTTTAGGTGGTGGTGTAGTTAATGGATGATCTGCTTTATAAGGGCCAGCAGGCATATTTTTCAAGCACTGCTCAATAATTTTGGTACTTTCCCTCATTTCACCCATTTTTACCATGATACGGTCATACACATCACCATTATTGGCTAATGGCACTTCAAATTCAAAGTTTTCATAACCAGAGTAGGGGCGCGCTTTACGTACATCAAAATCAAAACCTGTAGCACGTAAGCCAGCACCAGTGACACCCCATTCTAAAGCCTCTTTAGTATTGTATTGGGCAACACCTTTAGTGCGGCCAATGGTGACACTATTATCTAAACAGGCTTTTTGGTATTCATCAAGACGTTTAGGGAACCAGTTGATAAAGTCTTGAACTAATTTATCCCAACCTCTTGGTAAGTCATGAGCAACACCACCAATACGATACCAAGCAGGATGCATACGGAAACCAGTAATAGCTTCTACTACATCATAGGCTTTTTGACGATCAGTAAAGGTATAGAATACTGGTGACATAGCACCAATATCTTGCACCATAGTACCCAAGAATAATAAATGGTTTAGTATGCGGAAGAATTCTGCCAACATCACACGAATGCAGTTAACACGATCTGGAACAGTAATTCCTGCTAATTTTTCAACCGCTAATACATAGGGGAGGTTATTCATTACTCCGCCTAGGTAGTCAATTCGGTCTGTATAAGGAATATAGCTATGCCATGACTGACGTTCCGCCATTTTTTCAGCACCACGGTGGTGGTAACCAATTTCAGGAACACAGTCTGAAACATTCTCACCATCAAGTTGTAAAACAAGGCGGAACGCACCATGTGCTGAAGGGTGGTTCGGACCAACATTAAGGAACATGTAGTCATAGTTTTCATTATGCGTTTTCATACCCCAATCTTCTGGTTTAAAACGCATTGCTTCCTGTTCACGAATTTGTTTCGCAACTGTTAGCTGAAAAGGCTCTTGCTCTGTAGCACGGGCAGGGTAATCTTTACGAAGTGGATGACCTTCCCAAGTAGGTGGAAGCAGCATTCTAAAAAGACGAGGATGGCCTTTAAAATGAATGCCATAAAGATCATAGGTTTCACGCTCATACCAGTTAGCGTTTGGCCATATTGGGATAACAGTAGGAAGGTTTAAATCACCATCAAATAAGGGAACTTTAATAATAATATCACTATTACGTTCCATAGAAATCAGATGATAAAACACAGAGAAGTCAGCTTCAGGTTGTCCCTCACGGTGAATTCTTAGACGCTCGTCAATACCATGTAAATCGTAAAGCATTACATAAGGACGTGGTAATTCACGAAGAAAGCGCATTACTTCCATTAGACGTTCACGCGTTACCCAAACAATTGGGCAGCCAGTTCTAGTCTGTGGTTGTATGGTTAGCGCTTGATCACCAAAACGAGTTAGTAACTCTGTAACAACTACTTGATCATCGGCTTTATAAGGCGGAACGGACTTCGCCATTTCTACTGTCATAGTTTCAGCCACTTATTCTAAAATCACAGTTAATAATAGTATTAAACTTGGTCAGGTGTGCGTAACTCTCTCACCTTAATACGTTTTTCTCTTAATTTTACTTTTTGTGGAGTCATCTCGGCACGATAAACACCTTGATCACCCACTACCCATGAAAGGGGTCTACGTTCTTCAGCAATAGAGTCTTGTAATAACAATAAAGCTTGTAAAAACGCCTCTGGACGAGGAGGACAACCTGCTACATACACATCAACAGGTAAAAATTTGTCTACACCTTGTACCACGGAATAAATATCATACATACCACCTGAGTTAGCGCAAGAACCCATGCAAATAACCCATTTAGGTTCTAGCATTTGCTCATAAAGTTCTTGGATTACAGGTGCCATTTTTACGAAACATGTACCAGCAATAACCATAAAGTCTGCTTGGCGAGGTGATGCACGGATTACTTCAGCACCGAAACGCGCAATATCATGCACAGCTGTAAAGGCAGTGGTCATTTCCACATAACAACAAGAAATACCAAAGTTATAAGGCCATAATGAGTTTTTACGCCCCCAATTGACTACCTTATTTAGCACATTATCCAATTTACCCATGAAGATGCCTTTATTGGCAAGATCTTCTGACATGTCATCAACAATTGTCCTTTCTCCAATGGGATATTTTTCATTAGCAGCATTAGGATCAATACGGGTAAGTGTATATTTCATTGATGGTACTCTTATTTATTCAATTTATTTTGACGACCTTGTGGAGCCCAGTTAAGGACACCTAAACGCATAATATAAACAAGACCGGCTAATAGGATTAAAACAAAAATAGTTGCTTCGATAAAACTTGCCCAACCAAATCCTAGTAGGCCAGCATCTTTTAATGAAACTGCCCAAGCAAATAAGAAAAGTGCTTCAATATCGAAGATTACGAATAACATGGCAACTAAATAGAATTTAGCAGAGAATCTTATTTTAGTGCTACCAGTTGGTAATTGGCCTGCCTCAAAAGGGGTATTTTTATTTCGGCCAAAAGCTCTGCCACCAAGAAGTGACGCAAAAGCAACTACGAAGCCTACTAAAGCGAGAACGGCAAAGACATAAACGGCAAAGCCTAAATTTTGAGAGAGTGTCGCGATTGCTGTTTCAGACATAGAAAAACTTTTCCACTCCTTTCATTATAGTAATTCTGTTTAAGATAGAAATTTACGACTAAAGTTCAATCTTAATCATCTTGGCTAATAATTTATCCAGCTATTTTAAGACCGATTTCAATTTAAGTAAAATCATTTAGCGAAATCTTTTATATTTTGTTTAACGATTTCCTTATTTTAAGCTAATTTTAAGTTATTTATGATATGAGACAATAATACCTCTTACTTAATATGTATTATTAGGATATAATAAAATGTTATATATTTAAAATATAGTTAATAACCAACAAAAATAATAATAATTCAGTTAAATTTTTCGTACAGAGAATTTGAAATTTTTTGTATGAGACACAGTTTTATAATTAAGTTCGCCAATTAATAGTCGTTACTTGTTGATTTACTACTTGTAGCCATTGATCAGCTTGTTCTATAGATTCATTTGATTGCTCTGTCCAATTGTCTGGCGCGCAACGTACTTCTATATTTAAAAAAAGATTAGCGTCTTTTGCACAAGCTAAATCATTGTCCCAAGGCGTTTGATTGCTTGCAAAGTGTAGGCTATGCCAACTACCAACAGCTTTAGGATACCAAGTTATAGTTATATTATTTTTAATAGTATGGCATTTATAAATCTTATTTTTTTGTTGCCATGGGGTACATTCACCTAAAGATTGTGTGAGCCATTCAGTAATAATGGATAAATCAGTATCTTTTAAATAAATTTCAATATCATGTTGTGTCATAAATAGTCTCAGATTGGTTTGAAATAATCATATCGTACAGCAACAGTGACAGTTAAAGGATTGGCTATTACTTGTTGTCTTTTATCTACACTGGCTCGCCAACCATGAGGTGTCATGGCCAATAAGTTTTTACGATCTTGCTCATTATCTAAGGTTAGAGGAAATGTTAAATAATCAGTAAAGGCTAATTGTAATTGATTAGGTACTTGCTGTAGGTGTTTATCATCCTGATAAGGGCGTACTTCATCGTAAAGTTTTTCTCTTAATTCTATAAGATGTTGATTGGTTGGCCCTAATCTTAAAATACCGCCTTGTTGGCTAACCACACGTAATGCTTCTTGCCAATTAAAAGGGCTAAAAATAGTGGTAATTAGATCACAGCTTTGATTAGCTAATGGTATTCTTGCCATACTAGCAACTAACCACTGTATATGCTTATTCAGTTTACAGGCTTGTTTAATGGCATCGCGCGAAATATCGAGAGCATAACCTGTGGTATTTGGTAGGGCCATTGCTAATTGATTGGTATAATAGCCTTCTCCACAGCCTACATCTAACCAATTTTGAGAGTGCTGTTGCTTTGCTAACTCTGCAAAACGCAAGGCTAAAGGCTCATAATGACCAGCCGCTAAAAAATCACGACGAGCAATAACCATGTCTAAATTATCACCAGGTGCTCTGCTATTTTTATGTTGTACTGGTAATAAATTTAAATAACCTTGTTTAGCTCGATCAAAACTATGATTATTTGCACAGTTAACAACTTTATCATTAGCTGCTAATGGTTCATTACAGAGTGGGCAAATTAGCATACCAGATAATTACTCCGCTAATAGGCGTACTAGTGTTTGGTAGTAGATTTCAGTTAGTTGATTTAAGTCTTCTGCTTTTATATGTTCATTAATTTGATGAATGGTATCATTTACAGGCCCAAGTTCTACTACCTGACAGCCTAAAGTAGCAATAAAACGACCATCTGATGTTCCACCACTAGTAGAAGGTTCGGTGGTAATACCTGTAACAGAATGAATACTCTCAGCAATAGCGGCTAGTAATTGGCCTGGTTCAGTTAAAAAGGGAAGCCCTGATAGTGACCAATCAATATGCCAATCTAATTGATGTTTATTTAAAATTTGTTCAACACGTTGTTTAAGCCCTTCAACAGTTGATTCAGTAGAGAAACGAAAATTAAATTCTGCCACTAGTTCACCCGGTATAACATTGTTTGCACCTGTACCTGCATGAATATTGGAAATTTGGAAGCTGGTGGGAGGGAAGAATTCATTACCATGATCCCAATGTTCATTAGCTAATTCTGTAATAGCAGGAGATGCAAGAAAAATTGGATTTTTAGCTTTATGAGGATAGGCAACGTGACCTTGTTTGCCTCTTACTGTAAGCACACCATTTAACGAACCACGACGGCCATTTTTTACCATATCACCCAACTGATTAACGCTTGAAGGTTCACCTACAATACACCAATCAATTTTATCATTACGTTTTGCTAGTGTTTCTACGACAGCCCGAGTACCGTGTTCTGCTATACCTTCTTCATCACTGGTAATAAGATAAGTAATAGTTCCTTTATGGTTAGGATAGTCTTTAATAAAACGTTCAGTAGCTACAATCATTGCCGCTAGGCTACCTTTCATATCGGCAGCACCACGACCATACAGCATACCTTGATCATCTATATAAGGAGTAAAAGGGTCTTTATGCCATTTATCTATTGTGCCACTAGGTACAACATCAGTATGGCCTGCAAAACAAAATACAGGTTCGCTATTACCATGACTTGCCCAAAAGTTTTGAACATCAGCAAAAGGCATTTGTTCAATGGTAAAACCGATGTTTTGTAAGCGATCAGTCATTACTTGTTGGCAACCTTCATCTTTAGGGGTAACTGAAGGACGACTAATAAGATCAAAAGCCAATTGTAATGTAGCTGAGAGTGATGACATAGTAAGCGTATTCCAAGAAAAATAATGTATGATAATAAAAAGCCACTCATAATAGAGTAGTTACTCACTAAAAAACAATATTCTTAACTTTATAATTCAAATTAACTCTAATATAACAATGACAAATTTAAATGTTTTCAATGATGTTTTACTTAATGAATATAAGATAACTCCTAATATTATAGTAGAAGAGAAAGGAGGGTGGGCATCACTTGCTTATAAAGTAGTTACTGTAGATAACAATTATTTTCTTAAAGTCTATGAAAAAAAACGAGCTTCTACTGAGAAACTAACCCAGTATTTAGATGATTACCTTTCGATAGTAATGTGGTTAGGCAAAAATGCCCTTGCAGGACAAATAGTAGAGCCTATATTAACTAGAGATTTAGCTTATAAATATGAAGATGAAAATTATATCTATGTGTTATTCAACTATATTACTGGTAATGTTGTTGCGGATAATGATTTAGCAACCTTGCAAGTAAAACAGTTAGCACAGATTGTAGCGAATTTGCATAGTTATAATGAGCAAATACCCTTTGCTATTAGTCATCTTAAAGAGCAATTTGAATTACCCTTTAATATGCAGCTAATTTATTTTTTAAAGCAACAATTAGCTTGTTGTTCAAATGATATAAAGGAGGTGCTGTCTCCATTTGTAGCAGAGATTGTTAAGCAAATTAATTATATTGAACAATTGGCTAAGCGCTTACAACAGCAAAAACTAGCTTTTGTGTTGTGCCATACCGATATTCATGGTTGGAATATCATGCAAGTTGATAATCATTTGATATTACTTGATTGGGAAGGATTAAAGTTAGCACCTGCTGAAGCAGATTTGTTTATGTTTTATAACAAAGCTTTTTTTAAGGATTTTATAAATTATTACCAACAACTACATCCTAACTTTAAAATAAATCAAACTGTTATGTTGTTTTACCGTTGTAGGCGCTCTTTAGAAGATTTATGGGAGTTAATCGAGCAATTAGTTATTGATAATGTTACTGGCAAGTTACGAGCTGATACTTTACATTTACTTGCTAAAGAGTGCGATACGATTCAAGTTAATAATAAGTTATTTATAGACGCTTAATCTTAGGGGTATGTATAAGATTAAGCGTATTAAATATTATTCTGAGGGAATAGGAGGTTGAGCTTCTGAGGTCTCATTAAAAATACGGATGCTACGTCTTGGCACACCTAAATCTAATCCATGCTCATCAAGATAGCGTTTTAAACGTAAATTAAAAATACGGGATATTTCAAACTGTTTTAGAGGTGCTGTTTTAAAGCGAGCACGTAATACGGCATTACCAGAATCAAAGCTTTCTACACCTTGTATTTCAATGGGCGACCATATATCTCTTTGTAATATAGGGTCTAGGCGCATTTCGTTAGCTACACTACGAACAGCTTTAATTGCTTCATCAATATTCATATCATGGGCTATTGAGATACGGAAGATAGCAAAACCTAATTCACGGGAATAGTTTTTAACCGTTTTAATCTCGCTGAAAGGAACAATATGCACAATACCATCAATATCACGCAGACATACAGTACGAATAGTAATAGCTTCAACTGTCCCTTTATGATTACCTACATCAACATAATCACCAATAGCTAAAGAGTCTTCAACAATAATAAATAACCCTGTGATTAAATCAGATACTAAAGATTGTGCACCAAAACCAATAGCTAAACCAATAACACCCGCACCCGCTAGTAAAGGGGTTACATTCATCCCTAAATTAGCTAAGGCAACGATAGTAGCAATCACTAAGATAATACAAAGCGCTGTATTACGAATTAATGGCATCATTGTTAATGCACGAGTACTTGGGCCATTTCTGCCGACACCCGTAAGCGCACGGTATATCGCAGTATCTACTAAGATCCACACTAAACGGGTAATAAGAATAGTGAGTACGATGGTAATAATAATGACAGTTAGATCATGACCAGCGCCTTGCTCAAATTGCAGGATAGAAGAATCCCATACTCTTAAGGCGAAATCGATAAATATAATCCATACGGCAAAATTTAGCAGTGTATAACCGAAACGAATTAATCGTAATAAGTACAGTGCATTTTGAGTACGTTTTGATCTTTGCTGTAACTTTGTTGCATGGCGTTGTATTAAACCTGTTAAAACTAGAGCGACAATTAATAAGGCTGTACATAGTAAGGCTTTACGTAACGCAGAAGTGGGATCGCCAGAAAAAATAGTGGCAACTAATGAGGCTAATACAAGCATTAAAATGGGGATATGCCAAACCATGCTTAAGAAACGCAAAAAGTCATAGGAACTTTTTCTTTTTTTACGATAATTTAAAGAACGATTGCGTATCAAATGTGCAATAGGGCGACGGAAAGTAATAACAAACCAACCTGTTAATAGGGCAGCCAACAAATTATTAAGGGTTGATAAAACTAAACTAAGGTTACCACCTAATAAGCCAATCACTTGATAATTGGTTAAAGCATCTCCTAGCGAAGCAAATAAGCCAATGGAGAATAACGGCTTAAATGCACGTTTCCGTAATATGCGTAGAGCTCCCCAACGATGGTCGCCACTTAATAAAGATAAAGAAATAAAACAAAGTGCTGCAAATACACCACCACCCAAAATAGAATAGGTCATCAGTAGCGCGACGCTTTTTCCTAGCGGGGCTGTTTCTGGCAGCATTTGTGAACTATATAAGGTGATAAAGAAAGCAACTACCCAAGGCAGTAACTTTTCAACCGCATACAGTAATAATTCCCATGTATTAGGATTATTGGAGAGTGTTAAAGGTAATTTATAACGAATATTGATACGTTTAATTAACCACAGCATGATTTGTGCAATAACAAACCATAAAATAATAATAAATGAGAACCCATAAAAAAGAGGTGATAATTCTTCAATGGGAGGAGTTAATATTTGAAACTCTAAAAAGGCTAATTTACTGCGCTCTTTCCAATAGCTAACAGGTGTTTCACCATCTAAGCCATGACTTAAACTATCAACTAAGCCAGATATACCAGCTAATAATCCCTTAACTTTTTCATCTTCATCTTTTTTAGCAGCAGCTTGTAAACTATCACGTAGCTCTTTTAGATCTATCACTAATTGCTGGCGTTGTTTGTTATCTTCTAATGTTTTAATCAATGCTTCAAGAGATTGGGCCATTTCTGCATTAGTCACAGTGCTTTGTGACTCTGAAGAAGAGCTTGATTTTAAAGGATTAGGCAGGGCAGCATAGCTTGTAGCAGCAAAACCACAGAAAAAAAGCAACATTAACAGCAAAAATACTGTTCTACTAAAGTTTTGATAAGATAATGATCTAAGCACTGATGATACCTTTTAAACTATTGAGGATTACCCTGTAATGCACTTAATTTTAACTGTGATGCGGCATGCCCTTGTTTAGCGCCTTGTTGATACCAATAAATTGCTTTATTAAGATCATAAGCAACCCCATTACCCATTTCATACATCTGCCCTAAATTATATTGGCTAAAAGCATCACCTTGTTTAGCTGCTTTTTCATACCAAGTTAATGCTTTTTGTTTATTTACAGGAACACCTTTTCCATCACGGTACATGCCTGCAATAAAAGACTGTGCTGCTTTATCACCTTGATTGGCTGCTTGCTCATACCAATAAGCAGCTTGCTCATAATTAGCTGCTATTTCTTTGTCTTGCTCATAAAGAGAGGCTAACACAATTTGAGCGTCTAGGGATTGCTGTTTAGCTGCCTTTTCTAACCAATAGATTGCTTGCATTGTATTAAAAAAACCTGTTTTATCTCCATAAGTTACGCCAATATAGTATTGAGCATCTTTATCGTCTGCTAACGCACCTCTTAAAAACCAATAGTTAGCAATATTCTCTTGCTTATTATTAGCATATAAACTAGCTAATAAATATTGCGCATTAGTATCATTATTAACCGCTAAAGGCTGTAATAAACTCATAATCTGTTTAAGACTTTGTTGCTGTTTATTTAATACTGCTAAATTGCGTGCTTTAGATGTTTCAGCATACCAGTATTGTGCCTGCTGAAGATTTTGTTCAATACCATCACCATGTTGATACATAGCGATTAATGAGTATTGGGCGAGGATATAATTTTGTTTTGCAGATTTTATATACCAATTTAGCGCAATTGGTTTATTTTTTTCAGCGCCTTTACCTTGTTGGTACATTATGCCTACCACATATTGCGCTACAACATCACCTTTTTTTGCTAACTGTTTAATAGTTGAGAAATTATCTGCATAAATAACTGAGCTAAAAGTGATGAGTAATAATGTAAGGCAAGTTTGTATCCAAGAGCGCATGCGTATAATTATTCCTAATTAATAAAATTACAGGCTATTGTATACAGCTATTATAAGAAGATCATCTTTAATATGAACTATTTATGATAATTTACAGAATTTAAAATAAAGGAGGGTAAGTCTGCTACAGATTAAATAATTACGTGATTTAAATTAACCACGTAATTATTATAAGGAAGGCTTAAATTATTTGAATATTTGAAGCCTGTGGACCTTTAGCGCCTTGAGTAGCGGTGAAGGAAACGCGTTGACCTTCAGTCAAGGTTTTGAAACCAGCGCTTTGAATTTCTGAGTAGTGGGCAAATAAATCTTTGCTGCCATCTTCTGGAGTAATAAAGCCGTAGCCTTTAGTTTCGTTAAACCATTTTACAATGCCAGTTTGCATCTTATGTATCCTATAGAACTTAAAAAATAATAGGGGATAGTTAAGCCCCCAGTAACACTAGGCGAGTATCAAGACTGGGATTGAGGATTCGGAAAATTGCTACTAGAAAGAAACAGATATACCAGAGGACAAACACAACCTTAAAACCGCTGTTTGATACTATGCGCGATAACGTCAAAAATAGCAAATGATTTTTAAGTTTATTTTGAAAATAGTTGATAAAATTATTAACTAATTATTTAAAAACAGAAAATTATTTATTTTTTTAAGAAAAAATCATATACTAATCGGCTTTATACGTTCTGAATAACAAAGTTTTCCTTAAAATTAATGAACTCAATTAAAGCTTCGCTACTTGGTATTATAGCCATCTTAATATGGAGTTGTTTCACAGCTCTTATTAGAACCTTAACAGAAAGCTTTGGTGTAGTAGCTGGGGCGGCACTTATTTATACCATAGGTGCTATCACTCTCTGTATCTACAATAAAGGTATCCCAAATATTAGAAAATTTCCTAAAAGTTATCTGTTAGGGTGTGGTATTTTATTTGTTATTTATGAGATTTTATTATCGATGGCGGTTGGCTTATCCAGTAGTCGCCAACAGTCTATTGAAGTTAGTTTAATTAATTACTTATGGCCTTGTCTGATTGTATTCTTATCTTTATTTATTAATAAACAAAAGGTTAGTTTATTATTTTGGCCAGGTATAGCACTTTCATTTCTTGGCGTGGCATGGTCTATATCAGGTGAAAACGGTTTTAATATTTATAATTTAATCAATAATATCAAAACTGATCCCATTCCTTATTTACTTGCCTTTATAGCTGCTTTTTTATGGGGGCTGTATTGTAATTTATCTAAACGTTTTAATAATGGTAATAATGGGGTTCCTTTATTTTTTATCGCTGTTGCGCTAATACTATGGACTAAATTTTTATTAAGTTCAGACACAATAGGGCAAGTGAGTGTTTCAGCAATTGTTGAGCTTATTTTAGTGGGTGTTTTAATTGCAGTTGCTTATGCATTTTGGGAAATAGGTATTCAAAAAGGTAATATGTTATTACTGGCTATATTATCTTATTTTACACCTATAGCCTCTGTGTTATTTTCTGCTATTTGGTTAGAAACACCGCTTACCATATCCTTTTGGTATGGTGTTATTATGGTTACGGTAGGCTCTTTACTTTGTTGGTTTGCCACTAGAGTCAGCAATAAAGCAACAGCTGTTTCGCATTAAATGGATTACTTTGCTAAACTAAACAAAACCGTTTAAAAAAACTGCTAAAAAACAAGATAACAAAAAATCCTGTCTTAATAAGAGGTATGGTATGTCTTTTGATTATGATCTTTTTGTAATAGGTGCTGGCTCTGGTGGTGTGCGAGCAGCACGATTTGCTGCTGGTTTTGGTGCAAAAGTAGCTATTGCTGAGGAGCGATACTTAGGAGGCACATGCGTTAATGTGGGCTGTGTACCTAAAAAACTATTTGTTTATGCTTCACAATTTGAAGAAGAGTTTGAGTTAGCAAAAGGCTTTGGATGGCAGGTAAATAAGCCAACCTTTAATTGGCAAACTTTAGTTGAACATAAAAATAAAGAAATTGAGCGTCTAAATGGTATTTATCATAGTTTATTAGTTAATATTGGCATCACTTTGATAGAGGGGCATGCTCAGTTAATTAATGCCAATACCGTTAATGTAGATGGTAAGGTTTATACAGCAAAAAATATTTTAATTGCTGTGGGTGGTTGGCCGAGTGTACCTGAAATTATAGGTAAAGAATATGCGATTACCTCTAATGAAGCGTTTTATCTAAAAGAGTTACCAAAACGTTGTACCATTGTTGGTGGTGGTTATATTGCGGTTGAATTTGCTTCAATTTTTAATGGATTAGGGGTTGATACCACATTAGTATATCGTGGTGAGCTATTCTTAAAAGGCTTTGATGATGATATACGTAAATATTTAGCTGATGAGTTAACTAAAAAAGGTATTAATTTAAAATTTAATACCGATATTAAGCAAATTGATAAACAAGCTGATAATAGTTTAATCACCACTTTCAATAATGATGAAACCGCGACCACAGATTTAGTATTTTATGCTACAGGCCGTCGCCCTAAATTAGAGAATTTAGGCTTAGAAAATACAAAAGTTACTTTAAATAGTAAAGGTTTTATTGATGTAGATAAGTATTACACAACGGCTGAACCTAGTATTTTTGCAATTGGTGATGTCATTGGTCAAATTCAACTAACACCTGTTGCATTAGCGCAAGGTATGGCAGTGGCGCGACACTTGTTTAAACCAGAACAATATCGCTCAGTGGATTTAACGCAAGTTGCCACGGCGATGTTTAGTTTACCCAATGTAGCTACGGTTGGTTTAACAGAGCAACAAGCTATAGAGACTGGTTATGATATTGTTATCTTTGAAAGTTATTTCCGTGCCTTAAAACTGACTTTAACAGATAGTTTGGAAAAAACATATATGAAGTTGGTGGTAGATAAAGAGTCAGACCGTGTTTTAGGCTGTCATATGATTGGTGAGGGAGCAGGGGAGTTGATTCAGGGCTTAGCCATTGCGTTAAAAGCGGGGGCAACCAAGCAAATTTTTGATGAAACCATTGGTATCCATCCAACCGCTGCTGAGGAGTTTGTAACCATGCGTACTCCTCGACTGTTTGTATAAAGTAACAATAGATACACTGTGTATGAGCAGTGTATCTATAGTGAATGCGGTTTAATGCATATTATCGTCATAAGTGAAAGTAGGGATACGCCAACTGTACTTAATAGCCAGTAATCTTAATAACAAGCCCCCACTTAAGCAGAGTAGAGTAGCTGTATTATCATTTACTTGAAAATATAATAAGCATAAATAGGCTACGCCTGTACATAGCGACACACTGGCGTATAGTTCTTTTTGAAAAACTAAAGGAACTTGATTACACAATACGTCACGTAATACTCCACCAGATACGCCAGTTAGCATACCTGCAATTAACACAACGATTGTAGGACAATTCAGCTCTCTAGCAATGGCACAACCAATTAGCGTAAAGGCCACTAACCCTAAGCCATCTAAGATTAAGAAGATGGTGCGAAGATAATGTAACCAACGCGCCACAAAAATAGTAAACAGGGCTGCACCAATGGTGTAGTATAAGAATTCAGGATGTTTTACCCAGCCTAAGGGATAATGCCCAAGAATAACATCACGAACTGAACCACCGCCTAGTGCCGTAACACAAGCAATAGTAACAACGCCAAATAGATCCATACGTTGCCGACCTGCTGATAATGCGCCCGTTACGGCTTCAGCAGTAATTGCGATCAAATAAATAATATGCAATAACATTAAATAGAACTCCAGAAACAGCCATAGAGAAACGATTGCTAAGTGATATAACAATAATTTCTTTGCCGCTCCCGCTGTCCTTTTGCCTGAGAGTTTAGCAGTATCACTGCGTGCCCCTTCGGCGGGTCAGTTAAGACCTCTCTCCAGATCGGCTGATATTGACGCAGTTATTATTATCATTAGATAAGGCCTGAGCGATTATGGGAGTATGCGCCTTCGGCGGGAATAATGAAAATTCCTCTCTCCTACGTCTTATAGGTGGAAGATTATAGCGAATAACAATAGAAAATGTAAGCGAATAAAATAATAAAGTAGTGTTTTAATTATTGGTTAAACAAAACCAGTCCATCTACTTTTTCATAAGGTGGGTTAATATCGTCGCTGACTTGATAAACCACCATATTAGTGGCTAAATCTATATTGGCTTTAATATATTTAAAGCCATAGCCTAAGCCTGATATTTGCCATAATAATTGTTCTGTACCCACATCTACGACTAATTGATAGAAAAAACCTAATTCATCAGCAGGGACATGTTTAATAACATCCATACAGCTAGGTGATAATGCAAAGTATCCACTTAGATCAGTTGCTGTAGATTTATCATCACAAGAAGTTAATAAGTATATTCTTGCATTTATAACAGGTTGATTGTCATAAGAAAGACTGCCCACCATTTCTGGAGAACTGTAATAAACTTGCGTTTTATTATTTGGTGTCTGCTGACAACCAGTAATTAAAATAAATAGGACTAAAAAATATTTTTTCATGTAATCAATATAAGTTTATTATCATTGATTAATGTATATCATTTTTTACTAAGTTACTACAGCGGCTTTCTTCACCATTAGTCACACAAACCATTTGTTCTGTAAGATCAAACTCCACTGTTATATCAAAAGGATTAATAACAGACCAGGTAAAAGATTTTTCACCATCCACTATATTTACATCAAATAAATAAGTAGGCGCACCTAAGATATTGCCAGGCCCTGAGTCTGTTACCTCGCAAAACTGCTCTAAGGTAAACTTGCCTTGTGCATCAGTCACAACCGTAGCATTGTTACAAATATTAGAAGACAAGGTAACCTGTACATGGGGAACAATATTTCCTTGTTTTTTTACCACGCCTTTAATATAGGGGTGAATACTTGATTCATTGTTAGTTGTCTTTGTACTGTTCTGACAAGCCACCAACAGCAAACAGCAACTTATTATCATTAAAGAATTTTTCATTAATTATTAGCTCAATAATTGATTAGTGTTGAGAATTATATATTAAACTTTCAGTAAGTTACTTATCTTATCAATAAATTGTTATAAGTAACTATATATTTTATATAAGATAATGGTAGAATAATTGCAACGCAAACCATTAGAAAGGGAACTTAGTCTAAATATGATAGTTAAGTCATCATTTAAAAAAGTAATAGCTTTCTCTGCATTGCTCGCTTTATTTTCAACTACCACATCAAAAGCGGAAATAGTGCAAGAAATAACAGAGGGCTGTTCTAGCCAAGCTATTGTATCTGGTTTATGTATCCTTTTAAGCCCATTCTATACAACCTCAATTATTGTAGTAGTGCCTTCTGAGTGGTCAGGTACTGCTTTTGGTGCTAAATCGAAAGTCATCTATGATGCTAAAAATGATGCTGCTACTTTTGTGGCTACCAATGGTCAATTAAAAGGTACTTATTTAGAGGCCGCATTTAATTTATTACGTTATGAAAAGCCAGATTATAAAAGGGTAGATGATATGGCTTTAGCAAAAGCGATTTTGACATTTAATTAACAATTATCATAACAACAAACTAAACTAGCTAACGCTATTAGCTAGTTTTAAGATATTTTACCATCAATATAAAACCATTTTTGTTCACTAAAAACAAAACGGCTCACTTCATGCATTCTTTCTAGCTTGCCATTAGCTTCATAAAATGCATCAAAATCTACAAAGGCTTCATTAGTATTCTGACTATTCCATGCCTTATTAATAACAAGTTTTATCCATTGAATAGGTTGGTTATTATCTAAAGTAGCAATATTTGGTCGCGTACTTTTATGCCATGTACTATTGATATAGTCTGTTAATTTCAAAACATAAGCACTATAACGTGAACGCATTAGTTGTTCAGCTGTTTCAGGTACATTGATGCCTTTATGATAATGTTGGCAACATGCACTATATGATTTATTAGGGTTACAAGGGCAGGTGATATGTTTAGTCATTAATTTTTGCTCAACTTTCTAAAACCTTATAATCTATAATAAATAATTAATCATTTACTCAAACAAATGCTTTTGACACATAGCTTGCAGTAAGTTAATGTTTTAGTTTACTTAATAGTATTACTATTTTATCAATTCTATTTTTACATTGATTGAACCTTGTACTTCAAATAGTTCAATATCAGAATCTAATTTAGCTAATATAACTAACCCACGGGAATAGCTAAAGTTTTTATGAAATATAGCTAAATTGCCCCAAGGCGCATAGTAAGCAATATCGCCTTTTGATGGTGTATAACCAGCAGGTACCCCTTTGGTAGAGAGTTTTTTAGGAAGATTACTTATTTTTTCTGTATTAGCATAATCTTCTAAGGTTAGGTTCAAAGGTAATAATTTAATAAAATCTCTGGTAGTTTCATTATCAACCAAAGTAGCCGTCACTATTTTATCATTCATAATTAGTTTAATTTGTACATCTGTCATTGTCTGATTATCCTTTGCATAACTAACAATACTAAAAAAACAGATCATAAAGGTAATAATAAGTTTGTTCATTATTTAGTTCCTATTGTAGATATTGAGTAATCATAACTAGTTTAAATACTATTTAAAATAATGTGAATTTGGGGTAGCAGTAAAACATTTTTTTATGTTTAGTGTATAAGTGAATTAAATTTTTATCTGTGGAGTCCTTGTATTGTACCAAGAACAATATATTCAGTCACAAAACTTACACATTAACGATATATTTTAAGGAAGCTTTTTTTCTGATAATACGCTGTGTTCTAAACATTAATTAAAGATGGATTTTGGAGTAAGTCATGAGTAAACCAACCCCAGAGATGGTTAATAACCGTCCTGATGATGCTGTACTTTTAGCTGATGAAGCAAAATACTGTTCTTTTGGTGATACAGTGCATTATGTTGAGCCACCTAAGATCTTTGATGGTTGTGAAGGCAGCTACATGTATGATAAAGAAGGTAAGGCTTACCTTGATTTACAAATGTGGTATTCAGCTTGTAACTTTGGTTATGCTAATGAGCGCTTAAATAATGTTCTTAAAAAACAAATAGATACTTTACCACAATGTGCAAGCCAATATCTTCATCCTACTAAGATTGAGTTAGCTAAAACAATTGCTGAGGGCATGAAGCAAAAGTTTGGTTATGATGGCAGGGTGCATTTTAACGTAGGTGGTGCGCAGAGTATTGAAGATTCTTTAAAAGTGGTGCGCAATGCCACTGGTGGTAAAACACTAATGTTTGCTTTCCAAGGTGGTTACCATGGCCGTACTTTAGGTGCATCTTCTATTACCTCTAGTTATCGTTATCGTCGTCGTTATGGTCATTTTGGTGATCGTGCGATGTTTGTTCCATTCCCTTATCCTTTCCGTCGTCCTAAAGGTATGACAGCAGAAGAATATGGCGAATATTTAGTAGACGATTTTGCCCGTTTATTTGAAACTGAATACCATGGTGTTTGGGATCCAAAAGTAGGCCAAGCGGAATATGCTGCATTTTATGCAGAGCCTTTACAAGCGACAGGTGGTTATATTATTCCACCACCTAACTACTTCAAAGGATTAAAGAAAGTACTCGATGAATACGGTATTTTACTAGTAGTTGATGAAATTCAAATGGGTTTCTACCGTACAGGTAAATTATGGTCTATTGAGCATTTTGATGTAAAACCTGATGTGGTGGTATTTGCTAAAGCCTTAACAAATGGTTTAAATCCGTTGGGTGGGCTATGGGCTCGTGAAGAGTTAATTAACCCCACTGTATTCCCACCAGGGTCTACACACTCAACTTTTGCCTCTAACCCATTAGGTACAGCAGTTGGACTTGAAGTACTAAAAATGACAGCTGAACAGGACTATGAAACAATGGTTATGGAGAGTGGCGCTTATTTCCTAGAGGGTTTAAGAAGCTTAGAAAAACGCCACAAAGAAATTGGTGAAGTGGATGGGCTAGGCCTTGCACTTCGCGCTGAAATTTGTACAGAAGATGGTTTTACAGCCAATAAAGCATTGGTAGATAAAATGGTCGATATCGGTATGTCTGGTGATCTTGATTGGAATGGCCAAAAAATGGGCTTGGTACTGGATATCGGTGGCTATTATAAGAATGTTATTACTTTCGCACCTTCTTTACTTATCTCTAAACAAGAGATTGATCAGGGCATAGAGTTACTTGATCAGTTAATTACTAGAGCTAAGAAAGAGTTATAACCATTGCAAAGATAATTAATATTAGGCTGTTGTTATGGCCTAATATTTTTATCTTATAAAAACAATGAAATATATTAATCAACTTGAGCCAGATGGGTTAATTGAAAACTTTTTAACTAACCCTCCTAATAATTTTAATGCTTGGTTAGCAGACAGTGGAGTGCCTGTTTTTTCTGCTAAGTTTGACTTACTAACTTCAGCAGATAGCGATTTTCGCCAGAAAATCCAAAAGATTCCTTTTTATCCAAAATGGTCTAAATTATTACAACCAAACACCTGCTTTGTTGGTACAACGGTCTCTGAATATGCTTTGTTAACAAATACCCTACCAGCAGATTTGTTAGCTACTCGAATCAAACAGCAATATGCTAAAGATTTTCCATTTTTGATTGTAAAAGACATTCCTCAAGACTCTCCACTACAAAATCAGCAAGCCAATGATTATGCTAAAACCTTTATTGAGGCTTTAAAAGATAATGGATTTATTGAAATAGAAGGGCAAGCATTAGCTTGGGTGCCAGTGGATTATGAAAATATTGATGATTATTTATCCAAACTTTCTGCAAGCCGTCGTAAAGATTTTCGACGTAAGCTAAAATTACGTGAAAAAGTTGATATTAATGTTTTGCAGGGTGGGGATGAGTGCTTCTTTGAGCAAGCAGTATTGGATACTTATTACCAACTCTATTTAAATGTTTATGAACAAAGTGAAGTTCATTTTGATTTATTAACTAAAGCATTTTTTACGCAATTATTACAAGATAAACAAACAGTAACGAAAATTTTTACTTACCACCATCAAGGCGAGTTGGTTGGCTATAATATTTGCTTCATCGTAAATGACATGTTAGTGGATAAATATATTGGTCTAGTATATCCAGCGGCTAGAGATTTTAACCTTTATTATATTAGCTGGTTTCATAATTTAGAATATGCGAAACAGAACGAGTTAAAATACTATATTGCAGGTTGGACGGATCCACAGGTTAAAGCCTCCTTAGGTGCAAAATTTACCTTTACACAACATTTGGTGTATATACGCAATCCCTTATTAAGAACGATTTTACGTAAATTAAGCCGACGCTTCGAGAGTGACCGTACTTGGCGTGATGCTCATACTGATATTAATAAAAAGGAGGGTAATCATGGCTAGTCCCATTATCCTTAATTTTGATCAAAGTATTGGTGATATAGAAGGTGCTCAAACTTTTGACCTGACTGATTGGCAAGATTTGATTCGTTTTGGTTGTTCAAAGAGTAAGCTTAAAAAATTAGCTAATAAACTTGAACAATTACTACCTGAAAGCTATGGTACTGTATTAATGGGTAGTGGTGACTATCACCATATAACACTATTGTTAATTGAGCGTTTAAAGAAGCATTATAGTGCCCAGAATCCTATTCAAGTAGTTGTTTTTGATAATCATCCTGACAATATGCGCTACTTATTTGGTGTACACTGTGGATCTTGGGTGAGTTATGTTGCTCAGTTGCCCTTTGTTAGTCATGTACACGTATTGGGTATTACTTCAAATGATATTGGAGTAGCTCATCTATGGGAAAATAGATTACGCCCATTATTACGAAATAAGTTATCTTATTGGTGTATGGATGTTGATATTTCATGGGCTAAAAGACTAGGCTTAGGTAAAGCATTCCATCGTTTTAATTCACCAGATGAGCTAATTGCAGATTTTTTATCTCATCAATACCATAATTCACAACCCATCTATTTATCCATTGATAAAGATGTACTCAGCGAAGAGACTATACAAACTAACTGGGATCAAGGTAAATTACAAACTTATCATATACTTGATAGTATCTCCGTATTGTCTAACCGCATTATTGGCAGTGATATTACAGGGGATGTTTCTAGTTGGCAGTGTAAAAGTTGGTGGAAACGTCTTTTAAGTTCACTAGATGGACAACCCGTTATTCCAGCGGAAACATTACAACAATGGCAAGCAGCACAACAAAAACTAAATATTCAACTAGTAGAAGCGCTAAATAGTTGTGATAGTTAATGTTTATAAACAACTTTTGATAATCTGAAAGATAGTTTTAAAGTGACTATCTTCAAGCCATAGACTATTACTAATCGTCAACATCCTATCAGCAAAATCTTGTGCATTAGGCATAGCTATTTGTGGTACAACTTTTTCTAAATAATGATAATTTGCAATGTCATGAATAAATAATCGACTAACACCTAATGGTTGTTGCCATAATTTATTTAAAATATCATCCCTAATGTTTTTTGAGGGCAATAATATCATTAAAAAAGGCCATGTCCCTTTGCTATTATTCTCCCCAATAACATTTACACCTTCTATTTCCTGCAATTGTTTAATACGATTAAGTGCTTGTGCTGTAGTTTTTTCAATAAACTGGGGGAGACGAGCAACCGCTTTGGCGCCTATGCGTTGTCTAAACTTGCTTACCTTATGCAGCGGTAATTTAAAGCCAAAATCATCGCCCACTGCTTCTATCAATTGATTATTATTTAGTGATTTACGCCTTGGGTTTCCGTAGACAAAATGTAGCCCCAAAGGATTATATAATGCTGTATACCCTAGTAACTCAAGAGTGCGACGTAATTCCCAAGCCATATTAGATGGCATAATTGCTTGAGTAGTTGTGATAAGTTGACTTCTTAAAATATCATTATGAGCAGTTAATAAGCCACCTTCATATAAGGTTAAGCCTTTTCCTGCGGCTAGACTAAAAAAAATGATATCACCATATAAACCTACACTTGCCCCTAGAGCCTGTGCTGCATCTTCAATAACAGTTATATCATAAGCCTGTGCTAGCTGTTTAGTCTGCTGTACATCAGCCACTCTACCGCCAAGATGGGTGGGGATAACGGCTAGTATTTGATCACTCATTAATGATTCTAAATGAGTAAAATCAAAATCAAAAGAATTAACAGCCAAATCACATAACTTTACACGAAGCCCACAATGATGAACGGCTAAAACCACTAAAGGGCATGTGTAAGCAGGAATAATCACATACTTTCGTTGAGGATTATTGGTAGATAATGCCGTTAAAGCAATCACTAATGCTGCTGTTCCAGAGCAGGTAAGCTGAAGAGGGGGCAGGTTAAAAAGTTGACTGATCTGTTGAGTGAGATTTTTATTTGTTGGCAACCAATCACTCCAAGCAGCAGGCAAACCTGCTGTAGGTGGAATTTCATGATAGCGCTGAAACACTGACATCAGTTGCCCCTGTAAACCAATTTAGAGTTATTTTACTCTGTATTAGTTTGCTTTTGTTGTCTCTCAATTTCCTCTAAGAATTGTTTATTAATTTTCTTCTCTGCCAATGCTAAAAATATAATACCACCAACAATAAATACTGCTCCAATAAATCTAATCCAAGTGATTTGTTCGTTAAATAACCAAACAGAAGCAATCATTACTGTAACCACTTCAAGGTGTGAAGCGGCAAATGCAGGGCCAATAGGTGCTTTTTTTAATAAAATCATCCAAGTAAAGAATGCACCAATGTAGCCTAAAATAGCGGTATATACCCAATGATTACTAAAAACACGAATCACCCAGTCAAGACTGGCTTCAAGAGGTTCAGCATTGATTGCAGTAAATTTAAAACTACTTTGGCCAATGGTATCAAATAGCATTAATAAGGCAAAACCTACTAAATAAAACTTACGCATTATGAGACCCCTACTAAAATCACACCTATCGTGATTAGAATCATACCTATAATACGATGCAGTGTGAGGAGTTCACGAAATATAATTCGTCCCACAATCATTACAGCAATAATATTAATAGAACCTAATAAAATACCTTGAGAAAGGGGCACTAAGGTTAAAAAAGCTAACCATAAAAAGAATTCTGAGACATAAGCACCAATACCTACCCATAACCAGTAGTTACGAAATAGATCGAGCCAATAATACCAACCATCTCTATTATTGGGTGCAACTGCAGCAAATTTGAAGGCTATTTGGCCGATAGTGTCAAAAAAAACATTAGCCATCCATAGTGTAATAACTAAAGGAGACATGACAACTTTGTCTCCTGTAAATCTTCAATTGAGTAGTTATTATTAGTGTTTTGTGCAAGATTTTCAAAAAAAGACACAGATTCTTTAATAACATCACGTCGTTGACGATCAATAGTAATCAGGTGATAGCTTTCATTTAATACAACAAGTTTGGTTGGAGCACTGACCAGTTTTTCTACTAACCGAGCATTTGTATTAATATCAGCAACATCGTCGTGGCCAGAGTGCATAATCAAGCAAGGGCTTGTTACTTGTGGTAACTGTGTACGAACTAATTTAGCCAGTAGCTGCATTTCTGCTAAAGCGGGCAGTGGATTACCTGCCAATCCTGCTGCTGCACTATCACCATTTAACATACTAGCTGAAACAGTGGCTCGAATACGTTCATCTTTTAAACCATACGGTGGTTTTTCAATAAAACAGGTTTTTTGAAAAATACCTATTTTTTTAAACCAAACTAATAAGAAAAACAATTTTCTAGCCCATAAAGGTATGCTCCAACCATCATATTTAAAGGTAGGGCCAAATACACCAACCCCTTTAATCTGCTCAGGTCTTTCTGCGGCTAGCTTTAAGGAAAGTAGGGCGCCCATAGAAAGCCCTGCTACAAAAAGATTATCCACTTTTTCTGCTAAGAAATCGGCAGCTTCCTCAACACTTTTATACCAATCTTGCCATGTTGTCTTGCACAAGTCTGCTTCATCACCACAATGACCTGCTAATTGCATACCATAAACAGTAAATCCCGCTTGGTTTAAGCCTTTAGCAACAATACGCATTTCATTAGGCGTACCTGTTAAGCCATGGATTAACAATACCCCATTGCGATTGCCTGGCATGAAATAGCTTGAGTCTTGTATCATATTAATTACTCTACAGACATGGCAGCAATAGTATGCTGTCTGCTATTGACGTTGTTGTAGGATGGTTGTGCTAACACTCTAGGTAATACATCCAAGGCATCAGCAAAATTACGGATTTTATAGTGATTAATTGAATGTTGTTGACAGTAACTAATTAATTTATCCTTAGCAAAAACCAAATCAACTTTATGTGAAACACAGTAATCAGAGGTACCATCCCCTACATATAGTACATTGTTGAAATGTTGTTGCTGTTTTTGTAAATGAGCGCATTTACAGTTACCACTTGCTTTAACACATCCTGTTGAAGCATAAGGAAAATCAAGACGCCAACTGCGTTTATTATCATGTAATAAGCGATTAGCAAAAACTGGCAATGTGCCTAAATTATGACGTTTTAAGACAGATTGAATAGCATAGTCCAAGCCATCACTTACCACATGAACTACAATATCTTCATCTAATGCTTTGTTAACAAAGGCTTTAAAGTCAGGATCGATTTCTACTTGTGCTAGCACGTTATCTAGCTCATCAAGGGTAGCATCCATTAGTGCTATTTGTTTACTCATGCACTCTTGAGAGCCAATAACACCTGCAAGCCATTGTTCTTCTAAGTCTTCACAACCGTCCTTACCAAAATGAGTCAATAAAATATCTGTTACATCCTTGAGACTAATAGTGCCATCAAAATCACATAAAATTATTGGCTTTTGCGACTCAATACCGTAAACAGGAGGAGATTGAAAGAAAATATTCTCTGAAATTGATAAGAAATTGTTCATACTTTTTACCAAATCTTTAAAATTAAAGTAGAATGGATCTACGACTTTTGGAGTATATTATAAAGACTTAAATTTAATTTTTGTTAATGCTTTGTATATATTCTGTAACAGCAGTAAAGGTAACATTCAATATTAAAGATTATGCGTTGGATAGATTATCGCACAAACTAGATCAGTAAGTAGTTTGGAGAAAATGAAATTAATGACTGAAAAAATATTAATTGTAGAAGACGATAATCGTCTAGCTAACCTTATTAAAACCTATCTTTCACATCATGATTATGAAGTTGAATGCCATGAAAGAGGGGATACGGCAGAAGAGGTAATTGGTGACTTAAAGCCAGATCTAATTATTTTAGATGTCATGTTACCTGGCAAATCAGGCTTTGATATTTGTCGTGATATACGGTCTTGGTTTAATGGTTTTATTTTAATTATGACAGCCAGTGAGGATAATATTGATGAAATCGTTGGTTTAGAACTTGGCGCAGATGATTATTTAGCAAAACCTGTAGAACCAAGGCTACTATTAGCACGAATTAGAGCCTTATTACGCCGCAAACAGGTGGACTTAACTAATATTGATAATACAACGGCAAAACCAATAAATAACACAGATAATTTATTAGTATTTGGTGAGCTAGTCATTAACTACGAAAACCGCAATGTAACACTTAATCAACAACAAATTGACTTAACCACAGCGGAATTTGATTTATTGTGGTTGCTTGCTACAAATGTGGGGCAAATTTTGTCGCGAGATGATATTTTTTCCCAAGTCAGAGGATTTGATTTTGACGGTAGTGATCGTTCAATTGATGCACGAATATCCCGTTTGCGTCGTAAATTAATGGATGATCCTGATAATCCACGTCGTATAAAAACTGTTAGAGGCAAAGGTTATCTTTTCTTAAGAGAGGAAGATGCTCATTGACTAAATTATCAATCAAGCCTTTATTTAATAAGCGAATAATAGTTTATTTAATTATTTTATTAATTTTACAGTGTTTAATTGCTTACAGTGCATTAGTAGTATTTGATGCATTGCCCCAATCCATAACAGGCATTCCAGAAGATCACTTGGTACAGCGTGATTCTCAACGAGGCGCTGTAAATTTAATTCGAATGCAAATTAATCAACATAAAGAGATACCTATTCAGCAAGTAATTGATAATTTACAACCTTATTTTGGTTACCCATTGCATGTTGTAACTATTGATACACCACTAGCTGTGGAAGTAAAAAAGGAATTTGATCAATATGATTATGCCTATGATGAAGTACAGGATATTTTATATGCAAATTTAGATAATGGTTATATGCTTGTATTAGGCCCTATTTTAATGCGTGATATCCTTGAGTCAGATATTATGTCATTTGGCTTATTTCTCTTACTTTGGTCATTATTTAGTGCAGCCATATTTTTTCTATTGATATATTTTGCTTTTGCACAATTTTGGAAAGACTTAGTTAATATCCGTCAAACTGCTGAACAACTCAGTCAAGGTAATTTAAAGGCTAGGGCAGAGTCAGCTAGGAGTTGGTTATTCAAACCATTAGCTAATATACTGAATAATATGGGAACACATATTGAGCATTTAGTCACTACTAGTCAAACCATCTCCCATGCAATGGCACATGAGTTACGAACGCCTCTAGCTCGTATGCGGTTCGGACTCAGTATGTTTTATGAGGCCAATAACGAACAAGAAAAACTAGAGCTTTGTAAAGGAATGGATGATGATATTAATGAGTTAGAATCATTAATAAATGCTAGTTTAAGCTATTTTAAAATGCAGCAAAATAAAATTGAACTCAATTTATCTGAGGTATCTTTAAGTAAATGGAGTAATAAACTGTGTAATTCTTTAAAGTTATTTAAACCAAAGAACTTTGAGTTAATTTGTAAAGCTGAAGATACTATGGCATTAATTGATGTGCAATTAGCTGATACCATTGTAACCAACTTGCTAATGAATGCCTTTAAATATGCGACCAATAAAACAGTATTAAATATTACTAAGAAAGAAGATTTAATAGTTATTGAAGTAGACGATAATGGACCAGGTATTCCTATTAATGCTCGAGATAAAGTATTTATGCCTTTTTCAAGACTGGATAACAGTCGTACTAGAACTACTGGAGGATATGGGCTTGGCTTGGCCTATGTAAAGTTAATGGCTGAGTTTCACTATGGTAGCGCTTTTGTTGTTACGAGTTCGTTAGGTGGCGCTAGATTTATTGTTACTTTAAAATCTGGTGAATAGGGTACTTAATTTAAAGAAAATTCTCAATTATAGTTATTATCTGTAGTTATTTTACATAAATTTGATTGTTAAACTATTCGTTATATCACTATAATCAATTTACTCAAGGTTGAGTATTTAAATGGAAATATAATAGATTTTATTTTATGAAATACAATGCACTTTTTTTAGCTATTAGTTACTTAGTAATGGATGTTAATGCTATAACTGCAACCATTCGTTAAAAATTAAGGGAATAACATGAAACGTACTTTTATCTATAATGATGATAAAAATGAGCGAGGTAAGAGTATGATTAACCGTGGCCTGAGGGAGGTTATCAATTAAATAGATGGCAAGTTAATTTAACTTCTACGGAATTTGATAAGGTTCACGTCTATTTTTCTTTTAATATTATATTGTTATTGCTCATGAAGTAAATTTTAGTTCATGAGATGTCAATTTTTGCTTATTTTTAAGTCAAAATAGCCATCTAAAGTTCACGAATTTAAATTTTTATTAATTGATAAAAATGCGATGCAATTCACAATATTTAATATGTAGATGCCTCATTCCTTTTAACCAGGGGGTTTTCAATTAAAAGGAATGAGGCAATTTAGGTAAGCATATCACTTCCATTCAGGTGAGCAAATTGATTAAACTACCACACAACACGAAAGCATTCTTATAACTTAAAGAACATCAAAGCTTAAGTTGCTTGATCGACAAGCGAGATTTTCTGTTTTGAGAAAGCCTTGAATAGTCATTGCAAATGATATCGTTTCAATATCAGCTAATACTAACAAAGGATAGAGTAAAATTGATTAAGACAGATTGGGAAGTATTTAAAGCAAAGTTTTCAACAAATCCACAGGATGCTTTTGAATGGATGTGTTATCTCCTTTTTTGCAATGAATTTCGGGTTATCACTGGCATTTTTCGATATAAAAACCAATCTGCAATAGAAACCAATCCCATCTCCTCAAATGGTATTAATATTGGTTGGCAAGCTAAATTTTATGACACCGCATTATCTAGTCACAAAAATGACTTGCTAGAAACAATTGCAAAAGCTAAACGCGATTATCCTGATTTAAATAAAATAATTTTTTACACAAATTCAGAGTGGGGGCAAAGCAAAGGAAAGGAACCTCAAGGAAAAGTAGAAGTAGAAAAAAAAGCAAAGGAAAACAATTTAGAAATTGAATGGCGATGCTGTAGTTTTTTCGAATCGCCGTTTGTTGTTGACGACTGTAGCCGGATCACTTCGTACTTTTTCACTCGTTCTGATAATTTATTTAGACTTTTGGAGTCGTTTGAGTCTCATAGCTGTGCAATCTTAGATGATATTGAAACTACTATAACCTTTGGTGATGAATATGTTTCAATCAATCGCTCTGATATTATATCTGAAATTGAAAAATCAGATACTAGCGCTCTAATTATAAGTGGAGAAGGTGGTACAGGAAAAACAGCTCTAATAAAAGAGCTTTATGGTAATAAAGGTCGAGGGGATGCCTTTTATGTTCATAAGGCGACGGAATTTTCTGTTAGCAGCTTAAATGAGTTTTTATCTGGTGTTTTTTTAAAAGATTTTATTGAAGCACATGAAGGAGCTGATAATAAAACAGTTGTCATCGATTCTGCAGAACACTTAATTGCCCTAGAAAATACTAATCCTATAAAAGAGTATCTATCTAGTTTAATTAAATCTGGATGGAGAGTATGGTTCACTACGAGAAATACCTATCTAGATGATTTGATTTTTCAACTATATGAAATGTACAAAATTAGTTTTAAGTCGGTACACCTTGAGAATCTGAATGAAGATACATTATTCGAGCTTGCTAAAAAACATGATTTTTTCATCCCTGATGATAAAAATCTCAAAGCGCTCATATTGACTCCATTTTATCTTAGGGAGTATTTGCGACATTATCAGGAAAATAAAAACACAAGCTACTTTGAATTTAAAGAGTCTTTATGGCCAAGAGTCATTGTGAAACGGTCCCCACAGCGAGAACAATTTTTTATACATTTTGCCGAAGAAAGAGCTACTTCAGGAAAGTTTTTTGTCATTCCAGACTCTAGCTACTCAAATGAGACAATAGAAAAAGCATTGGTTTCCGAAGGGGTAATTAGATATGAGTCCAATCGTGGATATTTTATTACTCATGATATCTATGAAGAATGGGCGCTTGATAAATTCGTCGAGAGTCGTTTTTTATCCTCAGAAAATGCAGAAATATTTTTTGATACAATACAGCAATCTTTGCCAATAAGAAGAGCTTTCAGGCGGTGGTTATCAGAAAAACTTAGCGTGACCAATGAAGAGGTTAACCATCTTATTGTAGAAACATTGTCATCTCAGAAAATATCCAATTTGTGGAAAGATGAAGTTCTTGTTTCCATGCTTTTATCTGATTATTCCGATTGTTTTTTTAACGTTAATGACGATGCATTATTAAAAGATGACTTCCAGCTTCTCAAACGGATATGCTTATTGATAAGAATTGGATGCAAGGAGATAGATAACAGTTTTTTTGATAAATTTGGTGTGAGAGCAAAAGATATTTTATCAATGGAATATGTAATAACTAAACCGAAAGGAAGCGGATGGAAATCACTTATTAAGTTCATCAATAATAATATTGAAAAAATAGGTATTAAAAATCTCAATTTTGTATTGCCCGTCCTCTATGATTGGAACAGTCACAACAAATCTGGCGATACAACTAAATATTCTAGCAAAATCGCATTATCATTTTATAAATCGGCAATCGAAAACAAAGTCTATCTTAAGGGTAATGATTTTACCAAGAGTTTAATCCTCACCATTCTGTATGGGGTGGGTGAAATTAAAAGTGAGCTTGAAGCCATCATTGACGAAATAATTCTAAATAACTGGAAACAACATGATGCCCCATATCATTTAATGAGTGAATTTATTTTAACAAGAATGGAATGCTTTAATGTTGCTATTGAAATTCCGGAAAAAGTGATCGCTCTTGCAAAATGTTTTTGGATGTATGAACCACCAGAAAGTGAAGATTATTTTTATGATTCGAGACTAGAGATAGAACATGAGTTTGGTATTGAGAATGGACACCAAAACTATTTTCCAGCCAGTGCTTATCAAACCCCCATATACGCGCTGCTGCAAACCAATTTAAAATTAACATTAAACTTCATTGTTGAACTAATAAATTATGCTTCAAAAAAATATGTAGAATCGAGCCTTGATGAGGGCCAGATTAAAACAGCAAAATTGTTATTAGATGATGGGAATAAAATTGATCTCCCTATTTCAAATCGTCTTTGGTGCATGTACCGAGGTACACAGGTAAATCCTCATTTATTAGAATCAATATTAATGTCACTGGAACGCTTTTTTCTTGAGAGAGGAAAAGAAACTCAAGCTCAAACACTTGAATATTATCTGAATTATATCTTAACTAGATCAGAATCTTCTGCACTCGTAGCTGTTGTTGCAAGTATTGTATGTGCGTTTCATGACAAAACATTTAATGTAGCCAAAATTCTATTTAGAACAAAGGAGTTTTTCTTCTTTGACACAGTTCGAATGATACAGGATCAAACACATAAGACTCAGCTTATTTCGTTAAAAAATTTCAACATCAATCGAATGAAGGAATATCACGAAGATGAAAGGATAAACGCCTGTGACCAAAAACATCGGAAGCTATCATTAGAAAATATTGCATTTCACTTCCAACTTTTTAGAACAGAAGAAGTAAGCGAAAGCGAATCAGAGAAAAGGCTTCAGGAAATTTGGGATATTCTTGATGTTCACTACACAGATTTACTAAATAAAGAACAAGAAAGTCATCAAGATAAAACATGGCGCTTGTGTTTAGCTCGTATGGATAAAAGAAAAATGTCATCTGAAGTGAAGGAAGTAGAAAATGGTATAACAATAGAATTTAACCCAGAGATTACCCCAGAGCTTAAGGAGTATAGTGAAACGTCTCTGCAAGAAGTGAGCAAGCTGTTTACATATTCCGGTTTAAATATTTGGGCTGATAGTAGACTCTACAATAGAGGTGATTACAAAAAATATGAATCATATGAAAATGATCCTCTGACTGCTTTGGGTGAAGCAAAAAAAATATGGAATCAACTCTCAGAAGGTAATATGGGGGAGGAATTACAGCTTTATCGAGCAACACCATCGTATGTGTGTGCCGTATTATTGCGGGATTTTAAGGAGAAGTTAGCAAGCACCGAGTTAGAATTTTGCAGGGAAGTTATATTTGAATACGCAAACATCGTTAACAATGACAATTATAGTCACCAAATTGGTGATGGCCTTGTTCCTGCGTTATTTGTACTACCAAGATTAATAGAGGATTTTCCGGACGAACGACTAACTATCAAACTGCTATTAATCAAAGCATTAATGAGGCATGACTCAATTTCAATAATGGGGATGGACAGAATAAATTCAGTAGTCATTCAAGCTGTTCAGTGTTTATGGAAGAATGAATTTAACTTCATGAAGTCGCTATACGGTGGGTATTTGGTGATAGCTCAAAAATATAGAGATGTTCGGGAGCGTTTAAGACAAGAGGCATATAAGCAGCACAAATATGAAATTAATGATAATGACTTTGGACAGGAGTTATCTAAAGAATTAGAAAGTGTAGTAAGGTGTCTCGAAAATGAAACTACCACGGAATTCACAACAGATAATATTGAAGGCATAGATAACGACATATTGATAACTGCTTTTCAGCTTATACCTATGGATGGTACACATAAGAAATCAGTGCCGTTTGTCGAGGAAATTATTGGAATAATTTCACAAAAATTGCTTTCACGAAACAAAGAAGATCGAATTGATTATACTTTTAGACATGAGTTTTTAAAACACTATGCCCATTTTATCCTTCATCTAGAGAATAACGAGAAGGACAGATACCTTAAATATTTTACTGATAATTTCACCTTGAATGAAGGTGTGGCAGATTTGTTGAATGAATTTATTAGCGCTGAAGACTCATTGAGTGTGCCGGACTCGTTTTGGTATGTTTGGAATAGATTTAAAAGCCACATCATTGATTCAATAAACAATCAAGGTTGGAAACATGATAAAAAGCGCATAATCGAATCTTTTTTATTTGCAAGAATCTCTTGGAAGGATGGAGCAAAGACATGGCATACATTTTCACTGGATAATAGAGCATTTTTTAGTGAGTTAAGCGGTAAGATAGGTGGACAACCATCTTTCATATATAGCATCTGTAAACTCCTTTGTGGCATCGGAAGCGAGTTTTTAGATGATGGGATTCATTGGATCAGTCATGCAATAAAGACCTTTGATATCGATTTATCCCAAGATGAATCAGGGAATACACTATTTTTCTTGGAAAAATATATGAGAAGATATTTATTCAAAAATCACGACAAAGTGAGACGAACACCAAGCCTAAAAGCACCGTCAATGGTGGTTCTAGATTTTCTAGTCAAGCAATATTCCATTACAGGCTACCTCCTTAGAGAAGATATAGCCTAGCGAGACTCTGTAAATGTTTGTCGCTGTTTATCTGCATCCAAGGTCTGGATGCAGATTAGTATGACTCCAGAGACAACAATGTTTGAATCGTCACGGACGACATACAATTTAAAACTCCCAAGAAATGATGCTCCTGGGAGTCTTAATTTATTTATTCGCTTTCCTTAGTTCTCTTATAAGAAAAGGCGAAAGAAGGTCTTCAACCTTGATAGGCGTTGTTAAATCAACAGCATTTATTATATCTAGTACTGCCATTGTGTTCAGTTCCAACTTTTTTGCCATTTCATCACGTTCGTTTCGCATTCGTAAAGCCTGTTTCCTATACGCTTCATTTGCTTTCCTACCATTAACCAAAGTAGCGATTTCATTAACATCCATATCCATTTGGTTTAACTGACGTTTTTGATAGTCACGTATCATCTCTTTGCGGTTAGGTGTTGATAGAGTGCTGAGTGACCCTGTCACATAGCCTCTCAGCAAAAGACGTTTGTGTAATGTAGCCGCTTTAATCGGGGCATGTTCTATTCCTTCTCGAACCATAGCCAAAAGCTCGGACTCGATGTATTTATCTAATTCGCTACCAGCTAATCGCTTGTTATTATCCATTCTAGTTTGTTGTGCCTTCTTTCGCTTATGCTCAATAAAGAAAAGGTCTGCGAGTGTATTAGGCGTTTTGCCTATAGCCATTTGTATTTCAATACGTTTAAAAATAGGTAGCAGAGGGTTAGCTTCATTTTGAGATAAAATAGAAATGAATTTTTTATCCCTTAATGAAACAAAGGTGTTTTTTTCAAATCTTTCTAGAATTAAAAGCGACTCTTTGGCTTCATTTAAAGCAGATGTGTATCCTGGATCCTCATCAACCAACACCTCTAATTTTTTGATATCTATTTCTCGTTGAGCAATCTGTTTACGAATGATAAATATCTCCTTGGGATGACCTGAGAGCGTTAAATACCCACAGGATAAACCAGATTGGCATTTCATCGCAAAAGGGCATCCCCAACGGCCAATATCGCGTGTACAGCAACCTAATTACTTCTGCATGATTCAAAAGATGAGTTTTGAATTGAAACTATGTTTTTAGTACTTCTATGGTGCTCTTTATTACTCAAGTGATGATAGAAACCATCAATTCAGAAATGCAATTTGCAATATCGTAGTTAGATTTCCTGAAAGAGAAATCAAATGTTTTACTGAATTTATTTTCCCAATACTCCAAGAAATACTTCAGCGTGAACAATTCCTTTTCTTGAGTGCGGAAGCGTAGAAGTGAAAGCTTTCTTATTGAGTATATTGCAACAAACAAGGATGGAAGAGTTGTTCGCTCATCGATTAAGGTCAGTATATGTTTCTTATCTATGCGTAAATGCTGTATCGAGTATCCCATTAAAATTCTCAAATTGGCTAGAAGTGAAGTTATTAAATTCTTAACACGTATCTGAGTCAATAGGGCTTTGAAGCGTTAAATCATTGAAAGGATCTATCTCATGAAGTTATTGGTTGTTACGTCCAATTTAACATAATATATATTATGCGTAGTTTCCTATTATTATAATGGAGTATATATATATCAGTGTAAATAATTCATACATTTTTTTTGAGCTTCTCATACAACAATAATAATTGATAACCACATGATAAATTTATTTTTTGGTTCTTGTTGTTTGTAGGTTTCATTATGGGGACATATTAAGTAAAATTCTTCTTGTTGTAACAAGTACCTTAAAAGATTTAAATAAAGACATTTTATATTAAAAATTTATTGGAGAATTTATGCAGTTTATAAAATATCGATATCAAACACCTGAAGGTAAACAACGAACTACATTTATTAATTTAGCTGAAGTAGAAAGTATTAACTATAATCCAGATATTGGTGAAGTTTCAATGCACACCAAAGCTGGCAAAACATATACATGCAGTAATGATCCAGACCAAATTATTGATCCTGTAGATTTATTTAAAGAGTTTATAGTTGATCTTTAGTTTATAATTTTTATAAAGAAACACTTTACTTTAACAAAAGGATTTGTTTTTCTTTAATTTAAAAACATTTCTCCCCAAATCAATTATCCTTCATCCTTCTGATTAATTAAGCGTTCTGGTTGTAACTCCCACTCAAGCCAATCTTCTCCAAATAACTCTACTGGGTGTTGAGTACGATCTGCACCATTACCACAGCCTAATTCTTTAACAGAACAATACTTATCACAACCCCAACATATTCTTTCTGGGTGTTTAGGATGGATAGGAAAGTTTTTTTTCTTGGTCATATCGTTAATCCATAATAATTCAAAGGATTAATAATAGTTTATCACTTATAGTAATTTATAAAATAGCTATAAGTGTTAATAAATATTCTAAGTAATTGTACTTATAGAATTAAATAACTTTTCTTTGACGAACAGCCTCAAATAAACAAATACCTGTGGCCACAGAAACATTTAAACTACTTACACTGCCTAACATAGGAAGTTTTACAAGATAATCACAGTGATCTCGAGTTAATCGCCGCATCCCCTTTCCTTCTGCACCCATGACTAACACGGTGGGAATGGTTAAATCTTGCTGATAAATTTCTTGTTCAGCTTCACCTGCTGTACCAACGATCCATAAACCACGTTGTTGTAACTTTTCTAAGGTACGTGCTAGATTAGTTACTGTAACTAAAGGAATAACCTCAGCAGCACCACATGCTACTTTTCGCACAGTTGCGTTTAATGTAGCTGATTTATCTTTTGGTATAATAACAGCTTGAACCCCTGCTGCATCAGCTGTTCGTAAACAAGCACCTAGATTATGGGGATCAGTTATATTATCTAATACTAATAATAAAGGTGGTTCTGCTAGCTTTTCTAAAAGCTCTTCGAGCATAGCCTCACTCCACACCTGACTAGGTGAAACCTCAGCTACTACGCCTTGATGTACTGCATCTTCAGTAGTTAATTCATTTAACTCATCTCGGCTAGAGATTTGTATTTTAGTGTGATTTCTTTTAGCTAATTCAATAATATGCTGTATTTTTGGATCTTGCCGACCCTCCAATATAAAAAGTTGCTTAACACGTTTAGGATGATGGTTAAGCAGTGCTTCTACAGCATGAATACCATAAATTTTTTCCCACTGGGTCATAGCTTTTTCACCCTGGCTTTTCTTTTTGCGGATGATCTTTTAATAGATGTTTTAGGTTTTTGTTGAATAACAGCGTCAGTAGCTTGATTTTTTTGAACTTTTTTAGCTTTTACAGCACGTTTTTTGCGCTTTGTTTTTAGTTCTGATTTTGTTAAAAATTTATCTGCTTTTTCTAATAATTTGGTATCTACTGTTTTACTTTCATTGTCCGTTTTAGTCACTTTTAATTTAGCTTTAGAACGTTTATTAGCTGTATTAACTTTTGTTTTTGCAGTAGATACTTGTTTTTTATGTTTAGAGGTTGTTAAATTTAAAGCATTTTCAGCTAGATCAAAATCTATTTTTCGATCATCCATATCAACACGAGTAACAATAACCTCTATAGAGTCACCCAATCTAAAAGTACGACCACTTCGTTCACCTTTTAAATGGTGATGAATAGCATCAAAATGATAATAATCACCTGGTAACGCTGTAACGTGTACCATACCCTCTACAAAAATATCAGATAACTCAACAAATAAGCCAAAACTGGTTACGCCAGTGATAATACCTGCAAAAGTTTCTCCTACACGCTCTTGCATATATTCGCATTTAAGCCAATTTACTACATCTCTGGTAGCTTCATCAGCACGGCGCTCACATAGTGAACAGTGTTCACCTAGCTTTTCTAATTGTGCATCTTCATAAGGATAAATAGTCTGTTTAACTAAACTAGTAGCTCCTACTCTTCGTACATGTGCTGATTGCTTTTTAGAGCGAATAATACTGCGAATAGCACGATGTACTAATAAATCAGGATAACGGCGAATAGGCGATGTAAAGTGGGTATAGGCTTCATAGTTCAAACCAAAATGGCCATGATTTTCTGGCGTATAATGCGCTTGCCCCATTGAGCGCAACATAACCGTTTGGATTAAACTAAAATCTTGTCGATCTTTGATTTTCTCTAATAAATTAGCATAGTCTTCAGGTGTTGGCTCCCCTGATCCTGTATAGAGTGATAATCCTAAACCATTTAAAAACGCTTGTAATTTTTGCTGCTTCTCTTCAGTAGGGCCGTCATGCACACGGTATAGACCAGCAATATCATGACTCATCAAAAATAAGGCTGATGCCACATTGGCACAAAGCATACATTCTTCAATTAAACGATGTGCTTCATTACGTACAGTGGGGACAATCTCTTTAATTTTACGATCAGCACCAAACACAATACGTGTTTCTTGGGTTTCAAACTCAATAGCATGACGTTTATGACGCGCCATTAGCAACACTTTATATAAAGCGTAAAGCTCCTTTAAGGGCTGCATTAAATGTGGCATTTCCTTACGGATAAATTTAGCCTCTGTACTATTAGGTTTCTCTAATAATTGGCTTACTTTATTGTAAGTTAAACGTGCATGAGAATGAATCACACTTTCATAGAAGAAATAATCAGTCATTTCCCCTTTTTTATTAATATTCATCTCACAAACCATTGCCAACCTATCCACTAATGGATTTAGTGAGCAAAGGCCATTCGATAATACCTCAGGTAACATAGGAATAACTTGTTCAGGGAAATAAACAGAAGTACCCCTCTTTTCCGCTTCTTCATCTAAAGCAGAACCAATTTTCACGTAATGAGAAACATCAGCAATGGCTACATAGAGTGTCCAACCTTGCTTAGTGGTTTCTGCATAAACTGCATCATCAAAATCTCTGGCATCTTCACCATCAATTGTGACAAAAGGTAATTTTCTTAAATCAACCCGTTTCTTTTTATCCTTTTCTGCTACTTCTTCTTTGATTTTAGCCGCTTCTTTTAGCAAGGCTTTTGGCCATTCATGGGGAAGATCATAGCTACGCAATGCAACTTCAATCTCCATACCAGGAGCCATATAATCACCAAGCACATTAGTTATTTGTCCTTGCGCTTGACGAAATACCGTAGGCCATTGTTCAATGGTGACTTCAACAAATTGACCGTGTTTAGCGGCTCCTTGTTTAGAAGGCGGAATAAGAATTTCTTGTGGCATTTTGGGGTTATCTGCCACCACATGCCCTAAACCACTTTCATTATAATAACGTCCCACCAATGTTTCATGGGCACGTTCTGCCACTTCAACAATAGCTCCTTCACGCCGACCTTTACGGTCATAACCACTAACACGAGCTAACGCCCTGTCACCATCAAATACTAAACGCATTTGAGCAGGGCCTAAAAATAAATCATCGCTACCATCATCTGGTACTAAAAAACCAAAACCATCTCTATGACCAATTACACGGCCACGTATTAAATCTAACTTATCAACAGGTGCATAAGCACCACGACGGGTATAAATAACTTGCCCATCACGCTCCATCGCACGTAAACGACGTCTTAATGCTTCTATATCATCTTCGTTAGTTAATGCAAATTCTGTTATTAATTGATCTCTGGTCGCTGGAGCACCACGCTCCTCTAAATGTTTAAGAATTAATTCACGACTAGGAATAGGATTTTCATATTTTGAGGCTTCTCTTTTTGCCTCAGGATCAAGATCACGCCAATTGGCCATGTGTTTTAAATTTTCCTCATTAATTAAATAAATACAACTTCATTATTATCGTTTAAAAATCTCTTTCTATTGCTTTGAAGAAGGTGTATCCGTCTATTTTTACGCACTTTATTGTAGATTGCTAGCTTTTTATTGAAAATAGTACATTCGTTCATATTCTAAACACTTATATTTGCTAGTGATTATTATTTTATAAATCATTAATAAAATTTACTAGCGTTAATCATTTAGTAATATTAACAATATGTTACTTTTTAAAAATTGTGTTTCTTTTAATCTGTTAAAATAAGCTAATAGCATAAAAACAGGCTTAGATTATTATGACTCGCTTAACCAAAATACTCAGAGTATTGCTTATAGTCTTTTTACTATTTGCGCTGCTTATAGTATATGGATGGAGCAGATGGCAAATCTTTAAATATGATCATGGTTTAGAGGTCAACTGGCAAGGCTTAGGTATTGGTTTTAACGGCTTAACAATTAAACAACTAACAGCGAGTCAACAAGCTACAGATGGCAGTTTAACAACGATTAACAGTCAAAATATTGTACTCTCGTGGTCAACACTAACCATAAAACATCTGTCTGTACAATGGCAACAAGGAGATCTTATTGCCAACACTAAAAAGCAGCAAGAACAGCAACCACTAGATATTCCCTCTTTGTTAAATAACTTAAGTTGGGCTCCTAATACTATTAAAATTGATGATTTAATCATTACTTTACCCTGTGCCACTGGACAATGTAAAACTAGCGGTGCTGTCACTCTTTTACAAAATCAACAAACAAATCTACCCTTCTCTTTACAAGCACAATTACATAATAATAAAGATGAGTTATTAATTAATGCTAATCTTTATAAAAAAGATCAACAATATGATTTAAAACTAACCACCAACTTTAATAAACAACCACTATTAGCTTTAACCACACAAATAGATAACCAACAGCTTAAAGATTGGCAAGGGCAACTTAAGCTATTTAAAATAGAGGATACACAAGCTTTATTCACTTGGTTGCATGAATGGCTACCTGCCCAACAAGCGATTACTGAAATACCACAAGCAATGGAGATCAATGCCGATTGGCAATTACACTTTCCTAATGGCATAACTAACTTCAAACCTAATCAAGGCTACTTTAATTTAGATGCTTCATTACCCAACCCTTGGCCTATTATTAAACTAGGTTATTTACAAGGAGTAATAAAAACAAAAGTTACCCTTAATAATTATCGCCCTCGAATAGAAAAATTAGATACTGATGTTAAATTAACCAATCTGGATCAAACCTTACTCGAACAATTACCTAAAGACTTACAACCCAACAGCGTGAGTTTAACACTACAACCTTTAGCTATTAATGACTCACATCCTGCAGCAGATAGAGCGTTAACTATTCATTTAAATATTGAAGGTGTAACAAACACCTTATTTACATCCAATATATTTATTAACACTAAACAATCCGAAATACAATTGGAAGAGGCATTATTACAAGCTAATAGCAAGAAGCTTACAGTGTTAGGTTATAACATAGAAAATGGACGCCTATCATTACCTTTTAAAGCTACAGTAAATACTAAACAAACAACCATCGCTTTTGATAAAACGTCAGTAATTACACTAGCACAAGTAACGAGTAAAGAAATTGGTGCTAAAAACTTGCAGATAGTTGCTAGCAATTTAATAACAACTATTAATTATGAAGATAAAGACAATATCAAAGTAACAGCTAGCAGCCCTATTATAATATCTGCCTCTTCATTAATTCATGCAATGTTAAAATCTATTAGTTGGCGATTAACAGGTCAGCTAGTGGCTGATTTAACACAAATGAGCTTCACAGGAAAAATTAATAATGGTGCTGATCTATCAGCTGATATAACTGTAAAAACTGATTACACTAAACAATTAGCTATTACTGCAAAAACGCCAGATCTTTTTTTTAGAACCTCTAATATGTTTGCAAAAACATTTAAAGATTGGCCTGAACTATTAGAAATAGCTACAGGTAAAATAAATCTTAATGGTTCGGTTACTATACCCCTTGCTAACGGCTTATTAAAAACCAATGCTACTGCTAAGTTTAGTGGTCTTTCGGGTATTTTTGATCGTAGTGAATTTACAGACCTATCAGGATCAGCAACCATTGATTTACAAAATAATCGACTAAAAATAAGCTCTACAGACCTCACATTAACTGAAGCTAATCCTGGTATTATTATGGGACCTGCCCAGTTTAAAGGTGATTATACAGCCACGCTTAATAACTTGCTTCAAGGTACCGTAAATTGGACAAAAATGGAGTTAGGTATGTTTACGGGAGAAGTATGGTTAAAGCCAGGCCAGTTAAACTTAGCTAAACTACCACAACAACTAAACTTGCAAATAAAAGACTTACAACTCACTGATATATTAAAAGCTTATCCTACCGAAGGACTTGATGGAGAAGGAATATTAGATGGCAAATTACCCATTATTATCAGTAAAAATGGCATAGAGGTAAAAGAAGGTAAATTAGAGGCTCGCAAAGCTGGCTTTATCAAATTTGACTCCCCCTCTATTAAAGCAATGGGACAAAATAACCCTAGTATGCAGTTAGTCACAGAAGCATTAGAAAACTTTCAATACACAATATTAAATAGCCAAGTTTCTTATGACCAAGGTACAGCTACTCTTGGATTACAGATCAGTGGTAGAAACCCTAATGTAAAAAATGGACAACTTATTAATTTGAATATTACCTTAGAAGAAGATATTCCTGCATTAATGACAACCTTGCAATTAAGTGATCGAGTCAGTGAAACCATTCGAGATCGTGTACAAAAACGTTTACAACAACGATCTAGTAAAAACTAAGAAAGGTCGTTATGATGGCAAAATTATATTTTAAAAATTAAAGGGGATATCATGCGAATAGGACTACTCAGCATTTCTATTCTGTTAACTGGTTTTTTAGCAGCTTGTACACCTACCGTTAAAGTGGAAGCGCCTAGTGAGCCTATTAATATTAATTTGAATGTTAAAATTCAACATGAAATTTATATTAAAGTAGATAAAGAACTTGATAATATTCTTAACAGCTCAAGTGGTCTATTCTAAGGAGACTTACATGAATTTACGTAAAGCAATCACCATGTCACTATTAGCAGCCACTTTATCACTACCTGTTGCTGCAATGAACTTAAATGAAGCCATGAGCGCTTTAGGGCAAGCTAAAGCCAGTGGACAAGTAGGTGAAATGGCCAATGGCTATCTTGGTATTGTAAAAAATGAAGGTAACGCAGCTGTCATTACTCAATTGATTAATGATGCACGTAAAAAAGAATACCAAAATTTAGCCAAGAAAAATGGTATTACATTAAATGATGTTGAGGTTATGGCAGGCCAAAAAGCGCAAGAGAAAACACCAGCAGGACAATATATTAATGTTGGTGGTAAATGGCAGAAAAAATAGTAAATATTAGCTAAAAAAAGCGACCTCAATAGGTCGCTTTTTTATTGATTAAAATAATTTAGGTGTCCAAGTTACACCGAGCATTGCTGTAATACCCTCTTCCCTATAACCATAATTTTGTGAGTTATAAGTGTATATATTACGATAATAAGATTTATCTAAAAGATTATCTATTTTTGCATCAAATTTAATTTCAGGCGTTGCTTGCCAACTGCCTCTTATACCCAATAAACCATAACCTGGTATATTTATATTATTGGCTGCATCACCATAACTCGAACTAACAGCTAACCAGCTAGCGCCAATAGCAAAATCACCAAATTGGCGATCTATATCTAAATTAAGTGTACGTCTTGCTCTATTTTGTAATGTCTTGCCTGTCTTTGCATCTCTAGGATCTATAATACTTACTCCAAGCGCACCATTCCAACCTGCTATTTCTTGGTTTAAAGTGGCTTCAAAACCATTAATTCTTGCTTTTTCAACATTATAATTCATACCTGTATAGGTAATAGGATCAGATACATATACGATCATATCGCGAATAGTCGTACGATATATTGAGGCTTCTAAGCGAGTTTTTTCAGCCAATTGACTACGCCACTGAACTTCATAGCTTTTAGATTGTTCTGGTTTTAAATTAGGATTTGCCCCCCACCCTGATGGAGCATATGCATCATTGAATGTTGGTACACGAAACCCTTCTGCATAAGAAAAAATTAACTGATTATCAGGATTAATATGAAAACCTAAACTCGCATTCCATGTGTTTTTACTGCCATATTGTTGGCTTTTATCGTAACGTAAACCTATCTCAGTAAAAACAATATCACCTTGATAATTGTATTGAATAAACCCTGCTCTATTCCAGCGACTAGTTCTTGCATAAGCGTTATTACGATCACTATGTAATTTATCATTTAAATAATCAAGGCCAATTAGTACAGAATTTTTAGTATCTAAATTAAACGTATTTAACCATGTAGCAGAATCACGATAGATATTATAGTCATAACTAGCAAAAATACCTTTATCTAACTTATCCCGACCTTTTATTTTGTCTTCAGCATGGCCTGCTTCTAAACGTGTTGTCCAAAAGTCATTAACATTAAAATTAACATAGGCTGAAGAACTATTGGTTACAAAATCAAAATAAGGTTTTGTTCCTGTAGCAGGCCATCCAGAGCCAAAAGGATTATCATATTCAGTTCTACCTCGTTGATTTAAAGTATTAAAACCTAATTCGAGATCATCCGTTAATTGATGGCTTATGGTAAAACTCAATGATTTATTGCGGTAAGCATCATGATCTTTATCTGAACTAAATGATTTTCTTGTTCTGTCTATTCCTTGTGTCTCATTTAATGCGGTATTTAAACTAAACTTTGTTTGCTTATTACCACCTGAAAGACCTAAACTGCGTTCCCATGTGCTACGGTTACCAGCTGCAACACGTAATCTTGCATTTAATCCATCACCATCTGCACGACGGGTAAAAATTTGAATAACACCACCAATAGCATCGGCACCATAGATTGCAGAACGAGAGCCACGCAACACTTCCACTCGCTCTATTTGATCGATAGCAAGGTATTGTAGTGAAGCACCGCCATTTGTTAATGTGTTAACTCTTTGCCCATCAATCAATACTAGCGTTTGTGCTGTTTTTGTGCCACGTAAGAATACCCCTGTGGTACTCCCCTTGCCTCCTGATTGAGTGATTTGTACACCTGGTACTTTGTTTAATAAATCTACTACCGAAGATGGCTGTAAACGATCAATATCCGTTCTAGTAAATACGGTTATTGCAGCATTGGTTTGTTCTCGTGGTTGAATATCCCTATTAGCTGTCACCACAATGGTATCTAATTTTAAAGCATCAGCGAAAGACTCTTTATTAGTGGTTTCTTGTGCAAATACAGAGCTGGTTGATATCAATAGAATGGATACTGATAGACAAGATAATTTCATATAACCCTCAAAAGTATAATTAGGCTTTTGAGGAGGGTAAAACAGGCAGCATAAACCCTAGCTGCTGGTGGAACCCTCCGCTACACCAGTAGTAAATTGCGTTATACCTATGAAATAAGTAATTTAGGGCGGTCTCCGGGCTTATGATCTGCTTACTCCACCTTCCCATAAAAATTACAGTGGTTATACTAGAGGGCAGTGCTAATTTTTAGCTATCAATTACCGTTGCGGGGGCAGCACAGGATTATAATGAAATCACCTGTTTCCCACTTCCTAACGCAAAATCAGTTGCTTACATTAAAATATAATGTTACAAGTTACAAGCAATATTATTATATTGTTTACTCTTTAGTCAGCTAAATAAGATGAGCGGGTTAATCCTAAACGAAAAGCATCCAAATATTGATTACGCTCAGATGGTGTTAAATGTGCATTTCCCACCTTATCTCGATAGAGATTAATCAGCTTTTCAGGTGACATATGCACATAACGCAACATATCCTCAATGGTATCGTGGGTTTCAATACCTGAATATTGAATACTGCCATCAGCATTTTGATAGATATTTACTGAGTCAGTATCACCAAACAAGTTATGCATATCCCCCAAAATCTCTTGATAAGCACCTACTAAAAAAATGCCAATAAGATATTCTTCACCTTCTGTTATTTCATGTACTGGCATTGTATTTTCAATGCTTTGCTCATCAATATAACGCTGTAATTTGCCATCAGAATCACAGGTTAAATCTTGTAACACTGCACGTCGTAAAGGTTCTTCAGTAAGACGTTGTAGAGGAACAGTAGGCAATATCTGATCAATCGCCCATGTATCAGGTAGACTTTGAAAAACAGAAAAATTACAGATATATTTATCCGCCAATTTATCATTTAATTCATCCATCACAGGACGATGAGATTTTTGGCGTGCTTTTAATTGGTCAGATAAGCGGCGACAAATAGCATAATAACATTGTTCTGCAATGGCCTTTTGCGCCATATTTAATTTACCCACAGAATATTGGGCAGATGCTTCCTCAATTAAATGCACTGCACGCCAATAAGTTTCTGTTACCATTTCAGAATCAGTAGGTAACAACAACTCCATTAACTGTTGAATAATTTCAGGTTGCTCATGTAAATTATCAATGGTGGGTGGTTGATCGTTATGTTTTTCTACATCTGTAACATTAACCACTAATACTGCATGGTGGGCTGTAATCGCTCGACCACTTTCAGACATAATATTAGGATGTGGTAACTTTTGTAGATCACAAAACTCTTTAATCATTGCCACTACACTTGCCGCATAGTCCTCAATGTCATAGTTAATAGAACTGTCATTACGAGAATGTGTACCATCATAATCTACGCCTAAACCACCGCCAATATCTATATAATCGACAGGTAATCCTAAATTACGTAATTCGCCATAATAACGAATAGCCTCTCTAAAACCACGTCGATAATCAGCAAGGTTAGAAATTTGCGATCCCATATGAAAATGCATTAGGCGAATGCCTTGTGCTAATCCTGCGTCAGAAAATCTTTTAACAACGGTTAAAATTTGCGCAGCAGATAAACCAAATTTAGACTTATCTCCCCCTGTATCAGCCCATTTGCTTGAAGCTAAAGAAGATAAACGTACACGTAAACCAATCTGTGGTTCTACTGCTAAGGCTTTAGATTCCTCAATAACAAAAGGTACTTCTGATTCTTTCTCAATCACAATAAAAACATTGTGGCCTAATTTTTTACCCATCAGAGCCAATCGTATAAACTCACGATCTTTATAACCATTACAAACAATAGTGCTGCCCTTCGGAGCTAAAGCTAACACAGCCATTAACTCAGGTTTGGAACCTGCTTCAAGACCAATAGATACATGCTCTGTAGCAATAATATTTGCTACCACAGCTTCTTGTTGATTTACTTTAATAGGATAAACGGCTGTATATTTTCCCGCATAGTCTAACCGAGCTATTTGTTCATCAAATGCACCTGTAAGACAACGTACTCGATCTTGTAAAATATCAGGAAAGCGTAATAATAAAGGAAGCTGTAAGCCAGAATCATTTAATTGATTAATCAGCGAATATAAATTAATTTGGTTGATATTATTTCTTTGCGGATGAACCAACAAATCACCCTGATCATCAATAGAAAAATATCCTGCACCCCAATGCCTAACACCATAAACACTGCGAGTATCAGCTACTGTCCACTCACTACCATCATCTTTACGGGTACGTTTAAAAACTGTTGACATCACTTGCCCTTATTACTTAATTAATTTAGGGTTTTATCCCCCTGATTTTTTGACTTTAAAACCATGTTTAATCAGTTCCTGCATTAATAATTCAACGTGCTCACCTTGAATCTCAATAATGCCTTCTTTTAAAGTGCCACCTGTACCACAACGACGTTTTAAGGCAGTTACTAAATCTTTTAACTCCGCCTCTGCTAAAGGAACACCTGTAATAGTAGTAACAGTTTTACCACCCCTGCCCTTTGTCTCACGACGAATACGAACTACACCATCACCTTCAACCACAGTTTGTTGTTTACATTCACACTGATTAACAGGTTTTCCACAATCAGGGCAGTGACGCCCTGAATCTGTTGAATAAACTAAACCACCTAAATCTGCTAAAGAAGCTAATTTTTTAGCCACGCTTTTAACCCTGTTCTAATAAACGACGCAAATCAATGACTGCTGCATTTGCCCGAGAAATATAACTTGCCATCACCAAAGAGTGATTTGCCCAAAAGCCAAAACCACTACCATTCAGAATAACAGGACTCCAAATAGATTGTTGAGTTGCTTCTAAATCACGAATAATTTGTCTTAAACTCACCAACGCCCCTTTTTTAACTAGAATATCTTGGAAATCAATCTCTACAGCACGTAATAAATGAGACAAAGCCCAAGCTTGTCCGCGTGCTTCATAAAATACATTATCAATCTGTAACCAAGGAGTTTTATCAATCTTTTCCTTAGAGGAAGCATCATCAGTAATATCTTTAGCCATTAAATCAACACTTTGTTGCCCTACACTGGCAGATAAACGTTGTGAAATTGAACCTAATTGAGTTTCCACAAGTCCTAACCAAGCAGCAAGATTATCTGCCCTAGCATAAAACTTACCATTAGAATCATCAGGATTTAACAGTTGTTTCTCATAAGCTGATAAAAAGTTAATACCATTTTGATAGCGTTCTTCAGCCGCTGGAAATAGCCAACGTGTAGGTTCTGTACTAAAATTTTCAAACGCTTTAGATAAATTAATATTTTCAGAAGATTGTGACTGAGAACGAGAAAAAGCCCTTTGCATGGCTAATGTCATATCACGTGTTTGTTTTAAAACACCTATTTCCCAGCTAGGAATATTATCAAGCCATACTCCAGGAGGAAACATATCATTATTTAAGTAACCACCTGGTTTATGAATAACTGTAGAAGCCACTTTTTTTAAGGTTTCTACTGTTGTAAAACCAACTGGCAGACTTTGTGGATCTAACTGCATAGCAATAGCGGCTTGCTGAGCATTATCCTTTACAGAAAACAACTCTGGCTCACTACTCCAATACATACCTATTGTTATACAAACCAGTAAATAAATACCTACTACACCTGCACCAACTCTTATTATCCAGCGTTTAGTGTTAGATTTAGGTCCTGTTGCAGCTCTTTGTTGTGCCGCCACATCTGTTGTGTTCTTCTTTTTAAACCCAAACATAATAGTCATTCAGCCCTGTGTTAAATAGATTTCAATAAATTATAACTATAGACAATACTTGTTGCTATTTTATTTCTAATAATAAAGATATTTTTATTACAGAACATTAAAAATAGCTTAATAATAAAATTTATGGCTGTTTAACGGCTTAATTTCTGTGGTAGCATATTTTTGTATTTTATTTAAAATTATTGTTATTAATTTAATTGCCTATAAAAAAATCCCTTTTCATTTATGAAAGGGGATTTTCTGTTTACTCGTGATTAATAAACGATTGCAAAAATAAATTGACAAAATTAGTTGACTCTATGCCTTCTGGATCATCTCGACTTAATACAGTATTAACTAACTCAATATTTAATTTGCTTTTTGCAAGCTCTTCTATCAAAGGCTCAATACTATAACCAGTATTTTGTACTAATTTGACTAAATCTAATTTGATATGAATATCAGCTTTTATTTCACCACCAAGAGCATATAGTATATCCATCTGATTACAAGTCACCCAACCCATTGATGGTATATGAAATAACTCATAATTAATTAGTTCAATACTAACATCTTTTTCTTTTAATTGCTCTAATAATCTAAGTGCTTCAAGCCCAGTATATTGGTCATTGCTTTTCACATAAGATGCTAAATCAATTTTTATGTGTACTCTTCCCACTTTAATCTCCTATATTATTGAATGGAAATTACAGTTTATTGAAGATAAGATATTAGTTCTTTTTGTTTAAGCAAAATAAATATAAGAAATTATACCAATTGAAGTTAGCAAGCTTATTAGAACATATAAATAAGTAAATCATGCCCAAATTGAAAATCGTTGCCCCATAGTTATAAACGTTGCGGAAAATAATGCGGAAATGGTTTGACATGTGTTAATCCAGAACTTAGAATACGCAACGCCTGCCTCGGTGGCGGAATTGGTAGACGCGGCGGATTCAAAATCCGTTGTTAGCGATAACGTGCGAGTTCGAGTCTCGCTCGAGGCACCAATTATTGACATTAAGACCCCTGTCTCTTATACCCATTTGACGCTGCCGACGATAGGCAGTGTGTAGCACTCGGTTGTTGCCCGACGCTTAAAACAAAAACTCCATAGCTATAGTAGCGTGACTTAAATTTCTAATTTTTTAATATAGGAAAAATTTAATAAACTATAAATTTAACCTTTATCAATAAAAAAATAATAGCAAGGAATAAAAAATGATTGAGCAAATTGGTATCTTACCTATCATAATAATATGGTTAACCATTGTTATTGCTTATATTATTTTTGGTATCACGGGGTTTGGTACAGCATTAATAGCTAGCCCTATTTTAGCTTTTTTTATACCCGTTAATAAAATTGTTCCCCTACTAGCCCTTCTTGATTGTTTTGCTGCAATTACTAATGTAACACGTGATCGTTTAAAAGCAGATACTTCAGAGTTAAAAAGAATAATACCGCTTATGGTTCTTGGCAGCCTTGTGGGAGCAGGAATTCTCTTTTATACAAGACCAGATATTTTATTACCTATACTTGGGTTTTTTGTTATTTGCTATGCTATCTATAATTTGACTGGAATAAAACCGCAGTCCACCTACTCTGCTAAGGCTGTCTTTCCTTTTGGATTTATTGGTGGCATTTTTAGTGCACTCTTTGGTAGTGGGGGTTTTATTTACGCTATCTATTTATCAGGAAGAATCAAAGATAAAAATATAATAAGGGTGACACAGAGTACGTTAATTGGTTTAAGTACATTTACTCGAGTTATTATTTTTTTATAGCAGGTGTTTACTTAGAAGGCAATTTTATTAAAGTACTATTAATTCTTATACCTAGCATGTTAATAGGGGTATTTATTGGCCGACATATCACTTTAAAATTATCAAGAGAACAATTTATCAAAATAATCAATATTGTGATTCTGCTATCAGGTTTAAGCTTACTTATTAATTATTTTATAAGGCTTTAGTTATTACAGTCACTAATTCTAAATCTATTTATAAAATTATGGGCAGATCACCGTATTTTGATCTGCCCTTAAAGATTAACAATATGTCCTATTAGAAACGAATTTTAAGACCAACGGAACCATTGAAATCGTTTTGAATTTTTGTTTTATGACCACTGTTTTGGAAGCTTCTACCCATTTCAGTATAAACTTGAACATTGTTGGTAATACCCCATGTTGTACCTAACGCTACTTCAGTAGTGCTATAGCGTTGATCGGTTTTCATGATGGTTTTACCATCGGTGCTAGCTAAGTTTTCAAACGATACAGTATCCTGACCATTGGATAATTGCTGCCAAACGTTAACACGAGCATATGGTTTTATCTTGCCATAATCTGTATTCATATCTTTGGTTAAGCGAAGACCTAAGCGTCCCATAACAACATCATCAGTGTCCGTTTTTACACGTGTCGTTGCATATCCTTTTAAATCAACATCTTTAAAATCACTATGCTGATACACTAATTGCGCTTGTGGCTCAATTGCCCAGCTAGTATCGCCAAAATAGTATGGCTTTCCTATTTCTATAGAAGCAACATAACTATTGGCGTTAGGATGATATTTTTCACCACCTTGCTTAGTTTTTAGATCGACACGATGATGTCCATATTGCAATACATTATCTACATAGAATCCATTATCATGGGTCCATGTTGCATAACCACCTACATAGGTTGATAAAGTTGAGTTATCACCTAATGATCCTGTGCTTCTAGTGCTAATACTTGTATCAGTATCCATGATGGTAGTGTATAGACCAGCATTCCAGTTATGATTGCTATAAAGGTCAAAACCAACTTGCATACCATTCATATTAGAATTAGCTTCTGTACTGAAAGAATCACCAAGACGTTGACGGTTTGATTGATGGATATAACGTATCCAAAAACGTCTATTACTGTCTTCATCTTTTGTGACATAAGTGTCATCACGAGAGTTTAGTTCATCACCAACCCGTAAATGTAGGTTTCCTAATACAGCAAGGTCTCCTTGACGAACAGTAGTACCTATGCTGTTAAAAATAGATACTTCAGGACGGAAAGAAGCGCGTAGATACCAATTCTCACCTAAGCCATAGGCATCTGCCGCATGTAAACTGTATTGATAAGCACCTGCTTGAATATAAGCAGCACCTAATGTAAAGGCATCTTTAGTAGTCTGAGCAGTAGTTGTAGCCCCATTTATTGCCTCTACCACTACAATGCCATCACCTTTAGTTGATGCACCTAGTCGACTTGCATCAACTTGCAGTAAAGTAATACCTGACGCTGTACCACCATCAATTACTAACTTATCAGCGATACCAGTAGCGTATTGTTGTGCAGCAAGTTTAATTACACCATTGTCACCAATATAGTTACCTTTAACAATCAATGATGATCCAATTTCACCACCGCGTAAATTAATAGTACCTTGGTTCAATAACCCTGCAACTTCTTGGTCATAACCACCTGTATCTAATGTTGCACCTTGACTAACAAGATGAGCTGATGCAGCACTAAATTTATTAGCACCACCTGCTAATAATGTACCATTTTCCACTAAGGTAATACCAGAGTAGTTATTACTACCATTAAGTACAGTAGTACCACTACCCTGTTGCCATAATTGACCTGTACCTGAAATATCACCATTAAGCTGTAAAGTGTTAGAGCGATTTACTTGTAACACACCATAGTTAGCCACATCACCAATAACATCACCTGTTGTACCACCAGTACCAAGCTGTAAATTACCCTCAGCGATAGTAGTACCTCCAGTGTATTGGCTATTTTGAGTTAATGTTAATGTACCATCCCCTGTTTTAATTAATTGACCATCGCCAATTACGGAACTTAATAAGGAAACATCATTACCATTAGTATCAATAGCGCCACCATTTTCAACAACGCTTACAGTACGGCTAGTATCAAAAGCATCACCATAGCGTAATGTACCACCATTTAGGGTAATCCCTGTACCTGCCTGTCCTAAATTATTATCTTGTGAAACCTGTAATATACCGCCTACTATTTTAGTACCACCAGTATATAGGTTATCACCATTAAGAATTAATGTACCAGCATCACTTTTTACTATACTACCAGCACCATCAATGACTGAATTAATAGTAGTTGTGTAATCAGCACCTTGCGCTGTACCATCACCAACCCGAATTATTGTATCAGCCGCATTAGCAGTAATGACACCGTCATTTATTACATAGCCATCAACAAGAAATTGCATACCACTTATGCCAACTTCACCTAGGCTATTATCAACAGTTACATTACCTTTTTCACCGCCAAACACAGCAAATGAATTATTACTAAATGGAGCATTGATAGCACCTTCTGGATTATCAGTTGTCCAGTTATCATTACCCGCACTATTTTGCCAAACTCCGTCACCACCATTAATTACATCATTATTTTTTAGTGTGCCACCTGTGCCACCAGCACCATCCCAGAATCTTAATTCAAGGCCTGCTCTATTTACTAAGTTAACTTGGTTAGCAATCGAGGTTTGGATATAGAGGTCATCTGCCGCACCAGGAACATCGCCAAACTCCATCACATTATTGGTTAATACACCCGTATAATTAAAGACACGGTATACACCGACATCAAAGCTACCACCTGGCGTTTGAGTAATATTTAATTTACCATCAAGTACTAGGTCACCATTAATATTAATTAAGTCATTAAGGCTACCACCTACGGCATAGGGTTGACCAAACTGGAAATCGACTTGAGAATTTTGACTCAGTACTAAACCACCTATGGTAAATACACCAACACTATTTAGATCAGCACCCGCAGATATATGGCCATCATCAGCTACAGTAACTATACCACCCATTGTACCTTCACCACCTAGCGTACTATTGGCTGCTACAGTAATATCACCTGTAGCTGCTTGTTGATTACCATTAACTAGTAATACACCTTCTTCCACAGAGGTTGTACCTGTCCAAGTATTATCCCCTGTTAAGGTAAGCGTACCTGAACCCACTTTTTCTAAACTACCACCATCACCACTGATAATACCGCTAATAGTATCATCACGATTTAGCGATCCTTCTCTAAGTGTTGCCGCACCTAGCTCAACATTACCGGCACCTGATAATGAACCGATTGAGGTAGTGCCATTAGCATCTGCTATATTAACAATACCACCTGCATTATTAGTAATAATGCCATTTTCAGCCTGAGCATCACCAGCAAAAGTTACTAAACCTGTATTATCAATTTGAGCATTACCAGCATTGGTTTGATCTTTAAAATTCATGGTAGTGTTAGTAGCTAAGGTAAAGATACCATTGCCACCATTTGCAGTATCGCTGAAAGTAATAATAGAACCATTTTCTGCATTGGTAACACTGTCAGCAGCAGAGGCTGTATCGTTAAAATTCAAAATACCATCATCAAGGCTGAAATTATGCGTTTCAGCTTCGGCATCATTATTAAAATTAATAGTACCTTGATGATTAATGGTTATATCACTGCTAGCAAGACCAAATGCACCTGTAGTATTAGCGTTTACCACTACAGCACCATCACCATCTTTACCTGTAACGGTGGTGCTTCCCTGATAGGTATTTTGGTTATTCAACTCTAAACTACTGTCTTCACCATCTGTTGAAGAGTCCTTAACCGTTAATTGGCCAGCACCACCAATTAATCCTGTAGGAGTAAAATCATGGCCATACAAGTCAAATTGACCACCACCATTTTCGCTAAGGAAAATAGCACGGTCTGTAGTAAAATCATCACCTATTTGTAATGTTGCATTATTAGTGATTAGTATAGATGTACCAGCTAAACCTAAATTACTATCTTCAGCAACGTTTAAGATACCATCATAAATTTCTGTACCACCACTGTAGGTATTATTACCACGTAGTACTAAACGACCTGGATCATATTTCAATAGTTTTAATGTATCACCTAGACTAGTATTTTCTACCAAATCAGCATTAATAGTTGCGGTAATATCTGCACCTGCAGAACCAGCCCCTACACGGACTGCAAAATATCCATCAGCTGCTGTTTCACCTTGTGCTTGATATTTAGTAGTAGGAACTTGATCAGTAGTTTTCTCTATTATCAATGGTACAGTGCCATCAGGATAAGCAGAGCTACTTTCTGCATCTAATACATAACCATCAGTTAAGAATTGCAAACCTGATGCACGTACAGCTCCATTTGCATCACTAATTGTTACAACGCCCTGATCACCCATAAATACAGCAAAATCCCCTTGAGTCCATGGTGCATTTCCCATACCATTTGCACTGGTCCAATCGTTTGTATCATTCACCATATCCTCAGCGACCCAAGTACCACTACCTCCTTCAATAATACCATCACCTTCAATACCAGTCCGTCCATGGCTACCGTTAACTTCAGGCCCATCCCAGTATTGTAATGTACGTCCACCAAGTGGGTATCCTATGACTAAGTTAACCTGACCATCTAAGATGGTTTGAATAGAATAAACACTTGCATCGGTAGTGGGTAAAGTACCAATATCTAACCCATTATCAGTCAATGCACCTTCATAATTAAATAAACGATAAACTCCAGGTAAGAATATACCACCTGTTGAGACAGTAACATTAAGTTCACCATCTAATACCAAATCTTTACCCACATTTACCAAGTCATTTAAACTACCTCCTGGGGTGAATACTTGACCTAGTTGATACTGGCTATTTGTGGTTGAAGAAAGTGTCAAATTACCATTGATAGTTAAAGTACCCGCACCATTATCTCCAGGTGTTAATGTAGTATTCTGACCAAAAGTAACATCACCACCAATGGTTCCATTACCACCTAAAGTAGCACCATCAGCTACTGTAGTAGAACCAGTTGCTGCTGATTGGTCACCATTAATTATTAAAGTACCTTGATTAACTAATGTTTCACCTTTATAAGCATTGTTACCATAAAGACGGGTTAAACCTGTACCAATTTGATGGAAAGCACCTGATCCTGTGATGGCACCATTTAACTGTACAGTATTATTACGATTAACGATGAAAAGACCATTATCGATAATATTGGTAAATTCAGAAAGTCCGCCTGTACTACCGCCATTACCTAATTGTAATGTGCCACCTGCATCAATTAATGTATCACCAGTCCAAGTATTATCTGCTAGTAAGGTAGTAGTACCACCTGTAGCACGCTCTACACCACCACTACCACTGATAACGCCAGAATATGTTTGATCTGCTGAGGTGCCATCAAAAATAACTTTACTGGCAGCACCACTGGTTTCTATATCGTAATCATTAATAGTAGCTACATCAGCATTAACGGTATTATCACCTGTACGTAATATTGCACCATCAGTCACACTGATTTTTTGTACACCAGATAACTCAAGGTTATTTACTACCCTTACATCCGCAGAACTACCCGTTACATTAAGCTGACTCCAGCCTGTGCCAATATTAGTTGCCACAGATAAATCATCAGAAGGTAAGGAACCAATCAATGCAGAACCTGTTGCACCATTCCATAAATGTGTATTGGTGAGTGTCAGTATATTATTTACCCCACCTTCGCTAAGAATATGGCGGGTTTTACTCATATCAACATCACCTATCTGAGCAGTATCATTACCATCTGCTCCAGTGAAATCTACTTCACCTTCAAAAACACCACTATTCCAGATAAATGTATCAGCACCACTACCCGCATTAATTACACCGCGAGTAAGCGTACCTGCTAAAGTGATAACATCATCACCTGATCCTGTAAGAATTGCGGATGCAGTATCTGTTGCAGCTTGTAATACACCTTGGTTAGTCACTGTATTATTAGCACTACCTGTTGCATCAATAACAGTTGAGTTTTGGCTATTGGCCGTAATAGTTCCTGTATTCAAAATGGTTCGATTAGCCGCTGAGCCATTAATTTTAATTAAAGCTTCAGGATTCAGTGTACTGCTTGAATTGATAATACCAGTATTGGTAAAGTTAGAAGCATTATCAGCTAAGATTGTACTATGCACATCACTGCTAGTTTGAATATTTCCACTATTCGTTACAGTATTAGCATTTTGTGCAACAATTGCCGCACCACTACCTGAGCTCATTGTAATATCTGCACCTGATACTACATTACCATCAGTTTTTGCTAAAATACCTATACCATCATCACCTGTCACATTGATGGTATATCCTCTACCAATAGTTAAATTACCTGTGGTATCACTACCATCAGCTTTCATAAAAGCAAAACCAGAGCCACTACCAGAAACATTAAGAATATTGCCACTACCTTCTGCCGCAAAAGTAACTGCAGTACGAATAGCAGGTCCATCATCTGCATTAATAATTACATTATTAAGATCAATATTAGAGGTATCTGCATTATTATTGATCCCTGCGCCTGAATCAGTAATATTAATTACTGTATTACTGGCTTTTAATGATGAAGCACCAGCATCCATACGAATACCATCAGCACCACCAGACGCTGTAATATGATTATTTGTACCATCAATCGTTAAACTTGCACCATTATCAATCAATTGTACGGCAGCTAAACCACCATTAGCGGTTACATTACCTAATTGAGTAACTACTGCACCTGCTCCCTGCACTTTAACGCCTACGTTACCACTACCTACTGCGCCGCTTACTGAAATATCACCATTATTGGTCAAAGTACCTTTATCTTTAATATAGACACCAATATTATCTGTACCTGATACATTCAATGGCGCATTATTAATCCCTACACCATCATCATGCAGGTATAAGCCAATATTATTATTACCATTTAAGTTAATGCCATTTCCATTAAGGGTAATTTCACCTTTATAAGAAACATCATAGCCTTTAATACCACTCTGCGCCGCTGTAGTAGTAGTTTCTGCATTTGAAACAACCTTAGTCTCCACTGCATTACTAGCAGAACCAACTTTCCCATCTAAACTATAAGAACGTCCATCTACAACCACACCTGTAGTATTATCATGCGCAAGAATAATACCACCATCATTAATGGTACCTTGAGCACCACCCGCAACCATTACGCCAATGCCTTTGTCTCCTGCTACAGTAATTGTTGCGTTACCTGTATTTAGTGTAGTTAAAACATTACCAGGAACACCTGTATCATCCTCATAACCATGAGCAAACACCCCAATGGATCCTACTCCATTTATCGTCAGATCATAAGCTCCAGCTGAAGTACCTGAGTCACCGTCAAAGGTAGCACCATGATCTAGAAGAAATAAGATTGAACCATCTTGCGCATTATCATTTAATACAGCAGTAGAAAGATTAATTTTGGATTGCTGACCATAAGCATAATAACCTATTTGATTTTTATTATTGAAAGTCAACGTAGCATCAGGCCCAACATTAATTGTAGCATTTCCCCGTGCATGTACCCCAATAGCACCTGCCGATAAAAGCTCGATAGTTGAATTAACATTAGCAGTAGCTAAGTTGCCAGAAATCCCTTCAGCAAAAACGGCATGATTACGATAAGTGTAGGGATTACTATCACTACCCCCCATGTCACCTGCTTCACCTACCAAAATTTTACCAGTGTTGGTAGATACTACTGTAGCATCTGCAGTTTCCGCCAATACATTAATGGCAATATTATTATCACCGTATACATTTATATTACCATTGTTAGTTACATTGGTTGTGTTATGTACAGATAATCCATAGTTGGGTGATGCAGCACTATTAACTAATTTACCAAAAATATCTATCGTGCCATTATTTATAACCTGCCCAGTAGCACCTTCGACCAATATACCTACAGCATGACGAGTACTTTCACCTAAGGTGATAGTGCCATCGTTAACTACCTGTCCTGTTCCTGCTGCTAAAATACCTGCTGATTGTTTTGTGCCACCAACCATAACAGTAGGTGAGTACCCAGCAGTATCAGTAATAGGAGTTGTACCTATATAAATTTGACCACTTGCTTGGTTAGTAAAAGTAGCATCATTAAAAACAGATACACCATAGCCTGTTGCTCTACCATTAGTATTGTTTTTATTACCTACTACAGCGATTGTGCCACTATTGCTGGCAACTGTTGAGCCTTCTGCTTGAATACCTACGGCATTAGCTGAATTATTATTTGTTAAAGCAACATTTATATAGCCATTATTATTTACAACACTCGAACCTGTTGCCTTAATACCAATGCTGCCATGATTATTAACGTTTTGATTACTTCCATCTTTTTCAAGGAACAAACCAGCATTAATGGTGCCATTATTGGTTGCTGTAGCATTATCAAGCTGCATACCAATTCCTATTGGACTTGAACTACTTGAACGCCAAATATTAATATTGCCATCATTGGTTAGTGTTGCTCCTGTATCAGCACGCATCACTGCTGAAGCACCATCTACCGCTAAACTACCTTGACTGGTTACTGTACCTGTAGCATTTGCTCCAGTGGCATAGATAACATTCAAATCACCTGTTGCTAAGGTAGCATTATTAACATGGATACCTTTATCATCCCATACGTAATAGCTGTAATTTACGCGGTTTTGTTCTTCTGTGGCTAATAGACTTTGAATAATACTGTTATATACACTTTGTGCGAGTGCTGCTGAGTTTATTATTGATGAACTATATTCAGGTAAAGTAACATGCCCCGTTAGCCATAATTGAACTTGCCCTGTTCTGCCACTATATTCGCCTTGCCCTAATAGAAAATCATTAACTTTCGCAATGTCCTGTGCAGAATTAATTGTAAAGGTGATAGTAGGTTGTAATGGGTTACGTATTACTGTATTTCCTACTTTAATATAGTTTGGCAAAGTAATTGTATCGTTGTAATAAGAACTTACTGCCTGCTGAGAGTTTATCTCTGTTGGTAATACTGCTGCAGGTGCAAAATGGATATAGTTGTCTGAAATCCAATTAATATTACTTTGCGCAGAACCATTACCCTCTGCTCTTGCTAAGGTAGAATTTTTTGCTAATAACTCAATGGTATTTGCCGCTGCAGCAATTGGGGTTGAACTATTGGTATCACTACCAATATTAATATTTGCCGTTCCTCCCACAGAAGTTACTTTTACAATACCAAAATTGTTATAAATACGAAATGAACTAGGGTCATAAACCTTTAATGATAAATCCCCAACCATTGAAGTATCAGGTGAAGAAAAGGTAGTTGAATCATAAACCCTTACTACTGAATAACCACCCTCAAGCCCAGGTACAACCACATTTAATTCTTGATTCTGCTGTGGTGTAGAAGGATTAGTAGAATAACTAAACTGATCAATGTTGTCAGAAGTAATAGGGATAGAATTACCATTTGAGTCAGTTGCTCGAATAATTGTAATTCTTCCTGGATCAGCATTTGCACCTGTACTATCGGATAATGCATCACGGATTAATATGGATGTTGCCGTTCCATTGGAACCGGGAGTAATTAATGGAATAGAACCTGTAATATTTAAAGTTGTTCCAGCGGCATAATGATTTGGGGTATTAGTATCACCATCTATGGTAAAAGCAATACCAGTTTCAGTAATTTGATCATAATTTATTGAGCCAGGAAACAAATAAGAAGGATAAGCAGTAGACCACTCAACATCATCTGCAAACGCACTAGTTATAATAAATGTAGAAGCTACGGCTAATGATGCTGTACGCCCTAAACTTTTTATATGCCATTTTTTAGTTTCAGACTCAGCCACATCGGTGTTATCGGTTTGATTCCAAACCACGTGAAAGATTCTGTTCATTTTTACACTCCGTAAATGGCATTAATTAAAAAGATGTACAGATATCTTTTTTTGCCATAATTTATAAATACCCTACTTTGTTTCTTAACGAAACCATAAGTAATTTATAACTATCTGAATAAGCTTTAAAAATTCCTGCTATTTACTACAGTGCTAAATAAACTATCATTAATGCTAGTTAAACCAGTGTTGAAACTTCACCCTAAATTACACTTAGCTTAGTAGGGGTATATAAAATGCTCCCCATTCTAGTTTTAACAAAATATTAGACTCTTCCTTTGTTATTCCTAGTTATTAAAATTATTGTAGATTTGTTCGAAAGCCGCTTAAAATTATACTTATGGCTGAAAGTTGGTATTTCTTGCAATAATCACCCATTTTTTTAGGTTTTTAAGACTAAATATATAAAAACTAATAAAGGAATTTGTTAGTTTTTATAATAGGGTTGCTTCAATATTCCTTTATTCTTAAAATTTATATACAAAATTCAAATTTGCATAATGTGTATAACTATGTTTTCCTTTTTCAAAATTATAGTTAGCCTCAATCGTAAAATCTTTATTTACCTTATAAGCACTACCAATGCCCAAACCTAGTGCATTATTGTCTAGCTTATCACCATAACTGTTATATCGTGTAGCATTAGGATCTGATACAAAAGTAACATGAGTATTGGCTTTGGTATCTCCATAAAAACCAGAATGATAAACTTTACCTGTGATATCTAAATCACGATTATTAGACCAAGTTAAATCAACACCTGTTTTTAAAAAATGAAAATTTTCTCGGTGAGATTTAACCTTTAAAGAGTAAACCCCTTGCTTTTCTTTATAACTTTGAACATTTAAGCTCATATACTCATAAGCAGTGAAAGGTCTTAAAGTCCATGATTCATTTAATTTAAAGCGACGACCTAAATTAATGCCAAGATTCCAATTATTAGATTCATAATCACTGTTGTAATGATAACCACGTACTTTACGTTTTTGATCGTACCAAGTATGACCAAGCCCAGCCATTAAACCCAATTCAATTTTGCCAGGAAGTAAAGTACCACCATAAACAGCAGCATTAATTGTTTGAGCATCAATATCTGCATATTTAGAACGGAATTCTGGTAATGTTCCAAATAAACCAAAACCAAGGAAAAAATTTCTATCAAAACAATTATCAATACCTAATGCAAAGCCAGGTGTATTGATATGAAAGCCTGTACCATTGGTTTGATTTGTATAACTATAGGTTGGTCTAAACCACACATTGGCTGATTTTTCTGATGGCTGACTACAAACAGAATTACAGTTTGCTGTTTTTCCGTCGGTGTAAGTAGTGTCACGGCAATCATCAAGGCACTCAAAGTTCCAATGCAGCCGCGTTGTCAACATACTACCTAATGAAGACTGCGAGGCGATACCTGTAGGCCCTGTAGTAGAGGATGAGCCACCTAACTCTGAGTTATAAGTTTTACTTTTTATTGTAGCGACTAAATCATGAGAAAGCGGATCATTCTCTCGCCAATACAAGCCATACGTATAATCGTATACGCCAGAGCTAAAGGTACCATCAGGATTTAAAATATTACTATCATTAGTTAAACTATTATCAGCACGCAAACTTAACAAGGGAGCATCTGCTCCTGCTGGTAACTCAAAATAACTAAAAGCACCACCTTGACCCATGCCAACATTGGAACCTGCATTAAGTGCTATATCAAGACCACTTATTAAATGTGCTTGTGCTGAAGGACTAAACAAAATAGTAGAACCAGCAGCTGCATTAAAAGTAGCTGTATTATTATTACTTAAATCTATATGAACAGGCTTATTATTAACTAATTCTAAATAAAGTGTTCCTTGATTAATATTCCATGTAGTTGCACTGGCCATATCATTATGGCCACCCAGTATCCACTTACCCGCTCCTGTTTTATTAATAGTTAAATTTACATTACTTAAGGTAGATCCTGACTTTGTAATCAAATCATCAGCTTGTGATGCCAAAGGATCATACATTGTGACCAATGCACCATCAGCAACATCCACATTAAAAGTAGTTGATAATGCACTGGATGAGACATTACCAAAATAAATACTATTAGCGGTTACACCCATGCCTCCTTGATTATGAGTATTACCTGAGAATGTAATATCATTACCTGCAGTAGCTTGTAAGGTTAAACTAGGTCCTGAATTGTAAATCGCTCCTCCAAGCCCACTACTCATATCTCCTATATTGCTTGTTGTAGCTTGATTGTTTATAAAGCTAGATCCAGAAATGACAGAAGGGCCAAGTGTAGAAATAGCTCCTCCCAAACCTGATTTATCAGCATTACCGCCAGTAGATGCAGAACCACCTTTTGCTATATTGTTACTAAAGACAACATTACTGGCGCCTGTCATATCTATACCAAAAAAACCAGCATAAATAGCTCCACCAATACCACTATTGGGAGCATTTAAAGTACCTGCATCTCCACCTTGAGCCTGATTACCAGAAAAAGTAATGTCATTAGCGCCAGTTAAATTGATAAGCGAAGCATAGATTGCACCACCATGCCCAGAGCCTGTGGTTGTAGACGACGTAGGATTACCAGCAATAGCCTTATTATTAACGAAAGAGATATTATTGGAATTTTTTAGATCTAAGGTGTAATACGCATAAATAGCTCCACCTAAACCTGAGTTCGCACCATTATCACCACCTAGCGCAGTATTATTGTTCAACATAATGTCATCTGCATTCGCCATAGATAGATCATTATTTGCATAGATAGCGCCACCTAGACCACTGGATACATTATTGTTTACACCTTGCGCAGTACTATTTTGCACTTGAATATCTGCAATATTTAACGTAACAGAGTTATTAGTAAAGTAAATAAGCCCCCCTTTTGCAGGAGGAGTTGATGTAGCTGCTTCAGAAAGAATAATACGTGTTCCATCACTAGACACTAGAGTCAATGAGCTAACAGATAATGTTTCCCCTGCAAATGAGCTATCATTGTTATGTACCACAACAATATCTCCATTTGCTAAAACACCCGCATCTGATAGTTCTTTAAGGGTTGAATATGTTTCACCTATTCCTACATCATAGGTTGTTGCTTTTGCTTGAGAGGTAAGCAGACTATAAGCAATAGGAAAAAATAACAAGTAAGCTATATTTTTCGATAACTTAGAAACAGTAAGCATATTATTTTCCTTCTTTTCCTAGAAGTTAGACTAATATTAAAAAATGCACTGACTAAATGACTATAATTAATAGATAGTTACTAAAACTAGCCTACTTTCAAACCATTGTCCGCTAATAATTAATAATAGTTTAATACACATTTTGTATTGGATAATTTATACTTTTGTATTGTTTTTATTAGTAAAAAATCTTTGTTTGTTAATTCTTCTGTATTGATAATTAAATTAAAATTATAAGATATTTTTTATGCGTTTAAACCAATCATGAAGGGCTTGCTTATTGGGTTTTAGCTCAACTGCTAACCCCCCTGTAAACTCATTCCATTGAGTTAAATATTTTATATTGGTTAATGTTAGTATGGGTATACCTTCATTCATTAAAGCAAGCATTTCTGCAATAAAACCTTTACCTTCTGCCTCTGCTGTACCGAATCGATTAACGATCACTAAATCAGCCTTCTCTGCTAATGCCTTGCGCAGTACAAAAGCTGCAGCAGCTAATTCACCTAAATCTAAAGAGCAGGACAACGATTGCTTGCCTAATTGTTGAGAAATAATAAACTCTTGATTGTCATTTAAATTATAGATAATCATTGGATTTCTACTACGCTTGGTTAAAAGTCCTTGTACATTCCACCCTGCTGTTGTTAATTCGTTAACAAATTCCCTTATTAGCCAATCATACTCACCATCCCCTCTATGCATAATAGTGGCTATATCGACATTTGAATTTTTCAAGATGTTTTACTCTTTACATTTAACAATTTTTCTTAGTATATCTTTAAATAGAGATCAACAGTCATTTAAAAATTAAGAACCACACTTAGTATCAATAAATGTAGTCTTAAAGAATAGCAATGCCATAAAAAACAATACGTTGAATGCCAGCCTGCGATTAAATGATCTTTATAGGTTAAAGACTTTGTTACAAATACCATAATATCCTAGTCTAAAGCATAATAGTGTTACTAAACTCAATGAAATAAATTAATCCCACATTCAAAAAAAAACTTGGAGTTAATCATGAGTTCTAACAAATTATGTGGTAGCACTATTACCGTAAAAGATGGCACAGTTATCTATTACAAAGACTGGGGATCAGGACAACCTGTTGTGTTCAGTCATGGCTGGCCTTTATCAAGTGATGCTTTTGAAGATCAAATGTTTTTCTTAGCTTCACACGGTTATCGTGTTATTGCTCATGACCGTCGTGGTCATGGTCGCTCTTCTCAACCTTGGGAAGGCCACAATATGGATCAATATGCAGACGATTTAGCAGAGCTAACAGAAGCATTAGATTTAAAAGATGCTATCCATGTAGGCCACTCAACAGGTGGTGGTGAAGTAGCACGTTATATAGCACGTCATGGTACAAGCCGTGTAGCTAAAGCATCATTAATTGGTGCTGTTCCTCCTATTATGATTAAAACAGACTTTAATCCTGACGGTTTACCTAAAGAAGTATTTGACAATATCCGTGAAGGTGTAAGAAAAGATCGTTCAACCTTCTTTTATGAATTAGCTGATACTTTCTATGGTTTTAATCATAATCCATCAAAATCTGCTGAAGGCTTAAAAAGAAGCTTTTGGTTACAAGGTATGATGGCTTCAATTAATGGTATGTATGATTGTGTTAAGGCTTTCTCTGAAACTGACCAACGCGAAGATTTGAAAAAAATGACTATTCCAACATTAGTTATTTATGGTGATGATGATCAAATCGTACCACCAAAATCTTCTAGTGAAGCAGCAGCAAAACTTCTACCCAATGCAACTGTAAAAGTTTACAAAGGCGCTTCTCATGGTCTATGCAGTACCCACAAAGATCAAATTAATGAAGACTTATTAGCATTTATTAAAAGTTAATCATTAATTTATCATTAACTACCACTTTCCTTTAACAAACATTGTTAAGGGAAAGTAGTTGATAAGTTACTCTGCCCTTCACTGTTCGTCCGTCTTTCATCATTTATACTAAAAAAGATAATTCTACTTACAAATAATAGTGTGATTTTTATCTGAATACAGGTAGTATTAACGGTTTTACAAAATATTAAAAACTGGTATTAACTAACCATTATGTTTAAACCTTTTCCTATTTTTGTTGGATTACGTTATACACGCGCAAAACGCCGCAGCCATTTTGTGTCGTTTATTTCTTTTACCTCTATGCTTGGGCTTATTTTAGGCGTTATGGTAATGATCTTAGTGTTATCCGTTATGAACGGCTTTGATCGAGAAATGCGTGAGCGTGTGTTAGGTATGATTCCTCAAGCTACTATTGAAACCTATCAACCTATAGATGATTGGCAAACACTCGCCAACACCATTAAACAAAACCCAGAAGTAGTTGCTGTAGCGCCTTTTTTAAAAATGCAAGGCATGTTAAGTTTTAATGGACAGATTGAATCTATACTCGCCAATGGTGTTGATCCACAAGCTGAAGATACTGTATCCATTATTAGCCACTATTTCACCGAAGGTAAATTAGATGATTTAGTGCCTAGTGAATTTGGTATTATTATTGGTTCAGGTATTGCTAAAAAACTAAATGCTCAAATTGGCGATAAAATTACTTATATTATGCCAGAAGCCTCTGTCACTCCTGCTGGTATCTTTCCAAGAATGAAACGCTTTACAGTAAAAGGTATTTTCCATGCAGGAACAGGTGAGTTAGATAACCATTTTGCTATGGTTCATATACAAGATGCTAACCGTTTAGTTCGCTTGCCTGTAAATCAAACACTTGCCTTACGTTTACAATTAAAAGACTTATTCCAAGCCAACGAAGTAACGATGGATGTATTAAAAAGCTTACCTAACGCTCGTAACTTTTATGGAACCACATGGAAAAGCAGTTATGGTGGTCTATATCAAGCCATTCGTTTAGAAAAAAATATGATCGGTATGTTGTTATTATTAATTGTTGCAGTAGCTGCATTTAATATTATTTCCACCCTAGTAATGGTAGTGACTGATAAAAAATCAGATATTGCTATTTTAAGAACATTAGGCGCAACACCTGCAGAGATTATGAGTATCTTTATGGTACAAGGTACTATTATTGGTGTTATTGGTACGTTGATTGGTGGCATCTTAGGTATTTTAGCTGCTTTAAAAATCAGTGATATATTAGCTTGGATTCAAACTATAACGGGTCATCAATTCCTAAACTCAGAAATTTATTTTATTGATTATATCCCCTCACAAATCATGCTAAATGATGTTGTGATTATCTGCGGTGCTGCTTTAATTTTAAGCTTCCTAGCTACCCTATACCCCGCTTGGCGAGCAGCACGTATTCAACCTGCAGAGGCATTACGCTATGAATGATGGTTTAGTATTAAGTTGTAAAAATTTAGGCATGGTCTATAAACAAGGCCCTAATGCTGTACAAGTATTATCAGCTGTAGAACTACACCTACAAGCAGGTGAAAGAGTCGCTATTATTGGCCAATCTGGTGCAGGTAAAAGTACTTTACTTAACCTATTAGGTGGCTTAGATACTCCCACTTCAGGTAGTGTATGGCTTGCAGGCCAAGAATTATCCGCGTTAAATGAAAAAGCCCGTGGTTTATTGCGTAATAAAGCATTAGGCTTTGTTTATCAATTTCATCACTTACTACCTGAATTCTCAGCGTTAGAAAATGTAGCTATGCCTTTATTAATTGGCAAAACTGATATTAATGAAGCAGAGCAAAGAGCTACAGAATTATTAAAACGAGTTGGATTAGAACATCGCTTAAAACATAAGCCTTCAGAACTGTCAGGTGGTGAAAGACAACGTGTTGCTATTGCAAGAGCGTTAGTTAATCAACCACAACTGGTATTACTCGATGAGCCTACGGGTAACTTGGATCAACACACCGCACAAAGTATCCAAGCATTAATGTTAGAGCTTAGTAAATCATTGAATACCACATTCCTAGTCGTTACCCACTCCTTAGAGTTAGCCAGTCAAATGGATAGAACATTGCGTTTGACAGAAGGAAAACTAATAGAAGAACTAAAAGGATAAGCTATGTTTAGACCTTTTACACTATTTGTTGGCCTACGTTATATTAGAGCTAAACGTCGTAACCAGTTTATCTCTTTTATTTCATTAACCTCTATGATTGGCCTAGCCTTAGGCGTGATTGCTATGATTACGGTGCTTTCTGTAATGAATGGCTTTCAAAAAGAAATGAGTGGTCGTATTCTGGGTATGGTGTCACATGGGATAATTAGCCATAAAGGACATCCCATTGATAATTGGCAAACCATTGCCGAACAAGCTAGCAATAATCCAAATGTAGAAGGTGTAGCACCAATAACCCAATTACAAGGTATGCTTTCTTATCGTGGCAAAATGAGTCCTGTTATGGTGAGTGGTATTGATCCTCAGCAGGAAGATAAGGTTTCTATTCTAAGTAAACATGTCACTTTCGGTAGTTATCAAGACCTTAAGCCAGATGAATTTGGGATTATTATTGGAGAAGCCACAGCAGGTAAACTAGGTTTAAGAGTGGATACTCCCCTGCTATTAATTGTACCTGTCGCTAGTAATACCGTCAGTGGTATTACTCCGCGTATGCAAAAAGCTGTTGTTGTAGGCACTTTCCGAGTTAATGCTGAGATCGATAATAGCCTTGCATTTATCCATTACAGTGATGCTGCCAAAATCAAACAATGGCAACCTAATCAAGTAGAAGGCATACGTTTAAAACTAAAAGACCTTTATAAAGCACCTACGGTTGTAAAAAATCTGGCCCAAGAGTTAGGGGACCACTATCAAGCTGAAGACTGGACTAAGACTCAAGGTAGCCTATTTAGTGCCATGAAAATGGAAAAAACCATGATTGGTCTATTATTAATGATAATTGTTGCGGTAGCTGCTTTTAATATTATTGCTACTTTAATTATGGTGGTATCTGATAAACGTTTGGATATTGCTATTTTGCGTACTCTGGGCGCTACACCAAAACAAATCATGAGTATCTTTATGATACAGGGTACAGTTATTGGCTTAATCGGCATTATTTCAGGTACTGTATTAGGTATTCTACTGACTCAATATATTAATACTGTAGCTGGTTGGTATGAAAAATTAACAGGTAGTGAAGTGTTTTCAAGTGATGTTTTTGCTATTAACTTCTTACCCGTAGATATGCAAATAGGTGATATTATTACCGTATGTATAGCAGCCCTTGTATTAAGTTTCTTAGCTACCTTATACCCAGCTTATCGAGCTTCTAAAACTCAACCTGCTGAAGCGTTAAGGTACGAATAAATATATGCTATTTATTAATTAAAGTCATAAGGATATGACTAAACAATTAGGTCAAAATTATTTAAAACCAGTAACATAGCTATTTTATATATTTTTATAAGGCACTATCCAATGCGTAAAGATAAAAAACAAATCATTGGCGAACCTATGACTGATGAGCAAATCAAAGTATTTTTAAATGCAGAGCCAGCATCTAATGACTCTGCTCCCTTGCATAAACTAATGCGTGCTTATCATAGTTTACGTATAGAAGACTTTGAGCGTTTTTTAAAGTTCTTTAAACAACAAGGCTTATCTTTAGACTGCCAAGATGGGCAAGGTAAAAATTTTGCAGATTTAGTAGCCGATCAGCGTTTAGCAAAGCCTTACATCCATGCTTTTGAAGAAGCTAGAACTAGCTAAAACTATGTTATTAAGGGCAATCCAACTATCATTATTATCACTGAGTATTTTGATAGTGGGTTGCCAAACTCAGCAACAACAAGCCTGTCTACAAATTCAACAACAAACATCAAATTTACCTAATACACTACAATTAGCTGACTATTATGTGGTTATTAATAAAAAATCAGTTAAAGGTATTGCTAACAATCTCTCTGCCCTTACGTGGAATCAAGATACTCAAACGCTATTTGGTACTTTAAATAAGCCCCCCACTATTGTTGAATTATCCACTACAGGTGATTTGCTAAGAACTATATCAACAAAAGGCATTCGAGACCCTGAAGCGATTGAATATATTGGTAATAATCAATTTATTATCGCTGATGAACGGCACCATAAACTATTAAAAGCCACCATTGATAAAAGGACAACCTTTATTGATGGTCACTCATTACCACAGATCAAAGTGGGTGAAGTACAAAAGTTTAATAAAGGGCTTGAAGGCTTAGCCTATAATAGAGAAACACAAACTATTTATGCCTCTAATGAATCTGATCCCATTACCATCTACAAAGTAACAGGTTTTATTGAAAATCAAGACATAACAATCACTGAGATTAATAAAAACTGGTCATTATTGATTGATGATATTTCAGGTTTACACTTTTACCAACCCTATCAACACCTGCTTGTTTTATCAGATGAATCAAAACTTATTTTAGAAGTAGCTGCTGATAATCAATTAGTAGGTTGTATGCCATTAATCAGAAACCAGCATGGTTTATTAAGTAATATCCGCCAACCTGAAGGTATTACTATGGATGATCAGGATAATTTATATATAGTTAGTGAGCCTAATTTATTTTATAAATTTACTAAAAAGTAAACCCTAAAACTATCCATTAATTAATAGTTTAGGGTCTATTAAGATTACTCTGTATCTACAGCTTCTTTAGCAGTTTCTTTGCTTTCTTTTACTTCTTCCACAGTCATTCCATCAACTCGTTGGAAGCCTCTAGGTAGTTTATTTCCTCGTCTACCACGCTCACCACGATAATGCTCAAGGTCTGCAGGTTTTAAAGAAATGGTACGTTTACCTGATTGTAAAATAAGGCTAGCTTGTTGCGGTAATACAGCAATACTAACCATATACTCTTCACGATTAGCGGCACGACTACTGCTAATATTAATAATCTTATTGCCTTTACCTTTAGCTAACTGCGGTAAATCAGCTAGAGGGAAAATTAATAAACGGCCTTCGTTTGTTACCGCAGCAATCATATCTTGCTCTATATTTTTAATTAGCTGTGGAGTAATTACTTTAGCGTTTTGTGGTAAGGTTAATAAGGCTTTACCTGCTTTATTTTTAGTCTGTAAATCTTCACCTTTAACCACAAAACCGTAACCTGCATCAGAAGCCATAATATATAAGGCATTATCCTCAGGTAATAATACGCATTCAAAATTAGCCCCTGCGGGTGGGTTTAAACGGCCCGTTAGTGGTTCACCTTGTCCCCTCGCTGAAGGTAAGGTATGACTAGCAATGCTATAACTACGCCCCGTACTATCAATAAAAACAGCTGCTTGGTTGGAACGACCCATAGCACTCGATAAATAACTATCACCTGCTTTATAAGATAAAGTGGCAGGTTCTAAATCATGTCCCTTACCACAACGTACCCAACCTTTATCAGAAAGCACCACTGTAACAGGTTCGGTAGGTAATAATTCATTTTCGGCTAGAGCTTTTGCCTCAGCACGTTTGACTATTGGAGAACGACGCTCATCACCATAGCTTTCCGCATCTTGTATAATTTCTTGACGAACCAGTGAACGTAATTTGTTTTCGTTATTTAATAAACTCAGTAGTTGTTCACGTTCTTTTTGTAACTCGTCTTGTTCGCCACGAATTTTCATTTCTTCAAGGCGTGCTAACTGGCGTAAGCGAGTATCCAGAATATAATCGGCTTGCAATTCTGTTAAATTAAAGGCTTCCATTAATACTGGTTTGGGCTGATCTTCAGTACGAATAATCTCAATTACCCTATCTAAATTTAAGAAAGCAATTAATAAACCTTCTAATAGATGTAAACGACGTTCTACTTTATCCAAACGAAATTGTAAACGACGACGGACTGTATTAATACGGTATTGTAACCATTCCGTTAGCATTAATAACAAGCTTTTGACTTGCGGCTTACCATTAAGGCCAATTATATTCATATTGACCCGATAGCTAGACTCTAACTCAGTAGTGGCAAATAAATGCTGCATCAATTCTTCAATATCGATTCGGTTAGAGCGCGGTACAATCACAATACGGGTCGGATTTTCATGATCAGATTCATCACGTAAATCGGCAACCATAGGTAATTTCTTGGCTTGCATTTGCCCAGCTATCTGCTCTAGCACCTTAGCACCAGAAACTTGATGAGGTAATGCCGTTATTACTACATCGCCCTCTTCTACACTATAAACAGCACGCATTTTTACTGAGCCACGGCCTACTTCATATATTGTTTGCAAGTCAGCTTGTGGGGTAATAATTTCTGCTTCTGTAGGAAAATCAGGCCCTTTAATATACTGGCATAAATCAGCTATTGTAGCTTCTGGGTTATCAATTAAATGAATACAAGCAGCTGCAACTTCCCTTAAATTATGGGGCGGAATATCAGTAGCCATACCTACTGCAATACCTGTTGTACCATTTAACAATAAATTTGGTAGTCTGGCAGGTAACGTAATAGGCTCTTCCATTGTGCCATCAAAGTTTGCTTGCCAGTCAACTGTACCCTGTCCTAGTTCACTTAATAATGTTTCTGAATAGCGTGATAATCTGGCTTCTGTATAACGCATGGCGGCAAAGGACTTAGGATCATCTGGCGCACCCCAGTTACCTTGACCATCTACTAAAGGATAGCGATAAGAAAAGGGTTGCGCCATTAAAACCATTGCTTCATAACAAGCGCTATCACCATGCGGATGGTATTTACCCAATACGTCACCCACTGTACGTGCTGATTTTTTATGCTTTGAATCAGCCGATAAACCTAGCTCACTCATGGCATAAACAATTCGACGTTGCACAGGTTTTAAGCCATCACCAATATGCGGTAAAGCCCTATCCATAATAACGTACATGGAATAGTTCAGATAAGCTTGCTCGGTAAATGTTTTTAACGATTGACGTTCAACACCATCTAAACTCATATCTATTATTTCACTCATTGCTAATTACTCTTATACTGACGCAATATCAATTGGTTATTACGTTGGGTAAACTCTAATTGTCTTAAAAAACTCATACCTAATAGCACTTCATCATCCATATTAGGAACAATCGTTGCACGCACATTTTGTATTTCAATACCACCTAGCGCCACAGTGTCCAACATCGTTGTCCAACCGCGAACCATACCATTGGCAGTTGATAAATCCACAGGCATTTGTTTTTTTAAATTTAATCTATTAGCTAATGACTCAGATACCGCTACTTGGGTAGCTCCTGTATCTAACATAAAGGTAACTGTTTGGCCATTAATACGACCTGTAGCCATATAATGACCACCACGACCACTGTCTAAAACCACTTCTATATAATTACTGGTATAGGTCGATTGAGGATTTTTATTGGGATTCATTTTTCCCTCTTCCCAACTAGCAAAGAACTTCACAGCTAGCAACATACCCACTAACCAAGCAATTATCATCATCGTTTTACCAGCACCCTTACCTGCTGGCTGCTGATTTTGATCAGTCATTTAAGGTTCCCTCTGTTGCTAACCATCCTTTGTTAGGTACAACAAAACGCCAAACAATAGGGCGATCTTCACCATCTATTCGTTTATTAGCACTGTCATTATCAAGTCCAATCCATGCACCTGCGTCATCAACCCATAATGCTTCTGGCATGCCATACGCTTTATATTGACGTTGTGGCTGTAATCCTTCCTCAGCAAAAGACCAACATTGTTCTACTTCGGCTTTAAGATTACGACGACAAACTCGAAAAGCACCACGTTCTAAAGTAAATAGTTTTTCCTTATAAAAAACTAAATCAGAAAAATCCCTAGCATCTACCCGATTTTTCCGACGAAATTGTTTTGGAAAAGCTTCTCTATCACCTTCTGCTAATAATACACATTGTTGCTCTGCACATTGCCAACCTTGTTTTTCATCGTATTGCACAGCTAATATACCGCGCTTATTACGTTCAGCGGCTAGCCATAATCTTTGACCATCAGGTGATATAGCTATGCCTTCTAGCATTTGGTTGATCTTTTGTAATAACCCTTGTTGTTTGGCTTGTTGCCATAAATTATCAGGTAATGCTAGCCATTCGGGCTTACCTTGCGGAGGTACTTTTAATATTGCTAAATAGGCTTCACTGACAATATAACGGTTACCTTGTGCATCACAAGTTATGCTCTCATAGTCATAAGCGCCACCACGCACCATACCAATCCCTAAATTAGCTAAACCTCCCCATGCGGGCAATGCATTAGTAGGCACTGACGGTGGATCAAAAACTTCTGCTTCTGCCTTTAAAATAGATAACTGATTCAGCTTACTGTTATCTTGCTGTTTAACCAATTTATACAGTTGCGTATCATTACGGTCAGAAATAGCAAATAAATCACTACCACACATAGCAATACCTGATAAGTTACCATCTGGCATATTATCAACAGCATATTCTTTGGCTAATTGAAGCTCTGGCCATTTCGGTGGTGTAATTATCTTACTATCAACTTCAGCATAAACTGAAATTGATAGTAGTATTAATAATAATGCTAAACTTCTCTTTAGCATTAAGCCAATACCTCAGCGAGGTTTCCTTTATCTTCCAACCATTGTTTACGATCAGAAGCACGCTTTTTAGCCAATAACATATCCATCATTTCGCGCGTTTCTTCAAAATGATCCAAGGTTAATTGCACTAAACGACGAGTATTGGGATCCATAGTAGTCACACGCAATTGAGAAGGGTTCATTTCACCTAGCCCTTTAAAACGTGTCACCTGCACTTTACCCCTTTTCTTATCAGCAGCGATACGATCTAAAATACCATCACGCTCACCTTCATCTAAGGCATAAAATACTTCCTTACCAATATCTATGCGATATAAGGGAGGCATCGCAACAAATACATGCCCTGCTTCCACTAATGGTTTAAAATGCCGAACAAATAACGCACATAATAAGGTAGCAATATGTAATCCATCTGAATCCGCATCTGCTAAAATACAAATTTTGTTATAGCGTAACTGGCTTAAATCATCTGAATCTGGATCAATACCCATAGCTACAGCAATATCATGTACTTCTTGCGAACCTAACACTTGGTTACCATCTACTTCCCATGTATTAAGAATTTTTCCACGTAGTGGCAAAATAGCCTGAAAATCTTTATCCCTTGCTTGTTTAGCAGAACCACCTGCTGAATCCCCTTCCACTAAAAATAATTCTGAACGATTAGTATCTTGGGTAGCACAATCTGCTAACTTACCTGGTAAAGCTGGCCCTTGAGTAACCTTTTTACGTTCAACCTTTTTACCTGCACGTAATCGTTTACCTGCATTACTAATAACAAATTCTGCTAATTGTTGGCCAATCTCTGGATTAGAATTTAACCATAAACTAAAGGCATCTTTAACCGTTCCTCCCACAAAAGCAGCTGCTTCACGGGAAGATAAGCGCTCTTTGGTTTGTCCTGAAAACTGTGGGTCTTGCATTTTCATAGAAAGTACAAAACTGATGCGTTCCCAAATATCTTCAGCGGCTAACTTCATATTTTTAGGTAAGAGATTACGAAACTCACAGAACTCTCGCATCGCATCCAATAAACCTTGCCGCAAACCATTTACATGGGTGCCACCTAATGGCGTAGGAATCAAGTTCACATAACTTTCTTGTAGTGTCTCGCCACCCTCTGGCAACCATAGTACCGCCCATTCAACTGCTTCTTTAGTGCCTGCTAATTGCCCCATAAAAGGTGTGGCAGGCACACATTCAAAACCTTGCATAGCCTCAGCTAAGTAAGATTTTAAACCATCTTCATAAAACCACTCTATATGCTCGTCAGTATTTAAATCATCAAAGGTAATTGTTAAGCCAGGACAAAGAACCGCTTTAGCTTTTAAAAGATGTTTTAAACGTGATAATGAAAATTTAGCCGAATCAAAATAACTAGCATCTGGCCAAAAGCGGACACTTGTTCCTGTATTACGCTTAGCTGCTGTACCAATAACTTCCAGTTCAGAAGCTTTATAGCCATTTTCAAAAGCCATACGGTATTCATTACCATCGCGTTTTACATGTACTTCTACACGATGTGAAAGCGCATTAACAACTGAAATACCAACACCATGCAAACCACCTGAAAACTGATAGTTTTTATTGGAAAACTTACCGCCTGCATGAAGTTTAGTAAGGATTAATTCTACCCCTGAAATACCTTGCTCAGGGTGAATATCCACAGGCATTCCTCGACCATCATCAGTTACTTCTAGTGATTGATCTGTATGTAAAATAACCCGTACATTCTTTGCATAACCCGCTAATGCTTCATCAACGCTATTATCAATAACTTCTTGCGCCAAATGATTTGGTCTGGTTGTATCTGTATACATACCAGGGCGTTTACGAACAGGATCTAACCCTGATAAAACTTCAATTGCCTCAGCTGTATAAGTTGTATTCGCCATATACTCTCTTTATTTAAAACCAATTAATTATTAGGTATTTCTGCCCACTCTAAAATTTCAGGTACACGTTCAGCAAAGTCTGAAAAACTATGGTCGCCACCTGCATCAATAGTCAAATCACAATTCTTATACCATTCTTTTGCAAAACGATGGTCTAATACATCATCACCTGCTTTTAACCATACTTTAAAACGCTCTTTCTCGGTTGGCATAGGTGTCTCTAAGGTAGCAAGCTCTTTCACATAACTCTCAATAAACTTTTGCTCACTATCAAAGACATCTTTTAATACTTTACCAATTTCTTCAGTAGCCAAAAGTTGATTATCTTGCAAACTTTCCTGTTCATCAAAATTTTTACCAAAAAATTTATGGGGTAAAACGGCTGGATTAATCAATAATGCCTTTAATTGATACCTTTCAGCTAAATAAGTAGCGTAATAACCACCTAAAGAGCTGCCTATAAGCGTAGGCTTTTCTAGACTAAGTATTATTTCCTTAAGCTGATCAATAGCTTCCAGAGGACTTAGCGACAAATTAGGCGCTCTAAAGTGGCTAATTTGACCTCTTTCAAGCATTAAATCTTTAATTTGTTGACATTTAAATCCCTTAGCTGAGCTGTTAAAACCATGTATGTATATTAATGATTTCATTGACTTGATCCAAATGACAGTTAAAAGTCTATTAGTATATTGTGATTAAGCTTAACAATAAACCTTTATTAATGATTGTTTGATTAAAGTTATTTCAGTATAATTACGTGCTTCATTTTTTCCCTGCTGGGAGTTGCCATGTTACGCATAAATCAAGAAGCACTTACCTTTGATGATGTCTTATTAATCCCTGGATACTCTGAAGTTCTGCCTAATACAGTTAGCTTAAGAACTAAGTTATCCCGCGGTATTGAACTCAATATTCCTCTTATTTCCGCTGCTATGGATACTGTAACCGAAGCTCGCTTGGCCATTGCTATGGCACAAGAAGGTGGTATTGGTATTATCCATAAAAATATGACTATTGAACAACAAGCCTCAGAAGTTCGCAAAGTAAAGCGTTTTGAAGCAGGCGTTGTGCAGCACCCTATCACCATAGAAGCAGATAAAACAATTGCTGATTTATTAAAAATCACTAAGCAATATAATATCTCAGGTGTTCCTGTTCTTTCTAACGGTGACTTGGTAGGTATTGTTACTTCACGCGATATTCGTTTTGAAAGCAATATGAATACCAAAATCCGTGATGTTATGACCCCAAAAGATAAATTAGTGACTGTTAAAGAAGGCGCTAATAAAGAAGAAGTAAGACAACTTCTTCATAAACACCGTATTGAAAAAGTACTTATCGTTAATGATGACTTCCAATTAAAAGGCATGATGACGGTCAAAGACATTGAAAAAGCTAAAACCTACCCTCTAGCAACAAAAGATTCTGAGGACCGTTTACGTGTAGGCGCTGCTGTTGGCACTAGCGCTGAAACACCTGATCGTATTGCTGCGTTAGTTGAAGCTGGGGTTGATGTTATTATTGTAGACACAGCGCATGGCCATTCTAAAGGTGTACTTGATCGTGTCCGTTGGGCTAAACAAAACTATCCAGACTTACAAGTTATTGGTGGCAATATTGCTACAGGTGAGGCTGCTATTGCTTTAGCAGATGCAGGTGCTGATGGCGTTAAAGTGGGTATTGGACCTGGCTCAATCTGTACAACCCGTGTAGTAGCAGGTGTTGGTGTACCGCAAATTTCTGCTATTGCCAATGTAGCCGCTGCTTTAAAAGATAGAGATATTCCGTTAATTGCTGATGGTGGTATCCGTTTTTCAGGTGACCTAGCCAAAGCTATTGCTGCTGGTGCTTATTCCGTAATGATGGGTTCTATGTTAGCAGGTACTGAAGAAGCGCCAGGTGAAATTGAACTTTACCAAGGCCGTTCTTATAAATCCTATCGAGGCATGGGCTCATTAGGTGCTATGGCTCAAGCGCATGGCTCTAGTGACCGCTACTTTCAAGACACCTCAGCAGGTGCTGAAAAGCTAGTACCAGAAGGCATTGAAGGCCGTGTACCTTTCAAAGGTGCAGTAGGCGCAATCGTTCATCAAATGATTGGTGGCTTACGTGCTGCGATGGGCTATACAGGTAGTAGTGATATTTCTACCATGCGCGCTCGTCCAGAATTTGTACGTATTACTGGCGCTGGCATGGCTGAATCACATGTGCATGATGTACAAATCACTAAAGAAGCACCTAACTATCGTGTTGGTTAAAAAATCCCTCCTCTTATTGTTAAAATAAGAGGATTTTCCTTTTATGTTCTGCCTTGATGGATATCAAACATGACTCAAGACATACATGCTCATCGCATCCTTATCCTTGATTTTGGTTCTCAATACACCCAACTCATTGCTCGTCGAGTAAGGGAAATTGGCGTTTATTGTGAACTACATCCATTTGATATGGATGAGCAAGCCATTCGCGACTTTAATCCAAAAGGTGTGATTTTATCAGGTGGCCCAGAATCAGTACACGAAGCTAATAGCCCTCGTGCTCCACAAATTGTTTTCGAACTAAACATCCCTATTCTTGGTATTTGCTATGGGATGCAAACTATGGCAGAACAACTAGGTGGTAAAGTAGAAAGTTCTACTATACGTGAATTTGGTTATGCCCAAGTTGATGTTATTGATAAAGCACGCTTATTAGAGGGCATTGAAGATAGCATTAAAGATGATGGCACACCCACCCTTGATGTATGGATGAGTCACGGAGACAAAGTAAGTCAACTACCACAAGGCTTTAAACCATTAGCTACCACTCCTAGTTGCCCTTATGCAGGTATGGCAGACAACGAACGCCATTGGTATGGTGTACAGTTCCATCCCGAAGTAACCCATACTAAACAGGGCGAACGTATACTATCTCGTTTTATCTTAGATATTTGCCAATGTAAAGCTTTATGGACTCCTGCTAATATTATCGAAGATATGACACAGCGTGTCCGTGAGCAAGTAGGTGATGCAAACGTATTGCTCGGTTTATCAGGTGGTGTCGATTCATCTGTAGTTGCTGCCCTGCTCCATAAAGCAATTGGCGAGCAACTAACCTGTGTATTTGTAGATAATGGCTTACTACGACTTCATGAAGGCGATCAAGTAATGGCCATGTTTGCAGAAAATATGGGCGTTAAAGTTATTCGTGCTGATGCTGAAAAACTATTTCTAGATAAATTGGTTGGCATATCTGATCCTGAACAAAAACGCAAAATCATTGGTAATACCTTTATTGAAATTTTTGACCAAGAATCTAGCAAACTAACCAATATTCAATTCTTAGCACAAGGTACTATCTACCCTGATGTAATTGAATCAGCAGGTGCTAAAACAGGTAAAGCCCATGTAATTAAATCACATCATAATGTGGGTGGTTTACCAGAAGATATGAAATTAAAGCTAGTTGAGCCACTACGCGAACTTTTTAAAGATGAAGTGCGCAAAATAGGTTTAGAACTTGGCTTACCCTACAATATGGTTTATCGCCACCCCTTCCCCGGCCCAGGCTTAGGTGTTCGTATTCTTGGAGAAATTAAAAAAGAATACGCTGATTTATTACGTCAAGCTGACCATATCTTTATTGAAGAACTACACAAAGCTGATTGGTACCATAAAGTAAGCCAAGCCTTTGTAGTATTCCAACCTGTTAAATCTGTAGGCGTTGTAGGTGATGGACGACGTTATGCATGGGTAGTAGCACTACGCGCAGTCGAAACTATCGACTTTATGACCGCACGTTGGGCTCACCTCCCATATGAGCTACTCGAAAAAGTATCTAATCGTATTATCAATGAAATAGAAAATATTTCCCGAGTAACCTACGACGTATCAAGCAAACCACCTGCAACAATTGAGTGGGAATAGAAATTTAGCTTTTATTAACTTCTAAATTATTCCATTAAACCCAGTTATATCAATAGATTAACTGGGTTTTTTGTTCATTAAGGTTTAATAAGATTTATTATGAGCTATTCCTTTTTACCGTAAAAATTAACGGTAAAAAATTTTAATTACCGTGTTATGATGCATTTTTACCGTGTGCTGTTACGGTAAAAATTAATTATGCTCATAAGGAGGTAGTGGGATGCTTAGTGATACAAAACTTAAATCTTTAAAGCCTAAAGATAAGGTTTATAAGGTTGCCGATCGTGATGGGCTCTATGTTACTGTTGCTAAATCAGGTCTTGTTACTTTCAGGTACGACTATAAAATTAACGATAGGCGTGAAACGCTGACTATTGGTAAATACGGAATTATTACGCTGGCAGAAGCAAGAGAAAAGTTGATGTCAGCAAAGAAGTTAATAGCTCAAGGAATATCACCTGCTGCCGAAAAACAGCGTTTAAAAGAACAGACTAAATCAAATAGCTTTAGCGATTGGCTCGAACGTTGGCTAAAAGACGTTAACTATAAAGATAGTACACGGGCTATTGTTGAAGGCATTATTAAGCGCGATGTAATGCCTAAATTTGGCAAAAAAATGCTTGATGAAATCACGGGTGACGTGTTGCGCAACCAGTGCGAAAAAGTCAAACAGAGAGGCGCGGCAGCATCAGCGGTAAGAGTACGCGATATTGTAGGTAGTGTTTTTACTTATGCTAAAGCCAGAGGGGTTAAATGCGAAAATCCAGCGGATTATGTGGCACCTTCAACTATCGCTGTGTTTACGCCAAGAGAGCGCTCCCTTTCAAAAAGAGAAGTTGGTATCTTTTTTAACACCCTTAAGAATGCACAAACTTCCCATTCATTAAAAGTCGCCTTGAAATTACTGATGTTAACAATGGTTCGAAAAAGTAATCTCATCAATGCAAAGTGGGATGAAATTGACTTTGTGAATGCTGAATGGACTATTTCTGCTGAAAAAATGAAAGCAAGTCGCCAAGGTGCAGGTCGTCCGCATGTCGTCTACTTATCAATACAAGCGTTAGACTTATTTATGCAACTGCATGTATTAGCGAGCGGTTCAGAATATGTTTTACCTAGTTTCGGTCAGTCAAAATATGGCACTGTATCGCTAAGTTCATTAAATCGAGCCGCTGCGCATACCGTTGAGTTAGCACAAAAAAATGGCTTACCAATAGAAAAATTTGTACTGCATGACATGCGCAGAACGGCCTCTACTCACTTGCATGAGGCAGGCTATCATTCGGACTGGATAGAAAAAGCGTTGTCACATGAGCAACGAGGCGTTAGAGCTGTTTATAACAAGGCTGAATATGCAGAACAGCGTCGTACGCTACTGCAAGATTGGGCTGATATGGTCGACCAATGGATTGAAGAGTATAAAGAATAACAGCGTTGACTAAACTCAATTCGATAACACATGGTACATTTGAGAACATGAAAATAATAAATATCTCCCCTTAAATCATCAAAAGTTAACTTTTGATGATTTAAGGGGACGCATAATAAGTTCAGAGAACATCGATGTTATTGTGCTCATACAAAACATGATAGATATCAAAAAAATAAAAATTATTTTTATTGTCCTTTACAGTCTAAAGATTTCCATTAGCGCCCATTTAAATCTAAAAATATCAGCATAACTCATTGTTTATAATTGATATTTTTATTTCCTGCTATTGATTTTTGTTTTACTCTACCTATAATAAGCCCTATGTGAAAGCGTTCGTGGAACGCAACATGCCGTGTGGGGCCATCCACAATCCCAGTGAGACAGGTTCTTTCGAGTCTCTGTTCAGGTGAAAAACCTGAATAAGAACCAAACCTTTTCACGTGATTAAACTTCTGTCTGCACGTGGACTGCTTTCATAATAGAAAGTAGTAGGGAGTATATTTATTTTATTAAGCCATTTGCTGTCTATTATTTTGTTAAACCTGTTTTATTTATTAATTTAATGGGTGCCTAGTTCTGTTTATTGAAGCTTAATGAACTGCTGTAAAAGCGTTCATTAATGCTCAATCCTTTTTCATTTAACCGTTCCTACGGCACAAATGATAATAAGGGACTTTGCTTAAGCTTAGTCCCTTTTCCTGTTGCTTTTTTGCTAATCAACAACGGCTAAGTTTCAGACTTAAACTGCACTAAGGCGTCACCTTAAAGCGTAGAGCTAGAAGGTGACGCCGTTTACTAACACAGTCTTAAGCCTTAATTATCAGGCTTTATACGGGTTTATTAGATAATTTCATCACTTTTCATAATTATTTCAGGAGGATTTGACCGATACCGATGGCTTGTCACCATCCATGACATGAGGGGATAACCTGATTAACAGGCGGTCGTACAGAGTACATCAACCGAACCCCTTGACCTCAACGTTGTTCCGCTCTGGTGCAAAGGTATCGCTCAAAAATAACCAAGTCAGGAAAAAGTAAACACTTTTTGTTGTTGGTTATTTCGAAACAGCACGCGCCAGAGAAAACAATTAACTACGCTTTGAGGAAAAATCATGAAAAAGAATAAATCGAAAAGTCTGAATCAACAGTTGAAGCAAGCAGCTATGCAGGCTAAAGGTTCAGGAACAACAGAACATGCAAGGAAATTACACGTTAAACGCTTTAGTAGTTATTTAAAAGCCAATAACATCCAAATTAGAGATATAAGCCAAATCAAAACAAAATATATTCAGGGCTATATAACTCAGCGCCTTGAACAGGGCGTAAAAAAGCGAACCTTAAAAAATGAAATGTCCGCTATCAGAAAAGTACTGAGAATGGAAAATCGGAGCAAACTTGCCAACTCCCCTCTTATCAGTAATGAGGCTTTAGGATTAACAGGCGATAGTAGAAAAGGAACCAAAGTCGCTATTACTGATATTCAGTATCAAGAAATTTACCAAAAAGCCTTCCAGAAAAGCCCTGCATTAGCCGCCACTATTGAAATTGCCAGAGTATTAGGTTTAAGAGGTGAAGAAGCTGTACAAAGCTGCCAATCCCTTAAAACATGGCAAACAGCTCTGACTAATGGTGCTAGTAGACTTAAAGTTATTTTCGGCACGAAAGGCGGTAGACCAAGGGAAACGACAATATTAGACAGAACCAGAGTAATTAATGCCATCAATAATGCAGTAGCGATCGCTGAAAAGCAAAATGGAAAATTAATTAACAAAGCTACTTTGAAACAGGCAATGACTTACTGGCGTAATCATTGTAGTGCAATTGGGTTAACGGGTAAATTAGCACCTCATAGCTTAAGGTATGCCTTTGCTCAGGATTTAATGCGTTATTACAAAGCACAGGGACATTCAGAAAAGGAAGTCATGGCTATGGTTTCAATGGATTTAGGTCATGGTGATGGCAGAGGACGCTATATCAAGCTGGTTTATGGTAATACAGGAGTAGAACAATGAGCAAAACTCTACTCCGATTACCTCAAGTAATGGAAAAAACTGGCTTAAAAAGAGCCACTATTTATCTACACATTAAACAAAATACATTTCCTAAGCAGTTCAAGATAGGCCAACGAGCCGTAGCTTGGTTAGAGAGCGATATTGATGCTTGGATTGATGAGCGTTTAGCTAGAAAGGAGAGAAAAAGTAAATAATTATCTTTAAGTTGAGGCTTAAAATTGTAGGGCTAGAAGTTGGTAGCTCTGTGATATTGAGCAATAAAAGCAATAAAACGACCAATATAGTAGATAGCAAGACTAGAGTTTACAAGTAAAATAACCCTCATGATTTAATGAATGGTTAAATTAAAAAGTTATAATATGGATAATAAATTCTTCTTGGCTTTAAAAGATTAAGGGTATTGAATAGTTGTAAATTGCTATAAATTTGTGCGAATTAAACCGCAAATTCCACAAATTTATAGCATGAAAATTAATTGTTTTAACTTGTATGACATGATGTGCAGCAATAATAACAACCATTAAAATATTTTTTTGTTATAGATGACAAGAAAATATTATTGTATGACCTCATATCCACCACTACGTAAATATGTAAGTTCGCCATTTTCGTTTTCCTTTACGTATACTTTGAATTTTGTATCAACATCATGCTCTTTTATATTTTTATCACAACGATTTATTTTTATAGTATGAGAAAAAACTTGTCCTTGGAAAGGGTAAAGCTCTTTTTTTCCATGTTCATCATTTTTAATGATTGCTATTATCTGAGGATGTTTACTATAGCCTTCTTTTATTAGACTATCATCTTGAATAAATGTAAGCGATACTTCTGTTTTTGATAGCTCGAGTGCACGCAACACTCTTAATAAGCTAATTTTTGAAAACAATGGAAGATTATCTGAGCGAAGATTTTTATCTTTTTTTGTTATTATTCCAAAGATTACTTTATAATTTTTTTTATCAATAATATTGTTAATTATAGTTAAATCATTATTTATTTGTTGCTGTAGTAACTCTTTTAATTTATCCCTACAAGTTTCTTCTAAATATAATAATTCAATTGAATTTGCTCCTTGGTTAAAAAGATGGCTTAGCTGTGATGAGCGAGAGGATATTTTTATATGGTATAAAATACATTGTTCAGCTTGCTCATTAAACGTCAATATATCGCAAGGTTCAATTTGAGAGTACCCATCAGGACTAATATTTGTTTGATCTAAACAAAAAAAGTTTTCTTTTCCTTCTATAGCTGCTTGATTATAATTTTCTTCACTATATGTCAAAACTCCGTTATTTCTATTATCATGATTATATGCAATAAGATTGGTATCTTCACATACTGCATCAATAGATTCTTTTAGTTTAGCTAGATAGTCGGTATCAATACGATACCATTCACCTTCACATAGATGATAAATATGATTATCTGATTGAAGAGGAGTATCAAAAATCAAACTACGATAAACACTATATGATCCAGTAGTTTTCCCATCACTATCACATAAGTTTAATTCGGTTTTTTTCAATATATCTAATGTAATTTCATTTATACCACGATCATCTAAGTAATCATAAAAACCATTGAGTGATACATCAGAGTATACTTTTTGTATACCTGCTTTACCACTAAATGTACAGAAAATATTATCTTTATAGTCTATAATTTCAGGTACTGATAATAATAGATCTTGGTTTCTATTAATAAAATTCTCTAAAAGAATATTGTTTAATATTGCAACTTTTACTGGATCTTTTTCAGGCATTATTTTCTGAATATTGGGAAATGATGTTAAATATTCTTCACTATTATATAATGTTAAAAGTTGTTGACATAACCCTAATAAATTTTCAGGTTCTATTTTTAAACCTACTCTCAAACTTATTGAACCTGTAGCATTTTTAAATAAATTAACATATTCACTCTTAACTTTACCTGTTAAGCTTTTTAATATCTCACTATTACTATCAAAATCTAAATATGTTAAATCGGATGTTATTGGTAACTGCATTCTTTTTCTTCTGGCGGCGCTAGGGTCTACAATATCTGCACTTCTAAGTTCTTGTGGATCTAAACTATTAAGAGTAACTTTTAAACCAAAGTCATATTCATAAGATGCATCAATTAAATGATGAGATACGAATCCAAACGATAAAGCAAAACACCTATCATCTACAGGTAAAAATATTAATGCCCCTTTATTTTTCTGGGTTAAATTACTTTCAATACCAAAATAATTTACCCACCAAGGAGTGGTTTCCATGTTATCTGCAATATATAAAGATGCACTTTCAGGTAAATTACTAGCGCCAATATTGGAAAGTAAGTCACTAGTAGGCTTTATAGAATTACTTGCGTTATAACCTTGTTTGAGAAGAAAAATAGAAAAGGGTCTAGTTTTCATAATATATTACCTTCCATAAGTCACTATTTTATTTATTTATTATTCTTTCAATCTCTTTAACTTTTACATCCAAAATTTTTGCAATAGCTTCAACAGAAACACTTTTTTCAAATAAGGCGAAAACCAAAGCTTCTTTTTGAGCACGCTCAGTCTTAAGCATTTCTTTAGTAGCTTTTATTGCATCCCTGGCAATCTTCTTCTCTTCTTTCCGAATCTGCTCTATCACCTGATAAGTCGGCACATACTTAAGGCTTTTCTCTAGCTCATCCATTAAGCCCATACCTCTAAAAGACTCATAGGCTTCGGTGCTGATGATAAGGTGATCTACTAGGGCAATATTGAGTATCCGGCCTACCTGAATAAGGCGATCGGTTATATCTAAGTCGTCTTTTGAGGGGACTAATCGTCCTGAAGGATGGTTGTGAACGGCTATTACCCGTGTAGCGTTTTTCATTACGGCAACACGATAGATATTCATAGGTTCGACTGGAACAGATCTTACAGTGCCTAATGCAATTAACTCGATATACAGAATGTATCCTGCTTCGTTCATGCCGATAATCCAGAAATGTTCTTTTTCTCTGTCTATCTTATTTTCACGACGTAGAATACGCTGCATGATTTCATAAACGTCGTCTGAACCTTCTACATAACGTTTATCGTTTTTACCGAGTTTAATATCCATAGGTCATTTCTAATCAGGAATGTTGGCCAAAAATATAACATAGTTTACTGGTGATTGTAAGTAAACGGCATCAGCTAAACCAATGATATGTAGTTTATATTTTTATTAAAAACTGATTAATTCATTATATTTTTAAGAAACAAATACGTTGTTCAGTCAACAGGCGATAAAAGAAAATCAGTTATCAAACTGGTGAAAAAATTTGGCAATATCTTTCCAGCTTTTTATAAATTAAAAGCACAGTTTGCACTTTTCACTCTAACAAACGGTATTAAATTTTAATATTTTGAGGTAATATTGAGCTCATAAAGAATAGTCTTTTTATTTATAATCATATGGTTAATGTGCAATGTATTGTATAAAAAGATTGCAGGTGGTTTTTCAAAAATAATATTTTTTATTAAAATTTTATAACTATCTGATTATAAATATTTTTTAATTAATTCAATTATTTATGGTGTATCCACTAAGGATTGCACGGTATTTTTAACGGTATAAGTATTTTTTTGAATTTATAACTTATTAATTAATAAATAAAAATTAGTTGGCGCTACGATTGAGTGGGAATAGCCTCTAGTTTTTGGTGTACAAACTAGTAAAACAAAGCCAGTATTATCAAAAGATATACTGGCTTTTTCATTAATAAATAGTATTACTAACGAGCATTCTCGCCAAAATCTTTTTCAAAGGCTGCCACTAATTTATCTTGCCAATCACTTAAAGGTCTTAGTCTGCCGAAGAAAAAGCGCATGATTTTTGGTTCTTCAAAAAATTCTAAACCACCAATTAAGTGACGATTATCAAAGAGCCAATGGATACGGTCAACTGCATATTGGATTTGTGAAAGTGTCATCATTCGTCTTGGTATTGCTAAACGTAATAATTCCATGGAGGAAAGTGTTTCTGTACCATCTGGCTTTCTAGCCTCAGACATTGTTCCTCGCTCCATACCACGAATACCACTAATCAGGTAAACAGCCGCTGCTAATGCTCCAGCAGGATATTCTGACTGTGGAACATGACTAACAATCTCTTTTGCGTCTAGGTGGCAGCCTAACCCTCCTGATGGTGTAATTACAGGCACACCACGTTTAATCAATTCTTTTGACATGTAGTTAATCATCATGGGGCCTTGGGAGATGATATCTAAGTCTAATGTTTCATCAAGCCCAACTACCAAAGCTTCCATTTCTCGAGTTGACATGCCACCATAGGTTAAAAATCCTTCATAAAGTGGTACAAGCTCTTTCATTTGATTTATAAGTTGTTCATTGTTTGAACAAATTCCACCGCCACGAGCGCTGCCCAGTTTTCTTGCTGAAAAGTAGATAATATCGCAACGATTAGCAATTTCATGCACAATTGCCTGAGTTGACATGTCTTTTGCACGAGGTTCACGAACTTTAATAAAATAGAGGTTATCAGAAAGCAAACTAGCATCTAACACCAACATAATTTTATTCGTTTTGCAGATATTGCTGATAGTTTCTAAGTTTTCTAATGAGAAAGGTTGGCCACCAACAAGGTTAGTCCCTGCCTCCATACGTACATAAGCAATTCTATCACCCTTTTCATCAATTAATTTTTGTAATTTATTGGGGCACATGTTGCCTTTGAAAGGATTATCACTGGTAATTTTAAACCCTTCATCAATTAGTAATTCGTCAATCTCACCACCACGTTTCGCAATATGGGCATAGGTGGTGGTAAAATGATAGTTCATTGGAACAATATTGCCAGGTTTAACAAAGGTTTCTGAGATGATATTTTCACAAGCGCGGCCCTGATGGGCAGGAAGAAAATATTCCGTATTGAAAAAACTTTTTAATTTATCTTTTAAACGGTAAAAGGTTTCACTACCTGCATAGCTATCATCAGCCATCATAGAGGCTGCAATTTGTCGATCACTCATTGCATTAGTGCCACTGTCTGTTAGCATATCAAGAAAGACATTTCGGGTGGGCAATAAAAAAGTATTGTTGCTTGCTTCAGTAATGGCTTTGAGCCGCTCCCGTATAGGATGAAGATAGGTTTTTTGTACAACTTTTATTTTATGCATTTCTAAAGGAAGCGTTTCACCATTACGCAATTTAATCATTTAGATTCTCCTAATCGTGTATTTATGCAACCAAAATAATAATGGTTATTATTTATTGTAGGTATATCGTAGTTATTATATGAATAGATAAGTCTTGCATGTTAAAAAGAAAAATAAAACTTTTTATAAAGTTTATAACATTAAAATTGACATTGATCTAATAATGGAACATTACTATGGCTATTTTATTTACTGTAGTAAGGGTAAGTCGCCAAAAAGGATTATTTCATAGCTTTTTTTATCAATTAAAAGATAAGTTATATGTCTTGTGGGATACTGTTTTAGGTGAATGAGCAGCACCAAGCGCTAAACTTGCACACTGCTCTAACCTAATAACTTATTGTTTCCCCTAAATATTTATAGAACTTTTGACGATAATATCTATAAAGATGATGTGATAATTTGGTTTAAAAGTATAGTGGTAATCTAGTTACTATACCCTTTCTAAAATGGCAGCGATAAAAGTATCATATTTAAATTTATTTTCTTTATCATCAAACCATATTACGATCACTTCTGAATCAGTAGTGTAGACTCCTTTCCTTGGTTCACCAACTACTGTCATTTTTGGACCGCCTGATCTTAATTGTACAACATTTCCCACTTCAAAATTTGCCATGCATACCTCTACTGCTTGTGCTATATCAATCCTTTTTAATTACTCCCTTTAGTTAATTTATCCTATAATATGAAATATTACCCTAATCCAATTGGATAATAGGTTAAAACTTTTGTATGATAATCATAAACATAAACTTAGGCAATGCAATTATGCAAAAAAATATTTTAAGCTTACTCATAATGATTAGTTTATTTGGCTGTACTTCTTATGTCCATAAACAACCAGACCCAGTAACCATTAATAATGAAAAATTTATTAATATGCCTAAAGATAAGGCATGGACTGCTACTTTTAATCAATTATTTAATAATGTTTTTTCTGTTCAATCATCAGATAAAGCAACAGGTACTATAATTGCTACTTTTAAAACAGACCGTCCTGCTAATTATGTGGATTGTGGTTTAGTGACTAGTAGTTATGTTAATAAGGAAAAAGTAACTAAAAAATACGCTTATAATTATGCTGAATCTACTGAGTATACTTATGAAAAAAATGGACAAGATTACGACGCCAAAGTAACAACAGACCTTGAAGCCACTATCACTGCTAAAGTGGCAGAAGCAGGTGCAGTTAGTACTGTAACTATTGATGTAGACTATATATTAAATCGTAACACAACATCTACTAATCAAGCCGATAACACAGAGTTACCTGTTGAAAAAGAACAAATTAAATTTTCATCAACAGAACCTTATAATACTGAGAAATTTTCTTGTGCATCCATGGGTACTATTGAACATAATTTGTTAAATGGTATTAAGTAAATTCAATTACATATTTTTAAGTAATAAAAAACCGTTATGAAATAGTACATAACGGTTTTTTTATCTCTAACAATTATTAACTAATCGTCATTAAGCTTGCATTACCACCAGCAGCGGCTGTATTTACACTAATCGAACGTTCAATTAGTAAGCGTTCCAATGGTATATTAGTTTCACCTTGTGCTAAACCATGCACACTAACAATAGCACCTTTACGATTAGCTACAATACGGCAAACTTCTGCTAATTGGTCACAATCACCATGATATAGCACTGCATCATAATGGCTTTCAGGTTTTTTCCAATCTGCAATAAATTTCACATGTCGCTGTATTTTTTCTGGCAGTTGAGAACGCAATTTAGCATATTCATCAGACCATAACGCTGTTGCTCCTATTGATAACACAGCAGCTAATTGTACTAATAAGTCTTGTTCAGTATTGGCCAAACACAGAATATCTTGTCTTGCTATTAACTCATAACTGTTACGCTCTCCTGTTGGTCCTGGTAATATACGTAAGGTTCCTGATTGGGCAAGATGATAGAAATCTTCTACTAGTTTACCAATACCAAGGTATTCTTTTTTATCTGCCCATGTTTTGAAGCTTTTTATTACTTCCTCACGACCAGCTTTACCAATATCTTCAGGCGCAATGTCTTCATCACGACGGGTCAGTGACTTAACAACAGCATCTTCTGGTTTGGTTGCCAATAAACGATACATATAAAGTGGACCACCTGCTTTAGGCCCTGTACCCGATAAACCTTCACCACCAAATGGTTGTACCCCTACTACCGCACCAACAATATTTCGGTTTACATAGATATTGCCGACATGTGCTTTATCAATTACTTGAGCAATAGTTTCATCAATACGTGTATGAATACCCATGGTTAAACCATAGTTAAGTTTATTAATTTGCTCTAGAAGTTTATCTAAATCTTTACGATTGTAACGAATAACATGCAGTACAGGTCCAAACACCTCGCGCTGTAACTCTGTAATACTTTCTAACTCAATTAAAGTAGGCACTACAAAAGTACCATTTTTAATGATGGCATTACTATAGATAGCTGATTGATAAACTGTACGACCTTTATTACGCATCGTTTCAATATGCTTATCAATAATCGCTTTAGCATCAGCATCAATCACAGGACCAATATCTACTGACAATAACTCTGGATTACCTAATTGATTTTCATCCATCGCACCTTTTAACATTTCAATGGTGCGATCAGCCACATCCTCTTGAATACAAAGTAATCTTAAAGCAGAACAACGTTGTCCAGCACTATCTAATGCAGAAGCTACAATATCCACCACCACTTGTTCAGCTAGTGCGGAAGAATCAACAATCATAGCATTTTGACCACCCGTTTCAGCAATCAATGGAATAGTATGTCCATGATCATCTAAACGACCAGCAATAGTTTTATTGATAATTTGCGCTACTTCCGTAGAACCTGTAAACATTATGCCTTTAACACGAGAGTCAGAGGTTAATTTTGAACCTACTGTTTCACCACGACCAGGCAATAATTGCACAACCCCTTTCGGTACACCTGCTTCTAACATAATACGAATAGCTTGTGCAGCAATTAATGGAGTTTGTTCAGCAGGCTTGGCAATAACTGTGTTACCTGCTGCTAATGCCGCAGCAACTTGACCTGTAAAAATAGCCATTGGGAAGTTCCATGGACTAATACACACAACAGGGCCTAGAGGACGATGTGATTCATTAGCAAAATCATTTCTTGCTTGTTCTGCATAGTAACGTAAAAAGTCTACAGCTTCACGAATCTCTGCAATAGCGTTACTATAGGTTTTACCTGCTTCTCGAACAATCACACCAATTAAAGTCTGCATTTCAAATTCATACTGATCCGCAACACGCTCTAAAATAGCTGCCCGCTCTTGTGGTGGTGTGGACTGCCAGATAGGAGCTGTAGCTACAGCACAACTCAATGCTACAGCAACATCTTGTTCGCTTGCTTCATATACTTTACCCACAATATCATTATGATTGGCAGGATTTGTTACTGGTTGTGCGTTACCTAAAGTAACATCTTCTCCTAACATGGGGGCAGCTACCCACTCTTCAGTAGCACTATTTAATAAAGCACTTGAAAGAGAAGCTAAACGGTTTTCGTTAGAAAGATCAATTCCTCTAGAGTTTGCACGGCCTTCGCCATAAAGCTCTACAGGTAAAGGAATACGTGGGTGGGGCAAGCCCATTTGCCCTTCATGATCAGCTAATTTTTCAATTGTTTCCACAGGATCTTCAATTAATTCATTAATGGAAATAGATTGGTCTGCCACACGGTTTACAAACGAAGTATTAGCGCCGTTCTCAAGTAAACGACGGACTAAATAGGCTAGCAATGTTTCGTGTGTTCCCACAGGTGCATAAACCCGACATGGACGGTTATATTTGCCATCAGCCGTTTTACCTACTACTTGCTCATACAGTGGCTCTCCCATACCATGCAAACATTGGAACTCATATTGGCCAGGATAATAATTATTACCCGCAATATGGTAAATAGCCGCTAAGGTATGCGCATTGTGCGTAGCAAACTGAGGGAAAATTGCTTCAGGTACTGCTAATAATTTACGAGCACAGGCTAAATAAGAAATATCAGTGTAGCATTTACGCGTATACACAGGATAACCTTCTAATCCATCCAATTGTGCACGTTTAATTTCACTATCCCAATAAGCACCTTTTACTAAGCGTATCATCAACCGATGACGGCTACGTCGAGCTAAATCTATTACATAATCAATTGCATAAGGACAACGTTTTTGGTAAGCCTGAATAACAAAACCAATACCATTCCAACCTGCTAAAGCAGGTTCAAAACAAAGTTTTTCTAATAAATCTAAAGATAACTCTAGACGATCAGCCTCTTCAGCATCAATATTAATACCTACATCATATTGTTTAGCTAATAACGTTAAGTTCAGTAACTGCGGATACAACTCCTCCATTACTCGATCATATTGAGCACGGCTATAACGAGGATGTAATGCAGAAAGTTTAATGGAAATACCAGGGCCTTCATAAATGCCACGGCCATTGGAAGCTTTCCCAATAGCATGTATAGATTGCTCATAAGAGATATAGTAGTTATCCGCATCTTTTTTAGTTAATGCGGCTTCGCCTAACATATCATAAGAGTATCTAAAACCTTTGGCCTCATACTTACCTGCATTCGCTAATGCTTCGCCAATGGTTTCACCTGTTACAAATTGTTCGCCCATCATACGCATGGCCATATCCACGCCTTTACGAATAAGTGGCTCACCACTTTTACTAATAATACGATTTAAAGAACTGGTTAACTTTGTTTCATTGTGGGTTGCAGTTAATTTGCCTGTGATTAACAGTCCCCAAGTGGCTGCATTAACAAAGGTTGATTGGCTTTTGCCAACATGCGGATGCCAATTCCCTTTACTGATTTTATCGCGAATTAATGCATCTCGTGTTTGTTTATCAGGAATACGAAGCAGTGCCTCTGCTAAACACATTAAAGCAACACCTTCATGCGATGAAAGTGAGAACTCTTGTAACAATCCTTGCACTAAACCAGAGCGGCCACCTGCACTTTTTTGATTCCTTAATTTATTGGCAATATCAAAAGCCATTTTATGAACAGACTGTGCATCTTGCTGGCTAAAGCGTGCTTGCTCAAGCATTAAAGGAATAATCTCTGGCTCAGGGCGACGATAAGCAGCCGTAATTGAAGCACGTAATACTGACTGAGGATGAATACTTTCAGCGAACTCTAAGAATGGTTGAGTTGCAACTGTTGCAGGATTGTTATTATTAGGTAACTCATCTATTTCTGCATTAGCTTGAACGCCTAGCAAGTCATCAATTGATGCTCCCTGTTCTATCTTTTCTAAATAACTAAAAATTGCTTGCTTAATCAGCCAATGAGGTGTTCTATCAATACGTTTTGCTGCATCTTTTAAACGTTGTCGCGCAGCATCATCTAACTTAACACCTAGAGTTGTTGAAGCCATAGTCAAACTCCAAAAAATATTAAAATGAATCCAAAAGCTTATTTAACTTTTTGTTTATAACTTTTATGTGTTATTTTTACCCAACATAAAAATATTGATAATTATTATTCAATATCCATGCCAAAAGGTGCAACCTACATTTTTTAAGGTTGCACCTATTTTAGGCACACTTCTTGCTACAAATATTTAACTGGAATAATAAAACAGGAAGGTAAGGTTAATTTAAATAATATATTTAGGATAATTATTAGATTTACCAATAAATATATTAAGTTTTTCTTTAAGTTAACCAAAGGTGCAACCTTATTACACCATTTATACTTACAAAATAATCAGGAGTAACACCTGCATGTCAGCAAACTATCAAACCACAGTAACATTTATACTGTACATTATTTTAATGATCATAATTGGGCTGTATGCCTATCGTTCTACTAAAAGTTTTGATGATTATATTTTAGGGGGAAGAAGTTTAGGCAGTTTAGTAACAGCACTTTCAGCAGGTGCATCTGATATGAGTGGCTGGTTATTAATGGGTTTGCCAGGTGCTATTTATTTATCAGGTTTATCAGAAGCGTGGATTGCCATTGGACTTACTATTGGTGCTTGGCTTAATTGGCTATTGGTAGCAGGTAGATTGCGAGTTCATACAGAGCATAACCATAATGCCCTTACCTTACCTGATTACTTTACAGCGCGCTTTGATGATCATACTCGTTTATTACGTATTTTCTCAGCACTTATCATTTTAATCTTTTTTACTCTTTATTGCGCATCAGGCGTTGTTGCAGGTGCTAGGCTTTTTGAAAGCCTATTCAATTTAGCACCACTTGCAGATAGCATCAATAATATTATTGGTACTAGTCTATCTCCTTATAATATTGCTATGTTACTAGGTGCAACCGCCACTATTATCTATGTTTGTATTGGTGGTTTCCTTGCTGTAAGTTGGACAGATACCGTACAAGCCACGTTAATGCTATTTGTATTATTACTCACCCCAGTTTTTGTTATTATTTCTTTATCAGATTGGAATACAACAGTTCAAACTATTAACTCAGTAAGAGAAAATGTTAATGTGTTTGACTTGTTTGCGGTGAAAGGAGATACAGCTTTAATTAAAACTATTGCTATAATCTCTCTAGCTGCTTGGGGCTTAGGCTATTTCGGTCAACCTCATATTTTAGTACGTTTTATGGCGGCTGATTCAGTAAAAAATATTCCTAATGCACGTCGTATTGGTATGACTTGGATGATTTTATGTCTAGGCGGTGCTGTAGCAGCAGGCTTCTTTGGTATTGCTTACTTTGCAAATAACCCAGACTTATCAGGTGCAGCTGTGGTTGCTAAAAACTCTGAATATATCTTTATTGAATTAAGTAAAGCGCTATTCAATCCTTGGATAGTAGGTATTGTATTATCAGGTATTTTAGCAGCTGTAATGAGTACATTAAGTTGCCAGTTATTGGTATGCTCCAGTGCTTTAACTGAAGATTTCTACAAACCATTCTTACGCAAAGGCGCTTCCCAAAAAGAGTTAGTATGGGTGGGGCGCGTTATGGTATTACTGATTGCTGTAGTTGCTATTTGGTTAGCAAGAGATCCTAACTCAAAAGTGCTAGGCATGGTTAGTTATGCGTGGGCAGGTTTTGGTGCAGCTTTTGGCCCAGTGATTCTACTTTCTTTATTCTATCGTAATATGACCAAAGAAGGTGCACTAGCAGGCATGATTCTAGGTGCTCTGACAGTACTTGTTTGGAAACAGTATGGTTGGTTTAATTTATATGAAATTGTGCCAGGTTTCATATTAGGTATTATTGCTATTATTGTAGGCAGTAAACTAACTAAACCTACAGAACATATGTTAAAACGCTTTGATGAAGCAGAACATCAGTACAGAACTTTAACAGGCAAATAATCATACTTAATATAAAGCAGATAGAAACCTCTATCTGCTTTGTTATTTTGTTAATTTTATTATATTTTAGCTTTATTCCCCACGCTAAACCCAGTATGATACATCCTCTTATTATTTATCCCCTCTAAATAATGACTGCTACTTTTCCTCGCATTGGTTGTTACCAATTAGATGGCCGTCTTATACTTGCACCTATGGCAGGTATAACTGATCGCCCACAACGTATGCTATGTCGCCGCTTCGGTGCAGCATTAGCCGTGTCCGAAATGGTAACAAGTGACACGCGTTTATGGAAAAGTAATAAATCAAAGCATCGCTTACCTCATCAAGATGATCTTGAGCCTAGAGCCATACAAATTGCTGGTACTGATCCAGAACAAATGGCTCATGCAGCTAAAGCCAATGTTGCATTAGGTGCACAAATTATTGATATTAATATGGGTTGTCCTGCTAAAAAAGTCTGTAATAAAGCTGCAGGCTCCGCCTTAATGAAAGATGAAAAATTGGTTGAAGGCATTTTGCAAGCAGTAGTAAAAGCTGTTAATGTACCTATTACCTTAAAAATGCGTACTGGTTGGGATAGCTCAACTAAAAATGCCATTACTGTTGCTAAAATAGCAGAACAGTCTGGCATTAAAGCTATCGCAATACACGGTAGAACGCGTGCAGACTTATATACTGGAGCTGCTGAATACGATACTATTGCTGAAATAAAACAGCAAGTTAGCTTACCTATTTTTGCAAATGGTGATATTACTTCTCCAGAAAAAGCGCAATTTGTATTAAACTATACAAAAGCAGATGCTTTACTTATTGGTAGAGCCGCGCAAGGTAATCCATGGTTATTTAGGGAAATTAATTATTTTTTAGAGACTGGGCAACATTATTCTTCCCCTACCTTTACAGAAAGAAAGCAAGTAATGTTAGAGCATTTAGCTGCCTTACACACCCTTTACGGTGAAGCGATGGGAATGCGGATTGCAAGAAAACATATGGGTTGGTACTTGTCTTACCTACCCGAAGGTATAGTTTTTAAACATCAATTTAATCAACTAGAATCCGCGCAAGAACAATATTCCTACATTAAAAATATTTTTACTCAATGAACTACTTACAACATGATAAACATGAAGGACTTAGACAGATGGTAACAAGTACTGTGCATAAAGCTGTACCACTCAGTACAAACTACACAGAAGGTCAAACGCTACGTTCCTGCGTTGAAAAAGCACTGCAAACCTATTTTGCTCAGCTTGATGGGCAAAATACCACCGATCTTTATGATTTAGTTTTATCAGAAGTTGAAGCCCCCCTCTTTGCTACTGTTATGGAATATGTTAAGGGTAATCAAAGTAAAGCTTCAGAACTTTTGGGTTTGAATCGTGGTACATTACGCAAAAAATTAAAGCAATATAATTTACTTTAATTTTCATAAATTATAACTTCTAACTTGATGGACTGATCATGACTGACCAAACAATGCGTCTTCCTGTTCGTCGTGCACTTATTAGTGTTTCCGATAAAACGGGTATTGTTGAATTTGCCAAACAACTTAGTGAACTTAATGTAGAAATTTTATCTACAGGTGGTACTTATAAGTTATTAAAAGATAATGCAATTAATGCCAAAGAAGTAGCAGAGTATACTGGCTTTCCTGAAATGATGGATGGTCGTGTAAAAACCCTGCATCCCAAAATACATGGGGGCATTTTAGGTCGTCGTGGTACAGATGATGAAATAATGCAACAACATCAAATTGATCCTATTGATATGGTTGTTGTTAACCTCTATCCATTTGCAGCTACTGTAGCAAAAGCCGACTGTGACTTACCCACTGCCATTGAAAATATCGATATTGGTGGCCCAACAATGGTACGTAGTGCTGCTAAAAACCATAAAGATGTTGCTATTGTAGTAAATCACCAAGATTATTCTGCGTTGATTGATAGCCTAAAACATGGCGGTTTAACTTATGTGCAACGTTTTGCTTTAGCCTTAAAAGCCTTTGAACATACTGCAGCCTATGATGGCATGATCGCCAATTACCTTGGAACAATTAATCAGCAAACAGATACCTTAACCACGAATAATCGCGCGGATTTCCCACAAACCTTTAATAGCCAATTTATTAAAGCACAAGAAATGCGTTATGGTGAAAACCCTCACCAAAAAGCTGCTTTCTATATAGAAGCTAATCCAGTAGAGGCAAGTATTGCTACTGCAAAACAGCTACAAGGTAAAGAACTTTCCTATAACAACGTCGCTGATACTGATGCTGCTCTAGAATGTGTTAAAAGTTTTGTAAAACCTGCCTGTGTAATTGTCAAACACGCCAACCCTTGTGGTGTTTCAGTAGTACCAGAAAATGAAGGTGGTATCCTTAAAGCTTATGATTTAGCCTTTGCTACTGATAGAGAATCAGCGTTTGGCGGTATTATTGCTTTTAATCGTGAGTTAGATGCTGAAACAGCTAAGGCAATTGTTGAACGCCAATTTGTAGAAGTTATTATTGCACCTAAAGTATCCGCAGAAGCCAAAGCTATTGTTGCAACAAAAAACAATGTACGTTTATTAGAATGTGGTGAATGGCCTGAACAGCGACCACAAGCATGGGATTATAAACGTGTAAATGGTGGTTTATTAGTGCAAAGCCGTGATAATGGTATGATCACTGCTGACGACTTAAAAGTCGTTACTAAGCGCGCACCCACAGAAAAAGAAATTCATGACCTTATTTTTGCTTGGAAAGTAGCTAAATTTGTTAAATCCAATGCTATTGTTTATGCTAAAAATCGTCAAACAGTAGGTATTGGTGCTGGTCAAATGAGCCGTGTTAACTCTGCCCGTATAGCTGCCATTAAAGCAGAACATGCAGGCTTAGAAGTTAAAGGTGCGGTAATGGCCAGTGATGCCTTCTTCCCTTTCCGTGATGGTATAGATAATGCTGCCAATGTAGGTATTGCAGCAGTTATTCAACCAGGTGGGTCAATGCGTGATCAAGAAGTGATTGATGCCGCTGATGAAGCAGGTATTGCTATGGTCTTTACAGGAATGCGCCATTTCCGTCACTAATAGGAGCTAGACAATGAATGTATTAATTATAGGCAGTGGCGGTCGTGAACATGCCTTAGCTTGGAAAGTAGCAAAAGACCCACAAGTAGAAAAAGTATTTGTTGCTCCAGGCAATGCAGGTACAGCGATTGAACATAAATGTGAAAATGTGGCTATTGATGTTTTAGAGATACAAAAACTAGCTGATTTTGCAGAGAAAAATGTTAATTTAACCATTGTTGGGCCAGAAGCTCCCTTAGTAAAAGGTGTGGTAAACTTATTTAGACAACGTGGTTTAAAATGTTTTGGCCCAACTGCTGAAGCTGCGCAATTAGAAGGTTCTAAAGCCTTTACTAAAGATTTCTTAGCACGTCATCATATTCCTACCGCTAGTTATCAAAATTTTACTGAAATTGAACCTGCCCTTACCTATCTAAAAGAAAAAGGCGCTCCTATTGTTATTAAAGCAGATGGATTAGCTGCTGGTAAAGGTGTTATTGTGGCAATGACACTTGATGAAGCAGAAGCAGCTGTTAGAGATATGCTTTCTGGTAATGCATTTGGTGATGCAGGTGCTCGTGTTGTTATTGAAGAGTTTTTAGAAGGTGAAGAAGCCAGCTTTATTGTGATGGTTGATGGTGAACATGTGTTACCTATGGCAACTAGCCAAGACCACAAGCGTGTAGGTGATGGTGACACAGGCCCCAACACCGGTGGTATGGGCGCTTACTCCCCTGCCCCTGTAGTCACTGCAGAAGTACATCAACGCGTGATGGATGAAGTTATTTATCCTACTGTGCGTGGTATGGCCAAAGAAGGTAATGTATACACGGGTTTCCTTTACGCAGGGTTAATGATTGATAAAGCAGGTAATCCAAAGGTTATCGAGTTTAACTGTCGTTTTGGTGATCCTGAAACACAACCTATTATGCTCCGTTTACAATCAAGTTTAGTGGATTTAGTAGAAGCAGCTTTAGCTAATAAATTAAATACCATTGAAGCAAATTGGGATCAGCGTTGTAGTTTAGGTGTTGTTTTAGCTGCCGCAGGCTATCCTTCAGACTATGCAAAGGGTGATGAAATCACTGGCTTGCAACAAGCTACCAGTGATCATGGTAAAGTATTCCATGCAGGCACAGCCTTAAAAGAAGGAAAAGTAGTTACTAATGGTGGTCGTGTACTTTGTGCAACTGCACTGGGTAATACAGTGCTAGAAGCTCAACAAAATGCTTATTCATTAGCAAACAAAATTAATTGGAATGGTTGCTTCTATCGTAAAGATATTGGTTATCAAGCAATTGCTAGAGAGCAAAATAAATAGACGATAGATAATAAAAAAGGTAGCTAGTTTGCTACCTTTTTTATTACTCACTAATTAACTAATCTTCTGTAAATCTTGATCTACAATTAATAAATCTTTAGCATTATTCTTAAAAGCTTCAACCACACTCTCTAAACGTTGCCAATCTTCTGCTCGAATAACTTGTTTAGCCTTAAAGGGTATCAGTTCGTTACGATAACCTAAACACACTGGATTGGCTATAAAATCTTGATAGTACTCAGTTGGTTCTTGTCCAAATATACAAACCCCTGCTAGCCTACTGCCTTCTTTAAACTTACCCAATGCTTTTTTAAAAGTAACCACTTTGACTGCCCAACGTGGTGCCTGATCTTTTGTTTTCATCAAAGGCGCCATAAAAATAGCTTGGTACCTTTCTTTTTCAACTTTGATAACAATACCTGGAATAATAGTACCTAAATTAAAGGTAATGGTACTAAAAAAGCGATTTACAACATTAGTGACTTGTGTACCAATACTACTTAAAAACACACCTCCAATCCCAATAATCAGTGGCGTCCAAATCCAATTAATACTAAACAACCATGCCGCTAAAGCTATTAATAATAAGCCCGCTATTTTTAAAACCCAACCTAATAATTTTGATTTACTTATGCCTTTTTGTTTAATAGCAAATTGTTTTAAACGATTCATATCTAGTAAATTACTAGGGAGATTTAATTTGCCATTAGTAACAGGTGCATTTGGATTAACATCTATCGCTTTGCCAATCTTATGAATACCAAAAAACTCTTCATTAAGAATACTTTCAACACGTTCAGCTTGTTCTTGTTGATCATTCAAAACATATAATATCAGTTGGTATTCTAATGCCTTAGCTACCAGAACTTGTTCTTCTACATCTATTACATTGCGATATTTATCTATAAATATTTGTAGTTGATCAATCACTGCAGCATATTGTTGCTGATCTTTAGTATCTTTGACTTGATAAAAATGTTTCTCAAGCCAAGCAAAACCATCACGCATTGTATACCCCTACATTAACTTCTATAAAATAAAAAACACCATTGTTGTAAAACACAATGGTGTTTTTTACATGGATACTGATTAGCGCTCCAAATACTGTAATTTATCTTTTACACCATCCCATTCAGCTGCATCTGGTAATGCATCCTTTTTCTCAGTAATATTAGGCCAAGTAGCTGATAACTCTGTATTAATTTCTACAAATTGCTGCATATTATCGGGTAACTCATCTTCAGAGAATATAGCTTTAGCAGGACACTCAGGCTCACATAAAGCACAATCGATACACTCATCTGGATTAATCACCAGAAAATTAGGTCCTTCATAAAAACAATCCACAGGGCAAACTTCTACACAATCAGTATATTTACATTTAATACAGTTATCAGTGACAACAAAGGTCATTCAAGTTCTCCTCACGCTCACGGCAGCGGATGTAATTCTAACAGTTTTTATAACTTCTTTGGCAGCTTTAGACTGTTTTTTTAGTTATATCAATATAATTAATAGTATGTATTATAACATTTTTTGTTGATAAATCGCGTACTAATAAAACTGTCTAAAGGTGATGTTAATACGTTGCGCCCCCAATGTTTGATGAGTATTTGCTTTAATTGGCAAGATACCATGAAAACGTAATCTATCAACTCCTCCCCAAACCAAAACATCGCCATGAGAGAGTATCAATTTTTCTAGACGGTCAGTTCGTTTTAATCCACCCCATTGAAAAGTGGCTGGTATACCTAAAGAAAAAGAAACAATGGGGGCTTTTAGATTTTTTTCATCTTTATCTTGATGCAGTGACAATTTGCTGCCCACTAAATAACGATTAATTAAGCAACCATCAGGTTTAAAATTAGGATAACCCGCAAAATTGGCTGCTTGCAGGGCTAATTCTCTAAATAAATTAGGCATATCAGGCCATTTTCGCTGAGTTATAGGATCTTGTTGTGTATAGTGATAACCTTTTAAATCAGTGATCCAACCAATTTCCCCACAATTCGTCATAGCTACTGACATTTTATGGCCATTGGGTGTTAACATTTTTCTAAAAGGAGCCTGCTTGGTTATTTTTTCTAACTCTTTAATAATTTCGGAAGCATAACTAGCAATAAAATGACGAATTAATAATGTTCCCTCACCTAACCTTATTTGGTTAAGCTCACTGTCATTTTTAAATAAATCATCTGTAATCATCCATATTAACATACACCTTTATTTTTTTGTTTGTCCACAAAAAACTACAACTAAGATATAAATATACTTTTCATCTTACTGGAGTGGTTTAAAAATACAGCTAATAATTTGCTTTATAAACTCATTAATATACTAGCAACCTTTAACAACTCGTAAGTAATGTTTAATACCTTGTATTATTTAATCTTCTTTTGCCATCCATATAATAATTCTAAGGCTTTAAAAGGTGTTAATTCATTTAGATTAACCATAGCCAACTCTTCTATAACTGGATGAGTGGGTGTACTAAATAAATCTGCCTGAATCGGTGCTGATATAGTAGACTCAGTGTAATTCAATGTTTGGCTAGAAACCGTCGTATTAATAGCTGTAGCCTCTAGCTTAGCTAAATGCTCTTTGGCTCTATTAATTACAGTTTGTGGAACACCTGCTAATTTTGCGACTGCCAAGCCATAACTTTGACTAGCAGGCCCTGTGATTACATGATGTAAAAAGACAATAGTATCGTTATATTCTGCCGCTTTAAGGTGAACATTGGCTACATTTGCTAGGGTTTCTGGTAAGGTGGTTAATTCAAAATAATGGGTCGCAAACAAAGTAAAGGCTTTTAGTTTAGCTAAGTATTCGGCAGCCGCCCACGCTAAAGAAAGCCCGTCAAAAGTACTAGTACCACGTCCTACTTCGTCCATTAATACTAAACTTTGTGCAGTGGCATTATGTAAAATATTTGCTGTTTCTGTCATTTCCACCATAAAGGTTGAACGACCACCTGCTAAATCATCACTTGAGCCAATACGGGTAAAAATTCTATCCACTAAGGATAGCTTACAAATTTGTGCTGGCACATAACTTCCAATATGAGCCAATAAAACAATTAATGCTGTCTGTCGCATATAAGTGGATTTACCGCCCATATTAGGCCCTGTAATAATCAACATGCGGGTTTGATCATTTAAGGTAACATCATTGGCTACAAAGGGTGTTTCTAGTACTTGTTCAACTACAAGATGGCGACCTTGCTCAATATGTATACCCGTTTCTTCAACAAACTCTGGACAATTAAGATTTAGATTTAAAGCTCTTTCAGCTAAATTACAGAGTACATCCAATTTTGCTACGGCTTCTGCAGTTTTTTGTAATGGCTGTAATTGTAAGATAAGCTTTTCTATTAACTCATCATAAAGCGCTTTTTCTCTAGCTAAGGCACGGCTTTTTGCTGATAATGCTTTATCTTCAAACTCTTTCAGCTCAGGGGTAATATAACGCTCAGCCCCTTTTAAGGTTTGTCGACGAATATAATCTACAGGAATCTCTGCATTGCCTGCTTGAGCCTTAGAAATCTCAATATAGTATCCATGAACACGGTTATAGCCTACTTTTAAGGTAGCTATGCCTGTTCTTTCTTTTTCGCGAACTTCAAGGTCCATCAGGTATTGGCCTGCATTTTCACTGATATTGCGTAGATCATCTAGCTCTTGATCATAGCCCTCTGCTAATACACCACCCTCGCGAATCACCACAGGTGGATTTTCAATAATGGCTTTTTGTAAGGTAGTCGATAGCTCAGGATATGCTGTAATATACTGCGCAAGCTTTTGTAATTTGCTATCTTCTAAACAATTTAATTTTGCTTGTACCGCAGGTAAAATAATTAGTGAATCACGTAGTTTAGCTAAATCTCTTGGTCTTGCATTTCGTAAACCTATTCTCGCTAATATTCGCTCCATATCCCCTATTTCTTTTAACAGGGGTTGCATAGGTTCAAAACAATAATTATTCAATAAACAAGCGATAGCGGCTTGCCTTGATTGAATAACCTTAATTTGACGTAACGGTTTATTTAACCATCGAGCTAGTAACCGACTGCCCATGGTAGTTTGGCAACGGTCTAGTACTGCCAGTAAAGTATTATCCAAACCACCATTGAGATTAGTATCTATTTCTAAATTGCGTCTACTGGCACTGTCTAAGATTACGCTGTCTTCTATACGCTCATGGTGTAGCCCTTGAATATGGGGTAAGGCTGTACGTTGTGTTTCCTTGGCATAGATAAGCAAACAACCTGCTGCACCAATAGCTAATTTTAAATTTTGACAACCAAACCCTGCTAAATCCTGTGTACCAAACTGTTCACAAAGCCCTTTAAATGCCGTATCTCGATCAAAATCCCAAATTGGGCGTCGATGTGCTCCCTTACGTTTTTCAATAGGTAAGCCCATTGGCCAATCATCTGGATACAGTAGTTCTGCTGGATTTAATCTTTCTAACTCAGCTAATAAACTGTCCCAGCCTTGTAGTTCTTGCACAGAAAAACGGCCACTGGCAATATCTAATACAGCTATACCAAAGCATTTTTCATCGCCAAATACAGCGATTAATAAATTATCTCTTCTATCTTCTAATAACGCTTCATCTGTTACTGTACCTGGGGTAATAATACGAACTACTTTACGTTCTACTGGCCCTTTACTGGTAGCAGGATCACCAACCTGTTCACAGATAACAACAGACTCGCCTAGCTTTACCAATTTTGCTAAATAACCTTCTACTGAATGAAAAGGTACGCCTGCCATAGGAATGGGATTGCCTGCCGAATTACCACGAGCCGTTAAGGTAATATCTAATAACTTAGAAGCTCTTTTAGCATCCTCAAAAAATAGCTCATAGAAATCTCCCATTCGATAAAACAATAATTGGCTTGGGTAGTCCTGCTTTATCCCCAAGTACTGTTGCATCATAGGTGTATGTGATGAGAGATCAATTTTATCCATAGAATGATTTTCTTATTAGACCAATGGGAGAATTTAAATAATATATTATGCCTTACCTGTCACAATAATAACACCTTCTGTATAACTATACCCATGCCAGTATGTTATCTGTTATTCTAGTAATTAATTTTAAATTTCTAATGAGCTTAACAGATGACATTACCCATTTTACGCCTTAATCCTAATGCAGATCGTCGTATTCGTGCTGGTCATTTATGGGTTTATAGTAATGAAATAAATAACCAAGTTTCTCCTTTACAGGGATTTATTAGTGGCGAGCAAGCAGTTTTAGAAAACTCCACTGGTAAACCTTTAGCTGTGGTAGTGTTAAGCCCTAATAACCTAATTTGTGCAAGAATTATTTCTAGAAATACTGAGCACCTATTGGGTAAATCATTATTAGTACATCGTATACAAGTAGCTCTATCATTAAGAGAACGAATTTTTAATAAGCCATATTATCGCTTGGTGTATGGTGATTCTGATCTATTACCGGGTCTTATTGTTGATCGTTTTGGTAATATTCTAGTGGCACAATTAAATTCAGCTGCGATGGAGCAACATAAAGATGAAGTGCTAGCGGCACTGCTTCAAGTATTAAAACCAAAAGGCATCGTATGGAAAAACGATAGCTCATCTCGTAATGCAGAATCCTTACCTAGTTATGTAGAAGTGGCTTACGGGGATGTTCCTGAATGGGCACCTTTAGAAGAGAATGGGGTTAGCTTTGAAGCACCTATTTTAGAAGGTCAAAAAACTGGCTGGTTCTATGACCATCGTTTTAATCGCGTCCATCTTATGCCTTATGTGAAAGGTAAGCGGGTTTTGGATTTATTTAGCTATATTGGTGGTTGGGGCATTCAAGCAGCTGTTAATGACGCAACTGATGTAACCTGTATCGATTCATCTGCTTTTGCTTTAGATGGTGTAGAGCGTAATGCTAGCTTAAATAAAGTAGCAGAAAAAATCACTTGTATTGAAGGTGATGTATTTGAAGCAATGAAAGAATTAAAAGCCAATAATGAAAAATTTGATGTGATTGTTGCAGATCCCCCTGCTTTTATTAAACGTAAAAAAGACTTCAAAAATGGTCAAGCTGCTTACCATCGTTTAAATGAACTGGCTGTTAGACTATTAGAAAAAGATGGACTTTTAGTAAGCGCGTCTTGCTCTATGCATTTAGCTGAAGAAACGTTAGTGGATATTGTACAAGGTGCGGCACGCCATAATGATCGTTTTATGCAAATTATAGAGCGTGGTTCACAAGGTCCAGATCATCCTGTACATCCTGCCATTGTTGAAACACGCTATATCAAATCATTACTATGCCGAGTATTACCTAACTAAAATAGCGATTACCATAAAAGCAACAGTAAGGAAAATTTATATTTTCCTTACTGATTACTATTAATTTACCAATTCATCCTTTTCTTTTAATAGCTTAATTGTTTTGCAGTTAAACCTTGAAATTTAAAGGGTTCGCTATCTTTATATTGACTGTTTACATTCCCTGAAAAAGTATTACGCTGTCCTTGACCTAGTTTTAGCGTTTTCACTTTACCTGTTTCTTTTGAAAAATCAATTTGATTTAGATTAGTCCAAAAAACATTAGGGGTTAATGCAGATTCAAAAAAGTATAGGTGACGTTTATGGTCATACAATGTACGCCATCTTGTTGATGAGATTTCTGGCGATTCTTCTGTGGTTAAACCATAGGGAACAGAAGCATTACGAATAACACTAAACACACTGGCTACTGCAGTATTATCATCTACTTGTTTTGGAAGACTATTAATATAAAAAGAGGCACGAGCAAATCTATCAGCCGCCCGATTAGTTCCTGGTAAAAATGAGAGGCCACCAACATCTTGCCAATATTTTTCCATTTCTAACTGTTTGTCATAAGTTGGCGAGTTAGTCATTACCTGATATTCACGACTGTGATGAATCAGTTGGTCACCATTAATATATTCTATAATCGCGCTATCACCTGTACTATCTGATAATGATAGATGTAAAGTGGCTAAACGGGTTTGCCCTGGTACATTATCAGTCATTACTGTTAACGGATTCTGCTGTAGATAATCTACTGCCTCTGCCACTGTTGCAAAATTATCGAGCATAAATTGCGCCCAAATAGAAATTGATAACGTATGTCCAGATGAAGGTTTGTTAGAGTACTGTGATTCTGCTAGCCATAATAAATTTGCTACTAAACCTTTTTCATTAACACCATCGGTTGTTGCTACATCATAACTTGAAGCAATCACACTGCCATATTTTGACTGCCAACTAATTGATTGGTCGCCTACTAAACCATTACGTTCAATTCCTCTTGGAAAAATCCATAGGTTAGTATCAATTTCATCTTTCCAATCCATAGACCGTGCGGTAATTATTTGTTGATTGTCACCTAAAAAAACTATACGGGTACAAGCATCACTGGTAGCAATAAAACATACTAAGGTAGCCAAAAAGCTACTGTATAACTTGAAGTGTCGCAATTTAAGAAGCTTCATCAGATTTCTCCATCATAACCAGTCAATAACTACTGAAAACTCATGTTTAAACAATATGGTTTTAAATCATACAAAACTAATTATTAGCCTTTTTCATTGGGAATAAAATTATCTAATAGGAGGGGGTAATTAATAATTAACCTTTTTCTATAAGACTTTTTATACAACTCAATTTCTATGTTACAAATAGCAAAACATAACTAGCCAAATCATAATACTAATAACACTACCTATCTGTTCCATTTATGCAACAATAATACCCATATAAAGGTCTTATTATTATCTTAAAAACACTTAAAATAAATAGTATGTTTTTCCAAAATAGAGTTAAGTAAAAAATAAGGATTTAATATGACTACAGTAGCAATCGTATATTTTAGTGGTTATGGCCATACTAAAAAACTAGCAGAAGCAGTACAACAAGGTGCCGCAGATAATGGCGCAAACGTTAAACTGTATGCTATTAGCCAACAAGGTGATTTATCAGATAGTGATTTTGAAGAACTTGGTGAAGCTGATGCCATTATTTATGGTAGCCCTACTTATATGGCTGGCCCTGCTTGGCAATTTAAGAAATTTGCTGATACTACTTCTAAAATCTGGTTTATGCGACAATGGCAAAATAAAGTAGCATCAGGTTTTACTAATTCAGCTTCTACCAATGGCGATAAAGGTCAAACCTTAAACTATCTATTTACCCTAGCGCAACAACATGGTCAAATTTGGGTGGGTTTAGGTTTACCACCCTCAAATACTAAAACTAATACTTCTGCCGATACTAACTGGTCTGGTGGTTCGATTGGAGTAATGGCTATCTCTCCTTCTGATGCTTCTCCCGAGGAAGCACCACACAAAGGAGACCTGGAAGCAGCTAAGGCACTAGGTAAACGTGTAACTGAAATTGCTAGTAAATTAAAATAGTTGAAAATGATAGGAGAGTTAAAAACTCTCCTATCGACCTTTTATTTTTCTGCTAGTTTCTTTAATTCTTCATCACGTAACTCTTTACGTAATACCTTGCCCACATTGGTCATGGGAATAGAATTTCTAAACTCAATATATTTAGGGCGCTTATAACCTGTTAGATTATCTTTCATATATTTCATTACTTCATCACGGGTCAATACAGTGTCTGGTTTAACGACGATAAATAACTTTACTGCCTCCCCCGACTTTTCATCAGGAACACCTATAGCAGCTGTGTGTAACACACCTTCGATTTGTACAGCCACATCTTCTACTTCATTAGGATAAACATTAAAACCTGATACAACGATCATATCTTTCTTACGATCAACAATGCTTAAATAGCCATCTGCACGAGCAATAGCTATATCACCAGTATGTAACCAACCATCGCTATCAATCACTTCTGCAGTTTCTTCTGGCTTGTTCCAATAGCCTTTCATCACTTGTGGGCCTTTAATACAAAGCTCACCACGCTCACCAATAGGTACTTCATTGCCGTCATTGTCAACAATTTTACATTGGGTTGAAGGTAAAGGCAGACCAATACAACCAGTTTTAACCCAATTAGGCAAAGGTGGATTGGCAGTAATAACAGGGCTTGCCTCTGTCATACCATAACCTTCACAAATTTGGCAGCCTGTTAATTGTTGCCAACGTTCATTGGTGGCTGGTTGTAGTGCCATACCGCCTGATAAAGAAAGTTTTAAGTTAGAGAAATCAAGTTTTTTAAAGTCTTCATTATTACAAAGTGATGCAAATAACGTATTTAAACCAATAAATACTGTAAAGGGATACTTGGCAACATCATTAATAAGCCCTTTGAGATTTCTAGGATCTGTAATCAAAATATTATGGCCACCCAATACCATAACCACCATACAATGAATTGTAAATGAGTAAATATGGTATAACGGTAGTGGCGAGATCACTATTTCTGTTCCTTCAGAAAGCCCTACCCCCATAAAATACTTAGACTGCATCATATTAGCCACAAGGTTACGATGAGTTAATGAAGCTCCCTTAGCAACCCCTGTAGTACCACCTGTGTATTGTAGGATAGTGACATCCTCAGGGCTTGGTGTAATCTCTTTAAATGGTTTGTTAGCTCCTATGGCTAATGCTTCTCTAAAGGATACTTTATTAGCAATTTGATAAGACTTAACGAGTTTCTTAACATTTTTGACGATAAAGTTAGTAACAAACCGTTTTATTGGTGGTAAAAAGTCACCAATTTCACTAACAATAACATGCTTGATTTGGGTATGTGGTAAAACCTCTTGTAACATGTGTGCTGTGGTAGATAAACAAATAACGACTTTTACATCAGCATCATTAAACTGATGCTCCATTTCCCTTAGCGTATACATTGGATTAGTGTTTACAACAATAAAGCCCGCACGAATGATACCAAAGATAATAATAGGATATTGCAGCGTGTTAGGTAGTTGAACTGCAATACGATCACCCTGCTTAAGCTCTGGAATACTTTGTAAATAAGCTGCAAACTGTGCTGATAATTGGTTTACTTCACGATAAGTTAACGTTTTTCCCATATTGGTAAAGGCAGGTTTATCTGCAAACTTCTCACAAGACTCATGAAAAACATCTAGCACGCTACTGTAGGCATTAATATCTATCTCAGCTGGAATAACTGGTGGATACTTATCCTGCCAAAAGCCCTTATACATACCCTCTTCCTTCTTATTCAATTAACCATCATATTTAAACTATTGTTTTACTTTTTATTAAATTTACCACAGCTAATTTGCCAGAGTACAAAGAATATACTACTTAAGTGTAAAATTTATTAAAAACATACAAGAATGTATAGCAAAAGAGGGATGATATACAATAGTCTAATGATAATTTTTTAATTCTTGTTCTCGTAACTGTTTACGTAATACCTTTCCCACATTAGTAACAGGCAGTTGCTCTCTAAACTCTAAATATTTTGGGCACTTATAACTAGCTAGGTTTTCATGTAAATAAGTCATAATCTCTGACTCTGTCAATATAACGCCTTCTTTTAGCACTATAAATAATTTAATAGCTTCACCTGAGTTTGGATCAGGTACACCAATAGCAGCAGCCATTGTTATACCTGAAAGTTCCGCTAAAACATTTTCTAGCTCATTGGGGTAAACATTAAAACCTGATACTAAAATAATATCTTTTTTACGATCAATAATACGTATATAACCGTCTGCTTGAATAAGTGCTATATCTCCTGTTTTAAGCCAACCATCTGCGGTAAAGACCTTAGCGGTTTCCTCAGGATGATTCCAATAACCTTGCATTATTTGTGGGCCTTTAATACAAAGCTCACCATACTCCCCTATAGGTAATTCATTTTCATTGTCATCAATTACTTTACAAAGCGTTGAAGCCACTGGCATACCTATGGAGCCTTGTTGGATATTTTCCACATAATTAAAACTTACCACAGGGCTAGCTTCCGTTAGGCCATAACCTTCACAAATATCTGTATTGGTAATTTCTTTCCATGCTGTATTAGTAGTAGGTTGCAGTGCCATACCGCCAGAAATAGTTAATTTCAAATGAGAAAAATCTAAGTGTTTAAACTGACTATCATTACTCAAGGCTACAAATAAAGTATTAACACCAATAAAGACAGTAAACGGAATTTTAGCAATTTCTTGCACTACTTTTGCTGTATCTCTTGGATTGGTTATTAGGATATTATTAACACCTAACATTAACAAAGCCATGCAATTAATAGTAAAGGCATAAACATGGTACATTGGCAATGGTGCTATCACAATTTCTTTACCTACCGCCAGTGTTCTTTCTAATAAAACCTTACATTGCAAGGTGTTAGCAGTTAAATTACGCTGTGTTAAAATAGCTCCTTTAACTATCCCAGTTGTTCCCCCTGTATATTGCAATACGGCAATATCATCAGGCTGTATAGAAAGCTGTTTAAAAGCCAATGACTGACCCAGTATAAAGGCCTCTGTTAAATGAATACTATTAGCCACTGAATAATGATTGATTTGCTGTAATGAAGAACAATGTAAATCATCTAGCTCTGTTAGAATAACGTGTTGAATAGCTGTTTTAGCTATTATGGATTCTAATTTAGGTGATATGGCTGATAGACAAATAATACACTTTACGCCTGCATCATTAAATTGATAGAGCATTTCACGGGCAGTATATAAAGGATTAGTATTCACCACTACAAAACCTGCGCGAATAATGGCAAACACAACCACAGGATATTGTAATAAATTAGGCATTTGAATAGCTATTCTATCGCCTTTCTGTAAACCTGATAGCTGCTGTAAATAGCTGGCAAGTTGCATAGATAAAGCATCTAATTGCTGATAAGTAATAGTATGGTTACTATTAGTAAAAGCAGGCTGTTCAGCAAATTTCTGACAGGCCATAGCAAATATTTCTAATATATTGTTATAACAAGATGGTTCTATTGTATGGGCAATACCTATAGGGTATTTATCCTTCCAGAAGTCAGAATCCATATACTACCTCAATTATGTGAAACTTCTAGCGAGTTAATATATTTTTATTCAACGGCTTATGTTATTCATATAGGTAAAAAGTCTAACTAGGCGAAACTATAATTATAATTCTCAGTCAATTACCACATCCTTACCTTCATAATAATACAAACCTGTTGGAGAGTAATTGCCATGACTCAATGGACCGCCAAACAAAAGAATGCTGTATTTGCAGCGGTAACCAGTTGGACACTGGATGCATTTGATTTCTTTATATTAGTGTTTGTTTTAAAAGATATTGCGGCAAGTTTTAATGTAACAGTGCAAGAAGTCTCTTTAGCTGTCTTTCTCACCTTAGCAGTACGACCAATAGGTGCATTAATATTTGGTCGTATGGCCGAAAAAATAGGTAGAAAACCTGTTCTAATCATCAATATTGTTATATTTTCGATACTAGAAGCAGCTTCAGCATTTGCCCCAACGCTGTTTATCTTTATTACCATTCGTTGTGTTTATGGTATTGCTATGGGCGGCATTTGGGGTGTAGCTTCATCCCTTGCCTTAGAAACAGCACCCAAAGAATCAAGGGGCTTTGTATCTGGACTATTCCAAGCAGGTTATCCTGCTGGTTATCTAATCGCAGCTATTGTTTATGGCTTATTGTTTAGTTTAATTGGTTGGGAAAAACTGTTTATTATTGGTTCGCTACCTATCTTATTAGCCGTATTTATTTGGTTTAAAGTAGAGGAATCACCTGTTTGGTTAACATCTAAAAATGAACATAAGACCAATGTTCCGCTATTACCGATTGTTAAAAAACACTGGAAATTATGTTTATACGCTATTTTACTAATGACCTGTTTTAACTTTTTCAGTCATGGTACGCAAGATGTTTACCCTACTTTCCTTGAAAAACAACATGGCTTTGAGCCCCATGTGGTGAGTATTATAGCCATCTGCTATAACATTGCTTCAATCTTAGGGGGAATATTATTTGGTAGCCTATCAGCGAAAATAGGACGTCGTAAAGCAATTATTATAGCCGCATTACTTTCATTACCTGCTATTCCTTTATGGGCGTTTGCTACCAGTTCAATTATGCTAGGTATCGGAGCATTTTTTATGCAATTTATGGTACAAGGTGCATGGGGTGTTGTGCCTGTTTACCTTAATGAATTAATGCCTGAAAATACCCGCGCGGTACTTCCTGGCTTTATTTATCAATTGGGTAATCTATTAGCTTCTGTAAATTTAACCCTGCAAGTTTATATAGCTAATCAAACAGGCGGTAACTATGGCATAGCGTTAGCTGTTGTTGCAGGTTCAGCAGCAATTATTATTAGCTTATTTATGTTTTTCAGCTCAGATCGAGTCATTAAACAATAAATAGTATTAAAATTGTTACATAATGGTGAAATTAATAGACAAATCCTAACAATATGTTATTAAATAGCGCAAAACCTTTGGAGAATCTAGATTATGTTGCAAAAAGTTCTACTTGGATTATGTATAATTCCTGTATTAGCTCATGCAGAAATAGCTTGCTTAGAAGGCCCTTCTGGTGGCAAATGTCAAAATGTAGATATTCATGGTGAAATTTTTAAAACCTCAACCCCTGCTAACACTGCTACGCCAACTACTAATAAAGCAGTAGCTAACACAGGTACAGCTAACAAAAGAGTGAATTTTGTTATCAAACCAAATCAACAAAAAGCTACAACTAATAAAGTAAACCAACAAGTAGCTAATAATGATTCGCGGCAAATGAGTATTGCTGAACAGCGCGTTCGTCAAAGAGCGCAATTGATGGAACAGCGTTTTATGGGTAGACAAGGTGTGAATAATCTATCTGCATTAAATAATAATGATTCTTTAACTAAACGCAAGCAGGCTTCTGCAGACTTACGTCAATCAGTAGAAGCACAGTAATAAACTGTGCCTCTATTTAAGCTGGATCTTTGTAATTAATTAAATCCCCACTTACAGCAGCAACAGGCTTACTAGTCGCTCGTTCAATAGCTTCACTAGCTATTTTAACCATCCACTGAATTTGTTCCGATGTAATAATATAAGGCGGCATAAAGTAAACCACATTGCCTATAGGCCTTAATAATAACCCTTGACTTAATGCATATTGGAATACTTGCAAGCCTCTTCGTTCTTGCCATGGATAGGGAGTTTTAGTTTGTTTATCTGCCACCATCTCCACCGCTAAAACCATACCTGTTTGACGTACTTCTCCCACATGTGGATGGTCAGCTAAATGAGCTGCGGCTTTAGCTAAACAAGCACTTAAATGGCGATTATTGGCGATTACTTTATCCTCTTTAAAAATATCTAACGTAGCTAAAGCAGCAGCGCTGGCTAAGGGATTACCTGTATAGCTATGTGAATGTAAAAAAGCGCGTAATGTCTTATAGTCATCATAAAAGGCTTGGTAAATTTGATTACTGGTCATACAAACTGACATAGGCAAGTAACCACCCGTTAAGGCTTTTGACAAACATAAAAAATCAGGCCTAATACCTGCTTGTTCACAAGCAAACAGAGTACCTGTACGACCAAAACCCACGGCAATTTCATCAAAAATAAGATGGACATTATAACGATCACAAGCCTCTCTTAATTTTTGTAAATAAATAGGATGGTACATGCGCATACCGCCAGCACATTGTATTAATGGTTCAACGATTACAGCGGCTACTTGCTGATGATTATCCGCTATGGCTTGTTCCATTTCCTTAAACATCATTATAGAGTGTTGTTCTGTTGTAACACCCTCTTCCCTTAGATAACAATCTGGGGAAGGAACCTTAATAGCGTCAAATAATAACGCTTTATACGTTTCTGTAAAAAGAGACACATCACCCACCGACATAGCGGCTACGGTTTCACCATGGTAGCTATTAGTTAAAGTGATAAATTTCTTTTTGGCAGATTGCCCTTGGTTTAACCAATAATGAAAACTCATTTTTAAAGCAATTTCGATACACGATGAACCATTATCAGCAAAAAAACAACGATCCAATCCTTGTGGTGTTAACTCAACTAAACGTTCAGATAACTCAATAATAGGCTGATGAGTAAAGCCCGCCATTATTACATGCTCTAATTGATCAACTTGTTGTTTAATCCGTTCATTAATACGAGGATTCGCATGGCCAAACACATTCACCCACCATGAACTAATCGCGTCTAAATAACGATTTCCATCAAAATCTTCTAGCCAAATGCCCTCACCCTTTTTAACAGGTACTAATGGTAATTGTTCATGATCTTTCATTTGTGTGCATGGATGCCATAACACAGCTAAATCCCGTTGCATCCATAGATCATTTAAACTCACATTGATCTCCTATAATAAAGGGTTAATATCTAAATGACTGCTAACTTGCTCAGCATGGATATTGTCTATATAAGGCACCACACCTAAACAAGGTAATGCTAAATGTGTATGCAATGTTTGTATGTTTTCATCCAAGCGAGATGTATTAGCATCAATAATATTAGCCACCCAAGCAATTACTTGTAATCCATCTTGTTCAATAGCTTGTTTAGTTAGTAATGCATGGTTAACACAACCTAAGCGAATGCCTACCACTAAAACAACAGGAATTTTTAAATTTTTCGCTAGATCAGATAAATATTCATTGTCATTTAAAGGTACTCGCCAACCACCTGCCCCTTCTATCACATTAAAGTCAGCCGCTTTTTTTAAAGTCGCTAGTACGGTTGGTAATAAATTTGTTATTGATAAATTTACCTTAGCTTCCTGTGCTGCAATATGAGGAGCTATTGCAGGCTGAAAAGCCAATGGATTAATTTCTGAATACTCTAAGGGTGTCGAACATTGCTCCCATAATGCTAAAGCATCTTCATTACGTAAACCTTCTAATGTTTTTTCACATCCTGAGGCCACTGGCTTTACTGCTGCTGTTGTTAATCCTTTAGCTTTTGCAGCAGCTAATAAACCACAGGCGATGGTAGTTTTACCTATTTCTGTATCAGTGCCTGTAATAAAAAAGGTTTTTTGTAATGCCATGGCTTTATCCTTTCTTTAAATAACTATAAATAACTTGATAAGTCGCAGGTAAACCTTGCTTTGTACGATATTGCTCATAAGCTTTTATTAAGGTATTTAACTGTTGACGTGTTGTTAATCCCTTATGCCGTTGTGGATTAATATTATGAGCGCCTATACCCTTTAAATCGCCCATTAATAATTTCAAACTAGGGTAATAACTTGTTTCAGCAATACATTGATTGTCTTCAATAATAAACTTACTAGTCTGTATAAGCTGTTGGTAATATTGATAGTTATTAAAACTATTAACATGAATATAATTATCTACAGCCAGCCAACTTTGTTTTAATTCGCCTAAGGTACCATCACAGAGACTAGTAAATAAAAAGATACCCTGTGGAGTTAATACACGATGCACCTCTGCAACTACAGCCGAAAAATCATGACACCACTGTAAAGCTAAATTAGAAAAAACAAGGTCTATACTATTATCTTTTAGAGGGAGTTGTTCTGCATCGCCAGTTATCCAACTATTAAGTTTTACAGATTGTTGTGCCTGTTTTAGCATTCCCTCTGCTATATCCAAGCCAAATAAAGCAGCTTGTGGAAATTTTTTATTTAATTGTTTAGTAAAATAACCTGTACCACAACCTAAGTCTAAAATACTACTGGCCTGAAAAGTATCTGGTAACCTTGCTAATAGATTTTGACCAATAACTCTTTGTAACTGTGCAGACTGATCATAACTAACCGCTGCTCTAGAGAAAGAGTCAGCAATCGCTAATTTACTAGGTTTGCTTAGTGCTGTCATAAGTTAGCCTTAATAAATTGATCTACTTTTTCAGCCACTAAAGGATATAGCTGTACAGGAAAAGCATGTCCTGTATTCTCTAATAACTCCACGGATGCCTCTGGCAATAAATTTAACAATGCTTTACTGCAATTACTGGGGACTAATGCGTCAAACTCAGCTAACAAGTGATATTGTGGCTCTTTAAACTGCCTTAGTGCCTGCCGAGTATCTAATTCCGCTAAAAGCTCTAAACCTGCATTAGCCTGTGCTGTTGAGTTATCGACTAAACCTTGTTGTAATTGCCTGACCAGATGTCTGGTATCGGTACCACCTTGTGCAACTAGCTGTAAAAAACGTTTTATGGTTTGCTTGGGTGCTTGCATATAATTTTGTTGGAAGCTTAAAAATATATCTTCCTCCATTGCTGTAGGCCAATCTGCTTTAGCTTTAAAACAAGTATTACTAGCCAAAGTTATTAAACCTAGACATTGCTCACTATAGTATTGAGTGGCTTGACTAAGTAACTGCCCGCCTAAAGACCAACCTATCCAATAACTTTTTTCTGGTAACTGTTTTGCAAGGCTAGCTAGCCACTGAGTAGCATCAACTAAATAGGGTAAATCTAATAGTTTAATCTCATAGCCTAGAACCGTTAATTGCTTGGCTAAGTTTTCTAAAGGTACAGTTCCCACAGCCCAACCTGTAACTAGACATATTGACTGTTTCATTTATTAGAACCCTTAAAACGCTGCCAACAAATTGCTAATGCTTGCAATAGTTGCTCAATATGATTTTCTGTGTGTGCCGCAGTTAAAGTTATACGTAATCTTGCACTACCACTAGGAACAGTAGGGGGACGAATTGCTGTCACTAAAATATGCTGTTCTTTTAAGGCTTCAGAAAACTGCATCGCTTGTTCGCTACTACCTATGAGAATAGGTTGAATAGCTGTTTGGCTATCCATTACAGGCAAACCAATTTGCCCCGCCCCCTCTCTAAATAGCTTAATCAAATTATTTAAATGTGTTCTACGCCATGCTTGTTGTTGAATAAGTTGCAGACTTTGTAAAGTGGCCGCCGCTATGGCAGGTGATTGACTAGTGGTGTAAATATAAGGGCGCGCAAATTGGATCAGTATTTCTATTAAGTCTTCACTACCTGCAATAAAAGCACCTGATGTACCAAAGGCTTTGCCTAAAGTACCCACCAATACAGGTACATCGGCAGTGGTTAAACCAAAATGCTCTACAATCCCTCCGCCGTTTTCACCTAGCACACCAAAACCATGCGCATCATCCACCATTACCCATGCCTGATGTTGTTTAGCTACTTGGCAAATAGCAGGTAAGTTTGCTAGATCGCCATCCATACTAAATACACCGTCAGTTACAATCAATGTATCTCCCTGTGCTCTTTTTAAGCGTAATTGTAAATTAGCAGGGTTATTATGTTGATAACGAAAAAAACGAGCGCCACTTAATAAACCAGCATCTAATAATGAGGCATGATTTAAACGATCTTCTAAAATAGTGTCTTGCTTACCTACCAAACTGGTAACTGCTGCTAAGTTAGCCATATAACCTGTGGTAAATAATAATACTCGCTCACGCTTAGTCCATTTTGCTAACTCAAGTTCTAGTTGATGATGTGGCTCGCTGTGTCCAATTACTAAATGAGAAGCACCACCACCCACTCCCCACTGTTTTGCGCCTAGCTGTAACGCTTCAATTACTTTAGAATGGGCAGCTAAACCTAGGTAGTCATTACTACAAAAAGCCAAATAATCTTGGCCATTTATTTTAACCTCTGGTGTTTGTGGGCTTTGTAAATTTAAACGACTACGATAGAGATGTTTTGCCTTTTGCTCAGCACAACGTGCCGCTAAATCAAAGCTCATACTAACCTCGATTTAAGCTTTTGCAGCATCATAAAATATATTCGATTGACGTTGTTCTAAGACTGCTTGTTCAATCGCTGCCTGATGTACTTCGTCTGCATGATCTTGCCTTTGCTCAGGCTTAATGCCTAATTTTTTAAATAACGCGCGGTCTTTTTCTGCTTGTGGATTAGAGGTAGTTAATAATCTATCACCATAAAAAATTGAATTAACACCCGCTAAGAAAGCTAAAGACTGCATTTGCTCATTCATTTGCTCACGTCCTGCGGATAAGCGAACATGGGATTTCGGCATCATAATCCTTGCTACAGCAAGCATTCGAATAAAATCAAAAGGCTCTACATCTTCTGCATTCTCTAAGGGAGTACCTTTTACTTTTACTAGATTATTAATAGGTACACTCTCTGGATGCTCAGGTAAATTAGCTAATTGAATTAATAAATTGGCACGATCATCCAATGTCTCCCCCATCCCTAAAATGCCACCTGAGCAAATTTTCATACCCGCTTCACGGACATAAGAAAGTGTTTGTAATCGTTCGCTATAGGTACGGGTAGTAATAATATTGGTATAAAAATCAGGCGAAGTATCTAAGTTATGGTTATAGTAATCTAAGCCTGCATCGGCTAATTGCATTGCTTGTTCTTGGCTTAAACGACCTAGCGTCATACATGTCTCTAAACCCAATGCTTTAACACCTTTCACCATTTCTAGTACATAGGGCATATCTTTGACCGTTGGATGTTTCCACGCAGCCCCCATACAAAAACGTGTAGAACCAATTTCCTTAGCTACTTTGGCTTCTTCTAGTACCTTTTGAACTTCTAATAATTTTTCTTTATCCAGTCCTGTATCATAGTGGCCTGATTGTGGACAATATTTACAATCTTCTGGACAAGCGCCAGTTTTAATCGATAACAATGTGGATACTTGCACCTGATTAGCATCAAAGTACTGACGATGTACTGTTTGAGCTTGAAATATCAAATCATTAAAGGGCATGGTAAGCAAATTGTGAACTTCTGCTAATGTCCAATCATGGCGAATAGCACCTAATGTCATTTAAGTATCCTTAAAATAGTAATTACAGGCTAATAATTAGCTAATGATAATAGGAATACCCTAGCAACTGTCAACTATTTTTATATCGTGAGTTTACCAATGATTAATTATTAATCAATATCATATTAATTTTTTATACTAATAGAATATATTGAAATCAGCCGCTATTAATTTATTTTATTTATAAAAATTCATTATATAGCAATGCATTAGATTCATAAGATGCAAGCAAATAATAATCCAATATAAAAAATAAATCATATTCTTAGTTTTTATTAATTTTTATAATCAATAATATATTTCTATACTTTCTCCAAGCATACAAAAATAGTTCTCATTGGAGAGATAACATGACTAATAAAACGATTTTAACTTCAGCCAACGGTGCTCCTGTAGCAGACAATCAAAACTCTCGTACGGCTGGTCCACGTGGTCCAGTTACTTTAGATGATTTTCATTTAGTGGAAAAATTAGCTCACTTTAACCGTGAAAACATACCTGAAAGACGTGTTCATGCTAAAGGTTCAGGCGCTCATGGTACATTTACAGTGACTAATGATATTACTCAATATACTTTCGCCAAACTATTTTCCAATGTAGCTAAACAAACTCCTATGTTTGTTCGCTTCTCTACGGTTGGCGGTGAACGTGGTTCTGCAGATACCGCACGTGATCCACGTGGTTTCGCTTTAAAATTCTATACAGAAGAAGGTAATTTTGACATCGTGGGTAATAACACACCTGTGTTTTTTATTCGTGACGCAATCAAATTTCCTGACTTTATTCATACCCAAAAACGTGATCCTAAAACTAACTTAAAATGCCCGCGTATGATGTGGGATTTCTGGTCTCTTTCTCCTGAGTCCTTACACCAAGTTACTATTTTATTCTCAGATCGTGGTATTCCAGATGGTTATCGCCATATGCACGGTTTTGGTAGCCACACTTATAGTTTAATTAATAAAGATGGTGTGCGTACGTGGGTTAAGTGGCATTTTAAGACTAAGCAAGGTATTAAAAATATCCATCCTAAACAAGCCGAAGAATTAGCAGGTACTAACCCTGATTACGCCCAAGATGATTTATTCCATGCAATTGAGCGTGGTGATTATCCAAAATGGGGAGTTTATATTCAAGTAATGTCTGAGCAACAAGCCAGTGAACGTACTGAAAATCCATTCGATGTTACTAAAGTGTGGTCACAAAAAGAATTTCCACTAATTGAAGTAGGTGAATTTGAGTTAAATCGTAATCCTGAAAATTATTTTGCTGAGGTAGAACAAGCTAGCTTTGCACCTAGCAACGTTGTGCCTGGCACAGGTTTATCACCTGACAAGATGTTACAAGGTCGTGTGTTTGCCTATGCTGATGCACAACGTTATCGAGTGGGTACTAATTATCAACAATTACCTGTCAACGCCCCTAAATGTCCTTATCATACTTATCAACGTGATGGTGCGATGCGTTTTGATGGTAATAATGGCGGTGCACCAAACTATGAACCTAATAGTTTTGAAAATGCACCTAAACAAACCAATATCAAAGAGCCTGTTTACCCAGTAGCAAACTCAGGGCCAGCTTATCAGTATGACCATCGTGAAGATAGCGATTACTATAGCCAAGCAGGTGCATTATTCAGATTAATGAATGATGAGCAAAAAGCTTTATTAATCGATAACATTGTTAATTCCATGAAAGGAATTGATGAAACGATCCAACGTCGTCAAATAGAACACTTCTTAAAAGCTGACCAAGCTTATGGTGAAGGTGTTGCTTACGGTTTAGGAATTAAATAATAATTAAGGATTGAGCTTTCTATAAGCTCAATCCTTTTTTAATAGTGAAATATTAATCACAGTCCGTGGCTAGTTTGACTATCTGCGTGTTATAAACTGCATCATCTTCTGAGGCAAATTCAATAAAACTTTTAATATGTCCTTGTGCCTTTAGAATACCTGTTGTAAATACTTCATCAATGGTATCTACCTTAAATTCTTTACCTTTATCATCATAAGCTTTAAAACATACTTTTGAGAGATCGACAGGCTTGGGGCCGATATTGATTAACTCCACATTAAAACTCTTTACATAAAATGCTTTATTAGCTACAGAAACAGCACTTAATTCACCTTGACTTGATCTAACCATCACCGTATCGTAAGGAGATGCAGCATAAACACTGGTTGCTAGTAAGAGCCCCAGACCACTAACTATTATTTTTTTCATTTTGCTCCTCATTATTATCAATAATAATCCTGCGCGTAATTATAGAGTGTCTGGCTTTTTTCTATAGTACCCATTAGGCTAACTTAACTAGGCTATTTAGTTTTTGAGTAAGCTATACTTATTTATAAATTAACACGACTAATTATTGAAAAGTTAAAATGATTAAAATCAATCATATAGACAATCCACAACGAAAGATGGAAATATGCAATACCACCCTTAGAAGTCTCCCTAATTGGTTTGGTATTGAAAGCGCTATAGTTGACTATACAAAGCAATGCCAAGCTATGAGCTTTTGGGCTTTTGTTGATAACAGGCAGGCCATTGGCTTTATCGCAGTAAAGCAACATAATTACTACACTGCTGAAATCTATGTAATGGCTGTTTTAGAAAAATATCATCGTTTAGGTATCGGACAGCAATTAGTTAAGCAAGTAGAGTTATATTGTAAAGCCAACAAAACAGAATATTTAACAGTTAAGACGCTAGCTGAAACAAACAAAGACCCCTATTATGCAAGAACTAGAAGTTTTTATCTGAAAATGCAATTTCGTCCTTTAGAAGTATTTACTACTCTTTGGAATGAGGCTAATCCCTGCTTATTATTAGCAAAGTATCTTGCTTGAACGGCAGTTATTAATGTTCTTTTAACTCTGCTAATAATTCAGGATGCTTATCTAATATTTTAAGTAGTTTTAGAACCGATACTGGCGGTACTGCTCTACCTGTTTCATAGCGTGAAAAGGCATTTACACCGCCACCAAAAATATCAGCAGCCTCTTGTTGAGTAAGACCTAGTTTTTTACGAACATTTATTATAAATTCTGGATTTATTTCTTTAGCATTTACTTTTTTATTTAAAATATTGGCTGCATCATTAATTAATCGACTAATTGCTGAGTCATAAATCACTTCATCACAACCTGTGCAATATAAACCTGGTAATTTTTTAAGGGTGACACTTTCCCCCTTATAAACGTAGGTAAAATCTTTTTTATCTTTAACTAGCTTTGCACTACACTCTGGACATTTATTAATAGTCATTGTTGTGCCTTTTTTATATAGTTTCATATAAAAATATTCCATTTATTACAAAAATTACTATAACAAGCTTAGCGATTACTGCTACCTTTTTGTCATATTAACCTATAAGGTTAGCAACATCAATTAGTATTACAAACTTATATAAATAGTTAATTTCTTTAAAATTCTGCTTGTTATTGCTTATAACTTATCATAATTAATTACAGCTTAATTTTGACCATATGGTTACTATTTGCTTTTCATCTAATTGTAATTTTAATAAGTCAGCAAAGTTATTTTGGTAATTTTTTAAAACCTGTTCACCTTCAGGAATTAACCCTTTTTGTTTACGATTTAACAAGCGACAAGGAATTACTTGTTGAGCTATCAAACGTTGTTGTTTTTGTGTATATGGAATGGTATCTATCTGATCATTCACAACACCTAATACAGTGCCTAACAAATTAGTTTTAGGCATATTATTACTACGAATTAACAAATCATAAAATTGTATATAATTTAACGTTGAGAATTTTTCTATTGTTGTTTGATCTTGCCGTTCTTGCTCTAGTAAATTTATTACTGGGTTATAGGCTAACAAAGAGGCCTCTAATAAATAGTCTTCTTGCGCATGATAAAAACGCCCTTGCTCAATCGCCTGCTGCATTAAAAAACCATAAGCAACAACAATAACCAACGGCACTAGCAAATAATTAATCACTTTCTTTTGCATGGTTATTTTGCCTCACAAGAAAGATTAAGTATTTGCAACCAGTTATTATTAACTTCTTGTATATAATACGCCTTTAATTGTTGCATGTTTTGTTTATTATCGTTAGCACTATCATTAAAAATCACATCATAATAATCTTTTGTTATAGGGCGTTTTAAACGATAACGTTGTAAATCACAGAGTAATAATTTATTTTCTTGCTCTTTTATCGCAAGTTCTCTAAAACGAAATAAGCGAATGATTCGATTAACATTTTTGCCATTAACAGACCAATCTATTATTTTACTATTTAGATTAGCTTCTATTAATGCGTCACTCGGTAAATTCGCTGCTTCTATTGTTTTTATTTGATTCCATGCTAGCTTTGGCGCCTCTATGTAGCGCTGATAATACCTAGCTCCCTGAAATCCTTTCAGTAATAAATAAAAACTACTAGGAATAATAATTACACAAATAAAAGCAACCATTACCCGTTTTACAATTACTTTAGACATATTAATATACTTATTTAAATCGCCACTAATAACCTTGTTTAGTGCTTCACATAAACTATAAACAAGGATTGTAATAAGTTACTAACTATATTAAATTAGTGACTAAAATAGGAAACAAATTAATGACTTCAAGTATTTTATCTCTATCTATCACCATAGTTATTGTTATTATTATAGCGATTGTCGCTGTTAAAGTGATTAAAAATTATCTTGATGATTAAAACAAGCTACTCTCTTTTACTGTATAGTATGCGCAACAACGTTATACAATTACTAATAAATCAGCCATACTATTCACTTATTGTTTAAGTTATCATACAAATCTAATTCTCATTATCCTATATTCCTTTAGGAGAAACTAATGTCTTTTTTGGTGCTACTTATTTTAATTGCTGTAGAAAAACTTTCTAATGGCCGTGGTCATATCCAAAAAGACAGCTTTTGGCTACATCAACTACAACAAGCTGAAAATCAAACTTCACATGGTAATAGTGCAAATTATGCTATTTTTAAATTAACCTTGTTACCTGTGATTATTATTGGGATTATTATTTTCCTGCTTCACAACGTATTTCATGGTATTTTCTTATTCTTTATTGATATTGCGGTTATGCTCTACGCCTTAGGGCGAGGCGATTTGCTACAACGTTTTGGTTCATTCCGTGATGCATGGCGGCGTGGTGATCAACAAGGCTTAAAGATCGCTGCTGAGCGCGATCTCGATTTAACAGATGTAGACACAGAAAACCCAAACCAATTGCTTTATCAAGCACAAAGCAAACTGCTATGGCAGAGCTATGAAGGCTTTTTTGCTGTTGTATTCTGGTATATGTTACTTGGCCCACTTATTCCCCTTTTCTATCGTTTGATTGCAATGGTGGATGATTTAACTGTTAATGAACAGTTACGAGCAAAGGCTTCATCTATTCGCTATTATTTAGATTGGCTGCCTAGCCGTATCCTAATATATAGTTTCTGCTTAGTGGGTCACTTTACCACTTGCTTTGATGTCCTTATTAAAGAACTTTTCAATAAAAAGCTATCTGCAAAAGAATTAATAAATAAAGCAGGTATTGCAGCCATACAATCACAAGAAGTGAGTGAAGATGAAGAACAAATATCTTCTTTGGATGTATTATGGAATCTACTGATTAGATCAGCTATTCTGTGGTATGTGATCTATGCATTATTTATTATTTTTATCTACTAAAGCCTATTGATAAGTAACTATATGCATTAATTACTTAATACTACCTCACTAATCAATAGCTAGTTAATTTAAATGATAGAACCTCATTTTAGTCTCTGTTAAAATTAGTGCTTATTTTAAACAACTACTGGAATCTTTGGCATGAGTATAAAAGCAGATAAGTGGATTCGCCGTATGGCATTAGAACATGGCATGATTGAACCTTTTGTTGAACGTCAAGTTCGTACAGAAGGTGCAGAAAAGCTTATTTCTTATGGTGTTTCTAGTTATGGTTACGATGTACGTTGTGCCAATGAATTTAAAGTATTTACCAATATTCACTCAGCTACTGTAGATCCAAAACATTTCGATGAAAAGAGTTTTGTAGATATAGTGGGTGATGTCTGTGTTATTCCACCTAACTCCTTTGCCCTTGCTCGTACCGTTGAATATTTCCGTATACCACGTAATGTACTAACTATTTGTTTAGGTAAAAGCACTTATGCACGCTGCGGTATTATCGTTAATGTAACCCCTTTAGAGCCTGAATGGGAAGGCCATGTAACCTTAGAGTTTTCTAATACCACCAACTTACCTGCTAAAATCTACGCTAATGAAGGCGTGGCACAAATGCTATTCCTAGAATCAGATGAAGTATGTGAAGTTTCTTATAAAGATCGTGGAGGTAAATACCAAGGTCAAACGGGTGTTACTCTGCCAAAAGCTTAGTTTATTAAGGGGATGGTAATCCCCTTTTTATACCTTAAAAACAGAGAAATCCTCTGCCATTTCAGTATTAGCAAATATAGTTCTACACTCAGCAACTAAACGTTCATAATCCGAAAGTCCATAACGTGCGCTAATATGGGTAATAATTAATTTTTTAACCTTTGCTTGTTTGGCAATAGTGGCTGTTTGGAGAGTTGATGAGTGACCATATTTTGCAGCACTCTCTGCTAAAGAGCCTTCTACAGTAGCTTCGTGCACCATAATATCTGCATTATTCGCTAACGCAATAGCTGAAGGCGTAGGCTTTGTATCACCAAAAATAGCCACTACCTTTGCTTTCTCAGGTGATTTAAGTAAATCTTTACCATCGATAACACGACCATCTTCTAAAGTAACTATTTGTCCTTCTTTAAGAAGCTTTAAGTGTGAGCCTGATGGAATATCCATTATTTTTAGCAAATCAACATCTAAACGCCCCAATTTATCCTTCTCTACAACCCTAAAACCATAGCTAGCTATTCTATGATCTAAAAGTGCTGTAGTCACAATAAATTGTTCATCTTCAAAAACAATCCCTTCTTCAATCTCTACAATATTAAGCGGATACGGGATATAACTTTCGGAAATTTTTAGTACAACCTCTAAAAACTGTTTAATCCCTTTTGGACCATAGATAGTTAATTCACCCGCTTCATTCCTAAAAGAACGACTACCCAATAAACCTGGTAAACCAAAAAGATGATCGCCATGTAAATGGGTTATAAAAATTTTATCGATTTTATTAATTTTTAATCTTGTCTGTAAAAATTGGTGCTGTGTGCCTTCCCCACAGTCAAACAACCATAGGGCATTGCACTCAACCATTAAATTAAGTACGCAGCTGCTAACATTACGCTCTTTAGTGGGTAAACCTGCACCAGTACCTAAAAAAACTAATTCCATATATTTCCTGATATGACTTTTATCTTTACTAACCGCTTTTTGACTATGTATAGTAGCCCAAGACATTAGCAAAGGGAATGATCAATGTTTATCGAACCAGCCACTATAACAGACCTGCCTGCCATATTAGAGCTACAAAAATTAGCTTATCAAAGTGAAGCCAAATTACTTAATAACTTTAATATACCACCCCTTACACAAACGCTTACCGATATTGAAAAAGAGTTTAAGCAAGGCATTATTTTAAAAGCTACAGATACCCATCATCAAATTATTGGCTCAGTAAGAGGCTATACAGATGATAATACGCTCTATATTGGCAAGCTTATAGTACGCCCAAATCAACAAAATCAAGGGTTAGGCACATTACTTTTAATGACCATAGAGAAATATTACCCGCAGCTACGTTATGAACTATTTACCAGTACAAAAAGCGAAAAAAATTTAGCGCTTTATGTTAAAAATGGCTATAAGGAATTTAAAAGAGAGAAAATAAAGGATAATTTAGAGTTTGTATTTTTAGAAAAACAGTAATTTTTTATGCTGTTACTTTTGCGCATTATAAATAAATGCTCTTCATCAATAAAATCACTCGCTATTATTAGCTCGTTTATTTACCACTAAATCACCATACTCGATAAGTTTCGCACGCACAATATTTCTGCTAATCCCTAGCAACTGCGCAGTGTGCACTTGATTATGAAAACTATAGTCATAAGCTGTATGAAATAAAGCTTTTTCTACTAACTGATAGATATTCTCTGGTTGCTCATTAAATAACCTTTCAAAAGTTTTTGCGAGCAGTTCCTCTATTGCTATATCTTCAATACTATTGGAGGAGGTCTGTTGTTTTAAAGGCAAGCTAGAAAAATGTAAATCTTGCTCACTAATTACATTGCTTTGGCAAATTAATAAAGTGTGATGTATTACATTTTCTAATTCCCTGATATTACCAGGCCAAGTATGACTTGATAGCTTTTTTTCAGCCGTTTTATCTAAGATAATAATTTGCTTGCCTAAACGTTTAGCATACTCAGCAATAAAATAGTTAGCTAACGGTAAGATATCCCCTTTACGCTCTCTTAAAGGAGGTAACTTTAAATGGGCTACATTAATCCGATAATATAAATCTTCCCGAAAATTACCTGCAATAATAGCTTTTTCTAGCTCCACATTGGTAGCAGCCACTACTCGTACATCAATCGCAATACTTTTACGAGAACCTAATCTTACCACTTCCCTTTCTTGTAACACCCGTAATAGTTTCACTTGGATAGATAAGGGTAAATCCCCTATTTCATCCAAAAATAAGGTGCCTCCATTTGCCTCTTCAAACCAACCTGCTTTATCAATAACAGCGCCAGTAAAAGCCCCTTTATTTTGACCAAATAGTTCCGCCTCTACTAAAGTTTCAGCAAAAGCCCCACAGTTTACCGCAATAAAAGGCCCTTTATGTCGTTCACTAAGTTGGTGAATATGCCTAGCTACTAACTCTTTCCCCGTGCCTGTTTCACCAATAATTAAAACACTGGCTTCACTAGGTGCTATTTGCTGCAAATAAGCCAATAACTCTTTTGATTTAGGGTCTTCAAAGGTTTGGGCAGTAGCCCTAATAGAAGTCGCTAATGCAGGCGAATAGGGAAGATTAAATAATTGCATAAGATTTTCCATTATCCATACAATTAAACAGCCTCTGCCAATTTTTTCGACAACAATTGCTGTGTATGCGGTTTGGGTTGTTGTAGGCTAATATAAAATTGTTGCAGCGCACTTTCTAAACGTAACTCTAAATCTTTAGCTAAAATTAATGTTGTTTTTTCAGTTGGATAGGTGATTTGCTGATCATTGGCAAATACCCCCTGTAATATCTCTTTAGCCTTTAATGCACCAATCACAGGTTTAAGTGCATAATCTAATGCTAATAGATGATTACTACTACCTGCAGTGGCTATAGGCAACACAACTTTATTAGCCAAAGCACGTTCAGGAAATAGATCTAAAATGGTTTTTAGAGCGCCACTATAAGCAGCTTTATAGATAGGCGTGGCCAAAATTACACCATCTGCCTGTGCTAGTTTTTGTTGTAATTCTTTAATTTGTGGACTATCAAAATTGGCATATAACAAATCTTCTGCTAAAAAATCTTTAACAGTCACTGTATAACTATTTACCCCATATTGGGTTAGCCAATCTGTAGCATAATTAAGTAACGCCGTTGAGCGTGATTTAGCGCTAGGGCTACCGCCAATAGCAACAACTAACATAGTTAAGCATCCTTATAAAATAAGTAAGCACTGGTAGTCTACGCCAATCATTAAATAACTAAAAAGAATTTATAATTCTTTTATTATAACTTTTATATATAAAAGCTATATTTAAGCCATTTGTTGATAGAACTAAAGCTCAAGCCAGTGCTACTAGGTCAAAAAATAGCAATGATTTATTTTAAAGTCATAACTTTAAAAGGTTAGCTGCATTGCCATAAAGTAATTTATCAATAATATTTTCTTTAAAGCCTAATTGTAAAAAATCTTCAATAGATTGTTTAATGGGGCGAAAAGGATAAGATGAACCAAATAGCAATTGATCTGCTAAAAAGCCATTTGCCGCACTAACAAATACTTCACTACCCGCTAGAAAACCATACATATCTGGCACCACAAAAACATTTTCATAACGAAAAGCAACCCCAACTAACTGCTGAGTATTGGGATAGTAACCGTGATAGCATACTATGGGTAATTGTGGGAATGTTTGTGCTACTTTCACTAAATGATCTGGATTATTAAATTGCAGATCAGGAGTAGTAGGGCCTGACATAATAAAAACAGGCACACCTTTGTTAGCTAAATGCTCATAAATAGGGAAATAGATTGCTGCATCAGGATGATGCGCAGGCTCTGCAAAGCCTGGTTCAATACCAATCCCTGCAAAACCAAGCTGATCAATCACTCTATCAATTTCTTGTATAGCCACATCTACGCCTTGTAATACAGGATCAACGCCAGCAACTGCTAACAATTCTTTATGGGGATTAGTAATTTCATATAAAAAATCATTCGCAATATGTTGGCTAGGCGTGTGCCTGCCAACCACTACTGCTTTAGTTAATCCTGCATCGTGAATTTCTGCTAAAAATCCTTGTGCAGTTAATGAACGCTTAAAATGTTCATCATCGCCCCTTGTCCCTACTCTTCTATTTAACCAGCGAGCTGCCTGATAACTTGCAGTATCAGGTTTAGCCCCAAAAAACTCATGCAGATACGCTGGCCGACAGCGCATATCTATTACTCTCATGCTATTTACTTTCCCTTAACTAGCTGATGCTGTAGCTCTTACATCAAAAGCACCACCTGTTGCAGTGGCGGCAATAGTCACTGGTTTTTTACCTGGCAATAGTGGGAATACTAATTCAGCAAAACGAATAGACTCCTCTAAATGTGGATAACCAGAAAGTACAAAGCTATCTATGCCTAGATCAGCGTATTCTTTTATACGAGCTGCCACTGTTTGTGGATCGCCTACTAGGGCTGTACCAGCACCACCCCTTACTAACCCTACACCTGCCCATAAGTTAGGACTGATTTCTAGTTTATCCCTTTTACCACCATGCAATGCAGTGATGCGCTGTTGTCCTACTGAATCCATTTTGGCAAAGTTAGCTTGTGCTTTGGCGATGGTTTCATCATCTAAATGGCTGATTAGTTTTTCAGCTGCTGCCCAAGCCTCTTCATTAGTTTCTCTAACAATAACATGTAAACGAATACCAAATCGTACAGTACGGCCTTGTGCTGCTGCCCTCTTTTTAACATCTGCTATTTTTTCTGCTACTGCTGCTGGTGGTTCGCCCCATGTTAAATAGGCATCTACATGTTTAGCAGCTAAATCATGAGCAGCATTAGAAGAACCACCAAAATATAGTGGTGGATAAGGCTGTTGAACCGACTGAAAGAAATTCTTAGCCTGCTCTACATAGATGTACTTGCCTTTATAGTCAACGGTTTTTCCCTGTAATAAATCACGCCACACCGTTAAAAATTCATCAGCTGCTTCATAGCGTTGATCGTGATCTAAAAACACACCTTCTGCCGCAAATTCACTGGCATCGCCACCTGCTACGATATTTAATAAAAGACGACCCTTTAACGCTTGATCTAAGGTAGCTGCTTGACGGGCTATTACTGTGGGGTTACCTGTGGAAGTTCTTAAGGCTACCAGTAATTTAATCTTGTGGGTAACTGGTACTAAACTAGCTGCTGTAATCCAAGGGTCTAGGCAACTACTCCCTGTAGGAATTAATAATCCATCATAACCTAAGTTTTCAGCACTAACTGCCACCTGTCTTAAATAATCATTACTAGCAGCACGTGCGCTAGAAGAATGACCAAGATAACGTGTGTCACCAGAAGTTGGTAAAAACCAAAAAATATCTAGACTCATAATAATATCTCCATTAGTAAATAAAAAATAATTTTTTTAGAATTATTTGCTATAAACAATATTTATACCAATTACTTAAAAACAATAAAAATTACTTATAACAATATGATTTTTATAATTAATTAATATAACAATGAAATATTGATAAAAGGTTTGCTAGTTTATTTAGTGTTGCTATAGCAACACTTATGTTGCTTGACTGTTTATATATCAACAAATTATAAATAAACATATTTTATATAACTAAAAGAAATATATAAATTAATATTTATTCTTTTTCATTTAATTTCTTTTTTTGCATACTGAATTTAATAAAGTTTCACAAATCCTTTTATTACAAAGAATTCAGCAATTAAAAAACTACTTGGAGTTTACAATGAACATTCAATATTTATTAAAAACAGCTATTATTGTAGCCGTTTCTCTAGTTACCTTTCAGGTATCAGCCAGTGAACAAAAAGCCACTGAGTTAAGAATTGGTTATCAAAAATATGGCAATTTATTGTTAGTAAAAACTAAAGGAAATTTGGAACAACGTTTAGCTAAACAAAGTATTCAAGTTAAATGGGTAGAGTTTCCAGGAGGGCCTCAATTATTAGAGGGATTAAATGTAGGTAGTATTGATTTTGGTGTGACGGGAGAAACACCGCCTATTTTTGCACAAGCGGCTGGCGCTAATTTAGTATATGTGGCTAATGAGCCTCCAGCCCCTACCAGTGAAGCAATTTTAGTAACCAAAGATTCACCTATTCAATCAGTTGCTGAGCTTAAGGGGAAAAAAGTAGCCCTCAATAAAGGTTCTAATGTGCATTACTTATTAGTTCGTGCATTACAAGAGGCTGGTTTAAAATATTCTGATATTACACCAGTATATCTAGCACCCTCTGATGCCAGAGCAGCCTTTGAAAGTAATAGAGTGGATGCATGGGTAATCTGGGATCCTTTCTTAGCAGCTGCAGAAATACAGTTATCCGCTAGAGTATTAAAAGATGGTTCTAATATAGTTGATAACCATCAGTTTTATTTAGCTAGTCGTCCTTATGCAGAGCAACATCCACAAGTGATAACAGCTATTGTTGAAGAAATACAAAAAGTAGGTGATTGGCCAAAAAACAATCCTAATCAAGTCACAGATTTAGTAGCGCTTATTTTAGGGTTATCAAAAGAGATTACGCTGCTGGCAATAACGCGCCAAAGTTATGGTACTCAATTTATCACACCTAAGGTGGTAGCAGAACAACAGAAAATTGCTGATACCTTTTCTGAGTTAAGGTTAATTCCAAAAAAATTAAATATTGACGATGTTATTTGGACACCACCTGCTAGCCAACAAGCTAAACAAGCCAATTAATAGAGGAATTGTAGGTCATGTTAAATACACAACAAATATTTAATAGAATTACACCTTGGCTGCTTCCCATTGTGCTAATCGCAATTTGGCAATTGGCTGTAGAATTAGGTTGGATTGCTAGCCGCACCCTACCAGCCCCCAGTGCTGTATTTGCAGTAGGTTGGCAATTAAGCACCACAGGCGAACTATGGCAACATTTAGCTATTAGCACTTGGCGAGCAATGATTGGTTTTATCATTGGCGGAGGTATTGGGCTAGTTTTGGGTTTGATTACTGGCTTATCTCCTTGGGGTGAAAAGTTATTAGACAGTACCATTCAGATGATTCGTAATATCCCTCACCTTGCCTTAATACCCTTGGTCATCCTTTGGTTTGGTATCGACGAATCTGCCAAAATATTTCTAGTCGCATTAGGCTCACTATTTCCCATTTACTTAAATACTTATCATGGGATTAAACATATCGATAAAGATTTATTGGAAATGTCTCGAAGTTATGGTTTATCTGGCTTTGCTTTATTTAGACAGGTTATTTTACCAGGGGCTTTACCCTCTATTTTAGTAGGTGTTCGTTTTGCGCTTGGTTTTATGTGGTTAACTCTAATTGTGGCTGAAACTATTTCAGCCAATGCAGGCATAGGTTATTTAGCGATGAATGCCAGAGAGTTTTTACAAACTGATGTGGTGGTATTAACCATTATTCTATACGCCATTTTAGGCAAGTTGGCTGATGTTATAGCTCGTGTTTTAGAGCACATATGCTTACGTTGGCACCCTGCTTATCAATTAGGAGTTGCACAATGAACAAACAAGGTTTAACACTCCATTTAAATAGTATTGAAAAAAGCTTTGGTAATAAGCAAATACTAAAGGGTATAGATTTAACTATTCCTGCTGGACAGTTTGTGGCAATAGTTGGTCGTAGTGGTTGCGGAAAAAGTACCCTGCTACGCTTATTAGCAGGACTTGAACAAACTACTCAAGGTAAGTTATTGGTGGATAATAGCTTAACCAATAAAGCTCATCCTGATACACGGTTGATGTTTCAAGATTCTCGCTTATTACCTTGGAAAAAAGTAATTGATAATATCGGTCTAGGTCTTACGGGTAATTGGCGTGCTAGAGCATTAGCAACATTGGAAGCAGTTGGTTTAGCGGATAAAGCGAATGTTTGGCCTGCCACCCTATCAGGTGGACAAAAACAACGTGTTGCCTTAGCCAGAGCATTAATTCATCAACCTCGCTTATTATTACTTGATGAACCTTTAGGTGCCTTGGATGCCTTAACCCGTATTGAAATGCAGCAGTTAATTGAGCAGCTATGGCAACAACATCAGTTTACTGTGGTATTAGTCACTCATGATGTTAGTGAAGCAGTGATTATGGCTGATCGAGTGATTTTAATTGAACAAGGTCAGATTGGTTTAGACTTGGCTGTTAAACTATCTCGTTCACGCTCTAGAGGGTCACATCAGTTAGCCGATTTAGAAGAGCTAATTTTAAATCGCGTATTAAACCACGAGACTACTATTCCACAAACCGCTAGAGTAGTCGAGCGTAGACTTTCTCTTGTAATATAACTATAGCAACAGTTATATAAAACAAAAAGACCAAGCACTAAGGCTTGGTCTTTTTTACTTATTAGCAAAGCTAATCACTATTTTTTCATTGGCCAACCAGTTAATTCTGATAAAGCTTTACCAATATCTGCAAGTGAACGCACAGTTTTAACACCTGCGTCTTCTAAAGCAGCAAATTTTTCATCAGCTGTACCTTTACCACCAGAGATAATAGCACCCGCATGGCCCATACGCTTACCAGCAGGAGCAGTAACACCAGCAATATAAGAAACTACTGGCTTAGTTACATTAGCTTTAATAAATGCAGCTGCTTCTTCTTCTGCACTACCACCAATTTCACCAATCATTACAATCGCTTCTGTTTTTGGGTCTGCTTGGAATAGCTTTAAGATATCGATAAAGCTAGAACCTGGAATGGGGTCACCACCAATACCAACACAAGTAGATTGACCAAAACCTGCATCAGTAGTTTGTTTTACCGCTTCATAGGTTAAGGTACCAGAACGAGAAACAATACCTACTTTGCCTGGTAAATGAATGTGACCTGGTTGAATACCAATTTTACATTCACCAGGAGTGATAACACCTGGACAGTTAGGGCCAATAAGTACTACACCTAGTTCGTCACACTTAACTTTAGCTTCTAACATATCAATAGTAGGAATACCTTCAGTGATACAAACGATTAATTTGATACCACCAAATGCAGCTTCTAAAATAGAATCTTTACAGAAAGGAGCTGGTACATAGATAACACTAGCATCTGCACCCGTTGCTTCTACTGCTTCCTTTACGGTATTAAATACGGGTAAACCTAAATGAGTAGTACCGCCTTTTCCAGGAGTAACACCACCTACCATTTTAGTACCATAAGCAATGGCTTGTTCTGAGTGGAATGTACCTTGGCTACCAGTAAAACCTTGGCAAATAACTTTAGTATCTTTATTAATTAAAACGCTCATTATTTACCCTCCGCTGCCGCTACCACTTTTTGTGCAGCGTCTGTTAAACCACTTGCAGCAATAATATTTAGGCCACTTTCAGATAATACTTTAGCACCTAATTCAGCGTTATTACCTTCTAAACGAACCACTACAGGTACTTTTACGCCTACTTCTTTTACTGCACCAATAATACCTTCCGCAATCATATCGCAACGTACGATACCACCAAAGATATTTACTAATACGGCTTTAACATTGTCATCAGAAAGGATAATTTTAAACGCTTCGGTTACACGCTCTTTAGTCGCACCACCACCAACATCTAAGAAGTTAGCTGGTTTGCCACCGTGTAAATTTACGATATCCATAGTACCCATTGCTAAACCAGCACCGTTAACCATACAGCCGATGTTACCATCTAATGCTACATAGTTAAGTTCAAATTGTGCTGCATGTGCTTCACGTGGATCATCTTGCGATGGGTCGTGCATTTCACGTAATTTAGGGTGACGATATAAAGCATTACCATCAATATTAATTTTAGCGTCTAGACAGTGTAAGTTTCCATCTTTCTTAATTACTAATGGGTTGATTTCTAATAGAGCTAAATCATAATCTTGGAACAATTTAGCTAAACCTAAAAAGATATTAGTAAACTGTTTGATTTGATCGCCTTTTAAGCCTAATTTAAACGCTAGATCACGTCCTTGGAAAGGTTGTGCACCCACTAAAGGATCAATGGTCGCTTTTAAGATTTTTTCTGGGGTATCATGAGCTACTTTCTCAATTTCAACACCACCTTCAGTAGACGCCATAAATACGATACGACGGCTAGAACGATCAACTACGGCACCTAAATATAATTCTTTATCAATATCAGTACATGTTTCTACTAAAATCTTACTAACAGGTTGGCCGTTAGCATCTGTTTGATAAGTAACTAATCTTTTACCTAACCATTGTGCTGCAAACGCTTTTGCATCAGCTGGGTCTTTTACTAATTTTACGCCACCAGCTTTACCACGACCACCTGCGTGTACTTGAGCTTTAACAACCCACTCAGTACCACCAATAGTTGTACATGCCGCAGCGGCTTCTTCTGGTGTATCTACTGCGATGCCTTTCGATACAGGTAATCCATATTCAGCAAATAACTGCTTACCTTGATATTCATGGAGATTCATAAGCTATACTATCTCTTTGGTATTGCTATGTTTAGATGATACAGAATTGTATCACCACCTAGTTTGCCAGCTTGTTTATTAATTACTTTCTGGCGAGTAAATGGGGCAATAAATGCCCCATTTGAAGACGGTTATTAACGTTTTTTGCGGTTAGCAACGTGAATAGCGTGTCCATTTACTGCTAAAGCTGCTTCGTGAACTGCTTCAGAAACAGTTGGATGAGAGAAAATCATCATACCTACATCTTCTGCACTTGAACCGAATTCCATGGCAATAGCGATTTGTTGTACTAATTCTGCTGCACTTGGGCCAATTACATGACCACCTAAAATACGGTCAGTTTTAGCATCAGCAATGATTTTTACAAAACCTGTGGTGTCATTAGCTGCCATAGCACGACCACTGGCTGCAAATGGGAATACACCTACATTGATTTCTATACCTTCTGCTTTTAAGGTTTGCTCATTTTTACCAACCCATGCAATTTCTGGGTGAGTATAAATAACACCTGGAATTAAATCGTAGCTCATTTGTGCTTTATGACCAGCGATGCGCTCTACTACCATAATACCTTCTTCAGACGCTTTATGTGCTAACATTGGGCCACGTACTACGTCACCAATTGCGTAAACGCCTGGAACGCTTGTTGTGCAGTAGTCATCAACAAAGATAAAGCCACGCTCATCCATGTTTACACCACTATCAGCAGCTAATAGATCAGTAGTTACTGGACGACGGCCAACAGCTACAATGACTTTATCAAAAGTGATTTTTTGCTCACCTTCCGTATCTGTGTACTCAACCGTAACTGTTTTACCTTTAGTGCTAGAACCTGTTACACGAGCACCTAATTTAATATTTAGCCCTTGTTTAGTTAATACTTTTTGCGCTTCTTTGGCTACTTGCTCGTCTACTGCTGGCAAGAATTTATCCATTGCTTCTAGTACTGTTACTTCTGAACCTAAACGCGCCCAAACAGAACCTAACTCCAGACCAATGACACCTGCACCAATCACGCCTAAACGTTTAGGTACTTCAATGAAATCTAAAGCACCTGTAGAATCCACAATTGTATCGCCATTTAATGGTGTAGGTGGAATTTCAATAGGGCGAGAACCAGAAGCAATAATGACATTTTCAGCAGCAACCGTTTCAACTTTGCCATCTAGGCCAGTTACTTCTACTTGTTTGTTAGCTAGTAATTTACCGTGACCTTCAAGTAAGGTAACACCATTAGCTTTAAATAACATGCCAATACCACCTGTTAAGTTTTTAACAATGGTGTCTTTACGGGCAATCATGGTTTTTACATCCATGGCTAGGCCTTTTACAGCAATACCATGAATTTTAAAAGATTCTTCAGCTTCGTGATATTTCCACGTACTATCTAATAGCGCTTTAGAAGGAATACAGCCAACATTCAGACAAGTACCACCTAATGAGGTTTTACCTTCTTTACCTTGATATTTTTCAATACAAGCCGTTTTAAAACCCATTTGTGCAGCGCGAATAGCTGCTACATAACCGCCAGGACCAGCCCCAATAACAACAATATCAAATTTTTGACTCATAATTTTATCCCTTGTATGTGTATATTCTTACAACAGAGTGACTTTAATTCATTAAGAATGATGTTTATCAATAGATCATTACTACTTTAATCTTTGGAAAATTGTAATCAACTTTCAAGCCGCTATGCGGCTTGAGTGATACATTACACATCTAACAACAAACGAGCAGGATCTTCTAATAAATCTTTCATTGTTACTAGGAAGCTAACAGCTTCTTTACCATCAATCATACGGTGATCATATGAAAGTGCTAGATACATCATCGGTAAAATTACTACTTGACCATTTACTGCCATAGGACGCTCTTGAATTTTATGCATACCTAAAATAGCTGTTTGTGGTGGATTAACAATAGGTGTTGAAAGTAACGAACCAAATACACCACCATTAGAAATAGTGAATGTACCACCTGTCATTTCTTCAATAGTTAATTTACCTGCTTTAGCTTTTTTACCAAAGTCTGCAATGCCACCTTCAATTTCTGCAAGGCTCATAAACTCAGCATTACGGAGTACAGGCACCACTAAACCACGGTCGCTTGATACAGCTACACCAATATCTTGATAACCATGATATACAACATCATTACCATCAATAGACGCATTGACACCAGGGAAACGTTTTAATGCTTCAGTAGCCGCTTTCACAAAGAAAGACATAAAGCCTAAACGTACACCCTCATGTTTCTTTTCAAATAAATCTTTATATTTAGAGCGCAAATCCATAATAGGCTTCATATTAACTTCGTTAAAAGTAGTTAACATCGCCATTGAAGATTGTGCCTCAACTAAACGCTCTGCTACCTTAGCACGTAAACGAGTCATAGGCACACGTTTTTCTACGCGATCACCTGTAGGCACGTTTACTGGAGCTGTGGCTGCTTTTGGTGTAGCAGTTGGCGCAGAAGATTTATTAGCAATAGCTGCTACCACATCTTCTTTAGTAATACGTCCGCCTTTACCTGTACCTTTAATAGTCGCAGGATCTATATTATTCTCTTCAGCCAATTTACGTGCTGCTGGCGCTAATATAGGATCTTCATCAGAAGCAGCAGAAGGGTCTGATGTAGCTGGCGTAGGAGCGGCAGAAGGAGCAACCTCTGCTTTTGCTGCTGGTGCCGCAGAAGCACTAGCAGATTCATCAACACTACCAATTACTTCATTACTTAAAACTGTATCACCTTCATTTTTAACGATAGTCAACACACCATCAGCAGGAGCAACTACTTCTAACATTACTTTGTCAGTTTCAATCTCGACCAGCAACTCGTCACGCTTGACGGCTTCGCCAGATTTTTTTAACCAGTTAGCAATAGTACCATCGGCGATGGATTCGGGAAAAGAAGGCGCTTTAATTTCTTGAGCCATTGTAAAATTCCTTAAATTTATTAGAGGACGCCCATGCGCCCATCTGATCGAGTATTAAACAGTAAATGCGTCTTGTAATAATTTCTCTTGCTGTTCAGCATGCATTGATGGATAGCCACACGCAGGCGCCGCAGAACTATCACGGCCAGCATATTGTAAATCTAGGGGTGGATTGTATTCGGCTGCTGCACGACGAATATTGTGCTGACTGCAATACCATGCACCTTGATTCATAGGTTCTTCCTGACACCACACTAAACGTTTTAGATTTGGATAGGTCGCCATAATTCTATCTAAACTTTCGTTAGGGAATGGATAGAGTTGTTCTATACGAACAATAGCAATATTATCTTGTCCTTCTGCACGACGTTTTTCCAATAGATCGTAATACACTTTACCACTACATAAAATAAGGCGATCTACTTTCTTAGGATTGATATCGTCCACTTCGGGGATAATAAGTTTAAATGATCCCTCTGCCAATTCTTCTAAAGTAGAAATGGCTAGTTTATGACGTAATAAAGACTTAGGACTCATTATCACTAATGGCTTACGAATTGGACGTACCACTTGACGACGTAATAAATGGAATATCTGTGCGGGTGTAGTAGGTACACACACTTGAATATTCTGATCTGAACAAAGTTGTAGGTAACGTTCTAAACGGGCTGAAGAATGCTCTGCACCTTGCCCTTCATAGCCATGTGGCAATAACATGGTAACGCCACTAAAACGTTCCCACTTAAGCTCACCACTGCTGATAAATTGGTCAATTACTACTTGAGCACCATTAGCAAAATCACCAAATTGGGCTTCCCAAATCACTAACGCATTAGGTGTAGTTGAAGCATAACCATATTCAAAGGCTAGCACGGCTTCTTCAGATAGGAATGAATCATAAATATCCATTCTTGGCTGACCATCAAATAAATGCTGTAAAGGAACAAAAACGGCATCATCTTTTTGACTGTGTAAGACAGCATGACGATGAGAGAAAGTACCTCGACCAATATCTTGGCCTGTCATACGTACTGGATAACCTTCTGCTAATAAACTCGCATAGGCTAAAGTTTCTGCATAACCCCAATTAATAGGTAAAGCGCCTGCCGTCATTTTTTCACGATCTTCATAGATCTTTTTTACTTGACGCTGTAACACGAAACCTTCTGGAATAGAGGTCATCTTTGTAGCTAGATCTTGTAGCTTTTTAAGATCTACAGTAGTGTCATAATAAGAGTTCCATTCATGACCAATATAAGGTGTCCAATCTACAAATAATGCTTTATTAGGTTCTTTTACTAAACTTCTTACCACATGACGACCATTATCTAAGTCATCACGGTATTCATCCACTCTTTGCTGTGCTTCTTGCTCGGTAATTACACCTTGTTTTACTAATTCATCAGCATATAAACTACGAGGTGTATTATGTTTAGCAATAGCTTGATACATCAGTGGTTGAGTACCACTAGGCTCATCAGCTTCATTATGACCATGACGGCGATAACAGAATAAATCTAGCACCACATCTTTATGGAATTGCATACGGAAATCTAACGCCATTTGCGTAACAAATAGCACAGCTTCAGGATCATCACCATTTACATGGAAAATTGGCGCTTGTACCATTTTGGCGATTTCAGTTGCATATTCTGTCGAACGTGCATCATCAGGGCGGCTAATAGTAAAACCAATTTGGTTATTGATCACAATATGTACTGTACCACCTGTTTTGTAAGCACGGGTTTGTGACATTTGGAATGTTTCCATTACCACACCCTGCCCAGCAAAAGCAGCGTCACCATGAATAGTAATAGGTAATACTGCCTCACCAGTAGTATCTGCTCGTCGGTCTTGACGGGCACGTACTGAACCAGCCATTACAGGAGAACCAATCTCTAAATGTGATGGGTTAAAACCTAATGCTAAATGTGTTTCGCCACCTTGAGTCATTACATTGGAAGAAAAACCTTGGTGGTATTTAACGTCGCCTACTCCAACTTTAGCACGCTTCTTACCTTCGAATTCATCGAATAATTCACGTGGATTTTTACCTAAGGTATTCACTAACACATTTAGACGTCCACGGTGTGCCATTGACATCACAACTTCTTTCACACCGTAAGTACCTGAGCGTTGAATTAATTCATCAACCATCGGGATAAGGGCATCACCACCCTCTAAACTAAAACGTTTTGCACCTGGGTATTTATTGCCTAAATATTTTTCTAAGCCTTCAGCAGCAGTTAAACGTTCTAATAAATGCTTCTTAATGTCTGGTGAATATTGTTGGCGGCCCTTAACATGCTCAAAACGGCGTAATAACCAACGACGCTGTTCTGTATCAACAATATGCATACACTCCATACCTATTGTATTACAATAGGTGGCTTTTAAAACTTCTACAATTTCACGTAGCGTTGCTTCTTTTTTATCAGCAAATAGATCACCACAAGAGAAAGTAGTATCTAAATCAGCTTCAGTTAACTCATTATCCTGTAAAGTTAAAGATACTGGTACTGGACGTTGCCATAAACCTAAAGGATCAAGATTAGCAGCCTGATGTCCCTGCATACGATACATCTGAATTAAACGCAGTACTTTTACTTGCTTCTTCTCATGATCACTAGAAACACTCGCAGTAGCGACAGGTTGTGCTCTGTTTTGGGTTTTACCCAGCATTACAAAGTAATCACGAATTGGAGAATGCGGTACATCTGCGCCATTTGAGGTAGCAGGCAGCTTTTGGAAGTAAGTACGCCATTCTTCAGGAACTGCATTAGGATCATGCAGGTATTGTTCATACAGCTCATCTACATAGTCTGCATTATCAGCAGATAAATAAGCGCTATCCCACAACTGTTGCATCATGCTTTCGGGCATGTCAGGTCACCTTCTATTAAAGCACTGCACTGAATGAAAAAACCATTCTGTTTTTATTTTTATTAAGCAAAGTGATAAAAGCAGCGTGGACTTTAGTCAGTGTAAAAACCAGCTCAGTGCTCCTATGGTTTATTCAAAATACAAATTAACTACAAGTAAAACACTTGCGCCTATGGCAAAATGCCTCTTACTATTATAAGAGGCATTTTAATTTTTTTAAGTTCCGCTTTGTAACAACATACTGCGGATATGTCCTATCGCTTGTGTGGGGTTCAAGTTTTTGGGGCAAACATGAACACAGTTCATAATACTCCGACAACGGAACACACTGAAAGGATCATCCATCATTGCTAAACGTTTTTCGGTATAGGTATCACGACTATCTGCCAAGAAACGATACGCCTGCAATAAAGCAGATGGACCTAAGAACTTATCAGGATTCCACCAAAATGAAGGACATGAAGTTGAACAACATGCACAAAGAATACACTCATATAAACCATCTAACTTATCACGTTCTTCGATACTCTGAAGACGTTCAATAGCTGGAGCTGGTGTATCATTTTGTAAATAAGGCTCAACTTTTTCATATTGTTTGTAGAAAATATTCATATCTACAATCAAGTCACGAATAACAGGTAAACCTGGTAATGGTCTAATAACTAATTGTTCACCTGCTTTTACCACTTCTGATAAAGGAGTAATACAAGCTAAACCATTTTTCCCATTAATATTCATACCATCTGAACCACAAACACCTTCGCGGCATGAACGACGATATGAAAAACTTTCATCTTGTTCTTTTACAAGCTCAAGCACATCAAGTACCATCAAATCCTTACCACCTGTATTGATCTGGTAAGTCTTCATACTAGGTACTTTATCTTGATCAGGATTATAGCGATATACACTTACTGAGAGCATGACAATCCCCTATTAATAAACACGTTTTTTAGGTTCAAAAGCTGGTACAGTCTTAGGAGCAAAGTTCACTGCTCGCTTGCTTACACGTTTTTCCCCAGGGAAATAAAGTGTATGACATAACCAGTTAGTATCATCACGCTCCTCATAATCTTCACGAGCATGAGCCCCACGAGATTCTGTACGAACGTTAGCAGCAATTGCTGTAGCTTCTGCAACTTCCAATAAGTTTTGTAACTCAAGTGCTTCCATTCGTGCAGTATTAAATGCCATGCTCTTATCTGTGATTTTCACATGTTCAATACGTTCACGTAAAGTAGCAAGCTCTTTAATACCTTTTTCCATGTATTCGCCAGTACGGAATACACCAAAATAGTTTTGCATGCAGTTTTGTAGCTCACGTTTTAATGGTGCTACTTCTTCACCTTCAACACGCTCATTTAATGAAATCAAACGCTTACTAGCTGCTTCAATATCAGTTTGACTAGCTGCACGGTATTCAATACCTTCTTTTAATGCTTTCTCAAGGTAAAGACCTGTAGCACGACCAAACACAACTAGGTCAAGTAATGAGTTACCACCTAAACGATTAGCACCATGTACGGATACACAAGCCACTTCACCTACTGCATATAAACCTTCAACAACTACATCATTGCCATTTGCATCTTGGGTTAATGCTTGACCATGAATGTTAGTTGCAATACCACCCATCATATAGTGGCAAGTTGGAACTACAGGAATTGGTGCAGTTACTGGATCAACGTGAGCAAACGTTTTAGAAAGCTCACAAATACCAGGTAAACGGCTATGTAAAACATCTTCACCTAAGTGATCTAGTTTTAATAAAACGTGATCTTTATTAGGACCAACACCATTACCTGCTAAAATTTCTTTAACCATAGAACGAGCAACTACGTCACGACCTGCTAAGTCTTTAGCATTAGGTGCGTAACGTTCCATAAAACGCTCGCCATCTTTATTAATTAGATAACCACCTTCACCACGGCATCCTTCAGTTACTAGTACACCAGCACCATAAATGCCTGTTGGGTGGAATTGCCACATTTCAATGTCTTGTACAGGTACGCCTGCACGTAATGCCATACCAACACCATCACCTGTATTGATGTGAGCATTTGTGGTAGAAGCGTAAATACGACCTGCACCACCAGTAGCTAATACTACTGCTTTAGAACGAATATAAACCGTTTCGCCCGTTTCTAAACAGATAGCAATAATACCGACTACAGCATTATCTTGATTTTTTACTAAATCAACGGCATACCATTCTGTTAAGAAAGTCGTTTTATTTTTTAAGTTATTTTGATAAAGAGTATGTAATAATGCATGGCCTGTACGGTCTGCTGCTGCACAAGTACGTGCTGCTTGACCACCTTCACCAAAGTTTTTAGATTGACCACCAAAAGGACGTTGATAAATACGACCTGTCTCAGTACGTGAGAAAGGTAAACCCATGTGGTCTAATTCAAATACAGCTTCAGGACCTACTGAACACATATATTCAATAGCATCTTGGTCACCGATATAGTCAGAACCTTTTACGGTATCATACATGTGCCAACGCCAATCATCATTAGGGTCAGCAGAAGCAATTGCACAGGTAATACCACCTTGTGCTGATACGGTATGAGAGCGAGTTGGGAACACTTTAGTCACAACTGCTGTTTTATAACCAGAACTAGCTAATTGTAAACCGGCGCGCATACCTGCACCGCCACCACCGACAACAATAGCATCAAAAGAAAGAGCTCGTATAGTAGACATAGTTTATTAAACACCCCAAAGAATCTGTATACCCCAGACAAAAATCACAAACATTAACATACCGCATAGCGCTTGTACTAAGAAGCGAACACCTGTTGCCCACTTACCTAATGCCATACGTGTTAAATAGTCTGTAGTGATTGTCCACATACCTACCCAAGCATGAATACTTAAACAAAGTAATGCTAATAAACTATAGGTACGCATCCATTTATTATGAAAAAGTCCATACCATTGAGAGTACTCAAGATTAGGGTTACAAATAACAAAAGCTACTAAAAAAATAAAGTATGTTGCTAGAACAACAGCTGATACACGCTGTGCCATCCAATCAAATAAGCCTGAGCGTGAAAAATTTGTGACATTAGTTACCATACTATCCACACTCCTGCAATCACAATAAGGATTACTGAAACGATTAATACTACTTTAGCACCGAAACGGCCACCCTCAAGCGATTCACCAATACCTAAATCCATAATCAAATGGCGAATGCCCGCAACTAAGTGATAAATTAACGCAGAGAACATACCCCATACGATAAACTTCACAAAAAAGTTAGACATCCACGATTTAACTGTGGCAAAGCCTTCTGGTCCAGATAGTGATCTATCTAGTAAGAAAAGCGCGATAACAAGTGAAACAAAAAGGATAACACCAGAAATACGGTGAAGAATGGACGCATAAGCTGTGATAGGTAGCTTGATAGTCCGAAGATCGAGATTTACGGGTCGTTGGCTATTCACGTTTCTATTCATCTTTATAAGCCCCTTATCTGGGAGCGGTTATTGGAAAGAATTAAACTACTCAAAGGTCAATATTATTAACTTTGATTAACCTCACCGCCTTATGTGGCAGATAGCCGCACAGTATAGTCGGTTATTTCGATATTGACAACTAGATATATGGTTAAGTTCACTATTTTCTTTATATTTTCAGTTATTTCCCCCTCCCTATGCCCTATTTATCTTTTTAGTACTAAGATGAGAAATTTTGCTTATTATAAACTGATTAAAAAAAAACTTCCCCATAAAAATACAGGGAAGTTTAATTATCTTACATTATTATTAAGGATGCTGCTCTTTTAACTCTTGGGAGCTAGGTGGTGGTAGCAAATCCTCACGCGTTAGTTTTAACCAAACTAATACTGGACCTGCAATATAAATAGAAGAATATGTACCAACAAATACACCGATTAACATAACCAATGCAAAGCCACCTAACGAAGGACCACCAAAGATTAACAAGGCAATTAATGCCATCGCTGTTGAGGTTGAAGTTGCGATAGTTCTTAGCAAAGTCTGTGTAACAGAAACATCAATATTTTCAATAATATCTGCTTTACGTAAGACACGGAAATTCTCACGAATACGGTCATAAATAATGATTGTATCATTTAACGAATAACCGATCATCGCTAATATGGCCGCAAACACTGTTAAATCAACAGGTATTTGGAAAAACGCGATAACCCCGAGGGTTACTACTAAGTCATGGAATAATGAAGCAATCGCCCCCAAACCAAATTTCCATTGGAAACGAAATGCTAAATAAATCAGGATACCTGCTAATGCTAATAAACAGGCAATCCCACCCTTATCTAATAATTCTTTACCAACTTGCGCTCCTACAGTTTCAGCACTAATTAGCTCAAATTTATTATCAGGATCAATACGATGTAGTTTAGCAGCTACTAAATTACCAACATCGGCTTCATCATTTTTTAAGCGAATTAAAACACTATTAGTAGAACCAAAGCTTTGTACAATTGCATCATCAAATTTTTGCTCTTGCCCTGGCTCTACTGTGGTTAATTCTAAACGTATCTTTTCTAAATCAGCTGGCTTTTCATAGAGTAACTCAATAGAAGTACCCCCTGTAAAATCTAAACCAAGATTTAAACCCTTATGAAATAGGCTGACTAAACCTATAACCGTAATCAGTACCGTAATAGCAAAGGCTACATTACGGATTTTCATAAAATGAATAGTGGACTTAATCATAGTAATATCACCTTATATCCACAATTTCTTAACATTACGACCACCAAACAGCAAGTTTACAATACCACGTGTAACCATTACAGCTGTGAATAAGGAGGTAATAATACCGAGTGAAAGTGTTACCGCAAAGCCTTTAATTGGCCCTGTACCCATTTGGAATAAGATAGCACCCACTAACAAAGTTGTTAAGTTACTATCAATAATCGCTGTATAGGCGCGGTCAAATCCTTCATGAATTGCTCTTTGGACGGATAAACCATTATTTAACTCTTCTCGAATACGAGAATAAATCAAAACGTTAGCATCAATCGCCATACCCAAGGTTAATACAATACCCGCAATACCTGGCAGGGTAAGTGTTGCGCCAATAATTGACAATAAGCCTGTTAATAGTACTAAGTTAAATGCTAAAGCTACTGTAGCAATTATGCCAAAGAACTTATAGATAATGACCATAAAAATAGCAATTAAGATCATTGCCCAAATTGTTGAATTAATACCCATTTTGATATTTTCTTCACCTAAGCTTGGGCCTAGTGTACGTTCTTCCACAAAGTGCATAGGGGCTGCTAAACCACCAGCTCTTAATAATAAGGCTAACTCTGAAGCTTCTTTCGTCGATTTAGAACCAGAAATTACAAAACGACTGCTTAACACATCACGAATAGTTGCTAGGCTAATAATTTTTCTATCTTCTACATAAGCCTGTACAGCTTTCTCTTTATCACTTCCCTCTTCTTTCACATAGTGAGTAATTGGGCGTTGTTCAATAAAGATTACAGCCATGCTACGACCAACATTACCTTGCGTCGCTTTGAACATTAAATCGCCACCATGACCATCTAGTTCAATTTCTACTTGCGGTTGATTATTACGTTGATCAAAACCTACTTTAGCACTAGAAACTTGATCGCCTGTAATAATTAATGAACGCTCTAAAGCAACCGTTCGGCCTTCAAAATCAAACTGCTCAGTTGAAATGGCAGGATCATCAGGCTTAGCTGCTAAACGAAACTCTAAGTTAGCGGTTTTACCCAAAATACGTTTTGCTTCAGCAGTATCTTGCACACCTGGTAGTTCTACCACAATACGATTAGCGCCTTGCTGCTGGACAATAGGCTCTGCCACACCTAACTCGTTAACACGATTACGTACGGTTTGTAAGTTTTGGGAAACGGCATACTCTGATAAATCAGAAATAATACTAGGTGACATGACTAATTTAAGTATTTGAGCACCCTCTTCAGTAGCAGTCGTTATATTAAATTGATTAAATTTAGTTGTAATTAACGCTTCAGCCTTAGCAGCTGTTGCTTCATCAGCAAAGCTAAATTGAATACTGCTGTCTTTACTTGGAACACTACGATAACGAATACGCTCTTCACGTAACAGATTTCTGATTTCGCCATCGTACATATTAAGGCGCGTTTTTATGGCTCTATCCATATCCACTTCAAGTAAGAAGTGAACACCGCCTGATAGATCAAGCCCTAACTTCATAGGACGTGCACCTATATTAGTTAACCATGCTGGTGTAGTAGGTGCTAAATTTAAAGCCACTACATAATCATCACCTAGTGCTTTTTGTAAAGCAGCTTTCGCAGGTAATTGACTTGCTAATTTGGTTAATCTAATTAAAACAGCTTCTTTTTCAATAGCTACTGATTTTGTTTCAATCTTAGCATCTGTTAAAACCTGTTTAACTCTCGTTACAGTAGCATCATCAACTACTAAATTTACATTGCTACCTGTAATTTGAACAGCAGGATCATCAGGATACAGATTAGGTGCTGAATATAGTAGCCCTATAGCCAACACAACTAAGATTAAGATATATTTCCATAAAGGATATTTGTTAAGCATTATGCCAACCATCTATCAAAAAATTAATAAACACCATGGTTAAATAGTTTATATAACCATAATGTCAGTTGTGATTATTCATCAATTGCTTTTAAAGTACCTTTGGGTAAGGTTGCAGCAATTGCTGATTTTTGAAATTTTAATTGTACATTATCTGATACAGCTAATACGATAAATTCATCAGATACTTTTACTATTCTACCTGCAATACCACCTGTGGTAAGCACTTCATCACCTTTTTGCAAAGCACTTAATAAATTACGGTGCTCTTTACCACGTTTCATTTGCGGACGTAGAATCATAAAGTAAAAAATAACGATAAAACCGCCTAGGAATACCCATGTAAAAATACCGTTAGGATCACCTGCTGCACCCGTTGCTGCTGCTTGTTGAGCATAAGCAGAGGAAATAAAAAAACTCATAAATTAAAACTCCTTAACACAAAAATGCGGATTTAATTTAAAGGTGGCGTAACTAATCCACGCTTACTATAAAATTCATCTACAAAAGCTGCCAATTTACCTTGTAAAATGGCATTACGCAAATCATTCATTAACTTTTGATAAAATCGTAAGTTATGAATACTATTTAACATGGCGCCTAGCATTTCGCCACATTTATCTAAATGATGTAAATAAGATTTAGAGAAATTCTGACAAGTATAACAATCACATGTAGCATCCAGTGCTGTCGTATCATGTTTGTGAACAGAGTTTCGAATCCTGACTACTCCAGTATCCACAAATAAATGGCCATTGCGTGCATTACGGGTAGGCATTACACAATCAAACATATCTATGCCCCGTCTTACCCCCTCTACTAAATCTTCAGGCTTACCAACGCCCATTAAATAACGCGGCTTATCAGCTGGCATTTGTGGAGGTAAAAAATCTAACACCCTAATCATTTCTTCTTTAGGTTCACCAACCGAGAGACCACCAATAGCTAAACCATCAAAGTCTATTTCAGATAAACCTTCTAACGACCTCATTCTAAGGTCTTGATGCATACCACCTTGAATAATGCCAAATAAGGCTGCTGGATTATCCGCATGGGCTATTTTCGAACGTTTAGCCCAACGTAAGGAAAGCTCCATAGATTGTTTAGCAGTTTCAAAATCTGCTGGATAAGGGGTACACTCATCAAAGATCATTACCACATCAGAACCTAGTGTTCGTTGCACTTGCATCGATTCTTCTGGCCCCATAAATACTTTAGCGCCATCAATAGGTGAAGAGAACGTAACACCCTCTTCCTTAATTTTGCGTAAAGCACCTAAGCTAAATACCTGAAAACCACCTGAGTCAGTTAAAATAGGTTTATCCCATTGAATAAAATCATGGAGATCACCATGCTTTTGAATAATTTCAGTACCTGGTCTTAACCAAAGATGAAAGGTATTACCTAAAATAATTTCAGCACCAATCTCTTTAATATCTCTCGGTAACATTCCCTTTACTGTGCCATAAGTACCTACTGGCATAAATGCAGGTGTTTCCACTGTTCCTCGAGGAAAAGTTAAACGACCACGTCTGGCTTTACCCTCTGTTGCTAATAATTCAAACTGCATAAAAGACATTAATTAACCTTCCTCATGCCTTTGGATTACGAGTAATAAACATCGCATCCCCATAACTAAAAAATCTATATTGCTCAGCCACTGCAACTTTATAAGCATTCATTATATTTTCATAACCAGCAAAGGCAGATACCAACATCAATAAGGTAGACTCTGGTAAATGAAAATTGGTCACTAATCCGTCGACTACATGAAAAGGTTTACCAGGATATAGGAAAATATCTGTATCGCCCGTAAAAGGTTTTAATTCCCCATCTAAAGCGGCTGTTTCTAATGAACGCACACTGGTAGTACCTACCGCAATAACTCGTCCCCCTCTTGCTTTACATGCTTTAATGGCATCTACAACTTCAGCCGCAACCTCTAACCACTCTTTATGCATATGGTGATCTTCAATGGTTTCTACGCGCACGGGTTGGAAAGTACCTGCACCTACATGGAGGGTTACAAAAGCACTATCTATGCCTTTTTCTTTAATGGCAGCTAATAAAGTCTCATCAAAATGGAGTCCTGCAGTGGGAGCTGCAACAGCGCCTTCATTTTTTGCATAAACTGTTTGATAACGTTGTTTATCTGCTAATTCATCATCACGGTCAATATAAGGCGGTAAAGGAACATGACCAATTTGCTCTAATATTTCTAATACAGGCTGGTTAAACACCAACTCAAACAATGAACCATGTCTTGCTAGCATTGTAGCCTGTATTTGTGAATTAAATACAATGTTCGTATCTTGTTTAGGGGCCTTACTTGCTTTGACATGCGCAAGCACCTTATAGGTATCTAACAATCGCTCAACCAATACCTCTACCTTACCACCCGTTTCTTTTTGGCCAAACAAACGTGCAGCAATCACTTTAGTATTATTAAACACCATTAAATCGCCAGCATTAAGATAACTTAATAAGTCAGCAAAATGCTTATGCTCAATCTTACCTGATAAGCCATCAAGCACAAGCAAACGGCTAGCCGTCCTGTTTTGCAAAGGATAACGAGCAATTAAATTATCTGGTAATTCAAAGTTAAAATCAGCAACACGCATTTATAGGAATAAGGCTTAATAAAAAATAAGGCGCAATGGTAACGATGATTGTATACAACAACAAGTAAAGAATAATAATTTTACAATTAAATTGCCATTATTGCTGTTTTTTTTGCAATGAAATATCAATCTTATTATCTATTTGCTCTAATAAATAAGGGTAAAAAGGATTAGCAGAAGCCCGTAATAAATTATCTAAACTTGTTACAAGCACTCCTCTTTCCCCGCGAATTGCCAATGCACCAATACTAATACCAAACTCGCCCTTATTCTCTGGATATTGTCCATAGAGCGAATCAGTTTCTGGGAAAGGTAAAGCGATATGGGAAAGCGAATAAATATCTGCTGGATATTCTAAACCTAAATCATAAATCTGCTGTGCTATTTGTAATGGCTTAGTAATCTTAGCCACTGCTTGATTACTATTAGGTGACTTATTTGTAATAACAGTAGTTTGGTATATCCTTGGCGGATTAGGCAATAGTTCAGTAACAGCATTGTAGGCTTTGTCTTTTAATAATGGCCCAAATTTAACTGTTTTATTCACATCAAATAACACCAACTCATGATGGGTATTTGTCAATAAACCATAAAGAGTGATAACCGAATGCGTAGTAACGGTACTATCCACCACCGACTGAAAGGTTAATATGGGTGGCAATTGCGCTATCTTCTCTTCACCAACACTTAATAAACGCTTTTGTAGAGCCGTTGTTAACTCATAAGATTGACGTGCGCCATTTACAGGAAAAGAATTATATTTAAAAGGGTTATACTCAGCCACCAGATCTATCCATGCTGCTTTAGCAAAGGGAGGAAATATTGAAGGCAATCCTGCTAAACCTGCAAAACGAGCAAAACTCGTTACACCAATCATTGGCGATATTAAAATAACTTGATCAGGTTTTGCTAACTGATGATTATCAAGGGCATCCAAAGTATAGATAAGTGCTAATGCACCACCATTAGAGTAACCTACGATGTGTAAAGGTTGAGAGGGTTCAATATAACTTTGAGCCTCCCTAACAGCTAAACGTGTAGCTGCTAGCCAATCTTCCCAATGCACTTCTGTTAAAGCGGCTGGAACTGTTCCATGTGCAGGCATTCGAATAGCAACTACCACAAATCCTCGTTGTTGATAATGGAACGCTATATTTCTTAAACTATAAGGAGAGTCTGTTAAACCATGCAATAGTGCTACTGCGCCATTTGGTTTCCCTTCAGGTTTTAACAAAAAGGAGCGATTCCAATTCTGTTTAAAATGCTCAGGATAAATCGAACTACTCAGCGCATAACGATTTAATACATATCGCCCATCATTATGCATTTTATCAGTTACTTTCTTTTTAACTTCATCAAATACTTGTTGTTCTGCTGTTAAATAGCCCTGCCAATCTGTTCTATCAATTTGTTTAGCCGTTAACTCATGAGGGACTGCTGTATGCCATAGCTCTATTGGAGCGCCCCTTTGGGTATCATATATACGAATGATTAAAAGAGTTATAACGATAACAATAACAACTCTAGCTATTCGTCTGAACCACCTTCTTAACCAACGGGGAAATCGCATTTAGTTGTTATTCCAAAGATCTATCGTTAAAGGTAAAAACACCCTTTTATCAATTAAAAGGAGATAACTATCATATCATTGTAAACTCGGTTTATTAAAGCATATATCTTTTTGAAAAAAATAATTGCTAGAAAATGATAGGTAAACTTACTTAGTTTAATTAGGTGATTTGGGTATAAATTGTGTAAGGCTTTTATTATTAATTATTCTATTTAAAATTTTCAGTAACTACTAAACAATACTTTCATTGTCTGGGTATTCTAATTAGCTGTTTCTTTAATTACATCTTTGACTAATTTACCCGTATCGTCCCAATAGCTCCAACGTTCTACGCGCTCATCTTGACGATAACGTCCTGCCTCTTTTTTTCTACCATTACCGTACCAGTAAATCCAAACGCCTTCTCTTCTATCAGCTTTGTAATAGCCTTTCTGCATTCTTCTGCCATTTTGGTACCATACAGTCCATTGTCCCTCTTTTAGTCCTTCTTTATAGTGACCTGATGTTTTCTTTTGGCCATTCTCATACCAAGACACCCACAGGCCTTTTCGTTGGCCTTGATCAAATACACCTTTTTGTTCAACTTGACCATTTTTAAACCAGACAATCAATAAGCCATTAACATCCATATGATCGTAATTAACAGCATCAAAATTTTGGTGTTTAGCTTGCTCTATATCGGTGATCAAATAAGGATCTGTTCTTTTTTCACCTGAATTATAAAAATCTTGGATAATAAAAAATATACCCTTTTGTCCTTTATCAATTCGATAAAAATCATCACTTTGCACCAAAATGTGCAATACCATATGATTGTCTTGTTGATCTTGATTTTTATTATTATCATTGGCAACTGCTTCATTAGCTAATGGCTGCCCATTTTCAATGCTATTTTCTTGTTTAATATTGTTGGTAGGGTTATTGGCAGTAATAGGTTGATTTTCTGTAACAATAGTTGTCTGTTGTTGAGCATAACTCACTGTATGGGTAACACTTAAACATACAAATACAGTGACTAACAGCTTATTCATTTCACTAAATTCCCATTAAAATAATTGATCTTTTTAACTTAATATCAGTTATTTCATTAATTTTAGTGACAATCATCTATTTCTCAACTCATATAATTTTACTAGATACACAACAACAACTCAGTTCAAAGTTCAGCAGAATGAAATTAAACTGATCATACTTATTGGATAATAATAAAACAAAAAATTAATTATTATTCTGGTAATTTGTTACTGCATATAAATTCGCTAAGGTTGCTATATCTCTATCTTGTTTTTGAACAATAATTAATTCAACACGTCTATTTTGTTCACGACCTTTTGCAGTTTTATTAGTAGTAAGAGGTTGATTAGAACCTACACCTGTAGAATAAACTTGTCTACCTGGTAAACCAGCCACATTAAATACAGAGCCAACACTTTTAGCGCGCTTTAAACTAAGCTCATTATTAACAGCAGCTCCACCTGTATCATCAGTGTGACCTACGATAACCACTACGCTATTACTATCTTGTTTAACTAATTTAGCAATCTTAGTTAAGGGGGTTAGTGTCACGGGTAATAACACATCTTGCCGCTTGGCATTGAAACTAGCTTTAACTGGCATAACAATAACGATGCTATCGCCTCTTGTTTCCATTTCAAATTTAGAACCCGCTATAGCTTGTTTAACCATTGCTTCATTAATGGATGTAGAGGTATAAGTAACTCCGCCTCTTTTCACTTCAACAACCTGTTGTTGAGGTTCAGGGTTAGAGCAACCAGTAACTGTTAACAAGCTTGTTAATAACACACCAACTGTCACTACTTTCATTGAATTAAATATAGGCATAATATTTTCAGGGCTAATTAAGATGTTTTCAGGATATTATAAATCATATCATCCTATCACATCCTAGCAATTGATTTAAGTTTAGTTACATTCATTTTGTAACAAAGCTTTCAGCATATAACCAACCTAAATTTACAAATCCCTATATGCTCTGGGATAACACTATTTGTAGTAACGATAATGTCCACTCATCTTCCATTCAAATAATACATCTTCCTCTTGCGCTCCCCAACCGATATTATGAATTACAAGCAGGCGTGTTTGATCCATGTTCATATTAGTTGATACGATACCTATATGAGGTAGACCATTATCTAACCGCCAAGAAACAATATCCCCTGGTTGATAGTCATTAGCCCATTGGGTCACAGGTAGACTTTTCCCTTGCCGCTTGAAAAATACTTCTAAATTAGGTACGCGCCGATGATCTATATTTTTATCAGGCTTAGTTAATCCCCACATTTTTGGATATACCGCAAAATGTTGGCGCATATCCTCATGAACTAGCTGCTGTAAATCGACTTTATGGCTACTTCTTAACGCTCGAATAACCACATCAGTACAGACTCCACGATTTAATGGAATATCACCCATTGGATAAGCTAATACTGTATAGCTTGGATCATATACAAGGGTTTTACCGACTTGCTGTTGGGCTGCTTTTGCAATTTGCACATTATTAGCCCAACTAAAAATTGGCAAACAAATAAAAATAATAACGATAGCTTGCAACCAATTTAATATTGTTAATTTCTTTCCTTTGATACTTATCATCTATCAATTACTCTTTATAAAAACCCACTTTATGTTTTAATTACAAGAATGCTAGAATTTCATTCTTTTAATCAATCAATTATATTTTAATAATGACTATACAGCTACTTCCTGAAATAGAACAATTTTTATTATGTCCAACACCTGACGCTTGGCTAGAGCAAGCAAAACAAAAAGAAAATGAAGCTATTTTATTAATTGATCATGCCAATTGTGAAAAAAAGGCTGCTTTCACCGCATTGAATTTAATAGTTCGTTATACAGAGTATGAAGACCTACAATATAAACTTTCTCGGTTAGCCCGTGAAGAGTTACGCCATTTTGAGCAAGTTGCTAATATTATGAAAAAGCGTAATATTAAATATGTTTTTTTAGAAGCCGCACAATACGCTCAACGCCTGCGTAAACACCTGAGAAAATCTGATCCAGAGCGTATGATTGATATTTTAATTATAGGCGCTTTTATTGAGGCTCGTTCTTGTGAGCGTTTTTATCGAGTTGCACCTTTGGTAGATGATGAGTTAGCAACGTTTTATCTATCCCTTCTTAAATCAGAAGGCCGCCATTATCAAGACTATTTAAAGCTAGCTGAAAAATACTCTCCTGAACCAATTGATGAGCGTGTGACTTTCTTTGCAGAAATTGAAAAACAAGCTATTCAAACCCCTGATAATACTTTTAGATTTCATAGTGGTGCTATAGCATAAAATGACATTTTCTGTATAAATTTTCTCTACATCTCACCTTTAACTTATGTAATAATAACTTTATAAGTTACTGAATTATTATAAATATTTAGCAACTTCAAAGAACTGTCACAAACCATTTAGTAGTGTATAAAAATAGCTGTCCATTGCTACAATGCAGGTTTAGGGTAATGAGCTTAACATTTAAGAAATTTGGTTATACTGTAAAATCGCCAGAAACTGATCAAAATATTAATGGTTTCAGGAACAGCAACTTACAAACTCAAAAAAAACTATTAGAAGCTTATAACCAGCCACTACCAACCCTTGATGAGATAGCATCGTTCGAACAACAAACCAATATACAGTTACCCAAAGATTATTCTAATTTTTTACTTACTGTAAATGGGGGCTATCCAAGTTATTATTATATTCCAACTATTGCTAGTACCGTTGATCACTTTTATCCATTTAACTGCCCCTTTCAAACTAGCTCAATGAATGACCTGTTAATTCTTAATAAAAAAGATTTCTTTAAAGACGGTCGTTACCACTATCTGCCTATTGCCTGTACATTAGCTGGTGACGAATATTTAATGGCACTGAAAGACGATGGAACATATCCTATTTATTTATATAACTACAGCGATTTATGTCTGTTAGATTTCGATGAGTCAAAACTAGTGTTTGTAGCAGACTCTTTTTCTATTTTTCTGAACCTACTTGTACCTTATGAAAAAGCTCAAAAACTATAAATGGTTATTTTATTATTGAGCTAATTAACTGTTTTTAGCACTTTATATTAATAATAATCTTATATAAACTCCTTCTATAAAGATAATTTACTAATCAAAATAAATAACGAATACTTAAAGATGGATAAAATAGATTATGTTGTAATTGGTGCTGGTGTAGTTGGCTTAGCTATAGCTAGAAAATTAGCTTTACTGGGTAATGATGTTATTATTATTGAAAAAGAAGCAGCTATTGGTACTGAAACAAGCTCTCGTAACAGTGAAGTAATTCATGCAGGTATTTACTATCCGACAGGGTCACTAAAAGCAAAGCTTTGTGTACAAGGTAACCAATTACTTTATGAGTATTGTGAACAACACCATGTTGACTATAAACGTTGTGGTAAACTAATTGTTGCCACTAATAATGATCAAATTAAAGAGTTACAAGCTCTTCAACAACAAGCGTCTGCAAACAATGTACCTACATTGACTTGGTTAGATAAGGAGCAAATCACCACTTTAGAGCCTGAACTTAATGCCGTATCTGCTTTACTATCTCCCACTACAGGTATTATTGATAGTCATGGTTATATGCTTGCCTTACAAGGTGATTTAGAAGGCAACGGAGGTATGATTGCTTTTAATAGCCCTGTCCAATCAGCTACATTAACAACAGAAGGCATAATCCTAACAATAGCTGGAGATGAACCTTTTCAATTATTAGCCAAAAACGTTATCAATTGTGCAGGACTGTATGCCACTCAATTAGCTGATAACTTTGAAGGGTTACCAAAGCAATATATCCCTAAAGGTTATTATGCAAAAGGTAGTTATTTCAGTTTAACAAAACGAGCGCCTTTTACTCATTTAATTTATCCAGTGCCTGAAGCTGGCGGTCTCGGTGTACATCTAACACTTGATTTAGCGGGCCAAGCTCGCTTTGGTCCTGATGTGGAGTGGATTACTGAACTTGACTATACAGTAGATCAACAACGTTGTAATAAATTTTATGCTGCTATTCGTAGTTATTGGTCTAACCTTCCTGATAATACACTACAAGCTGCCTATAGTGGCATAAGACCCAAAATTACCCCACAAGGAGTAGCAGCAGCGGACTTTAGAATAGATGGTGTAGCAACGCATGGAGTTAAAGGGTTAATTAATTTATTTGGAATAGAGTCGCCTGGATTGACTGCTTCATTAGCTATTGCAGATTATGTAGCTACTCTTCTCTATGGTAATTATGGATAGTTAGTTAATAACTATCCATTAATACTTTAGTTATTCTTCTATACCTTCAGTTAGATTATTTAACTTTTGTGCTTCTTGCTTTTTATGCTCAATATTTAGTTGCTCTTCACTTTCAACATGTTCAGCAGCTTCTTCAGGTATAGCGGGGACTTCTTCAACTACTTGTGCCTGCATTGGCAGACCCTCTGTATTACCTATTTGTATAGGAATACCATCATGGTGGCTAGCTACCATTTTAGCAAGTGACATATCTACTACAAAATCAGGATTATTATAGCGTTTTAGCGCATTGGCAATAAATTGCTCAACATCAGGAGCAGGATGTTCATCTAAAGCCTTGTGTGCTTCAAAATAAATCTTACCATTCTCAACTCCTATTTTATAAGGCTGAGTCACAATAGTAACTTTTGTACCCATTGGTAAAATACTAAAAAGGTAGGTGACATCAGGATTCAACATCCTAAAACAGCCATGACTAGTACGGGTACCAATACCAAATTGCTTGTTAGAACCATGTATCAAATAGCCACTAAAACCTAACTGTATTTTGTAAGGGCCTAATGGATTATCAGGGCCAGGTGGTACTATCGCTGGCAGTGGATCACCATCTTCTGCATGCTCTTTACGTATTGAAGCAGGTGGAATCCACGAAGGATCCTTTATTTTGCCCACCACTTTAGTGGTGCCTAAAGGTGAGCCCCAACCCTCCCGACCAATACCAAGCGGAAAAGTATAGACAATATCTTGACCTTTTGGATAATAATAGAGGCGATACTCTGGTAAATTAATAACGATACCGTCACGAGCAGTATCAGGCAAAATATAGCGAGTAGGTAATAAAATATCAGTACCTTCACCAGGTAACCATGCGTCTACGCCAGGGTTAGCAGCAATCATTTGGCTATAGCCTAAGCTATAAGTATCACCTAAATCTACAAAGGTATCCTCATACTTAGCTTTAATAATTTGCATTTGTCCGACTAAATCTTCACCCTGTGCTGGTAATTTATACTGAACAGCAAATACATTAGTAGCCAAAGCACCCCATAAAAGACCACTAATAAAAAATTTAGACAAACGCACCTTGCACCCCACTCAACCTACACAAATTAAAAGTATTAAAAATTTATTAGCATACTGGCTATTTATAATAGCTCATCATTCTAACCGCTTTATAATCAACCTTATAGTAGTAAATAGTACTAAACTAAAACAATTTTATAAGTTATTAATTATTTGTTTATCTTTACTTTAATAAGGGTTGTAATTTCTGCCACACATCTTCCATTATAATTGCTTGCCCTTTAGTATTTGGATGCACCCCATCCGCTTGCATTAAATCTGGGTTAGCACCTGTATTCACTACGATAGAGGGCAGTAGAGCCACTTGCTGCTGTTCTGCCACTGCTTGATAAACAGCAACAAATCGATCTAAATATTGTTGCCCATAGTTTGGTGGCAACTCTATACCAACCAATAATACCGTTGCTTGTTGCTTAGCTAGGCTTACCATTTGTGTTAAATTTTGTTCAATTAATTTAGGTGGTGTGCCACGTAAGCCATCATTACCACCTAATTCAATTACTACCACATCAGGTTTATACTTCTCTAATAAATTAGGTAACCTAGCAACACCATTGGTGGTAGTATCTCCCGAAATAGATGCATTAATTAATTGATAATTATATTGTTTATCTTTTAAGCGTTGTTCAAGTAAACTAACCCAACCTTGCCCAACTTCTATACCAAAGCCTGCACTTATACTATCCCCCACAATAAGCAATGTTTTGCCGCTAGCAATGGGAATAGTTAATAATGCTATGATAACAATCAGAACTCTTTTTAACATCTGAACAACCCTATAAGCAAAAGTGCCTTCAATTTAAAACCACATAGCCACTCATTACAACCATCGTTTATTGTCTAAATATTACACTGACATGATTGATAATTAAGTGTTTTTATAACTTTTTTAAAACAACACTGTAACTATTTGATATTGATTGTTTATATCTGCCAGTCATTATGTGTTATATAGTGTTGAAATTAAACGTTAGAATTAAATATATACATATTAAATATTGTAGTTATCTGAATTTACTTTTTAAAATAGCCGTTAATTTGAAAAATAGAAATGGCAATATAAATAAAAATATTACCAGTCATCTTTATATTTTTATTTATATATAAGGGGTTATAACTGTATGATTTTGAGTGCGCAGCAAGTTGGAAAAGTTATCAAAGGTGAGCAAGACCTTGTCATTCTACAAGACATTAGTTTTGAGCTTGAGGCAGGTGATAGTTTAGCCATTGTGGGAAGTTCTGGCTCTGGTAAATCAACACTATTAGGATTACTTGCTGGTTTAGACACACCTAGTTCTGGCACTATTACACTAGCGGGCAAAACACTTAATCAACTTAATGAAGATCAACGTGCCGCAGTAAGAGCAGAAAATGTGGGTTTTGTTTTTCAATCTTTTCAACTACTTGATACTTTAACAGCGCTAGAAAACGTTATGTTACCGTTAGAACTAGAAGGTAATAGCAACGCTAATCAACAAGCACATCAACTATTAACAAGAGTAGGATTAAAACATCGTCTACACCATTATCCTAAACAACTGTCAGGTGGAGAACAGCAAAGAGTAGCTATTGCTCGTGCGTTCGCTTCGACTCCCAAAATATTATTTGCTGATGAACCAACAGGTAATTTGGATACCCATACAGGTGAACATATTAGTGATTTATTATTTGAGCTTAATCAAGAACAATCTACCACACTGGTACTAGTTACTCATGAAGAACGACTAGCTAAACGTTGCCAACGAAGAATTCAAATTGAAGCAGGTCAACTTATCAGTGAGGCTAACTAAGGATGAGTAAGTCGGTTTCTTTAAAACTGTTCACATTAGCTTTTAGGCAACTCCTAAGAGATATAAAAGCAGGTGAACTTCGTATTTTATTTTTTGCATTAATGATAGCTGTTACTTGTAGTACCGCTATTGGTTACTTTAGTGCGCGCTTACAAGCTTCAATGGAAGCAAAAGCAGGTGAATTTTTAGCGGCTGATCTTGTAATTAGAGGCAGTTCACCTGCCACAACTGAACAAATTAATGAAGGTGAAAAGTTAGGCTTAAAACAAGCTAAAACAGTTTCTTTTAGCACTGTTGTCATTAATCAAGATGAGATGCAACTTGTAGGTGTTAAAGCCGTAGATAATAATTACCCATTACGTGGTCAGCTAAAATACAAGACTGCTTTTGATGCAATGGAACAAATAACCTCTAATGGCCCTCCTGCTGGAGAAATATGGGCTGAACAACGTTTATTTATCGCATTAAACGTTAACCTAGGGGATATTATTCATATTGGTAATGCTCAATTACGCGTCACCAAAATTCTTACTTATGAACCTGATCGCTCAATGGATTTTTATACATTAAATCCTCATATTCTGATGAATATGTCTGATCTAGCTGCCACCAACGCCATACAACCTGGTAGTCGTGCTAGTTATCGGCAACTATGGGCAGGTAACACAGAAACCATTACCCAGTATCACACCAAAATCACGCCAACCATTGCTCCCCACCAACGTATTTTAACAGGGAAAGATGGTAATATGCAGCTAAACAATACGCTAAGTAGAGGTGAAAATTATCTCAACCTCGCTAGTCTAGTAGCCATTTTATTAGCTAGTGTAGCCGTTGCCCTCTCGGCTAATCAGTTCGCTACTCGTCGCTTTGATAGTAGTGCACTATTGCGTTGTTTAGGTTTATCACGTAAGCAAGTGCTAACACTTTATACTCTACAACTCATTTATATTGGGCTAATTGCGTGTATCCTAGGCGCTGCTTTGGGCTGGTTAGTACAATTAGGTTTATTTAAATTACTTGCTGGATTAGTCAGTGGAGTTCTTCCCTCGGTTGGCTTAACTCCTGCCTTAGCGGGAATAGCCACAGGTTTAATTGCCTTAGCAGGCTTTGCTATTCCACCGTTGGCAGCGTTAGGTAATACACCGCCAATCCGTGTCTTACGGCAGGATATTTTTCCTACACCTCCTCGTAGTTGGTTTGTTTATGGTCTAGCTATCCTCGCATTAGCCATTATCATGTGGCGACTCAGTTTAGATATTAAGCTAACACTTTCGCTTATGGGCGGTGGATTAATAGCCGTTGCTATGTTAGGTGGCCTCTTATTATGGGGACTAAAAGGCTTACGTAAATTGCTAACAAAAGCTTCATTACCTTGGCGTTTAGGGTTAGGACAACTACTCCGCTATCCAATACGTGCCATTGGCCAAATTTTAGCATTTGGTGTCATTTTGATGGCAATGGCGTTGATTATCTTACTACGTAGTGAATTATTAGATACTTGGCAAAAGCAATTGCCAAAAAATGCACCTAACTACTTTGCGATGAATATTACCGATGCCGAATTACCTCTATTTCAACAAAAGGTAAAACAACTATCCAACCATATTGCGCCTTACTACCCCATTATCGCTGGACGCTTAACTGAGGTTAAAGGAACACCCGTTGCGCAACTTAATCTAACAGGCCGAGGGGATAATGCTACCCATCGTGATCTAAGTTTGACATGGACAGCAACTCTACCCAGTGAAAATATTATTACCAGTGGCACATGGTGGTCTGAAACAAGTGATGACCAATCAGTAATTAAAGTTTCGTTAGAAGACGAGTTAGCAAAAAGCCTAGGAGCTAATATAGGCGACCAATTAACCTTTGTTATTGGTGGTGTTGAATATAAAACCATTATGACCAGTACACGCAAAATCAATTGGGATAATTTTCAACCAAACTTTTTTGTAATCTTTGACCCAGAAAGTGTACAAAATATACCTGCAACTTATTTAACAAGCTTTTATATCCCAACTGGCAATGATAAAGAAATTGTTGAACTAGCTAGAAACTTCCCCACTGTTACCTTATTGGATATTGATGGTTTATTAAAACAGCTTAATAGCATTCTCGCCCAAGTAACCATTGCGGTAGAATATATTTTATTATTTGTCTTATTTGCAGGTATTACTGTGCTATTTGCAGGCTTACAGTCGACACTGGATAATCGTATTCGGCAAGGTGCTTTATTACGAGCGCTAGGCGCAAAAAGACAACTATTAAAACAAACACAAATAGCCGAATTTGCCTTACTAGGTGCTATGGCAGGTGGTTTGGCTGCTATTGGTTGTGAAGTAATTAGTGGATTACTGTATCACTTTACTTTAAAAATCAGTTGGCACTTTCATCCTTGGTTATTGATATTACCTGTGATTGGCGCAATACTTATCGGTTGTATTGGTGTATGGGGTACTCGACGTACTATTAACAGTAGCCCCCTACAAGTATTGCGCGAAGGATAATTTACTTAGACTGATGAAATATTAGAAAATTTATGAGCCGTTATCGTCCACCACGAAAAGCTGGTACAGCTTTAATTACCCCAGAAGGTGAAGCCAAACTACGAGCCGAATTGCATGAGCTATGGCATGTAAAACGCCCCAAGATCACTCAGTCTGTTAGTGAGGCAGCGGCTCAAGGTGATCGTTCAGAGAATGCTGAATATACCTATGGTAAGAAAATGCTACGGGAAATAGATAGCCGTGTTCGTTTTTTAACTAAGCGTTTGGAAGCACTAAAAGTTGTAGACCAACCTCCCACTGATCAAACAAAGGTTTATTTTGCTGCATGGGTTAGTTTAGAAGATGAGCATGGAACAGAAATGCGTTGCCGTATTGTTGGCCCAGATGAACTAGATTTAAAAAAAAACCATATTAGTATTGACTCCCCTTTAGCGAGAGCATTACTAGGAAAAACATTAGACACAGAAGTAATTGTACAAACACCAACAGGTATTAAACGTTGGTATATTGTTGATATAACATATTAAGTTTATGACTAATCGCTTGTTTACTATCCTCAAAAAGCTTAAGCCCTTTTGGTTTACGTTACAACCTAGTTGTTTATTGTGTTTAACAACCATTAAAAACGATACATTAACTATTTGTACTGATTGTAGAAGCGATTTACCTTCAATAATACAAGGCTGTCAAAATTGTGGACTTCCTATTCCTTATCAAGGTGTTTGTGGACAATGTCTACAACAGCCTCCTAATTATCATAAAGTTATAGCTCCTTTTCGGTATGACTTCCCTATTGCCCAGTTAATTACTAAATTTAAATATCAACAACAATGGCCTATGGGGCATTTACTAGCATCGCTACTAACTGAATATTTGCAACAAAATTATCATAATGGCTTAGCTAAACCACACTACTTAATCCCTGTACCACAAGCTAAAAAACGATTACGACGACGAGGTTTCAACCAAGCAGAAATGCTTGCTAAATGGTTAGGTAAAAATTTAATGATACCCATTCATTACCATCTACTAACGAGGGTAATTGATACACCTCCACAACAGCAGCTTTCTGCTAGAAAACGCTTACACAATTTAAAAAACGTTTTTAATATCAATAACTCTATTAATATCCAAGGTTTACATTTAGCGATTATTGACGATGTTGTTACCACAGGTGCAACAGCTAATACTTTAGCTAAAATACTCTATCAAGCAGGTGCTACAAGAGTGGATATTTATGCAGTTGCTAGGACACCACAAACTTTTAAATAAAACCTAAGTTTATTATCTATTAGCCACTGATTTGTACTATAATTTCGCACTAATTTTAAATTGACAATGGACATAGTATGAGCAAACCATTTTCTGATACCTCCCAACAGCCCACCTTTCAACTTAAAGGAACCATGCTCGCCATTACTGTATTTGAACTTGCTCATTTTAATATTGAACGCTTAACCAAAGAACTCACCGCCAAGGTTAAAGAGGCGCCTGAGTTTTTTGGTACCATTCCTATGGTACTGAGTATTGACAAACTAGATATGCCTTTAACAAGAGTAGAACTTAAAGGGTTACTTACACTTTTTAAAGAATTCAATATTCAGCTCATGGGCTTGCGTACAGATGATGAAAAATCAGTGGCAACAGCCCATAAATTAGGTTTAGTGGTATTACCTCCAACAGGCGCTAGAGAAAAACTTATTGAAATTGCAGTTAACCGTCCTGTTGTTGCAGAACCAACTGCAACAGAACCTATAGTTGAAACACCTGAAGCTGAACAACAAGTGCCTGATGATGGACAACAGCAACTACCTATTGAAGAAACACAGCAAGCTGTTGATACTGCTCTAACAAGTAGCGAAAATATACCTGAACTGAGCAATGAAGCAATCATCACTTATGAAAGCGCATTTGACGAACAAGCATCAACTGCACCTACAGAAACAAACAAAGCTAAACAGCAAGCAATACCAACCATGATTGTTTCTACGCCTGTGCGTAGTGGTCAACAAATCAAAGCTGATGATGGTGACTTAATTGTAACCTCTAATATCAGTACTGGTGCAGAGCTAATAGCAGATGGCAATATTCATATTTACGGTATTATGCGCGGCAGAGCGATGGCGGGCTTTCATGGTAACAATAAAGCACGTATTTTTTGCTCCCGATTAACGGGCGAACTTATTTCTATTGCAGGACAGATGATTACTGAGGAAGAACTGAGACGACATCCTCTATGGGGAAAACCTGCACAGTTATGTCTTGAAGGAAATCAATTAACTATTACCCCCCTTTCTTAAGTATGATTAGACTTTAAAAGGTGTTTATAAAAGGTTATCATGTCCGACAATTTTATAGTTTTATCATCTATTAACTAAATTTATTATATTGAGGTGAGAGCTTGGCCAAAATTATTGTAGTCACTTCTGGTAAAGGTGGCGTAGGGAAAACAACTACAAGTGCAGCAATAGGTACAGGATTAGCCTTGCGTGGTTTAAAAACAGCTGTTATTGATTTTGACGTAGGTTTAAGAAACCTTGACTTAATCATGGGTTGTGAACGCCGCGTGGTATATGACTTTGTTAATGTTATTAATGGCGATGCAACGCTTACCCAAGCATTAATTAAAGATAAGCGCGTAGAAAATCTTTTTATTCTTGCAGCCAGTCAAACCCGTGATAAAGACGCTTTAACAGTAGAAGGTGTTGAAAAAGTCATTAACGAACTTTCTGAAACCTTTGACTATATTATCTGTGACTCTCCTGCTGGTATTGAAAAAGGTGCCCATCTTGCTATGTATTTTGCAGATGAAGCGGTGGTAGTGACTAATCCTGAAGTTTCTTCTGTACGTGATTCTGATCGTATGTTAGGTATCTTAGCCAGTAAATCACGCCGTGCTGAAAAGAACGAAACACCTATTAAAGAACATCTATTAGTTACCCGTTACTCTCCTGAACGTGTAGAAAAAGGCGAAATGCTAGGTATTGAAGACGTAAAAGAAATTCTATCCATTGAACTGATTGGGGTTATTCCTGAATCAAAAGCTATTCTTAAAGCATCTAACCAAGGGATCCCTGTGGTATTAGATGATCAAAGTGATGCAGGCCAAGCTTATAATGATGCTGTAGATAGATTGCTAGGTAAAACTGTACCTTACCGTTTCTTAGAGTTGCCTAAGAAAGGAATTTTTCAACGCTTATTCGGAGGTAATGAATGAGTATTCTAGATTTCTTCCGAAGCAAAAAGCAACCTAGTACTGCTTCTATCGCTAAGGAACGTTTACAAATCATTGTTGCTCACGAACGTGGAAGGCAATCGCAACCTGATTATTTACCACAATTACAGAAAGATTTACTGGATGTAATTCGTAAATATATTCCTATTGAACAGGATCAAATACAAGTAGAGCTAGCCACTCAAGATAACTGTTCAGTACTTGAGTTAAATATTACTCTACCTGAATCTGAAGGGCGCTAATCAATTAGCGCCTTATTCTTTACTACTCAATATAGTTATTTTTAATTTGATATAAAGAGATATTTATGCCGTTATCTTCTATCGAAATAATTTATGAGTGCCCTTCTTTTTTTATCGTTAATAAGCCACCCTATCTACTCTCTGTACCTGGTCGCGCTGAAGATAATAAAGACTGTTTAATCACTCGCTTGCAACAAAATGGCTATCCAGAAGCTTTGATAGTTCATAGACTGGATTGGGAAACTTCTGGCTTACTAGTCATAGCACGTGATCCTGATAGTCATCGAGAGCTTTCGCGACAATTTCAAGATCGAGAAACTCAAAAATCATACACTGCTTTATGTTGGGGAACACCAAGTTTAGACAGTGGCTCTATTGATTTACCGTTACGTTATGACCCTATTAACAAACCACGCCATATTGTAGATTACCAACAAGGTCGCCATGCTCTTACCTTTTGGAAAGTATTGCAACGCCACGATCATCATAGCCGTTTAGAATTAACACCAATCACTGGTAGATCACATCAATTACGTGTCCATCTATTATCTATTGGTCATCCTATTTTAGGCGATAAGCTATATGCTCATGAAGATGCTTTAGAAAAACAACCACGACTTTGTCTACATGCTACTGAACTATCTATTACTCATCCAACCACAAAAGAAAGATTATTCTTTGAAAGTCCTGCTCCTTTTTAATAAAATGCTGTATAATTTTTCTGTAACTACTTATTTATTACAAAAATATTGATCTATATGGTAGTAAATAAGTTGTATAAGTGTTAAAAATATAACATCAACTATTAGCTAATAGTCACTTTATGTTATAATGCTGTTAACAAGTTTATGAATTGTTCTTATAAGAAGGATCGAGTTAATGAATACTCTTCGCCGGATTGCTACTACATTTGTTCTTGCTCTAGGTATAATTGCTGTACCTGCTCATGCTGCTACAGATTATACAGAACAAGGTCAATATGAAGACCCACGTTTTGATGTCAATGCACCACCTGCTTATGCAATGATTGGTGATTTGGTAATCGCACGTCCATTAGGCGCTGTAATGACAGTTATTGGAACGGGTGTATTCTTAGTTACTTTACCTTTCTCAGCATTGGGTGGTAATGTTGGTGAAGCAGCTGATGCTTTAGTAGCGGAACCTGCTCGTTTAACTTTCGCTCGCTGCCTAGGTTGTACATCTACTCATAAACCATACAGAGCTGATAACCAATAGTTATTTTTAGCACTGTTTTATGAATTGTTAAGAAGCTGTTTATTTTAGAATAAACAGCTTTTTTTATAGTTATTGATATTAAAATAATACTAACAATTGCTATAACATCATTATATTTGTTAGGTGTTATTTATGACTTTTATATCTTTTATAAAACAACTTTTCTATTTTAATAATAAAAAAGAAATGTATGCACTAGGCATATCTCCTACTCTTTTAAAACAGGCAAAACAAGGTGATAGTAAAGCTCAACTAGCAATTGCAGGCCACTACTTTTCCACCAAACAAGATCATTTATTAGAAAAAGCCATTTATTGGTTTGAACTATCTGCTAACAATCAAAATCCAGATGCAATGTTTAGCCTTGCAACACTCTATTATCGAGGTCTAGGCACAAAGCAAGATTTATCAAAAGCACTCAACTGGTATCAACAAGCAGCCAAACTTGGGCAACCCAAAGCCATTAAAACAATTAATAACGTCATTATTGAGATACTGAAACAAAAAGCTGAACAAGATGATAATGAAGCCATGTATGAGCTAGCCAATCATTATCTAACAGGCGATATTGTCGAAACTGATTACCAGATGGCAAAATATTGGTATGAAAAAGCAGTTGAACTAGGCAATACTAAAGCCTTGGTCAATCTTGCTAGTTTATATGACAATGGATTAGGCACTTTAAAAAATCCTGAAAAAGCAGCTAACTTATATTTAAAAGCAGCAAAAAATCATAATGATACAGCTATGTTAAATATTGGTATTTTATATTTAACAGGCGAAGGCGTTGATAAAGACATTAATGAAGCCATTTATTGGTTAGAAAAGGCCTACCAACAAGGTAATGCCAAAGCTGCCTATAACTTAGGGACAATCTATTATTTTGGTGAAGTAATCCCTCAAAATTATAGTAAAGCAATAAACTACTTTTTAGAGGCAGCTAAGGCTGGTTCTAGTGATGCTATATATAACCTTGGTATTATTTATCAAACAGGCGAAGGTACCCAACAAGATGCCAATCAAGCAAAATCTTGGTTTAAACAAGCAAGCCTATTAGGCCATGAGAAAGCTACCTACCAACTTAATACAACACAGCTTAATCAATATAAAGAAGAAGCAGCAACAGGTAATCGACAGGCAATAAAAAACTATATCAACCTATGCGCTGCTGCCAAGATAAAAATTGATAATAAGCAACTAATCGATTGGCTATACAAAGCTGCTGATACGGGTGACAGTTATGCAATGATTGATATTGGTAATTTTTATGCTAACGGTACAGTACCTTTTAGCCAAGATTACCAACAAGCAATGAATTGGTTTATAAAAGCCAGCGAACTAAACAATGACCAAGCAATGAATCTTATTGGCTCCGCTTATTTAGCAGGCCAAGGTGTAGAGCAAAATAAGCAACTAGCTATGCAATGGTTTGAAAAGGCAGCAACGCTAAATAATGATAAAGCTATGCTAAATATAGCAAATATTTATTTGCACGATAAATCTATTGCCTCTCACTACCAACAGGCTTATTACTGGCTTACTAAAGCAGCTGAACTTGGCAACCATGCTGCAATGCAATCCTTAAGTTATCTTTATCAACATGGCCTAGGGGTTGATAAAGACTTACAAAAAGCTGACTATTGGCAACAACAAGCAAAGCATTAATTCATCAATATATTAACTAAATATCATCATACTTTGCTAAGTTAAAATAACTCTATAAATCATTTTGACTACAATTAATTCTAGTCATATTTACATACACGATTACTAGGATATTGATTTTTATATTATTATACTTTGGTATAATAATTGATAACTCATCTAATACAGGTAATAAATTTATATAAGTAGATGATGAGGTAGCTCAATATGTATTGTGTACAATGTGAACAAACAATGAGAACAACACAAGGAAATGGTTGTTCTTACGCTAAAGGAATGTGTGGTAAAACAGCAGAAACATCAGACTTACAAGATCTATTAATAGCCACCCTACAAAGCTTATCAGCATGGGCTATCAAGGCAAATGAATTAAATATTATTGATAAAGAAGTAAACCTTTTTTCCCCAAAAGCTTTCTTTTCGACTTTGACCAATGTTAATTTTGACTCTAACCGTATTATTGAATATACCATTGAAGCCATTCAATTAAGAGATCGTTTAATCAAACAATGTCAAACTAAAGATGCCGCTGCACATTTAGAACATCCTCTCGCTTTATTACAATTACAAGGTAATACCATTAAAGTGTTACAGGAACAAGCTAAAGCTTTTTCTTTAAAGGCAAAAAAAGAAATAAGCGAAGATATACATGGCTTGAGAATGCTTTGCCTATATGGACTAAAAGGTGCTGCTGCCTATATGGAACATGCCCACGTATTAGGTCAAGCTGATGATAATATACATTTACAATATCACCAAATTATGAGTTGGCTTGGCACTGAACCAACAGATATTAATACCTTATTAGATAATGCGATGGCTATTGGTGAGATGAATTTTGGAGTTATGGCATTATTAGATAAAGGGGAAACCACAAATTTTGGTGATCCTATTCCTAGCACAGTCAATACTAAACCTGTAAAAGGTAAATGTATTGTTGTTTCTGGTCATGATTTAAAAGACTTGTATGCACTGCTTAAACAAACAGAGGGCAAAGGTATCAATGTTTATACTCATGGTGAAATGTTACCAGCCCATGCCTACCCTGCTTTCCATAAATTTAAGCATCTAGTGGGTAACTATGGTAGTGCATGGCAAAATCAACAAACTGAATTTGCTGGTTTCCCAGGCCCTATCATTATGACATCGAACTGTATTATTGACCCTAATGTAGGCAACTATCAAGACCGTATTTGGACACGTAGTATGGTCGGTTGGCCTGATGTAAAACACATAGCAGATAGAGACTTTACAAATGTTATTACACAAGCATTAAGCCTACCTGGTTTTCAACATACAGAACTGGAACATCCAATTACTATAGGTTTTGCTCGTAAAACTTTATTAGGCGCAGCAGATACAGTTCTTAACCTTGTTAGTCAACATAAATTACGCCATATATTCCTAATAGGTGGTTGTGATGGTAGCCGTGACGAACGTAACTACTATAATGAATTTGCCATGAATGTTCCGCAAGACTGTGCCATTCTGACTCTAGGCTGTGGTAAGTACCGTTTTAATAAAGAAAGTTTTGGAGATATAGAGGGGCTACCACGACTAATAGATGTTGGACAATGTAACGATGCCTATTCTGCCGTTATGCTAGCTGTTCATTTATCGGAAAGATTAGGCTGTACTGTTAATGATCTGCCGTTAACACTGGTACTTTCTTGGTTCGAACAAAAAGCCATTGTAATTTTACTTACTCTATTATCATTAGGTGTTAAAAATATCTTTGCAGGGCCAACACTACCAGCCTTCTTAACACCTAATCTTATTAATATTATTGTTGAAAAGTTTGAGCTACATCCAACCACAATAGCACAACAAGATCTTAATAAAATTTTAGCTGCTTAAATTTATCTAGGAGGGATAATTCTCTATCCCTCTTTAAAAATAATAATTTTTCTGTAGCTTATATACATGACAAACATAAATAAAATGTATAGAATAACAATATGCGGCATTTTGTCCATATAAGTAATAAGCCATATGTGAGAAAATGTCGCATATAAAATATTAACATTTTATTTCGCTGGAGGAGTACAGTGTTTAAACGCAAGGCATTACAGCGTTTTAACATTTACTTGGGCTTGTTTGCAATATTACTGATAACCATCTGTCCAGTAATTACTCAAACGATCGCTCTATTAGGCGAGTCATATCAAAAAACTCCTCACCATAGCCCTTCATTAAATCATTTTGAATGTGCCTCTCAGTTTTACAAAGAGAACCACTTAAATCCCAGTGATTTTTTAGAAACTAAAAAAGAACCACCCCTTTTCACCAATCATACTTCTAACCAGAGTGATGATTTCGCAACTATCGTTAATTGTGGTTATTGTGATTTATTACATACTGCCTCGATATTAGTTGCATTTTATATAACTCTATTCGAGACGCCAAAATCACAAACTGTGATTAGGGTTACTGATCCTTACATTCTCTCCCTTAACTACTGGTCTATTCTTAGTCGCGCCCCTCCTTCAATCAAAGCAATTGTTTAATAAGAATTTTCATATTCTCAACGTTATTTTTATTGTTAATTAATAAATTTGTTGTTTGTTTAATTGATAGAAAGTTTGTGCCGTGTGCTACAAAGTAGCGCTTCTGCCTACATAAGCTTTCGTAAATTAAAAGCACCGTGATTGTTAATTACATACTCGATTGGAGAGTTTTGATGAAAAATCGAGAACGATGGTTTCCACCATTAAGCAAACATTTGCTTTTAATCGTAATTATAAAAGTACTGATACTTTATTGTTTCTGGTACGCACTGATTCGTCTTTATAAAGTGAAATTTAGTATTCACAACACTTATAACGAGCAATCAGATCAGTCTTTATCAGAAGGAGCTAAATCATGATAGACGGTAGTGCTGTTGATCTTGCCAGATTGCAGTTTGCAATCACTGGGATGTATCACTTTATCTTTGTACCCTTAACGCTAGGGTTGGTATGGATTCTAGTTATTATGGAATCTGTTTATGTTATTACTGGTAAAGAAATTTACAAGGAGATGACTAAATTCTGGGGAAAACTCTTTGGAATTAACTTTGCTCTAGGGGTTACTACGGGTATTACTATGGAATTCCAGTTTGGTACGAACTGGGCGTATTATTCTCATTATGTGGGTGATATCTTTGGTGCACCCTTGGCTATTGAAGGTTTAATGGCATTCTTCTTAGAATCCACCATGATTGGCTTATTCTTCTTTGGTTGGAATAGACTATCCAAAGGTAAACACCTAATGGTCACTATCTTACTAGCACTAGGCTCCAACCTTTCTGCTGTATTGATATTGATTGCTAATGGCTGGATGCAAGATCCTCTTGGCGCACACTTTAACCCTATTACTATGCGTATGGAGTTAAATAGTTTCGTTGATATCGTCTTTAATCCAATGGCACAAGAGAAATTTGTCCATACGGTTTCTGCAGGCTATGTGACAGGCTCAATGTTTGTACTTGGTATCTCAGGCTGGTATTTATTAAAAGGTAAACATATAGAATTTGCTAAACGCTCTTTCTGTATTGCTGCTGCCTTTGGTATTGCTTCTTCCTTAAGTGTAGTAATTTTAGGTGATGAATCAGGGTACTCTGTTACCCAATCTCAAAAATCTAAATTAGCCGCACTAGAAGGCATGTGGGAAACTGAAGAAGCTCCAGCTGGCTTTACCCTATTTGCTATTCCTGATGAGGAGGCTGAAACTAACCATTATGAAATCAGAATTCCTTATGTGTTAGGTATTATCAGCACTCGTTCTTTCGATACTAAACTACCAGGTATCAAAGATATCCGCACCCAAAATGAGCAACGTATTATCAGTGGTATTGAAGCAGTTAAAGCTTTAAATATTCTAAAAGATAAAACCAAAACAACTGAGCATGCTGCTGCAACAAAACAACTGCAAGCACATCAAGCAGATTTGGGTTATGGTCTACTTGTTCACCAATACGTTGAAAAAGTGGAAGATGCAACACCTGCCATTATTACACAGGCTGCTCATGATAGTGTACCTAAAGTTACACCTCTATTCTGGTCATTCCGTGTAATGGTTGCCTTAGGCTTCCTGTTTATCTTTATGTTTATCTATGCGTTCCGTCTTTCTATTAAAGACACCATGCAAGAAAAACGTTGGTTTCTTAAATTTTGCTTATACGCCATTCCATTACCATGGGTTGCCATTATGTGTGGTTGGTTCCTAGCTGAATATGGTCGTCAACCTTGGACTGTATTTGGTGTATTACCTACTTATCTGTCGCCTTCTTCTGTTGGTGCAGGTTCTGTACTAGCATCATTAATTGGCTTTGTTGTGTTCTATACAGGCTTACTCGTAGCAGAGATGTATTTGATGTTTAAATATGCTCGCTTAGGCCCTGTTGTACTAACTGAACCAGTTAAGTAGGATGCAAGGAGATAAATCATGTTAGATTATGAAATACTAAAACTGATCTGGTGGCTAATAGTTGGGGTTGTATTAATCGGCTTTGCCATCATGGATGGACACGATATGGGTGTCGGTACTTTGCTTCCTTTCTTAGGAAAAAATGATAACGAACGTCGTGTTATGATCAATAGTGTGGCGCCACACTGGGATGGTAACCAAGTATGGTTTATTACAGCAGGTGCTGGTGTATTTGCTGCATGGCCTGTGGTTTATTCAATTGCTTTCTCTGGTCTATATTGGGCTATGCTACTTTTGTTAGCTTCCCTATTCTTTCGCCCAGTTGGCTTTGAATATCGTTCCAAAATAGCCAATGATAAATGGCGTAGAAATTGGGATTGGGGCATTTTTGTAGGTAGTGCGATTCCTTCATTATTATTTGGGGTGGCTTTTGGTAACCTATTATTAGGTATTCCATTCCATTTAGATGACAATATGCGCTCATTCTATGATGGTAACTTCTTTCAATTACTGCATCCATTTGCCATCATTTGTGGTGTAGTAAGTTTCACCTTATTAACATTACAAGGGGCTACTTTCTTAGCACATCGTACTGAAGGCGCATTACAAGCGCGGGTAATAAAAGTTGCTCGTATTGTAGGTATCCTAATGCTTGTATGTTTCAGTATTGCAGGTGTATGGGTATTTTTCTTAAAAGGTATTGTAATTGATACTATGCCAGATCCTAAAGAAGTGATTAATCCATTAATGAAAACGGCTCATGTTGAAGAAGGCGCATGGCTAAATAACTATAAAGCAGTTCCTGCTTTATGGCTTATACCAATACTTGCTTATGTAATGGTTCTAGCGACATTAGGTTTACAAGCAATTAAACGCACTTTATTAGCTTTTGTAACCTCATCATTAGCTATTGCCTGTACCATTTTAACAGCTGCTGTTGCACTATTCCCATTTGTACTACCATCTACAGTTAATCCTAGCATGAGTATTACTTTATGGGATGGTTCATCAAGCTATTACACCTTAATCGTGATGCTAATCGTAGTACTTATTTTCGTACCTATGGTTTTAGGTTATACAGCATGGTCTTACTATGTTATGCGTGGTAAATTAAATGCTGAATATATCGAAGCAAACGACAAGACTTTATATTAAGGAGAAGCATTATGTGGTATTTTGCTTGGTTTTTAGGTGTTGGCTTCGCTGTATTACTCGCTGTTGTCAATGCGCTATGGTATGAATCACGTCTTGAAGGTAAAAATACCGACAAGAACGATTAACAACAAGTAACAATAGAGCCTTATTCTCTAAGGCTCTATTTTCATCAATAATCACAAATAAACGATAATATCAGTTCAAAGCATTTATTTTTAATAATATCTGTAACACTATAGCTGATATATTACTTACTCAAGAGCACGAAAATTAGCATGGTTAGCAACCTCTAACATCTGCTCATCACCCGCAGAATCACCATACGCATAAAGTTCATAGAGTGATAAATCACCCAATAATCCCTGCAAGCGATTAACTTTCTCTTGGCAACGACAGTTCGCACCCTGCAATTTACCTGTAAATATATCGTCTTGTTCTTTTAGTGTGGTACAGAGTAAATCATCAAAGCCTAAATCTTTTGCTGCTTTTTCTAAATAGAGGTTTAACGAAGCACTTACCATTACTAGGCGGTGTCCTTGTTCTTTATGCCATTTAATACGTTTAAGTGCCTTGGGTCTGATTAAAGGGGTAAAAGAACTGGCATAGCCTGCCCCCAGTACTTTCAAATGCTTAACAGATTGTCCTGTAAATAACTCTGCCACTATTTTTTCTTTAAAAGAATCTCTATTAGATATTTTTAATACTACCTTAACAGCTTCAGGTAGTAATTTAATAAATGCTTTATAAACCTTTACTTTACCAAAAGCCCAATAAAGAAAGGGAACAAAGGTGTCTTTTTTAGTAATAGTAACATCAAAATCAAAGGCAGCAACAACTGGCTTTTCTGTCATTAAATTATCCTTAAAACATAAAGTTAATAACTAAAACAACAAAAGGTTCAAATAATTGAACCTTTTATTCAGTATCAATATTACTATTTACGTGCTAAAGCGATAAACTGTTGCGCAAACTCATCCACTTTTTGCCAATTAGTATAATTATACTCTTTACTTAAATCTTGTTTTTCACCATCCATCCACATAATAAACTTGATTAAAATCTTATCATACCAACTATAGCGTGGATAACGTAGAGAGCCTGCAAAAACAGCTTTTAAATTGGGTTTCCATGGCGTTTTTGCTAAAAATCTACGGGCATAACCATTCGTTTCTGGTGTGTCTTTTCCTGGCTTTCTTGCTGTTAAATTAACACAAAAGAAAGCCGAATTTTTCTCATTTAACGCTTTATAATTCTTTTTAATAAAATTTAAGAAAGGTTTATCAAATTTATTATAGCGAATGGCTGCTCCCATTAGGATAGTAGAGTACTCATTCAAATCTAATTCTGGCATTTTCCATAAATCATAAACTTCATGTTCGATATCTTCAGCTTCTTCCGTCATGCGTAAAACTATTTTAGAGATGATTGCAAATGTCTGACCATCAATGGTTGAATACAACAACAATGCTTTCTTTTTCATAGTGAGCTTACTCTTAACATGTCGTGTTACTTGGTTAATAAATGCTGAACAGTATATTAAGATAAATAATCAATATCAATTATTATTAATAACTATGATTAGGGAAAAATAGCTGAAAAATAATGACAAAACACAAGGTATTGTTATATTACACTTGTTATAATATGTTACATCTTTATGGATAAAACAGGTAAGTTAGTTATGATGAACAAAAATACTTTACAGATTAATAAACAAGATGGATCAGTAACAATAAAGAACTACCCTATAATACTTAAAAAAGGTACGACTAGAGAGGAAATAGGTACTGTTTTAACGCCTCTTTATCGTTCTAATATTGATTATAAAAATGGCACTGAATGGATGTTTTTTGAGGATATAGAATTTAGTGAATGCCCTTGTACACTAGGTTTATATATTGATAATGGTATTTTAACTGAAGTAAAAATCACTATCGTTCCAGCTCACTCAGATCGTTCAGCAGCAGGTTGGTCATCGAATGCAACGGTTGATGAAGCTGTATTACTTGCTTTAATTGAATACAGAATTCAGTTAGGACGCCCTTTTAAAGACGAAAAAGAGTTTTTTGATTGGGGTGAAGTATGGTGCTTACCAGACTATAAACGCTCTGAAATGAACTCAGGCATCAAATATAAATAATAATTTTATCCCCTTAGCGAAAACTAAGGGGATAATTTTTTAATCATTATTTTGTTTACCAATCGCTTCTAATACATATTGTGGTAAAGCAAATGCTGCATAATGTACAGCAGGATTATAATAACGCGTTTTAATATTAGCTTTAGCAAAACGAGCCTTTAATTCCTCAAGAGAAGTATAACGTAATCCTTTATCCTTACTTCCCCAAGCAAAAGTCATATCGCCACCAATATAAGTAGGTACTGCGGCACGATAAAAATGCCAATCTGCGAACAAACCTTGCATTTTATTTGCTGTACTCTTTACCTCGTCCAACTGCATAAAAGGTGTACCATTTTGAGTAACTAATACCCCTCTTTCCGTTAAACAGCGATGACATGCTTGATAAAAATTTTCCGTAAATAACACTTCAGCAGGGCCAATAGGGTCAGTAGAATCTGAAATAATTACATCATAGCGTTGTGATGTATTAGCTACAAACTCCATACCATCGCCAATCACAAGTTCTAATCGAGGATCTTGATAAGCACCTGCCGAGTGATTAGGTAAATATTGAGTACAAAGATCAATAACTCCTCTATCAATCTCTACCATAGTAATTTTTTCTATGGTTGCATGGCGACAAACCTCACGTAACATTCCACCGTCACCGCCACCAATAATTAATACACTTTTTATATTACCATGCGCCATAATGGGAAGATGTGCCATCATTTCATGATAAATAAACTCATCTGCCTCAGTGGTTTGAATAACACCATCTAAGGCCATTACTGTACCCATTTTCCCGTTACGAAAAATAACTAATTTTTGATGGTCTGTTTGTGTTTCAAATAACATTTCATCAACACTAAAACGTTGACCATAATCTGGATACAGGGTTTCTAAATAATTATTCATTAATTTTTTCCACAATATCAAATTAAATTTATTTACTACAACTAGGGCAACTAATTTTACCTGTGCGACGATGGTAGATTACCTCTGTACCCTCATCGACTGGTTCACCACAGTGGTCGCATACTGTAGCACAAGATAACACTTCTTTATCAAATGCTTCTAAGTCAATAAACTCATCACCCACTTTAATCGGCCAAGGCTTATCTTTTACCACATCTTGACGGAATTTTTCCTCATACTGGTGCCACACATGGCGTTGCTCATCGGTTAAACCATGATCTTTAAAGGTATCATCTAAAATAGTACGACGATGATCCATTAAATCATCAGAAATCACCATCCAATGATGTAAATTACGAGGACGTTGGCCAAAATGAACATGTTCACGGGTGAACAAGTATTTCATAAAAGAAAATTGTTTTTCAACTAGGCGTGTTTTGCTCACATTAGCAAAAAAAGGGGCTAACCGTTCATCTTCATACACGCGATCATAAAAATCGATTAATACCGTTCTTACCTTTGCACCATCATCTAACTGATGCCACACCTCTAAATTCGGTTCTGGATCTGGTTTTTCTTCCGTTAACCACATCGGTATTTGTTGTGAGTAGGGGCCACGAATTTGAATCATCGTATCAGGTTGTAATTCACCTTGTAACCAAGTGAGTGTTGCAGGGGCTGTATCAGCTAATAGTTCAACAGTAAGCACCCAGTCGCCATCAGTTGCTACCACTTTAACAACTGGTTCATCGTTTGTACCATCGATGATTTTAAAGGTATCGCCTATTTCAAACTTGCGGCTTCTTCCCAATTCGATTGTAAAACGATATTTAGGATGTGCCGCTGTCGGTTGCTCTACAGCCATTAAGAAGGCATCAGTGATAACATCATCAGGGCTTAATGGGGCAATGGTCATATCTGTAGTTGGAATACAACGACAAGTTAATATATAACCCTTTTCTTTTTGATAGTCTGATAAACCAAGTTGTGCATCAGCGGGAATATCACCCTCTAAACAACGTACAGCACAGGTTTGACAAGAACCACCACGACACGAAAAAGGAATTGAAACGCCACTACGAACAAAACCATCTAATACCGTTTCATCTGGTTTAACTTCTACTACATTGGTTTCAAAATAAATACGCTTGTTTGACATCATTACTATTTCCATACAAAAACTACTGCTATTGTACAGACTAATGACTAAAAATTAAGCTATTAGTTTACAATTTATTTAATATCCACGCTGCAACAGCTAAATTAGCTTGCCTTACTTGCTTAATAAACTGATGAAAAGGCACATCTGTAATAGCAACCAACCCCATATTGCCGTTTTCACCATCTAGCAAGCGCCCTGTAAGAGGCTGATCTATATATTGGAACCAATGTACCCCAACCATATGAGGGTCTTCAAAAGCATTTTTAACAAACTGCTGATAACTATCAGCACGTACTTTATCATCGGCAACAGCTACAGGACCAGACCATAAAGCGCCAGTCGTTTTAGAACCAAAAGTAAATTCACTAATCATTATCGGCCTGTCTAAACTGGCTACTAATTCCGTGTCATACCCCTGACTTGCTAACAGCGTATAAGTATTAAAACTAATTACATCACAGTATTTAGCGCAAGAAGTTATTACTTCAGGTAATTTAACAGCAAATCGATTACCTAAAAATAAATGGTTAGGATCATATTTATAAATCATCTCTTTTACTGTTTTGAAATAATTATCTGCATAGTTGGTTAAGAAAATACTATAATCTTCACTAATTGCTGGGTATTTAGCAGTTGGTAAAGGTGCTCTATAACCCTGTTGCTCAATATCCTGCCATGCGTTTATAGCTACTCCCCAAGCATTTGCTAGCTTATCAATATCTTTATATTTATTTTTTAGTTGTTTTATAAATGCCTGCTTTGCTGGGCTTTCAGCATTTCTACTTAATGAATTAATGGCTAGAGCATAGTGAGCTGCAGGTATGTTATCTAGCCCACCCCATGATAATTCATTATCTGCAAAATATCCCACTAACCACGGATCATTTACTCTATTTTTAGTGGCTAACTTCACTGCTCTTTCCACCGCTTCAGTAAACTTCGGGTCAAAGGTATCAGGCATAAATCCCCACCAGTCCATGCCCGATGGCACACTGGCATAATCCCCCTTAATTAAAATAGGCATGGTATAGGGTAAACGTTTTTCTGCAATTAGCTGTTTATCACTCCAATTACCAATGGTATTAAATCCCCATGCTTTAAAACGATTTATGGTACGCTCACGCCAGTTTTTTACTACATCCTTACCATGTACCCGATACATATTGGCTTGGTAAAAGTCATACCATTGCCCCTTATCTATTCCTCTACCGCCTTGTGCAGCATTACCACTGTTAGTATCAGCATGGCCATAATAATTAGCCAATGGCTTATTTTGTTCAGGTAATGAAGCAAACATAAATTCACGCCCTGTTATATAGGTTTGGCTTTGATCTGGTACTACTGTATTAATACCCAAAGAAATAAATGCATGCCCTTCTGGTGAAACCAAATACCATCTACCGTTATGTTTTTCTGTTCGAAAATAGCCAGTGGCTTTAAATTGGGGTTTAGCATCTAAACCACCAAATTTATCTTGTATTAATTGATGACTTAACCAGTCTTCTAATTGAGCTTGTTCAGCTTGAGCCACTTGCTGTAATTGCTTATCACTGGTTATTTTATCTGGCCAATTAACTGTATTATTTTGACCATATTTATCTAGCAAATGATGATAGGCCATATACTCTGCATCACTATCAATAGCCTTAATATTACTTATTAAGATACTTTGTGGGATAGCTGGTTTTGCCATTGATAGGGTAATACTAGCTATTTTACTAGTATCTAATTTACCTACCACACTCATAGGTAGCAAATAACGTGTATTATCTTTTTGCCATGGTGAAGATAAACCCTCTCGCATTCCCCATACTCGTCCAGAGGTTTGTTTAAGCGGAATAAGTAAGTTTTGAGCAGGGCCAGCAGGTAGTGCGATTGTCGCTCGCAGTAATGTTGTTTGGGAAGTATCTTTAATATCCACATATAATCTTAAATCCCAGTCCATGGCATTTTGAATACGTAAGCTTAGTGCTTTTTGATTGATTAGATTAGTTGCTTGCTTAAAGTGTATGGCAATGGATGGTTCATCAATATCATTAGCAAAGGTGATTCTCTTTAATACTTCATTCTGTTGGTTATGTTCCACTCCATCATTGGGTAAAGTTACACCCTGCGTAAATAAAGTTACTTTATTAGAAGCTTGTAAAAAATCATATAGCGGTTGTTCTTCAGCGATTACTAGACTGATTGAACTAATGCATAATAGAGATAACAGCACAATACGTTTTAACATAACAATACAATTTCTTAGAGGCAAATATGCTTATAAGACTTAACAATGGGATAAAAAGTTTAATTTTTACCATACAGGCAATGTAATAATTTGTACATATACTCCTACTTAATATTTAGACATAGTATTTGCAAGCAATTGAAGAACTATCTAGTGAACTTTTCTCTCTAAGATATAAATAATCTTAAAAGGATTCTTATTATGTTGAATGACAACCAATACCCAGAGCTAATACAAAAGCTACAAATGAATCGTATTTGGTTCCTTATTTTAGGGATACTGTTAGTCGTAGGTGGTTTGTTTGCATTAACTTATAGTTTTATTACCACTATTGTAGCCATGTATTTCTTAGGTGGCTTTTTAATTGCAACGGGTCTGATCCAATTATTTCATAGCTTTTATGCTAAACAAACAACCACTGTTTTTATACTTTCTATATTATGGTCTGTAATCTACCTAGTAGCAGGTATTTGCTTACTTATCATTCCTATGGAGTCTGCACTTTACCTTGCTTTACTGTTAGCCATATTATTAATAGCATTTGGTATTAGCCGTTTATTTTATAGTTATAAACTACGTAAGATGGTTGGTAGCCAGTGGCTCTATCTTACAGGCTTTTTAAATATCTTATTCGGTATCATTATTATTGCTGCATGGCCTGTCAGTGGTACAATTTTTGGTATTATGATAGGTGTTGATCTGTTAATGCAAGGTGTAAGCTTTATTATGGTTTATATTGCTATTCGTAAAGATTCTTTTAAAAAATAATTCACGGCATAGCTCAATATTATTTGGGCTTTGCTGTTTCTAAATTACCTCTTTTATAATTCCTTAAACGTGTACGTGCCCTTAAGTCATAATAGACAGATCGAGCACCCCAAACAAATAATAAAATAGCTAGAGGCAAAACAAATTGAAATCCAAGGTGCCTAAAACCTAAAGCCCCAATAATTCCTCCGATAAAGAAATAGAATAAAATCCCAATAAATAATATTAATTTACTTCTATTAGTTTTAATGGCTGCGACTTTTTTAAGTGGGTTTTTATGAAAGTATATGGCTTTTGACAGTTCAATACCAATATCAGTAGCAATTCCCGTCATATGGGTACTGCGCAATAAACCGTTAGAAAAGATGGTAATAACTGTGTTATGCATACCCATGATAAAACACAACAACATAATGGTAGGCGAAAAAAATAAAAATTCCCATTGTGTACCTAGTGTCATTCCTAGTATACCAAAGAGTAAAAGGATAAATGACTCCACACACATAGAAATACCATAACCACTACGAAAACGGCTACGTCTTGCCCAAATAATTAACCATGTTGAATGCATAGCTCCACCAATAAAGCAGAGTAACATGCAAAAAAATAAAATAACTATCTGAATATCGCCTAATACCAGATGATCTGCCATAGCAGACACTTCACCTGTTACATGGGAAGTGTAATAACCAATAGCAAAAAAACCACCTGCATTTACTGCGCCAGCGATAAAGGCCATGATATAGCCTAATTTACGCAGTGCATTATCTTCAAAAGTAACCTTATCAAGCAGTACAGTAATACGCGTACGTCGTTCCATGATAATTAAAATAGTACCTAGAAGTGAATAATATGTGGGGCATATTATAAGCCATGTAACTGTATAAAGACATTAGATCACTGTTGTATAAACTATTAGAAAAAAAAGGATGATTTATGATAATCATCCTTTTCTAAACAACCGTTATTAAAACAACAGCTATTATTTAATAATACCACAAGCAAAACGTGCGCCACCGCCACCTAAAGGCATTGGATGATCACTATTGTTATCACCACCTGCATGAACCATTATTGCCGTATTTTTAATCTCATCTAGCTTTTTAATACGTGGTGCTAACACTGGATAAGTAGCTGTACCATCTTGGGCTATATAAAGCGGTGGTATATCACCTAAATGCCCGTCTTTATCATATGGGCCTAAATGTTTATCTGTTTTAGTAGGATCAAAATGCCCACCTGCTGCTAAAGCAGCTTGCATTTTGCCATCTTTTTCAGCAGGTTCACAACTAGCTTTTTCATGGATATGAAAACCACGCATACCTGCTGGCTCAAGCCCTTTTAAATTAGGTGTAAATAATAAACCATACTCTGTTTCAGTGATGGTAACAGTACCAATGGAGTCACCTACCCCTTTTTCCGTTGCCACATGCATAGGTACTTCGATACTAGCAGCATGAACTTGCAACGCTAATAATCCACCAGTAATAAGTGTTAAAGTAGTTTTCATTATTATCTCCTTTATTTTATTTAAGAATCTATCCTAAAAGATTTCGATTTAAATTGTAATAGACATTAGGCTGATAAAAATATTAAGCAATGGCTAAATCTGTATTGGCCTTACTTAACTCATCATGTAATGTAATAATTTCAGCAACTTTATTATCTACTGTAGCGTTTCCTATACTTTTAATGAAACGACAGGCTGCAAAATTTTCAGCTTTCTTATTATATTGTGCTACCCAATCTTCACGGGTAGCCATATATTGTTCCTTAACAGGCCAAACGCCTGGACGTGGCTTGATATGTGAATTCATATCAATTCGCCAAGGTTTAGCACTTACTCTTGCCCTAAAACATTGTTGATTTTTACACATTCTTGCATAGACAGGGTCAACTTTCATTAATTTAAAAAATAAGCTTACTTCTGAATCATCAGGCAACATCGTTCTATGGGTAATTAATAAACGTAATCCAGCAGGTGTTTCATAAACCCTGATCCCCCATTTCGGATATTTTTCTAAAAATAACTCTATCTTTTTTAAATAGTTATCAATGATTTTAGTCTTTTTATCTTCAATAGGCTTGGCTACTTTTTTTCTTATTTTGTTCACTAGAAAGAGCAAACAGCATAATCCAGCAAATAACGCTGCTGCTTCATAATGTCCTTTTATTAGACTAACTATAAAAGCTATTACAAAAATAAAATATAAAATGGGTGATAAACAATTACCCTGTATTAAAAAATTTTCTTCAAAATCAATATCTGCAAACATTACATCAGGCGTATTCAAACATAATGCACCATAACTATTTCTAGTAATGACAACATCGTTATGCCGACTAATCACCTGTTCTCTAATGGGTAGCCCATCCGCACCGTTATAGTTTATTTTTTTCTCATGTAGGGTAATTAGTTTACCTTCTAGCCAAGCATTTAAAGCCTCATCAGCACGACTTTGTGCTTCCTTTTGTGCATCTTCTTGGCTAATATCAGACCAGCCAAAACGTTTAATGGTGACTCTGCGGCCACCTTGATTGTATTTAACAATAGCTTCTGCCCAATAATTAGGTACTATCATTATTCTTATTCCTTAGTTAAATCTTTAGTCGTCCATCCACCACCAATAGCAGCAATTAATTGAACACTGGCGGTCAGTTGATTACCCAATAAAGTAATACCTGTTCTTTCCGTATTCAATGCTGAATACTGGGCAGATGCCACATTAAGGTAATCGATCATACCTGCTTCATATTGGTTAGTAATTAGCTGTAGTGACTCTTTTGCTGAATCTGTTGCTTCTTTTTGCACAACAGATTCTTGTTCCATAATATAGAGTTGTACAAGATAATCTTCTACTTCTCTAAAACTATTTAATACTGTTTGACGATAGTTTGCTACTTTCTCATCATAAGCAGCTTCCGCTTGCTCATAGCGAGAACGAATTAAACCACCATCAAATAATGTCATAGCAAACTGTGGCCCTAATGACCAATAACGATTTGGGCTATTAATCCAATGACTAAAGCTATTACTGGCATATCCTGCACTGGCTGATAAGGTTAAATCTGGAAACCATGCAGCTTTAGCTACACCGATTTGAGCATTGGCAGAAATAACCTGTTGTTCAGCTGAAGCAATATCTGGCCTACGTTCTAATAATTGAGAGGGTAAAACCTTAGGAATAACAGGTAATGCTGGAACTTGATAGGTTGGTTTAATACTAAAATTAGCAGGTGCTTCACCAATTAATACAGCAATTGCATGTTCTAATTGTGCGCGTTGATACTTTATATCAATAGCTTGTGCTTCGGTATTTTTAAGCTGTGTTCTAGCCTGTGTCATATCAGACTTAACAACCATTCCTGCATTATATTGATTTTCTGTTAATGTGAGAGATCTTCTATATGCTTCTACGGTATGATCCAATAACTGTTGATGGATATCCATAATTCTAAGCTGAAAATAAGTTTGTGCTAATTCAGATTGTAAACTCAACTTAGCTGCTGCTAGATCTGCTTGGCTACCTTGTGCATCTGCCTTGGCAGACTCAACTTGACGACGAATCTTACCCCAAATATCGAGTTCCCAAGAGGCAGAAGGGCCTAAGTCATAGCGATCAGTTACTGTGTTAGCTCTACCCTGCTGTGCTCTTGTGGAATTAACATTAGCAGAAACTGTAGGGAAATAGGCTGCTCTAGCCCCTTTCACTAAAGCAATAGCTTGTCGATAACGAGCTTCGTACTGGGCTAAATTTTGGTTGGATAGCAGTAATTTTTGTTGAAGCTGATTTAACTCAGCATCGTTATATAAGGTCCACCAACTTTCAGGCAATGTGGTATCGGCAGGGGTAGCCAACTTCCACCCTTCTACCTGTTTAAAGTCCACTGCTTGTGCTGTAGTTGGTCGTTGATAATCAGGGCCAATAGCGCAACCAGTCAATACACCTATCAACACAAGTGATAAAGTTTTTAGATAAAATCTTGAGTTCATGCTGTTTCTCCTGAGACATCATGAGCATTTTTCTGAGGATGACGACGACGCCACCAATTACTTAAGCTGTCAAAATATAAATAAACTACAGGTGTGGTATATAAAGTTAATAATTGACTCAAAATTAAACCACCCACAATAGTAATACCTAATGGCTGACGCATCTCCGAACCCTCAGCACCACCAAGCATTAGGGGCACAGCTCCTAAGATAGCAGCCATAGTTGTCATTAAAATAGGTCTAAACCTAAGAATACTAGCCTCTTGAATAGAGGTTCGCGAATCCATGCCTTGCTCCCGCTCAAACTGTAAAGCGAGGTCAATCATTAAAATAGCATTTTTCTTAACAATACCAATTAATAAAAATAATCCTAATAACGAGATTAGACTAAAAGGGGTATTTAACATCATTAATGCCAACAACGCACCTACACCTGCAGAGGGTAATGTTGAAAGAATTGTTAAAGGATGAATATAACTCTCATAAAGAATACCTAATACAATATAGACAATTACCAGTGCCATAAGAATCATTAACGGCTGTCCTGTCATTGTGGATTGAAAAGCACTACCTGTGCCACCCATTTTTGCCTGAATTTCTTTTGGAATATTTAACAAAGCAATGGTTCTATCGATTGCTTTAACAGCTTCATCTAAATTAACACCCGTTGCTATATCAAAAGAGATATAAGAAGAAGCAAATTGCCCCTCATGCTGTACACGATCTTTTTGCAAACTGTAATCATAATGGGTAAAGGCTGAAAGCGGCACGCGCTTACCATCCTTAGTAATCACTTGTAAATCCTTAAGCATATCGGGATATTGAGCATATTTAGGATTTACTTCCATCACCACACGGTATTGGTTAAGGCTATTAAAAATAGTGGAAATTTGTCTTTGACTAAATGAGTTATTTAATACATCCATCACTTCACTCATATCTATGCCTAGACGCTTAGCCATTTCACGATCGATGGTTAAAGAGATTTGCTGCGCCCCACCATTATCATCAGCATCCACATTGGTAATCTGTGGAATTTCTCGAAAAGCGTCTGCCACTTTAATTGTCCATTTTCTCAATAGATCAAGATCGTCACCTAGCAATTGGTATTCAGTATCAGAACTTTGGTTTTGGCGCATATTTAACTGAATATCCTGAGCAGCCATTAAGAACATTCTAGCGCCTGCTACTTTCGGTGCATTGTCACGTAATCTGTTAATAATATCTTGCGCGCTTTCCTTACGGTCACTCTTTGGTTTTAAACGTACCACCATCATCGAGTTATTAACACTATTACCACCACCAATAAAACCAGCCACATTCACCACTGCTGGATCACTTAATACATACTTACGCAACTCGTCCACCTTAGGCTGCATAATTTGAAATGACATAGCGTTGTCACCTCGAATAAATCCCCACAAGACCGCAGTATCTTGCTCAGGCAATAAGGTTTTAGAAATGGCTATATATAAGTAGACATTAATACCAATAGTAATAAATAAAATCATTAACATTAACCTAGAATGCCTTAAAGCCCAACCTAAGCTAACACGATAATAACCTGTTACTTTAGCAAAGAAATTATTAAACCCCTGTTGCCAGCGGCTTGGTTTCTTGTCTAAGTCATGTTTCTTTAGCCATCTTGCACATAACATGGGGGTTAGCGTAAGCGAAACAAGCAATGAAACCAGAATGGTAACTGATAATGTAATAGCAAACTCTTTAAATAATTGCGACAGTAAACCACCAGCAAAGAGTAACGCCAAAAACACAGCAACCAGTGATGCATTCATCGATATTAAAGTAAAACCGACCTCTTTAGTGCCTCGTAATGCAGCCTCTAAAGGACTCATTCCTTCATCAATATAACGTGCAATATTTTCCAGTACCACAATAGCATCGTCAACCACCAAACCTGCCGCCACGATCAAAGCCATTAATGATAGATTGTTTAACGAGAATCCCAATAAATACATCACTGTAAATGTACCAATAATGGATACAGGTACCGCTAAAGCAGGAATAAGCGCTGCACGCCAATGCCCTAAAAATAATAATACAACTAGAATAACCAAAAAAACTGCAATAATAAGGGTGTTTTCTGCTTCAGTGAGTGTCGCTTGAATACCTGCTGAACGATCCATGGTTATATTTAATTCAACACTGGATGGAATAACAGCCTTCAACAAAGGCAAGGTATCTTTGATCCCTTTAATGGTCTCAATAACATTAGCCCCTGATTCTTTATTAATAATTAAGATGATGGCATCTTCATTATTATAGTAACCAGCGTTATACCTATTTTCTACCGCATCATAAACCTTTGCCACATCTTGTAAACGGATGGCTGCACCGTTATCATAACGTATTACAATAGGTTTATATTGTTCGGCTTTGGTTAATTGGTCATTCGCTGTAATTTGCCATTGATATCGGTCGTTTTCTACAAAGCCTTTAGGTTTTCTTAAGTTTGAATTGGCAATCGCTTGTCTTACTTCAGATAAAGAAACATTATAATGTGCTAATAATTTAGGCTCTAACTCTACCCTTACTGCAGGCAATGAACTTCCCCCTACTTGTACATCACCCACACCTGAGACTTGTGATATTTTTTGCGCCACTACAGTGGAAGCCACATCATATAATTGCCCTTTACTTAAAATATCAGATGTTAAGGTCACTAGTAAAATAGGGGCTTGCGAAGGGTTAATCTTACGATACGTAGGATTATTAGGCATACCACTTGGCAATAAATCACGTGCGGCATTAATGGCAGCTTGAACATCCCTTGCGGCATCATTAATATTACGCTTTAAATCAAATACAAGCATAATCCGCATAGAACCCTGCCCACTGCTAGAGTTCATTTGTTGTACCCCAGAAATACTACCAAAAGCTCGCTCTAAAGGAGTAGCCACTGTAGAGGCCATCACTTCAGGGCTAGCACCTGGCAAACTGGCACTTACTGTAATTACTGGAAAATCCATTTCTGGCAATGGCGCAACAGGTAATAATTTAAAGCATAATATCCCCAGGAGCAGTATGGCTACATTACATAGCATGGTAGCAACTGATCTAAAAATAAAGGGAGCTGATAAATTCATGCTTATACTTCCTCAGCTTCACTGTATTGCTTAGGATGGGTATTAAGTGACAATCTATCAAAGAATAGGTAAATAACAGGAGTAGTGAATAAAGTTAGCAATTGGCTTAATAACAAACCACCTACCATTGAATAACCTAATGGTTGTCGTAACTCTGCCCCTGAACCTGTTGCTAACATTAAAGGAACTGCCCCAAATAACGCTGCAAGCGTAGTCATTAAAATAGGTCTAAATCTCAATAATGCTGCTTGGTATATAGCCTGCTCTGCGGTTAAACCTTGATGACGTTCTGCCTCTAATGCAAAGTCAATCATCATAATGGCATTCTTCTTTACAATACCAATCAAAAGAATAATACCAATAATGGCAATTAACCCTAACTCATTACCACTCATTAGCAATGCTAACAAAGCACCTACCGCCGCTGAAGGTAAAGTTGATAGAATAGTAATTGGGTGAATATAACTTTCATATAATACCCCTAATACTATATACATGGTTATGATAGCAGCTAAAATCAGGAATAAAGTGCTAGATAATGAAGCTTGGAAAGCCTCAGCAACCCCTTGAAATTTCATTTCTACAGAGTCAGGTAAGGCAATATCTGCCTTTACTTTATTAATGATATCTACCGCCTCACCAATAGAAACACCACTGGCTAAGTTAAACGATAAAGTAACCGCTGGAAATTGACCAATATGATTGATTACCAATGACGCAGGGCGTGATTCCATTTTTACTAAATTGGTTAATGGTACTTTATCCCCATTTGCAGTAACTACATGTAGATTCTTTAATGCATCAATCCCTTCTGTATTGGAATTATTCGCCTCTAATACAATACGATATTGATTGGCTTGGGTAAAAATAGTAGATATTTGTCGTTGCCCATATGCATCATAAAGTGTATCAACTATGTCGGACACCTTAAGCCCTAAACGACTAGCCATATCACGATCAATATTTAAATAAATCTGTAACCCTTGATCCTGTAAATCACTGTTCACATCCACCAATTCTGGTTGCTGATTTAAGGTATCTACGAGAATAGGTGTCCATTCTCTTAATAAAACTTCATCTGGTGAATTTAATGTAAATTGATACTGAGTACGGCTGACCTTATCTTCAATACTCAAATCCTGAATAGGTTGCATATAAAGACGAATACCCGTTACCTTATTTAACTCTGGCTGTAACTCGCCAATAATTTCAGTCGCTGTAACACTCCGTTCACCATGATTTTTAAGGTTAATTAAAATACGACCACTGTTTAATGAAGTATTATCACCATCCACCCCAATATAAGAAGATAAACTAACCACATTAGGATTTTTTAAAATTACATCCACTAAGCGTTGTTGCCTTTCAGCCATCGCTTTAAAAGAAATATTTTGTGGTGCTTCTGAAATACCTTGAATAACACCTGTATCTTGTACTGGGAAAAAGCCCTTTGGAATAACTAAATAAAGCAATACAGTAAACACAAAGGTAGCTATAGCCACTAATAAAGTGGCTGTTTGATGGCGTAATACAAAAGTTAAGCCTGTAGCATAGTGCTTAATTAACCAATCTATCGCTGCACCGCTTTTTTGATAAAACTTGCCTTGTTTTTCTTCTGGGATATGCCTTAATAACTTAGCGCACATCATAGGCGTTAATGTCAAAGACACCACTAATGATATTAAAATAGCTACCGCTAAGGTAATAGCAAATTCTCTAAATAAACGCCCTACCACATCAGCCATAAATAATAGCGGAATCAATACGGCAATCAGTGAGAAGGTTAAAGAAACTAATGTAAAACCAATTTCTCTAGAACCTTTTAATGCAGCCTCTAACGGTTTTTCTCCCTCTTCTAGATGCCTAGCAATATTCTCCAACATCACAATAGCATCATCTACCACAAAGCCTGTAGCAATAGTTAATGCCATTAATGTAAGATTATTGACTGAGAAACCTGCAAGATACATCACCCCAAAGGTGCCAACAATAGACAAGGGTACAGCTATTGAAGGAATAATAGTGGCTGATACATTACGTAAAAACAAAAAGGTTACTAATACTACCAGCATAATAGCCATCAGCATTTCATGCTGTACACCAGTAATGGAAGCGCGAATAGTAATGGTGCGATCGGTTAACTCTTTAACATCTACCCCAGTAGGCATAGTAGCTGTTAATTGAGGTAATACTGACTTAATATTATCTACCACATTGATAACATTGGCTTCAGGTTGCCGTTGGATATTTAATAAAATGGCCTCTTTTTGATCTGCCCATGCTGCTAAGCGGTCATCTTCTCGGCCATGGCTAATAGTGGCCACATCACCTAATCTTAATACTGCGCCATCTTGATAACCCAAAATCAATTCTTGATAAGCTTTGGCTGAGGCTAATTGATCATTGGCATCGATCATTGACTGGCGTGTAGGACCATCTAAGGTACCTTTGGGCTGATTAATATTAGCACTGGTGATTAGATTTCTTACATCATCCATACCCAACCCATAAGCAGCTAATTTTTGTGGATCTACTTTCACACGAACAGCTGGTTTTTGTCCGCCTGCAATACTAACCAAACCCACCCCAGAAATTTGTGCTATTTTTTGCGCCATACGAGTATCGACTAAATCCCGCACAGTGGGCAATGGCAAGGTGTCTGAGGTAATCGCAAGGGTTAAAATAGGTGTATCAGCTGGGTTTACTTTATTATAGACTGGTGGTGCAGGTAAATTACTAGGCAAATCATTATTTGCTGAGTTAATAGATGACTGTACTTCCTGCTCTGCAACAGATAATTCAGTATCTAAGGAAAATCTTAAGGTAACAATAGATACCCCATTAGCACTGGTGGATGACATTTGTGCAAGACCTGCCATTTGCCCAAACTGTCTTTCTAATGGTGCAGTTACTGCACTGCTCATTACTTCAGGACTCGCACCAGGGTAATAAGTAACCACCCGTATAGTAGGATAATCTACTTGAGGCAAAGCTGCTACTGCCAGCATTTTATAAGCGATAATACCTGATAGCATTAACGCTATCATAATTAACGTGGTAGCAACAGGGCGCAGAATAAATGGGCGCGAAATATTCATTATTATTACTCGCTTACTTCTGCATTCTCTGAAGGTTGAGGCTTCTCTTCTATATTCTCTATAGTAGTGAGTATATCTTCACTGTTAACCACTTCTACTTGACTGTCTTCACGTAGTCGATCAGTTCCCTCTAGAACAACCCTCTCCCCTACCTTTAAACCCTCTACAACAATGGTTTTATCGGCATCACTGCGACCAATGGTAATATAGCGTAAATGCACCTTATTACCTTCTACCACATACACAAAAGTGCCTTTGTTACCATATTGTACAGAATCAGTAGGGATAATTAATTGCTTGTCTAATGTTGTTAATTTCAGTTTGATATTCACAAATTGATTAGGGAATAACATACTATCTTCATTAGTAAAACGAGCTTTAACCAAAATCGTCCCAGTGCTGGTGTTAATTTGATTATCTAATGTCTCTACTAAGCCTGTGGCTAATAAATGCGTATTGGTGCTATCCCAAGCCTCTACCACTAAATCTTCACCTTTTGCTAAACGACTAGCCACCTCTGGCAACTGTGCCTCTGGTAAAGTAAAGGTTGTTGAAATAGGTTGAGTTTGGGTAATGGATACTAAAGGTGTGGTATCACCTACTTTTATATAGTTACCAATATCAATTTGCCTTAAACCTAAACGCCCAGTAATAGGTGCTTTAATCTGGGTGAACTCCAAATTAAGCTCTGCTTCTTTTAATTGCGCCTGACTGGTTAATACTGAACCTTGATATTGATTAACTAATGCCATTTGCGATTCATAAGTTTGTTTAGCAATGGAATCTTGTTTAATTAATTTTTGATAACGCGTTAATTCAGAACGTGCATTTTGCAATAAAGCCTGATTTTGTTGAACAGCACCCTTTGCTTGTTGCAACGCTGCTTCATAAGGTCTTGGATCAATAACTGCGAGCAAGTCATTCTCTTTAACCTGTTGGCCTTCAGTAAATAATACTTTTACTAGCTCACCCTGTACACGACTTACAATATTAACAGTGTTATAAGCAGTTACTGTACCCAGCGCATTTAAATAAACCGCAAACTCATCTTCCTTAACAGCCTCAACCCTGACAGGCACCACATTACTGAACATCCCCATGCCTCGCCTGCCAAAAGGTGATGAATCATTTTCTGAGGTGGAAGTGGGAGAAGTGGATTTACCCCACCAAGAAACTCCAACAATAACAAGGATGATAATTAAACTAATAATTATCCATTTCTTATTAGAATTTGCTTGGTTGCTTTGCATATTTTCTTGTTTATCATTCATTGTTACAATCTACGGTCATCCTAAACGAGACAACTCTATAGTTATCTCTCACGAAAATAAAGTATTTTTACTTTATTTTTACATATACCATTTTTATAGACTAAATGACTATTTTATTTGACTTGACAATTATTGCCTAGTCAAATAAATTTATTTATCTTCTATATTGTACAAAAAAATATGTATTTTACACCTGAAACCATTATTGAAGGCAGTACCTTAGGACAATTATTACATTTTGCCAATAATTGCAAAGATAAAATAATTGATCAATATACTGCTGCTTATGACCTCACCTCTGCTCAATTCAAGGCTTTGCTATGTATTGCCTTTAGAAATATGACAACCCCTGCTGTATTAAGTCAAGCTCTACGAATAGATAACGGAGCGGTTACAAGATTACTTGATCGTTTAGAAAAAAAAGGGTTACTACAACGCGTAAGAGACGAACAAGATCGCCGACAAATAAATATTGTATTAACAACACAGGGGATCGCTATCAGTAAAAAAATACCTGCAATTGTAGCTGATTCACTAAACCAATTGACTCTGTCATTAACCAATAATGAAGTAGAACAACTCCAAGCCCTGTTAAAGAAAATGTTATTGGCTAATGGTTATCAAGCTACTGATTTTATACTTAACAAAATTGATTAAAGATTTACAACAATGACTACTGAAACATCTGAAGCAGTTGAAAAAACTGAAAAAAAACACAAAAAGACTCCCTTAAATCCATCCAGACAACGCAGAAAATGGCTATTGATATTAACTGTGGTGGTGGTTGTAGCAATATTACTCGTTATTTTATGGTACTTGCTCTATGGGCAATGGTATGAAAGCACGGATGATGCCTATGTCAATGGTAATATTGTACAAGTAACGCCACTGGTCAGTGGTACCGTAGTAAGCATTGGTGCTGATGATGGCGATCTTGTACAACAGGGTCAAACCTTAGTATCACTTGATCCAAATGACACAGAAATTGCTCTACAACAAGCGGCTGCTAATTTGGCTAACACTGTGCGTAAAGTACGCAGCCTTTACAGCACTGTAGATAGCTTTGAAGCACAATTAAAGAGCAGCCAAGCAGGTCTACAAAAAGCCCAAGAGGATTTTAATCGTCGCCAAAAATTGATTGCACAAGGCGCTATTTCCCGTGAAGAACTCTCTCATGCCCTTACCACCTTACAAGAAGCACAAGCCAATGTAATCAATATCAAACAACAATTACAAAGCAATAAAGTACTTGTAGATAATACGGTGTTACGTACCCACCCTGATGTATTAGCAGCAGCAACACAATTTGAGCAAGCTTATTTAAATCAATTACGTAGTAACCTTACCGCCCCTGTGTCAGGTTTTATTGCAAAGCGTAGTGTACAGGTAGGACAGCACGTTGAAAAAGGTAGCCAACTTATGGCTATCATTCCTCTACACCAAGTATGGGTTGATGCAAATTTTAAAGAAACGCAATTGGAATATATGCGTATTGGACAGCCTGTGACATTAGAAGCTGATATTTATAGTGATGTAGTTTATCACGGCTATGTGGAAAGCTTAGGAGTAGGCACTGGCAGTGCTTTTGCCTTGTTACCTGCACAAAATGCGACAGGAAACTGGATTAAAATCGTACAACGAGTGCCTGTGCGCATACGATTAGACGCTAAAGAATTAGATAAACATCCTTTACGTATTGGTTTATCGATGACCGTTAAGGTTGATCTACATGACCAATCAGGCGCTATGTTACCACAACAACCTCCTACTAAACCGATATTATCAACTGATATCTATCAGCAACAATTGGCAGAAGCTAAACAACTTATTGATAAAATAATTGAACAAAATGCTGGTGACAGTAAATAAATCATGAGCCTTCAACAAGCTGTCTTCAAACCTGCTAATCTGGCTTTAGCGACTATTGCTATATCATTAGCTAGTTTTATGCAGGTGCTAGACACCACTATTGCAAACGTAGCCTTGCCGACTATTGCAGGTAACTTAGGCGTAAGTGCCGAGCAAGGAACGTGGGTTATTACCTCTTTCGCTGTTTGTAATGCTATTACTCTACCGCTTACTGGTTGGTTATCAAAGCGTTTAGGCGAAGTTAAGTTATTTATTTGGGTAGTGTTGTTATTTGTGATTACCTCATTCTTATGTGGTATTGCTCGCAGTATGACCGAGCTTATTATTTTTCGTTGTTTACAAGGAGCAGTTGCGGGCCCTCTTTATCCTATTGCCCAATCCCTATTACTTGCCATTTATCCCCCTATTAAACGCGGAGTTGCACTAGCTATCTTAAGTATTGTAACGGTTGTTGCTCCTATTGCTGGCCCTATTTTAGGGGGGTGGATTTCCTATAATTACAGTTGGCCTTGGATATTTTTTATTAATGTACCCTTTGGGCTGTTTGCTGCTTTTTTTGCTTACCAACAACTAAGTAGCAAACCTGAAGAAACCCAACGCTCGCCTATTGATTATATTGGCTTAATCGCTTTAGTCATTGGTGTTGGCGCACTGCAAGTTGTATTAGACAAAGGCAATGATTTAGATTGGTTTGAATCTAATTTTATTATTATTGGTTCTGCTATTGCAGTGGTTGGTATTATCTTTTTTATTATTTGGGAGTTAACCGATAAACATCCTATTGTTAATCTAAAACTATTTACTAACTATAATTTTAGTGTTGGGTGTATTTTATTGGTATTAGGCTATTCTGGTTTCTTTGGTATTAATTTATTACTACCACAATGGTTACAAACGCAAATGGGTTATACTGCCACATGGGCAGGTTTAGCCGCTGCCCCTATTGGGGTACTACCAGTATTACTTACTCCTTTTCTTGGTCGTTATGCTCAGCATTTTGATATGCGTTTACTCGCTAGTTTTGCTTTTGCCGCTATTAGTGGCAGTTGCTTTATGCGTGCAGGCTTTAACACCCAAGTTAACTATGAACATATTGCCATGGTGCAATTGTTTATGGGAATTGGTGTGGCACTGTTCTTTATGCCTGTAATGTCTATTGTCTTATCTGATCTAAAACAAGATCAAATTGCCGAAGGTTCTGGATTAGCGGCATTTTTAAGAACATTAGGCGGCAGCTTTGCTGCTTCACTTACTACGTGGATTTGGACTAGAAAAGCGAGCGAGCATCATGCCTACCTTACAGAAAGCATTACCTTATATGATCCTATTACACAACAAACATTAGAAAAAATGGGCGGTAAGACTTTAGAAAACTATGCGCTGTTAGAAAATATTGTAAATAATCAAGCTTATATGCTATCCACTATCGATTATTTCTATATGTTAGGCTTTGGCTTTATGTCACTTGTATTTGTGGCTTGGTTAGCCAGACCTAAAAAAATTGGTCATTAATAACAACTTATTAATTAACCAATGAATGATTAAATAGTTGTTGAGCTTCAACTAACTTAGCTTTTAATGTATCCACTTGCTGTTGCAGCTCAGGGGTATTGTACTGTTTTAACTGCTTTTCAGCTTTATTTAGTGCCACTTGTATCATTGCAGCTTCAATTTTTAATTTCTTCTGTTCAGCGGTTAAGGTATTGGCAGTCGCTTGTTGTGATTTTACTTTTTCAATAATTGATTGTTTAGGATTAATAGCTTGTACAATCGGAGTATCAGCAGTTTTTTGCAACCTAGCTTGTCGCTCTTGCTGTCTATGTTGTTCTTCTCTCTCTAAACGAGCTTTATGAAATTCAAAGCGATTTCTCGCATGATCTCTTCTTAACTGCTTTGTCACCCGCTGTTCTTCTGTGAGTGCAGAATCACCTGTTAAGGCCACTAATTGTTTAGGTAATGGAATAATATCAATACAATCAACAGGGCAAGGCGCAACACAAAGTTCACAGCCTGTACATTCAGTTTCAATCACTGTATGCATAAGCTTAGCAGCGCCAACAATGGCATCCACTGGGCACGCTTGAATACACTTAGTACAGCCAATACACTCAGCTTCTCTTATATAAGCTAATTGGGCAGGTGAACGCTCTTCAGCTAAAGCAATCACTGGCTTATCTAACAAAGCGGCCAAAGCATTGATTGTTTCCTCGCCCCCTGGTGGGCATTTATTAATAGCGTCACCATTAGCGATTGCTTCTGCGTAGGGTTTACATCCTTGATAACCACATTTAGTGCACTGAGTTTGGGGCAACAAAGCATCTATTAAGTTAATTAACTGCATTTGGTTATTTACACTTTTTAATTTAATTTCATCAGATTATTCAAGGTCTAATAGTATACCTTAATAATGAGCCTTAGATAATTTCGTTATTAACTTTCAATTGTTATATAATAAACACCTATTTTTTATATGACTCAATAAGCTATCCATCTAATATTAGTTAGGAGAAATAATGAAACTGACCATGCCCCACTTTGAGCAAGCCTCTGTATTAGTAGTAGGTGATGTAATGCTTGATCGTTATTGGCATGGTGGTACTTCTCGCATTTCTCCTGAAGCACCCGTACCTGTAGTGAAAATTAACCAGCGAGAAGATCGAGCTGGTGGCGCGGCTAATGTTGCCTTAAATATGGCTGCATTAGGCGCAAAAACATGGCTAATTGGTGCAACGGGTGAAGATGAAGCTGCTGACTCATTAGCTGATAGTTTAGGATCTGCTGGTGTAGAAACACATTTTCAACGTATTGCTGGACAGCCTACTACTATAAAGCTACGGGTGATGAGTCGCCATCAACAGCTTATCCGTGTTGATTTTGAAGAAATCTTTGATATTAATAAAGAAGCACTTGCCAGCGAAGTTGAAAAACTTTTGTCTTCTGTAAAAGTCCTATTATTATCCGATTATGGTAAAGGTACATTAAAAAATCATCAGCAATTAATAAAACTCGCTAAACAGCATAATATCCCTGTGTTAGTTGACCCTAAAGGTAATGACTTTACTATTTATAAAGGGGCTACCCTATTAACACCTAATCTAGCAGAATTTGAAGCCATTGTTGGTAAATGCCTTGATGAAAACCAACTGATTGAAAAAGCACAACAATTAATCGAGCATTTAGAATTAGGTGGCTTATTAATCACTCGTGGCGAACAAGGTATGACCTTGTTACGTGATAATCAACAAGAATTACACTTGCCTGCCCGTGCACGTGAAGTATTTGATGTTACAGGTGCAGGTGACACAGTTATTTCCACTCTTGCAGCCGCTTTAGCATCTGGTGTAGAGCTCACTGAAGCAGTAGCCCTCGCTAATCTTGCAGCCAGTATTGTCGTCGCTAAATTAGGTACAGCCTGTATTAGCGCCCCTGAATTACGCCGCGCTATTCAACGCGATACAGGCAATGGCAAAGGTGTGCTTAGCTTAGATCAGTTATTAATTGCTGTAGAGGATGCACGAGCGCAAGGTGAAAAAATCGTCTTCACCAATGGCTGTTTTGATATTCTCCATGCAGGCCATGTGGCTTATTTAGAACAAGCGCGCGCTTTAGGTGGTCGTTTAATTGTGGCAGTCAACGATGATGTTTCTGTTACTGCACTAAAAGGCATTGGCCGCCCTATTAATTCAGTCGATCGTCGTATGGCTGTATTGGCTGGTTTAGGCGCTGTTGATTGGGTAACCAGTTTTGCTGACTCCACCCCTGAACGTCTATTACAAGCAATTAGACCAGATGTTTTAGTAAAAGGTGGCGACTACGCTGTAGATGAAGTAGTAGGCGCTGATATAGTGCTTGAGTATGGTGGAGAAGTGAAGGTATTAGGCTTAGTAGAAAATAGTTCTACAACGGCTATTGTTGATAAAATTAAAGGACAATAACTCCCTTAATTGATAAAAAACATGTTATTATTAACGTTTCGCCGGGAACGCCCGGCTTTTTTACGTCCATTTGAGTGAGTGACCGAGGACACAGATGACTAAGCTAGATCGCTGGCTGTTACCTGATGGTATAGAAGAAGTTTTACCCAATGAGGCTGCTTGTATAGAAACGGCTCGTCGCCGTATTTTAGATTTATTTGAATGTTGGGGTTATGATTTAGTTATTACCCCTCATGTTGAATATATAGATGCATTGCTAACAGGCACCGCCCAAGACCTTGACTTACAAACCTTTAAAACCGTTGATCCATTATCTGGACGTTTACTAGGGTTTCGTAGTGATATTACGCCACAAGTTACTCGCCTTGATGCACATTGGTTAAAAGAAGAAACGCCTGCCCGCCTTTGCTACGCAGGCAGTATTCTGTTAACTAAACCGAGAGCGCATACTACCTCGCGTAGCCCTATCCAATTAGGTGCTGAGTTATATGGTGATAAAAGCACTGCTAGCGATATCGAAATTATTAGCCTAATGTTAGAAACCCTAGCATTAGCCAAAGTTGAAAATATCCATATGGATTTAGGCCATGTTGCTATTTTCAGAGGTCTAGCGCAAGCTTCTAAATTATCTAATGAACTAGAAAACCAATTATTTGATGCCTTACAGCGCAAAGCTATTGATGAAGTTCGCAAGTTAACAGCTGATTTACCTAAAAATGAAGCTGCTATGTTTTGTGCCTTAACCACCCTTTGCGGAGGTGAAGAAGTTATTGCAAATGCTAAGCAAGCATTAACCAATGCCCCTGCCTCTGTATTAAAAGCTATTGATAAATTAGCTGAAATTGCTCAGCAGATTACTTTACGCTACCCTCATATCACCCTTTACTTTGATTTAGGGGAGTTACGAGGTTATCAATATCATACAGGTATCGTATTCGCGGCTTTTGTACCTAATGTTGGACAATCTATTGCGCAAGGTGGTCGCTATGATAGTGCAGGTATTGCTTTTGGGCGCTCACGTCCAGCTACAGGTTTTTCAACTGACCTAAAAACACTAGTTAATTTAGGGCAAGCTGATTTTACTAATACCAAACAAGCCATTTGGGCACCCTATGAAAATCAGCCTGCACTTTGTCAAACAATTGTAGAATTACGTAAACAAGGCCACCGAGTTATTCAAGCACTGCCAAATCAAGCATTAACAGAAGCCACTGAAATGGGTTGTGATCAGTATTTAGTCTTTATTGAAAATAGTTGGCAAGTTAAGCCAATCGTTGCGGGGAAATAATCATGGGTAAGAATGTTGTTGTACTTGGTACTCAATGGGGTGATGAAGGTAAAGGTAAAATTGTTGACCTTCTTACTGAAGATGCTGCTGTTGTTGTTCGCTATCAAGGTGGTCATAATGCTGGTCACACCTTAGTCATTGATGGTAAAAAAACTATTTTAAGACTTATTCCTTCTGGTATCTTACGTGACAATGTACAGTGCTTGATAGGTAATGGTGTAGTGCTTGCTCCAGATGCATTCCTTAAAGAAGTAAAGGAGTTAGAAGATAATGGCGTAAATGTGCGTGAGCGTTTACATGTTAGCCCTGCTTGTTCACTGATTTTACCTTACCATGTAGCCTTGGACCAAGCTCGCGAAGTGGCTAGAGGCGCTGCTAAAATTGGCACTACTGGTCGTGGTATTGGCCCTGCTTATGAAGATAAAGTAGCCCGTCGTGGTTTACGGGTAGGCGATTTATTTCACCGCGAGCGTTTTGCAGCAAAATTAGGTGAATTATTAGATTTCCATAACTTCTCACTCAAAAACTTCTATAATGCTAAAACTATTGATTTCCAAGAAACTTTAGAACAATGCATGGCTTATGCTGAACAAATTAAACCGATGGTGATGGACGTAACATCGCGCTTACATGAGTTACGTCGCCAAGGCCAAAATATTATGTTTGAAGGCGCGCAAGGCGCTTTACTGGATATTGACCATGGTACTTACCCTTATGTAACCAGTTCTAATACTACTGCAGGTGGTGTAGCTACTGGCTCTGGCTTTGGTCCTATGTACCTTGACTATATTCTAGGTATCACTAAAGCCTATACAACACGTGTTGGCTCAGGGCCTTTCCCTACAGAGTTATTTGATGATGTTGGTGAGCGTTTAGCAGAAAGAGGCAATGAGTTTGGTTCAGTAACAGGTCGTGCTCGTCGTTGTGGCTGGTTTGATGCGGTTATATTACGTCGCTCTATTGAAATTAACAGTATTTCTGGTCTTTGTTTAACTAAACTGGATGTATTAGACGGTTTAGAAAGTATTAAAATCTGTACAGGTTACAAAGATGCTGATGGTAATTTATTATGTGATGCGCCTACCGATGCAGATAGCTACTTAGGATTAACGCCTGTTTATGAAGAAGTGGCAGGTTGGTCTGAATCAACGTTTGGCGCTAAATCTTTAGATGACTTACCTGCCAATGCAGTAGCTTATATTAAGCGTTTAGGTGAGCTTGTAGGTGCACCTATTGATATTATTTCAACAGGCCCTGATCGTGTTGAAACAATTATTTTACGTCATCCTTTTGCTTAATTTTTTCTTTCTTTAATAAATAACCCCAGCATTTGCTGGGGTTATTTATTTCTCTCATTAATTAATGATCATGTTCTAAATACTCAGGTTTCTTAGGAATTCTCCAGCTAAATGCAAAACAAATAACTAGCATCACAATTACATAGATAAAGAATTCGTTTTCTATACCTGCTTCTTTAAATTTTAAAGCAACTGCTGGTGCTGAACCGCCGAATATCGCATTACCAATAGCATAAGAAAAACCTACACCTAATGCACGCACCTGTGTTGGGAACATTTCCGCTTTTACTAAACCACCAATAGAAGTATAGAAGCTAAGGATTAGCATCATTAAGATTAATAAAATAGCAATCATCACAGGTGAATTGGTCATTGATTGCATACCAAGTACCATAATGGGGTAAATACAAATAGCACCTAAGCCGCTAAACAATAACATTGACGCTCGACGTCCTATGCGATCCGCTAAAGCACCAAAGAAGGGTTGCGAGATCATAAAGACAAATAGGGCTATAGTCATAATATAGCCTACTGTCTTACCATTCACACCAATACCTGTTAAATAGGTTTTTGAATAAACAGTAATAGTATAGAAAGCTAATGAACCACCAGCGGTATAACCCACTACAGTAATAAATGATTTCCAATGATCACGGAATAATGCAATCAAACTACCAGATTCTTCTTTAGCACGCTCTTCAGCAGTTGTAGTTTCTTCTAAAGTACGTCTAATCCAAAGTGATAGGATAGCTGCTAAACCACCAATTATAAAAGGTATACGCCAACCACCTGCTTCTAACTGTTCAGTTGTCATTACAGCTAATAACACAACACCTAATAAGCTAGCTAATAACTGACCACCTGATAAAGTAACGTATTGGAAAGAAGCATAGAAACCACGGTGCCCTCTTAACGCCACTTCACTCATATAAGTAGCAACAGCACCGTATTCACCACCTACTGATAAGCCTTGGAATAAACGTACGATTAATAATAAAACAGGCGCTAACATACCCACTTGTTCATAGGATGGTAATAAGGCAAAACAGAAGGAACTTGCACACATCATACTAATCGAAACCAACATGGACTGTTTGCGGCCATATTTATCAGCCATCCAACCAAATAGCCAGCTACCTATAGGACGCATAAAGAAACTAGCTGCAAAGACGCCCCAAACATAAATTGCTTTCGTTGTTTCTGCCATATCAGGTGGTGTCAGTGCATGTTGAAAGTAAACTGCAAACACTGCATAAATATAAAAATCGAACCACTCTACTAGATTACCTGAGGCGGCACCTGCTATACCATAAATTCTTTTGCGACGCTCTTCTGGAGTATAATGCGGAAGTATATTACTCATTATTATTTTCTCTACATCAAAAAAACAAATAAAAAACCCAAGCTTATTAGCATATTACAAAATATAACTGAAAAGCTAGCGAAGTTTTATACCATAACCTATATATAAAGCGTATTACCCAATGGGATTAGAAAAACACATCCTTGTGTTAGCTTCTTAGAAAGAATGTTCTAATGAGGGAAATGTACCATCTTTTACTGCTTTCACATAAGCAGAAATGGCACCTTGAATACTTGTTTGACCCTCCATAAAATTTTTGGAGAATTTTGGAGATTTACCTGCATAAATCCCTATCATGTCATGCAACACAAGTACTTGCCCATCACAATCAACACCTGCACCAATACCTATAGTTGGGCAATGGAGTGCTGCTGTTACTTCTTTGGCTAATGATGCTGGTATACACTCCATCAGAATCATTGCAGCCCCTGCTTGTTCATGCTGTTTTGCATCTTCTAATAATTGTTTGGCAGCACTATCTCCCTTTCCCTGCACCTTATAACCACCAAACGCATTTACTGATTGAGGGGTTAACCCTAAATGCGTACAAACAGGAATACCCCTTTCTTGTAAAAACCTAGTGGTTTCTACCATGTAACTGCCACCTTCCAATTTCACCATATGCGCGCCAGCAGCCATTAATTTACTGGCCGAATCAAAGGCTTGTTCCTTGCTTTTTTGATAACTGCCAAAAGATAAATCGGCTAACACTAATGCATTTTTAGTGCCCCTAGCCACAATTTCAGTGTGATAACACATTTGCTCTAAGGTAACAGGCAAAGTAGAAAAATGTCCTTGTACTGTCATGCCTAATGAATCACCTATCAACAAAATATCAACACCTGCCTCATCTAGTAATGTTGCAAAGCTTGCTTCATAGCATGTTAACATAGCAATTTTTTGTTGCTCTTTCTTCATTTTCTGTAAAGTTGATAAAGTAATCATATAGCCTCATTTGTCATTTTGTATCAATTAACCCTAAAATTAATTAATATTACACCCTGTTATTCATTTAGAATAACAAACTTAACCCTCTACCCTTGGAAATAATGATTATGTTAAAAAAGTTACTACTTTCTTTCTGTTGTATATTTATGCTCACTACACCAGCATTCGCAGAAACAAACCCAAGAGTTTTATTATCCACCAATATGGGCGATATAGAAATTGAACTATATCCGCAACAAGCTCCTGCTACTGTAACTAATTTTTTAAACTATGTTAATAGTGGCTTTTATAATGGTACTATTTTTCATCGTGTGATACCTAACTTTATGATTCAAGGTGGTGGCTTTAATGAAGATATGACTAAAAAAACAACCTTAGAGCCTATTAAAAATGAAGCTGATAACGGTTTAGCAAACGAACGTGGTACTGTTGCTATGGCTCGTACAGGTATTGTTGATTCAGCTACAAGCCAGTTTTTTATTAATGTAAAAGATAATGACTTTTTAAATCATGGTAAACGTGATTTTGGTTACGCTGTTTTTGCAAAAGTAATTACTGGTATGGAAGTTGTTGATAAAATTGCTGCTGTAAAAACAACCTATCGCCAAGGCTCACGTGACGTCCCTGTTGATCCTGTTATAATTGTATTAGCAAAACAACTATAATTATTATAACACTATGTTATTAAAGGGAAATATAATTCCCTTTAATAATTATAAATATATAAAAATACAATTTAAAAATGACTAAATAATACTTTTAGCGTAAAATATTAAGATTATTTAATATTATAAATATCAAGTTGAGCTTATTTGTGTTTTCTATTTTACCACTACACTCGCCAAAATCTTTCTTGCTTTTAACCCTTAAACTTATATTGTTATTAATCATACTTACCCTTGTTTTTGGTGGTGGCTTTCTACTATGGCAACATTATTTCCCTGTTGTGGCAGATAAATCTTGGCAATACCGTGTGCTACATACCAATATAGCAAAGGCAAGTGCTATTTATAAAGAAGCTGATGGTAGTCTTATTGTTGCAGAAGAACTCAATAAAAGCAGAGGAAGAATTATACGTATTGCTCCCAATGGTGAACGTACCACGCTATTTGGTAATCTTAATAAACCAGATGGAATAACAGCATTTGCGGGTGGCATTGTATTTAGTCAAGAAGGCGGTGAGTACCCTGTTAATTGGCTAAAAGATGGTATCGTACATGTACTTTTTCAAGGCACCAATGTACAAGGCTTAATTGCAGATGGAAAATACTTATATGCTGTTGAAGACCGTGGTCCACAAAGTAAGATTCTGCGCTATAACTCTATTACTAAAACCATAGAAGTTATTCGTGATAACCTCAATGAGGCAGAAACCTTAGCTATTTGTCCTAATGGACAAAAATACTACAATGAAAAAGAGGCTAATCGAGTAAGATTATTAACCGATGATGGTACTGATCCTGTTGTTTTAAACTATAAGCAAACTAAAGAGCCTAGTATCTTAAAATGTAACAGCCAAGGGCTTTGGATTTCTGAAGACTCTACCCATAGAGCTCGCCTTATGTTGTTGCAACCTGATGGTAAATTAAAAGTTATTCTTAGCCATTTAAAAGCACCCCAGCAATTACTAGAAATTAATGAAGATGAATATCTTTTAGCTGAAGGTGGTCGTGATCGAATTATAGAAATTAAAAAAATAAATTAGCCTTTATAAAAACCCCTTATACTTAGTATATAAGGGGTTTCTTAGTATTAACCTCTCATTACTTTAGCCGCTGTAACCATATTAACCAATGCAGCTTCGGTTTCATGCCAAGCTCGCGTTTTTAATCCACAGTCAGGATTAACCCATAACTGTTCTGCTGGAATTAACGCTACAGCATTTTTGAGTAACGTCACCATTTCCTCAGTAGATGGTATACGTGGCGAATGAATATCATAGACACCAGGACCAATTTCATTTGGGTAATTAAAGGCTTTAAAGGCATCTAATAACTCCATATGCGAACGTGATGTTTCAATAGTAATCACATCTGCATCCATCGCTGCAATAGATTCAATCACATCATTAAATTCACTGTAGCACATATGGGTGTGTATTTGAGTTTCATCTTTTACAGCAGCAGAACATAGTTTAAAAGCATTTACCGCCCAATCTAAATAATGTTGCCATGCTGCTCGACGAAGTGGTACTCCCTCACGAAAAGCAGCCTCATCAATTTGAATAACCTTAATACCAGCAGCTTCTAAATCTAAAACCTCATCACGAATAGCTAATGCAAGCTGTTTTGCCTGTATTTCACGCGTGACATCTTCACGGGGGAAAGACCACATAAGCATGGTTACAGGCCCTGTTAACATTCCTTTCATTTTTTTATTGGTTTTACCCTGAGCATAACTTATCCAATCTACTGTCATGGCTTTAGGACGGGATAAATCTCCATAAATAATGGCAGGTTTTACACAACGTGAACCATAACTTTGTACCCAACCAAAGCGGGTAAATAGATAGCCATCTAATTGTTCAGCAAAATACTCAACCATATCATTACGTTCTGGCTCACCATGCACCAATACATCTAAACCAATCTTTTCTTGGAAAGCTATCACTTGATCAATTTCTGACTGCATTAACTCTGTATAAGTTTGCTTATCAATACGGCCTTGTTTAAAGTCACTTCGTGCTGTACGAATTTCTTTAGTTTGTGGAAAAGAACCAATCGTCGTTGTTGGGAAAAGAGGTAACTGTAAACGTTGATGCTGCAACTTAATACGTGCCGAGAAGGGTGATAAACGTTGACTATCCTCAGCTGTTATTGCTGATAATCTATTTTGCACTTCTACCTTATGAATACGTGAAGATTTAGCACGGCTTGCTTGGATACGTTTACTTTCAGTTAGAGCTTTTGTTACTTCGTCAGCTTCTGGTTGATTGATCGCCTTAGTTAAAATAGCAACCTCTTGGCACTTCTGAACAGCAAAAGCTAACCAACTTTTTAACTCATCATCTAGTTTATCTTCACGATTTAAGTCAACAGGACTATGCAATAAAGAGCATGAAGGAGCTACCCATAGACGATCTCCTAATCGTTCTGCTGCTTGCTTTAATATAGCTATGATCTTTTCAAGGTCAGCACGCCAAACATTACGACCATTAACCACACCTAACGATAAAACTTTATAGCCAGAAATACGATCAAGAATACAAGGGAATTGCTCAGGGGCACGAACTAAGTCAACATGCAGACCATCAACAGGTAATGAGGCTGCTAATCCAATATTATCTTCTAAACCAGAAAAATAAGTAGCTATTAGCTTTTTAGTAGGTTCACGTTGCAATAAATTATAAGCACGCTCAAAAGCTGCTTTCCACTGCTGCGGTAAATCCAAACCTAAAATAGGTTCATCAATTTGTACCCACTCTACCCCTTGCTCGGCTAACTTCTCAAATACTTCGCCATATACTGGCAATAATCTTTCAAGTAAATCTAGTTTATTAAAGCTTGGCTCTTGTTCCTTACCTAACCAAAGATAAGTTAATGGCCCAATAATAACTGGCTTAATAGTATGGCCTAAAGCTTTAGCTTCTGCTACTTCATCAAATAATTGGTTCCAAGATAATTTAAACTGTTGGTTTTTAGTAAACTCAGGTACTAAGTAATGATAATTAGTATCAAACCACTTAGTCATTTCTTGTGCTTGAGTACCTGAACTACAACCACAGGAAGCTTTAGCAACACCACGCGCCATAGCAAACAAAGTATCTAATGTTATCTTACCTTCTTTATTTTGATGGCGTTCTGGAATAACACCAAACATTAATGAGTGGGTTAATACTTGGTCATACCAAGCAAAATCCCCTACAGGCAATAATTCTATACCTGCTTGCTGCTGTATTTTCCAATGCGCAGCACGTAACTCTTTAGCTACTTGTTGTAAATCTGCTTCACTAATATCCCCTTTCCAATAGGCTTCTAAAGCCTTTTTTAATTCTCGATCACGACCAATTCTCGGAAAACCTAAGTTATGTGCCAATGCCATAATAAATCGAACTCCTCTTTATAGATGGCGTTTATTGTCCTGAATCAATCAACATGAAACAAATTCAAATTACTAAAGTTGATCTTTAGTTTTATTCACTTTCAATTCTTATGTTAGCCTTATGCCGTATTTCTTTTTTTGTTAATAAACTTCATCATATGCTGCTATTAGCTATCTATAGAGAAAAAAAGCAAAAACATTTGAGGTATTTATGAATCTGCCATTAATTATTAATTTGGCTGTGTTTATTATTTTATTAGTTTTACTCGACCAAACCCGACGTACCCAATGGTCTTTGGCTAAGAAAGTATTAACTGGCTTATTATTAGGTATTCTCTATGGTGCTGGACTACATTTAATTTATGGAGATGCCTCTTCTCATATTATTATTAATGAAACAATTTCATGGATTGATATTGTAGGTAATGGTTATGTTCAGCTATTACAAATGATTATTATGCCTTTGGTATTCGCCTGCATCCTCAGCGCTGTTGCAAATCTACATAATGCTTCATCATTAGGAAAAATCAGCTTTTTTACGATTGGTACTTTATTATTTACCACGCTGATTGCAGCGTTAGTAGGTGTTTTTGTCACCTACCTATTTGGTTTAAGTGCAGAGGGCCTTGTACAGGGAACACAAGAAACCAGTCGATTAAATCAATTACAAACACATTATCAAGGCCAATTAGCCAATTTAACAACACCTAACCTTATTTTATCATTTCTTCCCACTAATCCTTTTGCTGATCTAACAGGAGCGCGCCCTACTTCCATTATTGGTGTCGTTATCTTTGCAATATTTCTGGGTTTAGCGGCTATAAAACTACTTAAAGACGAACAACAGAAAGGTGAAAAAGTTATTGGTGCAATCGCTATATTACAAGCATGGGTAATGAAATTAGTACGTATTGTAATGTTACTAACACCTTATGGAGTTATGGCGCTTATGGCAAAAGTAGTGGCTAATGCTAATTATCAAGATATTATAAAGCTAGGAAGTTTTGTTATAGCCTCTTATTTAGGGCTATTAATTATGTTTTGTATTCATGCTATTTTACTTTCTTTAACAGGTATTAATCCATTACGCTTCTTTAAAAAAGTATGGCCTGTATTATCTTTTGCCTTTATTAGTCGCTCTAGTGCAGCAAGTATCCCTTTAAATGTTGAAGCACAAACACAACGTATTGGTGTACCAGAATCTATTGCTAGTTTTTCCGCTTCCTTTGGAGCAACCATTGGTCAAAATGGTTGTGCAGGTTTATACCCTGCTATGCTAGCTGTGATGGTAGCTCCTACTGTTGGTATTAATCCTTTTGATCCAATGTGGATAGCCACACTGGTAGGTGTGGTAACCTTAAGCTCCATTGGTGTAGCAGGTGTTGGTGGTGGAGCAACTTTTGCTTCACTTATTGTATTACCTACAATGGGTTTACCTGTCACCTTAGTAGCTCTCTTAATATCCATTGAACCTTTGATAGATATGGGACGTACTGCCTTAAATGTTAATGGTTCAATGACTGCTGGCACTATTACCAGTCAACTTCTTAGAAAAACCAATAAACAACTATTTGATAGTGAAGATCAAGAAGCACTATCCACCCAATAAATTAACAAAGGAGGCAGAAACCTGCTTTTTATCTTGCTAATCTTAATTGAAAATTAACGCTTCTTCACAATGACTGAATACATGGTATATATTGATAAAATCTATTATTGAAATAAGCTTGTTGAAGGATCAGTATATGTCTACTTTACTAAAGTATTTGTTATGTTCAGTTATTATTATTTGTGCAGGATGCACTTCATCATCCTATACCACACCAGGCGAGCCTGCCAACTTTGCAGATATTAATCGAGAGGATATCGCAGAAATAGTTTCTCGCAAACCATCACCAAACTTTCCTGCACGTATTGCGGTAATACGTATTCAAGCACCTAATTATGTCTCCTATACAGCAGAAGGACAAAGATATGGTGGCTTCTCTATTATTCCTGCCCATGAGCTAACGGCAGATAATACCCTACAAAAAATTCAACAATGGCCACAAGTTACCACTGTTGTTCCTGTAAGCTCATTGCTTATTCCTGCCAATGCAAAATCTATTGATGATCTACGATTAGCTGCTGCAAAACTACAAGCAGATGTGTTAATGATTTACACAATCGATACAAAATTTTATATCAACAATCATTTCCATGCCTCTTTCTCCTTACTTTCCTTAGGTATGATGCCTGATAGAAACGCTAATGTAACAGCTACCGCCACTGCTATTTTTACTGATGTACGTACAGGCTTTACTTACGGCACAGCCGATGCAACGGCTAAAGCTACAGGGCTTACTAGTGCTTGGTCATCCGATGCTACTGTTGATAAAAAACGTGTTGAAGCAGAACAATTGGCCTTTAATGACCTTGTAAAAGCAGCCGACCAAACATGGCAAGGTATTGTAGAACAATATAGTATAAAAAAATAACAAGCTATTTTGTTAGGTAGAAAGGTAATATGAAATACTGTTACTTTTCTAAAAACTACTGAGACTTTTTAGCCGCTTCCCATAATGCTTCTGGTATATGCTGATAATGATTAATTATTCTAGCTGCCACAAAAAATAAATCTGAAATTCTATTTAAATAAGCCAGTAATTCTTTTCTTAAGGGTTCTTGCTTATGTAAACTTTGCAAAGTTCTTTCAGCTGCTCTTGCTTGGCTACGACAAACATGAGTTTGTGACGCAGGTACTGAACCTGTAGGTAAAATAAAATCTTTTAATGGTTGTAACTGCTCATTCCAATTATCTATTAGGCTTTCAAGGTATTTAATATGATCTTCACTAATCGCCTGATATTCAGGCATAGCAAGCTCTCCCCCCACGTCAAACAAGCGGTGTAAACAAGGAGTTAATTGATCTATTAGCTGTTGTAAGTTAGGTGTATCATTTTTCGCCTCAGATAAATAAGAGAGTAACAGCCCTAATTGGCTATTGAGCATATCCACTTCACCTATCGCTTGAATACGAAGATGATCTTTTGCCACTCTTTCACCTGTAGCAAGGCTAGTAAGTCCTTGGTCACCTTGTCTGGTATAAATCTTTGTTAATCTATTCATGGTCTTGGTCTTTTATCAAGGGATTATTTAAAGGTAAACATATAGTAAAACAAGTACCTTGACCTAATTTAGATTTAAGAGAGAGCTCACCTTTATGATTATTGGTAATAATAAAATAAGAGACAAAGAGCCCTAGCCCCGTACCTCTACCTATCTCTTTCGTGGTAAAGAAAGGTTCAAAAATACGCTTGGCAGTAATCTCATTCATTCCAATCCCATTATCTTCTATTTCAATAACAGCCCATTGATGTTGACGATAGAGCCGAATTTGAATCACTCCTTGAGTAGTAGGATTAACCCGCATAAATATAGCTTGTGCAGCATTTTTTAATAAGTTTAATAACACTTGTTCAAGTTCATTAATAACTATGGGTACCGCTTTTAAACTCTCATCAAGCTCTAATTGAATATCTATATCTTTAAAATCTGTAGACTCGCCTAAATGAAGGTCTGCTTCTGCAATTTCTAATGTTTGTTGAATAATCTCAACTAAATCAGCACGAATTAATTGCCTTTTACTACGACGACTAAAAGACAACATATGCGTTACAATTTTAGAAGCTCTACTTCCTGCTTGATAAATTCCATCTAACAAATTAGGAATCTCTCTACGCATTAAATAATAATTGATACCCTCTAAAGAAACATTTATATCTTGAGCAACTTGTTTGTTTTTGGCCAAAGTAGGTGATAAACGACGACGAATATTTTGTACATTATGCAAAATAGCACCCAGCGGATTATTAATTTCATGTGCCATTCCTGCTGCTAGTCCACCTACAGATAACATTTTTTCAGATTGCACCATTAGCTCTTGTAAATTTAAGCGCTCTGTTACATCATCAATTCGAATTACTCCACCATGCACATTATCCCCTGCTAGAGGATAGAAAGTTAACGCATAATGACAAATATTACCCTCTTGCATCCAAGAAACACGTTCAACCTTTTCAATCTGATTAAGCTCAACACAACGTTTAAGCTGTTCTGCATAGGGTCTTAAATGGGGAAAAGCTAGAAAAATCGGCTGATCAATTGCATCTTCAAGCGTAGAACCTGACAGATTAGTAGCTTCTTGATTCCACTGAGTAACATATAACTCACCATCAACTGCAATTAATGCTGAAGGCATCGAATTAATAATATTATTTAAATAATGCTGAAAGCCTGTTAGTTTTTTCTCTACTTTATTACGAACATCGACCTCTTTAACCAATTGCTCATTTGTTTCTCGCATCTCAGCAGCCAAATCTTCAGCTTCGTCACGCGCTGATTTTAACAACTGTTCTCTGGCCTCAATACGACTTAGCATGGTATTAAATGTTGTAGCTAACTGACCTATTTCATCTCGACTGTGAGGGATCACCCGTAATGCATAATTTTCTTCACGCGTAACACGTAACGCTAATGCTTCCAACTCTTGAATAGGTATTGTAATATGACGTTTTACCTGTTTAGATAACAATAACCACAACAAGATACTAAGAAATAAAATGCCTAAACTAGCTGTAACAATGCCTGTATAAAATGCCATCGGTAAATTATTACTAGCCAATAATACTAAACGCCCAAACTCCCCATTCTCACCTTCCAAATCTGTTAAATAACTTGTACCAAACTGCAACATCATCCAATTATCTAAATCAGTTACATTAGTAGGAAAATCTGGAGAATTTTTATAAGGAAATTTTGTGAGCAAAACTCCATCTGCGTTATAAATAGCCGCTCCTCTTAAAGGCATATAATCAACCATTTGCCCTAACGCTTCGTTGGCAGTTTCTTGAGAGTTTAATAATTGACTACTTAAGGCAGGTGTTGCATATAAGTTACCTAATGTTCTCAATCCTTGAGGCGCTATACTTTGTTGGGTAATCCAATAACTTGCACTAATAAAAGCTAAATTAGAAATAATAAGAACCGTAATCAATAGCACAAATAATGCAGCCATTAATTTGCGACTAACAGGAAGATTTTTTAAAAACTTATGTAGTCTATTTAAAATCACAAAGCTAAACCTGCATGACGTGATGTTAGTAAGGAATATAGTGACGTAATAATGCAGTAACTGCAATACTAATTATAACTGTTGGTAATAATGAAAAGCGACTGGCCAATAGTAAGGTAATAGCCAATGCTAATAAATTAGCAATATTAGTAGTAGCAAAGGCAGGCGCAATAACAGCGATTAAAACACAACCTGGTATTGCTTCTAGTACCTTACCTAAACGAGGATTAAGCACCTTATTATGCAACAACAAATAGCCTGTAATTCTTGTCAAATAAGTTACTGTAGCCATTGCCAATATAGTGAAAAAAACAAAGTAATCAATCATAATGCGCCATTATAAAAGCAACGATAAGGCCAGCGATAGCACCACATAAAACATACCACGCACCAGGTAATATTAAATAACTTACTACTGCTACAATAAGGCTAACCAACCAAGGAATAGCAGCCACAACGCCTTTCCACATTCCTTTTAATAATACTAGAAATACAGCCACAAAGGCCATATCAAAACCATAGTGTGTTACATCACCAATCAATGGACCTACCAATGCACCTATCGTAGTAAAAATAACCCATGTAAGATAAAGCCCTAAACTTGCACCAATATAATAATGATAATTAAATCGTTGATTGGTAGACTTTTTCGCATCTGCAAAACTCATTGCCCAACTTTCATCACACATAAAAAATAGTGCCAGTAGTACCTTTTTTTTAGGTAAACCTTGTAGATAGGGGGTTAATGCTGCCCCCATTAAAATATGACGACTATTCACTAATAAAGTCATAAAAGCTAATAGCAACAAATGAGGTGGAGAAGTCCATAAATTAACAGCTACAAACTCAGATCCACCAGCAAAATTCATCGCCACCATCAGACTTATTTCACCTGTTGCCATTCCTCGCTGTATAGCTTGCGCCCCTAGCACTAAAGAAAAGGGAATAAAACTAATCATAATAGGAATAGCTGCTACTAGCCCTCTTATAAACTCTTTATGGGTAGACAAAAAACGAGACACCATTTTTACCTATAACGACTAAAATCTATTAAAAAACGGTCATTCTACGCTTTTATTCTTCGGATAGAAATATTGAAAATAGAGATTAAAACTGTTGCAAGCAAAGATGTTTAAAATAAATAAAAGTATCTGCTTTTCAAAAAAAATAGCAGTATATTATTTTTCCCTTCATTGGGTCGTTAGCTCAGTTGGTAGAGCAGTTGACTCTTAATCAATTGGTCATAGGTTCGAGCCCTATACGACCCACCAATTATTCCAACGTTTCTAGCTGCATTTTTAATCTTCTTAAAATCCCACAAAATAAGCATTGTCCCACGCTTTTATAATTATTTGTTTGTTATTCTTACCTGTTAAGAATTATACATTATATTAACTATTTTATCACTCCCCAACTTTAAGCCTTATTACACATAAGGCTTTTTTGTTTCTGTAATTTAACTAACATGGAGATAACTATGACTAATTTCCTAGCATTCATAGGCGCATGGTATCTATTAAGCCTAGCGCAACTATTGATAATGATGATTGTTTTAAGGGGTATTAAATGAGCTATAGAGACATTGAGAAGCTAGACAAAGATCAGCTTTTAGATTGGAAACAACGAATAGAGGAAAGACTTGCAGATTATGAGGAAGGTGAAAAGAAAATAGTTTGGCAAGTAGGAACAGCAGAAGCCACGTATAAGAGTTTTAGAGAAGAACAGTTTTTAGATGCTTTGGAGTATCTAAAAAAAGTACCTTATGAAAAATTACCTATGTGTGGTAACACTATTGATACAGTAAATGCATTTTTAGCAGATAGAACATATTTTACAGGTGTTAAAAAAGTTATGCCTGAAATGACAGCTAAATTATATAGCCCTAAAGAATATGAGGAGATTTTTGCAGATGAAAGCCAAAGATAAAACAGTACCTTTTATTAATGAAACAAGTTGCGATGAAGAAGTGTATAAAAAAGGTTCAGTATTTGAGATTTTAGACATTCCAAAAGAAAAAGCGAATGAGTATTGCAGAGAATTAAATCTATCTGATGACTCTTATAAATATGATTGGCACTATTTTGGTGGGCGAGTTGTTGTGAAACGCCTTGAGCGTGAGTTTTTAAGGAAAGAGGAAGAATTAAATAGACTTATAGAGGTTCAAGTTGAAGCTAATGGTAGTTATATAACCGTTTTTGACGGAAGATTCTCTCATAATGAAATATTTAATTTAAATGCTATTTTCAAGGATATTACATTAAAAATTATACGTGATATGTACTTTAAAAATGGTAATGGCTGCTATAGGTTTAAATTTTTATCTCCCTATATTGGCTTTGTTGATATACCAGATCACACCCATTTTGAACTAATAGACTTCAAGCCATTAGATTAACATTAATCATGGTTGAGAAATATGAGGAAAGCATTCTTCTGCTGTTATATTACCTTTGCATAACTCATAAAATTTAAACTTATCTAAACCAGCTTGACGAGCCATTGATTCGATAAGAAAAATTGAAAATGGTGCCTCATGCTTATCAACAGTAACAACATATTTTCTTTCTTGATGAAAACAGATCCACTTCTCGTGTGAGGTGGCTGTTTTCTTTGACATTTCATATCCCAAGGAAGTAAGAGCCCTGATAACTTCATTATACTTTAAGTTTGTTATTTTTCTTTTTTGAAAAAAGCTCATATATTAACTACCAAAACATCCGCTATTTTCTTCAAAAATTTGACGATGTTTCATGCCTGACTTTCTGCTGTTGAAAGGATTTAATACTGTAATTATAGACAGCATGCAATAATATCTTACCCACCACGAAAGCGGTGCTTTTCTATTTAAAAGATCATATGCATATTGTTTATCTGATAATGCTTCTGAAAGATAGTCGCATATCTGTTCTTCCAATTTCTTTCTTGCAATTTCTGGAGTATCTGCTTGCGCAGCAAGAGTTAAATCTAAGCATGCTGCTATGTATAAATTATTCTTTTTGAATAACATGCAACGCAATACTTTTTTCATTTTGAATATCCTATTATAGTTAACATAATCTAATGCAATTACTTGCTATTAAGAATAGTTAATAACTAAAGCTCTTTAAGAGCGTCTATTATCATATAAAACGATTAATTTTCTGTCAATGTTCAATTGACAAATTAATAATAAACATTTGTCTAATATATTTCCTTTGGTTACAACAAAATATTTGAAGACTGTTATAAATGATAACCAAGCTTACTAGCTACTTATTTCTTTTAAATGAATGAACATTAAATCTAACCACGCCCCATATTTGTTGATGATCTGAATATTCGATCACAGGCAAGTTAGGCGAAGTCAAAAAAACCTGATCTTGATAATAAACTACTTTCCTCAGTGAAACCTCGTCTATTGTATGATAAGCAATAACAATAGCATCACGCTTAATATTAAGCTTTCTGTCTACTATGAGGATGTCATTATCAAATATCCCCATTTTTTTAATAGTTACAGCACTTCTAAAAAAATAGGTTGTTACAGGGTCTAGGCTTAGATGTTCACTTAAGCTAATGAATTGCTCAATAAAAGCATTTGTTTCTATAGGATTGCCAGCTCTTACGGTCTCGCTAGCTAGTGGGATAAACTTATTATCTTTAGATAATGAGCCTAAAAAATCTAATTCGTTACAGCTAACCATTAAAACTACTTAATATAATGAATATTACTCATTCTAGCATTTGATTTTTATGCTTAACAATAATAATACTTTCCTCTAATAGACTATAATCGTAATTAAATCCGATAATCCACAAATATTTTAAGGATATTCTCTTATGAAACGATTTCTCCTATCATTTTTTCTTTGCATTTGGGCTGTAAGTGTTAGCGCAAATAATGAATGTAAAATTACATCTATCTATCCAAAAATCAATAATAATCAATTTACTTTTAAAAATAGATTAGCCCATGATCTAACTATTTATTCAAATATACCTAAAAGTACAATTGTTGGCGGTGATCCTATATTGGTTTTTAAAGACAAAAATACATTAGGCTTTCAACTCATTAATGAAAGTTTTAGTGATCAAGAAGATATACTAAAAACATTACAAGACAAGTGGAACACTGACTGTAATAATAAGATTTATCAGATAACTAAAAATAATTACCTAATATTAATTACTAAAGAAAATAACCCTTTAACTGATAAAGAAAGTTTTACAGCTTATATATTGCCACAAAAAAATAAAGGTAATAGCTATTTTTATCTTGTTAGTTTTAGAGGATTTACAGAAAACCAAGTTATTCAAATGCTCATAAAGGAATAATGACAATGGCTGAACAATTAGTAGATTTATATACTGAAGAAGCAATGAGAAGTATTTTAACTGCTTGGTATCCTGGTGAAGGCGAGAATTGGCCTATTAATGATGATGTAACTTTTGCAGTATTTAAAATTATTGAAGGCTCTCAAAACTGCTCATCAGATATTCATAAAGTACCTTCCCCAGCTGGACCTATAGGAACAGCAAGATCAGTTACTGCTATAGGTATGGGGTATATTAAAAAAGTTATCAAACATGCAAATGATGATAAACATTATTTAATGTGTATAAAGTCAGCAGCTTGGAAAATGAAATCTGATGTAAAAATGAAGGCTTATGGAATTTAAGCTACAATCTTTTACTTATTAAAGGTAACATTACAGCTTTTATAATCTAAATAGATGATATGAAGCTGTTACCTATACTCTTTTTCTGCCCTTGCTCTACGTATTAATTAATAAAATGCACCTTAACTGGGGTATTCTTTATTTGATAAAATCAATATAATCACTTATAAACGTTTTTTAGCATATACAAAAGGCACTATAATGGGACTTAGAAGACTAATTAAGAACTATAAAAAGAAGAAAAAACAAACAGTTACCCCTTGTGATGAAGCTGTTATAAATGGATTCAAATTTAATGTAAATTTAGATCAATTTTGGGATAGTTTTAATAAAGACTGGGAACTTCAAACAAAAAGATTTTTCAAAAAATATACGCGACCAGATAAAAACATTATTGATATAGGAACCTGGATAGGGCCTACTGTATTAATAGGCTATGCAAATAATCCCAATAAAATATATGCTGTTGAAGCTGATCCTTTGAATTTCCATACATTAAAGAAGAATTGTTATAACAATTTATTATTAGATAAAGTTACATTAATCAATAACTGTGTTTATTTTGAATCTAACAGCATTGTATCCTTTGGTGAGCCATTAAACGAAAACGACTCTTCTACTAAGTCTTTCAGCTTAGAAGGAGACGGATTCAAAATTTTATCTAAGACTATTACAGATATTATTCTTGAAAACAAAATAGAAAATTTCAACATTGTTAAGATCGATATTGAAGGTGCTGAAAAATATATAGTTAATGATTTAATCTACTTATCAACTGTTAAAAATCTGACAATATTATTGTCATTACATCCTTCATTTTGGGCTGAAGAGAAAGACGAAATAATAAAACATTTATCAACAGCTCTAAAATTATATGACATATATAATCTTGATGAAGAAATAATTGATATCCAAACAGTTGTTGATTATACACATACAAAAATAAATTTTGAGCTGATATTGAAACAAAAAGTGATTCAATAATTTTTTATTAATTGGGCATTTCAGGCCAGTCTATATTATTAGGATAATCAGGCTGGCTTTCTATTCTATTAAGCAATACCCTATATTTCTTCCATTCATTTAATTTACTAACCTCTTCATCTGTTGCTATATCAAGATCAACAGAATCTTGGAGTGGAGCTATTCTTAAAGACACTTCTTTCAATAAACTATCTCTTTTAAAAATGGATTCTTCTTCAGTTGGCGTGTTTTTTAACAATTCGTCAAGCTCTTCCTTTGAAATAGCTGCCCAACCTTCTTTTATTTCACTTTCCCAAGATTCCTTATTGATTGGCATAATATCAATTGCATAGAGCATATTTTCGCTATCTTTAAAGTACTTAACTTCTATTACATCTGTATCTCTCATCTTAGTTCTCCCCAGCTAACAATAACATTCTGCGCACCTTTAATTCTGTAAGTAGATCCTTCTGGAATAATTGCGCTTACGAAAGTATAGCCTGCCGAATCTGCAAGGCTTAGACTAACCCTGTCTATGACTAATGCACCTGTAGCAATGTCAGCGCATACGTATATTTGTATTGGCTTTCCAGTATTATTAGTATATGAAACATTAATTTGACGTTCTGATGCCATATTTACCCATGTTTGGTTATGACCTATCTGTTTTTCATTGTTTTTCCATGAAGCAGGTGTAACAGCTTTTGTATCGTTAACACCACTGGCAACTTCTTCATCTGTGGCTATTTGAATTAAACCACGCTTTTCAGTTGTAGCGATAACAGAAGCTAATCCAGCAGGGCTTACCATTTTATCAGTAATAACTCCCTCTTGAGTTTCTTCATCTGTAGCAAATTCAGTGACTATTTTATTTGTAATCGTTTTTAATAATGCAGCATTAACAGTTTTTGGTGTAGTTGATGTACCAGCATCCAGTTCTTCCTGTGTCATGAGTGTTGGAATCAATGATTTTACTTCATCAAGTGTTAAAGCTGCTTGCTCCCAGTTGGCATTACTTGTACTTGGCTGATTAGCTGAGTTTCTTGCTTTTGCTCGCCATACTTTATTATTAAAGCGAACATAAGCCCCTACAGGATAGTCTGTTTCTGTTGCCCATTCAGCAATACCATTTTGTAAAAAGTATTGAATTGCTTGGTCAGTTCTTAACCCTAAAGCGTTAAACCATTCCATAGGTGGAATACCGCCTGTCTGGTCAAAGGTTAAACCCCAACCTCTCAAAATATCTGGAAAGTCCTCAACTTCTCCTGACTTAGCTGTTGATGCAAAAACATTTTCATCAGGTCTGTTATAAATCATAAATACCTCGCAAAAATTCCTTCATTAAAACCTTTCGCACCTTTAGCACCATAGAAGCCAAATGCATTGACTGGTGCGCCAATATAAAACTTAATTCTTACCCCTTCAGGACGTGGTAGCATGTCTAGCTGTGTCACTGCATATCTTTTAAAAGGTGCTATATTGTTGCCGCGTATCACAACATTAATCGACATGTCATAACCATCAAAAGCGGCAGAACCCTCTTCAAATAGAAAATTCAACATATTCTCAATATCTGGAATTGTGCCTGTTTGATAGTTCTTTGCTATACGACACTTAATCAAAAACCTATAATCATCATCACTTAATACGACCGATTGTAGATAAGGATCACCGTATCTATAAAATACACCACCGCCAGAGCCTTTTTTAGAAAAACCCAACCCTTCAGGCGTTTGTACAAAGCCAAATAAAGCACGTGGAGCAAAGTCTTTTAATACTCTGGATTGCCCTACCCTTACTCCAATAAGATCAAGATTCTTTCCTGTTGCTATATTGATATTTAACGCTTCAGGAATAGATAATAGCCCCGTTAATGACTTGTTAAGTTCATCAGCTAAGAGTTTTATAGTGGCTCTGGCTTTTGGTTTATCTTGATATTGCCATATAAGAAGATCATCATAATTCATCAATGATTACCTCTATATTTTCAATTAAAAACCTAGCTCTTGACCTTGCGTCAATTTCAATATTTTGCTGGCCTAAAGTCTCGCCCTGTATACCTATTTTTATATCTTTAACCCAAAATCCTGCAACGGTATTAATGGGCGTAAATAATCGGCTTAATAAAACATCTTCACCAATTTTAAATACATAACTATTGATAGCTTGTTTTATTCCGTCCACATCTATTTGTTGAAATTTTTCATTTCTAACAACAGTTAATGTTAATGCGCAATACACCACATGAGGACGATCAAACCATACTTTGCGCTTTCTGCCTCCACCATCTATTACTTCAATTTCTATGTCACCAAGTAAGTTTGTTCCACCTGGTTTTCTGTTGTAGATAATTTCAGCAATTGCCTGTTCATTGCCCCCATCCACAATAAAGTTGACTGAATGAGGCGGTAATCCATTACTATCAGTGTAATCTGTTATATTTTCTAAATAAGTTACATCAACAACCCCTGCCAATTCTCTTAAATTTGCTTCTGTACCATCTGCACTATTTTTTGCAGGCTTAGACCGTGTAACAAATAACCTTGCCCTAAGTTGTGGGTCTGTTTCTTCATCTTCGCCTATAGTAGCAGGCTCTAACATGGTGACAGTAGATAACCCAAGTATTAAGGTTTCTATTTTTAGTTGTTGTTCTGCTGGATTATATGCACCTGGCTCTACACTTCTAAAATCGCCACGCCCTGAACCATCTACACCTAAAGTAATTGGGGCTTGTAATACCCATCTTGTTTTGGTGCTATCTGAGACCATTGTTCCCGTTGGGATTAATGCGCCTGCTGTACCTATTAAGATTACATTTCTTAAATAGCTGTAATTGGCTTTTTTTCTGGTAATAGCTGCATAATCTGCACATTGCTCTAACCATGCGCCTGATGCGTGATTAGGGTCTAATGCTTTGTAGATACTATATGCTATTTCTTCAATATCTGCTTTGGCTTGTGCAAAAATACCAATCATTTGACCATCTGGACTATCAGGGTCAATATTAATTTCTGCCCCATAGATTTGTTTAAAACCATTTTCTAGGTTAGTGATTATTTGATCTAATGATTCTTTTACATAGCCCTGATTTGTTAATTGCCCCATGACTACCTCAGTCAGTAATTATTTGTGTTTCGTTATCAAATCTATCTTTTACAGTGGTTATGATCTGAAGCTGTCGGTTTTCGTTAGTAATCATTTCAAAAGAGATAATTTCAATAATATCTGTTGTGTTTAAAATGCAACTTTTAACACTGTTTTCAATAGCATTAAGATTAGCTGGCCTTTCCATGTTAGGTAGCCAATTTAGACCATGTTCAAGATCAAGAAACCAGTCATTTACAAAGCTTTGCAATCTTGTTTTTACTCGTTGTGCCGCTGATTCTGTTGTATCTGCATAGTTAGCTAAACCTCTACCAAAAGTCCAATCGTTATTGGCATCTACACGCCTAACTTTCATCTTCCTCGTCCTCATTGGTAACTTCGCCAACCATGCGAATAACTGCTGCTTTAATCACTAATTCACCTTTATCATTAATTCTAAAATAGGCTGTACCCGCTTCATTTCTTAACTCAACACCATCTGTTGCAAAATTTTCTATAGGTCTGGTTTTTGGTCTTATACCTACTCTTGCTACTGCATCAGAAAGATGGAAAATCCTATATTCTTCAGGTGGTCGCTGTTCGCCAGTTTCTAAATAACCATCTATACAGCGCTGGTTAATTGATAGCTCACAATCATCCCCTGCTTTAATTGGAAAAGTCAGAGTAAAACCGCCACCACTGGGAAATTCTACTGGAACACTAGCTAATACTGGATAAGGTTGAGTAGTACCATCTTTCATTACACGATCAATTAATGGCTGCACTTTGGCCAGTTGTGATTTATCATCAAATTCGATAATTCGAGCAGGCATAATTGTGTTTACTTTTAGTAAGGCTTCATCGGTTGCACTTGCCATTTGTGAATTGGCGGAAGGATTATCCCAACTATAATTGCTCATCAGTTTCCCCTCGTTGCTGTTGCTCTTTTTCCTCAATGGTTACTTTCTTATATTCGCCTTTGGCTGTGGTAATGGTGCAAGTCCAATCACCGCCTAAAGCATCACCTGATATTTTTAAGTTGGTAATTTTATAATCACCATTAAAAAAGCTTAGTATTGATTTAAGGCGAATCATACCGCCACAAGTTAATGCTGGATTTAACAAACACTTAACTTCTAAGCCGTCACCTGTATCTTCTGGCGAACCAATCATGCCTGTATCTTGTGAGATATAAACTGCTTCACTTGGTAATACATGGCTTGATGGGATAACGTGTAAAAGCCCATCTTGAATTGACCAGTCACAGCCATTTTGTTTAGCTACTTGGTCAATAATATCTTTGCTATTACCGCACAGTGTTTTTTCACGTGGTTTCTTTTTATTTTTAGGTAAGTAAATAATCCCTTTTTGCGTTAAGGGCATGGTTAATAAGGCTCTATCTATTGCCTCGTAATCGTCACTGCCCTCTGCTAATGTTTCTGATATGCTAGCATTTTGTAAATCCTCATCACCATCACCTACTTCAATTTCAACAATAAAGTCTAAATCATCCCTAACTACTTTGGATTTAATAATATTGCCACTAAAGATTGCTCTTAGCTCACCATAGCCAACAAATAGCCTAACATTAGTATACTCTTTAGCTAAAATCTTGTTCATGTTGGAGCGACTTAGATTCCAGATTTTAATATTAGCTGGATTAGGGGTAGGATTTAGTGATTTTTCAATATCGAATGAAACCCTTAACTTGTCGATAGCAATGCCTTCTAATAGGTTGCCTATTTCTAACCTATACTGCCTGTTGAATTGCCTCATAGATTTCTTGTTTATCTCCTATAAAGAGCTTGCAACGATTACCCAAGCAATCAATAGAGAAAGGGTCTACATCATTGCTGCTTTCATCTTCAACCCACAGATAATAATCAGTAGGCGATCTATAAAGTATGGGAATACCCACCACTAAAGAGAGTCCTTGCGCAATAAATTGCTGTGTAATTTCGTTATATAGATCAAATACCCATAACTTACCAACGGGGCTAAAGGTGAAAGTTAAGGTTAATCGCTCGTTGTTGTAGTTAATGGTAATTTCTTGGGGGCTTTCTGTCCCCACTGGTATTTGTCTCATAATCCAAACCCTAAAGCAGTTTTAATTAATGATTCTTTATTAGGTGCGTCCTGTGTATTTACTTCACCTTTCACTACTTTTGCTGCTGTTTGTATGGCTGTTCGCCCTGATTGCAATAAACCAGATAAACCACTAATTGATTGAGTTTCTACAATAATAATTTCTCTTGCATTTACTCTAACTGTGGCTGAACCGTCTAGCGTTTGAGTAACACTCACTAAAGGTAATAACATATTTTTATACAGTTTAGTACCTGTATTAATCTCAATTGTTTCACCGCTTCCCTGAATACGCTCTAATTCTTGTTGAATAGTGCTTATTCGTGCATTGTTAGAGGTGGAGAGATCATAACCAGAGCTATTATTTTGATTGCCTAATGGTCTAATATTATCGGCTTTGGTATAGTTCCAAGTATTAGCAATATTAGTCATTTTGAATTGTGTAATAGCTGTAAATGCTTTATTTAATAACCCATTGAATGAGATATTATCAACAAAGTCTGGCGTTCCTCTTACCGCTAAATTACTTTGTGAACTAGCAAAGCCATTACTAGGCTCATAATCAACAACAATACCCTCAATATTGATCTGTTTAGGCTCAACCACTGCATGATCTGAAATAACCGCCCCTGACTCAATAGGATTATCAGTAATCCTTAGTGTTGATTCATGTTCTTCACTGGTTGTTACATCAAGAGTAATTGCACCTATTCTTCTATTGGAGATAGTAAGCATATTAATAAGCTGTAGCCCCTCCATTGTTACGTTGCGAAAGTCTTTGTTGACGCGTTAATTCACTTGCTGCTGTTTTACCAGCAACCACAGGATCAGAAGTTGAAATATTGATTTTTACATCTTGGTTATTTTGGATAGTTCTTTCGTATCTAGCAGGGATTGAAGGCTGTGCTGAGTTATTAGCATAAGCTGAAGCATTTTGAGCAATGTCAACTGCTCCTGATACATTGTTATTAACAGTTGTTTCAACTTCTCCTGTTACTGCCTTAATACCATTCTTAATGCCGCCTATTACTTTACTAAAGAATCCTCTAACCTTATCAACTGCTGCAAATACTGAATTTACTGCATTCATAAAGAAGTCAATAACTGGCTTGCCTGCCTCGCTGATGTATTCCCATACTGTGCCAACAAAATCAGCAATACCTTGAAAGACTTCACTTGCTACATCAGCTACTGTTCTAAAGGTATCGGCTATAGAAGCAATAATGCCAACCAATACTTGAATAGCTGTAGCAACACGCTTAAATACTGAAATAATAAGGCTTCCTAAAAAGGTAACCCATTTACCCATCAAGGAAAAAACCGCATCAATAATAGGCTTTAATTTGTCCAGAATAGGCTTTATTGATGCTAGTGCATCAGCAAATGGTTTCCAATAGTCACCAAAAAATGATTCACCACCTTCTAAGTAGGTAATAAAATCATCTATTAAGGCAATTAATCCAACAATAGCAAGAACTATCCATGTAATAGGATTAACAGCAAAGGCGGCTATCATGGCAAATTTAACTTTAATCAAGATTGCCATCAGAATGACTAGTGCTGCTTTCCAGCCTATTGTTGCATCTATTACTTTATAAAGTGCAGTAACAAAATTAACAATAGCCTGAAACATGGCAAGTATAAATTTGACAGTCTTTTCTAAACCGTCTCTGATTAAGTCCTTATTAACCACTAACCAGTTTTTAAAGCGATTTGCCATGTCTGTTAAAGCAGGCGCAAGCCCTACTGCAATATTAGTTCTTAATGCACCTGTAACTAATCTTAATCTATCTATTGCGTCATTATATTCGCCAGCCGCATCAGCTCCTTCAGCTGTAACAATCCCTAATGCTTCAGCTTCGGCCATTAAAGCGGACATTTTACCAGTGGTATCAGAGAGTAACTGCACCATGCTCTGACTAATGCCAAGCTTTTGCAATAGACTGATCTGTTGCTGTTTTGATAAACCTACTAACTTTGCTTGCACCTCACCAAGCACTTGTTCAGTTGACTTAATGCTACCATCTGCATTTTTAGCTGATAAGCCCAACGCTTTAAAACTGGCTGCACCTCGTCCTAAACCATTAGCTGCTTCACCTATTGTCTGAGATAATCCTTTAATAGAGGCGTTTGCTTCTTCTACAGATGACCCTGATAATTGCGCTGCATAGCCTAACTTCTGAATAAAAGATAAACTGGTATTGGTATCTGCTGAAAGGTTAGCTAAATCATCAAGGCCACCTAATGCAGAACCAAAAAAAGCAGTAATACCAGCAGTTAAACCGCCTATAGTGCCTACTAAGGCAGTAGCTACTTTACCAACGTTCTGCAATCCCTTGCTAAACTCTGAAACTTCCTTTGTGTCAGCAATAGCACCTAGTTTAATTAAAAATTCATCTAGTATCATGGTTATTCTCGGCTTGTGTTTCGTCCCACTCTCTAATAGCGGTATGGAAAGCGCATAGATCAGTTATATCGTAGACTGTTCTTAATTCGTGCAAGGTGCAGATTGAGCGCATTATGGGCGCATAGATAAACCAATCTGTCTGATAGGCTTTTACAGCTTGAGATCGCCCGTTATTTGACTGAACGAATTGAAAAAAGGGGTAAACTGAAATTTAGCCCCCTTCACTAATAAAGGCAGCATGTGTTCAGGGTAATTGTTAAAATGTTCATCTTTTTTATCTTGCAATCTAAAAGGTTGACCGTTAGGGATTTTTACCACGATATTGCTATACACAAAATCTTGGATTTCATTAACCACTGGCTCTTGTAGATTGCCTAGTAAAATAGAGATTAATTCACCGCCTGAAGATTTATCAACCTTGCTTAAATCTGCCCCTTTTAGTAATACGCCACCTTTTTTAATTAATTCAAAGGCTTTAACCGCAGTACCAGCATTAAGGATATATTCAATATCGCCTATAGTTGTTTGTTCACTTCTCATTCGTTAAATGCTCCATTGGCTTGAGTAATACCGCCTTTATCAAAAATAATAGTCCATTCGCTAGGATTATCACCAACGCCCCTAGTAAATGCTGGCGTGTTGGTAAACATGCCTTTATTACCAAAAGCCACATCTTCATTTAATAAGTCTTTAATATCTAAGGTGAGTAAACCAAAGGTTTTAAGGTTGTTTTCTTGTTGCTTTTGCATTTGTTGCATACGCACATTATCAGGACTATTTTGTTTTAGCTTGATAACTAATGTATAGCCTTTATCTGGATTGATAATAAACGTGCCTGTACCATCTGCGCCTGCTGTGCGTGTTGCCAGTTCACTATTTCGTGTATAGCTAACTACATCAGAACCGTCAGCCCAATCTTCAATTTGCACATCGTTAATAATTACAGATATTTGTTTAGGGTCAAAAACAGCCATTTATTTATTCTCCTTAACGGTCAAAATTAACAATTACATCCACAGAATGAATTGCACCAGCCATTTTTAAAGCCACTTGTGAAGGTGGAGCTTTACGCTGTTCGCGGTCTGAACTGGTCAAGTTATCTGTGGTGTCTGACCATACATAAAAGCCTTCATCTAAGTAATCACCTGTGTTTAACGTGCCGAATGGGTCGCCATTCCAAACGCCTGCTGCAAATGCGCCATTGTTCACACCTTCACGACATACGGATTTAATCGCACTGTTAATTCGTTCTGTACCAAAGTCAGTTAATGGAATTTTGGTAGGTGATCTGTATAGGGTAGTAAATACTTGCTTTTGTACAGCATCCACAAACCAATCAAGAATATGTACCTCATCAAAGAAACGACCACCACATACAGTACCTTCAGCTACCATTGCTGATTGGTCATAGTAAGTATAGAAGTTAATGCCTAATGCTTTACATTTGGCTGCTTCTGTTTCAGTAAGATCGTCTGGGGTAATACCAGGTAATTGTTTAAACTTCATGGTTAAAGTAGAGTTTTGAGCTGAGAAGTTGACACTCATTCCACGTGCTAAAAATGAAGTAATCGCGTAATGGTCATTCTTATCATATAAAGCGACTACTCTATACATTTGACGATCATAGAAGTCTTTAAAGATGTTAGATGAAGTATTTTCAATATGGTCTGGATTTTGTGTAGTAACACCAAACATTTTTTTATCAGTAGCCATTATCCAATTTGCACCACTAACAATTTCATCATCTGTTAATGATACTGCACAGGTAGCAGCCCACCAGTTACTGGTTTTATTATTAAGTGCTGACATGGCCTCTGCTAGTGTTTGCTTGGCTAGTGTTACTGCATCAGCCCCTGCAACAAGTTGCGCCATACCATTTTCTAGACGTAATAAAGAACCTATATAAGTTCCTACTGCTTCGCCTTGTTTAACATAGCTTAATTTTATTGCTACGCCAGCAGTAACCGCTTCAATAATAAAACGATTACCAACACTATCAAAACGCATTTCAACTTGCGAGTGAGGTAATTGATTATTAATAATTAAAGCTACATCTGCAAAGTCAGTTGCTTCTGATAGGTCGATATCTTGAATAACTGAATCAGCACCATTAATTGAAACGGTCATACAACCATTGGTAATTTGTTTTAGTGTTGATAAATCAGTTAGTAAAGGTGTACCTCTTAAAGAAGCTTTTACAGCGTCAATATTGACATCATTTCTAATCCAGCGAGCCACCATCATTTGTTTAGGTTTAGGTGACTGCATCCAGAAATAAGAGCTTGCTTTGGCTGTTTCTGAGCTTACCCCAAAATCTAGTTCAATAGATTGTTGGCTAGTATAGATTTGATAGAGAGTATTTTGATCTTTAAATACTTCCCCAATTTCAGGGGTAAATAACGCCATCATCCCAAAATTATTTCTCAATGGTGCTGTAGGCGTAATATTTAGCTGTACATTGACAATATTATTTAACGACAATGACATTATTGGTTCTCCGTAATAATTACAGTTTTATCATGCTTGCCTGCATGAGTAGTTATTGCAACTTGCTCAATGCGTTCTAGACTCAGCATGACTTTATGGTTGTGACTGACTATTAAATTCATCTGACTACGTTCTTCCATTGCTGCCCCTGCTATAGCTGATATATCTAAAGGCTCAGAAATTGAGTAAATAGCTGCTTTTAATGCCCTAAGCTCTCGCATGGCATTAGATGAATAAAGCGCAGTTTTAAGTGTTTTAAGTAGGCTATTAGCATTATTGCCGAAGGCTTGAATGCTATAAGTTGAATGGTTAGTGCTAGTAATTGTTTCTTTTTCTGTGTCTCCATTATAGTGATAGCTTGGTGAGCCTAACTCTGTACTAGAAACAAATTTAACAGTGATAAAAGGGCTATCTCCCACAGGTGCAGATTGATTAGCTTTTCTAACACTTGTATCAGGGAACTTCAAAACCTTTGCTATCACTCCCCTCAGTGCCGCCTCGTCTAATCGAGATACCGTAGTAGTATCCATATTCGCTCCAATCGCTCATTGCCCTTATACGCCATTTATTACCTTGATAGATCACTACATCACCAACTTTAATTGGCTCTACTGAATGAATCATTTTTGAAGGAAAATAACGCTCACCCTCTTCAAGCATTTGCAAGTCATCAGGTGTTGTTGGTTGAACAATCATTGTTTGAATTGTGGGGTCATAGTATTGCGACCACTCACCATTGATATATTCGCCATCACCCACTAACAGCTCTACTTGTTGAGCAAAATTAGGGTCATCAAAAAATTCAGCTAGATTAATCATTGTTTCTTACTTCATAGGTTATTGACTGTCTTAATTCACCTGTATCTATTAATGGCTTACTTGAACCTTTACGTTTAATTGTTTCAGGTTTAAGCGGTGTAAAATCACCATTAGCAATAAAGGCTTTAACATCACCAGCAGCGATTAAGCCAAGCACATTAAGAGCTTGGTCAATGCTCATTTGATGATTCAAAACCCGTTTAAAGTTTTCAGCATTAAGCCTAATATATTTGCCTTGATTACCAGTAAGGGAAGCCCTTAAAAATGAACGCTCAGCAATATTAAGCTCTGGCACACCTAATTCATGAACAGCCGCAATTAGTGCATTGGTTACACCATCAGAACGACTATTATTAGAAGCTGGTACACCTACCACAACATGCTTATTAGCCAGTTTTAATAGCTCATCTTCTAAGGTTTGCCACTTGGATAGATCAATATTTTTTTCTATCTTGGTGGCCATGCAATAACCTTTATATGTACAGCTACTAATTTCCGCAACTGCAAATATCGCTGTCCGTAAATAGTAAGCATATAAGATGAATCATCATTATCACTTACTGTAGGCACTGCATAACCTATAGAAAGTGATCCTGCTGACTTATTAGAGACAGGAAAAGGCGAACCATTGCCGCCTGAACCGCTTCCATTAGCATTAGGATTACTTTTTAATAAGTGAGCGGCTAATGCTAATACTCCTTGTTGGTAGAGCTTACCCCAAATTTTTGCGCTTACTTGAAGTTGAGCATCTTCAATAAATACATTAATTCGCCCATCAGAAATGCTGTCAAATTCAGGATATCTTGCTCTAAAATCATCTAGTAACATAGCTATACCAGCCATCTAATTATGTAGCTGAAGTTTTGTAATCTTGATAGACCGCTGACGCTGGCTCATACCATAACGCACCAGTAAACGCTGAACGATAACCGCACTCATAGGTTAATAGATCGCGCTGTCTTACGGGCAATAACTCAGGCATGTGAACTTTCATTTCTACATAGTCATTACTATAGGTATAGACAGCAAAACGTGTCTTGCCTTTATTAATGGTAGCTGCGTAAGAAGATGGAACTTTAATAAACGTTAATTTAAAGTTTTCATCATCTGCTGCCTTGCGTAAAGCTGCCATGATTCTGTCCATTGCCGATATTGGTAATAAATCAGTACCCACAATTGCAGAATTAGTATCAAACTTTTGCATTAATAGCATAAAGTCTTTAGCATCCATTGCTAAATGAGTGGGCTGAATACGATAGTCTGACTTTTCCCATGCTTTGTTGTAGGCAGTTAAAATCAATGCAACAGCTTCTTCACTGGTCATTTCAGCAATAGTTTTGCCACTGGTATCAGTCAATACTTCGACTTTTTTGCCACTTAATAATCCTTCTTGTCCTTTGGCTTCTTGATGACCAATATAGCCTGCATATTGAATAGTAGCCAACGCGTTAGCATACAGATCATCTTGCTTTTTAGTTTGCAAGGAAATATTTAAACGGGCAATTTTTTCAAGTTCTTGCTGAGTCCAAGAAGCACCTTTGCCCCATTGAGCAACATTAGCTTTTAACCATTCAATATTGCTATCAATAGTTTTTAATGAATTGGTTTTATTACCAATAATCCCATCTTTTACTGAACCACGAACATTTGATACGCCATAATCCCAAGTATCAATACCAAACTCTAACCCTTCGGAAATAGGGATTGCTTGTGCAATATTAATTTCTGGTAATTGCTTTTCTTGTAGCTGCGTATCACGCTCATTTAAGCTTTCTTGTAAAACGTCTGTATAATCTGTTTCATAAACTGGCATGATTTACTCCTTAGGCTGCATCTGTGAAACTTTGTATATATCCAAGAGTAAATGCCACGCAATTATTACCTGCGCTCACATCCTCTACCCAACCACCAATGTCAATAGCACCTTCTTTTACATTGGTTACTTTGCCAGCATCTGCACCTGTGACCACAATATAAGCACGATCACCACGCGCAAAATCAATTCCATCTACTGATTGCACTGCTACGCTATCACCATGAGAAATATGCACAACATTAATAGTTTTTTCAGCAGTGCTTTTTTCGCCATAAATATCACGAACGACAATACCACTAATTAAATCAGTACCTGCTGTAATAGGTTTAACGCCACCTTCTGCTGCTACTGCTACAAAAAGGCCATACTCAATTTGAGTATCCGTTGCATTTTTCTCGCCCCAAACCTTTTGGTCAGAGCTAGAAACTCTTTTAATTGAGCCAGCATTAAAAATGCCATCATCACTATCCCAATTTGTAAATCCCATTATTTACCCCCTAAACGTTGTGAAGCTGTTTTAGTTGCTGGCTTTTGGTCACCAAGCAATGTTTTACCTATTGAGTTATTGCGCTTCATTGTTGCACTAAGCCCTGCATAAGCACTGGAAATCTCAATATCAGATTTACCTAATAATTGCTCTTTGGTAAAAATACCGCTATCTACTAAAACGCACTCATACACTTTACGCGCTGTAGAAGAATCACCAATTTTTGCTTTAGGAAAGCGAGCTTTTGCATCATTAAGTGCAATGCTTGCCTCATTAGAATTTTTAAGCTTATCCAGTTCTTCTTTAAGATTTTTGTTCTCTTCTTCTAGTTCAGCATTACGTTTTGAAAGCTCGCCAGTATCAGGCTCTTTGTCTGTAATCACTGGCTCACTTTCTGCTGTTTGTAACTTTTTAAGAAGATCAACAATTGTTTTTAAGGTGTCAATTTGCTCCTGGTCTTTTTCGCCATCAGGTAATCCTTCCTCTTCAGCAAGCTGCTCTTGTAAATCAACTAATAACTCTTGTAGTCGCTTGGCTTCATCGGATGACAAAACAGTTTCACCTGCATCATTGACTTTTAAAAGACCAGTTGCCTTTCTTAAGCCATCAATAATTTTATTTTTTACCATATTTGTTATACCTTTATCGCCAAGCCTGCACGAATCACCGCAACGACCGCTTGGCACAATCGCTACGTGATTTCCTTTGATATTGATTTTGTTGTAATCAAATTCTTTACTGTTAGAAGCTACAACATCACAGTCATAACCTAGTGAGAATTGCTTAATATCTTTGTTATTTATTTCTTGAATAGCTTCTGCATCAGATATATAAACATCTGCTGTTAAATGTTCTCCATTGGGTTTAACATTTTGAGTATGTCCTATACCGTCTTTTTTCCATGTGCTAGCATTTACTTCTAAGCCTTTAGGATGAATTAAGGTAATAGGCGCACCTTCAAAAGACTCGATAGTTTTAGGGTTAAATAGTTCTTCTTTGGTTACACCTACTTTGTAAAGCTTGCCTTTTTCTTGTCCTATTTCTTCACCTAAATAATCAAGAACACCTACCTTTGCAATATTTACACCTTTGGCCACTAAATAGCCTTGCTCGGTAATTTGTAGTTTACCGTCAAAATTTATTGCTTTATCATTAATTCTTAGTTTCATATCTCACCAATAAAAAAGCCTGCTATTAGGCAGGCTCATTTAACCAACTGATATAAGGCTGATAATCACATCTACACTGATAATCTTCACAAGGATGCAACTTAACCATATTGGCAGTTCTTTTTTTCCATGTTTTACCGCCATCATCAGAATAAACTGTAGCATCATCAAAACGACATAGCTTATTATTCATGGCTCTGTGGCTATCCCTTTCCCTTTCGTCATCAGCACCTAACCAGATATACATTTCAATACCCAGTGATTTATTGCGTTCTCTGGTTATTGTTCCATTTATCTTTGCTGTCTGGTCACGAGCAATCATTTTCGCTCTTGAGTCGCTTACTTTGCCACGCTCTTTAATAATCTTGGCTAGCTCACTTGACCGCATTCCATCGGTATAGTTATCCCTAATGGCTTTACCTATATCACTAATAAAGTCATTTTTGATTGAACTAATTAAACTAACGTTGTAATCAATGGCTTTATTTAATGTTGATGAAACTACCTGATCGCCAAGTAAACTTGATATATCTATTTGATAAGCTGCTTTAAATCGATCAGCCATAACACGCCTATTTTGCGTGTTAATGCTTGTTACCATACGAGAGGCTATCTGTTTAGCCAGTGAGTCTATATCAAAGCTACTGAGTCTTTGAATAATGCTATTGGTTTTCCCTAACAGGGTATTATCTGCTTGAGCATCTATAAGGGTAGTATTATTTACTGCTGTTACCGCTATAGAGACCATTGTATTAATAATCTCTGTTAAGGCATCCCTATAGATAACTTCAGCCTGTTTGCTGCCCTTAATAGGTCGTATTTTGCGACTGTTGCGAACCTGTCTCCGTGATTTGATAAGGGTCGGTAAATTGATTATCATAAGGTTTTTCCAACTCTTTTATATTCTCAATATCTTGTTCACTAATATTTGAAAAAACTTCTTTTTGCTTTAATTCCATCAGTGCCTGTTTACCTGTTATCAGGTTGTTTTGATAAAGGCTAACAATGCCCGTTGAATAGGTTGCAAAGGTGGTTGATTCTTCTTTAAGATTAGAAGGCTCTATGCTTGGAAAACTATATGCGAAGTCGTCAGGATTGATATTAGCCATTGCTAACAAAAACTGGTCAGTAAAATCAAGTAATGGCCTTAAACGTGATTCTTGTAATGAGTTAATAGTGCCATAATAGGCTTGATTATCTTCTTCGCCACTGGCAAAGCCTGCTGCTGATTGACCAAACATCACTGTAACAGGTCTATCCATTGCACCAGCTACTACTTCACGCGCCTTCACCCATAGATCAGATAAACCGCTAAATGTAATTTCTTTCTGGTCGTACTCGTCATCAGCATCTACTAGCAACATATTGCTTAATGATTTAATTTGTTGAGCTAATTGAGCATATTTAACAACTAAATCCTCTTGACCGGCCGCTATTTGATTATTTAAGCCCTTCATCTTTAATACATCAATCTTACATTCTTCAACAAGATCAGAGACTGATGTCGATATAGCATCAAAGGCTTTAATAATATCCATCTTAGAATTAAGATCACTAACGCCTTGACCACCGTTCTTTTTTCTTTTGCTGAATGGTATCTTGCCAGTTACTAATCTATGTACTCTTGATGCATGTATTTCAATATTGCTTACTGTATAGGATAAAGGCTCTCCAAACGTTTTTGATAATATGCTGGTATCAATATCACCATTCTTATAATCATCTATTACAATAAAGCGTAATAATTTTTCTGTTGATAGATTTAATTCAGTTGCATATTGATCTTCTGTAATATCAGTAATAGCAAGTATTAATATTTCACCAAACAATGAACCAAAAGCAAGGGCTTCTTCAGCAATCATTGGTACTTTAAATTTATCTTCAAGTTTTTCAAGCAGCTTTAATTGTTCTGATTCAGTATCAGATGTTTCTATAACACGCCACTTTTTAACCATATCTCTGGCTGTTTTATCAATATACTTTTCTGCTATCCAACTTGAGAAATAAGTATTTAACCAGTAATTATTGCTTTTATTAGTAGATTGTTTATATTTTCTACTCTCTGACTTTCTTCCTAATGCAGTAACTAAATTCATCATACTGTCATTTAATGTTTGTTCACTCATAAACTATCCCAAATAGTGACACTGCCACCTAAGAAATGATTAATAGCCATTACTAAAGTATCTACTTGGTCATCATGTAGATGGCTATCTGTGGCAGTAAAATCTTCACATTCATCAATAAAGTCACGCACCCATGAGGCATTAGCAGGCAGAAACACAAAACCACTTTCAATATATCCCTGTACGCCTAACACTCTTGTATATTTGTCGGTGTCTGTTTGTATTGGCTTAACTGGAATCTTGGTGAACTTGTTTAATGTTTGGATTAAGCTTGAACCACTTGATTTATCTTCGATATGAATAGCTGTTGGTCTTTTATCTGCATATTTATTCCAAACATCTTTAGCAGTTCTAAAAAGGTCTGGAGCTTCCCACTTACCACGCACCACATCAATAATATAAAGATTACCATCATGGCCAAGACCAACCACTAAAAACACGGTATAGTCATTTTGTGTTTTTACTTTCTGGGCGGTATCAGCAAATATTGCTACTCGTTTTATTCTTGGTAGTATTTCATAACGTTTGAACCAAGTACCTTTAATTACTCCACCGCCAGCAGTAGTTGGACGTTGTTGATAGAGACCATTCCAAGTGGTTGTACCCACTGCTGACTTGATTTTATTTAGTCGTTCAAGAGGAAACCTTTCAGGATGTAAAGGCTCACCTATTTTTCTAAATTGTTCATCTATCTCGGCAATAGCAGGAAAGCGTATTATTTTCCAGTGGTCGCCTTCCCCTTTTTTCATTTCAGCTATTAGTCGGCCTGCAAGATCATCTTGATGCCAACGAGTCATACCTAACAGAATGCCGCTATTAGGGCTTAAGCGTGTATATAGTGTTGTAGTGTACCAATCCCATATAGCATTGCGTATTGTTGCACTATTAGCTTCTTTGGCATCTTTTACAGGGTCATCAATAATAGCTATATCAGCACCCATTCCTGTAATGCCTGCGCCTACCCCTGCGCTTCTGTATGCACCTTGATAATTAACTATCTCAAATATCTCACTATTCCTCAGTGGAGTATTGGCAATAGTTACAATGTTTTTTCGGTTTAGGCTGGTGTCAGGGAAAACAGCATTATAGTTGGGTTCATCGATAATCCTTTGTACATCTCTATTCATTCTACTAGATAAGTCTGAACTGTAACTTGTAGCTATTATTTGAAGATTAGGGTCTTTACCTAATACCCATGCTGGAAATCTTCTACTAAATAATTCACTTTTACCGCTACGAGGTGGAGCAAAGATCATTAATCTAGGTTGCTTACCTGCTTTTACATCTTCATAAAACTCTTGGAGTGCATCAGCAACTATTTTATTAAACCATCCTTCTATAAAGTCTTGCTTAGTGTACTTTACAAAGTTGAAGAAATTACGTCTCGCTTTCTCCTGTCTGATCTCGCTTAGATCGTAAAATGGCAAGTTCTTCATATAGTTCTAATTCTTTATCTGACAGCTCAGAAAGATCAGGCTTATTCTCTATTTTGATAGCATTACCATCTTTTCCTGTTAATTCTTGTTTATCAGATAATCCTAGATCACGAGCAATAATATTAGGATTTAATAATTCTGCTGCTGCACCTGTGAATTTCTGATCTCTTATAATCTCTTCTGCTCGCGTAATGATGTTCGAAAAACTTTCAACTCTTCTCCATTCATCCCAAGTAGACCTAGATATATCAAGAAAAATACATATTCCCGATATTGTCATAGCTCTCATTTTGGGAAGTGTTTCAATCTTTACTTCACCTTGATATGCAAAAGCCTTAGATTCATATAATGGATTATTCTCTACCCATTCAAAATATTCACAGCAAGCATTCCATAACACTTCAGGATCATTGAATATTTTATCTCTTCCGTGCTTTGTGCGAGCTTTCCAGAATTGATTTCCCTTTGGAGCTGGCATACTTAATTAATCTCTTTATTAAACTATCTTTTTTAATTTGTACTAATTGACATCTAAAGTTACTGTCTAATCTAGGAGGAAATATTTCATAGCCTAGATCTAAAACATCACCACCATTATTATGACATTGTCTAACACTGCTACTAATTTCATGTTTCCATTCAAAATTATTCATCATTATTTTTCTGCCATGTTATTAAAGCATCTACCTGATCAGCACAAAGATTAAGATTCTTTTGAATAGTTAAAGTACACTCATAAAGCTCACCATTATTAATTGGCTTACAATCAGGAATGCTTAATCTCTGACATGGAGTAATAACTGGTGTTTCAACCTTAACTATCTTTACATCAGTAACTACTGGCTTATCAATACAGCCCACTAGGTAAAGGCTTGCTAGCCCAGTTATTAATAGTTTGGTTTTCATGTTTCTTTATCTTGAACTCTTGGACTAGCTTAGTAGCTTGTTTCTCTGTCTCGGTTCGTTTGGCTTCTAGCTCTGTAATGTAAACTCTGTTTTGTTGAGCCTGGCTCTCTAATAGATCAATAGATCCTGCTAGGTTTAAATTAGCTTGTTGTAGCTGTTCAATATTTTTATTAGCTTTATCTAGTTTATCTAAAGCACTATCACGCTGATTAGAAAGTATTGATATGTAGATAATAGCTATAGCTAATAAAGCAGCTAATCCAATAGAAGCATATTTAGTGATGGTTTCCATATTATTCAAACATCATTAATTCTTAGTTTTTTTAAAACCATACCAATATCAGTGATTGATGATTTATTTTTTTTAAGTGCTGCAATTTCTCTTTTTGTTTCTTTTAAACTTAAATTTCCTTTTTTCCAACATTTTTTAATTATATATTCCTGTAAGTAACCTTTTTCAATAAGATACAAGAAGTTTTCATAAGAGTCATCTTCCATATAATCACCTTAAAATCAATTCAAAGTGAGGTCCATCTTTCAGAGATTTCCAGCTTCCTCCCCATACAATAGGGATACTCAACTCTTCAGATGCTTGTTTAAATGCTTTTGAGATTTCTTCATAATACTTCCAATCCCAAGTTACTTTACCATTAACATAAGCTACTACATCTACAGCATGGCCTGTTAAATGGCGGCTATTCATAGTTTGACTAGCACCACGAGCCACATATTTTTCTTGTGTTGCTCTATCTCTTAGCCCTTCAGTAATACCGAAATCAATTGTAGATAACTGTAAAGCCCTATCAACTACTTTTCGTAAATCAGGATTAATGCCTGTTAGTTTATCTAAGCTTCTTTGACTGAATTTGAATGTCATTCTTTATCAATCCTTTTATCTGTCCATCTTCTAGCCCATACTCGCATTTGATCTACACCAAACGTACCAATCCATCCTGCTACAGCATAAGTCCATCCAGCAGACAGACCGAACTCAGTACATGTCATTCCCACAATAAGCGCAATTAATGATCCTATTGTAGCTTCTAGTAATCTTCTCATTATTCTTGGTTCTTTATCATCGTATGATATTCGAAGGTAGCTAAGTATGAATGTTATGCACATAACTACTCCATACTCTTGAAATATACTGATTAAAGCTCCCCAGAATGAAGGGTTTTTTTCTGGCATTCCTTTAAACTCATAGGTTTGTAGTGCATTTTCTTACACTGCGTACATTTGATCTCAATTTTGTTGTCGCTTAATTTGAATAAAAGTCTATTGCAATTATCACATCTGTATTGATATGTGTTCCTATCTAATTGAATAATGTGAATAGACTTACATCTTGAACATCTGAATCTTAGTTTTTGATCATCAAGATAAGTGAAAAGTAACTTTTTACACTCACAGTTAGACTTTTGTAGCATAACCCTTGCTTATCATTATTATGCTAGACTTTGCACTCCTGTACAGGACGGGGGTCTAGCTATGATGCAGTTCGGTCTGCTGATTAGGGCTATCTTTAATATTCTAGTATTAAAGAAGTCACCCTCGCATAAACTAAAGCAAATAATTAAGCCCCTGACTATTACTAGTTTAGGGGCTTTTATTTAGACATAAAAAAACCAACAATTAAGTTGGCTTTTCTAAAGTGACAATTTTGAATTGTGGTAATTTTGCCCTATTTCGTCCTCATAGTCAACACTTATTACAGAAATAACAGAATTTTATGCAACTTTATTGTATTTAGATATACTAATTACTTTGCTTACAGGCTCTAATGCAATCTTATCAATATAGCCACATGCTTCAAGCAAACAATCATATATTGCTTCCCAGTCTCTACCCCAATTATGGTAATTTATCTTTACACCTTTATTATCATATAACCACTTACATAAAATACCAGCGTTTGAAAAAGGTGACGGATTACCAAATACAATGAAAAAGTAATCAAATATAGCACCAATAGCCAAATAATTAACTTGCTCTAACTTCTTATCTGTTAGTCTCTCGTCTTTATAGTTATATCTAAAGTAATCAAATATAGCTTCTTGACCTGCTTCTAGATCATCTATTGTTCTCATTGGGGAGTACATAAAATTACCAAAACCAGCCACATTATGAGGCAATAAACTAATAGCATGCTGTACCCTACCAGCTAACCATGCATGACAAGATGATTCTGTAGTATTACTTTTTACAGTTTTCTGAATAGGAACTCCTAATTTTAAATACTGTTCAATAGTATTTTCCTTTCCGCTAAAATGCGCATCATGCCAAACTTGCCTAGCTGTTATATACTTCATAGTACTACCCTTTTAAATACTCAATAATGGTATGCTTGGCTTGTTCAAAGCCTTTACAAACTACTGCTTGATAGCCTTGTTCAGTAGCTTTTCTTAAAAACTCTTTTTGATCATCTGATACTTTTCCACCAGATGCTTTTTTCATTTCAATAAATAAACCATGATATTTAGAATTAGGCTGCATTAGAAAAAGATCAGATACACCATTAACAAAACCTTCACTTTTTAATCTAGCCATCTGTTTAGCTCTTTTTATCCTGTCACCTGCTAATACAGAGCCGTTAGGGATAGAGAATAAGCAGTAAGCAATGGGTCTATATTGCAATCTAAACCATTTAACTAAGCTAGCTTGTTCGTCTCCTTCTAATGCTCTAATTTTTCTCATTAAAATGTTCCTCACATGCTTTTTTAGCTAATTCTGGATCGTCAAATAACTCTATAGGTTGATAATCAAAATCATCTTTAGGAGTAAATGCTCTATATTTCCAATCATCACCCACTTTGAACTTAGCTATTTTGTAACCAATATCAGATACCATGTGATATTTGCTTGCTCTTTGCCAGTTCATGCTGCTATCCTTCCTTTAAAAATAAACTCATCTATAAGCTCAACTACTCTTTTAGGTACTTCTATGTTTCGTCTTTTGAGAATTGATACGCTGTCACTCATTAACTGATACTGATTACCATATCTATTTTCAAAACGTTTTTTATAAGGATGAACTGCTATAGCCATTCCATTATCTTGATGATGAGAAGCGCATAAAGATAAGACTAACCAATGAGCATCTTTTTTAGTGCGTCCTTCTATATGATGAATAGATACCCAATCATTAGGATTACCTTCTTTCATACAGGCAATACAACCAACCTCACTACAAAGAAGATTCCAATATTTTTTTTGCTCAATAGTTACTGATCCCACTAGCACAACCCCATTTCTGTCAACTCTTTTTTATATGTATGCTTATTCTTGATATTACATACAGTTTGGGCACATACGTTATAACGCTTACCTATCTTGCTATAACTATCTTTTGCATAGTAAATTTCTAATATCTGGCTCTTGGTTAATTTCGATTTGTATGATCTTAGTCCTGAATGTGCTAATCCAGTTTCTATTGCATGAACAGAGTTTTCAGAAAAAGTACACCACTCTAAATTTTCAACATGATTATCTGATTTATTACCATTGATGTGATTAACTGTTGGCTTATTATCAGGATTAGGTATAAATTGATTAGCAACTAATCTATGTATCATTTCATACTTTCTTTCATTCAAATCATTTGTTAAACCAACAAATTTATATCCTGCTTTCTTGGTTCCTGGTTTTAATAACTTTAATTTTGTGCCATTGGTTGAATAAACTTTTCCACAAGGAGTAATGTAATAAGAACTGTATCCTGTTAGTATTTCAGCATTAAAATTAATAATAATTTTATTAATATCTTCCTTTAGGGCTTTTTCTCTATCTGCTCTGATTTGATCGTAAGGTCTGCCGCATCTCCAATTTAATGAGTCTTTTGTAATTTTGCTCATGCCACTAACTCCTCTTGCATGATTGGATAACCTTGTTCAGCACACCATTGTTCTATTTGAGCCATATAATTACCGAACTCGTCTACTGATAAAGTAGTTGTACTAATCCCCCTAGTTTCTGTTCCTGTCGGCAATACAATGTCCTCACAACCTATGAACCAGCGACGAAATTGTTCATGCCACACTTCATCGTTGAAAGTTCTGTAATCAATCCATACGTTAGTTGATATTAGTCGCAACATTGCCCAGTAACGTTTATTCTGCTCTAATGAACGCTTACTCTTATAATTACGTATCACTAGTTCATAGCCATCTTTTGAATTATCTGAATCGACTAGATTAGCTAACACATTACCTACGTTCTTCAATGCTAACTCAATACCCGCTTGAGATTGTATGCGGAATTTTCTCTCTGATCTCATACTATTCCTCATAATATTTCTTTATTGCAAATTTGATGGCTTTGTCAAATTCTAAAAAAGGATTTTCATTGCCTTCTATCCAAATATCATCAATCAGACTATCCCAACCTCCCCAATCATCTAATGTTTCAAATTCATAATATGGAAGGCATAATTCTCTTAGCTTATTTTCTAATTCATAAGTTTTCTGTTTAGCTGTAATCAATTCTTTTAAGGTTTCTTGTATTTTCTTATCCATTACTCACCAACTTTTATTAGATTTTTATATAGCTGCTTCACAATATATAAATATTCATAAAAATAATGCCTAAGCCACCACTTATACTCTTTAATGAAGTGTTTAATTGCTTTTACTAAAGGGATAAATAATAAAAAAGGAAAACCTATTAAAAAAACTATTAACCCAATAAATGACCTTAGTCTTAACATCACTAAACATCCATAATTAGTAAAGAAAAATATAAAGCTATCCAATATGAACTAATGATTATTAGATCAATATCGGGAGCACCAACTAAAAAAGAATGTAAATTTATGCCAACTAAGCACATTGATATGAAGAATGTGAAAGCAATAGCAAATTTCATTTATCGCCATCCTTAGCTAATTCCTTTAGCTTATGATTTTCTGCTTTTAGTTCAGCTACTTCTCTTTTAAGCTCAATTTGTTTTAACTGCTGCTTGATCTCTGCGACTTCACGTTTCAAATATTTAATATCTACAGCATCGCCAATACTGAATATAACTAAAGCTATAGATAAAAATGTAAGCACCACCATTGGAGTAAAATAAGCTAAGCTGTCACTCATACCTTAACCCTCGCAGATTCCCATTCAAATAGGATTACAGAACCACCTTCTCTCAAACGATCAACTACCCTGTCACCTAGATAATTAGCTAATTCTTTAGGGCCATGATTAGATACTATGACCGTTGGATACATTTGTTCGTAACGTTCATTGATGATGTCGAATAAGGCTGTTAGCTCAAACTCACTAGCCTTCTGCACGCCTATCTCGTCTATGATTAGTAAATGAGGATCAATAAACGTTTTGTATGCTTCTGATTCACTAAGATCATTATTGTTAAATGATGACCTAATAAATCTAAGCATGGAACCTACTGTTGCATATAACGCTGTATATCCAAGCTCTGTGATAATTTGATTTGCTATTGCATTGGCTAGATGGGTTTTACCGGTACCCACACTTCCTAAAAGTAACAAGGACCTACCATTTTCAAAATTATCTTTGAATTGATCTGCATAACGTTTGCATTTAGCTAGGGCCTTTTGCTGATCCTTAGTATTTGCAACATAGCTATCAAATCCTTTGGATTGAAAGCGAGGTGGTATACATGCGCTTCCCAATCTACGCTCAATGGACCTTCTAAGCATGTCCTCTTGGTCTTTCTTTTGGCGTTCAATATTTTCAGCTTCACGAGCCTCATCCATGCACTTAGAGCAAGGCGACCAAGACTCACGACTTGCAATTTTGATTAATTGAGATTCATATTCACCATGCTTTTCACAGGTCCTAATCTCAGTAGCCAATACTTCAAATAGATTTTTAACAGTATTCAAAATATATACTCCCCATCAGACCCTATTCTAAGCCCTTCTCGATAGTTAATATTGCTTGTGTTTGCTTGCATTGATGGTTTTTTATCAGGAAACTTATGAACGTTATTAGAATTTGGCCTATGATCTCTAATCCAATTACGCCATGTTGCCAACCAATCTCGCTTTGTTGCCCTTGCGCCTGTTGCCGAATGCCAGTAATCAATGAATTTATCAGCAGATAATCTAATTTCATGCTCAGATAGTTCAGATCTTAAATCTTTACCAATGGTTAACCAGTCATTAGGCATGACAAAATCATCGGGCAATCTACTTCCACGATTAGATTTTTTAGGTTTATGCGAATCGTTTTCGATTTGCTCATGTTCGCTAGAACCTATACATAGGGATTCATGATTCAATGAATCAGGATTCAGAGAATCAGGGGGATTTTCACCAAAGTTGTTTTGTGAGTTCACCGTTAATTCACCGTTAATTAACGGTTGTTTATTTTCTTCCATATTTTCAATAGGTTGTTTTTCTTTTTTCTTTGGAAGATTGCTAGCTTTTTCAGTATGGTGTGGTGACTGATGTTTTTTGAAATTAGTTATTGATATAACTTTAATATCATTTTCAGTATATCTTTCAATAAAACCTAATGTTTCAAGTTTAATTAAACCTTCATTAACATCTATATTATCAGCAGGAAATAATTCCATTTTAATTTTTACAGGACGATCTTCAATAAGCCCTTCCCTATCTGATAATGTCCATAATCCAATAAATAGTAATCTATACTCAAATGGTAGAGTTACTAGATCTTCATTCATAAAAAAAGCTGGTTTTATATTTCTAGCTCTAGCCATAATTCACCTAATATATTTAAAACTCATCACAAAGATCATCAGATGAGTTGATATGTTCATGCCATTTCTTAGAACCATACATAAGAAAATCAACATCTTCCTTTTTAAAACATTTCACATTTTCAGGAACTATCTTTAACTCCATAAAAGAAAGTATTTCTGCAAATTCCTGAAGCTTTTCTGGCTTCATTCTGCTTATAGTTGATTCATCGCAACCTATCGCAAGAGCAACAGATTTATTTCCTACTGATGCAAGTCTCTGCACGATAATTGAATAATTCTTGCGTGCTCTTTCCTTTTGTTCGTCTGATAATTTGCTCATCTAATTACCTATAATGACAAACATCATGTTCATCTTTTATGCTGCTTTATCTTTTGGTGGAAAAACATCATCAAAAGTACAAACCGCTCCTAATTGGTTAAGCGCTTCTACTATTTTTCTTGCATCAGAAATACAAGGAGTTCTTCTGCCAGTTTCATAATGATTAATTGCTGACTGACTAAAGCCAGCCTTATCTCCGAATTCTCTCTGCGAGATATTTAATTTTTTTCTATATTTGGTTAGGGGTGACATTCTTACCTCCATTTATCTTAAATATAGATTACATATTGTAATCATTAAAGTCAAACAATGATTACATATTGTGTATTGTTCTATTTAGTACAGAGTGTAATATTTGAAATATGAATGATTGGAAAAAACTTGCTAAAGAGCAAATGAAACAGCTAAAAATTTCTCAATATGCTTTAGCTGAAAAATTAGATTGTAGTCAGGGCGCTGTTGCTCACTGGTTGAGTGGTAGGCGTACTGCTGATATTGACACAATTAACAACATATTAGAAGCACTAAGCCTTCCACCTCTTTCTATTGGTGGCACAAAACTTTCGTCTAATAATCTTTCGTATAATGAAATTAACAACGTGAAAAGTGTACAATCACAACCTCACGTGATCAAACCTTTCTCCTACCCAGTGATTAACTGGGATGATGTTGAAAAATACCTAGATAAGCGCTTATCTTCTAATCTGATTAGAGGCGCACTAATGTCTTCAAAAAATATAAAAAAAGGTTTTTGGCTTGAAGTTATTGGAAATTCAATGTGGTCATCAAATCCTATGAATAAAATAACATTTCCTAGTGGTACCATGATTTTGATAGATCCTAACTTTAATAAACTAGAACACGGTAAGTTTTACATAGTAGAAATGCCAGATGGCTCTAAGACTTTTAAGCAACTACTACGAGATGCAGGGCAAAGTTATCTTAATTCATTAAATGATAACTTTAAGCCAATACCTATTGATGAAGCTGAGTGCAAATTTCTTGGAAAAGTAATAGATAGAAATTTGGGTGATATAGATTAACAACAGCCCCTTATGGGGCTTAGAAATTTAGTTCTGATTACATACTCAAAGGAAATTAAAATGAGTGATAATAAATATATAAAACGATTCGAAGAAATAGATGATGACATCATTGTTTACTGTGGAGATATAAATAGGGATGGATATGAAAAATTAACAGATATATGTATTAATGAGAAAATTAGCGATTCTGCCTATCTGGTATTAAATACTTGCGGAGGAGATCCTCATGCAGGATTTAGAATGGCCAGATGCTTTAGACATTATTATGGAAACTTTAAAGTAGTAATTCCATATATATGTAAATCAGCAGGCACTTTAGTTGTAATGGGGGGCAGTGAGCTAATTATTGCAGATAAAGGAGAATTAGGGCCGCTTGATGTTCAAATGATGAAACCTGATGAACTGATTGAGCGTAGTTCTGGTATGGTTATTCCTCAAGCGCTTTCAATGCTTAGGAACCAAGCAAAAGCGATTATTGCTGATTCAATTCTTGAGATAAAATTACGAAGTAGACTATCTACAAAGCTTGTTGCTGAAATAGCAACAAAATTAGCCACTGACTTATTGACTCCTATTTATGCTCAAATAGATCCTTATAGACTAGGAGAAATGAATAGAGCTAATGCTATTGGTTATGAATACGGTGAAAGACTTAATAAAGACGCAAAAAATCTTAAATCTAATGCTCTTCCCAAAATTGTTGCACAATATCCAGATCATGGTTTTGTTATTGATAGAAAAGAAGCGGCTACTTTGTTCAAAAAGGTACGCGCTCCAACAGATATTGAAACAAAATTAATACTAAAGTTATTAGATGATTTGAGTTTAGCTATAGATAATCCTGATCCAATATGTTTTAATTTAAATAGGATAAAAGTAGAGGAAAATAAAGATGTTTCTAAAGAAGGAGAAAATGATGGAGTATCAACTTCCGAAGGAAGTATCGCAGACAAGAGAAAAAGCCCTAGAAAAGTGGACAAAACTGATTCCACAAAAAACAAATCTTGAAATAGAGATAAATAAAATAGAAACAGAAAAAGAAATTAAAGAATTATTAATTGATTATATTTAAAGCCCTAACAAGGGCTTTTTTATTGCCTACCCTTTCATATTCTTAACAATTAAAGCTGAAAAAGCTTCTCTAAAAGATGGATTTTCTATAGCTAAGTTTAATGATCTGCTTACTAGATGCTTAGATGTGTTTAGTAACTGTGGTTCTGTTTGATACTTCTGCTGTAACTTCAATAGTTCTATATTGAATTGAGCTTGTTTTGATTGTGACATGATGATTCTCCAACTAGTTAAAATATCGCCTAGCTGGTTCATGGCTGGAGGCGACATTGTGCAAGTGAACCCTGTTAACTTACCTAGTTGGATATAAGACAACAGCAAACACAATGCCACCATAATAGCATTGTTCCAACTAGTTAATTACAGAGGTTCAGTCTGTAAGCAATATCTTAACCTAAAAAATACAATAATTGAAATTATTACACTGATTACAAAAATAATTACATTTCGTATTGACTAATATGATTACACATTGTAATATTATCCCAACAAACAACGAACAGTTGAGGTAATCAAAATGGCAAACCAAGTTTATATAAAAGGACAAGCTAGTCATGACTTAGCTAATGATCCTGCTTGGAATCGTCCAGAACCTCAATTTTTCGTTCAATCAGAAGTAAATAACTACATTAACCAACTTATGACTACTGGTTCATGCCCTGAATTATGCGGTGACGCAACAGGAGCACCAATGAATTATGAAGAAGCTTATAAGTTAGTTATCGAAATTATGACGCTAGACGCTGCATAGGAGAAAGATCATGTTCTCTCAACCCCAAATAGAAGCCATCAGAAAAGGTATTGAAGAAAGTAAAAGTCTTATTCAAAAAATGGAAGATGCTCTTGATCTATCAGTTAAGTATCCAGAATCAGTAACACTACAAAGCGGAATAGGCTCTTATGGTTATTTTCTTACTAATGCTGCTATGGATATTACACAAGCTTCAAAGATTGAGGTTGCATAAATGGAAACAGTATTAAACATCATGTGCGGTTTTATTTTCACCGCAATGGTTATTTATTCAGTAATTGTATGGGCTTTATAGGAGAAAAACAATGAACTTAGATGAACTTCAAGAAGTATTAAAAAAACATGGCATGTGGTTAGAAGACGAGGAAGGCGGAGAATGTGCTAACCTGTGTGGTGCTAACCTGTTTGGTGCTAACCTGTTTGGTGCTAACCTGCGTGGTGCTAACCTGCGTGGTGCTAACCTGTGTGGTGCTAACCTGTGTGGTGCTAACCTGTGTGGTGCTAACCTGTGTGGTGCTAACCTGTGTGGTGCTAACCTGCGTGGTGCTAACCTGCGTGGTGCTAACCTGTGTGGTGCTAACCTGCGTGGTGCTAACCTGTGTGGTGCTAACCTGCGTGGTGCTAACCTGTGTGGTGCTAACCTGTGTGGTGCTAACCTAGAAAATAATAGGCTATGGGATACTTGCGGTGATAACAGATTTATAAAAACATTAAGAAACTGTGGCAAGTATACGATTACTTATACAAAAGACCGTATTCAAATAGGCTGTAAAAACTACTCAATAGAACAATGGCGTAATTTCTCTGATGATGAAATTGAACGCATGGATATTGGTGCGCTCGACTGGTGGAAAGAAGTTAAAGACTGGTTGTTTGAAACTATTAATAAGTTCCCTGCTGAGTAGAGAGGTTAATCATGTCCGATAAATACATTACTTTAGTTATTAAAAACCCTTCAGAAGACAGAGTTAAAACATTCAAATTATTTGAAGATAACGAAAATCTAGGAGAAATTTCAGCTATGTCAGTAGGACACTGTTTAGAAATTTTAAGTAGCTATGAAGAATTTGTAGAAAAAATAGCTAATGGTGAAATAGGTAGATATTACGTAGAGGACTTAGCTAAAGAATTTAAGCTAGAAATGGATAAAAAATATTTTGAAGACCATAGGAGTTAGTCATGGCTTATTACGAAATAGATTTATTAGCAAGATGTACTGTGATTGTTGAAGCAGATAATGAAGAACAAGCAATTAGTGAAGCTGAATGGTCAGCAACTAAAGGTGATTTTGAAGTTATGGATTATCGTACAGAAGAACTTGATGAAAAAACACTGGATAGCGCAAAGCGACATTGTGACATTGATTTAACTAAATAGCCCTTTTCACTTGCTAACTTTACGAGGTTAGCAACTAAAAATGGTTACAACTGGCTTTAATGCCCTGCTCTTTAACATAGTTAGAATCCCACGCTTGATAGAACGTTATGTTTGATGTGGATAAATAATCAAGGCGAGCTGATACGACATATATCAGCCATATAGACCCATGCTCTATATGCTAGCTGTTTATAAGTGGCCTGATCTGTCGCCAGTAGCGAGATACAGGTAAAGGTTTGTACCGCACAAGGAAAGATAGACAGCTCGAAAAGCTTTATAAAAATCAATTTTTAATCAAGCAGGTAAATTAAGATGAGTAAAAATGATTCAGATTGTTTTGCATTAGATGATTATGAAAAAAAATATTGTGAGTCACCATCAGCTGATTGTATAGATCATTCTTTTGTAGCGATGATAGCCCACAATGTGAATAAGGCTTATTGTCATTCTATTGGTGATGATAGTCAACCTAATTGGCATGAAGCACCGCAATGGCAAAAAGATAGTGCTATCAATGGTGTCAAATATCATTTAAGTAATGATAACGTTACACCTGAACAAAGCCATGAAAGCTGGTTAAAACAAAAGCAGGATGAAGGCTGGAAGTACGGGGAAGTAAAAGATCCCGAAAAGAAAGAGCATCCTTGTTTTAGACCTTACAGCGAGTTACCACAGGAACAGCGCACTAAAGATTTTCTGTTTAAAGCCGTTGTTGATAGTTTTAAATTTTAATTAATTACAAAAGAAAGCAGAAGAATCCTTGTATATTCTGCTTTCGATTTAGTTCACTAACAAAATTAGCTTTTAGAGGCTGATTTTATTAATGAACTAGTTGAGGTCTTACTAATGAGAAATTGTGATTGTAATAAGAAAGCAGAGGAAAAACTAAGAGAGAAAACAGGTGATCCTGATGAACGCAGCAAAGCAATTAAAACAGAAAACTATTTTTATGTAGTTTCTTCAAGATATTAATTACTTAAGCCATGACAAGGATGTCGATTTATTTCAGTCGGTAAGCTATGAGTGTTGTAGTTCCCTCTCTCACCCCAGATGTTACATAAGAATACAACGGAAGGCGCGCAGGAATGTATTACTGCAATCTGATTAATGTAATTGCCTATTTAATCAGTAGCTAGAAGGCAATCACCTGTCACAACTTAATATCCCTGTCATATTAATTATTTTGATATTAGGTTCGTGTCGCTGGACGAGAGTAACCAGCACCTCATAACTAAGCATATTTCCTATATAGATTAAAAGTGCTAGGCGATTCGCTAGCGAACAACAGAGGAGACTATTCATGCTATGAATTTAATTAACATTTAATAATATTTAATTTAAGAGAATCAAGAAAGGCTGTTAATTCGGCCTTTCTTTTTATCTATAAGAGAGCAATTTAGCTATACCCCTAGTTACCTATGCTAAGCCAATTTAAACAATGGCTAGATTGCTCTCTTATGTGTAAATGAACATTAATCAGAGGTATTAAAATGTCAGAACAAAATAACCAACCTGAACAGTTGCCAGAAGCAAAGAATATTTATCAAGCAATGGCCTGTGTTATGGCTGATATTGAAGCTATAGGCAAAGATAAAAGAAACGAACAACAAAATTTTAATTATCGTGGCATTGATGATATTTACAATGTTATTCATCCTATTTTATCAAAGTATGGAATATTCACTGCTCCAGAAGTTTTAGAGCAATCAAGAACTGAAAGAACCACTAATAAGAATGGCAAAGTTAGTGTATTAGCCTTTGTTAATATAAAGGTTAAATATACTTTTTGGTGTAAAGATGGCTCACATCTTGATTGTGTTGTTGCTGGTGAAGGTATGGATAGTGGAGACAAGGCTACAGCTAAAGCCATGTCAATAGCTCACAAATACGCCCTACTTCAAACGTTTAGTATTCCAACTGCTGAATTGATAGATCAAGAAGCTGATACTTATGGTGATATAACTCCTTTATTTAATGAGGATGAATTTAATTCCAAGTTAGAAAAAGCAAATACTGCTGAAAATCTTAGGGAGCTATGGACTGATACAAATAACACCTTGAAAAATATAGGTGACTCTACAACTTGGAACAGATTAAAAGTATTAATTTCTGATAAGCAAAAATCAATAAGCGAACAAGAACAGGCTAACTAATGATTATGTATAACTGTTCACAAGGAAGTGATGAATGGTTTAAAGCGCGTGCAGGCTGTATTACTGCAAGCATGTTTAAAGTAGCAAGGAGCAAGATAAATACTTTAACAGTTCAACAAAGCATTTACGTTAATGCTATCAAACAAGGTTTACCAGAAAAAGAAGCTTTAGAGAAAGCCAGTTATAAGGCTAGACCTAAAGCTGATTCTATAGCTAAAGCTCTTAGAGGTGAAAAAGTAGGTGAGTTTTCAGAGCAAGCCAAAAACTATGCTTTAAAAGTAGCCATTGAACGTATATCAGGACAGCCATTAGATGAAGGTTATCAAACTTGGCAAGCCAGAAGAGGCAATGAGTTAGAACCTTTAGCGCGTATGGAACACGAAGCGCAAACAGGATTTCTAGTTAAGGAAGTAGGCATTGTAAAAACTGATGACGGTGTTTTTGGTGCTAGTGCTGATGGCTTTATTAATGATGACGGTGGCTCTGAATATAAATGTTTTCTAGCCCCTGACAAGTTAAGAGCTATTTATCTTGATGAAGATATTTCTGACGTAATAGATCAGGTTCAAGGCTGTATGTGGATTACTGGTCGTAAATGGTGGCATGTGTGCTTGTACTGCCCTGCTCTTGAATCGGTAGGCAAACAGCTTTGGTACAAAGAGTTTAAACGTGATGATGATTATATAGAGCAACTAGAAGCTGACTTATTAGAGTTTAAGCTGCTAGTTGATGAATATGAAAAAAGATTAAGAGGTTAAATACTATGGCTCAAAGGGGCATTAATAAAGTTATATTAGTAGGTAACATAGGCAATGAACCAGAAATGCGTTATATGCCTAATGGCAATGCAGTGACTACTGTTTCATTAGCTACTTCTGACACATGGAAAGACAAAAATACAGGAGAACAAAAAGAGCGTACTGAATGGCATAGAGTAACTTTCTTTGGCAAGATTGCTGAGATTGTAGGCCAGTATGTACACAAAGGTTCTAAACTGTATGTTGAGGGTCGTTTACAAACTAGGAAATGGGAAGATCAACAAGGTATAGAACGGTACACAACTGAAATAATGGTTGATATGGGCGGTACAATGCAACTGCTAGACAGTCGTCAAGATGCAAATAATGGTTATGGTCAACAGTACCCTAACCAGCAACCACAGCAACAAAGACAACAATACAATAATTCACAGCAATTTCAACAACCTCAAGATCAACAAAGACCACAACAGCCAGCACCTAATTTTGATGATTTTGATGATTCAATCCCCTTCTAGGAGGCTATATGAGCAATCAAGCATGTATAGAAGCTTATGATAAACATAAAAACCTTAAGTTAGCTGCTGATGAAGTAGGTATTAAGTGGCAACAGCTTTACACAATTCTTATTAAAGAAGGTGTAAAAGTAACTGGTGACAAGGCGCGTTATGGCTCTGATAGTGACAAATTAGCAGCTGAAGGTGAGCGTATTTTTAAAGAGTTAGTTCCTATAGCTAAAGATTTAAATGCAGAGCAATTTCAAAGCAAGATTGATTTTGATGTATTAGGTTATAGCGTAGACGTTAAAACCTCTACTCTCAAGAAAAGTAATTGTAGATCAGAATCTAAAAGATGGGCTTTTAGCCTTAAAAAACAAGAATACTTTGCAGATTTCTTTGTATGTATAGCCATCAAAGATAATAAGCTTCATAAAATCTATTTGATTCCATGTGAGTTGGTACGGTATTACCAATCAATTAGCATGTCTGAAAATGGCAGTAAATGGGATGACTATCTTGTTAAGCCAGAAGACTTATTAGATTTCTTTAAATCTTTACCAACTAAAGAAACTGTACATTAATTAAATTCCAATACCAAGCTATTATTTAATGAGGCTTACCATGAACGCTCAATGCTCTCCTATTGCTGGCGAATTAGTAGATAGCAATCCTTTCTTTGCTCCTGTTGCTTACAACAGAGTTGATGATTTACTTTCTGAATTTACTTTTAAGAAAAATAAGATTAATAGTTTTTCTGAAAATCTTATTAAAGAAATGGATGAAGTATCAGGTTATTTTGGAAATTACTATGCTAAAAAGAATAATGGTAATTATCCGCCTCGTCTTGAGTATTTAACAAATAAAGAAGGTGCTATTAAGTCTTTAGAAGCTGAATATTGGCAAAAAATTATTAACCTTACTGGCGTATTAGACATTATGCCAGAAAAACGTAGAGCTGAATTAAATAAGCAAATTAGCGAATATGAAACCATAGAGTTTAATAGAGACAATATACAGGCTACTGTAATAAGTCTTTTAACTGATAGGGAAAAGTTTTTTGCTGAACGTGTGGATGGCGTTTTTAGAGCATTATCAGGCAATCATGTTACTAATCAGCCTGAAGGCTTTAGTAAAAGGATGATTCTTGAGTATGTTAATGATGGACATATTTATTATGGAAATTATACAAAGAAAGGATATTTACATGATCTAAGGGTAATAGTAAGGAAATTCGCAGGGCTTCCTAATGACTCTAGTTATAATACTACTAATGATCTAATACGCACAGCAAATAGAGTTACAGGTCAATGGATGTCAATTGATGGTGGCCACATTAGATTAAGAGTTTATAAAAAAGGTACTGCTCACGTTGAAATTAATCCTGAAATGGCTTGGAAATTAAATAATGTATTAGCGTATTTATATCCTACTGCTATTCCGCCTAGATTCAGAGAAAAACCAAAAAAACAGGCTAAAGAATTTAAGCTAATGGAAAAGCCATTACCTAGTGAAGTTATTGTATTTCTAACGCAATGCACAAGAATAAGTTACAACTCTATAGAGTTTAAAACTTATGGCGTTAATCAATATATTATTGATGAAGCTGCTGAAGTATTAAAACAAATAGGCGGTGTTAAAACTACCGAAGAAACTGTTAGGGGTAGCCATTGGGTAACATACTCATTTGACTATCCAGTTGACAGCATAATTGATGAAATAGTCCAAACGGGTGAAATACCACATTATAAAAGCTATCAGTTTTATCCTACGCCTGAAAATATTGCTAAAGAGGCTATAGAAATAGCTGAAATAGGCGAAACAGATCAATGTTTAGAGCCTAGTGCTGGTATAGGCGGACTTGCCGATTTCATGCCTAAAGATAGAACATTATGTGTAGAAATAAGCGAGCTACACAGTAAAATCCTTAAAGAAAAAGGATTTACAGTTGTTAATGGTGATTTTATCGAACTGGCTGAAAAAACTAATAAACGCTTTGATCGTATTGTAATGAATCCGCCATACAGTGAAGGACGTTGGAAAGCTCATATTGAAGCAGCTAGCAAGCTACTTAATGAAAATGGGAAGCTTGTTGCAGTATTACCAGCAAGTGCAAAAGATAAAGAACTATTGAAAGGCTTTAAACATACCTATTCACCCGTGTATGACAATGAGTTTTCAAGTACAAGCATTTCAGTAGTAATAGTTAAGATTGAATAAATTAACTGAACAAGATATTAAGGATATGGAGCAAGCCAATGACAGAACTTAAACCATGTGCTTGTGGTGGCGAATCTTTGCTAAACAGTTACTTTAACGATGTTTTTCATTATGTTGAATGTACTAAATGCGGAATAACTACACCGCGATTATCTTCTAAATCTGAAGTAATCAGAATATGGAACACTCGCCAACCAGCTATTAACTGGCAGCCTATAGAGGAATTACCTAGAGAGCCAATGCCTATTTTACTGCATGGACAAGGCAGGCCTAAATATTTACCAGCCCAAATATTAGAGGCAAATGGTGAAGGAATTTGTCTTATAGCTACTGAAGGTGGCGTATCTAATTTTGGTACTATTAAAAAAATATATACCCACTTTTTAGAACTAACACCGCCTAATTCCTAACTATCTAACACTTAGCTAGTCATAGCACACAGTAAAAACTCTTACTCAACACTTACTAACATTCTTATTCACAGTATTTGTGGATAAATACCCTACTCCTACTAACTATCATTTTCACTAATGAGGTGTACTTATGTCTTTTATCGTCTGTGAAAAAACAGATAAAGGTAAATATAAAACTGTATCTGGTGAATTTTCTTCTCCTGAATTTTGTTTTGATTATATCGACCTAGCAAAACGTACAGGGGGGGTAATAACTTAAAGGTAATGATTAAGCAAGGTAGAAAGCTTACTCCTTTCCATAAGATTAATGAACAGATTAATTTATTAACAGGTTAAGTAAATGAAACAGATTAATGACTTATTGAACAAGCTAACTAAAAGAGAAAGAGAAATTTGTATTTTGTTAATCAATGGTTATCCAGCAAAACAAGTTGGTTTTGAGTTGGGAATTGCAGAACCAACCGTAAAACGTCTTACGACAAACATATTTAATAAGTTAGGTATTAACAATAAAACACAGTTAGTCAGCTTTGTATTCACAGATTTTATTAAGAATATTGCTAATAACTCTTTTGATAATCCAGTTGATGCAGCCAATCAATTTTTGAGTAGTTTACAGGTAGAGCCTACTTAGGGCGAGGAGTGATTATGATTAAAGTAAGTATAGATTATCTAGCAACACTTGGTAGCAAGTACCTGCTAAGAGTTATTGACGAGAAGCTTCCAAACTATATAGATGATCCTATTGATCGCTATGCTTTATTAAGCCTTTACTCAATGATTGACAAGGGTATGGATGATGAAGCATTTAAAGAAGTTATTTCTCTACTAAAAAAGATTTTAGGCAATGAATTAGAAGTTAAAGAGGAGCTTATTGAATGAGAGTTGAGCAAGGTGTAAAGATATTAACTACTTCAGAAGCAGCAATATCAGTTCCTAATAATGAACATTTCATTATTGGTACTTTTGATAGTGGATTCATTATTCATAAAGCAGAACCAGATAACCCTAAAGAAATGATAGGAATTATTTTTAAATTAGAAACAGCCATAAAAATAGCCAAGTTTCTTAATAAAGGTGGTCAAGATGAGTGAAGTATTAGATGAAGATGATGTATTTCGATTAACTAGACGTAAACATACAAAACCACAACGAGAAGTATTAGACGCTATGGGAATTAGGTATTTTGTCCACCCTGTAGACAATGTAATTATTATCCCTAAATCCTCTATTCAAATTGAAGATAAAACAAAAGTTAAGAGACAGCCAAAATGGAACGACAACGGATAAAGACATTTGCTCAATCTGTGCGCTGGAAAAATGGTGCATGGAGATATAGAGTTCCTAGATGGGTATCAGAAGCGCAAAGAAAACAACTCTTTAATGGCAAACAAGAAATAACATTAGCAAAGAACCAAGCTGACGCTTTAATAAAGTATTCAGAAATAATAAAATCACTCTCTGAAGAAGATCAACCAATTATAACAATGAATGACCTAATGATTAGGTACTTATCAGAAGTAACACCAACTAAAGCTATTAATACACAAAAATTAGATATTATTTCAATTAAAAGACTGCGTACTGTATTTGGTGAGATACCAGTAATTGAGTTTGAAACACCGTGGGTATTTAAATATAAAGATAAAAATAAGGATAGAAAGAAAGCTACTAATAATGACTTGGCAGTATTGAGTCACCTATTTAGTAAAGCTATTGAGTGGGGAATTATCAAGAATGAGCAGCACCCAATGAGAGGCTTAAATATTAAGTTTTCTATGAAGTCACGTACTCGCTATGTTGAGCATTGGGAATTAGAAGAATTTTTAAGTGTATGCTCTCCCTTTATTAATGCTTATGTAAAATTAAAACTAGCAACAGGTTTAAGACAAGGCGACCTGTTAAGACTTACTATAGATAATTTACAAGATGATGGTATCTATTCAGTACATCAAAAAACAGGAAAGAAAACTATCTATACATGGAATGAAGAACGAAGAGAAGCTATTATTGCGTGTTTAAAGGTTCGTCCTTGTGAATCAAAGTATATATTTTGTACTCGTGATGGTAACTCATATTCAGATGGCAGCCAAGCAAGCGGTTTTGCTTCTATATGGCAGCGATATATGAAGAAGGCATTAAATACTACTAATTTAAAAGAACGTTTTACAGAGCATGATTTAAGAGCTAAAGTAGCTACCGATTCAGATGATATTGAACAAGCTAGAAAAAGATTAGGTCACTCTTCTACCTCTTTAACTAAAAAAGTATATGATAGAAAGGCAGAAATAGCTGATTAAATTTGTCCCACAAGAAAGCTGTAACCATTGCAAAATAGTAATCAATTTCAGTATATTTTTATATAGTGTGGGATTTTGTATGTATATTAATGCTTTGTGTTGCAATGTTTTTAAAGATTCGAGCTAGTGACTCTTAATCAATTGGTCACAGGTTCGAACCCTGTACGACCCACCAACTGCTACTCTTGACTTTCACGGGATTGCCGTCCTGTGAAGTTAAATGAAAGATATACGTGCGCTCACAATTCACGTACTCTTTCAGAATATACCGCCTACAGAAATTTTGCAAGATATTTCTTGTAATTTTTTTTGTAGGCGTTGTTCTTTTCTCCTCTTTTATATCTAAATGATTATTTACAATACCCCACTACTCGTCTGTTATCTAAAGCCTGTTTGATCATTTTTATATCGGGTTCAACATATTCTAAAGTGGTTTTTATATTAGTATGTCCCATCAGTTCTTTGACTAAATGTAAATTACGATCAGGATCTTTCATTAGGTCTGTGCCTAATGTATGTCTAAATCGATGAGGGGTAATCCTACTACCAACTTTTTTAGAGATAAATTCAAACACATTGGATACTCTGTCTAAGGTCATTTCTTCTGTTAGATTTTTTCTTGCTTTTAATGTATAGCGATTAACATTAAAGAGTTGGTCACTTTGATTAAAACCTTTTATAGTAGCTCTTTGGATAATGTTTTCTAGCCAAGGCAATAAGCTATCACAGATAGGTACTTGGTATTCTCGATGAGTCTTGGAGCCTTCTAAGCGAATATGAAGCAGTTGACTTCTTAGGTCAACATCGCTTAGTCTTAAATGGATCAGTTGGTTTCTTCTAATACCTGTGTAGTAAAAGGTTTCAAAAACTGTTCGCCAAAACCATACAGGGTGCAGTTTACCAACAGGTTGTCCTTGTTCATCCTTTGCTTGGATTTCTTCAAAATATTGTCTTGTATTGACTATAGAGAATGCAGTCAATGTTTTTTTCTTTTTCTTAGGTACTGGAACAGAGAGTTCTAAAAAAGGATTTTTCTCATACTCTAATATGCCCTCCTTGATGGCATAATTAAAGATGGCTTTTAAATGTCTAACATAGCTATTCCAACTGGAAGCTTTTAGTCCTCTGTCTAGCTCTTCTCTTCTCCAATTGATAAGCAGTGTTTTTTCAAGGTTATAAATACTAAATGTTTGATGTTTTATAAGTAAACTTTGTAGCTTACTCATCATTTTACGATAAGTCCTTTTGGTTTCTGGTCTTAATATGTTATTAAATAAAAAATACTCAACAAGCGACTGACAAGTGAATGATGATATTTTGGATGAAAACGACATAATTTCACACTCTTATCTGTAAATTCTGTAATAACAGAATATATTTATTTTTTTCATCACCTAAAGTGATTTCGTTTTTTATAACATCACAATTGGAATGGTTTTAATAACAGTTATTTAGTCCATTCCTCCCTTATGACTAGAAACAAAACGTAACAAAATGTGACTTTTTGTTTCTGTAAATAATGTATCCAAAAATATTCATGTGCGTCAAATAATCTCAGATGAGGTATGAGACTAATAACCATTTATTAATTATTTATTTTAAACACACCATATTGAGGAAATATAAATAAATATTACTACATATTGTGTTTTATAGAGTTTTATTAAATTTTGAATAGAGTACTATAATGAGTTAGACTCATGATAGTATGAGTTATTTCCGCATTAATTTAAAAAACTTTTTAAAATATAAGAATATTTATCTAAAATATATTAGCTATTAGTATTACAAGCAATTAAACCTGACTAAATTTTCGTCCTTTCAATGTGTTACGAGTATCTAATATTTGCTTGATGGAGCTAATATCCGTTTCTATATATTCTAAGGTGGTTTTTAGGTTAGTATGCCCCATCAAATCTTTGACTAAATGCAGATTACGATCAGGGTCTTTCATCAGGTCTGTTCCTAGTGTATGTCTGAAACGATGTGGGGTGATTCTGCTGCTGAGTTCTATGGAAAGGGATTGAAAGACATTAGATACTCTGTCTAAGGTCATTTCTTTGGTTAGGTTTTTTCTAGCTTTTAAGGTATAGCGGTTAACATTAAAGAGTTGGTCATCTTTGTTAAACCCTTTGCGAACAGCTATTTGGATAATATTTTCTAGCCAAGGCAATAAGCTATCGCAGATAGGTACTTGGTATTCTCGATGAGTCTTTGAGCCTTCGAATCGTATGTTAATTAATTGGTTTCTTAGGTCTACGTCTCTGAGTCTCAAATGAATGAGTTGGTTACGTCTAATACCTGTATAATAGAAAGTTTCAAAGACTGTTCGCCAAAACCATACAGGATGTAGTTTGCCAACAGGTTGCCCTTGTTGATCCTTTGCTTGAGTCTCTTCTAAATATTCTCTAGCCAGTACGATTGAAAATTCAGTAATGGTTTTTTTCTTTTTTTTAGGTACTGGAACAGTGAGTTCTAAGAAGGGGTTTTTAGGATAATGGAGTAGGTTGTGTTCTATACCGTAGTTGAAGATGGCTTTTAGGTGCCTAATATAGGTGTTCCAACTCACATAGGCTAATCCTCGGTTAAGTTCTTTTCTTCGCCATGTAAGTAGTAGTTTAGGCTCAATGCTATGGATATCCATTCCTTGGTGTTCATTAAGGAGTGTTTGTAGTTTGTTGATAGCTTTACGATAGCTGCTGACTGTATCTTTTCGAATAATTCGGGAGAATAAAAATTCTTCAAGTAGTTCTTGGCAGGTATATATAACGGGTACCATTATCTAATTTCCTGATGTTTAATCATATAGCACATTAATTGCTTAAGTTATCTTGCTGTGTCTCTGTTTCAGTTTTTAAGGTTAAAAAGGGGTTGTCATGAGGTATAAATTCTTTGTAAAACGATTCTGAATTTAATAAATAGCCTTGAATGATTTTGCCCTTTTTACGTGGCCCTTTGACTTCGCATTGCCATATATTGAGTTCATCGGGTCGTTTTTTATGGAGTTTTTGTTGTTCAAACCCTCTTTGTACCCAACGCCATGTTTCCAGTTTGATCGATTTTGCTTTAAGTTGTTCTATTTCAGGGTGTTCGTGAGTAAATCGCTGAAAGATACCTGGTGAAACTATGAGGAGCTGTTGTTCGATTATGTGTAGTTTGGCGTTGCTGTCATTGATAGGTAGTTTATGATGTTCAATTTTAAATTGAAGCCAATTTACAAAGTGTTTACCTATTTCTTTGGGTGAAAGTTCTTGCTGTGCATTGATAATAAAGGCTGGTTGTGATTTTTCTGGGTTGTCTATTTTTTCTGTTATTTCAAACGATTGTTTATTTTTATTTACTACTTCTTTACATTCTGTATTATTGATTTCATCATTTATTTCTGATCTTTCTGGGGTTATATCATCATTAAATAGCGCAAGTATGTTATCTGTATCATCTTCAGTATTAAGTTCAAAGTTTTTGGTTTCTTTGACAGGTGACTGAGTAAGTATATTGCTTGGCGTATCTTCTAATAGGTTGACTGTGTTATCAGTATTATTGATTAGATTATGTTCTTGACCCGTGTCTAAATTTGTTTGCTTAACAGTTGGTTCAGCCAATAGGTTTATTTCTGGTTCATTGGTTGTTTTGGTTGGTTTATCTTCACTAAAAGCAATAGTTCCATCAAATACTGAAGGTGTTTGTTCTGTATTGTTCCAGATTAAGGTAGGCAATATTCTGATCAGAGAGAATTCTTGTTGCCAGTTGTTTGATTGATCGCTCACAGTGGCTTTCCATATAGCTTTTTCCTCTTCTGTGGCTTGGATAATGCCAAAGGATTGTAGTTCGTCAAATAGTTTGGTGTTGTTGCTAGGAATGCCTTCAAATCCATTGCTTAGTAGGTAGGCTCTTACTTTGTCAGCTACTGTTTTGCTCATTAACCACAAGCCTGTGTTGGTTAACCATGCATCACCTGGTGTTTTGTTGATGATCAATTCATTTTTAATCAAGTGTTGTAAGGCTGTAATCAGTTTTTTCTGAAGTGAGTTGTTAGGAGCTTGGATAGCTTTGTCAGGATTAGCTCCAATATTTTTAGCAGTAGAGATTTTGTCCGCTTTGTTAACAATTTCACCCAACACACCTGCCTGTTCATAACGCCCTGCTAGTAAGTTAAGTAGGTTGCTCCACAGTTCTGGATAGTTGGATAACCAGTTCATTATTTCTGGTGCAATGATTTTGTTGTAGAGTAGCCCTGCTGCTGCATCATGTAGATGGTAGTCGCGTCCTTTGATGTATTTAAAGCGATAGGGTTGTTTGATTGGTTCCATCCAAGGATGCCAGTGTGTTCCATCTTGTAGCTGTACATGTATATCGACAGCAATTTTACCTATATCGTGGAGTAGTCCTCCATAGGCGATAGCTGCTGTCCAAGCATCGGCTTGGACAGCTTGGTCTTCTGGTGGTGCTCCAGGTGGTAATAAGTAGCTTTGACGCAATCTTAGGGCATTGGCGATCAGTTCTAAACCATGATCTAGCATTCCACCTAAATAGGCATGGTGGTGGCTTTCAGAGGCAGGGAATTGTTGTACCAGTTGAGCATAGCGTTCTATAGGCAGTAGATAGATGGTGTAGAAGTTTTCTTTAGATAAGGAGGTATGCTGCCATATATGACTTAATATCGCTTGTCTTAGGTCTGTTTGCAGTAGTTCTTTTGCCGATAATGGCTGTAAATAACCCTGTTGCAAGTTATGTTTAACTTCACTGGGTATGGTCTTTTTATCCACCAACCCAAGTAGTGTTCGTAGTTTAATGAGCATGTATTTCTCCGACGAGCGCAGCGAGGTGGAGGATATTCCCTTTGGCCTTTTAATTAGTCCTTAAGCCTTTTTAGGGTAAGCCCCTTACCCCTTAATTACCCTTCCCTTTAGCCTTTTAGAAGCCTTTTGACCTTTTTACGCCTTTTACCCTCGTAGGAATATAGTTAAATAGAAATTACTCATTTCCATTTAACTGTGTTCTTTTTTTCAACTAATGTAATACTAATTTTATAATCTTGAGATTTATTATTACCAATAAATGCTTATTGAAAGATGTGTTATTTTTTTAAAGCATAATTATAGGAAAAAACATATTAATGACGCAGATAATGTATTAAGAATACTTGGAGCGCATGTCTTTAGTTGAATTAAGAAAAGGATTTATCTCACAAATCTTTCTCATAAATAAACCTTGTTAAACAGGATATTAATAGATCAATACTTTGTTTAAAATTATCTTGTTGATCTCTAATTCCATATGACCATTTCTCTCCATGAAACAGGTTATTTCGTAAACGTAAAACAATTATCAATATTGCAGCAAGCGTTTCTTCAGGTTCATTTGTTTCCCCCAACAAAACAGCTTTAACTAGTTCTTTTTTATCAGGTTTACGAAAATACAGATCATCAAATAAATAATTTGTACCATCATTTGAAATGTATCTATTTTGAAAATAATTAAGATGTGGCATCCAAAATATACTAGATAACTTATTATCTTTTTTCAATTCATTAACTTTATCAATAATTTTTTGGGCTGAAGCAGATTTATTTAGTAGTCTATTTTCAAAGAGCATCCATAAAAGACTAAAACTATTAATAGATAGCAGTTCTTCATTAGGAAGAGAACAGAAATTGCTTTCAAACTTTTTTAGAAAATCATATGTCTCTTTAGTAACAGTCTGTTGTATTGTCATTTCTTTTCCTTAATGTAATCTATCTAAAAACCTTACCTAAATACATATTCGCAATAATTACATTATATTTTATTTTTCAGTGCATAAAATGCTGATATTAGACCAAAGTCGTATAATTCTTATTGACTAACATAAATTTATAGCTATATCATTCAGTTATGATTTTTGTTTTATCCTCTTTGATAACTCTATTTATCGCATTCATTTCCAAAAATAATGAGCATGATGCCTAGGGATTTTGGCCTACGGACTTTGTATTGTATTAATTTTTTTGGAGATTTTCTCTTGGACAGAATAACCCGTGCTGTTGTACTTGGCGGTGTCCGTGAGGTCGTTGAACGTTACCTACCGCTTGTTAATAACCCCGTTAGAGCTGGTTTTCCCTCACCTGCTGATGACTACTTAGAAACTAAACTTGATCTTACAGAACATTTAATTCCACATCCTAGTGCTACCTACTACATTCGAGCAGCAGGTGATTCTATGATTGAGTATGGAATATTTGATGGTGATTTACTAGTCGTTGATCGTTCTCTTGAAGCCAAAGTTGGTGATATTTTAATTGTAGCTATTGATGGTGAGTTAACCTGTAAACGTTTAGCTTATATGCCTAATTCACTTTGTTTGGTTTCTGGCAATCCTGAATACCCTACTATTCCTTTAGAGGATAAAGATGTTCATGTATGGGGTGTCGTCATACATACTATTCATTCTTTAAGAGGTAGAAGTTAGTGATTGGTCTTATTGATTGCAATAACTTTTATGCTTCTTGTGAACGTGTATTTAACCCAAAACTTGAAGGTAAACCCATAGGTATTCTTTCCAACAATGATGGCTGTGTCATAGCTCGTTCTAATGAGATTAAGCCTCTTGTGCCTATGGGAATGCCTGCTTTTAAAATATCTCCTGATATTCGTAAACATATCACTTTACTTAGTTCTAATTATGAGCTTTATGGAGATATGAGCCGAAGGGTATTTAACACGATTAATGAGGAAGTTTCAGATTTGGAAATTTATTCAATAGATGAAGCTTTTATTCATTTATTAGCTTATGCCAATCCTGTTGATTATTGTAAGCATTTAAGAAAGATCATTAAACGTAATACAGGTATACCCGTTAGTATTGGTCTATCATCCAGTAAAACCCTCGCGAAGCTAGCCAATCATGTAGCAAAAAAGAATCCTGAATATGAGGGAGTCTGTCTTTTAAATGCCGATGATACATTATTAGATGATCTATTAAAGGAATTACCTACTTCAGAGATATGGGGTGTTGGCAGTAGAATCGCTACTAAATTATTATCATTGGGAATAGAAACTGCTTGGCAGTTGCGAGAGGCCGATTTAAAGTATATTAGAAAGCATTTTTCAGTACTTTTGGAACGTACTATTCTTGAGTTACGTGGAGTTTCTTGTATTGAGTTAGATGATTTTGAGACTCCCAAAAAGAATATAATGACTTCAAGAAGTTTGTCACATACTACAAGTAATCTTTATTATTTGAGTCAAGCCATTAGATTACATGTTAATAGAGGTGCTGAAAAGTTAAGAAAACAAAACTCTGTTGCACAAGCTGTAATGGTTTTTCTGAAAACAAATCGCTTTCAAGAAAGTCACCCACAATACAATCCTTCTATTGTTATTCCTTTACCCTTTCCTACTGATGATACCAGTGTAATTGCTAATACCGCTAAAGAAGGATTAAAAGCTATTTATCGTAAGAACTATTTATTTATGAAAACAGGTATTATGTTACTGGATCTCATAGATAAAGATCGTATGCAATTAGACTTATTTAATTCTTCACAACCAGTTGAGAAACAAAGTCGTGATAAACTGATGGGTACCATTGATAAGATTAATAGTAAGATGGGAAGAGGTACTATACAAGTGGGTTGTACTAAAGCTAGTGCTAACACAAGTATAAAACGAAACTTTCTCAGTAAGCGTTTTACAACCAGATGGAATGAACTACCCGTTGTTAAAGTTTAACTCTTAAAAAATAGGTAGTATTATCTTTTCCTTACTCTGTTGTCTGTTGCTCTATTCGTTTTTTATTTCTGTTTTTAATTTTTTTAACAACGAATTTAACTCCTAATGCTAGCACTCCAAGCACTGACAAGAAGATTGTTAGAACCAGAAAAATACCTAATTTATTGGTTCTTCTACGAGGTTTTGGCTTTATTTTAGGCCGCATGCTGACATTTAGTTTTGGAGTTGGCTTAAACTTATCCATTAGAGTAAGCAGTATGAAACTTAATAATTGCACCTTCTTTGTTCCTTTTATGACTTAACAAAAACTGCTTATGCTCTTATATGCAAAATACTCTGTAATGGTCTTAGTAAGATTTTATACTTCACAATTTATCACAATACAGTAAACAATCTCCATCTGCATCATACATTGGTTTTATAGGATCTTTAATCTGTTGAATGGACCAATAAAAAGAGTCTTGCTCTTCATTTATTGGGTATATCCAGAATGTGTTTTTTCCAATTTTCTTTCTTGTAGCCTTTGTACAGTTACCATCTAAATAATACTCTGCGTAATCAATTTCAAAAGCTGTATATTCTTCAGCTATCCATTTGGCAGGACATATTCTATTACCTGCATCAATAAAAATACCATCTCCTGCTGTTAATAAACTTTGATCATTAAAATTGTCACCAGTATCTCTTTCTGGTCGATACCAATAATAAACTTTATCATTCCCTTTCCATAAAGGTTTATTATCTTCATTTAAGAATTCAACAAGATAACCTGTCATAGGCTCTCCGTTGCTATTAATTACATTTGCTTGTTGATCAAATTCAAATACCCCTGCTCCGATAGCAACTATGGCTCTTATATCCCATTTCGTTACACGTGATATTTTAAGAGGCCTGTTGATATCTTCTTTTGTCATTTTTAAAGAAGATTTTGGTGGAGAAGGCAATGGTGTATCACAATTAACCCTAGAGGTTTCACACTCAGGGTTATAGGCATTAGCATGTATAACATTATTCAATAGTAATATTAATATAAAAACAGGCCATTTTATAAATTTCATAATAGTTATTCCAAATCATCTTTAATGGTTAGATGAAGATGATGACGATGGTCATAATTAGTTGCTATTGCAGGTTTTGCACTTTTGTAGTTGATTCCAAGGTCTGTATATGTCATTGCCCAAGGAGCACCTAGCCATCCTAATTTAGGCATACCTAAAAAACTAAAATTCATTTCTAAAGCTTCAATCTTTATTTCTCTAGTAGAAGATATTCTATCTTGAGCTAGATAAACATATAATTTTGTAGTTAGTGTTTTAGCCATGCTAGTTTTTGATGTTAATTCACTAACTTTTACGGGTGACCATGTGGCACCATTATTTCCAGTTTCTCGTGTTAAGGATACATTAACTTCTTCAGTTTTTTTAGTAGTAGGGTTTAGTACTTTAGCAGTAAATTTATTAATATCTAACCCCAATGAGTAACGATGATATATAGATCCAATAGCAGGTCGCCAAGCACTACTAACTGTTGCTGATACCATATTAAAATCACTCATCACTTTAAGCCAGTAATCAAATACGGATGGGTGAGTTCTTCTAATAGCCTCTTCTGCTGCCATTGTTTTATCACTAGCAAATGATTTATATCCTCTAGCATTTTGTGTAGAATTGTCTTGAAAGATCAATTTTCGCTCTATATTTCCATCTTTAAATAATAAAACACAACCATTTTTTGTTTCTTGCTTATTCACTACTTCAGGCAAGAAAATACCATTGTATAAAATTTTTAAAGCATCACTATATTTAGCTTTTGCAATATAAGAGTTAAGTATTCCATAAGCTTGACTTGCATCAGCCCATAGTTGATAAGTTATTTTGTAATCCCCCATATTCAATGGAGCTTTTAATGTATGTTTATTATTTAGTGCTTTTTTTGCACCTAATTTTGGATAGACTTTCTGAGTTGCCCCTGTTGTCGGCCTAGAAGGATATTCAATAGGAAATAATGGTTTAATTTCCAGACCGTCAGCTGCATCAGTTACATCAATTGCATATAGAGGCTGTACTGCTCTAGCAGGTAAACTAACGTACCTAGATGCATGAAAAGGAATTGTAAATTTGCCCCCCACTTTATCGGATGTTTGGGGTTCTCTTATATATAGACGATATTGCCCTGTATTACTTACTGGTAAAGTCACCCCTCCATTGGTCGTTCCTGTTTTAGCTACAGTCCATGTTCCACTATTAGGGCTATCTGAACATACCCAAATATAGGGTAATGAGTTCCCCGCTGAAAGGATCATTCCTCCCAGATATACATTGAATTTAATATAATAAGTCACATCAAACTGTACCAAATTATCGCCTTTGGTATTGCTTATTACTTTCGCTCCAACTGTTGTTTTTTGAGGTGCTTCTGCTACGGTAGTTGTCATGCTCTACAATTCCTTTTCCATTAGCCTTATAGACCTTTTACAAGTTCTAGTTTAAAAGGTAAAACAATGGTTTCTATTTGTGCTGTAATGGTTTTTTCTTTATCAGCTTCTAGTTGAAAATCACCTATTTCTTTCCAAGATCCATCATCACGTTGTACTTCAAGTGTGATAGGCATAGTGTCTGAATCCATTTTGATATAGCTCATTGATTCGTCATTCGCATTTATTATGTTGTTATCAGCTATTAAGGTTTTGGTATATCCTGCATCATCTGTTTTACCCTCTATAGGCTCTTCAGAAGAATATTTAAAGCGATAACCTATTCCTACTATCGGTTCGAACTGTCCCATAAATTGTATTCGTGCAGTCGCTCTGTGGTTATGTTGGCTGTGATCTGTCATTTTTTACTCCTTAGCAACAGCACTCTTCTTCAATAGTTACTTGTTCTGTTAGTACCCAACCACCTTGACCTAAATAAAGTTTTGCTTCAGAGTCAGTATAGGATACAACTTCTTCACTTTGACCTTGTTCGTTTGTTATTCCTTCAGCTAATACTTCGCCATTACTACCTACTATCTTGTAATAAGCATCTGCTATAGGATTTTGATTTTTGTCTACGAGGTTTAGTTGCCCTCTGTATTGAGTGTCTTCACTACTACACCCTGAACATTCATTTCTGTCAGCTAGCAGCACTTGTTCTGAGAATGTCCAACCACCTTGACCTATATATACTTTAGCCCCTGGTCCTTCATTAGTTGCTACTTCTATACTTTTACCTTGCTGATCAGTAAAACCTTCAGCTAAAACAGTACCTTGGTCAGTGACTATTTTGTAGTATTTGTCAGTTATGGGGGTTTGCTTGTTGTCGATAAGCGTAAGCGTTCCTCTATAGATTCCTTGTTGTTTTTCTGCTATTTGCTTAAAACCATTTTTATAGATAATGGGTGGAGCTACTGTCGGTGCCACTGCATTTTCTTTGGCTAATGGTGGAACTGGTATAGCAGGTGTTCCTTCCATTGGTACACCACCAGTCCATACTGGCATTGTCATCCATATCCCTGCGGGGTTTAGTACGATATGTTGACCACCTGCTTTTAAGGTTAGGGATAAGCCACCATCAATAATACATTGCATTCCAGCTTTTAGATTAATTTCCATCCCTGCTTCTGTAGTTTTTACTGTACCTACTGTGGTATGTTCTGCTATAGCTACATCTTTGTAGTCGTTCATCATTATTTGAGTCTTTCGATCTAGCTCTGTTAAATGATGTTCTTCAGCTTTATTTTTGGTGTATCTGTTTTTTACTATGGTTTCTGAGTGTTCGTTTTGTACTTGTAGGTGGCTGTTGTTGTTAACTTGTACGGTATGATTATTTTTAGTGAGTTGATCATAATCTTTCTGTGCTTGTACAAAGATTTGTTCTTGCCCTGCTTTGTCTTCTATTCTTAGTTCATTAGAGCCTACACCACCTTTGGATGAGCTTGTTTTAAATACTGATCGAGTTTTATTAGCAGGTAGGTCATAAGGGACTTTGTTAACGCCATTATGGATTGCTCCAGAAATTATGGGGTGATCAGGATCTCCTTCCAGAAAATCTACCATCACTTCCATACCTACTCTAGGTATAACAACTGTACCATAGCCATCATGCGCCCAGTTACTTGCTACTCTGATCCAGTAGGAGCTATTTTCATCGTATGTACCTTCTCTGTCCCAGTGAAATTGAACTTTGATTCGTCCATACTCATCACAGTAGATTTCTTCACCTGCTGCGCCTGTTACAATGGCTGTTTGCGAACCTAGTACTTTGGGTTTTGGATGTCTTAAAGCAGGTCTGTAGGGCACATCTTGTGGAATGGCGTTGAATACGTTGAAATAACCTTGTTGTTGGTCATTTACTGAAAATTCTAACTGGGTATCTATATCAAGATATTTATGCAGTTGACTAGGTATAGTGGTACTGGCTGCACTAGCTGTTCCTGCAAAGGCTTCTAAAACTTGTGGTTGATAGCCTTTATGTTTTATTTGGGTAATTAGCCAAGGTTTGTCAGCATCCATTGTATCTAGGCTAGGATGTCCCTCGATAGTGATGTAATAACCACTGTGTAGATCTGGAATGTCTGAATATCCATCACCTGTTAGGTGGTTAGCTCTGAGACGTTCAATTTGTATTTTAGCCAGTTGTTCATTTCTGGCTTTGTCCATACCTGAACTTGGATAGTCGTAGTGTTCTAAGTTTGGTTCTGTGGCTTCGTTACCTTTTTGGCTTTGTTTACCTTGACTAGCCCCTTCAGGGATTTTCATGTTGGTAAAGTTGTAGTCACGCCATGCTGCTGTTTGAGTTTTTGAAGCAAGTGATACATCAAAGTATTTTAAGGCTTGTTGGTCTGCAACCATGCCTGTATCACTCATGTATTTAACTGCTTCTGCTATGCTTGGAAAGAATGGCATGGCATCAGTAAAAATCATTTTATGACCATTACTTTCATGTTGAAAGTAATATGCAATACCTTCTTCTTGGCAAAGGCGCGACACAAAATGGTAGTCAGATTCATCGTATTGAACACAAAAATCTCTGACTGGATAGCTTTCTTTGAATTTGTATTCAAAGCCAGTGTTAGCTCCTTCCATCAGACCATGTTCTTCTAAGATGGTTTTTATAATATCAGGGGTAGTTTTTTGAACAAATTTGCGTTGATTAACTCTACGCATTAGGTTAGTAAAACGTGGTGTAATGATAATAGAGAAGGTTGTATAGTGTTGGCTTATAGGCCCTCTTTTAACACTCTGTACAATTCCATGCGTACCATTACCAGATGTGCCTTCAGGAGTAAAACTTATAAAGACTGATTTACTTAGGAGTTGAGTAATATCAAAACGGATATGTTTGTTAATTAAGGTTATTTCAAAAGCATAAGGTGTTGATATACCTTCGACTCCTTGAAAAGATAATATTTGTAATTTATCTATTGCTGTTTTAGGTTGTTCTTCAGCTATTGATAGTTGATTATTTTGTGCAGAAGAGTCGTCCCAAAATAATTGAAAATGAGTTTCACTAGCATTATAAAACAATTCGTTACTCCTTCGAACCTATGTTATCACTTGTACATAGGTATGTAATTCCTCATATAATTATCATCCCCCTACTGCATTAACAGCACCATTAATGATAATTAACCATACATTTTATAGAATTTATTTAAATTACATAACGACTTTTAATTATTCTAGTACGTCATAAAACTCATATTATTTTTTTAATTTATTTTGTTTGGCATTTAGTTAAATCAACTGTTGAAATATAGTTATTGCCCCATCCCATAATACAAGCAGTACGTTGATTTCTAGTTTTTTCCCAGTGAGTAACAGGATAAGCTTTGTTCCATGCTTGAAAAAGTTGTTTATCTTGTGTTGATAATCGTAAATGATAACGATCATACATATAGAGACTAATTCTGGCCACAATACCCCTTACTTCTTGTCTAGGCATTATTTTACGTTTTTTAAAGTCTATGATGGTTTGACATTGACCATATTTAGAAGGTTGACCAGGTAGCCATCCAAACATGAAGTCTTGACGATCAGCATTCACTTCTCCGATCACAGGAATAAGGTTGTGCAGATCTGCTTCGATTTTAGCAAACTCAGGATCATTATTTTGGCAATATTTACGTTTGCCTTTCTGCCAACATTGACGTTGTTTTCCTATCACTGCCGCAGGTACTACATGCTCCCACTCTACTCTTTCAGCACGATTACGTTGGGTATTCTTACGAATTTTGTAGCCACAACTATTTAAATCGATTTGTTTATGTTTATTGTAGGTACATCCACAGTAAAGTTCGGTATTGTTATCAAAGTAGATTTGATTAGTTAGTTGCTTTGCTTCAAAGAAAGTACTTGGCTGTGCTTGAGCGGCTAAAGGTACAAGTATTAAAGTAATTAACCTCATAGTTTAGTTTATTTTCACCTTAATAGAGTAATTTAAAAGCATCATACTCTATAGAATATGATACTGGATAAAGTATGGTATTCTCTTAAATATGATATAAGTAAATCAAAATTCCTGACATTCATCATAAAATCTCTATGTATATAGGAGAAGTTAAATGTTTAAAGATGGTTAATAGTTATATTGCTTGTTCAAACTCATTGATTGCTCTACATAATGCTTCAATGTTTTCAACCGTTGGACTATAACCTTTACCTTGAAAAAATATACAAAACAGATCTTGACTAGGATTTTTAACATTAGTGTATTCATCATAAACTAATGCCTCCCTCAATTTTTCTCTGTTCTCCACTTGGACTAAATGACATTCAATGTATGTTTTTAGTCTTTCTCTTAGGTCTACATTCATAAATGCTGCCATTTCATCAGTAGTCATTTTACCTTCAACACTTGAATAAGCATCAAACATTAACTCTAATGTATCTTCAACATCAGGAATAAGACCTGAATCTACCAAAAATGGATAGATATTTTGTGCAATATGAGCACCCTCTAGTTGACACAGTGTAAAGTAGAGTTTATTTTTCATAAATACCCCCTAATCTGCATAGGATACATAAAGAACTAAAAAATCAGGCTTATGCCCCTTAATCTCCATAAAGTTTGGAATATAATCACTGATTATTTTCCAAATAGCGTCATAGTACTCAAGGGCCTGATGACCTAATGTTTCACCACTTTCTCGTAGATACCCTGTCTCAATAATATGAGTACTGGATACGCCACAGCTGTAATCAACTATCTGCTCACAAATACCATCGGTATCAATTTCTTTTATTTTAGTCACTACTTCCGCAGGAACTGATAAGGTATAAGTATTAGCTACTTCTACATTGCCCTGTAAGTAAGTATGGCTATAATTTACAATGATTTTATCAAGAGCTTCTAATTCTTCAGTAGTCGGATCTTGATAAGTTATTCCAGCAAAGCTAATTTTAAAACTATCTTTACTGGAATCTTCCTCACAGAAAATTTCCTCAACTCTTAGTAATTTTTTAGCCTGTTCTTTATTAGGTGAAAATACCCCACTTAATAAAATATGTTGTACACGCTCTATAAACAATCTATTTAGCTTGTGACCATATTCTGATAAATTACCTGCATTTTCTTTAAATAACGCTATAACTTCATCTTCTTCAGGTAACATATCTACATGAAGTTGAATATACTCATAAAGACTATCTGCAATAGGTGAATAGCCAGTTTCTGTTAATGCCACGATGACACGACTCATAGTAAAATCTCCAAATAAATAATAGTTAATTTGGAGAAACACTATTCCCACTAGGGAATAATGCTTCCCCAGTGGGTTGTGTTTAAGAACTTAGTTCTCTTTTACGTTAATCACATAGAAATTAGCTTTACTAAAGTGAGCTAATCTCCAATGGCTCTTACGATAATACTTGTTAAAGACAGCTTTAACTTGGCGTATTAGGTAAGTATTCTTGCGTTGACGATAAAGTTTATAAATAAGTCCTGTTTGTAAAATATAAGTAGCAAACTCCTGCTTATCGCAAGGCTTTGCTGTTGTTTGTAATAGATAACTATCTAGTCCATCTATTGCCAACAACTTCTCTATCAATTGTTGAGAAGCCTCTAATGAGAATGATACTTGTGGTTCTAAATCAGCAATTAAAAACTCTTTTTCATATCTATTAATTGCGTAATATAGTTCTACTAGTCTTTCACTATCTGCATGGCTTACGATTGTTCCCATAAAACCAATTTGAAAGCTATCTTTCCTAGAGTTTTCCTGTAAATTAATGGTTAATGTTAGCAATTTAGTTATCTTCTCTCGATTTTCATCAGATACACCACTGAGTAGTGCCTCTTTTGTAGCCTCCAAAAAAAGATAATTAAGCTTATTACCTATATCACTCATGCTAGTACCACTGTTTAAAATACGTAGTACTACATTTCCATCAGGGAGTTTCCCTAGACTTTTCACAAAGTAATATAGTTCTTCAGCTAATTTCGAATAGCCAGTTGCCACTATAGTTTCCATTGCTTTTAACATTTTTATCTCCAAAATAAATTTAGAGATACTCCCCATTGGGGACGTATCCCCAATGGGTTATTTAAGGTTTATTAAGCCTTTACATTGATCACAATAAATTCAGCATTAAAAGGATGTGTAACAGAATTCTCTCTTAATCTCCCCATATAGGGACGTATTAAGCTATGAAGCTGTGACAGCTTTTCAAAGCTAACTTCCTGTGACCTCCATAACTGCCTGATAAGTCCTTGGTGCAAAATGTAAGTTTCATGTTCTCTGTTATCCGTTGGTTCAACTGCTGTTTGATATAGAAAGGTATTTAATCCCTCTATTGCTAACAATGAATCAATCAACTGATTAGGAGCCTCCAATGAAAACGTTACTTTTCTTGTAAGGTTATTAGCTAGATAATCTCGCTCATACCTTTGTAATGAAAAATAGAAATCATCTAATACAGCAGTATCTACATAGCCTAAAGTTCTATCTAAAAATCTAATTTCAAACTGATCTTGAGTAGAATCTTCGTGTAGATCTTCCCGTATTAGTAGCATGGCACGTACTTTTTCTCTGTTTTCCTGAGACACCGCATTTAATAAGGCTTCTCTGGTACATTCTAAGAATACGTGATTTAGCTGATTACCTATTTCATTAAAATCAGTACTACCCTTAAGTATCTGTAGGACTGTTTCTTCATCAGGTAATTGCCCCCGACTTTTTACAAAATCATATAGATCATTAGCTAGTTCTGAATAACCTAAAGCAACAATTCTTGCTATTGTTTTTGACATATTAATCTCCAAAATAATAAAAAATGGAGATACTCCCCATTGGGGAATATCTCCCCAATGGGTGTATAAAATTAATTGAACAACATTACTTTACTGTTAACACTATAAAATCAGGATTTTCATCTGGGACATCACAATAACTATCATTATGTGCCCAAAGTATATCTGCTGCTTTAAGGTAACAATAAACACCCTGCTCTCGTGTTTTTTTTCGCCTCATCTCTCCCAACCGTAATAAATAGGTATTAGGAATAGTTTTGTTTTCAATATTCGGATTAGTTACCTGATCTAAATATTTACTTACAGCTCCCTTATTTAACTTATCTAATACCAGTTGTGGAACGGTGAGTGAAAAAGTCACATTTGCTTGAATACCGTTACTAACAAGATTCTTTGCATATTCTTCAATATACTTCTGAAGCTCTATTAATAACTCTACATTTGTTCCTAGAACCCGATGATGTAAAAAAACAAACTCACAATTATCAAATTCAGGATTTGTTGCATCAAATTTTTTATTAACCTGTAACTGTTGCTCTATAATATCTCTACAATCACGATTAATACTTCTGTAAATAACTTTAACCGCTTGTTCCATCATGTATTGATTGATGTTATGGGCTAAAGATATTTCATCCCTTGAATGCTCAACTACTTCATTCAAAAGATCCGTCATTGTAGGAACTCTATAGGCCTTACATTTACGCTCAATCTTACAAACAAACTCATATAAGTAACTAGCTAGGCTCGTACCACCATACCTTACAAGTATTTGACCACTATTAAAAATTGCCATTTTTATAATCTCCATTAGTTAATTAGTAATAAACTTGGAGATACTCCACTGGGGAATATCCCCAATGGGTGTTGGTTAAAGTTTTTTATTCTTCAGCTAGATTAATTATCAAATAATCAGGTAAAAAATCTTCTGCATGTAGAATAAATCGGTTGTAGTCCTTAATCACATCGAATGTTCTTTGAACAAAGCCAAAGTGATTTTTAGTTTCAGTATCATGTTGCCGCATAAGGCCAACATCTAATAGATAGCCTGTAATGGTAGGCTGACTATTTATTTCACCACTACGAAACATTAATGGACACATATACCTATCCAGTTTTTCCTCTGTTAGCTGATTAAGAGCTTTTTGAGGTAATGTCACTGAAAAGGTTGTATGACCATTAAAACCACCTAAGTGAAGGTTTAAAATGTAATAATCCATGTATTTACAGAATGTTTTTATATCTTCTCTCGTTGGATTTTCAAACATGTACTGTAAAAAATGGATACTACAACGATCTCCACTTGGATCTCCGTCATGCTTCCAGTATTGAACATTTAATAGCGTTGCAACAGCAGCTTTACCTGTTCCTGCACTTTTAAGCAATGCTTCATTTAGTAGTGACACGTAGTATTTGTTAATAGCATGTGCTACTTCAACTGAGCTATCACAATTTTTAATTACACTGAGAAGTTGATCATCATTGGGCAATGAATAACGCAGATCAGCTAAGCTTTGTGCAATTAAATAGGCTAACTTAGTATAATCACTGTTATACACAGTGTTTGGTAGATCTAACATGTATTTTCTCCTAGTAATAAGGAGAAACTTCCACCAGGGAAGTTTCTCCCTAGTGGGTAAGTTGTTTTATTAAGCAGCTTTTGCCAGTAGCTGTTTAGCTAATGCCATTTCTACTGACTCACTATCTGGATTTAAGCAATCTAAACCGCTGTCTGGTATGTCGCCCGATGTACTTTGGGTAACCGCTATTTTTTTGGCCATAAGTTCTAAACAGTTTATCTGTGTCGTATCCCTATAACCTAAAAATATTACTCTAACAACTTGTGTTTGCCCGATCCGCCAAGATCTTCTGCTTGCTTGCATCATGGTGTAAACATTAAATCCTGTTTGCATGTAAACAATAGTAGGAAAGTCCAGTAAATCGAGGCCTGTCTTAACTTGTTCTGGATTGCAGATAAGTACATCAATGCCCTCCTCTACACGTGCCAAAATCCAGTCTTCACGTTCCTCTGGCTTACATTTTAAGACACCTACCTTAAAACCTTCTCGTTCTAGAATAGTCTTGAGTCTATGCGTTGTATCTCTAGTCTGTGTGTAGGTTGAGTACACAAGGACTCTTCGATTATTCGCTTTTTCCTCTCGGCAAATTCGAATCAGTTCTGCTTCTTTGGGCATGATGTTCACTGGCGTAAATAGGCTTTCTACTTTTGCCAATACTTTAGGTGTACCATCATCGTTTGTATCCCTAGGATGCGTTACTGTTTCTTCTCTAAAACAACAATCAGGCCATGCTAGTAAGGTATTAAGTACTACGCCTAGCAGTGAGGTATCCCCACGTGCTAATGCTTTTTTTAGTAAGGTAGTTAAGGTACCAACAAGGTAGCTATAAGCGTCTTGTTGTTCGTCTGTCATATCTACTTCAACAAACTCCTCGGTATATTCTGGCAGTATATCTCCCCCTATTTCCTTTAATTTCAAGAAAACGGTGAAAGGTAGTACATACCGTAAAATACCTTTAGGACCAAAACCAGGAGCCTTTGACGTTCTATGGACCATTTTATTGCCCTTAGCTGTCTTGTGGCTTTCCCCTTGTTTTTCAGTAAAGATGTCTTTTAATATGCCATGATCACGTTGGAATGCTGTTGAGGCAGTAGCTAAACTACCTCGCTCATTGGGTTTGTACCCATCTTCAATCATTCTGCTCGTAATAACTCTGAACAATAAGTAAAAGAGATCTGATGCATAGCCTCCCATGAGTGTACCTGTCAGTAACAGTATTTTTTTTACTTTACTAGCCAGTACTCCCATAGCTTGACCTTGTGCAGATCCTTCATTTTTGTACTCATGCCCTTCGTCCACGATCAGTAGATGAAAGTAGTCTTGAGGTAGATAGCGTTTAATAAATTCTGAAGCTTGGTATCCACCTTGCCCAAAACTAAACTCTATTTTCCCTAAAGCTCGCTCCATACGGACTGCTTGGCTATCATTAAAGATTAAGTCACCTTTTTCATCCATTAAGTTAATAAAGTTATGTACATTGTCTACGAGCATTTCTGCAATAAAATCAGTTCCAAACGTATTAATAAGTTTGTTAGCTGTTGCAGTACCAATCGTAGGGATTTTGCACATTTCTTTAACCAGTTGCTTCCGAAAATCTTGTTGCTCGATTTCTTCAGCTTCTGAGTCAGCTTGCTTATGCTCAACTTTTTTACCATTCATTAATGTCCAAAGCTTACTACCACAACTTTCACACTGTTGTTGATTTTTGATCTCACAAAACTCTTCAGGTGTGTAAGGTTGTTCTGATTTTGGATTAATGATGTGACTAAAACAGTCTGGGCAACAGGCTGCTGGTCTTATTTTTGTAAAGGTCTTTTGTGAATCTTCATCCAGATAACGCTCTACAAATCGTCCATTTTTACATACAGGTTTCCAATGGTAGCCCATACGCATTCTGACACGACCTAGAATGTAAAATTCTGGTACATCTTCACTTTTTACCTTTAAAGCCTCTCTCGCTTGTAGAAGCTTTGCTAATGTATCTGGACCATTCAATACCCATACTTTGGCATGAGGTACTGTTTCTAGTATTTCACGTCGCCATTTATAAACTAAATGGGGTGGTGATATAACCAGTGATCGTTTATAGCCTTCAGCAAATAATACCGCTGCAATCGCAATAGCCATCATTGTCTTACCAGTCCCCATTTCTGCATTGATAATAGCCGCAGGTTCGTTGCTGTCTATTAACAGTGCACAAACTGCTTGCACTATCTCTGCTTGGGCAGGGAATGGCTGACGAATAAGGTTATCCATAATCGCTTGACGAATAGGATTGGCTTTTTCAGGTGTGTACACAGGTGGATTAGATTGTCCTAGTGAGTCTAGTAACTGCCCTTTAAACGTATTAATAAATACGCTTAAATCTTGTACTAGTCCCTTACCTGGTATGTTTTGTATTGCTGTGTTCATTGTTGTTTCTCCAAAAAATAAGAAAAACAAGGTATGAACACAGTACTCCCATAGGGTATTGTTCATACCCTGTGGGATTTAAATTAATTTTCGTGTATAAAAAGACGTTCGTAATAAGTTACTTCGTCTGTTTCTCTGTCTTTAATAACAATTTGATCATAGAATTCTTGCACGATTAAACAAAGTTCTTCGCTATCTCTAGGCCACCCTGTTTGTTGAGATGCAATTTCAAGATCGGTTAAATTACTAAACCAAACTGCTAAACCTACCGTAATCATGTAATCCATTTTTACGATATTTTTAACTACTGGCCCTTCTTTTAGTTGTTCTTCGTCATCGTCCTCTGGAGGAAAATAACCACTAAAAAGACTTATTTGCATTTCATACTCCTGTTAAAAGGGTATGAATTAACCCTTGGGTACTTTCATACCCTGTAGGTTTAAGTTGTAGCTTAATGATCAGCTGTCGTTATTTTTGCTCCAAATACTTAAAATATTGGCCTTTAATAAAATAACCACCTTTTCTACGATCAAATATGCCAACTAATGTATTAGGCAGCGCATCAGAACTTAAAGGATTAAAACTTAATACTTCAAGTCCTAATAGATACCAATCTAGATTAAGGAAACTAACATTGATATAGTGGTTTTTATAATCCACATAAGATAAGTGTCTTATAACACCTTCAATAATAATTTCTTTATCCTGATCATGTTTATCCTGACAACCATAAAACCTTAAACGATAAGGTTTTAGTTTTTTATTGCTTTGCTTAAAAACAATCATGATGTAGCTCCTTGAGTATCAAGTAATACATCTATTTTTTCATAAACAATATTAGCTATTCTTACCCCACCTTCAGCACAATTAATACCTAGACTGTGATTATGATTCAAAGACAACCTCCAATCAGTCAGCTTTAAGGCCTCTTGAAAGGATTCTTCAGAATCAAATTGCACTGTTATGGTACTGTCTGTATCAAACATATAGTTAAATGAAATATGTTTAACACCCTTAAGTACACATTCGTCTACAACAAGCTCTCCATCTAGGTCATGTCCATTGGATAAGGCAATAATTAATCTTTTATCATTAGTACACATTACATACTCCTAAAAAATGGGTATGAATGTACCCAAGGGTAATTACATACCCTATAGGTTAGTTTTAATTTATATCACTCATCATAGTTCATACTTTTAAAATAACAGCCTTGAATAACAAAACCTTTTTGTCTTTCATATGTGCCATTTAAAGTATTAGGAGCATACGTTGGATCTGCATATCGCCATGACAATTTTTCATTTGCCATAAAACAGGCTTCTGCTGACTCAAACATTATTGAAACTGCACAGCATCCCCTAAACTCACTGAATGTTAAATTGATCACTCCTTCTATAGTGATCTTTTCATTTTTTAAAAAGCCATTATCACAACCAGTAAACTGCAATTGCTGTGCTGTGGCTTGGCTACTATCAGACATCCTTCGATCCCTCCGATAAACTGGATAGAAGATCAAAGTCTCTATAGAAAGTCCTCTTAACTCGAATACCTTTCTCATGGATGTCTGCTGCTATGGTATTTACTTCTGCTGGTTTGCGTGCCCAATGAGTATGCTTTAATGCAAATTTCATTGATTGCTCACTGTTAAAAGTCACCCTTAGTTGCTTTCCGTAGCCCGCTTCATTTGTAACACGGACACGTACAACACCATTAAGAAATATATCAATAAGTGATACTTTTCCATCAATCTCGATAGCATTAGTTAAATGTATGCTGTTACAGCATTCTGTTGGAATAGTCATGTTCATACCTCTCATTTCATTAAAAATTCATAAAAAAAGGTATGAAATACCTTGAGGGTATTTTCATACCCTCTAACAGGTTGGTTTTATAAATAGCTAGTATTCTGAAGGCAATAACACTGTGGTTATATGCCCATCATCATCACCATGCCATTCGGTAATAATCCAAATTTTCAAGTCATTTTCAGGATCAATGATATAAACTGACATGACACGTTCATAAAGGTGTCCATCAACCATCGCCTTAACTGCTCGATCATTTTGTTTGTTATCAGATTCATAACCATCACCCCAATCACCTTGACCATGCCTTGTAACATAGGGCAATAAATCAAGGCCTTGTTGAACTAGATCATCAATACCTCTGGTCATTAGCAATCTACCTATTGGAAATAAAAAACTAGATAGATCTACTCCATCGTTATTAACGTTTTGTTCTGGCTCTGGATCTTTTACTGTAGTGATAGTGATGATTTTGCCCTTATAGGGTGAACCATCGGTCATATCCCATGCTTTGATAACAGGTACAAACTTATCTATCAATGTTCTGATAAATGTTTTGCTGCCATCTTGCTCGGTTTTCCACTCAGTGTGTTCTACCTTTTCTTTATGGGTATCACCTTTTACTATCAGTGTTTGGCCTGTTTCAGATGAATGAATCGGGCCTGAGATCTCACCTGCGGATAGAGCCATTGCAATATGCCAGTCTCTAGGTTTGGTCACAGGTGCTCTTGGAACACTTTGTTTGTATTTCATGTGCAGATTAAATTCTGGCCACAATCCTTTTAAATTAGCTATTTCTCTTGCTAGTTCAGCAGGGTCCATAGTTATTTGATAAAAGTTTTGTAGTTCAGCTTTACTACTAGGTACAAGATAAGGTTCATAAGGCCAATCTTGAGGTAGTTCTTCTGCTTTCATTTCTCCTAGGTATATTGCTTTGAATACACCTAGCATTTTTTTACGATCAGCTAAATCAAGATCGGATTTTTTAGTGCGAACACCTAGAATCACTACTTGTTTAAACTGCTTATCGACTGCTTCATAAATTCTCAGTTGTGAGAAGTGGTTACAAAGCCATGTGCTTAGTTCGTCATCCAGTTGGTTATAGGGAATAATGAAGGTCAATATTCCACCATACTGAAGCATCGGAAAGCTTTTTTGATAAAACAGTTTTTCTAATCGTTTACGCCCTTTACTTTGGTCATAAATAGCTCCGTTGTAACCAGGGGCCATATCACCATAAGGCGGATTTAAAAATAAGAATCCAAAACTTGTGTTGCTGATAACTGTATCCATCAGATCACTGCGTAAGCAGTGGTCTACTAAGGTACTGGCATGATCAGCACGTTCACGGTTATATTCCACAGCATAAGCTTCAACATTTTCACGTCCTAAATGATGCGCTACTTCAGCTATTGCTACCCCCTCACCTGCTGTCGGATCAATGATCCTGATACGTTGGTTTGGGTCTTTGGCAGCTATCGCATTTAGAATACGCTCAATAGTAGGTTCATCTGTTGGATAATAACCATTTCTCGCAAAGTTTGCTGCGACTCTTGGAAATATTAATGCCATATCTAGCCTCCTTATTAATGCTGTAAGCCAGTATGGTGTGTTGGATATGTGGTTAATCTATCACGTAGGATAAGATCTCCCATTGATTCTTCGAGCTTGGGTATATCTAGTATTAGACGTACTCCTCCCACTTGTCCAAAAAAGGTTTTCAGATCTTCACACATTTTATGATCAATCAATAATGGTGTGATTTCTGATCGCCAATGATCTAACAAAGGTAACGGGCATATATCTTTGATGACTGACCAATGATACTGAGCAAATTCTTCTATTGGTATTTCTCCTTCAAGAAGTACTGTTGCAGTATGATTAGCTTTGTCAGGCTTGATACAACTCTTATCAAATATCCATGTATGTAATAAGGTGCCAAACTTGGTTTGTTTATACGTTCTAGTGGATCGTTTTGTTAGCTCTTTAACATTGCCAACATAAACCCGTGTACGTACACCCTGTATTTTAAAGGTTAGGTATTCCAATCCAAATTCTTTGTCTTTTTTAGCAAGAGTAATTCGTGAATAGAGCTCTTGTAGTGCTGTATCACGTCCCCATACTGATAAGAAGACTAAGTTGTTGTATTTATCTACCACACAAGCATCACACATTAAGTCAGGTATTTCTTCTAACCTGTGCATGTGTTTTTCAAGAGAAGTAGTATTCTCCTCTTTTCTGACTGCATTTGTTGTATACATAATCTGCTCCAATTAATTATTCATTAAATAAAAGGAGCATCAACGCCTAGGGCATTAAATGCCCCTAGGGGTGTATTAGCTTTGTGTTTTACCACCAAGCAGTTAATAAAAGATCATTTTTTTCAAAATCAAATGTGCTTAAGGTATCTGTTACCCATCGCTTTAATTCAGCTACACAATTCCAATAGTCTTGGTTATACTCTTGAACACCATAATATAAGTCATCATCGACAGGAAATAGCTCCTGACAATTAGTCTCATTAAGTTGTTCCAATGTATCTCTTAACTTTTGGAGATTTTCTAGAGTAATTAAGACCTCTGTATCAATATCTATTTCTTCTATAATGTGCTTTTCAACCCATGCAAATAACGGGTTGTTATATCCAAATGTTGTCAGCTCTGCATAATCTGACTTTGGCCTATAGCTCATTGTTATATCTAAACCCATTGTAAATACTCCTATGAATAAATCTAAAAGCATTTACCTAGAGGCAAATGCCCCTAGAGGGTTAGTTAAGTTTTAATGTAGATTACCAAGAGGCAGAAAAACTGAGTTTATTACTGCTAAAATCAAACTCTTTTAGTATTTTTTCTGCCCAAGTTTTTACCTCTGCCACATACTTCCAATAATCTTCTTCATTTTCTCCCCAAGATAGAGGAAAAATCTGATCACGATTTTCAGTAGTCAGTCGATTAAGGTCATTTACTAAATGATGTATATGTCCTTTATGAAGCTCTACATCTACAGCAGCATCGACTAAACAAACATTTTTGTTTAACCAATGTAGCATTGCTCGACTATAGAAATCTCCAACTGTTTCAACTGAAGCATAAGGTGTTTTTTCAAATAATAACATTACGCCCATTATTAATTTCCTTTAGAAATATAAAGGGCAGATATATTTCCTGAAGGATTTATAGCTACCCTTCAGTAAGGTGAAGTTAATTTATATAGCAGTCTACTTTTGAATTAACTGCATGATAAATTTTTGTTTGTTTCGTAGTCTTTGGTGATAATTTTTTACTTCTTCTCGCCATTTGCTATCAATACCTGCATCAGCAAGTCTTAAATAGCTCATGGGACAACGATAATAATAAGGACCTGCTGATTCACTCATCGCATTGTACCCCCAACTGTTCCAACCAGATGAATAATCTGGATGTTGAGAAATAATAATGCAATGAATCACTTTGGCCTTATCACCAACTTGTCGATTTCCATAAAAATCATTATCTTTTTTAAAGGTATACTCATTAACTGTCCACAAGATGATTTCTCCTCGTTCTTTACGAATACAATGTTTAATTGTATGTACTGAACAATCGTTATCTTCCCAAGGTTTAGTTAATCTTTCTACTAAAGACTGTTTTGAATGTTCGCAGTATAACCATCCCATGCTTGTTTCCTCATCGTTTGGTCAGCGTAATCCCGTGCTCGTGCCAGGGAGTTACCCTGACGGGATTAATAGTGTGAAGTGGTTTAGAATTAGAATGCGGTAATTAAATTCCAAAGTTGTGTACGAAAATCAAATTCATAACCAAGTTCTTCTAATCGTGCCTTCTGCATACGCATTGTTTCACGATCACAAGTTGAATCTAGTTTTATACTATTACCAAGTGGCCATAGTAAACCAAACAGCTTTTCATCATCAGATGATTTATCTGTTGCAGCTTCTGCTGTAGAGTCATTAGTTTGTTTAGAATTTGCTTTATTCTTAGCAGGTTTAGGTGCTGCTTTTGAATATTTTTTAGAGGAATCTGAAGTAAATGGCTTTTCTTCTTCTAACGGATCTTGTGCATTCGTAGAAAAAGCAGCTTCTTCTTCAGGTGTTAAGTCATCATTTTCATTAAGTTCGAAGCTATTTAAATAAGCACGACACTCAACGACAAAACGATTACCATAACAGTAATGTGAAGGTTGAATCTTATCTATCACAAATTGGCCTTGATACTTGCCTGCTTTGTACTGGTCAAGTTCTTTGTCTTTGACAACAAATTCGCCTATTGATGTAGTCAATTTTGCTGTATTAAATGGACCAAAACGTCCATCCAATGTAACAATGGTAAGTGTACCTGGGATAGTAATCATATTTAACTCCAATAAATAAAATAAATAGATATTGGAGAAACACGAGTCCCAGTATTGAGGAAATGCATTTCCCCAATTGGGTGAATTGATCTTCTGTTAACACTGTTAACAGTAATAGAATTTGTATGTATAAAGCACACATTACTAAAATTAGTAACCGTCGATGCTACCGTGCGCTTTTATCGACTTTGCGGATAGACCATACAATCTAGTCAAATTGTACTGAGTCTCAAAGGTCTTTGACTCACTGGGCAGTGTCATCAACGATGACGCTGTGAAACTTTATTCTTATCTAAATATCTAGTTGTGTCAATAGCTTTAAGTTAACTTTAAGAGCTAAAGCTGCATCAAGTAATATTAAAAAAGCCGATCAAATGATCGGCTATAGGTTTGATTACTATCGAATAACAATTAATAACAATTTAAACATCCAAATATAGATTGCTTGGTTTTAAACCTTTGGCTGTCAATTGTTCATAATGTTCTTTTAAGATTTTATCTAATGCAATAGGTTTTAGATTTTCTTCTTGCCACTTATCTAATTTAACTTTATGAAGCCTTACCATTGCAGGTATATCATAAATATCTTGATTGATAACCACTGGTGAAAATTGCCTTACTCTCCTTTTAGAAGGTGTTGGCTTTTTCTCTACCTGGTCACTACCTAAAGTTATTTCATTAAGTGCAGCACTATTTCCTACTGCTACATATTTAACGCCCATCATTAGTGCTAACATGAAACGTTTTACTAATAACATTAATGTTTGTACATCATTACTGGTAATTCTCATGGTGTTTCTCCATTTAATTAAATAAAAGGGAAACACCACTCCCATAGGGAAAGTATTTCCCTTATGGGTAAGTAATTGCAAATTAGCAATTTTCTTTTTTATGCTTTGTCTCTGGTTTAACTTGTACTAGTCCTTGCATTGCTAAAAAGTCATCTTTTGTAAAATTATCAGGTAATATAAAAATACCCTCTGAACACTCCAGAAACTTTTTACCTTTTATTTGAGATTTAGGTTCATCTGCAAATATTTCACACTGGATAGCACAAATCCTTCTAAACGAAGCATCTAATCTTTCTCGCTCCTCATCACTAAATAATCGTTTTTTAGTCCTAAAAACACTTAGCAATAAATGTTTGATAAAAAGATAAATAGAATTAATTACTTTCATGGTATTTCCTCTTTAAAAACTTAAGGAAATACCACTCCCATAAAGGAAAAGTATTCCCCTTATGGGTTAAAATTTATGGTCATTATTTCACTTCAGAAAAGTCAGTTAATACTGACAGTGAATTAAAATAATGTCGTTGAATCTTGTAACCAAGTTCATTGACATGAGTACCATAAATTATTTTCTCACTTTTAAACTGCCAATCTTCGTCACCTAAAATGTCCCTTGCCATTTGACAAGTAATCGCATCAGTAAAAGTAATGGTTATTTGGTTATCATTGATATAATGACAAACCACATTACAGATAATGATGCTTATCTTTATAGGTTCAACTTGATTAGCAGTTGCCCTACAATCATTAAATTGCAGTGTATAAGCGTTATCCATTTGTTTCTCCGATATAAACGGAGAAACACTCACCGCTTAACAGGGAAAGTATTTCCCCGTCTAGGTGGGTGGATAATTGATTGAATAATTTAGATAATAATATACAGCTTTATATCTAATAAATTGTTAGTGTGTCTGCATCATAATGCTGACATAATTTGCCTCCTATGTAATACATGGGAGGTGCCCTAGTGGGAACGCTCCCATAGGGTTATAAATTGACAATTTAGAAAGCACACATTACTAATATTTAGTAACCGTCGATGCTACCGTGCGCTTATATCGACTTTGCGGATAGACCATACAATCTAGTCAAATTGTACTGAGCTTTAAAGGTCTTTAGCTCACTGGGTAGGTACTAGTAACACTAGTAATCCATAACTATTTAATATAATCAAATATATTGTTATGTCAATGTTTTTCTAATCTCTATTGCTAAAATCTGCTATTTATATTTTCTCCACATCAGAGTTTCTATACTCTCATTTATCACCATGAACGAATCTATTACTAATAGATTCGTTACAAAATCAAGCCAAAAGTTTTTGCTGAAAACACTTTATTATTCTACTTAATAGTGGTATAAATAATTCAAACAGTAATTTAATTCATGGTACAAACAATGACTACTCAAACCAGACCAACAATATTTCAAAGGACTCGCAGAGTGCTTGGTCGTGGTTATGAACTAATTACGATTCAAGAACTGAAAATTGCTAGAGCTTTACAAAATAAAATACCTTGTGGTTATATTTTAACTCGTATTTTAGGTCTACTATTTAAACTAGCACTGATTGTTTTTTTAGTATTTATAGGTAGTTGGATATTATTTGGAGTTCTAGCTATCATGGCATTTTGGTTTTCTGATAGTAAGACTTCACAACAAATACTAGAAGAAACTATTGGCTCATCAGAACATCACCATAAATATCCTTGGCGATATGATGAGGATGGTAATTACAAATAAACTAAAAGGCTGATTATTCAGCCTTTTTTATTAACCTGGTTTTCCTTTAGCTGCTGCTTTTATTGCTCCTTCTACTATTTGTTTTGTGGTGTTTGCACCAGTAGCTGCTGCTGCACCTGATCCTGCTGTTCCCTTCTCTAATAAACCACTTATTGCTCCTCCAACATGATAACCAGCCCAAGCCATTGTAGAAACAAAAAACATGGGTAATATTAAAAACATTGCACCATTTACATAATCCATTACTTGAGATTGTACAGTACCATCTGAAACGATTGAGACAGGTAAAAAATAGCCTTTTGCCATTGATCCCCAACTTTCATTTTTATATAAAGCACTTAATAAAGATGAATCAGCCCATCGAGCTAATTCCCACCAAAAGGTCATAAAATGCAAAGTAAACATCCCAAAAGTTATTGTAAAGACAGTTTTCAAATTATAGGTACTGATTACCATTAAAATAGGCAAGGTAATAATAAGAGCCATAATTAAAAAAGCCTGTACCATCGGTAATGCAGTTCTAATAGCATTCATCTTAGGATAAAATTGTGCTTTTTCTGCAAATAATCCCACATTACTGACAGTATTGTTAATGCCATGACCAACATTATTAGCAATAGAAGGTCTACCACTTGCACCATATCCTTGAAATATTTCACCTGTAGATAAGGCTTTTTTCTGGTGTTCTGGACTCACCAGTTGACGTAATGTAGCATCTTCAACCTCTTTACTACTGGACCATGTAATCCAACCCTTTAAGCGAGTTAATAAGGTAGGGTCTACTGCATTTACTAAACGATCACGAAGCCCAATTGATGAGTCAGACCACCATTGTTTGCATGTTGGATAACCTCCCCCATTAGCGGTACGTGCACGTGCTGTATCTCTGGCTTCATTCCAAGGCCAATTCTTACGCGGTAATTTAGAATAAGCATTGTCATAATAGCCAGGTGTATTAAGTAGGTAGTCAGATCCTATCCATTTCACATCATAGGCTTGTGCATCCGTTAAAGAAGGTTTGTTATTGAAAAGCCTAGCTCTAGCAAGACCATAACAATCGTTGGTAAAGTCATAAACTTCTTGCAGTAAGATTGGATCTTCAATACGTGTTGTATCAACTTCCATTGATATTTGCCTAATATCAGGAGCACAAGGAATAGACGCTGTAGCTGCTGAAGTAATTCCTTTGCTAATTGCATGAATGAGCCACCACCATATAGGCACACTAGCCGACTGATCACCTATTGTTTCAAAACTAGTGGCATAGCCTGTTTTACTAGGTTCAGGTACACTCACTCCACAGGTAGTACTCCGACTTGAGTCAAATTTCATGTGTTCTAGTGAGATATTAAGCATCGGAATACAACAAAATAAGATCACCACATAGGCAGTAAAAAGTTTATTTTCAACCCTTGCTAAAGCTAATGCTCCTTTGTTACCTTCGTCTGCCCCTTCACCTCGTGCTGTAATCCATTCGTTGATAATAATGGAAATAAGTGGAATAGCAAATAAACCTGTTGCTACTAATGTATTCCAAATACTGTTGTTGATAATCCAAGCTAATAAGGTTAGGTAGTATTCTAAAAAACTATTAGTAGTCATTGATCATTCCCCATAGTTTTGAGCCTTCTACTAGGACGATCATGATTACAGCTAACCAACCTAACTTGTGCATTTTCTCAACACCTTCTTGGTTATTTTTTCTATGATAGATTTTTATGGTGGCATACCAGAAATACCCCACCACTATATAGATGACTAGTCGCCAAATAAGAAAGTACCAAGCAGCATTATTGAGTACTGTTTGCCATTGTTGAATACCACCCGATAATAAGGTACCTATTGATGAGATTAATAGGGCTGTTATTAGCATTAATAGGCAGAGGCCTGACACACTGGTTAGTATTTTCTTGGAGTATTGCCAGAATTTATTCATCGATACCACCTGTTGATTGTTGTGTCGTATTGAGTTTATTGAAACGATCTTTATCTGGATCTGCTGCTTCAATAGATCTTGAGGTGGCTGCATTGTAAGCTTGACGCTCTAGTACCATGCGAGCAGTGTTATTAGCTAGGGTTTGTCTTAAATCTAGCTCCATTTTGATGATTTCCATTTCATCTTTGAGGTGTTTGATATTGTTGGCTACCGCAATGGAAACAGGTTTCATTTCTTCTATACGTGGATTTTTTGACCCTGCTTGCATTAAACGTAATAGCATAAAGGCTTTTTCTAAAACAGAGGATAACGCTGTTTCTGAAGCTATACGTTGTGCAAGGATACCTTGATCAGGATCGTCTTTTAAGGCCTCTATCACGCCACGTGTCACTGGTAACATATCACTGGATACTTCTTTTAGGTTTTCAGGGGTAATGGGTTTAGCACCTGATAACAATTCTTGCATAAGTTCCAAACGTTTCTCATATTCTTCTTGTACCAGTGGTGTCAATCCTACCCCACCTGTTGAGTCAGAAGTTTTACATCCTTCAGTACGACAGGTTTGTCGTTCAGACTCTCCTACTACACGTTGAGCAAATTCTGTAGCTTCTTCAGGAGATTTCCACATCGTACAAGCAGCACCTCCTTTGCAATCACCTGTGCTAATAGAGGAGGTATCGCCTTCATCACGGTTATTAATAGCGTTATAACCTGCTTTGACGCTATCCGCAGTAATTTTAATAGGTTCTTGGTTGACCCCACCTGCTGCCATTCCTCCTAACCATGCCATACCATTTTGTCCTAAATTTTCTTCTAGGCCTTTCATAGCTGATACTGCGTCAACACCAGAGCCATCACCCAATGCTCCTGTAACTGCTCCATCTGCTGCACCTAACATATCTTGCATAGCTTGACCATCTGAGACAGCTCCAAAGGCAGCACTAGTGACTACATCTGCTAGTTTGGCAGACATGGCTTGGCAAGCTAGTTTTGATTTATCAAAATCTAATCTGCCTTGCAGTACACCATTGCTTAGTAGTTCATAAAGACCAGGATTAGCACGTTGGATTAACATCGCAGGTAGGCTTTGTACTGCCCCTGTTGCAGAGTCAACAACTTCGCCCATTAGTTGTTGAAAGCCATTAGTTATTCCATTAAGTTGGTTTTGTACAGTGGCCATCATATCCATGTTTCCGCAGATAAGATTGGAGTTCCACTCTAAACCTAGACCAATAGTATTTGGTTTGGTATAAGTAAGTGGTACACCTGAAGCATTACCACCACCTATACTGTACATAACATAATCTTCTACTACCTCTCCTGAAGTAGTAACACTGTAGTCTTTGGCTATGGATGTGCTAGCCATTGAAGCAATCAATAAAGCTAATAATGTTTTTTTCATCACTATTCCTTTTAATATTGGGAGGTTTAATTACCTATTGAGCCTAAGAAAATATCGCCTACTTTTTTACAACAACGGTAAGGTCGCCATAGAGCAAAAACATAAGCATCATTGGCACTACGTGTTGTCATTTCGGTATTAGGAAATACATCGCAAGTTTTTTCAGTAGAGGGTGATATTTGTTGCCATGTATGGGTACTATCATCATTTTCGATAACGGGTTGTTCTGGTGGCCAATAGCCATCACGGGCATGTCCTTTTATTTGGGTATAGACATGTGGTTGTCCTGATCGTGTTGTAATATCGGCTGCTCTCTGAGCTGCCATTGCTGCTGATTTATAATCATCAGGTTGAACAATGGTACCTTCTCTTGGATAAACATTACCCCACATATTGCCAGAGAATATGCTCCCTACTTCTCGCATACCAGGTGCTAAAGCTTCTGGATAAATCATTTCAGGAATACCAAAACGCCATCCAATGGTATCTAAGGTACTTAAAAAATAGGGATAAAAGGGTTGGGTAGCTGATTCGCAGGTATAACCACCATCTACTGCACTATAGGCATAGCCACCAGGGTGACCAATGACATCAGCATTTTTGAATTTGGCATGATTATTCCGTCCTCCATCACTTTGAACCATGCCTCCACCTCCTTCAGCACCAGGCACAGGTAAAGACATAGGACTTACCTCTTGCCAAGGGTTTGAACCTGTATCAGCATAGGTTGAGACTACTGCTTCAGGTACAAAATGCCTGACTTTCACTGATGTTTTTACTTTACATTTTGGATTGCACTCCATCCACAAACAAACACCTACTGGTGTCCACTGCATACAAGAAGGTGACATCGCTGAACTGGTTATCTCTGCTGTATTAGTTCCACCTCCCCCTAATTTTTGAGCATTAACAGGTGTCGCTATTACAAGCAATAGCATAGACAGTAAGCTGAATATCCATTTCATTTTCAGTTCCTCACTTGATAATCATTGATTAAAACTAGGGCTTGGCTAACATCGGCTTGCCCATATACCACATAGTTTTCACTTACTACTGCAGGTACTTTGGTAATACCCAGTTGCCAAGCTTTAGCAACTTGTAAGTAGCTTTCTATTAATGATTTTTGAAGCGTAGGATTGCTTATGCGTTCTGTTGCTTGTAGTTTTGCTTCTTCTGGCTTATTGGATAATCCCTCTGAAAGTATTTGTTCAATGTTGGATGGTTCATCCAAATAGATGACTTTATAATTACCTACGTTGTAAACAGGGTGTTTTTGATCAGTAAAGATAAGTACTTCAGCATTGCCTGTCGCAGTAGATAGAACACCTACCACAAGTAGCATGAAAAGTGCTATGGGTTTGGTAAGAATAGACATGTAATCTGGACCTCTTGTTTATCATGATGAGATCCAGATTAATATCTTATAGAAAAAATACAGCGTTTAAATAGAAATTGGTCAATTTCTATTTATTAGGGGTTAATTTATTAGACATTTTGTAGATAGTCAGCTATTTAAATGTATTGATGTGATTAACCCCGACAGTCGGCAACGAGCGAGGAGCTGACATAACGCCTACCAAGATGCGCCTTAGATTAGACATTCATAGATTTTTTGTTAAGTTCCTTGCTTATTATGAGGAGGGCCTAAATTTTTATCAGCATGCTCTGTACCAATATTGATTTCATTAGCAGCCCTTTCTGTAATAAAGAGAAGAGAACCCATATTTTTTTCAAAAATCTCCTGTATATGTGAATTATGAATATACGCATACCCATTAAGCCAGAATACAATATCCTCATCGATGTCTGAATGATAAGTTTTAATAAGTAATGTTTTTAACTCATCATCATTGCATCGATATATCAAATCCAATACATAAAATAAACTCTTTGTTTCAGACTGAAATGTTGTTTTACAATCTGACAATATGCTACTTAGCAAGTAAAAATCAAAACCACATCGGTTTTCTACAATAGTGTTGGACATCCTCGCCCAAATAGATATTCCTAATCTACGATAGCATTCAGAAACAAATGATGATTGGGTGATTTTATTCCCATTAACATCATAAAAGATCTTATCTGCTAGCGATCGATTTAAGTTTGAAATATAGCTTCTTAGGAGATTTATTCTAAACTCTCTCTCCATGATTTTTGTTTGAAACTCTGCCTTTTCAATTGACTTCATAGTCAATTCATGTGAAGCTTTATTATCTTGTGATGTCTTAAACAATGTATAGATTAAGGCTAGGATACTTAACGCTGAAAGAAGAGACCCTGTTGTTCCTGACATATAAGATCCAAAATCAGCCCATTTAGAAGAATCACTGGATAAATCGCCACTGAAGTTAATAAAAAAGACTATTGCAGGAATTGCACTCACCACAACAATAATGCACAGCACTAATAGCCATAGTGCATATTTTTTTATTTTAGACAATTAAAGCTCCCTAATGTTTGACGCTGTGTTTAAGAACATAATTCAACCAACATATGCGGAAACAGCAACAGAAGACCATCGTTGTACTCGGCATTGCTACGGCTGCTTGTGGCACAAAGCAGTCTGTCAGATTAGATCTTAACTAATTCACGTCAAAATCGCCTGGTAATCACACTAATACATATTAACTATTGTTTCTTAGTTTTCGCTTTTGTTTTAGCTGCTGCTACACTTTCTTTTAGTGTTTTACCTGCTTTAAATAATGGAGCTTTTTTAGCAGGTATTTTAATGGGTTTGCCAGTTTGTAAGTTTCTAGCCATACGTGCTGCTCTTTCTTTTACTAGGAAAGTACCAAAACCTACTAAAACTACTGATTGACCAGTTTGCAAGGTTTCAGTCACTGTTTCTAAAAAAGCATTAAGAACTTTGGTTGCTTCAGTATTTGGAATATCTGCTTTTTCGCCTATTGCCTTGATAAGTTCAGCTTTGTTCATTACTTACTCCTAAAAAAATATATCTTTGCAAAAAAATTATATCACATTGAATTATATTAACTAATTATTGTTATCCTTAATTCAGGCAAATACTGCAAACAGGTACTTTCTACTATTGTTGCTAAACTTTCTCGTGCTTTTCTTAAATCAATAACTGGAGCAATCCTGTCATAAAACTTTTGTGTAAAATCAGTCATACTATATTTCTTCCTATTATTTATTAAAGTAAATTGTTTATAAAAACAATATTTAGCGTATCAATTGTAAAATCATTTAAATTTAAGCCATTTCTGTTTCACTTCTCACTTTCAAAAAAATGTCGCCAAGGTAAAGTATCCACTCCTCTGCTCTTATCCATCATTTCAGCTTTAATAAATACTGCTTCTAACTCTGAACAGTTATGCGCTTTCATGATTTCAAAACGTTCACGTTTCTCTTCAGGTTCAGTTTCAGCTAATGCTAAGATTAAACTAGGAGGTACTGCTCTAAACATCAGTTCTTTAGTTTTTGAAAGCACTACACCTTCCGTATATTTACGGGGTTCTTTAGTCGCTGAAAGAAGTAGTTGTTTCTGTGGTGTATTTAAGCTTTTAAATCTTGCAATCGCTTCTACTTCATCAGGTGGCATATTTAAGCAGGTCCACCATTCGATCATGTTCAACATCGTTTCGGCTGCATTAGGAAAGTCTGCTAAGTTTTGGGTGGCTAGCCAGAACCATGCGCCCAGTTTTCGCCACATTTTTGTGATTTTTACTGCATAAGGAGCAACCAGTGGGTTTTTGGTAATGATATGGCCTTCATCTGTTACCATGATAATAGGCCTACCATCGTATTGATCACGTTCAGCTATATTGTTAACGGTATTCATTAAGGAGATATAGCTAATAGCCATTTGTGCTTCGTAGCCTTCACGGGCATAGGTAGCTAGGTCTACGATAGTAACATCGCTTTCAGGCCAACTAGCCCCTTTTCTATTAAAGATTTCACCATCAAAACCTTGGGTAAAGAGTAAGATGGATTCTGCCATTTCATTAATACGTTCGCTGCGGTTTTCTTTTATAACGGGGTCTTTGGCTGCTTCTTTTAAAGCAAAGTAGACATCCTCAGTAAGTATTGGTCTATTTTCTTTAACGCACTTGGTGGCAGCATCTAATATACATTGACGGATTAGACTGCGATCTGCGCGGCTTAGTTTGTGATCTTCTTTGGCTTCTCCGCCTGTAATCATAAGTCGTGCAATAATTTCCATTTCACCTAGAATATCACGTTGTGAATCACCTTCTTCATCCTCTTCTTCAACTTCAGGTGCTTCAGCATCAACATCAAGATTAGCTACTATATCAGGCCTTTCAACCAATAATCTTGCATCAGCAAAGGGAGCTAGGGTGATACCACTGCCCATTTTTAATGATACTTGGTTAACGGTTAAATCTAATTTTTTAAAGAATTGTCCCAATAAACCAAAGGAGTTACCTGCTTCCACTATAAAGATACGTGGTCGATAAACTGCCATTACTTGTATCATTAATGCCACTAAGGAAGCTGATTTACCTGATCCAGTAGGACCAAAGATAAGCATATGGGCATTCATTGATCTATCTTGTTGTGAGAGAGGATCAAAGGTGACAGTACCTCCTCCTCGATTAAAAAATGAGATACAAGGATGACCTGTTCCTGTGGTTCTTCCCCATAACGGGGATAAGTTAGCAATATGTTGCGCAAAATAGAGTCTGGTATACCATTGTTTAGGATCTTCATTAGGATTAAAGACCATTGGTAGCCAACGTAGATAGCTATTACAAGCAGCTACTTCTTCACCTTCTTTAACAGGTTGTAGCCCTGCACTGGTTAAAATATTGTTGAGTAAGATAACTTTATGTTGCAGGGTTCGTTCATCAACTGCCTTCAGATAAAAAGCTATACTACCTCGATAGAGTTTGTGTTTGGAAGCAATTATATGACGTGCTTTTTTTACATCACTACGGGTAGTAGTTGAAGCTAAGTTTTCACCAATCGCTTTTTTATCAAGCATATTAAGCCGATCTTCAAGTATATCTTGTGGTGTTACTAGCATGGTGATGGTTAGGGTGGTATCTTCAGGAAACTGATCAAAAAGCGCATTAAGCTGATCACCTGTATGTGTTTCACCTGTGATTTGCCCTATTTTAGGGGCATTACGGATTTGATCTACTAACACGACGGTATGAGGTATATTGTCAAAGTACCAAATACCTTTATCTACGTCACTGGTAGGTTCACTAAAAAACAGTCTTTCCGCAAAGTCATGGTCAAATGGTAGATCCAATAGTTGTGGATCATCAGGATCATTGGCTTTGGGTTCTAAGTGCTGTACTTTACGATAGAAGTCAATGGGATCATCATCGGTTAAGCTTGGTTTAGGATTAAACCAAGGCATTAACCAATCATAGAAGTCATGTCCATTCATGCGTTGGCTCTTAACCCCTGCACCACTTAAACCTACTACTACACGTTCACACGCTTGATTGAGTTTGTGTTCAGGTCTTTGGGTGCTGTCTTTCACTTTATGGTTAGGCATTAACCAACGATAGATCACTAATCTCACTCTTCGATTTTTACCACGCCAAGGCAATTTGGTAATGCGAGTATCTTCAAACAGGCCTCCTTGTTTGGCGATAGTGCGTGTATGGTGTTCCATGACAGAAATATAGTGCTCAGTGAGTGCTGTACCTCTGGCTTGCGGTTTAATATAGTTTTGTAGGTTTCTAATATAGGGGGTAAAGTCGTTGTCATCTTGGCAATAAAACTGTACTACCCAAGGCGCAGTATCAAATTCATCAAAACTATCTTGTAGTACATCTTCTACCGTATCTCTAGCTGTTTGTAGCCACTCTGCTGTTCTTCCTTCAGTACCAATAGGCGTTAGTTCAAAGATGGCTCCCATTGATTGATTATCTTCTAATAGAAAGCATTGTGAATCAGCTAAGTATTCAACATAGGGTAGATAATCAGTAAAGCCTGGTTCATGGCTATAGAGTTTAGTTTGCTCATCCATTTTGGTAGCTCTACGCTGTTTAGGATGTCGCCAATGCTGTTCGCCTGTTGTGGCTTCAGTAACTATTTCGTCTGATGGTTGCTTCTCTTGCGTAGGCGTCTGCTTTTTGCTAAAGCGTTGCTTTAAACGAGTTAACATCAATAGTCCTCCGTGCGCTCACCAGGTAGTGCATATTGTATTTTGGTATACAGGGGGAATACCGTTGAATATCCTGGTATAGGAGCTTGTTCAGCACCTGCTAAATGGGGATAAACATACATGATTAAATCAGGGTTAGGCAGTCGTTGAAACTGGCTATTGATTTCATTAATGGCTGTACGACTATAGGGTTCTTGTAAGTCATGAGGTACATCCATAGCACGTCTTAATGTAGAACGTGCATCTAGTAAGTTTTGGTTAGTCCCTGCGGTACCTGAACTATTAAATATTTCTTGCATGGTTACACCATCATTCGGAAACATTTTATCTTTACTGGTGTAACAGCCTGTTAAGGCTGTTATTAAACTAATCAAGATGAGTATTTTTGATAATTTGTTCATTGTGTCTTACCTTTCTACCATTAAGTTCATAATCAATCATTATTTCTTGGTCTATATGTACTGCAATTTCTGCATGAGGTGCTACATAGATAGCTGCGAAGGCCTCACCATAGAGTTTGTTTATCCAGTTACGAACATCTTCTACACCACCTGAAAGAATGGTATTTAATGCGCCATTACGATCACTGGAGGTGCTGTTATTACCACTGCTGTAATAACCTCCATTGCTACCTTTATCGTCTTTACTTAATACGGAAGCGAGACCTGCACCTGCGGCAGTAATTAATGATTGGGTACCTATGTATTCTTTAGCGTTGGATTTACGTTCACCTGATACACAAGGGATACCTATAGGATCTGAGATATAACCTAATCCACCTTTAATTTTGCTAGTATTGGAGTTAGAAGAGTTGTTACTGCTACCATTGGAACGTGACACTTTTTCAGGTTCTGGTACTGTACGAATAGTGCCATCTTCAAAAATAAAGGTAATGGATTCTATTTGTCCTCTTACACAAGAAAGTGTCCAATCACCTGTAGCAGTACCTGACATCACTGCACCTGTTACTTCAGGCAGGTCGAAACCATTGGCGGCTAAATTATCTTTACCTACCAGTACTTTGAAGGGATAAGGATCATTAACTGTTCCATCAACAGGTACTCGACCAATTAAGGCGGTCATTGCTAATGAACCCATAAAGGTGGAGTTTTGGGCGATGGTGTACATAGGCTTTTCGTCTTTGAAACGATCAGCATCGGTATACTGTACTTTGCGTAGCTCAAGTGGCTTTTTCACTTGATCTAAGCTGTCATTAAAGCTTTGTTGTTTTTCTGATACTGTACTACTAAACGCATTAGGAAAGGCAAACCCTGTATTTTTTTGGCTAGCTCTTGGATCAACTATTTGTGCATCGTTAGGTTCTATCCAAATAGTACCAATGGTTTCTTCTTCTACTTGAGATCCGCCAATAGGTAATGCTTGCTGTTGCGTGTTGTTTAGATCACCAATCTTACCTTGTAAAAAATTGAATTTATCCATAATTCCTTTGGTTTTATTATCAAAGTTTTTATTGGCAGCTTCTTGTGCTTTTTCAATTTCTTTACGAGCATTTAAAGTGGCATCACTGACTGCTTTACGAATTTGTTGATCAAAGATTTCCTCACGTTCTTTTAGACGTGCATTTTCCTTCAGTAGGTTGTCATTTTTGTCTTTAACATCTTTGATTTCACTACGAGTAGCTTTCATTTGGCCTAATAAGGTAGCTAGCGTATCTTTTGCTGTATCACCTTCAATACCCAAGGCACGTGCCTCTTCAGCAGTAAGTTCTAAGCTTGGATCATGGTTGTTATTGGTATTTTTAGAGGAGCTAGTGCCAAAAATTAATACAGCAATAAATGCCACTACGCCTACTACAATGACTTTCAGTAGTGTATTACTTTTCATTAAGCTTTCTCCTCAATCACAATAGCGGTAAAGAGGAATTTCTCAAGGCTAGCACCACGAGTGACTAGGTAAAGTGTGGTGGTATCTTCTGCGGTCTTGATTTCACCTAAATAGGTATGTTGAAAAGTAGCTGCATAGAAATTACCCTGTAACTTGCGTGGGTCTAAATCAATACGATTAAATCCTTTATTAGTGAGCTTTATCGCTGTCACATAGTAATCACCTAAACGCCAAGCCACTAAAGCTTTAGCTTCTATTGGATAGGTAGGCATTAGGGTCTTTAGTTGAGCATGGGTAACTTTGACAGGAACTCGACTAACCCCTGCTAAAGGTTCTATGGTGCGTAAGGGTGTATACAGTGATTGAGCAGCATAGCGTGTTAATGCTATAGGTGCAGGTATTTTAAGTGACTCAGTAACTTGTTGATTATGTGCTACCTGTTCTTCAGTAGTTAAATTAAGCTGAGCGTCTTTTTCATCGATGATTTTAACGGGTTCTAAGGCATTTTCACCATTGATCGTAGCCACATCAATAATAATAATTTCTCCCGTTTCCACTACTTGTACTTGTAGGCGTGAAGGCATTATTTGTTCAGTAGCTAGTAGGTATAATGCACCCCCAGTGGATTGCACACGTAGTTTACTTCTTAATGAAGCATCCATTCCTACACGAACATTTTTATCAATAAAGATCACACGCTCTTGATTTAACACTAAGGGAACAGCAAGTGGTAGTCGTTGCCATTTTAGTATTTCTACTGCTGAAGCTGAGAAAGAGACAATCAGGAGCATACTGACTAATAGCCATTGTTTAAAAAAGTTGATCATGGTTTATTTCCCCTCTGGTATCTCTAGTTTCTGTGGAGTTGAGTCAAAACAATCGAGTACAAGCCCAAATGGATTATGCTCAGGATCTGCATCAAATCTCAGCACCCGTAATGGATAACGTGCTACGGCTCTTTTAACTGGTTCTGACATGTAGTATTCATCAGCATTAAGGTCTAGGTTGACTCGCCACGTATTTTTATCCAGTTGTTTCACTCTTAAGGTAGGATCTTCAGCGTAACTACGACCTAAGATTTCATATACACCACGAACACGATTACGCAGTTCCCCTGCATAGCTTCTTTTTTGAAAGTCATCTTCTAAGATCGCTTTACAGCTACTTGTTAGATAAGCTTGATAAGCATTGATATTTTTTTTGTAATCCGTTTCACCATTAGTAGGCCAACGGTTTATTTGGGTAAATAGATACAGGGCAAAGCTATAAATATTTTCTGGTGGAATATCCCACCATAATCTTGTACTCCCTGCCCTTAAGTCAGGAGGAACATGTACAGTTAGTTTTTCAGGAGCTTTACTCCATCCATAGCCAAAATAGAGACAGATAGCTATTAAGCCTATGACTATAATTCTTAGTGTTAAAATGTGTGCTTTCTGTGCGTCAGCAAAATTCTTATACCTACTCATTCGTTTGCCCACTTATTTTTTGAAGAAGTTTTGTTCGTGATGGTTCACTACGTCTAATTGTCCAATGACCCGAACGAGTAATTAATGGTTTACCAAACTTAAACCCTAGTTTGTACTGTATTACCCATTGAACCTTACGGTAAAACCATGTATCTGGTTTATTACGTTTTAATCGTCTTAATAAGCTTGAGGTAGACATTAAAATAAACCCTGTGATCACAAACATAACAGTTGGAATCAATGCAGGTTTACCAAACATTAAAAAGGTAATAATCCCTGCTACTAGCCCTATCACAATACCTATCACAAAGGTGGCTATTACTTCATCTGAAGTAAGTCCCCGCATTACTACGGGGAACCTATTTAGATTTTCAGGTAAGAATGTAACAGTACCTTCTTTGTTACTGAAATCATCCATTGTTTTACCTTAACGACTGGAAGCTGCATCATTGGCTTGGTTAAGTAGCCAAATAGCAATAACAATAATGATTGCACCGATAATGACGCAGATAGCTAAATCACCCCATGTTTTCTTGCCTTTTTGAACTTCACCAAATACCACTACAGACCAATAAGCCACTGCAATAAAAGCAATGACACAGATACCGATCCCTAAAATATTGGCACTGGCTTTTAGCCATTCAAATATTTGATCTAGCAACCCTCCTGAATCATTTGGACTTTGCGCTTGGGGTAAAGCAGCCTTTGCCTGAGCAGTGGCTAATGCACACATAAATAGTGCAATATGTTCACGCCAAGTTGTTTTTAATCGTTTTAGCATCGTATATCTCCATTTCTTAAGCTTTAAAGCACAACGTAAAATAAGATTCCCAACGTAAAAGCCATACGCACCATTCCACCCATCAATTTACCTAGCGGTACATTGCCAGCAGCCCATCCTCGATAAAGCGTTACTACGGTCCAAGCCGCCCATATAAAAGCCATCGCACAAACAAAACTAAGACAAAGTAGTCCTAATTTATCGATGGCCATTCCTGAAGAACTTGTGAAAGCTGCTTTTTGTGCTTCATTCATGAGTTACTCCTTACTATCAGCACGATAATCTGTGCTTAATTCGTAAAGCTCTCTTGGTTGTGCACGAGAAGGATCAAGGTAATTCAAAATACCTTGGCGAATAGCTTGTATGTCTTTGTTGAATTGTTGGTAATCGAAACTAAAACGATCATTAACAGATGTAGATTTATTGGCATTACTTTGCTTTGCCAAAACTTCTGCATTATCTAGTTGAATTAAAATTAAACGTAATTGCTCACGCTCATAAGCAGAACTAGCCATTACATTAAATGCTAATAAACTAAAAACAATAACTACTAATTGACGACAAAAAATGCTCATTAAACAAACTCCATACAATGATGTTTTAGCGTTTAATAAGCTTCCTAAAAAATGGACTTAAATTATGCAGTTAAATAGAAATAGGCTAAAACCTATTAATTGAGGGTAGATTTCAAACAGGGAATTTATTATGCAGTTATGTTTTTTACAAAGTAGCTACAGTCAGCTATATTAATAGGTTAATTATTTAAGACATGACTTATATACAAGGATTTTGTTAATGACAGACGTTAATAACAACAATAAGCTTGAACCACCAGTAACACAAAATAACCAACATGTTAACACTGTTAACAACAAAATAGATATTGTGTCTAATAAGAAGTATGAGAAACAAATCTTTCCTTCTTCATTAAGTCAAACTCTCTACAATTGGGCAGGTTTTTTTCTACAATCCTTAACACTTTTAACAAGTTTTTTTAGTTTTATAATTGCTTTAATTATTTTTGATTTATTGCAAAAATTGGATGCAATTGATCTATATAACTCTTCTCTGGCTTCATTTAGTAGCTTACTTAGTATTGTTTTGGTTGCATTTATCTTTGCTTTTACATTCTGTGTTCTTGTTTTTACCCCTACTATAATAGCTACAATGCTAGTAACCACTAACTATAACGAAAATAAAATTCCCACTTCACTTATAATGGCTTATTTTCTTACCCCTTTAGCATTTATTATTTATTTTTGGTCATCTTGGGAGTTTACTAAAACTCTTTCTGTCGAGGAAATCCTTTGCATAGTAGCTCTAATCTTAATAGGTGTACTATTTATTCCTAGTAATTTTAAACCATACACTACTATCTGGCTTTCCATTTATCACAGTCTAACAAAAAAGAATAAAATTGAATTTTTATTCATCATCGTTTTTATCTTTATTGCCACCATACTACCAATTCCAAACTTCGCAAGTTTAAATAATTTTTTTGTAGACTCCTTAGAAAGTAAGCCCGTAAGAATTTCTATTATTATTACTTCAATATTAGGATATATCCCTGGCTGTGTTTATCTTGCACTTAAAAGCTCTAATCATAAGGCTGCTAGTATCATTACAAAAATTCTTGTCATTATAGTAATACTAGCCATATTGAGCCTGATCGTTTCTCCATTAGCCTATAAAACTATTATTTTAAAAAATTCAGGCATTTATAACGATCAAGAACAACATTTTTTATTAATTAATGACAGTTATAAAAAAGCAATTTTAACAAAGCTATTAACAACTGATAATTATGATAAAGATGAAGTTAATGATGAAACTAAAATAAAAGCTAAGTTCTTAGAAAGTAATATCTTCCCTGCTTACACTCAATACTTTCTTGGAAATAATCGTGTGCTATGTAAAAAACCTTTCCCACCACACAAATTAACAAAAAATACGAGACTTAAAAACTGCATTACCTTTAAAGACTCAGATATAGCTATTATTTATGTAGAAACTTCTAATGATGATCAAAAACATAATGCCAAAGAGAACTAAGTAGTTATTGTAAAAAATACAATTGATGACTTGGATCACCAATTAGTTTTTATAAAGCAAAACCATACTTGAAAGCCATTCTTTTATCCCTATATTTATTTTTTAAAGTAATATAGGAGTTGGAAAAATGACCGACAACAAATTTGTTAACTTTCAAGAAGACCACGAATTAAATTATCAACTTAAAAAACATGAACTCAGACAGACCGAAGCTAATCGTGAGAAGCTTCAAGAAATTGGTAAACAGACTAGAAAAGATACTAACAAAAGAAAATTAACCCAAGATGAAGTATCTTCAGCTATTAGCAGGAATAAAAATCAATTTGAAAAGAAAAAATAACTATTTTTAAGGGGTATTACTTATTTTGGTAATACCTTTTTTATATATTTACTGTTAACAGTGTTAACAGACTAAATAGCTCTTTTCCAAAACAATATAATGCCATCAGTCAGATTATAGGCTGTGCCTCTGGTGATAGATTGTTCTGTTACTTGCATTTCAACTGCCTTTAAAACAGCTTGGGTATTGATAAGTTCATACCCTTGCTTTTCATATTGATTCACATGCGCTTCAAGCTCTGATAATATTAATTTATCATCAGGTTCTTTAGGTTGTTCTTGCTTTTTAAATAATAGGCCTGTTTTATTTACTACATGAGGAATCTTAAAATAACTAGTGGTATGTCGGTAACGTTGCATAGTAACTCCTGAAGTAAGATAAATTAAAGGTATTTTTTAAAGGTAGCAGCAGTCACTGTAACTGCAATACCTAATGCAATGGCACAGGGTATTAACACCCATACAGGATTGACAGATACTGGACAGGATAAGTAAATGAACCAAGGTGCTATCAATAAGGGGGTAATCAATCGTTTAGCTCTATGATAGATAAAACTTGATTCTCGCCCTGCTCCAAAACGTCTTAAATCACGCCTTACTAGTCCTTCAGTAAAGCCTGTTAACATGGCCATCATAAATAAAGGGATTGATAGAACTAATACCATTACCCTTACAATAAAGGTTAAGGTGACATAAATAATGGCAACTAAGTAGTCTTCAATCAGAATATAGATTGTCGCTACATCATTGCCTTGTTGACTGCTAACCCTTGCACTAGAGGTAAAATCTACAAATCCTGTTTTAACAAATAACCATTCATAAATTAATTCTAATAGCCAAACAATTGTAGAGCCTGGTTCACTCACTACCAATGATTGCTTAAAGTTATCATTCAACCATCCTAATTCTGTATTAAACATCATTTGACTATGATGCCAACCCTCTTCACTCCAAAAGAAGAATATACCGATCCATTCAAAGACAATGGAGAGTAATAATGAGACTAGCAGTAGTCCTAATATTGCAAAGGGTAAGTTGATTGTTTTTCCAATAAAACCTTTGGGTTTAGCTTGTATTCTTTGTGCTTCAGATACTGTGCTACTCATATTTTTTCCTAATGTATGCTAACAGTGATTTCATTAAGATAGAGAACTGCTTTACCTACATCAGGGTCGTCTATCATAAGGGCCTTTGTTGCAATACTTACTTCTTCAAGTACTGTTGGCTTTAATCCTAGCTCTATGAGTTGTTTGATTAAGCTTTCTTCTGTGTCAGAATGAAATAAGAGTTTATTGAGCAGTGTTTTTAGGTAATCTGAAGCAATTTTATCAACTTCTAAACTATGTACTTGAATAGAGTTAATAATCGTTTTGCTGTGGTTGCATTCGGCCATTTGCATTATGTTGTCCTTAGTCTTGCAAGTCAGCAGTTGCTTCATAAGATTGTTCAGTCATTTGACTACCAAAAAACATAAGCTCATCATCTATACCATCATCTATTACTGAAGGTGGTGTACTGTATGATTTAAGTAAATCTTCAAAGCCTTCAATACTAGAAGGTGCACTGATAGAGGACTTCCACCACTCCCCTGCATTAGCGTTGTAGTTCTTTCGCATGTCGTTAACAAGGTCTTGTAAACGATCAGGCAGAATGTCATCTGGATCTGGTTTAGGTAATGGCATTCTAACTTTCCAAAGCTGTCCACCTTCTTGTAAAGAGAACATTTGACCTTTAGGTAGTTTGGTCATAATGGCAGGTTCTAACATAGGTACACTGGTTTGACTTACCCGATCTTGAGAGGATGATGTGAACTGTGTGTTGGCTGTTGGATCAGCCACATCCGTTGCACCAGATACTAATGTATTGGTTAGGATATTAACTTTAGGCAGTTGGTTGGTGAGTAGTTCTCCTGTTTTAGGTTCACGTACTCTAAGCATTTGTAAGTTATTAAAGTTACCTATTACTTGCCCTGCCTTTGCAGCATTACCTATACGTGCTTCAATATCACTTAGTGTCTGTGTATAGGCAGTCACTTGAATACCTGCACCACCCCCCTTATTGATTAAGGGTATAAATTCATCGCCCATTAATTCGTTAAATTCATCTGCATGAATATTAATAGGTGTTTTTTTATTGGTTGCTTGCCCTGGTAAGCCTTCATTTAAACCATGTTTGTAAATCCACCCTGCCATTGATACTAAGTCGGCAAACATGGAGTTACCTACTGCTGCTGCCACTTCTGAGTCTGACATGGCATCTAAGCCAACATAAACTACACCACGCTTACGAATAACCTGTTGCCAATCAAAGATTGGACGATCATCGTTTAAGTCGGTGTAATCAGGTGCTAGTAGTTCGGCTGTTTTACCAGAGGTTAGTTTTTCAAGCAGGGGCAATAAGGAAGCTACGATCTTATCAAAGTAGGTTTTATCATAGCGTATCGCTGAACGTAGACCATCTAGTACAGGGTCGTAGGTTTTGCTTACAGTGATATATTGTTCAATAGCAATCACTCGTTTTTCACGACCACGCATATTCATGGGTATATTTTTATCGTTCAGGCCTCCTTCAATTTTGACAATTAGTTCAGCAGCATTAGGTTGGTATTTGTTGAAGTAGGTCATGGCATATTCAACAAAGAGTTCATCCATATTAATTACATAACGGGCAATTAATGAATAATCAGGACGCTTACCTAAACCTACCAGTGCTCTGGCTATGATGTTAACAAATCGCCAAGCAAATTCTTTAAACGCTGCACTATTACCCGATCCACTAAGTTGCCCTGCTACCCTTGAAGCAACTTCAGATACACGTCCAAAACGACCTACGGCATTATATCGTGCTGATATTTCAGGGTGTCCTAGATGGAACATATAGAATTCATTTAAACGACCTGCACGTTTACATTCAGCATACATTCGCTTCAGTAGATCAGCATCACCTTTAGGATCAAATACAATTACCACTTCTCCACGATGTATATCTTGGGTAACATAAACTTCGCATAGACGAGTTTTACCTACACGAGTAGTTCCGAAAACAACTGTATGTCCAACTCTTTCACCTAATGGTAAATAAGCATCTACTTCATTGGGTTCTACACCATGTATGGTTGATTTACCCCCCACAGGTGGTAATGGTCTAACAGGGTTAAGCCAATGGTCTGTTTGTGTGAGTTTAGTCAGTGGTGCTAGTGAGGTATTTTCAAACTTTTTCTCTAAATAGCGAGCTAAATTAAAGAAACTTGAAGGGGTAACATATTTTTGAACATTGGGATCATCAGAATCGATTAGTCGTTGCGTATGCTCTCTTGTCCACATGAAACCTTTGCCCATAAACAAGAATTTATTGCTAATAGGTATTTGCTTTGAGGTCATTTCATAGGTAGGCAGTCGCTTTATATTACGATGGTAACGCAGCACTTCATAACCTTGTTTAGCTCTAATAGTACCTAAACAACCAAATCCTATTGCTGTATAAATACCTATTTGTGGTGATAATGCTAACGCCCAAGGAGAATGCAAACAGAGTGCTGCACTACCAAAACAAACAGTTGCAGTATACAACTCTACAGGAGGCCTTAATTTTGATTCTAAGATATGCTTTTTTGCCATAGCCTTTTCCCTCGTCAAAGCCTTTTTATTGTTCTATACCAGTGGCAGTGATTAATACTGGATAATGAGTCAATTTAAAGCGATCTGCGATGTCATCTCCTGAGACAGGTAATAAAGTGACATCAGGAAGAAAGGTGCGGATCTTTTTTAATGAAGCTTCATTGTTGGCATTAACGATTAATCCAACCGCTTTTAAACGTCTAAGTATGTCAGCCCTGTTTTGTAACCATTGATAGGAATAATCATCATCACCTACGAGAAAAAAAGGCCTAATCAAGCCATTAGCATTGATCAAACGTGGCTCAACCTTACCTGGTGTTAATCGTTTACTCACGATAGGTAGTACTGAGCGTTCATCATAAGGAACTTTTACAAGAGGAATGGGCTTAACTGGCTTTTTATCATTTTGAATATTAAGTGTTTGATAGTACTGAAGTGCTGACTCACCTCCAAGATCAGCTACAATGGTTAGCTTATCATTGGCTGTAGCTACTAAACTTGTGAAACTAATAAAAAGGTATAAAGGGAGTTTGTACATTTGTTCACCTTTAGATTTTGTTAACACTGTTAACAGTGTTAACAACGTTGCATTGAAGAGATAAAAAAGACTTCCCTGTCAAATGGCATTAATGCCCTATGGCAAAACCTGCGCCTAGACCGATTCCACCTTTAGTATCCGAGGAGAAGTTAAATTTCATGACAGTTCTAGTACTGGTGTTGTGTTCAATGCCAGCTGCTATGGCTTGTTGATTACGAAAGTTAGCAACACCTACGCCATAAGAGGTTTGATAGCCTTCCTTTTTCGGAATAGAAGCAATAGCTAACGCACCTGCCACCCCTGCAAAAGCATCATTTCGATAGTTATCAATTTTTTTATCTAAGCGATTTATCTGACTATCGATATAGCCACGATTTTTCTGAAAAAGTTGATCAATTGCCTGATTGTATTGGTAATCAGTATATTGATTAGCTTCGTTGATAATAGTAGGTACTCTGCTATCAGTGTAGTTATTTGCATTTTGAAGTGTTTCACTCGCTTTACTATTAAGCTGACCAACATTTACTGCATCAGTATCTGCCACACCTGCTTTGATACCAGTAAGTTGACGATCTCCAAAGTTGACTTCATCTTCTCGATTGGCTGTTGACCCACTGCCAATGGCAATACCCCCATTACTAGCAGTACCACCTCCAATGGCCATGCTATTTTCGCCTGATACATTATTGTTGTTACCGATAGCAATATTGTTTGAACCTGAAACAGTATTGTTGTTGCCAATAACTTGGCTATTTTCTGTATCTTTAATTGTATTGCTATTGCCCATTGCCGAGGTGCCAGTGGCATTTTCTACATTATTTCCAATCCCATTAACATTACTATCAGTCGCTGTATTGATCGTATTATTTGAACCAATGCTGTTAGTATTGGTTACATCTGTAATGCGATCACCCCACCCAATATTGACACTTTTATCTGCATTAGTGATGACATTGCCATCACCATGTAGCACATTATCTGGCATAACCACATTAACTGTTCTAGCATGAGTATTAGCAATTGTTAAAGCTAATACACTAATAATAAATAAACCTTTCTTTTTAACATTTTTCATAAAACACCTTATTTCACTCTAACGTTGTAAATCTAATAAATAATTGCCATTGGCTTTACGCTTTAGAAGCCATAAGCCAGTGATAACGATAAACTTGTATCTTTCTGGGTGTTGAAAGCAATAGATGATCCTAATGCAACTCTTTTGGTAATACCCCACTTAACACCCAAGGCATAAGCCATTTCATTTTTGTAGGTACCTACCCCCATACCGAAACTAACTTGCTTGCCTAATTTTTGGGGTACTGAGGCTGAAGCTATAGCTGAAGAGATACCTGCATTGACTTCTTTTTGTATCTTTTCTAGTTTTTTATTTAGTTGATTAATACGCCCTGTGGTATAAGCATTGTCTTTGGAAAAGTCGATAGTGCTGTCATTTAGCAATTCGTAGATTTTTTGGTCTGTATAGCTATTGGCTACTGATTTTGCATCTTCAAAGGTATCATCGGTATACTGTTTTGCATCATCCAATACTTCCAGTGCTTTACTATTCATTTGACTGACATTAACACCATCAGTATCCGCTTGCCCTGCTAATATGCCAGTGAGTTGACGATCTCCAAAGTTAACTTCATCTGTTCGACTAGCAGTTGAATTACTACCTATTGCTATACCACCATTGGAGGCACTATTATTACTCCCTAACGAAATACTATTGGTTCCTGAAACGGTACTATTATTGCCTATAGTAATATTGCCTGTACCTGTTACAGTGTTGTTATTGCCAATGGTGTTAGAGTGTGCAGTATTGGTACTATTACTGTTGCCAAAAATATTAGCTCCATTTGTCCAAATAGAGCCTCTGACGGTATTATTATTACCAAAGGCACTATTCCATTCCCCCGTACCAAAATAGTTACCAGAACCTGTGACCATACTCGACTCTGAACTTCTTGTTTCCCCACCAGGGTCTATGTCTGTTAAGGTATTGTTATAACCATTTGTTACGGAGTATGGCGACTGGTTATTGCCATTTCCGTCACCATATACCTCAACATCTAAAATGGTAGACCAGTTCCCTGCTATTGCTATATTCGTCATAAATAAGGGTAAAACTAATAACAATTTATTTCTCATACTTTCTACTACCTACAACTTAAATTTTTAATTTTGACGAACCAATTGCCCATTAGCCTGAAGATAGGTAATAGGCAATTTGTCCGTTTCCCTCCCTACTTGTTTCCAAAGCTTTTCTCCATGATTCAAGGTAATTTGTTTACGATGAACAAGCTGTGGTTGGATACCAACTTTATTGGCCCACTTTCTGATTACATCGTCTTTGTTATTGCTATCGACCATGTATATATCAAAACCAGTACCTGCTTTTTGCAATGTTTTAACTTTTGCTTCACAGGGCTTACAGTCTTGTTTAACAAATACTGTTAAACGATTACTGGTAGCTGTACTAGTACTCATTAAAGGTTTAGTTGTTCCCATGCCTTGTACAGGTAGCATATTGGGATAAAGACGTTTAAAGGCTGCGTTATAAGCGCGTTGATAAGCTAGCTCTCGCTCAACTCTGGCTACTTCCATTTTTACTTGAGTTTCTGCATAACGTTGACGTTCCTCATCTGTTTCAGCTTCCATACCTAATGCGGTTAATGGATCAAGATTAGGACTCCAGTATCCCCTAGGACCTTTCTTAATTGCCTCAAACTTTTCCCATTCTTGTTCAGTAAGTGACCATTGGGCTGCTTGTTCTGCATATTGTTGTTTAAGGCTATTGGTAATTTGCGACTGAGTTTGCTTAGTCTCAGCGTGAGTCTGTCCTTGCAGTTGTTGTTGATTAAGAAAACTAAAACTTTCTTTATCACTAGTTACAGATAGTTGTGCTGAAGCTGTCAGTGAAACGGTTAATAAACAATAAGCTAGTAAATAGTTATATTTCATGATTATCCCCTAACGAATACTGATGACTTGTTGACGACCACCTACATTAAAAACTGCGGCATTGGTACGAATTGTTTTTAATTGCCAACCACGATAGCTATCACCTTCACGTAATAGTGAAATTTGGTTGAGTTTTGCTGAAGAAGAAGGAGCTACTGCCACAAATAGCTGTCCACCCCTAGATTCAATACCAACGATGGCAAAATTTGGTTTTAATGGCCTTACTACAGTTTTAGCAGTGGTTGTAGTGGCGTTGCCAGTATTTGTTGTTTGGTTGTTTACAACACTGGTTATATTTTGCTTATTGAGTTCGTAAATCTTTTGATTAACACTGCTTATCTGAAATTGTAGTGTGGTAATTTGAGTTTGTAGGTTAGCTATATCATCTTTTGAAGGTGAATCTTCAGTTGCTTGGCTTTGTTTTAAATATTGGTCTAATTGGAACTGCTGTACTTCTTCTAACCTACGGTTGAGACTAGCTATTGTGTCTTTAATTTTATCATTGGTAGTAATAATTTTAGTGAGTTCATTTTTAAAATGCTCTACACGCTCCTTACTGGTAATAACTTGGTTATTTAATGATTCAATTTCTGTCTCATACTTTGTTATTTGTGTTTTTAAACTATTTATAGCTGAATTATCAGAAATGTTCATTAAAATAAACAGAGTAAGAAACAAAATAGCGAATACAGCCGAACTAATTAAACAAATCTGCTTAAATGTAAGGCCTCTAAATGATTTCTTGATTTTTTCTGAATTAATCATTTGTTGTTATCCCCTTCTTTTTGCTCTGCTACAGGTTTGTTGTTTTTATTTTTTAATGTGGACTGTGTAGCTAAGTAAGCATCGTTAGCAGCGATTTGTTTAATGCTAGATGTAGCTTCTGGTAATTTGTAATCTTCCCTAACATCAAAACAAACCTTACGGTTAACTTCATCAACATTCACTTGGAAAGCAGGACCTGCTAAAACTTGTAAAGCATTTCTTAAGGTAATAGGACCAAGCTTGTAATGTGCAGCAGGTAAGTTTCTTGAGTAGAGAGTACGAATTTCTTTACTCGTACTAGATGGGCAAAGGTTATATCCTGATCTTTGCATAACATAATCCATCGCATCCATCACAGTTGGATTAGTAATAGTTATGGGAATATTGGTAGTAATAATTTGTGCCATCAAATCTTGTTGTTCTGCTGTAGGCTTGGCACTGGCTAAATTATATCGACCATAGCGAATAATAGGTTCTGGTGTTGGTTCAGAACCTTGTGGATAAAGATCAGGGGCTAATGGCTCAGGATTACGAAAGCCACCATTTTGGTCATTATCTGTAATAATGATATTGGGTTGTTGTGTTGATTTTTGGGTTGTATCTTTACTTGAACAACCTGTTAGACTGATTAATAAGCCTAGTGAGATGATTACAATGCACTGTTTCATTCAGTTAACTCCATGATTGACATGTTTGAAATAAGTTAACTTTTACATAGCTGTTATTTTTTTTATGCGATTAAATAGAAATAGGCCAAAACCTATTATTCAAGGGTAAATTTTTATAAGATAATACCCTTTAACCAATGCCTTAATTCATCCGAAAGTTTATTACGAAAATAACGTAGTCCATCAATTTTATAACTTTCATCTGGCCAGTCTAGGTTAATAATAGATGATGAAGTACTTAGATAATATTTGCTAAACCACCTATATGCCTCGTCAGCTTCTTTAGGGGTCTCTTTATTACCAAAGCCTCTAAATTGCCTACATTGTATTTCATCAATGTAACTATCACCCTGTTGAACAGTCTGAATATTAAACTCAGCAGTAGCTAATGATTTACCTTCTTTTCTAAAAGAAATAATCCGACAATATCCTTCAAAACAGGATGAAAAATAAGAGGCAACGCAATGTTTCATACTACGTCCCTCCTTCTCTAAAGCTTCTGGTGTTAATAATTCTGTGATAACCACTTTGTTGGGTGCTATTAGATTATTTTGGTTTAACATGGGTTGCCATGAATTACCCTGATTAAGGCCTGTTAGCTCCTGTGTCAATTTAGCCTGTAGCTTGGGCAATACTTTATGGTATTTAATTAGAATATTTTTTAATTGGATGTAGCTTAAATGACTTTCTAATTTATCTCTTAGTTCATAAAAGAGATTATCACCCCCTAAACGTGTAGTAGATAAATTACGTATCATTTCCATATAATCTTCTTTAGTTCTTTTATATTCATCAAACATCCCTTCATTCAGAGGGTTTTTGACTCCTTTGAAAAAACTAATCAAATCTGGACGTTTTGTTATAAATTCTTCATATTTCCAATATAATTTTCGCCATGCTTGCCACTCTTTTTTATTTTTTGGTTTTATATTACCCAGTTTAGTACCATCAAATAACCAATCATAGATATTATAATGAGTATAAGAAATGGCTCCTCCTAGATCATACACTCTCATTTTACCTATATAGCTAATCTCTTTAATTGAGGGTGTTCTAAAAAAGAAACTTAATACTTCATTTAAAGGTAGCTGTCTATCTGCTACTACTCCAAATAAGTTGAACAAATATTGTGGTTCACCTTTAATCTTGTAGGGTAACTTATAATCAATATAATCTTTTTCAATTAGATCAGGTTTCTTTATGTTATTTAATAGTTTCCAAGGGTAGTTATTGGTTTGTAAATAAAGTAAAAGTTCTTTTAATGGGTGTATATCTGTCACATCATGTAATACTAGCATAGGTACCAATACAGGTTGTGCCCTAATCAGTTGTTCTCGATAAGATGAGTTGCCTTCAGCAACCCAATTATACAACCGATAGGTAGGACACCTAACTGATCGTATAAGTTTTAAAATATTGGGGTTTAATGCTTGATTAAAAAGCTTTAACTTAAAGGCTGCCAAACGAAGAAAATAATAATTCTTACCTCTGATAAACCTCGTTGTATTAGTATGAAACTGATTCCATATCTCTTTATCAATATTGTATGCATTGTGATAATGCTTATCTACTACTTTAAAATACTTCTTAACAAGCAATGTGTAATAAATATATTTCGTATAGCTCGCTATATTTTCTCGAAATTTGTCAGTAAAGCTTGTACTAGGGATAAGCGGATCATAGTAGCAACCTTGCTCTATAACCATCTCTTTACATTGGGTTATATATCTTTTGGTTAATTTTTTAGGACTGGCTTTACGATAGGTATTAGCTACACCACGTATAAATTGACCATCGTAATATAAGAAATAATCAAAGAGACGTAATATAACTTCTGTATCACTAATCTGGTAAAACCAGAAGTAGTGTCTATTAGTTATGTCTAAGTAATCTTTAAGAAAGTTTTTTTCAAATTTATCAGGATTATCTGCACATTTTTTAAATCGTTCTTTCCATAGTAATGCATGTTCTATTTGGCTTGCAGAATATTTAGTTGAAAGTTTCTCGATCTCTATAGTCATATGCCACTCAGATAATTATTAGTGAATATAACTATGTTGCAAGCTATTATGAATTAATGATGCAGGTAAATAGAAACTGCTCTTTTTCTAATAAAAAAGGCATCCGAAGATGCCCTATTTATTTCTTAGTTATATAGAAAGGTCTTATTTTATGATGATTGGCTAGAGCTTGAAGCATATCTTCTGTCACACCTAAAAGCTGTGTCAGTGATTGGCTACTCGTACTTAGTAACTGAATTACTGTTAAACAGTCATCCAATAAGTCCTTTTCCATTGTTTTTAACTCTGTCATATCAAACTTATAGTAACTACCACCCCAAAAGTTTAGTAAAAATGATGCTATACGCTTATTTTGAGAAGTACTATTACGTGCTACAATCCATAATCTAATTAAAGCATTAAGCTGTTCTTCAGATGGATGTGTATTAGTACATAAAGCCTTAAGTTGATGACTAGATAAACAGATAGCAGGAGTTTGACGATCAGCAATCATTGTTTATTACCTTCCATAAACATTAATGAAGCAGTTGCAAAACCAAACTTTCTAGCTACTTCAAGAAATTTCTGAATATCTGTTTTTTTAATATAAGGTGAGCATATCACCTTGAACCTAACGTTTATCTTATTACCCTGATAGTAGTATGCAAAGTAATATCCCTTTTCTTTATGTTCATAAAGTCTAGGATTTGACATCTCTTTACATAACTCTAAAGATAAATCTACAAATCCTTGATCCTCTTCATCTTGTGTAGATACAATTTGATGACGACCAGGAGCTAAGGCTATAGCTGGAATTTCATACATGGTATTTCCCCAAAATTAACTTATAAAATGAAAAAATGGAGAAACACCAAGCCCAAGGGGAAAGTATTCCCCCATTGGGTTGATGATTAGCTAAGTATTATTGACTTTGCTTGATTGTATAGTTGCCAGATTTATCAATATCACAAACTAATAATGGTTGATTTAGTTTATTTAATACTTTTCTGACAACACCACTAAAACGAAAATGTGGTTCAAACCCTCTTAAATACAAAAATTCGTCACTCATTCTTGTAAAAGGATTTTGTTCTAATTCAAGAACCTTTTCATACAATGCATTTTCAGCTTCTTCTATACGTGGATCATTATTATTAGGTCCATCAGTGATTGGTAACATCCACTGAATATTACCATTCTCTAAGACAACACCTGATAAAAGCGTGACCCGTAGTAGTTCAATAACACCTTCAGAGATAGGTTTACCCCCTATATAAGTGAATAAACTTACCACTTTAGGTTTAATCATGTTTGACCTTAAGTCTGGTCGCAATATAACGGTATTTTCTGTTATTACAGGAAAATAAATACCTTTGAACTGATCTTGAAAATGATTAATTGCTTTTTCAATATCAGCGATTACATTTCCACCAAAACCTTCAAACTTATCAATAGTCTCAAATGCTTCAGCACAAATATGCATTGGTTTATTTGAATATACAGACATAATTTTTCTCCAATAATTAGCGAATTAATTACTAGAAAAACACTTTCCCAATAGAGAAAGTATTTCCCTATTGGGTTAGCCATTCTGATTTAAAAAAAGACTATTTTCTTAAAAGTGACCAATCATAATTACTTGTATCAATAATTGATTCTTCATAATTATCTAGTAGCACCCATTGTGTCCAATTAGTAGTTTCTAAAGCCACTCTTGCTTCATCATAAGTATCGAATTTTTCAATAGATTCACGCAATAATCGTACTCTATCTTTTATTCCAAACCCTCTAAAAAAGGTTACTGTACCTATAACAAAACCAGTGTCTATCTCTAAAATATTTAATTCATTCAACACTGAATAGTTATGAAATGTTAATAATCCATACTGTTTAAACAGCTTAGGATATTGAGTTAACGTCTCAGGTATTGCTAAGTAAAATATATCTATCGAGTCTATATTAAACTGCTTAAATATAGCTACATCATGCTTTATTTTTGCTTCAGCCCTTCTATTATCTGTTCGACTACAGAGCCTTTTATAGACCAATAATTTACGTAGCTTTTCCTCTAAACTTTGAGTTGTAGTTTCCTCATTACAAACCTTAATAGGTTGTTGGTTTTTTGAAATGTTTAAAACTGACATATTATTTCTCCAAATAAAAAAATAAGGAGAAATACTGTTCCTAGGGAAAGTATCTCCCCATAGGAAAGTTTTTTAATGAATGATTACTTGAGCTTAATAGTGCCACTACCCACCTTATTAATATCTAAATACAACATAGGTTGATTAAGATTTTTTAAGACTTCAGCAACACGTTCACTAAATTTATAAAAAATATCAAAACCTTGTAAATACAAAGCTTCATCAGTATTTTTTAAATCAGGATCTTTTTCAAGCTTTTGCATACTCCTAAATAGAGCATCTTCAGCCTCTTTAGTAACTGGAGGTATCATCCATTGGATGTCTCCTGTTTCTAAAATTTTACCTGAAACAACAGTAGCCTCTATTAATGAGGATACACCTGGCACAACTTTTGGTCCCTCTATAAATGCTACTAACTTTACTAACTTGGGTTGTATTACTTTGTTATCAATTAAATAAGAAAGCATAGATTTAACTTGATGTTGAGCGTAAGTTATACCACCTTCAATATCTGTTTTAACCTTTGCTCCAATAGTTTTAGATTTAACCCTACTTTCTTGAACAACAATTTTTAAAAACATGGTATTTCTCCAAAATAACAGGGAAATACCTTCCCAAGAGAAGAAATTTCCCTTGGGATTAAAGTAAGTGTTATATTTTACTATCAATAACAGTGTTCACATTGTTAATAAAATCGTCATATAACCCCTCTTTTTTTAAAGCTTCAATGTAGCCAAATTTTCTACATTTTCTGGCAAGAGCTTCAGCGGCATATGGAGCATCTTCTCCTGTGAAATAAGGTGAACACCTTATTGAAAAAGAAAAAACCTTTTTATACTGCCCCATGTAATATTGACCTACAAACCAAGCTCTTGTCTTTCTATCAAAATGCTTACTAGGTTTAGACATTTGTGAGCAAAAATCTTCACTTAACTCTACAAAACCTTGCTCCTTCTCAAATACACCTGTATTAATGACGATATGTCTACCTGGTGCTAAAGCTTTACTCTTACTAGGCAAAGGAAAACTACAACCTCTAATATCTGGACAAGTATCATATCGCTTACTCATATAGGTATTAAAAGCTTGCTGTACTTCTCTTCTTGTTAAATCAGTCATGGTCATTCTCCAATAAATAAAAAATTAAGTACTGGAGAAACACTATTTCCATAAGGGAAAGAATATTTCCCCAATGGGTTAAATTTATAATAAAAAGGCCTCAGAAGAGGCCTTGATTATTAATAGTTAATTAAAATGCTGCCATTTCTTCAGCTTCTTCTTGAGCAGGTTGCTCAGAAGGTGCTGGAGTTGTTGGAACATCATTTTGAAGTTGAGCTTGTTCTATTTGTTCAGCAGGAATATTATCTACTGGAACTTCTGGATCAGCTTCCTCTTTCTTAGGTGCTTGATAAACTGTTTCACCATCTTTTTTGATAGAAGATATACGAAGTAGTCTACCTTTGATATTTACACCAGTTTTACCTTTTTTATCGCCTGATTCATAAGTAAATGATTCAGGATAGATATCGCCAATAGTAAAGCCGATTAATAGCTTTGGTTCAGCCTTACCCTCTTTGATAGCTTCATCAACTGTCTTTTTAAGGCGTTTAACTAAACTTAACGCTTCTTCACCAGAAACACGACAGTCGATATAGGTATACTTAACGTTATCAGATGCACCTCTTAATACTGCAACAGTACAAGACCAAAATGGCTTACCACCATTTTCAGGTTTTACTTCACGAATACGGTTTACATAACCAAGACCAGTAGTGTGAACGTTGAAGTATTGAGTAGTTTGTTGAGTTTGATTAGTCATGATATTTCTCCAAATAGCTTGTAGAGTTCGATTACTCATAATATTTCTCAAAAAAAATTGGAGAAAGACTAATCCCAAAGGGAAAGTATTTCCCCAATTGGGTTCAAAAACAATTTTATAAAAAATTTTTAGTTCATTTTGCTGTTAACAGTGTTAACACGCTATAGCAAAACTTCCACTTTGTAAGCGAGCTTTTTCAAGTTCATAAAGCTTACTTATTCCTAATGTATCTAATTGCTCAAGATCTCTGTGATTATTTTCAATCACATCCTTATAAGCCAAATTAACTACATCAGTTACAATCATTTCTTGAAACTTTAATACTGTTTGTTTTGACTCAGGATCGCTTGATCTAGTCAATAACTTAACAATATTTGATTTCAATTTAATTTCATTCACTAAATCTGCCATTTGTCTCTCCAATATAAAACTTAAATAAAATAAATAAAGGAGAAACATGAATTCCTTTATGAGGAAAAAAGTTTCCCCATTCGGTATTCTTTAATGGAATTTCAATGAAATAACTTATACACATTTCATGCAATAAGCTAAATAGAATTTGTAGAAAAGAAGCACACATTACTCAGTTTAGTAATCGTCGATGCTACCGTGCGCTTTTATCGACTTTATGTGACCATACAACTACGTTGTACTGAACCTTGAAGATCGATGGTTCACTGGGCAGGTTTTGTTAGCAACGCTAACAATCCATGCCTAATATTTATATCTATAAAAAAACACTTGTCAAGCATTTTTTTAAAATAATTTGAAAGACTGTGCTAATTAAAGCCTGTAGCCTTGATATAAAATAGATTGGCAATTCAAGTTTGTAAAGTAATTAACCAATTTTCAGAAAAAAGCTACAAAGTATGTTTACATGATTAGCTCAAATAAACCAAATAATCCCTCGTCAATCATTATCCAGTTATCATCGCTGTCAGTATTTTCAACCATTGATCCTATGTGTAGCTGATCAATTATCTGGACCTAGTATCCAGCTGGCACCTCAATTGGCACAAAAGGTTCCTAAATGTTTATCCAGTTAGGCCTGGATCTGAATAGCATCCAAGTGGATGCTTTAAAAACTCTCAATAAAAATTTTTAAAGCATCCACCTAGATAATATTTATAATAAATATAAATCAAAGAATAAATGGGTATTAACCAAAATACCCTCAGAGAATAAAGCTTCAATCCTTAAACTACATTTAAGCACCGACCGACCCACCTGAAGCTTTTTCGGTCTTAGGTTTGAACTAATAACCGACACGAGCCATCGATAAAGTTATCAGTTCAGGGGTACTACTAAATGACGTTAGTAGTCAACGTGGTTAACATGTTTATTATGTTAAAATAATATTTAACTGACAAGTCTTATTTCAATAAACTCAATAAATAGGGATTTTTTATTATGAAAACAGTTATTGCGCTCACTGGTCTTAATTTTAGAGGTAAATCAAAAACACTTTTACAATTGGTTAAACTACTAGATCCAAACTATGACATAGATAAAGCAGAAAAGTATCAGGCTAATGATTATGATAGAAAAATGGTTATTAATAATTATCATGGTTTAAATATAGGTATAGCTACATGTGGTGATCATACTGATTTCATCAGAGAAAACTTTGCTTACTGCATTAAACATAAATGTGACATTTGTATTATATCTGTTCGATTAGGCCAAAATTATGGTGAACAAAGAGTTGCCCTAGCAAAACAAGAAGCATTAAATAATTCGGCTCATTTTGTACAAATTATGAAAATCAAATTAACTGAAGATGAACAAGAGCAGCTAGAAAAAAATCAAGAAATGGCTGAAATGCTCAAAGGACTTGTAGATTATTATGTAAAAAAGAATATGGATAAGTAATTTTTGCTGTTAACACTGTTAACAGGGGATAGACTCAATGACTAATATAACTTTTAAATGTAACAAGTGTAATACTGAAGGAACCGAAGATCTTAACGATTGGGAGTTTGACCAAGATTTTGATTCTGACTGTGACATGGGACCTAGTATTAATTATTGGGTCTCAATAGATACAAAGTGTCCTAAATGTGGTAACTCAATTAATATAACCTTAATACAAACAGAGTATCCTATAGGTGCTGATGGAGAACTTGAGGTTGATTCTTCTACTGGCTGTTATGATATTAAATAGTTTTTTCTTACTCTTTTTTTGTTAACACTGTTAACATACCTTTAATACAACTGTTTTATGACTAAATAAATACTTTAAAAAACCAAGGTATTCTATGAAAACTATATTTATTAAACTATTAAATTTCCTTTTAGCTAGTTTAATAGTTGTTTGTTTTAGTTCTATTAGTTATGGAAATGATGATCAATCTATTGATGAGATTATGATTAAGGCTGAAAGTCATTTTAAACAAAAAGATTATCAGCAAGCTTTACCTTGGTATCTTAAGGCAGCAGATAAAGGAAATAGTAAAGCTATGGCTCATGTTGGTCTTGTCTATTATTTTCAGAAAGATTATCAACAAGCTATGCAATGGTTTTTAAAAGCTAATGATAACGGATATACAGAGGCCATCAATTATATTGCTTATTTGTATAAAGAAGGTTATGGAGTAACACAAGATTACGATCAAGCTATGCAATGGTATCTAAAAGGTGTAGACAAAGAAAATAGCACAGCTATGTATAATATTGGTTATATGTATTCTCAAGGTGAAGGTGTCAAACATAGTAGTGAACAAGCTTTGGCATGGTATAAAAAGGCTATTGATAAAGGTAATATTCAAGCCATATATAATATGGGTTCCCTATATGAGTGGGGAATATATGTTAAACAGGATTATGAACTAGCTATAGTATGGTATAAAAAAGCTGCTGAAAAAGGTAATATGTATGCAATGGCTAATATTGCTTATATTTATGAAAAGAAACTAAACGACCTAGATAGTGCAATATACTGGTATAAAAAAGCTCTTGATAACGGTTACCTAATGGCAACTCTCGATTTAAAAAGATTACAAGAGAGTGCCCCTTAATAGTGTTTGATTAATTTATCTAATCTCTTTTTTGTTAACACTGTTAACAGTGTTAACAAAAGTTATTAGTTGTTTATTCTTGTTTTTTATATTTCTTCTTTCGGGTTTTAGGAAATATAACACCATCACATTTAGGATAATCAGGACATCCCCAAAATGTAGTGGTTTTTCCCTTACGTTTTATGGTAGGTTTGCCACATTTAGGGCAAGGATCACCAGTTGCTATAGGTTGTTGCTTAATCTCAATGGTAGTATTCCCATACTTCTGAACCATGCTAGCTAACCACTGTGACTGCTTATGCAAAAAGGCATCTATTGATATTTCCCCCTGCTCTATCATATCTAGTGCTTGCTCCCATATACCTGTAGTACCAGGATTAGATATAACATCTGGTACAGTCTTTATAATAGAATGCCCTACTTCTGTGGCAATTAATTTACCTCGTTTTTTAGTAATTAGCTTTTTGTCTTTAAGCTTTTTAATAATATTTGCTCTAGTCGCCTGTGTTCCAATACCTGTCGTTTCTCTTAGCTTTTGTTTGATTTTAGGATCATCAATTAATTTAGCAACAGATTTCATAGCTACTACTAACGTACCTTCATTGTATAAGGGTGGTGCAGTGGTTTGCTTAGAGTGACAATCCACTTGATTAATCTGACATGTCATATTTTGCTGAAGAGGTGGTAGTATTTGTGTTTGATTTTTAGCTTCAGATGGCTCTGTACTCTCTTCTGTTTCAGTATTATCATCATCTATATCTCCTGATAATAAAGCTTTCCAACCATTAACTATTATTTTCTTACCTATTGCTACCAGTGTTTGCCCTTTGCAGTCCAGTAATACTGTTGTATGGTCATATTCATGTAGTGGTAAGAACTGGGCAAGGTAATTAGCTCTAATTAATTTGTAGACTTGTAGTTCTTTTTCCGTCATAGCTGAAAGATCAACGATTTCATCCGTAGGAATAATGCCATGATGTGAATGTTTATCCACTTGTTTATCATTCCATGATTTAGATTTAATGGTGGTATCTAATTTTGTGAGTAGATTACTGATACTAGGATCTGTTTTGGCTAATGTGTTAAATATAACAGGTGCTTCAGCAAACATACTAGTCGGTAAATAACCACATTCTGTTCTTGGATAAGAAGTTGCTTTATGTTTCTCATACAGTGATTGGGCAATATTAAGGGTTTCCTCCACATCAAAACCGTATTTGTTACAACACATCAGTTGTAGTCCTGCCAAATCAAAAGGTAATGGATGATTAGTATTTTTACGCTCTGTAGTAATTGAGGTAACAGTGGCCTGTCCTGTGGTTTGAAAAAGTTTAGTTGCTTGGATAGCTGCTTCTTGTTTAATACAACGCCCTACTTCATCTGTAAATTGTTTAGGCACATCCCATGCAGCCTTAAAAGACTGTCCCTGACTGGTGAGTTTAATCGTTATCAACCAATAGGGAATTGGAACAAAATTAGTATTAGCTAGCTCTCTATCAACCACTAACTTTAAAGTAGGAGTTTGTACTCTGCCTACTGGTATAAAGCCTTTATATCCATTTTGTTGTGCTAAAATTGTAAATAAGCAAGTAAGATTACATCCTACAAGCCAATCTGCTTTACTACGAGCTAAAGCAGATAGATATAATGGATAGGTTTTTTGACCATCTTGCATTTCATTCCAAGCTTTTTTAATCGCTGTAGCATTTAAAGCACTGTACCAAAGTCTTTTAACAGGCCCCTTGTAACCACACAATACCATAACTTCACGCGCAATTAACTCACCTTCCCTATCTGCATCAGTACCTATAATGACTTCAGTTGCTTGTTTTAGTAACTGTTTAATAATCTTAAACTGTCCAGATTTTTTTGGTGTTACGTTATATTTCCATTGATTCGGAATAAAGGGAAGCCAATCTAACGCCCATTTTTTATATTTCTCATCATAATCTGAGGCCTGAGCCAGTTCCAAAATATGACCTATACACCAAGTTACAGTTATACCATTTCCTTCAATATAGCCATTTTTCGACTGGGTAATACCTAACGTTTTAGCGACTATTTTTCCCTGATCAGGTTTTTCACATAAGATAAGTTGCATAATCTACTCCTATTATTAAAATAAGAATAGAATCACCTAATTCTAGTTAGGTAGACTATAGTTAATAGGAAATTGGATTAATTCATTTAGATTTTTACTTACATTATCTGTTAACACTGTTAACAAAATTGCTTACTACTATTTTTTACGACTCATTGATAAATAATTATTAAAGTCAGCTTCATTTTGTAATACCACTTGTGTTGCCACAGCTAAAGCATCCACTATTGCCTCATCCTCACAACTATAATCACACTTTTCCATAATAGTTTTAATATGCTCTACTGAATAGTTATAGAGGTGTATTCGTTTTTCTTTACCACCTAATCGTTGGTGTAATTCTTTTTCACGAAGCCTCTTAGCTTTCATACGCTCGGCAGGTGTTATTGGTTGTTTATCTTTTTTCATAACTTATATTCAATCATCTGTGTAACTTGCAGTTAATTTTGCAAATAACAGAACAGCTGTAGATGGTATACTGAGTTCAATAATATCTTTAATACAAATATTTCCCCATGCTATATAAAAATACATAAACCAAATAAACCCAACTATTAACCCAAATAAAGTCATTGTGTCACTAAAAGGCCATTTTTTATTTGCTACGATTTTCAATTTATTCCACATACTTATCTCCAAAAATCATTAAAAGTAACGCGTTACTTTATTTACTTTTGTTTTTTAAGATATTCAACAGCATTTTTAACTCATTTATATATTGTTTAATATCTTTCAAAGATACTACGCATGATGAGTCATCACAGTTTTCCTTAATGCGCTTTGTGGGCTTTAAAGTAACTTTAACAGGCATATGATAGTTTGAGCTTTCTACATAAGCGTCCATATCTTCTGAGCCACTAGAATAAGATGTAATCCCATAAGATATTAAGAAATCACCTCTTTTACTTATTTCTTCATGCAAAACAATTATTTCTTGTTTTAGTTTGATGGGTATTTTGATCCAAGGCATTTATTAACTTTCCTTTATGTAGTTATTATTTATTCTTCTTGTTAACACTGTTAACAAAACTCAAAAAAGAGAACCTACATGTTCAATAGATTCTCTTATTACAATTACCATCACCCTACAATAAAAATTAAAAAGCTTCTTCCTGTTCTAAATTACTATCTTCAAACGACTTTTGTTCAGAAGTAGATTGATTGACAGCAGCACTATTATTATCTTTCATAGTCACAGACTCTAAACGTTGTAAGCAGATACTTACACCACTTCTAAAAGTACGTACTTTCATAATAACTTTCTTTTCACCAGTTTCTTTGGCTTCAAATTCTTCCCGAACCAGAACACCATCAACTTTAATTCGCATTCCTTTTTTAAAAATCTTAGTAATTAACAGGCTAGCTTCATCAGGATCTTTTACCCAAAACTCCACAGGTGCCCAAAATCCACCTTGATCTTCTAACTCATCTGTTTTTTTATTTCTGACTAAATTATCAAAATGGGTATTTAAAGATATTACTGTTTGCGGTGTTTCATTACCATTGGCTACCGTTCTATTATTAATACTTCCAATATTACCTTCACCTAAAAATACTGTTGACATACTTTAACCCTCTAAATTTAATTTTGTGTTAACACTGTTAACAAACCTGTATTGAATTAATAAAATGTATTTACCTTTTAAATTGTTCTGTAGATTTCTTTAAAACCATTGTTACTTTATCTAAGTTTTGCAAATGCTCCTTATGCTGTTTGCTTAATATTGATAAATAGCTCATATGCTTATTAAGCTCTAATCGAGCAATCTCAAAATACGCTAAATCATTTAACCACTTTAAGGATTGCTCATTTCTTACAGGTGGATTTAACATAGCGTTTTCCCATATATGTACCCCCATTAATGTGAAATCACTATTTCTCCATCTAAGATAGGAATTATCACCTGCTGAATTTTGTATTCTCATTCTCAAATCGAATAATGTATAAGGGGGTTGATTAACTATTACGAGAAGCTCCTCCATTAGTCGAAAAATTTTAGGTTTTAAGTATTTAGCATGACTGATTAACAATGCTGAGTCCTCATGCTCCCCCTTACCCTTTAAAAGGCCTTTTAGGGAGGCAATTTGTTCAGCCGAACTGGAGACAATTTGTTCAGCTAGTTTGTAAGCACTTTGTTCAGAGTTCTGCATTCTTTAACCTTTATTCTTCATTCAATTGATCGTTATCCAACTGAACATTCGCCTCCAACTGAGGAATCGAATGTTCAGTTTTGTCATCTTTTATAACTGGCTCAATATTAGCTAACTTACGTTTTTTAATGACTGGAGCAAATTCAGATCTTTTCCTTCCTTCCAATATTTCTTTAGGTGGTAGCTCTCCCATTCGCTCTAATGCTTGTCTTGCTCTTGCATTGTTTGCTGCAAAGTCATCACGAGTTGCACCAGAGTTTCTATAATTACGTACAACACTATAGAAACTTCTCATGAGTGATGAGCCTTCATTAATAAAATCTTCAGATTGAGTTCGACCAATTAGTCCAAGATGCCTTAATTGCAGTATTCCCTTCGTGAAATCGTCATACTCAACTAGCATATAAGCACCACTAAAACCAAGCGGTGACTTACTAATTAACATCAGCTCACAGGGATTAATATTTAAGTTTTCAGATACCTTAATTTGCTTAGGTAATCTTTTTTCTTTGATTTGCTTAATAGTGTTAATCAGTCTTGATAGCTCTCGTCTAGTACTATTATATTTATCTTCTATTTTAATCAGGTCCCAATCTGCATAAGGATCATCAAAACTTGCTGTAAAATGAATAGCATTTAAACGACTAATAAAACCAGGTAATCCTATAATTACATTTCTCTTCTTGGGATCAGTAGCCTTCCTACCTTCCCATAGCTTCATAGCTTGTATGGTATGAAGTGTAATTACAACTTGACTTTGTAATGGTCCTATTCTATTTTCTGACTCAATATAAACATCATCTTCTGTTACATCCATAGTTATACCTCATATGATAAAAAATTAACTATGATGATAATGTCTACTAAAAACGCTCTATAAACTGCGGTTAAATAGAAATAGGTCAAAACCTATTAACGGTAAGTACTTTGTACACAATATTGTTAACAGTGTTAACACTGTTAACAACTAACTTTTTAATTGCTAGTTTTATGATTTAGAATTTTTTATTTTCTCTAACTCTTGAATTACAATCGTTATCTTAGGTTTAGCATAATTTAATAAGCTGCTATTCTTCAATGAAGCGTTTAATTTGCTTTGAATTTTAATTTCAGACTCTATTATTAACATTTGTAAAGATTTATGTTTCATATAATTCTCTTTCGTTAATTTGTTAACACTGTTAACAGTATTAATAAGGATTTGGCTCACCAAATATTTTAAGGTAAATTGCTTTATCTGTTTTTAATAAAAACTCTTTAACAGCATCTTCTTCAACTGTCACAATTTGTTCCTCTATAACTTCACTATTCAAAACGACATATCTATACCAAAAGAAGTTATTAGTAATAGTAGATTGGTAAAGATTATTGACTAGTATTTTTGTCTGTTCATTAAAGTTATAAGGTAAAGCAGCATCATTAGGTTCAACCAGTTCTGAGAATATTAGTGTCGAATTTTGATCAGTAAATGTTGTATTATTTTTTATAATATTAAACTCATGATGTTCAGCTATTATTTTTTTGTTTATGGCTAGTTGTATTGAAAGTTTATTATCATAATAGTTATTAAAAATCATTTCAGTTACTATTAAAAGTATAAAGAAGGCAATACTAAAACTAATTGCTTTCCTCTCTGAAACTTCAAAAAAAATACTCAACATAAAATAAAGAAATATTGAATATATTAAAATTAAGCTAATCATCAGCTATTTTCCTAAACTAATTTTTGATTGCTGTTAACAGTGTTAACAAGTAAATATTTTAAAAAAATTCAAAACTTAATCATTTTTTAAGGCCATTCATGGATAACAGATTTTTTAAACTTGAAAGTTGTCGCTTAGTATCCTCTGGTATAGGTTGGCTTATATCCCTTCGATAATTTTTTAAAGGCTGTATACTTGGCTTCACAAGCTGTTGCGCAGGTAGCTTATTTTCTGCTTTAGCTGCCCAAGGCTTAAATTCATTGTTTACAGCACGTTTTAATAAACCAAATAAGTATTTAATAGGGCTTTGAATATTTCCTTCAGCACAACGTTGATTAAACTCTTGAATCACCAAAGGTATTTGATCAGGTTCAATCTGTTTGATTAGCTCGTTAATATTTTTATGTTGTTGTGCTGTAGCCTCAGTTAAATATTTATTATCCAGTACAGTACTAGTACTATTGTTTATAAATACAGTACTAGTACTATATAGGTTTGGATTCCGAACTCCGTTGCTATTAGGTGGCTCTAGCTTTGGTTCGGATTCCGAACTGAGTAAATCATTAATCCGAACTGGGTGATTTTTGCTGATTTCGGATTCCGAACTTGGGTTATTTAGATTCCGAACTCGGCTATTTTTACTGGGTTTGGATTCCGAACTAGATGTTTGATACTGGTGCATTTCATTAGTTTTAGACAAGCTTTGTAAGCTAATCCGTTCTGCCATTAATGCTAGACGTGTTTGCACACCTTCATGTTCTGAGCTTTGTAGATCATCCATTGCTCCATCAGCTACAATTCTCACGCTTTTATTAGCATGTTTACGACTATTCGCTACAAGTTCAATATAAGTTTTATCAATTTCTACCGCATCTGCTACAGTAATGGGTTCATCATGGAGTATGTATAATGAGCCAAGGTGTTGTCCTGTTCGTTTATCTCTGCCACGACTGACTAAACTGAGCCAACGAGTTAAACGTAGGATATGGATAGTTCTAGCGATGGTTTCTTTGGAGGCTTTTTCACCATAAGGTACCATTGATAGATAAGGCTGTAGATCTTCATAATGAGGTACAGCAAAACCTTCTTTATCAAGCAGTAGTTTAAATACTTGCCACGCATTACGTTCAATCGGTGTTAAACGGTTATCTAATAATAGTCGTTTAGGTACCGTCTCATGGATGTTACCACTGTATATAATGCCACTCACTCCATTGGGTGATTTTCCTTCAGGTGTAGGACGATCAGAGGTAATCTTTTGTGGCCACTGTGAATCGGTTTTTTTAATGCATTGTTCAACAATCTCTGACCAAATACTTTTAGTCATTTCATTCCCCTAGTAACCCTTTAGTTAATGCATTCCATAAGGTATTAAAGTCAATCCGATATTTATCAGAAAGACTAATTAACTTTTTAAGATGTTCACGTGTCAATTGATGAAGGTGTTTTACTTTGGTTTTGTTCAAAAGGTATTGCCACTCGTCCTTTACACTTCCTTTAATTTGTTCATCACAACTACCAAAAGGCTGACGATCTTGGTTATCACTATTGATAAACCTTCTTGTTACACTGATTTTTCGATCAGAAACATTAAAAAAGGTAGTAACGATTTCAATTTTTGCTCTAAGCATCATTAGTTTTTCAAACAGTTCTTGATCTGCTTTGGTTTCTAAGTTATTTTCTTCAATCTCACACCATAATGAGGTGAGATCCCAGTTATACTGTTCCGCAATGGCAATTAGTTTTTCCATACGCTTGATATGGTCAATCACAGGTTCGGTACTTAGAAAGAGCTTCCATTCGCTCCATAGAATTTTTTTCTGCTCATCATTAAGGCGTGTTACTCTCCCTTTGCTCTTTTGGATATTCATCATTTTGCGTTTAATAGCCGCTATCGTACTGGTGATACCAAAACATTCATTAAGAATACGATTTGACGCATTATTTCTAATAGCCTTATCGATCAATTCTTTATGTTGTTCTTTTTGCTCAGTTAGTTGTATAACACGTTGTAGCATGTTGACATCAATTTGAATTTTAGCCCAAACGACAGGAGTTCCCATTAGCTCAAATAGTGCATTAGGAGGTAATGTCTCAATCATTTTGATCACTTCATCATTAATACCCATCGCTCTACAACGATTATAGTAACCTTGATTAATATCTTTTATGAGTTGACTGAGTACCGCTTGGTTAAGCGGTGTACTCGCAGGTAAAAACTCCTTAAGTTCCATGCTACGGCCCTCCATTAATTTTCTTTAATTAGATCGACTAGGTGTCTAGCTAGCCTTATTAATCTAAATAATTTAATAAGTAATACATCTGATAATCTTTCGAGGCCTGTTGCTTCAGGTGGTTTATTTCCAATCTGGATGTCATAACCACCTATCAAGAGTTGGCAGAACAAAGCATTCGGAAGTGCTTGTGTTGTTTGTACACCATCTAACATTCTTAATAGTGAGGTCAGCAATAAGCCTATTGCTTCAGACTGGTCAGTATTGGACGTAGCCATAGGCTGCATACCAAATCCTAGACCTTCATTGGTTTTAATAAGCCATGATTGGTAGTTACCTTCTTTGGCAATATCACAAGCTAGGTTGAATATTTCTTCTCGGATTAGTTCAGGACTGTTTTCAATTTGTTTAGAGATATACCAAATATTGGATACTTCCGCCAAACCACCACCAGCTTCAACAGGAATTGATTTAACCACTTCTTCTTTAAATACGGGCAGTTCTCCTCCTAGACTTTTTTCTAATGAGGCATTGAGTTGCTGTACCTTTGAAGAGGTTGTTACAGGTTTTACAGTGGTTTTTTCAATAAGGTATTGTTGTTCTTCAGTAGAGAGTTGTTGTTCTTCTGAAGGTTGGTCAATGGCTATATTATGAAGGATGACTGCTTCAGCAGCAGATCCACCATCATCACTCGTTGATGGTTGTTGACGCTGTGTTGCAGCATCTTTAGCTACTGTGGTTAGTGTAGGTGTGGTTAATGGGGTATTTACTGAGCCAGTTGTTTCTGTTGTAGCTGTAGGTACTGTTGCATTTTTAACAGGATCTGCTAACACTGTTGGAGCTTGTGTCTCTGCTTCAATAGGGTCTTTGGTTTTAGTTAAACTAAGTAAGTCGAGTTCAAGCATTCTGTATTCTTGCCCTGTATAGAACTCTAAATCACCTAATAATTCATCTTTAATTCGATTAAAATTATAGTCGTCAACATTAAGGTCATTAAATTTGCTTAAAGATACTCCCCAGTAGCCAAGAAACATTTCATTATCATCAGGATCTATTGGATTGCTATCTTCTATATATTTATTCCATATTTTATAGAGTTGGTTTTTAAGGCTAATTAATTCTTCTACACGGGGTCTACCTAACCCTTCAAATAGCAATTCAGGAATATAAGGGTAGATATACTCAACACAATCTAGCATTCTTTTTACTAAGGTATGTGATACTGGATAGCCATCTTTTCTAAAACATTCTGCCAGTTCACGTAGTGAGAGATTTTTGTTAGCTTGGCTATTATAAAACTCGCGCATGTTGCTAATAGCCACTGCTTTATCGATAAATAACAATTCACCATGTAACTCATTTTCAACTAGATGCCCAACCAGTGCTGCTATTTCACCATCCCAAGGTTTAAATAAACATTGAATACGATAAAAACGTTGATCGCCTGTTTCAGTCCATAGTTCTTTAAGGGCTTTAAGTCGTGTATTACCTCCATTACGGATAATATAGTGTTCTTCATCAGGACGTTTGGTTATGGTAGGTGGCTGATCTAAACCACGTGTACGAATAGACTCTTTAATCTCAGCAAACTTTGGATTAACACTTTTACGTGGGTTATGATCATAGGCTCTTAGTTGGTCTAAAGTGACAATGATTGAAATATCATTCACAGGCGTTTTATTACCTGGTTGCTCTTCTCCACGTTTAAAGGTTTTTGACATTAAACTTTGCGTTACTTTTTGTTGTTGTAAGTTTTTTTGGTTTTTTGGGTTTGTACTGCTCATAAGACCATCCTTAAGGGTAAAGCGAGTTGGTTTAAAGAGTTATAACAGGCAGGGTTTAACCATAGACTTTCAGTTCTTGTCGCAGTGCCTTTATTACCTGAAATGGCTGCTGATTTTTCAATATAGTGCCAATGTTTTAAGTGCTTTTTATAAAGCTTGTTAGGGTAGCTCGAGATAATAGCCATGCCTTGTATCTCGTTAAGTAGCTCAAGTAGTTGTTGATGTTCGCTATCAGTCATTTCATAGCGATACGCATTACGTCTTTCTCTGGAGCGTGTAGATTTAGGATAAGGTGGATCTATATAAAATAAGGTATCTTTACGATCATGATTTTTAATCACTTCTAAAGCAGGTTTATTTTCAATAAGAATGCCCATAAAACGATTTCTAATGGCCACTAAATTTTCAGGATAGTCTCGCCATAAATGAAAACTAAGGCTGTATTCACGTTTAGTGTCGATTTTAAAACCTGTATGACCTTGTGTAGCACCTGCACTTCCAAAACCAAACTGAGCACGAATAATCGTTCTTCTTGCCCGTTCAACTGGATCATCTGTAGGTTGCCATGCTAGTTCAAACTCTTTCCGTGCAGTAGGTGTAACTGTTATTTTTTTAACCAATATTTGCAGCAGTTGTTCATCCTGAAGTACTCTGAAAAAGTTGACTATTTCATCGTCTAGGTCGTTGTAAACTTCAGCATAACTAGGTTGTTTATAAAGTAATACACTAGCTGCTCCTCCATAAGGCTCAACATAGGTATTGTGAGTTGGAAAATAGCTTACAATATGAGGTGCTAACCTATACTTGCCTCCATGATAACGTACTGCACAGGAGTTAATGCTTTGGTACTGATTAAACCAATTCAATTTACTTTGTTCAACCAACATGACGTTCCTCCCAACTTAATGTTTGTTGAGTAGGTTTATCTGACTTAATACCATGATGTATTTTGACTTGTTTTCCTGATAGGTGACCTGCTAATCGTGCTGAGTCAAAACGTTTATCCTGAGTTTTTGGTTTCTCTTCAATTTTAGTACGATCACTGTATTTAATATCTTTGTATTGAGTAATCAATTGATAGAACTCTTTGTTAAATTCAGTAAATCTATCAATTATTTCTGTTACTGCTTCAATCCAGTGATCTGCAAACAAATCAGCTTTTTTACGTTTAGTCGCTAAATGACATAAAGGGCTCACTGTATTGAGGTATTTTTTACGATCTTTATTCAATTGTCTTTTAAGTACCACAAAGAGGTACTGTGCTAGTTCAGGCGAGGAATCAATACCGATAAAACTCACTAGTTTAACAGTACTAAAACGATAGTTTTTTATCACTGTCTTATAGGAAAAAATTACCTGACAATTAAAACAATACGCTACTACTGTTGCTAAAGAGGTTATCCATTGAGGGATATTTCCACTACCAGTACCTATGGCTTCATCACATTCTTTAATGTCATCTAATTTTATATCTGTCTCATTAAGACCATATTTTTCCATTAAGCTTTTAGCTTGACGCAATGCAGTCTCAGCTTCATTGCCTGTCGATTTGGCATATAAGGCTAAACATTTTTTTATTTTGTCTATTGCCCAATCTTTACGATTATGCTCATTCATAAGTCGCCTCCTTATTGGAGTGCTCATTCGCATTAAAAGGTTGTTCAAGCAGAGGGACTTCTATTACATCTTCTTCAATCTTGTTAAAGTTTTTGACATAGTTATAGTGATGATCAAGGTAATACAGAGGTAAAAATTCATTGTACAAGCAGCTAATCAGCATAACCCCTGCATCCCCTTGATATTTGCTATTAACAGTTATTTGGTAGTTATAATGGCTAACTTGATTACCTTTAATGGCCATATCTTTAGTTATGTCTGTGATCACAACAATATCACCAAAGATTTTCCATAGCGGTAATTCTTGTTCTGTAATCATCACAGCTTCATTAGGTTCACTACCTAATACATGAGCTTTTAAACAAAGCTCTAAAAGCTGTTGTGCTGTTAATTGGCCTATATTCATGTTCATGGCTCGTGTTCCCTGTATTTACATCAATTAAACGGACTGTTAATGCGTTGGATTTCATAAACCCATATCCATAGATTGTTATCACTTTCCCACGCTAAACTAGGCGTATTTGAAGCAATACGTTTATTCCATAAACTAGCGTAGCTTTTTATAGGTGATCTGAAGCAGGTAGCTTCATCATTAGCACGGTCTTGCAACTGAAAATTTTTATAACCGCGTACTGATTGATTATAGAATTGTGGGGTAATGCCTGAATTAAGAGCATCTGTAACAGTCATCTCATGTAGTTTTTCAACACGCACATCAGTAATTTCAAACCATATTCGACTGACAAACATGGGCATAGTAATCGCAGGTCTTATACGGGTAGGAGCTTTACCTGGTTGCCAATAAAAATCACCATGTTCATCAGACGTTAAGTCACTGTCCATGACATCTATCAGAGTTTCGTTTTGCCATAGATAGATAATATCTCTGTCTGCATTGTTTAGAGGTGATAACCAAGGTGTCAGACGTATTTCAGGTGAAGCTAAGTAATCTATTGCTATACGTCCATCATGCCGCCAAGCACCTACTTTAAACTCTTCCTGTAACCAAACTTTATCGCCAACTTGGTAAGGACTCTCAAAAGTTAAATAACCTTCTTCATCATCAAACTTGTTGCTATCAATTTCCTCTATATAGCTTAAGTTGGCTATATTTGCAGGTTCGCATAGAGTTCTAATTTGTTTTGTATTGCCAGTAAATAAGCCATTGATTAGTTCTGGAAATATTGCCATTGGTTTATATTGCATTGTTATACTCCTTCTAAAACTTGACTGTTTAAGCTTAATGCCACTGCAATAGGTCTTACCCAAATAGGTGTATTGCTAAGTACAAAGATTTCACCTGAATTAGCTAGTAATAAGGTGGTTCCCATCACTTCTGCTGCTATTGCTAAAACATGTTTATGAAACACTGAAACTTCATTGTTTAAGCTATTTACTGGGGTAAAATTAGCGATCATTTTGTAAATATCATTACTTTCTTTGGTAAAAGTTAGAACAGCTTGTTCTTGGGTATTTTTATTTGGCATAACTTACTCCCCTATTCCTTAGTAATAAGTAGTGCGACAGATGTCTTTAAAATCAGTTTGAGCAGCTAAGAAGGTTGTCCGCACAGTACCAATTGGACCATTACGTTGTTTACCGATAATTATTTCCGCAGTACCTGTTTCTAAACTATCAGGGTGATAAACTTCATCCCGATAGATAAACATGATTAGGTCTGCATCTTGCTCAATCGAACCTGAGTCTCTAAGGTCTGCATTCACTGGACGTTTATTGGTTCTTTTTTCAACATCTCGGTTAAGTTGCGATAAGGCAATCACAGGACATTCAAACTCTTTAGCTAACGCTTTTAGTTCACGGGTAATCGCTCCTACTGCATTGTTGCGATTTTCGTATTTACCTGATTCAGCAATCAGTTGCAGGTAGTCAATGAGAATTAGTGAGGGGTTGCCAAATTTACGTGTACAACGTCTGGTTCGTGCACGTATGGCAGAAGTGGTTAATGAGGCTGTGTCATCAATGATGAGTCTATTTTCATATTGTGTCAGTTGATTGAAAGCCAATGTCAGTAGATTAAATTCATTAACGCCATTATTATCAGCATTTAGTTGTCCCGACATTACTGACTTTAGGTTTAAACCACCAATTTGCGCAATTAAGCGTTTAAGTAGTTGCTCTGCTGGCATTTCTAAAGAATAAACAAGTATTGGTTTATCAGTTTTGGACTCTAATGCACTCAAACCAAACTTTAGAGCTAAACTTGTTTTACCCATTGAAGGTCTAGCAGCAAGGATAATTAAATCACCGTTTTGGAAGCCTGATGTATAGTCATCAAGGTCTGTTAATCCTGATGGTACGCCTGTGATTGGATTACCATCATTAAAGTGTTGGTCTATATCGTTTAAGACATCGTTTAAACAGTCTCTTAGATTAATAAAATCTTTCTGACCTGTTTGTTTTTGAGTGATTTCAAATAGTTTTTGGTCAGCAACTGCCATCACTTCAGTACTGTTGGTACTTTTTTGATGTGCTGCTTGGCTTATTTCATGACCTAAGTTCGCCAATTGTCTAAGAGTAGAACGCTCTTTTACTATTTTGGCATAGGCAACAATATTGGCTACTGAAGGAATGCTACGTGACAACTCCACCACATAGGCTAAAACATTTGCAATATGAGGTAGTTGTTGGGTTGATATAAGTTTGTCGCTTAATGTAACGGGGTCAAATGGCTTATTTTCTATATGTAAAAGATGGATTGCATTAAAAATAATTTTGTTATCAAAATTATAAAAGTCATGCTCTGAAATGATTTCCATTACATCATCATAGGTACTGTTTTCTAACATCAAACCACCTAATACAGCTTGTTCAGCTTCCATAGATGAAGGTGGAACAATTTTTGAACTCATATCAATTGTTCCTCTGCTTTACCATAACGTGCTTGAAGGTAGTGTTTAGTAACTAAAACCTCCCTATTAGGATTAAGTGATAATTGGCTTGTTGTTTGCACACAAACGCCTTCGATAAAATCTTGGAGGATTTTTTCTGGTGACAAATGATATTGTTCACAGATAGTTTCAAATCCCTGTGGTATATCTAAGGTGATTCTTTCAGAAGGTGTTTGTTTTGGAGTAAAACAATAAGGAATAATACCTTCAGGCGAACGAAAGCCTTGTGGATTTCGCTCATTACGCCATCCAATGGTATCAATGATTTCAGGATTCTGATCAATATCAATTTGATCCATATCCAGTTCAGGAGCACGTCTCAGGCTTTGATCTGTATAAATTTCAAACCAATAACCCGTACAACATACTACTGGTTGTATTGAGCCAATCTTACCCACCACAAATTTATCGTACTTTTTATCTTCTTTAGTACGTGTATATGAACAATAATAAGGTAGACGTTGTTCTACACCATCTTTTATAAAAACAATATCATAGCCATTGTGAGTATTCTTTTTGATGCCTTTAAAGATAACATCACAATAGGCCAAGCTTTTTAGACCTGCCATGTTGTTATTCTCCTAGGCTTCTTGGATTACCTCTGTCCCTGCTATGGATTTAATGGTTTCTGGATTTAAAGCACTTAATTCCTCTACCCACTCTGGAAAAACTTCTTTAGCTAGTTCTGTCATGGTTTCAAGTGCTGAAGGTGCTTTGCGACCATGTGGACGTTTAGTTTCATAACGATGGGCAGGTTTAGCTTCAGTAGCTGCTTTTCTATAGACTGCAATAGAAGGAATAACAGTATTTAGTACTCTGACGTTATCAAAATTACTGAAGCTTTCACGAACCGAATCCGAGATTAAACGGCTGTCTGTTGAGGTGAAATCTGCTCTATTAATAAATAAGTTAACTATAGGTACTTTAATACCAAAAGGTAGATAAGCTTCTTGTAGCTCTTTAAAAAGCTGCACAGTGCCTCTACCAAATTCTCTAGCAGCTAGCATTTCAGGAGGAACTGGGGAGATAGTAGTATCAGCAGCTAGAATAGCCATTTTTAGAGTAAGTGATCGTGTTCCTTGTGTATCAATTAATATAAGGTCATAGTGAGTTTTGAATGGTTCTAATAACGTGATTAATCTAACTTCTAAGCCACTTCCGCCTAAATCATTTAGTTCACTTTTAAAGTCATTGGATATAAGAATATCTAGGTTATTTATATTGGTTTTAGATACATTATCAAAACTGGTATCACCTTGTGCTACAAGCTCATATGTTCCTTTTTGTTTTTCATCTTCTAATGCAAAGTAACTGGATAATGTTGGCTGTGTATCTAAATCGATAAGCAGTACTTTTTTACCTGCATCAGCGATGACAGCACCTAGATTTGCAGCAGTAGTAGTCTTACCTACTCCACCTTTGGTTGAAACAATGGAAATAACTTTTGCACGGTTAGTGCTAGATAATATTGAATTTTGCATGGCTCATGTCTCTCAGTTTTAATAAAAAACTGTGAGCGCAAAAGTACCACCAATAACAATCTTAGAGCAGTTGACTCTTAATCAATTGGTCATAGGTTCGAGCCCTATACGGCCCACCAAATAATTAAATATTTTCAGCAACTTATATAATCTATAAAACCTTTAATATATTTTTTCGAAAAACTAATATCTATTTCTAAACAGTTTTTAACCATTTTAAGCCCTATATCACATAAGGCTTTTTTGTTTCTGTAATTTAACTAACTTAGAGATAACTATTATAATAAGTTATCAACTGCCTTTATTATTATAAGTGAAGTAAGATTCTGGACAGATATAGAGAAGAAGCGCCCAGAGTGACTAGGCGCAGTTTTAATTTTTAAAGTTAACTTTGCAAAATAATTATGCTAAATCAAATTGGAGTAGGATTTCAAAGCTTTTCCCAACCATATCTTGATTAAAATATTTCTGTCTTAAAGCTATAGATTGTTCAGTTTCCCGCCAGTAGTAATTTTTATAATTAGACAAGCCAGTGTAAGCGCCTAAGTTGAATTGGTCATTACCAATATAAACAGTTAAGGGAGCATTTCTATTTTGAGATAAAAAGTTGATATTTTGGCCACTACCTTCATTAGCAATTTGAAATAAAAATCCTTCATGAGTATCATTCTTAAAACCACAGCATGTTGCTACTTCTACTGAGCTAGGATCAAATAAGTCAGTTGAGATAAGCTCAAATCCACCAGAAGCAAATTTTTGATAATATCCATAGTCATGTTGTGAAGAACTTGGTTTATCAAAATAATAACCAATGGTTACGATACCTTTAACATGATTTTCTCTTACTGGTGGTGGTGGCTCAATAATTCCGCCATCATAAATTTTCCAATCATTTGCTAATAGATCTTGATGGGTATCAGGCCATGGTTGAAAACCACCATTACCATCAACTAATTTAATATATTCGTTGTTATTTTCATCATTTTCTAAAACGACATAGTTCAGTTCAGGGAATTCAACTCTCGTAAGTTTTTCTCCTGATTTAATTTTTGTTAAAGCCCATGAAAAATCATATTGATTCATTTTGTTTTCCTCGTTTATTAATGGAAGTTGAATTTTATCTCTTATATATTTTTGTTTCTTTTTGCCCCAGCAATAAAAAAAATCTGAACAAAAAGTATTTAATCAGGAACGTGGAAGCGTTTATGGTGTTTATCTCAAAATCTTAACCCTACTTGACCGCCATAAAATCTGATCTATATATTTAACTCATCTTATTCTGTAGTTTTAATCATGTTTTTATACATTTGAGTTGTATTGTATATATGATAGGTCTTATTGATTGTAATAATTTCTATTCAAGCTGTGAGCGTGTATTTAATCCTAAGCTTGAAGGCAAACCTATAGGCATTCTCTCCAACAATGACGGCTGTGTTATAGCTCGTTCTAATGGGGTTAAGCCGCTTGTGCCTATGGGGATACCTGCTTTCCAAATTCCTCCTAATATTCGTAAACAGATTACTTTACTTAGCTCTAATTATGAGTTGTATGGGGATATGAGCAAAAGGGTCTTTGATACAGTAAGGGAACATACGGTTGATGTAGAGCTTTATTCAATAGATAAGACCTTTATTCATTTAACTGGCTTTGGTAATCTCGTTGAGCACTGTAAGCGATTAAAAGCAATTATTAAGCAGAATACAGGTATTTCTGTGGGTATTGGAGTTTCTCCTACACGTACCCTGGCTAAAATAGCTAATCATGTGGCTAAAAAAAATCCAGAGTATAAGGGTGTGTACTGGTTGCATCCAACTGAATCAAAACTTGAATCATTATTAAAAAAATTACCTGTGAGTGAAATATGGGGAGTTAGCTATCGTATAGCAACCAAACTAGAGGCAATGGGCATTAAAACAGTTTGGCAATTAAGGGAGGCAGAACCCTAAATTTATTAGAAAGCAGTTTTCCGTTATGGTTAAGAGGACTTTACTTGAATTACAGGGTACACCCTGTATAGAGCTTGATGATGTTGATACACCTAAGCAGAATATTATGACTTCTCGTAGTTTTGGACGTTTAACAGAGAGTTTATATGTTTTACACGAAGCTATTAGAGTACATGCGAGTCATGGAGTGGAAAAGTTAATAAAGCAAAATTCTGTTACTAGTGCTGTGATGATATTTCTTAAAACCAATAGATTTAGGGATGATTTACCTCAATATAATCCATCTATTGTTATTCTACTAATGATACACGGGAGATTGTTAAGGCAGCACAGCAAGGATTAACGAATATTTACAGGAAAGGTTATTTGTTTATGAAAGCTGGTGCGATGATGCTTGATCTTACTGATAAGGATATAGAGTAGTTTGATATGTTTTGCCCAGCACAAGATAGCAAAGAACGTAAAAAATCAGATCAACTTATGAATACTATTGATTCAATCAATAAAAAAATGGGTAGAGATACTATTAGAATAGGTGGTATAAGACATAATGCCGCATGGAGTATTAAAAGAGATTTGCTGAGTAAACGTTATACTACGCGCTGGGATGAGATACCTACTGTTAAATAATGATGCTTGATTGTTGTTATTCCTTACCTGAAAGACCAGGTGTTTACTATTTTTATGATAGTAATAATGTTCTGCTGTATATTGGTAAAAGTGTCAATATCCGTAAACGTGTGCTTTCTCATTTCTATAAGCCTGACGAAACGAGATTTCATCTGGATATGATTAAACAGGTGGCCGCTATTGAATATAAATGCACAGCGGGCGAATTAGGTGCATTGCTCTTAGAATCTGCTGAAATTAAACGCTTATATCCTTTATATAATAAGCGATTACGACAACTTAAACATTTATACTCATGGATTTTGAATAGTGAATATAAACCTGAGCTAAAGCTAATTGATGATATTTTAGATGAGCAAATAAGTGTCGGACTATACCGATCAGCTCATAGGGCTAAACAATGGTTAAAGAATCTCATAGCGCAGTATCAGCTTTGTTCTAAGGTTATTGGCTTAGAGAAAACCACTAGAAATTGCTTTAATTATCAGTTAAGAAGATGCTTAGGGGCTTGTTGTGGACAAGAGCCTATTGATACTCATAATCATCGTTTACTCAAAGCTTTTGAGGATTTTTCGCTAATATCTTGGTCTTGGAAAGGTGCTATTGCTATTCTTGAAGAAGATTATCTATATAATATAAAACAGTGGCATATAATCAATAATTGGCGTTATATGACCACTGTTGAAAGTTTAGACAGTGTTGTTAATGAGCCTTTACCACCATTTAGTCGAGACGCTTATTTAATATTAATTAACTTTTTAAGATATAATAATCCTGAAATTATAGATTTAGCAAGCCATGGCTCTATTCTGAGTCAATAGGTTTAATTAATTCTTTACCCTGATTTCTAACATTACCTACCGCTTCACTGACTTTGTACCAGTCGAAATCTTTTGGTTTACGATAGTGGTCATTGATTATTTTTTCTGCTCGAGTAAGGGTAGTATTAGAATCTATCCATTCATTTGCATATTCTGGTGTTAATACAACAGGTCTACGATCATAGATATCTATCATACCACCTTGTGAATCAGCAGTAATAATCACAAAACCGTTATTATCACTATTTTCTTTGAAATGACCAATCCCTGCAAAGAACATAGGTTTATTTGTCTTTAGATGAATATAGTATGGTTGTTTGCTACTGCCTTCTTTAACCCATTCATACCAACCATTAGCTGGAATTAAACAACGATGAGGCCAGATTTGACTATAGAATTTAGAGCTAGCCACTTTTTCAATACGGGCGTTAATAGGTGGTTGCATATCTTTAGCCCAAAAAGGTTTCCAACCCCAATGGACATTATCTACAATAACCTTTTGATCGTTAACTCTGAGTATTTTAACCATTGATTGAGGCGCAATATTATAACGACCAGTCAAATTATCATTAACCTCTTCTTGCTCTAATCTTCTAGCAAGTTCTTCAAGCACTTCTTTTAAGCGACTAATTTGAGCAAATCTACCACACATAACTATTGCACCTCTAGTGCAAGATTAACAAGAGTATCATTTAAGATAAATCAGACTTAGGGCATGAAATAGTAAAAAAACTTTCAGCTAATGGACTATAATCTAAACTAAATTTAATAATCCATAAATACTTTAAGAATATTTATTATATGCAACGATTTCTAAGCTTGCTATTTATTTGTTCTTTTGTTTCAGCAACTTATGCTGAAAAATGTGATGCGCCAAAAATCAAGGAAACTCACTTAAATCCTACAGCAAGCGACCAGCAAATTATTAATTTTGCTGGAAGGTATTCTTTAAATATCTATCCATCAAATAGAGTTATTTTTTCTAGAGATATGATGGCATACATCTATGACAATAAAAAACATTTTGCATTTCATAGTGATACAGAAATTAGTGAAGAAAATAAGAATACATTACTTGATGCCTTTGGTATAGGCAAAAATAATTCAGAAAATGATGCTAGAAAAGGTTTAGATATTTGTAATGGTGAAATAACGCAATATAAGATTAAAGGAATGCCTGAGCTAATCATAGGTGTAGATTCAATCGTTTTAGATAGGCCTAATACAATGGTTTATTTATTTCATGAGGTAACTCCATTTGTAGAAAATATCCAGTTTTTAAACTTCACTAAAGATGAGATTAATAAAACATTATCTACCTTAAAAAATACATCAAGGAAATAATTATATGGATTTATATGATAAAGAGAATATTCAAAAGATATTATTAGGCTTATATCGTGAACAGGCTAGACAGTGGCTTATCAATAAACGTACTGCTCAAATTGTATTGAGAATGATTATGGAATATAAAAGCTGCTCTGAGGTTATGAGCTATGTTCCTAGCCCTGTACCTGTACCAGCAAATGAATACCGTTAAAAAAGTTCTAACAAACCAAGCGAAAAGACTCTTAAAAAGCTTTGCTGAAGATAAAACAAACTTACACTGTCTAATATTTACAGCTAGAAACTTCAAATCTGAATTGCAAACAGGTTATTAAAATAGTTAAGATTCCCTTTATTATTTCATTTAATGATAATATTACAGTTTTTATATCTGCACCAATAATATGAAGTTACTACCCATACTATTAATCTGCCCTATCCTTTCCTATGCAGATGTTCTTATTTGTAAAGTAGTAGCTATTACTGATGGTGATACTATTATATGCCTAGAAGATAAAGTTCAACATAAAATTAGGTTATATCATATAGATGCACCTGAATCTAAACAAGATTTTGCTATAGCTTCAAGAAAAGCCTTATCTGATCTTATATTTAACAAGACCGTTAGAATACACACCTATGGTAAAGATAGATATAGGCGAACCCTTGGTACTGTTTATATACAAGAAAAAATGTTATTTGATATCAACCTTGAAATGATTAATAAAGGTATGGCTTGGTACCGGCCTTTTGGAAAGAAAAATGAACAATACCTAGAAGCTGAAGAAATTGCCAAAGCTAACAAGGTTGGCTTATGGTCACAACAAGTTACAGCAGTTACGGAGTTTAAAAGAAAGTTAAAATACCTCTTTTATTCTTTAAAATAGAACGAATAAAAAGCTATAAATTTTTATAATTTCTTTCTAATTCAACAATACATTATATGGAAATAAGTTTTTCCATTCTCTTTTTTGAGATATTTTGAGTAGGAGCATTAAGGAATCTTTGTATTTTGTATTTTCAAAGTAAATAATTTTTTTCTCTGTTATATAAAAAGAATACTAATTTACACAAATATCTATAACAGTGATTTTATCTAATAAGATAAGGATGAATTATATTAATTATTTATACTTAAACAGATCAGAATAAAAGACTTTTTATTATTAGATTATTTACTAATCCTTATATAAACAAACTTTACTTGCACACTAATTATTATGCGGCTTCTCTTTATAAAAGAGAAGCCGTATAACATTATATATTTGTTAATTGCAAAACATTGAATTATTTATGTGGTGCAACAGGGCCACAGCCACCAATTACTTTAGAAATGGAAATATCTGGATGTAGGAAATAATCATAGCTACAGTTTTTTTCATTGTTATAAACATGTCCAGTACAACCAGCAAGAAAAGATATAACAGAAGCAATAACCACTAATTTAATAAATTTCATAGCAAAAATCCTCAACCTAAAAATTGTTAAATATAATATACAGAATTACACGCACTAGTAGTAGCATAGTACCTAATTACAATAACGAAATATTTTACACTTTCGTCTAGTAGATATTTTTTATTTACGAAAAGAACTCTTTTTAATTTAATAAACAATCAATACCCATAGTTACCTTGTTTGACAATATATTTCTTCAATACATTTAGAACAGTCATTACAATAACTTACCAGTGAATTATTAACCCCTTTATTTAAAATATATTTTATTAACAATAGCTATAGCAAAAAGTATATTATTTTTATTAGTACTTATAACAGTAAAACTTTTATTAATAAAGTATATAGTCAACTAGACCTTTGTCTAGTTTTTATTGCATATTAAGAACCTTTAAAGTTACACCTTTTTAAATAATTACACTTTGTTAAACAAATACTTATTACAACAGAAAATTAAGGATGTTGCGTGTTTAATTTAATTAATAAAGAATCTTCTACTCAAAATATTAAAAAACTCATTAATTATTTAAATAGTATCTTCAAGAAAACTATTCCTATATTTAGCCTTTGACTATATATGATTCCTTTCTATTATTTTCATAAATAGAAAATTTATCTATTAACTTTAATTTATGATAAATAAATACAAAAGTTGAATCATTTAAAAGATATTCAAACTAACAGAATTAATATATTAAATAATAAATATGACATTGTTCATCACTATCAGATAATCCATATTACTGTTATTTATAAAGGATATGCTTAAACAGCATAATAATATTCAAGGATAAGACTTCGGAAAATGAGAGTTCAACTAAAAAAACCAATACTAATACCAATAATTATTATTTTTATTTTGATAATAAGCTACTTAGTATGGAGCCGTACACATAATCGTGATTTTGGTGAGGATTTTGTTAATGGCAATGGTCGTATAGAAGCAACAGAAATTAATATATCAACCAAATTAGCAGCACGTATTGAACAAATACTAGTAAAAGAAGGTGACTTTGTTAAAAAAGGCCAACCTCTGGTTATTATGCAAACAGATGTTCTTCAGCAACAGTTAAATGAAGCAAAAGCACAACTACAGCAAGCTATTAGCAACGAGGTCAATGCAAAGGCTCAACTTGCTGTAAAGATCAGTGATAAAGCGGCTATTGAAGCAATTGCTAAGCAACGCAAAAGTGATTTAAACTTAGCCAATACTCGCTTAAAACGCTCTACACCTCTCCATCGCCAAGGTGCAGTATCAGTTCAAATATACGATAATGATAAAGCAGCTGTAAATAATGCCATCGCAGCGCTTTCTGCTGCCAATGCTCAAATTGATGTAACTGATGCCGCTATTCAAGCGGCTGAAGCTAATGTCACCTATGCCAGCTATGCAATTAAAGCAGCACAAGCTACCATTGATCGCATTCAAGCAGATATTAATGACAGTACATTACCAGCAACAGCTAATGGACGTGTGCAATATAAAATATCCCAAGTAGGAGAAGTATTAGGCGCTGGAGGGAAAGTATTAAACTTGGTTGATCTAAACGATGTCTATCTCACTTTTTTTGTACCTGAAACAGTAGCAGGTAAAATAGCTTTAAACCAAGAAGTAAGAATGGTTTTAGATGTTTATCCAGATATGGCTATACCTGCTTATGTTTCGTATGTAGCTAGTGTTGCTCAATTTACCCCAAAAACCGTTGAAACTCATAATGAACGCCAAAAATTAATGTTCCGTGTGAAAGCACAAATTAAACCTGAACTTTTAAATTGTTATTTAGAGCAAATTAAAACAGGTGTACCTGGTGTTGCTTGGTTGAAACTAGATCAACAAGCAGCATGGCCTGATGAATTATCCAAGCTAGTACCTATGTGTCAAAAAACTTAAGGTTATTGTTATGAGTAGTCTCATTGGCTTTACAAACATTGTGGTACAAGTAACAGATGTTTCACTACGTTATGACAAAACATTGGCCTTAGATAATATTAGTTTAGATATCCCTGCACAATGTATGGTAGGTTTAATTGGTCCAGATGGCGTTGGTAAATCAAGTTTACTTTCTTTAATTTCAGGAGCTCATGTAATCCAACAAGGATCCATAACCGCATTAAATGGTGACATGGCTAATAAACAACATCGTACGGCTGTTTGTTCACGTATTGCGTATATGCCACAAGGGCTAGGAAAAAATCTATACCCTACTTTATCAATTGAAGAAAATCTACAATTCTTTGCTCGTCTATTTGGTCATAATGCTACTGAACGACGTCAGAGAATTGATGAGCTTACTACCAGTACGGGATTATATCCCTTCTTAAATAGAGCAGCAGGCAAGCTTTCTGGCGGTATGAAACAAAAACTAGGATTATGTGCTGCATTAATACATGATCCTGATTTACTTATTTTAGACGAGCCTACTACAGGGGTAGACCCATTATCTCGCTCACAATTTTGGGATATGATTAATAATATCCGTAAACAGCGACCACAAATGAGTGTTATTGTTGCCACTGCTTATATGGATGAAGCACAACGTTTTGATTATTTAGTAGCAATGGATGCGGGTAAAATATTAGCTACAGGAACACCCAGCGAAATACTAGAACAAACGCAACAGGACTCATTGGAGGCGTCATTTATAGAATTAATGCCAGAAGAAAAAAAACGGCATTACAAACCTGTCACTATTCCCCCATTACATATACATGAAACCACTTCTATTGCTATTGAAGCAAAAGGATTAACACAACGGTTTGGCGACTTTATCGCAGTGGATCATGTTAACTTTCGTATTGCTAAGGGAGAAATATTTGGCTTTTTAGGTTCTAATGGTTGTGGTAAATCCACTACCATGAAAATGTTAACTGGTTTACTACCTGCCACAGAAGGCAAAGCTTGGTTATTTGGTAAAGAAATCGATGCTAATGATTTGAATACGCGTAAGCATTTAGGTTATATGTCTCAAGCATTTTCGTTATACAGTGAACTTACCGTTAAGCAAAATCTTGTATTGCATGCTAAACTGTTTGGTGTTGCTAAAGAAACTATTGCTAACCGTGTTAATGAAATGCTACAACGTTTTGATTTAGAGAATGTAGCAAATACTTTACCAGATAATATTCCATTAGGTGTACGGCAACGTTTATCTCTTGCTGTAGCCGTTATTCATGCGCCTGATATTCTGATTTTGGATGAGCCTACTTCTGGAGTTGATCCTATTGCTCGAGATAATTTTTGGCATTTGCTAGTAGAGTTATCACGTAAAGATCAGGTAACTATCTTTATCACTACCCATTTTATGAATGAAGCAGAACGTTGTGATCGTATTTCTTTAATGCATGCAGGAACAGTATTAGACAGTGATACGCCAGCAAACCTAATGGAAAAACACCAAACCACTACGCTTGAACAAGCGTTTATAGAATACCTATTGGATGCAGGTGCTGGTATTACTAATGAAGAAGTTGTATCAACATCAATAGAAACTCTTAAACAACCTGAACAAACATCTCATGAAGCTCCTAAAAAATTTAGTTTAAATCGTTTAATTGGATGTACTTGGCGTGAATCGCTTGAGTTAAGAAGAGATCCTATTAGGGCCACACTAGCACTATTAGGAGCCGCTATTTTGATGTTGGTAATGGGCTATGGTATTACCATGGATGTTGAGGATTTAAAATTTGCTGTATTAGATCAAGATCAAACAGGATTAAGTAATAGCTATAGCTTAAGTATTTCAGGATCACGTTATTTTATAGAAAAACCACCTCTTTATAGTCATCAAGAAATAGATCAACGTTTAAGAGAAGGCGATATTAATGTTGCTATAGAAATTCCTCCTAACTTTGCTAGAAAAGTTGAGCGCGGTGATCAAGCTGAAATTGGTGTGTGGATTGATGGCGCTATGCCAATGCGCGCTGAGACTGTGCGTGGCTATGTACAAGGTATTCATGCGCAATGGTTACAAGAACAAGCAAGAGAACGACAAGGCATGGATATTCAAGGTAATGCAGGAATAGAAATACGGTATCGCTATAATCCTGATGTAAAAAGTTTACCTGCTATGGTGCCTGCTGTTATTCCCATTTTGCTACTTATGTTACCTGCTATGGTAGCAGCACTCTCTGTTGTACGTGAAAAAGAATTGGGTTCTATTCTTAATTTATATGTTACCCCCATGTCGCGAGTAGAGTTTCTAATTGGTAAGCAGATTCCCTATATTATTCTATCAATGATCAGTTTTTTTATACTGTTATTAATGGCGATAATAATATTTGATGTACCTATTAAAGGCAGTTTCCTAACCTTATGCTTTGCAGCATTTCTCTATTGTATCGTTGCTACAAGCTATGGCTTATTAGCTTCAACCATCACTCGCAGCCAAGTTGCTGTAATCTTTTTAACGGTACTATTAACACTTGTGCCAGCTGTTCAATTTGCAGGTGTTATTAACCCCGTTAGCTCGCTTGAAGGAGGCGGCCGAGTAATAGGTGAATATTTCCCTACTACTTATATGTTATTAGTTAGCCGTGGCATATTTAATAAAGCACTTACCTTTTCAGATCTCTATAGCTCTATAAATATGCTATTAGCGATGATTCCTGTGTTATTAGGAATTAGTATTCTACTCTTAAAAAAACAGGATAGCTGATTTATGCAGAAACTTATAAATATTTATCAGCTAGGAATGAAAGAATTATGGGGCTTAGCGCGCGACCCTGTAATGTTGATACTTATTGTTTACTGTTTTACAGCCTCTATCTATACAGCGGCCACCTCCATTCCTGATACCCTAAAATTAGCTTCTGTTGCCATCGTAGATGAAGATGATTCACCTTTATCAAGGCAGATTATTAATGCTTTCTACCCTCCTTTATTTAACGAGCCTACCAAAATTTCTTTAAAAGAAATGGACACAGGAATGGACGAAGATAAATATACTTTTGTGCTTAATATTCCTCCTTACTTTCAGCGCGATGTACTGAAAGGAGAAACACCTGATATTCAATTAAATGTCGATGCAACCCGAATGAGTCAAGCATTTACAGGTAGTGGCTATATACAACAAATTGTATTGGATGAAATTAATGAATATGTACAACGCTATCGTACATCTGAAACAGCAACCGTTGATTTAGCATTACGTACGAGTTATAACCCTAACTTAACCCATGCTTGGTTTGGCTCAGTAACAGAAACCATTAATATGGTCACTATTCTCTCTATTATCTTAACAGGTGCAGCCTTAATGCGTGAGAGAGAGCATGGTACGATTGAACACTTACTGGCAATGCCGGTTACACCTTTTGAAATTATGTCATCTAAAATTTGGTCAATGGGTTTAGCGGTTTTAATTGCAACCAGCTGTTCACTTGTACTAATTGTAGAGTTGGCACTGAAAGTACCTATTATTGGTTCTAAATGGCTATTTCTTTGTGGTGCTGCACTACATTTATTTGCCACTACCTCAATGGGAATTTTTTTAGCAACCGTGGCACGGAGCATGGCTCAATTTGGTATGTTATTAATGCTAATTCTACTGCCTCTGCAAATGTTATCAGGAGGTAGTACACCCCGCGAAAGTATGCCTGAACTTGTTCAATATATAATGCTTATAGCGCCTACCACTCACTTTGTAGAACTTGGTCAAGCGATTTTATTTCGTGGGGCGGGTATTGAAACGGTATGGATACCTTTCTTATTTTTAACTATCTTAGGCATTAGTTTTTTCACTTTTGCATTAGCTCGTTTCAGAAAAACCATTACGCAAATGACCTAATTAATAAAATTAATACCTTATTTATTATAAATAATATTTAGCCCTAATTTATGCAAATTTGCACCGATTTTTGCCAAAAAAGCTAGAAAAATCAGTTAATTTACTGATTTTAACTTTACCAAAAACACTAAGTAGCATATTAATATTATTCGTATATTATACCAAAGTATAGTTTTGTATTATCTTTTACTTGGTATCCTTAACAGCAGTTTTTAATAGGAACATAGGGAGTATTAGGATGATCAACAAAATTAATGAAAAAACTTTTTATTCATTAATAAAAAAAGGACATAGGGATAATAAAAAACCATCATTATTTTTTTTAAATAATATCTCAATAAGTTTCTATTTTTTTATAAAACTCATAAACAAAATATTTCTTAATTACCATCATACTCCTTTTAATATTTTATATCGTCTATCCTTCAGACTTACCAATCAATTTATTCTGTTAAGAAAATTATTTAGTCCTGGATGTAAACAGACTCAATAGAGTCTTTTCTTATTTGTTCAAATTAATACTTTAACTAATTTTTGGTGTTAGCAAAAAATTGTCCTAATTTCCTTTGTTATTAGCGACAACAATAAACATGATGATTATCTGTACATCAATGTAGTTTTACTATATTTCAGCATTTATAGGTTATACAAAAATGAAAAACATTAAACTGACCCCTTATCAGTCAATTTTCTATTATGAGTGGTTATCTAACCCTCTTCGCAGCGACTACAACATTGTGATTGACAATACAGTTTTGGGGGAGGTAGATGTAAAGAAATTTACTGCTAGTTTTAATAAGATATTTAATGAACATTTTATAACACGCCATACTATATCTAATGAAGCAGAAGGTATTTGCTGGATCCCCTCTCCCCCTGTTCAAAATTCTGTAACTTATTATGATCAGCCGTTATCTGATGAAGAACTTTATGAGATCGTTACCTCTCCCTTTAATTTGGAAAAAGATCTTCTCGCGAGAATACATCTAATCAAATTAGCTAATGAACAATATCGGCTATTGTTCGTTTTTCATCATGTTGTGGTAGATGGTATTAGTACCCAAGAAATATGGGAAAAGATTCGTAAAAATTATAATGGTATTGATTATGAAGTTCCTACCCTTGATGTTCAAACTGAAATGCATCAAAGGCTTTATAATAACTACCAACAGATACTTACTACCCAAAAAGAGCAAATGGAGTCGTTCTGGAAAGAACATTTAAAAGAAGTACAAAGTGTTGATTTATCTTTTTTAAAAGCAACCAGTATACCCTCTGAAAAGCAAACTATACCTTTTATTACAGAGTATCTATTTAGTTATGATGAACAAGTTGATAAGCAATTAAAAACCTTCCGTCGTAAATATAAAATTACTACTTACATGTTTGGTCAGCTAGTAATGGCTTTACTGCTGCATAAAATGACAAGGCAAACTAATATTCCTCTTGCTTATCCAGTAGCCATGTTAGAAGGTAAAGATTTACAGTATGGATCACATGTTAATACATTGTTAATCAACTATCATTTTGATAATAACACTACTATACAAACTGTTCTTAATAATGTTATTGAATACTATAAAAGCCTTAAAAAATCTGCTGGTAAGTATTTACCTGTCTATGAGATTATGTCTTATGTTGATAATCCGAATATTTTAGATGTTGCCTTTGTACAAACTTTTTTCCGTGACCATCAAACTCATCTTAATGGTATTCATGGCGAAAAAATAAATCATGAATTACAAATAGACTTAGCTAACAAGTTAGTTTTTGAACAGGAAGAATACAATAATTGTATTAACTACCGTGTTAAATTTGATGATAGACACTTAGACAAACAACTTGTACAACAGTTTATTAAGCTATACCAAAAATTATTTGTTCAATTGTTAGACTATCTAGTCAATGATCTTACTCACACCCTAACTAAAGATATTGATTTGCTCGATAAAGAAAGCTATCAAGAGTTAATCTATTCTAGAAATAACACACAACAACCCTATGCTAATGACAAAACAGTGATTCAACTATTTGAACAACAGGTTCAAAAAAATCCTGCTAACATTGCTGTTATTTTCAATCAAAAAAAGCTATCTTACGAACTACTCAACCAGCAAGCAAACCAACTAGCACACCATTTACAAACAACCTATAATATCCAACCTAATGATTTTGTAGGATTATACTTAGATCGCTCTGAACAAATCGTAGTCTGTATTCTAGCGATACTAAAAGCAGGGGCCGCTTATGTACCAATGGATCCTGATGCACCTAATGAACGTAATGGCTTTATTATGCAAGATGCTAAATTAAAAGCCATTATTACTCAGCAACATTATCAAGCTAAGGTAAGCTCACTTGTAGTAGATATCCCAGTATCTTGTATTGATCAACAGGCTTTTATTGCAACTTTAGCACAATACCCAATTACTAATCCCACAAATACAACTAAACCATGTGATTTAGCGTATGTTATCTATACCAGTGGTACGACGGGCAACCCTAAAGGTACGTTGATTGAACACCATAATATTAATCGTCTAATTATTAATCCTAATTATGTTAAGATCAATGAAACTGATCGTTTATTGAGTATCTCTGGTTATCAGTTTGACGCGTCTACTTATGATATTTTTGGTTCCTTATTAAACGGTGCAGGTTTAGTAATCGCAACTAAAGATAATTTCTTAGATTTAGAAAAGTTTAATCAATTAATTAATGATTATAAAATTACAAACTTTTTCTCAACCACTGCTTTTTTCAATACGTTGGTGGATGCTGAACTAACTAATTTAGCTCATTTAAAATATGTACTATTTGGTGGTGAAGCATCATCTGCTATTCATGTAAATAAATTTAGAAAATATTATCCCAATGTTAATTTAGTCCATGTCTATGGTCCAACAGAAACAACCACTTATGCTACAGCTTATTTAACAAATCAGGCAACAGAACCTTTTAATCAAACTGTTGCTATTGGTAAACCTTTGACCAATACAACTGTTTATATTTTAGATGAGCAAATAAAACCTGTTCCTATAGGTGCTATTGGCGAACTTTATATTGGTGGTGCAGGTGTTGGGCGTGGTTACTTAAATAACCCTGCAATGACTGATAAAGTGTTTATCGGTAATCCTTTCCAAACTGCTGATGAAAAAGCTCAAGGTTATAATAGTAAATTATATAAAACGGGCGACCTTGTTCGTTATTTAGCGGATGGTAATATTGAATATGTTGGTCGTAATGATTTCCAAGTTAAGATTCGTGGCTTTAGAATTGAGTTAAGTGAAATTGAATCACGTTTAAATAATTATCCTGCTATTAAACAGTCTATTGTTCTAGCCCTAGATAATAATGCAGGTAATAAATATTTAGCTGCCTATTATGTGGCTGATAAAGCTTTCGATAATGATGAGATACTAAATTATTTACAACAATTCTTACCAGACTACATGTTGCCCGCTACCTTTGTACACATGCAGTCATTCCCTATTAATATAAATGGCAAAGTTGATCGCCGTGCCTTACCTGCACCCTCTTTTATTACGCAGACACAATACATAGCGCCTAGCAGCATTATTGAACAACAAATAGTTGAAGCCTATGCGGAGTTCTTGGGTGTAGAAAGTGAAACTATTAGTGTTACTGACGACTTCTTTAGGTTAGGTGGTAATAGTATTTTAGCGATTAAATTAGCCAGTAAGTTAGCTAGATTATTTACTAAACAAATCCATGTAGCTGATATTTTTGCTCATCGTACTGTGCGCACGTTAGCTGAATTTATTGATAATACTAAAACTGCACAAATTTCTATTGTAGCCCCTACAGTTGATAATCCTCAACAACAACTATTATCCTTTGCACAAGAAAGGTTGTGGTTTATCGACTCTTATGAAGGTGGCAGTGATGCTTATAATATTCCATTAGTATTTAAAGTAAACCCTGTAGTTGATTTTAGTCTTGTGGAACAAGCTATTATTATAGTAATGGAACGTCATGAAGTATTACGCTCATTAATTAAAACAAATTCAGAAGGGCTTGGCTATCAACAGGTAATGGATTTACAAACCATGCCTTTTGCCATTCATTCTAATCTATGTCTTTCCCAACAAGACTTACAAAGTACTATATATCAGCATATTCATCATATATACGCTTTAGATTCAGAATACCCTATCTTTATTAATCGTTATCAATTAGCCAATGAACATTATCTAGCCATTGTTATCCATCATATTGCTTTTGATGGTTGGTCTCTTGATCTCTTTATTAATGAATTTATCCAAGCTTACCAGTATCTTGAAGCTCAGCAAAAAGGAGCTAATGAGCTTGCTAAAGAACTCGAATTACCTATAGTTGAAACCCAGTACAAAGATTTTGCTTTATGGCAACGTCAATATTTACAAGGCAAAGTGCTTGATGAACAGCTGCAATACTGGCAACAACTACTCACTGACTATGAACCATTAAATCTACCAATAGATCATGTACGACCATTAGAGATTGATTACAAAGGTCAAGATGTTTATTTTGAATTGGATAGCCAATTAAGCCAACAGTTAAGAACCATCGCAACAAATTTGAATGTTAGTCTATATACTGTATTACTTAGTGGTTATTATCTGTTATTAGGTGCTTTAAGTAATCAAAAAGATATTGTATTAGGAACACCTATTGCTGGTAGACATTATCAGGCTATTGAGCATACCATAGGCTTCTTTGTAAATACTTTAGCTTTAAGACAACAAATTAAATCTGAGCAACAACTAGTAGAATTTATTAAACAAACAGGACAATTAGTTAGTGAAGCTCAAAAACATCAGGATTTACCTTTTGAAAAATTAGTTGATGCTCTTCAAATTGAGAAAGACTCCTCAAGACATCCTATTTTCCAAGTAATGTTTGGTGTGCAGTCCTTTGGTAGCTCACAATTAAAAGCAATTAATGGCTTATTAGAGCCTTATCAAGTTGAAGATACACAATATCAGGTAGCTAAGTTTGATATTACGACTACATTAGATGATTCTGATGAGGTAATCACAGGAATATTTAATTACGCCACTTCACTTTTTGATAAACACACCATAGAAAATTACATTACTGTTTATCAATCTATTCTTAAACAATTTGCTAACTTATGTGAACAACAACAAACTATCAACAAATTAAAATATTTAAACGGGGACGCCTATGAAGAATTAATTTATTCAAAAAATAATACTAAAAAGCCCTATGCAAATGACAAAACTGTGGTTCAGTTATTTGAACAACAACTACAAAAAACACCTCATAATACAGCGGTTATCTTTAATCAAACACAATTGTCTTATGAGCTACTCAATGAACGCGCTAATCAATTAGCGCATTATTTACAAACCACTTATCAGCTTCAGCCTAATGATCTCGTTGGGTTATATCTGGATCGCTCAGAACAAATTGTTGTTTGTATTTTAGCTATCTTAAAAGCAGGTGCAGCTTATGTACCTATGGATCCTGATGCACCTAATGAACGTAATGGCTTTATTATACAAGATGCAAAACTAAAAGCCATCATTACTCAATCACATTATCAAGATAAGGTGACTTCTTTAGCTGTAGATATCCCTGTATCCTGTATCGATGAGCCAGCTTTTGTAAATACATTAGCACAGTATCCAACAGCTCATCCTATTATTGATACTACGCCACATGATTTAGCTTATGTTATTTATACCAGTGGTACTACTGGTAATCCTAAAGGCACGTTGATTGAACACCATAATATTAATCGTTTAATCATCAATGCTAATTATGTTGAGATTAACCAAGACGATCATTTATTAAGTATCTCTGGTTATCAATTCGATGCTTCAACCTACGATATTTTTGGCTGTTTACTCAATGGGGCAAGTTTAGTAATCGCGACTAAAGATAACTTCTTAGATCTGGAGAAATTTAATCAGTTACTTGCTGACTATAAAATTACTAATTTCTTTTCCACCACAGCCTTTTTCAATACATTAGTAGATGCTAAATTAACTAATTTAGCTCAGTTAAAATACGTGTTATTTGGTGGTGAGGCCTCTTCTGCCATTCATGTGAATAAATTTAGAGAATACTATCCAAACGTTAATTTAGTTCATGTATATGGCCCAACAGAAACAACCACTTATGCTACAGCTTATTTAACCAATCAAGCAACCGCTCCATTTAAGCAAACCGTCACCATTGGTAAACCACTGACCAATACAACAACTTATATATTGGATGAGCGACTACAGCCTGTGCCAGTGGGTGTTATTGGTGAACTATATATTGGTGGGGCTGGTGTTGGGCGTGGTTATTTAAATAACCCTGAAATGACCAATAAAGTATTTATTAATAATCCTTTCCAAACCGATCAAGAAAAAGCTGAGGATTATAATAGCAGGCTTTATAAAACAGGCGATCTGGTACGTTATTTAGCAGATGGTAATATTGAGTATATTGGCCGCAATGACTTCCAAGTTAAAATTCGAGGTTTTAGAATTGAATTAGGTGAAATTGAAGCGCGGCTAAGTAATTATTCTGGTATTAAACAAACTATTGTTTTAGCTTTAGATAATAATATAGGCAATAAATACCTAGCTGCTTATTACATGGCTGATGAAGCATTTGATAGTAATGACTTACTAAATTATTTACAGCAATTTTTACCTGATTATATGTTGCCTGCTGTTTTTATACATATGCACGCCTTCCCTATTACGAGTAATGGTAAAGCGAATCTCAGAGCACTACCTAAACCCGTCTTAACCAATACAAAAAACTATCAAGCACCAACCAATGATACAGAACTTCTGTTCTGCAACACATTTGCTGAAGTACTTAGATTACAAGCTGATAGTATTAGCATAGAAGATGATTTCTTCAAATTAGGTGGTGATAGTATTAGCAGTATTCAATTGGCTAATCGCATTAGACAATCATTGAATTATTATCTATCTATTAAAGATATTTTTACCTATCGCACAGTTAAAGCATTAAGTGACCATGTACTTAAAAACCAAGATAATGTAATAGCCACTATTCAATCTGAACAGGGTGTTTTAGAAGGTAATATTCCTTTAGCGCCAATTCAACAATGGTTTTTTGCAAATAGAGAATTAGGTAAGTTACCTGCTTATCATCATTGGAACCAAGCATTTTTAATTAAAGTACCAAAACTTGATATTGAATTACTACGATTAAGCCTTAATAAGTTGGTTGAATATCACGATATATTACGAGCTACTTATCAAGACTCCTTGACGGGCTATTATCATTCAACAATTGCAGCATTACCTTTCGATAGTATAGATATCAAAGGCCTTACTGAAACACAAATTACTCAACAGTTAACTCAATGGCAAAATCAATTTAATTTTGCAGAAGGTCCACTATTCCACATAGGTTATCTTGAGGGTTATGAAGATAATAGTGCGCGTATTCATATTGCAGTACATCATTTAAATATTGATGCAGTGAGTTGGCGAATTATTAAAAATGATCTACAAAGACTCTATCAGTTCTTTGCTGAACAAAATAAATCATTAGATAGCGCCATTGATGCTAGCACTATTTTAGGTGATAAAGGTACAAGTTATCGTCAATGGGTGAATAAGCAACAAAACTATCCAAATTTTACTGTACAAGGCTTTGATAGCGAACAAGCTTATTGGCATGAAACAGTTAAAGGGTTAGATAATTATAATCAACAATTAGCTTCTTATCGAACAGATACACTCAATAAAACCAAAATCCAACTATCAAAAGAACAAACAACGGTATTGCTACGTGATGTAAATAAAGTCTATGGTACAGAAATAAATGATATTTTACTTACAGCTCTAGCCAGTGCTTTAAAACTTGTCTTTAATCTTAATCAGCACTATATCCATCTTGAAGGACATGGCCGAGAAGATTTATTTAATGATATTGACATAAATAATACAGTTGGTTGGTTTACCTGTATGTATCCTGTTAAGCTTGATGTCAAAGAGCAAGGAATTGTACAAAATTTACCTGTTATTAAAGATTACTTAAGAAGTATTCCACATCATGGCTTTGGCTATGGCGTATTAGTGGGTTATATCGAACAGCCATTACCTGCTATCTGCTTTAATTATTTAGGTCAATTTGATAGTGATGAACAACATTCATACTGGACATTCAGCAATGAAAGTTCAGGTGTCGCAATGTCTTCGGAAAATCGTAATACTGATTTGTTAGCATTAAATGGTGGCATTCTAAATGGACAATTACAATTCGCAGTGGAAGGTTATTTAAATAGTGCACAACTAGAATATTTCTCTGTCGCCTTTACTCAACAATTAGAATGTTTAATTACTGAATTGTTACTGTTAAATCGTAGCTATTTAACTGTATCAGATATTAATCATGTCATTTCTAAAAATTTATTAGATAAAATTCAAGACAATAATGAAATAACTGCTATCTACCCTGCTAATAGTTTACAGCAAGGCTTTATATACCATGCCATTGTACAAGGTGAATTAGATAACGCTTATCGTATCCAGATGATTTGGGATTACCAAAATCCATTACAAGCTGATTTACTTCATAAAGCATGGCAACTTTCCCAGGAAAAACATCCAACACTCCGTTTAAGATTCTCTTGGGATGAAGATTTTATCCAAATCGTTGATAAAACCAATACCTTTAATTGGCAGTTTATTGATTTAAGCGATCAAGCAGAAGATCAACAATTAATTGCTACAAGCAATCTATTAGAAACAGATCGTCAAATCAATTACAACCTCGCTCAAGGGGGGTTATTTAGAATCTATTTAATCAAATACAACGAACAACATTACCGTTGTATCTTCAATAACCATCATGCCATTTTAGATGGTTGGAGTCTTCCTATTCTATTGCATGATGTACACCAAAACTATTTGGCACTACTCAATAATCAACCTATTAATAGACAGGAAGATAAAAGTTATTTAGCCGCACAAGCATTTTTACAAGCACAAACGCATAAAACAGATGAGTTTTGGAAAAATTATCTCAATCAAGATAACCAAGAAAACTTAGAAAGTCTTCTTAAACCAGAGATGCGTCATATAAACCTAAGTGAACATCGTTATATTGAAGATCCGCAAGAACTTTCTATAACTATTGCTAAACAGCAAGGTGAACAACTTATACAACTATGCAAAAGCCATGAGTTTACTTTAAATGCATTAATGCAATACTGTTGGCATCAACAACTAAGTATTTATGGTAATACAGATACTACAACATTAGGTATGACTGTATCAGGTAGAAACCTACCTGTTGATGGCATAGAAACATCGGTAGGTCTTTATATTAATACCCTACCCATTACCTTAGAGCATACTGAAGATACATTAATTAATATTGTTAAGAATTTACAAACCCATATTAACAATGTAAATAATCACAGTAATGTAAATCTTACAGAACTACAAAAATCTGCTAATCGGCTATTTAACTCATTATTTGTTTTTGAAAACTACCCAGTTTCAGATAGTAACAATGAACAACTTAAGATAGTCTTTAAAGAAGGTAAAGAAAAATTAGACTACCCTCTAGGCATCGTAGTTTATGAAAAAGCAGGTGAAATTAACTTTAAAATAAAATATGCGGGTGAGCTATTTGATCAACAAACTATTACTAGGATATTACAAGGTGTTGAACTAACCCTTGAGCAACTACTTAATAATCCTAATATCCATGTTAATCAATTAAAACTGTTAACCACACAGGAACACACACAACTTATACAAAATCAGGCAGCACAAACTGTACCCTTTACTCAAAATAAACTGATTAGCCAGTTATTTGAAGAACAGGTTCAGCAAACACCTAATAATATTGCGCTGGTTTATGAAGATGTTCAATTCAGCTATCAACAATTAAATGATTACACCAATCAACTGGCAAGTTATTTAAGACAACTGCTAGCAATAAAACCAGATGATTTGATTGGATTATATCTTGATAAATCTGAGCATATGGTTATTAGTATCTTAGCTGTACTTAAGGCTGGTGCAGCCTATGTACCTATGAGCCCACAAACACCCGTGGAACGTACTCAGTTAATGATTGCAGATACACAGTGCAAAGCCGTGTTAACCAATCAACATTACTGTGGTCAATTAAATACTATTGCTGAAAATTATAGTACTCAAATAATAGATATAGATAATCCTCTATTAATTAACAAATTAGTAAATTTTGATAAACAAAATATTACTAGCCAAACACAAGCAAATAACTTGGCTTATATTATTTATACCAGTGGTACTACAGGGCAACCAAAAGGCGTGATGATCGAGCATCATACCTTGGCAAATCTTGCTACCGTACAACAGGATATTTTGGATTTAGCCCGTTGTAATCTTCACAATAAACCCAAAAATGTACTATGGTATTCCAGTTATGTGTTTGATGCTCATGCATTTGAAATTTATAATGCATTATTAAATGGACATTGTTTACATGTCCTTGCAGAGACTAAACGACTAGATTTTACAGCCTTATCTAGTTATATTAAACAACGTAATATAGACTTTGCATTTATTCCCCCTGCCTTACTAGATAAAAATGAAACGCTCCAACTACCTGTTTTAACTGTTGGTGGTGAAGCGACTAGTAAGGAATTAGTTAATCAATACTGTCAACAAGGTGTAAAATTAATTAATGTCTATGGCCCTAGCGAAACAACTGTTTGGGCAACCGCTCACCCTTACCAAAAAGATGATATTAATACCAACATTGGTAGACCAATTCATAATGTTTGTACCTATATCTTAGATAAATATTTACGGCCAGTTCCTGCTGGTGTCATCGGTGAGCTTTATATTGGTGGAGCTGGTGTTGGGCGTGGTTATCTGAATAACCCTGAAATGACCAATAAAGTATTTATTGATAATCCTTTCCAGACTGAGCAAGAAAAAGCGCAAGATTATAATAGCAGATTGTATAAAACAGGCGATCTTGTACGTTATTTAGCAGATGGTGATATTGAATATATTGGCCGTAACGATTTCCAAGTTAAAATTCGTGGTTTTAGAATTGAATTAGGTGAAATTGAAGCGCGTTTAAATGATTATCCTACCATTAAACAAGCTCTCGTCTTAGCACTAGACAGTACTACAGGTAATAAATACTTAGCCGCTTACTATGTAGCTGAAGAAGCTTTAACTAACGATGAGTTGTTGAGGTACTTACAACAGTTTTTACCTGATTATATGCTACCTGCTGCATTTGTACATTTAACATCCTTCCCTGTTACTATCAATGGAAAAATAGATCGCCATGCCTTGCCTAAGCCATCACTAATTAGCCAAGAACAATATATAGCACCTACTACAGAAACTGAACAGCTACTAGTGGAATGTTATGCTGAGTTTTTACATATTGCAGCTGAAACTATAAGTATCTCAGATGATTTCTTTAGATTAGGTGGTAATAGTATTTTAGCCATTAAGTTAGCTAGCAAAATCTCTAAACTATTCGCTAAACCTATCCATGTAGCTGATATCTTTGCGCAACGCTCAGTACAAGCTTTAGCAAAATTTGTTGAACAATCAAAAGGTGAACATGCGTGCATTATAGCCCCTGTTGTGGATAACCCACAGCAACAACTATTATCCTTTGCCCAAGAACGGTTATGGTTTATTGATTCTTATGAGAATGGCAGCAATGCTTATAATATTCCATTAGTATTTAAAGTAGCCCCTTCCATTGATATCGCTATTATGGAACAAGCTATTGTAAAAGTAATTGAACGCCATGAGGTATTACGTTCTGTTATTAAAACCAATAGTGATGGTTTAGGTTATCAGCAAATACTGTCACTATCCTCTACTCCATTTGTAGTGGATACCTTTATATGCTCCTCACAAGAAGATTTAGATCAACATATTTACAAGCATATACATCGCGTATTTAAGCTAGATAGAGAACTGCCGATTGCTGTAAACCATTACCTACTAGGTAATGATAATTACATAAGTATGATTATTCATCATATTGCTTTTGATGGTTGGTCAATAGAACTATTGATTAAAGAGCTAACTCATTATTATCAATACCTTACTGCCCTACAGCAAGGACAAGTTGAACAAGCGGAGCAATGGTTATTACCAGCTATTGATATTCAATATAAAGATTATGCTTTATGGCAACGTCAGTATCTACAAGGCAAAGTATTAGATGAACAACTTCACTATTGGCAACAACAATTAGCTGATTATCAACCATTAAATTTACCAACTGATTATGTCCGTCCGTTACAAATAGACTACAGTGGTAAAGATATTAATTTTCAGCTAGATACTAAACTCAGTCAACAACTACGCTCTTTAGCTGCTGAACTCAATGTAAGTTTATATAGTGTATTATTAAGTGGTTATTATCTATTATTGGGTGCTTTCAGTAATCAACAAGATATTGTCATTGGTACACCAATTGCGGGAAGACATTATCAAGCTATTGAACAAACCATTGGTTTATTTGTTAACACCTTAGCATTAAGACAACAGATTTCAGCTGAGCAAACACTTGTTGAGTTTATTCAACATACAGGGCAATTAATCATTGATGCACAAAAGCACCAAGATCTACCCTTTGAAAAATTAGTCGATGTTATGCAGATTGAAAAAGACTCCTCAAGACATCCTATTTTTCAAGTTATGTTTGGTGTACAGTCTTTCGGTAATAATCTAACAACGGACACAGAACAGTTATTTTTGCCTTATCAAGCGGCAGGTACTGAGTATCAAGTAGCTAAATTTGATATAACCACCATGTTAGATGACTCTAAAGAAGCTATCACAGGTATATTTAACTATGCTACACGGTTGTTTGATGAACAAACCATAATGCATTACATTACTGTTTATCAATGCATACTTGAGCAATTTGCTAGTTTATGTGAAAAGCAACAAACCATCACACAACTAAACTATTTAAACAAAGATACTTTTGCAAAAACCATTTATCAATGGAACCAAACGCAATGCGATTATCCTAAAAATACGACTATTCATGCGCTTTTTGAAGAGCAGGTGCAAAAAACACCTAATAATATTGCGATGGTATATGAAGATAATCGCTTAACTTACCAACAACTCAACCAAAGCGCCAATAAGTTAGCTCACTACTTAAGAGATAACTTTGCAATACAAGCAGATGATCTGGTGGCACTTTGTTTGGACCGCTCGCAACATATGCTAATTAGTATTTTAGCTATTCTTAAAGCAGGTGGTGCTTATGTACCTATGGACCCACAAGCTCCAGCTGAGCGTATTAGCTACATGCTTGCAGATACTAAAACCAAGGTCGTTTTAACCACCAACACAAGTTATGAAAAAGTCAAAGCATTAGCGACTACAGAACAAGTAGTTATTAATTTACAAGCACCAGAAACAATACTTGAAATTACTAATTACAGCAGCGATGACTTAACACCAGTAGCACAACCGAACAACTTAGCTTATGTTATCTATACCAGTGGTACAACAGGCAATCCAAAAGGTGTAATGTTAGAACATCAAGGTGTGGTTAACCGTATTGTTTGGATGCATAATCAATATCCAATCACCGAGCAAGACCATATCTTACAGAAAACTAACTATACCTTTGATGTATCTGTATGGGAATTATTCTGGGCAAACTGGTATGGCGCCTGTATTGTTTTTGCACATCCAGAACTTTATAAAGATAATCTTTATTTAGCTGAGTTAATAGAACGTGAACAAGTAAATGTATTACACTTTGTACCATCAATGCTGGTAGCTTTTGTTGAAACATTAGCCACCCAAACAGAACTACAATCTAAGGTACAAAACTTAAAGTATTTATTCTGTAGCGGTGAAGCACTAAATCTTTACGAAGTTAAAAAATGCCATAGCTTGATACCTAATTGTGAAGTACACAATCTATATGGCCCTACTGAAGCAACAGTGGATGTTTTATATTACGATTGTAACAATCCTGATATAACTGATGTACTAATTGGTAAGCCCATTGCTAATACATCTGCCTATATTCTTAATGAACAGCTACAACCTGTTCCTATAGGAGCTATTGGTGAGTTATATGTAGGAGGTGACGGTGTTGCTAGAGGCTATCTAAATAACGCTAGTCTTTCCGCTGAACGTTTTATTGCTAATCCTTTCCAAACAGCAGAGGAAAAACAGCAACACTATAATAGTCGTATTTATAAAACAGGCGATCTTGTTCGTTCTTTACCAGATGGCAATATACAATACTTAGGACGTAATGATTTCCAAGTAAAAATCCGTGGTTTTAGAATCGAATTAGGTGAAATTGAAGCACGTCTAACACAATACTCAGCAATCAATCATAGTATTGTAATAGCATACGAGCATTCATCAGGTAGTAAATACCTTGTGGCTTACTATACATCACCACAAGAGATTGACTCACAACTACTACACGACTATTTGCATAAAAACTTACCTAGTTACATGATACCTAGTTACTTTATTCATCTAACTGAACTACCTATTACCTCCAATGGTAAGCTAAATAGGAGAGCTTTACCCAAGCCAAACTTTACTGAAACCATTACCTATGTTGCTCCTGAAAATGCTATTGAAAATACCCTCTGCCAAGTATTCTCTAGTGTCTTAAAAATTTCAAATACTGAAATTAGTATGCTAGATAATTTCTTTAAATTAGGTGGTAATAGCATTTTAGCAATGTTACTAAACAATAAAATTAACGAAGCTTTTAAAATTAAACTACGTTTAGTAGATATTTTAACTACCAACACTATTCGAGAATTAGCTATAAAAATTGCTAATACTAAAGAGCAGTTTAATCCGATTATGCTATTAAATAGTGCGCAAGATAAACCACAAATGTTTATGATCCATCCAGGGTTAGGTGGCTGTGAAGTTTATAATTCCTTAGCCAATAAATTAAATGGACATCATCATTGCTATGGTATTGATTCATATAATTTCTATCATGAGCAAAAAATTGATGATCTCACTTTATTAACTCAATACTACTTAGAGCATATTGAAACAATACTTAATAAAGATGAGCCTATCACCTTACTGGGCTGGTCTTTAGGAGGACAAATTGCCTTAGAATTAGCCGCTAATTTAGAAGCAAGAGGTATAAAAGATATTAAAGTTTATCTACTTGATACATGGCTATTAAATGAAGATGATTTAAAATTAAATGATCAGCCCATTGATCTTGTCCATATCATGAAGGAATTAAATATACCTGCCTATTTAAAACCTAAAGTAGAATCCATGATGGAGATTGATAATAAACTTTCTGTACAACCTTTATCGAGCAAGCTGAAAAAAGCTCAAGTAGTATTATTTAAAGCTAATAAGATTCATGGTTCTGCAGAGCTCTATCAAAGATATCCACTAAATAATATTGATGCTTACATCACTTATCCTAATCAATTACAACTTGTAGAAATAGACTGTGATCACTACAAGATACTTGAAAAGGAACAAGAGATCATAAGCTATATCACTGAACTAGTCAGCTAACTACTTTACTGCATACTCCATCAAGCAATTACCTTTTGTTTGGTGGAGTTTTTTTTATATATTATGAACTATATTTACTGTGCCTCTATAAAAGGATTGGAGTGGTCACATCTTCAGTCTCAGAAAAAAATACTTAATAGCTCAACTCAAAAAGATCTTGAACAATTTAGATTTAATGAAGATAAATGTCGCTCTTTAGTAGGTAAAATGCTATTACTTTATATACTAAAAAAACATGAGAATTTTCAAAAAAATACTCTGCCTGATATAAGCTATAACCATTATCAAAAACCAATTATTGATAGTATGCAAGGTGGTTTTAATATTTCACACTCAAACAGCTGGGTAGTTTGTGCTTATAACGATCAAGGAGCTATAGGTGTAGATATAGAAAAAAAAGTACCTATTAATATACACGAATATAAAGAGGCACTTACTAACAGTGAATATTACTCTTTTATAAATAATAAAAAACTTGATTTCTTTCAATTATGGACGTTAAAAGAAGCTATTATGAAAGCAGAAGGTAGTGGCTTCTTTCTATCTCCTAGCTCCTTTGAAATACCTTTTCCATTTATTAATCATAGCCAAATAAATATCAAAGAAAACAACTGGTATCTATATTCCCAAAACTTTCAAGACCAATATATGTTATCCATTGCATCTGCTCATAACACGGAACATGAAACCGTAGTCATCGTATTGCAAGATAATATATTACTCACTTAACTATAAGTATTTTTTGTATATTATTAAAGAGAATTATCTATATCTATTATTTGTTTAAAAGTAACCTGTTAAATAGATACAACTTACAAAAAAGCTATCCTTATTTCAAATCTTATTCTTAAGGATAATAGGTTTAGTGCCTGTGTGACCATATTTTTTATAAGAATAATTCATCACGCCTAATACAGGGATAACAATACAAATACATAAACCTAAAATAAAAAACACAGTATAGAATAAATAACTTTGCTGTCCATACAAGTAAGCTATATATTTATAGCTACTCATAACTAAACCATAGCAAAAGCCAAATCCACCAAAAATCCAAGGGACATAATCAAGTACTATTGCCTCTGCTCCTTTATTGTTTGCCCAAGCTTCATTATAAACAAATAAAATACCTGCTTTAATGGCGACAATATCATAAAGAATATTCCAAAAACCCATTACTGAGCAAAGAATCAATGCTGAAATAAATATATCTAGTATTGTGTGTGCAGTATATTGATAAACTAACCATGCAAGTAATGCTGTGGCGCTACCAAAAACAAATCCATATTGTATGCGAAAACGTCCTAGATTAAATCTAGATTTAACTTCTCAGACCTTACAAATATTAGTACCCACACCTGGAACTATATAAGCCCACAATACGGGGATTAGCCATGCTAATAACATTTGCAATAAGTTTTGGTATTCTTTCCACCACAAATAAGCTGCTAATGGTGATAATAAATCTGCTGCTAGATAAGGGTAAATTTGCAATAACTTTTTCATTTAAGACCAAATTTTATACCATGTTTTTTATAAACTTCTTTTCTAAATAAAAAAGTATAACGCCAAAAAGAAAACACTCGGTTTATTGATTGTAAAGTCACTCTTAAATCAGAAAAACGTCTTATTATTGAGGGGATACTATTAAAATAACTACGAGCATTATGACAAGCATTAGTTAATTGTTTAGGTGTCATCAACTTAGGAATATAAGCTGCTTGATTAAAACGATATTCAGATACACCATTTTTATAAAAGCCATGAATAGAGCAAAAATCACAGGTAAAACGACAGCCTCGAGTGTATTGAATCAAATCGACAGATGCATATTTTTTGCCCTTGAAAATACTGCGATCTAATCGATAGTCATCTAAAGGTATACTATGATTAGCATAATAAATAGTTTGTAATTTATTTTGCCGAAAAACTTTTAATAACTGCTCCCACGCACCTTAAGCGTCTCCTACAACAATACTATCTGCATGTTGTAATGCTTCTTCTGGCAAAAAAGTAGGGTGATAGCCACCCATCACCACTTTAATACCTTGCTTTCTATAATAATCAGCCAATTGATAACTGCGTCTAGCAGTAAAAGTTTCTACTGAAATAGCAATTAAGTCTGCTTCTAACTGTGCTGGTATCACTTCCACTCGATCATCATAAAACTGAATATCATGACCTTCAGCCCTTGCGGCTAATATGCCCATAGCTGATGGTGGCATTGCATCAGTAGCCTGATAATCCCCCATATTAGGTCTTAGTAATACTATTTTCATAAAATAGCAGCTTCAGGATTTAGCATTTGTTTTTCCCACCTTGGATTAGCGACTAGCTCAACGCCATAAATTCTCGTTTTATAAAGCAGCGGTTTAAATATATTAATAATAGCAGAAGCTTGGGGATGATTAGCAGCTAAAGAAAATGTTAATAAAGAAGTTTGACAATGATGCAAAGCGTCTTTTATTAAAGGTATGATCATTCGTTGATCTTGTACTTGGAAGAAACTTAAAAAAGTTTGATCTAATACTTGCTTAAGCCTTGGTAATGTTGGCCTTTTAGTCAGCTTAGCATAACCATTATAGACAGGTCTTAATAGACTGATCATAGGATGATAATGAGCAGCTACGATCTGCTTAAACTGCTGCTGATTCCACAAAACTGTACAGCCTTGTAATTGATTATTTTGATAATAACCTAATACTGGCAAGCTAGCTTTTATGAGCCAATCTTCTGTTAAATAGGGAGCTAGTTGGTACTGGATAGCTTGTTTATTATAAAAATCAACAATAGCTTGTGGTTGTTCTACTTTTTGCCATAATCCTAAGTCTTTAGCTCTTTGTTTGGCAATAACAAAGGTGCATAACTCACCTAGCAACTGATATTTAGGTAATCCTGCAACACCTTTTTCTAATATCCTACGGGCTGTTTTATTATCACTAGCAATACTAGTATAACAATAATCAGGTGGGCTAAAAAAGTGTTTTAGATAATTAAAACCTTCTTTTAGCACACGTATCTTATTTCTATAATTTTTGCTAACTCTTAAGCTATTAAGATAGCCTAATTCAACAAGTTGACCATTTACAAATCCTTGTTGTCTAGTTAGTTGACAACAACCTAAAAAACTTCCTTCTTGTTCTGCCAAAATAGGATACTCTTGACCAAAATAATGTTGCTTATTTAAATAATTAGGCTGGCGAGTCATCAACATATCTACCCAACCTTGCATCGCATTTTCTTCTAATAGCTTAAGAAAGTATTGCTGATTAGTTGCAGATACAGCATGGAAATTAATCATTGAATCTCCAATAACTTACCTTGCCATGTTTCATCACCCAATGGATAACCATTCCTTGAACTAATTTCATTGCGATGTAATGCATTGATTGGAAAAAAGTTACGAAACATAAAAAAGTCATTACGATTTTTCCAACTACGTTTAAAAATGGAGCGCCAGCTATAAAAATCTCTACGTGCGCTCACACAACCTGTAGTCACTTGCTCAGGTGTTAATTGAGTAGGATAAAAGGGTACTTCATTATAACGATAGTAATCATCTAACCACCAATGCTCATAACGTAATCTATTTTCTTGTTGTAATCGCTTATAAAGTGGTGTGCCTGGAAAAGGAGTCATATGATTAAAAGCAGCAATATACATACCCTCTCGCTCAGCAAAAGTAACCGCTTGGCTAAAGGAATCTTCTGTATCGTGATCATAACCAAATACAAAAGTCCCATAAACTGCTATACCATATTTTCTTAAATTAGCTAATGCTTGAGAGAAACCACCTTTCATGGTATTAAAACGTTTATTCATCAGTTTAAGATTTTCTTCATTAAGCGACTCAAAACCTATTAATACACCCTTACAACCTGATTCCGCTAGCTCTTTTAAAAAACTTTCATCATGGGCTGCATTAATACTCATTTGGGTAATCCAACGAATATTTAATTTAGCTAGCTCTGGTAACCAAAGCCTACTTTCATGAATATTGCCTGCAAAATTATCATCCACAAAAAAGAATATTTTTTTGCTACGTTTTTGTTTGGTTAATTCTTTTAATACTTGGTCAGGATCACGTCTACGATAACTGCGTTGATAAAACGTTTGAATCGCACAAAACTCACAAGGAAAACGACAGCCTCGCCCTGTTTCAACTAAACCAATGGGTAAATAACGCTTCCCTTTAAAAAGGCTTCTATCTACTTTTACACCACTAAGATCTGTTTGTATACCTTGATAGAAAGGTTTAAGGGTATGATGCTGTAAATCATCTATTAACTCTAACCATTTGCCTTCCGCTTCCCCCACCATTATAGCGTCAGCATAACGGCTAGCTTCTTGTGGCATAAGGGTCACGTGAAAACCGCCCATAACCACAGGTACACCGCGTCGCCTATACTCACTGGCTATTTGATAAGCCCGTTTAGCAGTATAGGTTTCTACTGAAATAACCACCGCATCAGTCGGTTCATCATAGGGAATTTTTTCTAATCGATCATCATAGAAACGTGTTTCTACCGTATCAGGAGTAAGCCCTTTTAATGCCGCTATGGGTAATGGCTCCATTTGCCATGAACGCAAATAAGACTCACCTAAACGATGACCAATAGCAGGATGTACAAAAGTTAACCGCATAGTTATTTACTTTGTAAAATTATTTTAGAAGGATTGCGCTCAATAGGCCAATCACAGGTATAAAACTTATGGAGATTATGTGCATAAAATCTATAACCAAAGTTTGCTGTCAATGCTAAAGGTTGGAAATTACGTGCACCCCATAAACGTTTAAAAATATTTTTATATTGGTATATTTTCTTCCATGCTCTTTCATGGCCTTCTGATAACTGCTGCACTGTCATTAACTTTGGCTCAAACACCACATGTTGTGCATCATAAAGTGACCAGTCTTTCGTTAAAATACGTTTTTCTTGTTCTAACCTTTTATATAAAGGTGTTCCTGGAAAAGGTGTTAATACTGAAAAGCGAGGCAAATCAATTGCTGCATCTATAGCTAGCTCCACTGTTGCATCAAAGGTATCTAAGGTATCGTGATCTAATCCAAAAACAAAACACCCTTGAATAGAAATACCCAACTTATGTAATGTAGCTATTAATTCTTTATAGTTTACAGAAGAGTTAAATTTCTTACCTGCATCGCCTAAGCTGCCTGTGGTTACAGTTTCCAAACCTAACAATAATCCTTTACAACCGCTTTTAGCCATTAATTCCATCAACTCATTATTATGTGCAATTAATACAGTTGATAGACCAAACCATTGAATTTTTAATGGAATAAGTGCAGTAAATAACTCTTTGGCATATTCAAGATCAGATACTAAATTTAAATCAACAAAGATAAGTTTTCGTTTACCTGTTTTCGCTACAAATTGGCGAATATCTTCCACTACCCATGAAACAGGATGCTGATACTGTTTACGTCCCCATGCAGTAGGCGCTACACAAAATTCACAATCATGTCCACAAGAGCGGGTTGCTTCAAATACAGCTTGGGTTAGAAAGTATTTACTATCAAATCGTTCTCTTTCAGGAAAAGGTAAGGTTGTATCAGTTAAATCAAAACATTCACCTTGTTTATAAACAGCTTGCAATTTATCCGCAAAAAAATCATAAATTAATTGTGGCCAAGTTTGATCTGCATAACCTATACAGATAGCATCTGCATGCTCTGCTGCCTCTTCTGGCATTAGTGTAATATGAGGACCACCTAATAATACCTTTATTCCTTTTGCCCTAAATTGATCGGCTAGCTCATAAGCTCTTATTGCAGTGCCAGTGATGGCGGTAATACCAATTAAATCTGCTTGTAAATCGGCAGGTATTTCCATAATACCTTCATCTATCAAAGTGATTTCGATAGGTAATTCTTTAGGCGTTAAGGCTGCTAAGGTGGTCAATGTCAATGGCTGATAGCGTAAGGATTTTTTAAAAATCCCGCCACTTTTCCGATATAACGGTCCCTTTGGTGAAATTAATACTAATTTCATTTTGCGATCGTTGTTATACTTTGTTTCCATTGTTTATTACCTATGCTTGAAATACTTTTTTCCAGTCGCCTAAAAATAAGGCTGGAATCTTAATATCGCCTAATCGTTTACCCTTAGCTAATTGCCAAGTTAAATACTGTTTTTCAGGTACATCAATTACTTTATATGTTAGTGGCGCTAGCTGATTCAGCTTTCTAGCATATTCATATTGTGGATTATTACACAACGCCTGCTCAATAGTTATAAGTATATGTATATTTTCAGCAAAATAATTTTTATCTATTAACAGAATATAACTACATTGCTGTTTGTTTGTACAAAGCATAGCAAATCCTTTAAGGGGAGCTAAGCATTGATTGACAAAACTTTCCGTTAATTTTTCACCCACTAAATCAGATACTATACCTGCTCGTCCTACAAATTTAAGTATTGGCCTATTTTGTTGATAACCTAAACAAGCTACTATATCAGTTGTGTTATAACGATAAAGTCCGCTATTAGTAGTAACTATTACCTGATAACTCTGTTGTACTTCTAATTCATGAGCTAAGTATATTTTTCCTTGCTTATCTAAAAACTCATAAAAATTACTTGCTGTGCAAAGCACAGCTTCATTGGCTTGATTAGGTACTGTAATTACAGCCTCTGTAGATAATAAACCTTTAGGTTGTATATCAGGATAAGGAAAATAATCTGCTAATACTTTGGCTTGCATAGCTGAGGATGCATCAGCCCAACAGCTTATTAGTGCTAAATTTGGCCATATTATTTGTGTTTGTTGCTGACTTAAATATTGTTGTAAACGCTGAGCAGCGCCTACATCTTTTTCTAAGATATGACCAGCAACCATACCACCATTATTTAATAAATCTAACAGCTTATTCTGCTGCTGTTGTATGGCTTTTAGCAATTGAATAAGAAAGCTAGGGCTCCAAATGGAAATAATCACTAAATCATCACTGCATAATAAATAATAGAGTGTTAATAATTGCCAATCTTCTACACTATTTACCTGCCCCACAGACAATGGAACAGCAGATAATGCCATAAATGCGGCTAGATTTTCATTTCCCAAATAAAGCGAATCGCCACCACCAATAGCGATTCCATTTGCTGTAGTCTGTGGCTGTGCAGTAGCTGGACTAAGCGCCCAATATACTTTACCTTGCGTAATTTTATATTGTGCGATTAACTCCGCTAACCAATTTAATAAAGCATGACGAAAATCTTTTAGTCCCCTAGCTGAATAAGGGAATAACTTTCCACCACTATAACTCCCTCCCGTTTTTTCAAAAGCTACTACCTCACCATTAAATAATTGGTTAGTTTCTCCCTGTAATAATTTTTCTATCCAAGGGCTTAACAGCTCATAATTAGTAACAGGAACTTGTGCTTGATATTCAGCTATATTGTGAATACTGGCAAAATGATAATGTTGACCATAAGCAGACTGCTGATTATACGCCAAACACTCCGCCAACCATTGCTGTTGAGCTATAACCGTAGACTGAATGGTTGGCTTTAAATACTGCGTAAAATGTTGCCATGGATTATTCATTGCGATACTCAATATTAGTATCTAAAAATAGTTTTTGGGCACGTCTCTGTAAATTATCAGCACTAAGCTCACATAAACAAACTAACTCATGACCTTGATAATAATTAGGATTTTTACTGAGAAAAAATTGACTCGACTTTTTTTGCTGTTCGTGGGCTGCAATTTCTGTTAAATCCTCTTTTAAATAGCCATAGTCACTAGGACATTCCACAACACCTGTTTGCACATTATAAAGATCTGCAAACTTAGCTATTGCTAATTGATCTGCTAATTGTTTTAAGGTTGGTTGTGTTTCATCCCAATGGGGATAAAACTTCTTTGCAAATACAATTAAATACTTATAAGTTCTATAGCCTTTCACTAATAAAAACCAGTAAAGAGGTGTTGTTGGATTTTCTTGCTTTAGTTTGCCCATCCGTTGAATCCAAGCGGCATGTAATGACTGTTGCTGCCAATGCTCAGGCATCACTATGGTATCACCTGAGTAAACAATCATTTTCTGCTGAAAAGAATAAAACTCTATGGTTGTAAAACCAACGATTTGCCCCTTGTGCTCTAAAAAAAGGACTTCATTTTTACTCTCTAAATCGTTATAAAAACGTTCTAAATCGCTACCTTGATAGTATTGAAAGTAAATATTGGCCATTTGCTGTTTTTTATAATCAGTAAGAGAGTTCACTGTTTGAAAATAAGCCTGATAAGTCATATCCTTAAGCACCATTATTTATTACTCATTAGTTTAACACATACTTGTTACTAGCCAGATAGCGAAAATAAAAGGCCATTGCTGAATGATGAAGATAGCGATCTGGTATGTTACGTTTAATTTGCTGGTGTTCCTCTTGTAATAAACTCCAATATAAACCTAGCTTTAAATGATGAGCAGTATGTGAGCCTGCGTTAAGATAAAACCAAATTGTGGGATTATTACTTGGTTTCTTTATATTCAGGAAAAAGAAAAGCTAAATCTGCTGGAGCGCCCATAGCTGGAGCTGGGCGCACCCTTCTCCACAGAGTAAAGTATACGCGCCAAAAACTAGGCTGTAATTCTTGCTTATCCACATATTTAGGTAAATCATACCAAGGTACTGTAGGATGTTGGTGATGGGCTAAATGGTAATGATAATTTAATGCTAGCCAACGAAAGATAGGTAACACTTTTAAATTCCATGCACCATTTTTAATATCACGACTACTCCACGCATGATCAGCATATTGTAAAACAGACCAATGTAGTGCAAAAGCATATACACAAAGCACATAACCCCAGAAGGTTAAATCCAATAGCCAAATTAATAAAACTTGATAGCCAAAAGAAAGCGCTATCTCACTCCATACTTGTAAAGTGGGTAGTTTAGAAATATCTGCTATATAGTGACCACATTCTAAATTATTCCCCACCTTCTTTTTAAAAAAAGCTGATTTATAAAAACCACTAGCAAACAAATAAACAATGTTGCTCAATACCACACAAACATAATATAAACCTAACAAATTACCACCATACAAAATTATATTTCGCCTAAATTTAGACTGGTGAGGTAAATAATAATCATAAAGGTCTACATCTGTTCTGTTGCGTTCATGGTGGCCTTGATGGGCTTGTTTTTGTAATAAAAAAGAAGTGGGATAAGCCCAACTACTCATAACACCAATAATACGATTACCTAATTTAGAATTAGCAGCTATACCATGCGCAGCTTCATGCATGATAGAGAATGGCATATTATTTATATGTGCAAATAGAAAAATAGCCAATAATGCCCAATACCAAGCTAAATGGCTAGCTACCCATAAACAAGTAGCGGCTATCGCTAAACTAACCACAACTAAACTAAAACTGAGAGTAAATCGCATAGGTTACTCAACTATTAATCTAATAATATTATTATGTTATCTGAACTCAGCATAGCTTAAAAAATACTAAGTTTACTGATTTACTACAACAAGCCAAGTATTTATACTCAGATAAACACTACCTTTTTTAGATAGTCTCATGGTTAGTTTAATTTAAACTTAAAAAATCCTTTTATTATAAAAATAACGTTACTGATATTAGCTAATATAGTATTTGCAATCTTTTAAAAGTAAATAGCCATAGCTTGAGTGCATATATTTGTACCACCACTTACTTGATTACTTATTTATAATTCTTCACTAATACTAAATAGTTAGTTGTATCGTACTTCTAGGGGAGTGGCTAACGCCTTATTTACTACTATACTAATACAAAGTTTTATAATATGGTTAGTGCTATGTTGACCGATGATTTTGGCAGAAATATTAGTTATTTAAGGGTATCTGTAACTGATCGCTGTGATTTACGGTGTAGTTACTGTATTCCTAAAGGCTTTAAAGATTTCGAAGTGCCTAAAAACTGGTTAACCTTTGAAGAAATACAACGTGTAGTAAAAACCTTTGCCAAATTAGGTACTCACCATTTTCGTCTCACGGGTGGAGAACCTCTACTTAGAAAAAATTTCGCTGAACTCGCTACTAATCTCTCAAAAATTGAGGGGGTCAATGATCTCTCTGTAACAACCAATGGCACCCAACTCGTTAAGCATGCTGAAGCACTTTATAAAGCAGGTGTTGACCGATTAAATGTTAGTTTAGATTCACTACGTCGTGATTGTGTTGAGCAAATCAGTGGCAGTGATAGTCTTAATAAAGTTTTAGATGGCCTAGCTGCTGCTAGGAATGCAGGTTTCAATAAAATTAAAATCAATATGGTGCCTTTACCTGATCAAAATATTGGCGATATTGAGCAAATGATACAATTTTGTATTGAAAATAAGTTTATTTTACGCTTAATTGAAGTTATGCCGATGGGTGTTACTGGACAAAATTCACACTATGTTGATTTACAGAAAGTCATTGCTCAATTAAAACCTAAATTTGATCTTATACCTTCTACTAAAATCATGGGTAGTGGCCCTGCTCGTTATTGGCAAACAGCAGATGGTGATTTTATTCTCGGCTTGATTACGCCAATGTCACAACATTTTTGCGCTACTTGTAATAGAGTAAGGTTAGCGGTAGATGGCACGCTTTATATGTGCTTAGGGCAAAATCACAGTTTCGAGTTACGCCCATTACTACGGGATAACTGTACTGATGAAGAGTTGGAAACTGCCATAAAACAAGCGGTTAGATTAAAACCTGAAGCGCATAATTTTTTAGATAATCCTACTCAAATCATACGCATCATGTCCGCTACAGGTGGCTAAATTAGCTATTCTTAGGTCTAAACGCCTTTGCAACCTCAGCATCTGTTTCAATAAATGGACCACCTATTGCGTCAATACATAGGGGCACAGCAGCAAACACACCATGTACCAAAGTTTTGCCCTGCTCATCTTTAACCCCCCCTAAAGTTTCTCTAATCGCATTAGGTCTACCTGGTAAATTTAGAATTAAACTGTTTTTACGAATAACTCCAACTTGTCTAGATAAAATAGCTGTAGGCACAAAATGTAAGCTTACTTGGCGCATTTGCTCACCAAAACCAGGCATTAATCTATCCGCCACCGCTAATGTAGCATCGGGTGTAACATCACGTGGATAAGGGCCAGTACCACCTGTAGTAAGCACTAATGAACATTGCTGCTCATCCACTAACTCAAGCAATGTTTTTTCAATTAAGTCTTGTTCATCAGGAATTAAACGCTCAATATATTCTTTTGGATTTAGTACAGCCTCATCTAGCCACTCTCTTAGACTAGGTAAACCTTTATCTTCATAAACGCCAGTACTTGCTCTATCACTGACTGAAACTAACCCTATTTTTATATGCTGCATAATCATTACACCTTGTAATCAAGAGGAAAGATCTTTATTAAATCATTTTCATTCACGGTTGCATTGGCAGGAATTTCTGCTAATGCATTGGCTGTAATACAAGTAGCTAACATAGCTGAACCTTGATTTTCTAACCTTTCTGCCCAAAATCCTGCTTCATCATTGGCTAAGCCAATGCGTAAAAATTCTCGTCTAGGCTGTACTTTATTCACTGCAAACTTAGTTTTAGCCATCATCGGCTTAATCATAGCTTTACTAGCAGGCTCACCTGCAATAACCCTTAACGCAGGTACAACCAATTGTTGAAAAGTCACTAATGAGCTAACAGGATTACCAGGTAACATAAATACTTTACTGTTATTTATATTACCCCATGCAAATGGTTTACCTGGTTTGATTGCTAATTTCCAGAAAACCAACTCACCTAATTGCAGAATAGCCGCCCGTACATGGTCTTCTTCACCAACAGATACACCACCAGAAGTAATAATAACATCTGCCTTTTTACTTGCCTCTGCCAATGCTAACACTGTTTGTTGCTGATTATCAGGCAAAATACCGCCATCAATAATCTGATGGGGAGATTGTTGTAACCAACTTAATAATAAATAACGGTTAGCGTCATAGATTTTACCTGTAGACAATGTCTGATTTGGCTCTATTAGCTCATTACCTGTGGAAAAAACATAAATAGTAAGGGGTTTGTAGACTTTAACTTGGTTATAGCCTTGGCTTGCTAATAGAGCAATTGCGGCAGGTGTTAAGCGTTGTTGTGCTGTTAATAGTTTGCCACCCTTGCTTAGTTCTTCACCACAATAGCGAATATTTTGATCTTTCTTAATAGCTTGTGTAGCCTTTAGAACATTGCCTTCAACAATTGTACTCTCTTGTTGAATCACTGCCGTAGTTCCTTTAGGAACTGGTGCCCCTGTAAAAATTCTTGCCGCTTGGCCTGTAGTTAAAACAATATTTTCAGCACTATCACCCGCTGCAACTCGCTCAACAATTTGCCACTCATCGCAACCTGCAAGCTCACCGCCTACGGCATAACCATCCATTGCACTATTATCAAATAAAGGTGCGTTATATTGCACAGCTATATCTTCTGCTAATACTAAGTTAGTTGCTTGTAATAAATCCGTTTGCACTACTTTTGGAGTGTGAGAAAGCTTTTCTAATAATTCTTGTAATGCTTGATAGTAATCTAACATGGTAACCTCTTATTGAAAGCTAGCTAGAGTCTCTAAATGGTTAATATTAGTAAAAGCATGTTCATCTTCAAAAAAGACTTCTACCGCATGATGGCTAAAAATCCATGACTTTAAGCTATATTTTTGATTTGCTAAATGATCTGCTAATTTAGCATTTATATAGGGTTTACATAAGAAAATACTGGGATGTATACAATCTTTTGTAGCTGCATAAGCAATTTCATTCTGTGGATCACTAAATAATGCTTTAGCTAATTGCGCTATTAAATCACTAGGTAAAAAAGGCGTATCACAAGGAACAACCTGAATAGCATCAATATTTTTAGGTAATACTTGAGAAGCGCTGATAATTCCTGCTAATGGCCCTTTACCCTGCCAGCAAGGGTTATCAGTAAACACTGATTTTACTAATGTTTGATAACTTTTGATATCTTCATTGGCACTAATAACTACTTCATCAACTTGTGCAGATAAATTATCGAATACATGTTGTACTAATGGTTTACCCTGTAGTTTAAGCAACCCTTTATTTTGTCTACCAACACGTTGGCCTTGACCACCTGCTAAGATCAAGCCAATAATTTTATATGCAGTATTAATCATTAATTAGACCACTGTTGTTTTTCTTTTGTATCTGATTCTTTTGCTGTAACCCATTGACTAGTACCATCTAGAAAAAACTCCTTTTTCCAAAAAGGTGCTTCTGTTTTCAAGTAATCCATAATAAACTCAGCAGCATGAAATGCCTCTTTACGGTGCTTAGCGGCAACCATGACCAACACTATATCTTCGCCTACGGTTAGCTTACCCACTCGATGAATAACTAGACAGCTTGAAAAATGCCAACGCGCTTGCGCTGATTTAATAATACGTTCTATTTCTTGTTCAGTAACTTGTGGAAAATGCTCTAAGTAAAGATGAGACAATGGCTGTTGCTGATCGTGACCTCTAACCATTCCTTTAAAGCTAACCATAGCACCACAATCGCTAGCAGTAGTCTGTAATCTACTCTCTTCTTGCAAACTATTAAAAGGTTCTGTTTGTATGCTAACAGAGATCATGTTAGCCGCCTGTTACAGGAGGTAAAACAGCAACCTCATCACCTTCTTTAATAGCGACTGGTTGATAAACAACTTGCTGATTGACCACTAACCTAAAAACATTTTTTTCAGCTAAGGCTTCTGCCCATGTCGCATCTCTTTGCCTTAACTCTTGCAATAGCTTATCTGTAGTAAGCCCTTTTTGCCAATCAAGCTGTTCCTCTGTAGTATTTAAGGTTTCTTTTAACGAACCAAAATAACGAATTTTAATCATAATCGAATATACCACCCTTTCAAACTATGAGTAAGAATAATAAAATATTACTAGATAAACAACTCACCATTTGTCCTAATGTAACTAACCACTTCGGCTAATTGCTTATAACGACATAGCGTGTTAATTTTTGTAATTTATAGCTATAGGATAATTTTATGACAAAGCTGACTCATTTTGATGCTTCAGGACAAGCACATATGGTTGACATTGCAGAAAAACAATCTACTAAACGCCAAGCAATTGCAACAGGCTCTATTCAAATGTCAGCAGAAGCATTCCAATTATTAGGCCATAATGCTAGTAAAAAGGGAGATGTTTTAGGTATTGCTCGTATTGCAGCTATTCAAGGTGCTAAACAAACTTCTAATTTAATTCCTCTCTGTCATCCTTTGCCATTAACCCATGTTAGTGTCGAGTTTAATGCTGATCAAGCGAACTCATGTTTACACCTCCAAGTAACTGCTGAAACAGTAGGCAAAACTGGTGTTGAAATGGAAGCATTAAATGCTGTTTCTATTGGTCTTTTAACCGTATATGATATGTTAAAAGCTGTCGATAAAAGTATGTGTATTCTGTCCATTCATCTATTAAAAAAAGAAGGTGGCAAAAGCGGCTTATGGCAAGCAACGGAATAACAAAATGATGCGAAGCACTTTAAGACGTCATAGCCTTTCTACCAAACTACTGGTCTCAGTGGTGCTATGGGTTGTTTGTGCGCTTATTTTTACAGGCTATACGCTTGCGCTATTGTGGCAATTAGAAAGTGGTGGTATTGCTATCAACGATGCGGGTAGCTTACGCAAGAGGGTCTATCATATTGTTGCCTTATTATCCCTAAAACAAGACGAGGCTGAACTATTACAAGAACAAACAAATTTTGAACATATTTTAGAGAACCTGAAAAATATTGATCGTACCAGTTTTTTATTACCTAAAAATCCTAGTATTGATATTCAAATATCCAATATTCATAACTCATGGCAACAAAAAGTATTACCTCTTGTCCGTCATTACCAGCAAACTGATGAAAAAATATTAGCCAAAGACCTTGCCTATTTTGATCAATTTGTGGGGGATATTGATTCTTTAGTTAAATTTATTGAGGTGCAAAATACTCAACATATTAGTTGGTTGCGTTTTATTCAGACCATTTTAATTATTATGGTAATTTTTTCAGCATTTACAGCTATCTACTTACTTTATCGGTTGGTGATTTCACCCTTAAGCCGACTACAGGAAGCCATTACTCATGTAAGCCATGGTGATCTATCTAAACGTATTACCATTACTAGCCGCGATGAGTTTGGTACTGTTTCAGTAGGCTTTAATAAGATGGCAAGTAATTTAGAGGATTTATACACCAACTTAGAACAAAAAGTAACTGAGAAAACAGCTGCCTTAGAAGAAAAAAATCACGAACTTTCAGCACTTTATGATATTACTGCTTTTTTACATGAAGCCCATACCCAAGAAATAATGACTGAAAGTTTTTTAAATAATATCATCCATTTAAGTAATGCCAATGCGGGCAGTATCAGACTGCTTGATGAAACCCATGATAGATTCAACTATATAGCTAGCCAAGGTTTGCCTGAAGCGCTAATCACCTCTTCTGAATGTAGTTCTATCACTGATTGTTTTTGTGGCACCAGCGTTTCACAAGACAAAGAAGTACAACTTATCAGTATCAAAAATATTACCAACCCCACGGTTGCTTATTGTATTAAAAACTCTTTTAACCATTTTCTTATATTTCATATTCAACATAATAACCATGAAATAGGGATTATGACTCTATACTTTATCAATGAAGAGTCAAAACTAACCCCACAAACACAATATTTAATCGAAACATTAACAGATCAATTAGCAGTTGCCCTAGAAAACCAACAACTAGCATTAAGTGATAAACAACTTGCCGTAATGAAAGAACGTAATCTGATCGCTCAAGGTTTGCATGATAGTATTGCGCAATCTCTTTCTTTCCTAAATTTACAGGTGCAAATGTTGCAAACAGCTTTAGCCAATAATGAGCTGGCACAAGTTGAAAAAAACCTAAATTTTATTCAGCAAGGCGTGCAAGAGTCTTATGAGGATGTACGTGAGCTACTGTTAAATTTTAGAACACGTATTAATAAAGAAGATTTCAAAGAAGTCATTCAAAAATTAACCGATCGTTTTAAGTTACAGACTAAAGCAGAAGTGCAAGTTACAATAACTGGCAATGGCCCTTCCCTCAACCCACAACAGCAACTACAGGTTACTTTTATCCTACAAGAAGCGCTGTCTAATATCCGTAAACATGCTAAATGTAACCATGTAAAAATCACTTTTAAAAATGATGATCAATTTATCATGACCATTGCCGATAATGGCTGTGGTTTCAATAAACAAACTATTGAACAGAAAAAAACGCGTCATGTGGGTATGTCAATTATGGCAGAGCGCGCTGCACAAATTTCTGCAACTATAGAAATTAACTCTATCCCTAATCAAGGGACTACAATAATACTTACTATTCCCAAAGAACAACGAGGCATTTTATGACAAATAATAAAACTAAAATTCTACTTGTTGACGATCATACATTGTTTCGTAGTGGTTTACGTTTTTTATTAGAAACACAAGATGATTTTGAGATTATTGGCGAGGCTTCCGATGGTTTAGAAGGTATAAAGCTTGCTGAATCACTCCACCCTGATGTGGTATTACTCGATTTAGATATGCCTATTATGGGTGGTAGAGAAGCCCTTCCACAGCTACTCAGTACCCAACCTAATCTTGCTGTGCTGGTGTTAACTGTTTCGGAAGATGGTAGTGACCTTACTGAATGTATGCGTATAGGTGCTAGAGGTTATTTATTAAAAAATATAAACTCCGATTTTTTACTTAACAGCATTCGTAAAGCAGTAGATGGTGACAGTGTTTTATCACCAGAAATGACCACTAAATTAATTACTCAACTACGTGCCCCTAGCAGCCAAGATATTGATACGCTTTATGAAACATTAACACCTAGAGAAAAAGAAACCTTAGCATGGCTTACTAAAGGTGTTAGCAATAAAGAAATTGCTCGCTCATTAGACTTGACTGAAAGTACCATCAAAGTACATGTACAGAACGTATTAAGAAAGCTTAATTTACATAGCCGTGTGCAAGCTGCCGTGTATGCTATTGAACATGGACTGGATAAAGTTTGATACAAGGTTTTATATTTAATTTATGCGCTTGTGGACAGTTCACCCCCAATATCTAGACACCAAAGGGCTTTTAGCTGCTTGGCGAGAAGGGTTATTAGCCCAAAAAGTGTTACTCGGTGCAACTAAAGGTTACACCAATCACCCACAGCTCTATAGATTTAAAAATCATCCAGAACCACTACAAGCGATAGGCTCTTTTTTAACAGAAATTGTTATTGAAGCTACAAAAAGAAACTATAGTTTTGATAAAGCTAAAATTCTTTATCCACAAACCACACTTAAAATTACTGAAACCTCTGGCCAATTAAATTATGAATGGCAGCATTTATTAAAAAAACTAGCCAGCCGCAGCCCTCAGTTATTTATAGAATACAAAGAAATTTTAATACCAAAGCAACACCCCCTATTTACATTAGTAACTGGGGATGTGCAACCATGGGAAATAGTCAGTTAATTACTGATTAATGGGGTTTGCCACATACTTTACAATGAGGATTACGTTGAAACTTAACGGGGTAATGGTTTAAATCTAACGCATCATAATTTTGCATTGTACCTACAGGTGTAGTACCAATCTTGGTGACTATTTTTAATGCTTCTGCTGCTTGTTTAGCGCCAATAATACCAACTAGTGGTGCAAATACACCCGAAGTTGCGCAACTTTCCTGCGCTATATCATCACCATCAAATATACAGGCATAACAAGGCGATTTTTTATTACGAGGATCAAAAACACTCAGCTGCCCTTCAAAACGTATAGCTGAACCAAATACCAGTGGTGTTTTAGTGATAACTGAAGCTTGATTAATAGCCTTACGTGTTGCAAAGTTATCACTGCAATCCAATACTACATCATGCTCTTTACAAAGCTCTACCAACTCTTCTAGTACAAGCCTTTTAGCCAGAGTGGTTATATTAACCTCTTTGTTTTGTTGAAGAATATAGCGAGCCATTGCCTCAACTTTAGATTGGCCAATGTTTTGTTTGGTATAATGGGTCTGTCTTTGTAAATTAGAAAAATCTACTTTATCATCATCAGCTATGGTTAGCTGCCCTACACCTGCTGAAGCTAAAAAAGGAATGGCTGTAGAACCTAAGCCACCACAGCCCACCACTAACATTTTACTATCCAGTATTTTTTGCTGCCCTGCTATATCTAACTGGGGTAATAAAATATGTCTACTGTATCGCAATAATTGTTGATCATTCATACATAATTAATCACATTAAAATCAGTGTTGCTATTAGAACCATAATAACTAATTTTTGCTATTGCCCATAAGCACAAACAACTATTTTATAAACTAAGCCAAAATGATTAGTTGGCTATAAACCAAGCTACTAAAGTAGACTGGGCTTCTGACCAATTGGTAATTACCATTAAAAATTGTAAGGTATACATAACAACTTCAGACTAATGGTGTACTACAATGGTTAAGCAAAATTATAAGCCTTATATTGTACTTGGTTCTAGTACGGTTTCCTTTACTGTCTGCTTTATGATTTGGATGATGTTTGCTGTTATAGGTGTTCCACTCAAAGAACAGCTTGGTCTAACTGAAACACAATTCGGTATTTTAACTGCTCTACCCGTTTTATCTGGCTCACTTATTCGAATCCCCCTAGGTATCTGGACTGACCGCTTTGGTGGTCGAATAGTATTCTTCATCTTAATGATGAGCTGTGTTATCCCTATTTTCTTACTGCAATATGCTACTGCTTATTGGCAATTACTTATTATTGGTTTATTTATTGGTTTAGCAGGTGGTTCATTCTCAGTAGGTACACCTTATGTTGCTCGTTGGTTTACCAAAGACCGCCAAGGTCTAGCAATGGGTATCTTTGGTGCTGGCAATGCGGGCGCGGCTGTTAATAAACTAATTGCACCTGCTATTGTTTTAGCTTGGGGTTGGCAAATGGTTCCTAATGTGTATGCCATTATTATGCTAGCCACTGCCATATTGTTTTATGTGTTTAGTTACAGCAAGCCTGAGCATATTGTTTCATCTGAACAAGTTACATTAAGACAACAACTAGCGATGATGAAAGATCCTGCTGTATTGCGTTATTGCCAATACTATTCTGTGGTATTTGGTGGCTATGTTGGTTTATCTTTATGGATGGTTCACTACTATGTTGATGAGTATGGTTTTACTTTAACCACTGCTGCATTCTTAGCGGCTTGTTTCTCATTGCCTGGCGGTGTATTACGTGCCTTTGGTGGTTGGTTATCTGATAAGTATGGTGCCTATAAAATCACTTGGGCGGTAATGTGGGTTTGCTTAGTTGTATTTTTTATTCTTTCTTACCCTCAAACAAAAATGTTAATTGGTACTGTAAATCCTGATGCTCCTTTAAGTATCACTATTGGTATTAATGCTTTCTGGTTTACTGTTTTATTATTCTTTGCAGGAATTGCCATGGCTATTGGTAAAGCCTCTGTATTCAAATTTATTTCTGACGAATTTTCAGACAATATTGGTACTGTATCTGGTGTTGTTGGACTTGCTGGTGGTTTAGGTGGCTTCTTACTGCCCATCATGTTTGGCGCACTAGTTGATATTACAGGTATTCGCTCTAGTTCCTTTATGCTTTTATTCGGTACTGTTGCAGTTAGTTTGATTTGGATGCACTTCTCATTTAAATCGATGCAAATAAAAAATTTACAAAAATCTGGCAAATTAGCTTCTAACAAATAAATAGGTAAACACATGGCTAAAGTACTTACTCAATGGAATCCAGAGGATTCCAAGTTTTGGGAACAACAAGGACGCTCCATTGCTCGACGTAATCTGTGGATATCAATTCCCGCGTTACTACTTGCCTTTGCTGTTTGGCAACTATGGAGTGTTGTTGTGGTTTACCTACCTCGCATAGGATTTAACTATACACCTAACGAACTGATGTGGTTAACCGCGTTACCTGCCCTTTCTGGCGCTACCTTAAGAATTTTCTACTCTTTTATGGTACCTATTTTTGGTGGACGACGGTGGACAGCTATATCAACTGCGAGCCTATTAATTCCTACTATTGGCTTAGGTATCTGTATTCAAGATCCAACTACTAGTTTTTCAACCATGGCTATTCTTGCACTTCTTTGTGGTTTTGGTGGTGCTAATTTCAGTTCTTCAATGGCTAATATTGGTTACTTTTTCCCCAAAGCAGAAAAAGGTGGTGCCACAGGTTTAAATGCAGGGTTAGGTAACCTTGGTGTTTCTGCTGTTCAGTTTATTGTACCACTGGTGATTGGTGTTGGTATTTTTGGTGCTATTGCAGGCGGTTCGCAAACTTGGACCCATGATGGTACTACCTCTTATTTATGGTTACAAAACGCTGGTTTTGTTTGGGTTCCCTTTATTAGTTTAGTGGTTATTTTTGCTTGGTTTGGTATGAACGATATCGCTTCGGCTAAAGCTTCTTTTACAGATCAAGCTACTATATTTAAACGTAAACATAATTGGATTATGTGTTGGCTGTATGTGGGTACTTTTGGATCATTTATTGGTTTCTCTGCCGCTTTACCTTTATTGATTAAACATGAGTTCCCTACTGTTAATCCTTTAACCTATGCATTTTTAGGCCCATTACTAGGCTCTATCTTCCGTGTATTTGGTGGTTTCTTATCTGACAAAATCGGTGGCGCACGTGTAACACAATGGAGCTTTATTGCCATGATCCTTTGTGTAGGCGCGGTTTTATTTTTCTTACCTCATCAGGGACAAGGTGGTAACTTTGCAGGCTTCTTAATTAGTTTCCTCTTATTATTTGCCTTTGTTGGTGTGGGTAATGGTTCTACTTTTGCTCAAGTACCCAATATCTTTATTCAATTCCATAAACGCTTAGCAGTAGGCAAAGGTGAAGATGCTCAAAAACATGCCATGCTTAATGCTAATAAAGAATCAGGTGCTGTATTAGGTTTTATTGGAGCCATTGGTGCCTATGGTGGTTTTGCTATTCCTAGAATTAATGGTATGTCGATTGACCAAACAGGCTCCATTGCAATGGCATTTTATTGTTTTATCGGCTTTTACATAACTTGTGTATTAATTAATTGGTGGTTCTATGCACGTAAGAATGCGGAAGCGCCTTGCTAACTGATAATAAATAATAGATTTACTAGATTAAAAATCCCGTGATTAGGAGATATTATGAGCCATTTACTAGATCGTTTGAACTTCTTTGGGAAGGTAAAAAGCACCTTCTCTAATGGCCATGGAGCTGTAGTTGAAGAAGATAGAAAGTGGGAAGACGCTTATCGGCAACGGTGGCAACATGACAAAATTGTTCGCTCAACACATGGGGTAAACTGTACAGGTTCTTGTAGCTGGAAAGTTTATGTTAAAAATGGCTTAATTACTTGGGAAACTCAGCAAACTGACTACCCTCGTACACGCCCAGACTTACCCAATCATGAACCTCGTGGTTGTCCACGTGGTGCCTCTTATAGTTGGTATGTATACTCTGCACAACGGGTTAAATACCCTATGTTACGTGGACAAATGGCCAAGTTATGGCGAGAAGCTCGTAAAACGAGAGATCCTATTGCTGCATGGGAATATATTAGCCAAACTCCAGAACTAGCAAAATCTTATAAATCACGTCGTGGTTTAGGTGGCTTTGTCCGCTCTAACTGGGACGAGGTAAATGAGATCATTGCAGCGGCTAATAATTTCACTGTAAAAAACTTTGGACCTGACCGTGTTATTGGCTTCTCGCCTATTCCTGCTATGTCAATGGTAAGTTATGCAGCAGGTTCACGCTACTTATCATTAATTGGTGGTGTACCGCTCTCTTTCTATGATTGGTATTGTGATTTACCTCCAGCAAGTCCTCAAGTTTGGGGTGAACAAACCGATGTAGCTGAATCAGCAGACTGGTATAACTCTACTTATTTGATGGTATGGGGTTCTAACGTACCCATGACCCGTACGCCAGATGCGCACTTTTACACAGAAGTACGTTATAAAGGTACTAAAACCGTAGCGGTTTCCTCAGATTTTGGTGAAATGGCCAAGTTCGGTGATATTTGGTTAGCACCTAAACAAGGTACTGATGCCGCCTTAGCAATGGCAATGGGCCATGTAATTTTAAAAGAATTCCATCTGGATAATCCTTCTGCATATTTCACAGATTACTGTCGTCAATATACTGATATGCCTATGTTAGTCATGTTAAAAGAGCAAGATGGAAAATATGTACCAGACTACTTCTTACGTGCTAGTCACTTAGCTAATAATTTAGATGAAGAAAATAATCCTGAATGGAAAACATTAGTTATTGATGAAAATACAGGTGATATTGTTGCACCTAAAGGTTCTGTAGGTTTCCGTTGGGGACAATCAGGCAAATGGAACCTACAAGAACAAGATAGTAAAGGTCGTGAAATTAAAGCACAACTATCTTTACTTAATAAGTATGATCAAGCTACACCCGTTGCTTTTAGCTATTTTGCTGGCGATGAACACAGCGAGCAAATCGTTCGCAATGTTCCCACTAAAACCATTACCTTAGCAGATGGTAGTCAAGCATTAGTGACTACTGTATTTGATTTATCAGTAGCTAACTATGGTATTGATCGTGGTTTAGGTGGTGGCAATGTTGCTAAAGACTATATGGATGATGTGCCATATACACCAAAATGGCAGCAAAAACATACGGGTGTTAAACCAGAAATGGTTATTCAAGTAGCTCGTGAGTTTGCTGAGAATGCTGACAAAACTCATGGTAAGAGCATGGTAATTGTGGGGGCTGCATTAAACCACTGGTATCACATGGATATGACCTATCGTGGTATTATCAATATGCTAATGATGTGTGGTTGTATTGGACAAAGTGGTGGCGGTTGGGCTCACTATGTAGGACAAGAAAAACTACGCCCACAAACTGGTTGGACTCCCCTAGCCTTTGGTTTAGATTGGCATCGTCCATCTCGTCAAATGAATGGTACATCTTTCTTCTACGCTCACACTAGCCAATGGCGTCATGAAAAATTAGGTGCTAATGAAATCGTTGCACCTACTGCCAGCAACGAACTCACCAAGATGGCTTTAATTGATTACAATGCTAAAGCTGAACGTATGGGTTGGTTACCTTCTGCACCACAATTAGCCACTAACCCACTAGAAGTAACTAAACATGCTAATGCAAATGGTGAAGATCCTATTCAATATGCAGTAAATGGATTAAAAAATGGCTCTTTAGATATGTCATGTAATGATCCAGACAATCCTGCTAACTTCCCACGTAATATGTTTGTATGGCGTTCTAATATTTTAGGTTCTTCAGGTAAAGGCCATGAATATTTCCTAAAATATTTACTAGGTACTCAAAACGCGGTTATTTCTGAAGAAGAAAACTGTATTAAACCTACCGAAATTACTGTTCGTCCTGCTGTGGAAGGTAAATTAGACTTATTAGTGGTACTTGACTTCCGTATGTCTACTACTTGTCTATACGGTGATATTGTATTACCGACTGCTACTTGGTATGAAAAAGATGACTTAAATACTTCTGATATGCATCCTTTTATTCATCCATTAAGCGAAGCTGTGCAACCTTTATGGCAAAGCAAAAGTGACTGGGAAATTTATAAAGGTATTGCTAAGAAATTTTCTGAACTTGGTAAAGATTATTTAGGTGTACAAAAAGACTTAGTGTTAACTCCTTTAATGCATGATTCACCGCAAGAGTTAGGCCAGCCATTCGATGTTAAAGACTGGAAACATGGGGAATGTGAGCCAATTCCAGGCAAAACAATGCCAGCTATGACGGTGGTTGAACGTGATTATGGTGCTATTTATCAGAAATATACTTCTATTGGCCCATTACTAGAAAAAATAGGTAATGGTGGTAAAGGTATTAGCTGGGATACTAAACATGAAGTTGATATCTTGCGCGGTCTCAATAAAGTAGTTCAAGAAGGTGTAGCACAAGGCCAACCTAAATTAGAAACAGCTATTGATGCAGCTGAAATGATTTTAACCTTAGCGCCAGAAACGAATGGTCATATTGCCGTTAAAGCATGGGATGCCCTCTCTAAAATTACCGGGCTTGATCACACTCACCTTGCTAAACCTCGTGAGCATGACAGCATTCGTTTTAGAGATATTCAAGCACAGCCTCGCAAAATTATCTCCTCTCCTACATGGTCAGGTTTAGAAAGTGAAGAGGTAAGCTATAACGCTGGTTATACCAACGTTCATGAGTTTATCCCATGGCGTACTATTACTGGTCGTCAGCAGTTCTATCAAGATCATCAATGGATGCGTAGTTTTGGTGAAGAGCTTTGTGTTTATAAACCTGCTGTGGATTTAAAAACCACTAAGAAAGTGTTAGGTCAACACAGTAATGGTAATCCAGAAGTTGTCCTTAACTTTATTACACCTCACCAAAAATGGGGTATCCATAGTACTTATTCAGACAACATTAGAATGCTTACGCTATCACGTGGTGGTCCACATGTTTGGATATCTGAAATAGATGCTCAAAAAGCGGGTATTGTTGATAATGACTGGATTGAAGTCTTTAATCTAAACGGTACATTGACCGCTCGTGCGATTGTAAGCCAACGTGTACCTGAAGGTATGACACTTATGTATCACGCCCAAGAAAAAATCGTCAATGTTCCAGGTGCAGAAGTTTCTGGTAAACGTGGAGGTATCCATAACTCAGTAACTCGTACAGTACTTAAACCAACCCATATGATCGGTGGTTATGCGCAACTTGCTTATGGCTTTAACTACTACGGTACAGTAGGCTCAAACCGTGATGAGTTTGTAGTGGTTAGAAAAATGAAGAAAGTTGATTGGTTAGAACAAGCCGATACCGTACAACAACCTAAAGTCGAGTTATAAGAGAAGAGGATTAGCTGATGAAAATTAGAGCACAAATCGGCATGGTGTTAAACCTTGATAAATGTATCGGTTGTCACACCTGTTCCGTAACTTGTAAAAACGTATGGACCAGCCGTGATGGTGTGGAATATGCATGGTTTAACAACGTAGAAACTAAACCAGGTATTGGTTTTCCTAAAGAGTGGGAAAACCAAGAAAAATATAACGGTGGTTGGGTACTCACTGGTGGTAAATTACAGCCTAAACAAGGTGGTAAATTAAAGATATTGGGTAATATTTTTGCTAACCCTAACTTACCGCAAATCGATGAGTATTACGAGCCTTTTACTTATGATTATGAGCGTTTACAAAATGCCCCTGATGTAAAAACCCCACCTACTGCCCGCCCTGTCTCTGTTTTAACAGGCAAGAAAATGGACAAAATCGAATGGGGTCCAAACTGGGAAGATGACTTAGGCGGTGAATTTAAGAAGCGTGCCAAAGATATGTTATTTGAAGGTATTCAAAAAGAGATTCACTCTACGTTTGAAAATACCTTTATGATGTATTTACCACGTTTATGTGAACACTGTTTAAACCCAACTTGTATAGCAAGTTGTCCATCTGGTTCTATTTATAAACGTGAAGATGATGGTATTGTACTTATTGACCAAGATAAATGTCGTGGTTGGAGAATGTGTATTTCTGGTTGTCCATATAAAAAGATTTACTATAACTGGACATCAGGTAAAGCAGAAAAATGTACTTTCTGTTACCCACGTATTGAAGGTGGTCAACCAACAGTATGTTCTGAAACCTGTGTAGGTCGTATTCGTTACCTTGGTGTAATGCTATACGATGCCGACAAAATTGAACAAGCCGCTTCTGTAGAAAATACTCACGATCTTTATGATGCTCAATTAGGTATATTTTTAAACCCTAATGACCCAGTAGTGATTGCTGAAGCACAAAAACAAGGTATTCCTCAAAGCTGGTTAGATGCAGCGAAGAAATCACCTGTTTATAAAATGGCAATGGAATGGAAAGTTGCATTCCCTCTTCACCCAGAATACCGCACCTTACCAATGGTTTGGTATATCCCACCTTTATCGCCTATTCAATCAGCCTTAGAGAATGGCTTAATTGGTGAAAACGGTATTATCCCTGATGTTAAAGATTTACGTATTCCTTTACGTTATTTAGCTAACTTATTAACAGCGGGTAAAGAAGAACCTGTTTTAAAAGCACTAGAAACAATGATTGCAATGCGTCGTTATATGCGTAGTAAATCTGTTGATAAACAAGCTGATGAAGCTACTTTAAAAAATACCCATTTATCGCCTAGCCAAGTAGATGAAATGTACCAAATCATGGCTATTGCCAATTATGAGGATAGATTTGTTATTCCTACTTCCCATAAAGAAATGGTTGAAGCCGCATTTAACGACAAGAGTTCTTGTGGCTTTACCTTTGGTAATGGTTGTTCAGATGGTGTTAGTAAACCTAGCTTATTTGGCAGGAAAAAAGCCTCCCCTATTATCTTTAGTGATGCTATGCAAGATCGTGAGGCCAATAGAAATAAGGAGAGTAATAGCTAATGGCAATTTACAAAATAATCTCCGTATTACTTTGTTATCCTGAACAGGATTTGCTTGATAGTATTCCTACTATCAAGCAACTACTGGCAGATGAGAAAGTAGCTACTCATCAGTTAACGCCCTTGCTAACTGAGTTAACAACAACTGACCTTATCACCTTGCAAGAGAACTACGTACAAACTTTTGATCGTACCCCTACTCATTCTTTGCATTTGTTTGAACATATCCATGGCGAAGACCGCATTCGTGGTCAAGCTATGGTAGATTTAATGGAAGAATATAAAGCGGCAGGCTTTGAACTAGTTTCAGATGAACTGCCTGATTATTTACCATTATTTCTAGAGTTTCTAACTATTTGTGATGAAGATAAAGCAACAGCCCTATTAGGTGAAGCTATTGATGTTATCAGTCATCTTGGTAATAAACTAGCTGCTGACAACTCTGTGTATGCTGGTATTTTTCAAGTGTTAGAATCACTTTCACCTGTCAAACCAAAACCTTTAACCACACCTCCCATACGGGATATGGATGAAGCTTTAGAAAAATTCGGCCCTAATCCTGAAGGTATAGAGCCGCTTTTACAAATAAACAGCTCCAACACCTGTATGGCCAGTACTACTTTAGAGAGGCAAGCAAAATGAATTATATCGATAAGTTTGTATTTGGAATCTATCCATATATTGCCATGAGTATTTTTATTGTAGGTTGTTTAGTTCGTTTTGAACGCGAACAATACACTTGGAAAAGTGAATCAAGCCAATTACTTTACGCAGGTCAATTGCGTTTAGGTAATATCTTATTCCATGTGGGTATTTTAGGCCTTTTCTTTGGTCATCTAGTAGGCTTACTAACACCTGTAGTTGTATGGGATACCTTTGGCATCAGCCACTCATTCAAACAAGTAGTAGCCATGACTGCTGGTGGTATAATGGGTGTTATGTGTTTAGTAGGATTAGTCATCCTAATTCATCGTCGCTTTACCTGTGATCGCTTATTAGCCAATAGTACGTGGCGTGATAAATTAGTGTTAATTTGGTTATTAATTACCTTATTACTTGGCCTATGTACTATTGTTGTATCCTCGCAACACTTAGATGGTCATGAAATGGTGCTTTTAATGACTTGGGCACAACATATTGTAACTTTCCGTGGTGATGCAGCTAGCTTTATCGCTGAAGCTTCTATCATCTTCAAATTACATATATTTATGGGAATGGGATTATTTGTTATTTTCCCTTTTACAAGACTTGTTCATGTCTTTAGTGGCTTTGCTGCTGTTACATATATAACACGTGCATGGCAACTAGTACGTCCTCGTTCTTAGTATTTCACTCAGTACCCATCCTTCCTTGTTAGGTGGGTACTTTTTTTAATTCAAACGGATTTCATTATGATTAGCAAAAACTTAATAAAACAGTTAATGGCTAGTGTGATTGGTTTATCGTTCGCTTCAATTGTGCAAGCTGCAGAAATTGTTGTATCCGCAGCAGCTAGCTTAAATAACGCGTTTAAGGAAATTGCTACTCAATTTGAAAAGAACTACCCTGAAGACCAAATTCTTTTTAATTTTGCAGCCTCAGGTACTCTACTTCAACAAATAGCGAAAGGTGCTCCTGTTGATGTATTTGCTTCTGCTGACCAAGAAACAATGGATCAGGCTGAAAAACAACAATTAATTAATACTGAAAGCCGTAAAGACTTTACCAAAAATACCTTAGTATTAATCTCTCCACTTGTAAGCTCATTAACCATTAAACAACTTACAGATCTTAACCTAGATACTGTAAAACGTATCGCAGTTGGTAATCCTGCTAATGTACCAGCAGGACGCTATACTCAAGAAGCATTAGAACAGACTGGGCAATGGCAAGCTTTAAAAGATAAATTTATTTATACGCAAAATGTCCGCCAAGCATTAGATTATGTAGCCCGAGATGAAGTTGATGTTGGCTTTGTGTATGGTAGCGATGTTGCCATTATGCAAGATAAAGTAAAAATATTATTAACAGCCTCTTTAAACACTCCTATTACTTACCCTATTGCACAAATAAAAGATAGCAAGCATAATCAAGTAGCTAATAACTTTATTGAGTTTGTATTATCAACAGAAGGCCAACAAATATTGGCTAAATATGGTTTCTCTTCTATCGGCAATTAGTGAATTATTATGGATATAGCGTGGTCAGCTCTCTTTCTTTCCTTAAAGGTTGCAGGCTGGGCTATCTTCATTAATTTAATACTGGGAATATCAGTGGGCTATATCCTTGCCCGTACACGCTTTTATGGCAGAGAGTTATTAGATACTATCCTTACCTTACCGATGGTAATGCCCCCTACTGTGCTAGGTTATTATCTACTGGTGTTATTAGGTAGAAATGGCTGGATTGGTCAATGGTTGAAAGATGTTTTTGATATTAATTTAATCTTCACTTGGCAAGGTGCTGTCATTGCTTCAGTAGTGGTTACCTTTCCGTTAATATTTAAACCTGCTAGGGCAGCCTTTGAAAGTATTGATCAACAATATGAGCAAACAGCAAGGGTATTAGGTATTTCTGAATTAGCTATTTTCTTTCGAGTAACCTTGCCTTTAGCATGGCGCGGCATTCTAGCAGGAGTATTATTAGCCTTTGCCCGAGCTTTGGGCGAGTTTGGTGCTACTTTAATGGTTGCTGGGAGTATTCCTGGTAAGACACAAACCTTATCAGTGGCTATCTACGAAGCTGTTCAAGCAGGACAAGACGCTATCGCTAATACACTCGTCATTATTACTTCTATTGTCTGTATTGTAGTATTATTACTCGCTAAACGTTTAACAGCCAATAAAGTAACTTACTAATACGCTATGCAACTTGAACTTGATATTCAGAAGACATTAAAGTCTGCTACTCATACCTTTACCTTGGATGTAAAATTTACCTCTAATAGTAAGCGTATAGTGATTTTTGGTCCCTCTGGCGCAGGTAAAACCATGATACTAAAAAGCATAGCAGGCTTAATAACACCAGATAGTGGTCAAATCAAACTCACAGAAAAAATTTTATTTGATTCTAAGCAAAATATTAACCTTAAACCACAACAGCGTAATCTGGCTTATCTATTTCAAAACTTTAGTTTATTTCCTCATTTAACCGTGCAACAAAATATCGCCTTTTCACTAACAAAAGGTATATTAAACCCGAGCCGTCGCACCCATTTTCCAGAAGTCACTAAGTGGATAGAAACACTTGAACTATCTGCATTAGCTAATCATTATCCTTATCAGCTTTCTGGCGGACAACAACAACGTACAGCGATGGCTAGAGCCTTAGTTACTAATCCTAGTGTTTTGTTATTAGATGAACCATTCTCAGCACTAGACCACGCTTTACGTAAAAAAATACGAAATGAAATAAATGAACTGCAACAACAGCTTGATATTCCTATTATTCTTATTACCCACGATATAGATGATGTTGAGTTATTCGGTGAGCATATTTTAGAAATAAGTGATGGTTGTATTATTCAAACCTCTACATAAAATAAATAAACAGTTATATTAGTTATCTAGTAGATTACGACTGTTGAGTATTGTATAAAAATAGTTACAAGCCCTAAACTTAGCATTACTCTTATTAACCTTAATAACATAATAGAACAAATAGTAGTAAGTATTAATAATATACTCATCTTCAGCAACTGAAGATGAAGGAGAAAATAATGACAGCATTTAACTACCTACAATTAGAAATAGATAATCGTAATGTAGCAACACTCTGGTTAAATAGACCAGAACGAAATAATGCCCTCAATGCAGATTTTATTAATGAATTAACCACAGCATTTAAACAAGTTTCTTCTGATCCAAAGGTTAGATTGTTAGTAATACGTAGCAAAGGAAAACACTTTTGCAGTGGTGGTGATTTAAAGTGGATGCAAGAGTCTATTAATCTGGATTTAACAGGTAACTTAAAAGATGCCCAACTACTATCAGAATTGTTCTATCAACTCTATCACTTACCAAAACCAACCTTAGCGGTTGTTCAAGGTGCTGCCTTTGGTGGTGCAGTAGGTCTTGTTGCTTGTTGTGATATGGCAATTGGCGCAGATAATGCTAGCTTTTGCCTTTCTGAAGTGCGCATTGGCTTAATCCCTGCTACTATGAGCCCCTTTATTATACGTTGCATGGGAAAAAGAGCGGCTCTTAGCTACTCCTTAACCGCAAAACGTTTTAACGGTAAACGCGCAACTGAATTAGGACTACTCCAGCAATCTTGTCCTGCTGAAGAACTTTCAACACTCACCGAAAAATGGATTACTCAGCTCTTACAAAATAGCCCTGCAGCCCAAGTAGCAAGCAAACAACTTTTTGCAGAAATTGGTACGGCTGAAATTACACCTGAATTAAGACGTTATACAGAAGAAGCCATCGCTAAAATTCGAGTAAGTAAAGAAGGACAAGAAGGATTACATGCCTTTTTAGAGAAACGCTCTCCTCACTGGGTAAAACAATAAATACACACGCTACTCTACTATCCAAATAATAAGGAGTTTTTATGCATGTTCATGACGCTATTCTAAGCAGAAAATCAGTTAGGCGTTTTCTGCCAAAACAGGTTGCTCAAGAAACCATAAAACATATATTACAAATTGCCAGCCGCGCACCCAGCGGTAGTAATATTCAACCATGGCATGTGCATGTTGTGACTGGAAAAGTTAAACAACAAATCAGCCAATCAATACTTACTGCTGCCAAACAGGGAGAAGCTAGCCCTCAATACCAATACTATCCAGAAGATTGGTTTGAGCCCTATAAAACCCGCCGCCGCCAAGTGGGTTATGCCCTTTATGATACATTGGGCATTAAACGTGAAGATACACAAGCACGCAATCAACAAATGTTACGTAATTTCATATTTTTTGATGCACCCATTGGGTTATTTTTTAGCCTTAATAAGCGTATGGCTACAGGCAGCTATCTTGATCTAGGTATATTTATTGAAAATATTGTATTAACTGCGAAAGGTTATGGGTTAGATACATGTATTCAAGCAGCCTTTGCTAATTTTCATCAAGCTATTCGTCCTTATATACCCATAGCAGAAGATGATATTTTGGTATGTGGAATGGCGTTAGGTTATGAGGACAGTAATGCTCCTGAAAACCAGTTAATAACTGAACGTGAACCCGTTACTAATTTCACAACTTTTACTGGGTTTGATAATGAAGCAATTTAAATAAAACTAATATTTCATGGCATGGCTATCAACCCAATTGATAATTGTTTGCAGTTTCTGCTTTATATATTTTGTTAGGGTATAACTACCTAAACAAGAGAATATCTTATGAAAAAGAATACTGTTATAGGCATTTCTGCTGCAATTGTTCTAACTTGTAGTCCATTCGCATGGAGTGCTGAGAAAGCAACCATAGCAACTGCCGAACCATTTAAAGGAACAGTGTTAACAACTAATTTAGATGAACCTTGGGAAATGTTATGGGGTCATGACAATATGTTATGGGTAACCGAACGTCATGGTAAACGTATTACTCGTGTTGATCCCCAAACAGGTGCTAAAAAAGTAGCCGCCACTATCGATGAAGTATTTGTTGGACCACAGCATGAAGGTATTTTAGGCATGGCCTTTTCTCCTGATATGACAGCTAACAAAGGGCAAGTATATGTTGCCTATACCTATAAAAATGATAAAGGTGATGAGTTAGAGAAAGTTGTGCGTTTAGATTGGAACGCTAATAAAGAACAATTAATTAATCCCCATACCATTATTGAAGGTATACCAGCAGGTAATGATCATCAAGGTGGCCGTCTGTTATTTGGCCCTGATGGTAAGCTCTATTTATCTAAAGGAGAATTAGGCCATAACCAATGGGGTAACTATTGTAAGCCTATAGCTGCACAAAACATTCCCAGCGTGGCAGAAATAAAAAATAAAGATTATAAAAACTATTTGGGTAAAGTTTTTCGTATTAACCCAGATGGCAGCATTCCAGACGATAACCCTAAGATTAATGGAGTAAAGAGCCATATTTTCACTTATGGCCATAGAAATCCACAAGGACTGGTATTTGTAGATCAATACCTTTATTCAAGTGAACAAGGCCCTTCCAGTGACGACGAAATTAATTTATTAAAAGCAGGTGGTAATTATGGTTGGCCACATGTTGCTGGCTTCCAAGATGATAACGCCTACGTTTATGCTAACTGGTCTAAAGCAGATGATTGTGAAAATATCAAATACGATCCTAATGTAATTCCAGATGGAGTACCTACGCAAAAAGAAAGTGCATGGCACGCAGATAACTTTGTACCGCCTGTTAAAACTTTCTATACGGTGCGTGATGGCTATAACTTTACCGATGGTAATTGTAGTAGTGAACCTTATTTATGCTGGCCAACCATAGCGCCAGCCAGTATTACTTACTATCCCACTAAAGGAGCTATTACAAGTTGGCAAAACAGCTTATTAGTTACCTCTTTAAAAAATGGTACTTTATATAAACTGCCTCTTAGTCAGGACAAAGCTCAACCCCAAGGAGATATTAAGGTTTATTTCCATACTATTAATCGTTACAGGGTAGCAAGAGTAAGTCCAGATGGAAAAACAATCTATATTGCTACAGATTCCACAGGTTCCGTTTTAGATGAAAATGGTAGGCCTACTGAAAAATTAGCTAATCCAGGTTCTATTCTTAAATTTGAGTATGACCCTAATAAGATATAAATCATTTTCATTTTAGTTGAAAAGCCAGTGATAAACTGGCTTTTTATTGCCCAAATAGATACAGCAAAACAATGATAAAGTTCTCTAGCATAATCAAATTTTAATTGCTACTTATTGTTAATTTACTGTTTTTTAATAACACGCTTAAATACCTTCAATTTCTGAGCATCATTACAGTATAAATTGAATTTATCATTTTCCCCCTTTCAGAAAATCAAACTAACTTATGAAGGTTAATAAATGTTTAGCAAAAATAAATTACTGATAGCCACAGGGATAATCTTCATTCTGATGGGATTATTTTTGTCCATCGGTGGTATCGACCTTGTCTCATTAGGTGGCTCTTACTATTATCTAATTGCAGGTATTACGTTAATTGCTACGGGTATTTTAATTGCGCTTAATCATGAAGAAGCCCTTATCTTATTTGCTTTATTTTTACTAGGTTCTACTTGCTGGGGATTGTGGGAAGTAGGTTTAGACTGGTGGCAATTGGTCGTACCACGTTTATGGGTGTGGTTTGTACTAGGGGTAGTACTGTTATTGCCATGGTGGTGGAAACCCTTACAGATAAATACTAAAAAACCTAAATTACCTATTTTACTTAGTATCGCGGTAGTGTTTAGCGCCATTACTATCATAGCACCACTTTTTACCGACCCTAAAACCACTATTACAGGTGTAATAGATAACCCAAAAGCAAACTATATTAACCCTGACCAGGTGGCAAGTGATGATTGGATAGCTTATGGTGGTACTAACGCGGGTCTACACTACTCTTCTCTTGATCAAATCACACCTGAGAATATTCATCATTTACAAGAAGTATGGCGTATTCAAACAGGTGATAAGCCTACTACAGGAGATCCTGTAGAAATTACTAATGAAAATACACCATTAAAAGTTAATGGCCTGCTTTATGCTTGTACTCCCCATAGCAGAGTTTTAGCTTTAGAACCAGAAACAGGTAAAACCCGCTGGGAATATGACCCACAAATCAGTTTAGAAGGTGCTGAAAATTTTGCTGGCTGGGCTCATATGACTTGCCGTGGTGTTTCTTACTATGATGCTGATACCTATTTATCACAAGATCAAGAAACTACCGAAGATAACGATTTAACCGCTGCGAACAGTATTGATAACGCTATTGTTGAGAAAGTTAAAAATAGTTCTTGTCCACGTCGTATTATTTTACCTACCGCCGACGCACGCTTAATTGCTCTTAATGCCGATACAGGAGAAATGTGTACCGATTTTGGTGATGATGGTTCTGTGGATTTAACTAAAAATATTGGTCCATTTACTCCAGGTGGCTACTATCCAACCTCACCCGCAGTTGTTACACGTAATTTAATTATTGTAGGCGCTCACGTTACCGATGATGAGTCTATCGATGAACCATCAGGGGTTATTAGAGCCTTTGATATATATGATGGTCATCTAGTATGGAATTGGGATAGTACTCAACCTGACAAAACAGAACCTATTGCTGAAGGAGAAATATACCCTCGCAACTCAGCTAATGTATGGACTGTAATGAGTGCTGATGAAAAATTAGGCATGGTTTACCTGCCTATGGGTAATCAAACGCCTGATCAATATGGTGCAGATCGTACCGCAGGTGCTGAAAAGTACAGTGCTGGCATTGTAGCGCTAGATATAGACACAGGTAAAGTTCGTTGGAACTATCAATTTACGCGCCATGATCTATGGGATATGGATGTACCTGCACAACCTGTATTAATAGACTTACAAACTAAACTTGGCGTTGAACCTGCGGTAATACAACCTACCAAACAAGGTAGTTTATATGTATTAAATCGTAAAACAGGCGAGCCGATTGTTCCTATCCACGATATCGAAACACCACAAGGTGCAGTTGAAGGTGATTGGGTTTCAAAAACTCAACCAAGGTCAGCACTTAACTTATTACCCCCCAATTTAACTGAAAAAGACATGTGGGGTGCTACGCCTTTCGATCAATTAGTTTGTCGGGTTGGTTTTAAATCATTGCGTTATGAAGGACAATATACACCGCCTTCTTTACAAGGTAGCCTTATCTATCCAGGCAATGTGGGTATATTTAATTGGATGGGCATTGCAATAGACCCTGAAAGACAACTTATTTTTACACCTGCTAATTACATGGCCTTTGTTTCACAACTTGTACCTGCATCAGAACTTGCTGATAATGCTAAAAAAGCGTCTGAAGGACAAGGATTACAACTTAATAAAGGGGCACCTTATGCCGTCATTATGCACCCCTTCCTATCTAAATTAGGCTTCCCTTGCCAAGCACCATCTTGGGGAGATATTGCTGGCATTAGCTTAACTGACTACTCTGTTGTTTGGAAACACCATAATGGTACTTCACGCGATAGTACACCCATTATTCCTATGGCTTTCCCAGTAGGAGTACCTGCCATGGGTGGCCCTATTACAACAGCAGGTGGTGTTGCCTTTATGAGTGGCACACTAGATCAATATATTCGTGGTTACAATGTTGCAAACGGTAAAGAATTATGGAAAGCAAGGCTACCTGCTGGTGGTCAAGCAACACCAATGACTTACAAAGGTAAAGATGGTCGTCAATATGTTGTATTAGTGGTGGGTGGTCATGGTTCTTTTGGTTCTAAACTCAGCGACTATATTATTGCTTACGCCTTACCAGAAACCAATGACTAAATTAAATTGATACTAAAAGGGACATTATGATACCTATACCGCAAAAAACTAATAATTACCTAGTAAAAACATTAGTCGCAATAGGATTACATACTGTTCTTTTTAGCCCAATTGCTCAGGCTAAACCATTTGATATAGACTCTCCTTGGATGCTAGGAGATTGGGGCGGTGTTCGTTCAGATTTAGAAGCCAAAGGTTATCAGTTTTCTTTTGAATATTTATCTGAGGCATCTGCCAATTTAGGCGGTGGCTACAATAATGATCGTACTGCACGTTATGCTGATCAGTGGACATTAGTAAGCCATTTAGACTTAGAGAAAATCCTAGGGTTACCCAACGCTGAATTTCAAACAATGATAACATCACGTAATGGTAGATCATTATCAGGCGACCGCCTATCCGATCCTCGAACAGGACAATTTTCGAATACTCAAGAAATTTATGGTAGAGGACAAACCGTTCGCCTTAGTCATTTATGGTATCAACAAAAATTCTTTGATCGCTTGATTATTAAAGCAGGTCGTTATGGGGTTGGAGATGATTTTAATACCTTTGCTGCTTTAGGTTGCGAATTTCAAAATTTAGCCTTTTGTGGTTCACAAGTGGGTAACTGGACAAACTCTTGGTATAACGGCCCTATTGGCCAATGGGCGGCTAACATAAAATATAACTTCACACCTGAACTTGCTTTCCAAATAGGTGCGTTTGAACAAAATCCTTCTTTATTAGAAAAAAGTAATGGCTTTAAATTAAATGGCAGCGGTGGTCGGGGTGCCTTATTCCCTATGGAATTTATTTGGACACCTAAACTGGGTGAAAATGGTTTGCCAGGAGAATACAGGGCTGGTTATTTCTATACATCTGCTAATCAAGATGATGTTTATAAAGATGAATTTGGTTCACCTATAGCAATAACAGGCAACCAACCAAAAAGTAGAGGTAGTAGGCATGCTTGGTGGCTATTGGGTCAACAACAAATTACCTCTTACGGCAAAGATACTTCTAGAGGTTTAGTGCTATTTGCTGGCTTAAGTATGCATGATAGAAATACCAATGTTATTACCAACAGTCAGTTTATTGGTGGGATTTATAAAGGGCCTTTTGACTTTCGCCCAAAAGACAGCTTAGGGCTAGCGATAACAAGGATTGATGCTGGATCGAGAGCAAGACGAGGACAACAGCTAGCTAATGCTATTTATCAAGCTAATAATGGCATGATAGGCTATGACAACCCCAGTTACACACCTATCCAAAGGACAGAATATAACACAGAGCTTTATTATGCATTTGATATAGCTAAATGGCTGTCTGTGCGTCCCAATCTTCAATATGTTAAAAATCCTGGCGGCGTAACACATGTCCGCAATGCTGTAGTAGGTGGCTTAGAGATTAGATCTAAATTTTAAAGTTTAATGGATGTTATGAAAAAATTATTACGGAACAAGAACAAAACCTTTATTTATCTACTATGCCCTATTATTTTACCAATAGACTATGTAGTAGCTGCTGATGATTTACAGTTACCTACTATAGAAGTTAGCAGTACTCGTACTGATACCAGTGTGTTTGACACGCCTGCTTCGGTAGATATTATTGAAGGAAAAGATATTCGTGATAGTAAGCTACAAGTTAATCTATCTGAAAGTCTGCAAGGTGTTGCAGGGGTACAAATACAGAATCGTAATAACTATGCGCAAGACTTACGATTATCTATACGTGGTGCTGGCGCACGTTCTGCTTTTGGAGTTAGAGGGACACGTATTTATGTGGACGGTATACCTGCTTCAATGCCTGATGGCCAAGGGCAAATTTCTAATATTGATTTAGGCAGTGTTGACCATATTGAAGTATTAAAGGGCCCTTTTTCATCATTGTATGGTAATTCCTCGGGAGGAGTCATCCAAATTTTCACAGAAGATGGTTCTGATCGGCCTACCGTTGAAGGTAGCACCGCCATGGGCAGTTTTAACACCTATCGTAATCGTGTTAAAGGAACAGGCACAACACCTACAGAAACAGGCAGTTTTAATTACACATTAAGTGGTAGCCACTTTTCAACCACTGGTTATCGAGACCATAGTGATACTCAGAAAAACTTACAAAATGCCAAATTTAGCTGGCAAGTAGACCCTGATCGTAAAGTTAGTTTTGTACTTAACAGTGTTAATTTAAAAGCTCAAGACCCTTTAGGTGTAACACGCCAACAATTTAAACATGATCCTAAAAATGCTGATAAAGCAAAACAATACGATACACGTAAAAAAGCCACACAAACCCAAGGTGGCTTTTTATACGAACAAAATATAAATGAATATAATCAATTATCGGCCATGCTTTATTATGGGGTAAGAGATAATGTGCAATATCAATCTATACCCTTTGGTGCGCAACAAAATGCTGGTCATGCAGGTGGTGTAATTGACTTTCAACGTAATTATGGTGGTGTTGATTTACGCTGGACATCCCATCTCAGTTTAGCTGATCGACCTTTTACTTTAATCTCAGGTATTTCTTATGACTTAATGAAAGATAATCGCAAAGGTTATGAAAACTATATAGGCACTGCTAGCAATCCTATTTATGGAGAAAAAGGCCAATTACGACGTAAAGAAAACAATAAACTTTATAATATTGACCCTTATATCCAAAGCGCATGGCAATTAGCTTCTAAGTGGAAACTAGATACAGGGGTTCGCTATAGCACTGTTCGTTTTAAATCAAATGATAAGTATTTATCCAATGGTGATGATAGTGGTTCTAAAACCTACCATAGAATATTACCAATGGCAGCATTAAGCTATGCCATAACTTCTGATATTAATCTTTATGCTTCTTATGCTAAAGGCTTTGAAACCCCTACTTTTACTGAATTATCTTATCGTCCTGATGGTAATGCAGGGTTAAATTTAAGCCTTAGTCCTTCTGTTAGTGATAATTATGAGCTTGGTACTAAAATAATGTTACCCCGTGGCATGCTCAGCGCTAGCCTATTCCAAATCAATACAAAGGATGAAATTATTACAGCAGGTAGTATCGGTGGCAGAACCACATATAAAAATGGTGGCAAAACACGTCGTAATGGTTTTGAATTAGCTTGGAATAACAACTTTGCTGAAAATATCAAAACACAAGTATCTTATACATGGATAGATGCCTACTACCGCGATAATATTTCTACCTCAATTAGAAGTAATAACGCTATTCCAGGTGTTGCTAAACAAACCTTCTATGGTGCTATCGCATGGCAACCAGAAACAGGTTGGTATATAGGTGTAGATGGTCAATATATGAGTAAAATCTATGTAACAGATGATAACTCTGAAGCTGCACCATCCTACTTCACTAGTTCTGCTTACACAGGATATACATGGAAAAGTAGTGATCGCTGGACAATTAATGGCTTTGTAAGAATTGATAATTTACTGAATCGACGTTATGTAGGTTCTGTTATTGTTAATGAAAAAAATGGTTATTTTTATGAGCCTGCTGCCAAAAGAAATTGGCTAGTGGGTAGTACTGTGTCGTTTGCTTTTTAAGCATTAACTTTATATTAATAATCCTTTAAAATAACTTTAATATATAAAGCCTATAAAATAACTATTATAATAATAAACCTGTAGATATACTAATTCTAACAAGTATATATTTAATATATATCTTATGTGATAATTAAAAACTAATTAAGTAATTTAGAAATGGATCTTATGACATGAGTAAATCTTCTATAAACATAAATACAAACTTCTATCTACTGTTTTATTAGGTAACAGTAGCCAGTTATAGTGGTGTATATCAGCGACCACTATTGCTATACTATTTACAATTTGGCTTATGCATTGTAAAAATATATATTAGGGTTACTCCCAGTTTGCTTATTGCCGCACAACATCTTTTCTAATGCTTTCTGTAACCCATATTCTTACGCAACTTATTGGAACACCCTATCAAATGACATTTATAATAATAACAGATGATAATCTACAACAAATATCGCAAAGTATAGATGACACTCAATTATATTCGACTAGAAGAATCTCAACTAAATACCCCACTTATAATAAAGTACAACAATCTCATATTAAGTTTACCGTATATAAAACATCCTTTGACCTAAATGCCACTGGTCGAACCTAGTAACAGAATCAATTTCGTTCAGGTAATGAATATTTTATTAACTGATTAATTCAAATATTAATATTGGGCTTTCGTTATTTATGAATAAAACTAACAAACATATAAACATATCACAACCACCTACAAGTAATGAAAAAGATAATATAGATATGTATGCGCTTGTGTTTTATGACAGAGCTAAGGAGGTTTATCATATTGCATACCTCACTATTTTTATGATGATAGCAGCAATAGCATTAGCTATTAAGCCACCTACTATACTATTAGATAATAATATGCAGACATGGTTTTGTTTAATAGCAATGACTGCTGCTATATTTTTATCAATTAAACATATACGTCGTTTTAAATTGCTCAATTTAGTTATTATTATATTTTTGATTTGTATCGGTGGAGCTACTATTTTTTTAACATGGTCTGTTACCAATATACTCCCTTATTTTATAGGAACCCCTGTTAAAATAACCTTTACCATTAGTTCAGAAAATGACTGGCAACAAATATGGCAAAGCCCAAATAATCCTCAACTATCTTTTACTATACGCGCCCATAAAACATACCGTTCTTATCAAAAGAAACAACAACCACATGTTCAATTTACAGTATATAAAACACCTTTTAGACTGAATGGAATTGATAATTACGAGTATCAAAAACTAGCTAATAAAAATAATAGATGGAAGTAATTACAACAAAAATCTATTCTCCTCCTAGCCTTTTAATTAAAAGCATTTATATAATAAATAGATTTATTTATATAAGACTTATTGGATCACCATGATAAATACAGCAAATGTTCCTATAAATGGACAACCCCATGCCCGCCCTCTTAATAAAAGTGATTATAAAACACTGGCTCTCTCTTCATTAGGTGGCACCTTAGAATTTTATGACTTTGTGATATTTGTCTTTTTTACCAATATTCTTACCCAATTATTTTTTCCTAGTGAAAACCAATTTTTTGCTCAAATGCAAACACTAGGGGTATTTGCTGCGGGTTATTTAGCACGCCCTATTGGTGGCATAATAATGGCGCATTTTGGCGATAAAATTGGTCGCAAGCGCATGTTTACCTTAAGTATTTTCTTAATGGCACTGCCTACATTTGTGATTGGCTGCTTACCCACCTACGAAACCATAGGTATATTAGCCCCTCTTTTATTGCTGATTATGCGTATTTTACAAGGTGCTGCCATCGGTGGAGAAATGCCGGGAGCATGGGTTTTTATTGCTGAACATACCCCCAAACAACGTTATGGACTGGGTGTTGGTACACTTACTTCAGGTATCACGGGTGGAATATTTTTAGGTTCAATTGTAGCCATTATTATTCAACAAAATTTTTCTGATGCTGAAGTCAAAGAATATGCTTGGCGTATCCCCTTTTTGTTGGGTGGCATCTTTGGTTTTATTTCTGTTTATTTACGTCGATTTTTAGAAGAAACGCCTGTTTTTAAAGAAATGGCAGCAAAACAAGCATTAGCCACTCAGTTACCTATTCTTACTGTTATCAAACAACATAAAACAGCCTGTTTTATTACTGCTATATTAACATGGGCACTTTCTACCACCATTGTAGTGACGATATTAATGACGCCTTCTATTATTTTAGAGGGTATGTATCACATTGATCGTACTACCTCACTACAGGCTAACTGTGTAGCTACTTTAACACTAACCCTAGGCTGTGTTTTATGGGGCTATTTATGTGATAAATTAGGTATTCGCTTAACTCTTTCAATAGTATGGGGTGGCCTGATTATCACTAGTTTTTACTTTTATAGTTCACTACATACTGATATGAGTACAAGTACTTTAATTTTTAACTATGGCCTAATGGGACTTTTTGCAGGTTCCACCGCTACCGCTCCCATAGTTGGTACTAAAGCTTTCCCACCAGCTATTCGTTTTACAGGGTTATCTTTTGCGTATAATTTGTCTTACGCCATTTTTGGTGGACTAACCCCTATGATTACTGGTGCATGGTTACATCATAATGCAATGGCCCCAGCTTATTATGTTAGTATTACGGCTATACTTGCCTTATTGGTGGCTTTTATGCCTTTAGCTTATCGTGGTTATACTGCAAAATCTTAATAAAAGCCCACTATAAAGTGGGCTTTTTTCATTAATTAATTATTTTTGTGGGTCAAATAGTTTATCTCTAATAAATAATGCAGGTATTAAACCACAGAAGAAATAAGCAGCACCCATTACTAAGAAACCTGCTCCAATTGAATAATGAGTAGCTACAAAGCCAATAAATGCAGGGGCAAGCGCCGCTCCTACCTTTCCAACATTATAAGCGCCACCCATTGCAGAACCACGAATTTTGGTTTCAAAACTCTCCGTCATATAGGTTGCATTAACACCATAGGGGATACCATATAAGAAACCAAAACCAATCATTAAGTAAAGAATGTTATCAGGCGTATGCCACATAACAATCACAGGTAAAAACACAGCTGTACCAATTGCCCCAAAGGCATAAATAATTCGCCTGCCAAAATAGTCCGCAGCCATCCCTGCAATAATTTTACCTAAAATCATTGCTGTATAAGAACCTACTAAGAATAACGTCATCGATTTAAAATTCATCGACATTTCTTTTTCAAGGTAATTGGGAAGCCAGTTGTTAACCCCGTAATAACCAAACTGTAAGAAGCCTGCTGTTATAGACCACAAGATAAACATTTTACGTGTGCTTTTATCAGCAAAAATGAGGGTAAGTGCATTTTCTTTTTTTGTATCTGTTTGTTTATTTTTATTAGCTGCTTTTTCTGCTTGTGCTTTTCTCCATGACTCAGGCTCAGGGACCATCCATTGCATTGCAAAAGCTAATACGGCAGGAATAATAGCTATATAGAATAGCCAGCGCCAACCATAGTTTGGAATTATCCAACCTGCTAATAATGAAGCAACAATATAGCCTACTGACCAACCAGCTTGTAAAGTTCCTAACACAGTAGTGCGATATTTAGTAGGTACATATTCAGCCATTAAGGTATTACAAGCGATATATAATGCACCTATGCCAAATGACGCGAAAAAACGAATAACAGCAAACTGTAGATAACTTTGGGTAGCCCCTAATATTGAAGTACCTATTGAAAATACTAGTATACTTCCTACCACTGTTTTTACTCGACCATAACGATCAGAAAGCCAACCTCCTAAAATACCCCCAATTGACATACCTGCTAAGGTATATGTACCAAGCATACCCTTTTCAAATTGGGTCAACCCCCATTCTGCTTCTAACGAACTTAAGCTGAAAGACAACAGCAATAGATCTGCTCCATCCACTAGAAGTCCTAAAAAAGAAAAGATAAAAACTAAAATCCAAATCTTATTGGGTGATTTGTTAGATGATAATGTATTTGATGATATCGTCATAATTCAATTCTCTTTATTGTATTTATTTTTTAACAACTATTTACTAAAGCCACTCACAACTTTAAAAGCAGCGGCTAAAAGTATATATTGAAAATCCTTTAATAAACAATTAGCTAATAGTAGTAGCTATGTTTCTAGATATTTAAAGTAGCTTTTATTCTGAAGTTGTTATTTTTGAATAAAAGCTACTTAACAGATAAATGTTATTTTTGAGGATCAAATAACTTATCTTTAATAAATAATGCTGGAATTAGACCACACATAAAGTAAGCAGCACCCATTACAAGGAATCCTGCACCAATAGAATAGTGGGTAGCAATAAAGCCTATACAAGCGGGAGCAATCGCCGCCCCTGCTCGCCCAACATTATATGCACCACCTACCGCAGAACCACGAATTTTGGTTTCAAAACTCTCAGTCATATAAGTAGCGTTTACACCATAAGGAATACCATACAGGAAGCCAAAGGCAACCATTAAATAGATAATATTTCCTGGCGAGTTAAAGAATACGATAATAGGCAAGAATGCAGCTGTACCGATAGCACCAAATGCATATACTGCACGGCGGCCAAAGTAATCTGCGGCAATACCAGCTAAAATTTTACCTAAAATCATTGCAGTATAAGAGCCTACTAAGAAGAATGTCATCGACTTAAAAGCCATGCCTAATTCTTTTTCTAAGTAGTTAGGCATCCAGTTGTTTACGCCATAGTAGCCGAACTGTAAGAACCCAGCAGTAGCTGCCCATAATAAGAACATATTACGTGTAGCTTTGTTAGCAAAAATTAAGCTTAGTGAGCCTTCTTTTTTAACATTACTGTTATCAATACCCGCTGCTTTATCTGCATCACGTTTTGCCTTAGCCGCACGCCATGCTGGAGGCTCAGGTACAATAAACTGCATCGCCACAGCCATAACCGATGGAATAATTGCAATATAGAACAACCAACGCCAACCATAGTTTGGAATAATCCAACCTGCTAGTAATGAAGCAACGATATAGCCTACTGACCAACCTGCTTGTAAAGTTCCTAACACGGTGGTACGGTATTTAGTAGGTACGTATTCTGCCATCAAGGTATTACAAGCTACATATAATGCACCAAGTCCTAGTGAAGCAACAAAGCGCATTACTGCAAACTGAAAATAACTTTGTGTTGCACCAAGGATAGCAGTACCAATAGAGAATACTAAGATACTGGCAACCACTACTTTTACACGCCCAAAGCGATCAGCTAGCCACCCCCCAAAGATACCACCAATCGCCATACCTGCTAGTGTATAAGTACCTAACATCCCTTTTTGAAATTGCGTTAATCCCCATTCTGCTTCTAAAGAACTTAAGCTGAATGAAAGTAATAATAAATCTGCACCATCAACCAACAAACCTAAGAAAGAAAATATAAATACTAGAATCCATATTTTACTTGCTTGTTCATTAGGCGTATTAGGCGCACTTGTCGGATTATTTGAAGATGTCATTATGTTTTCTCTTTGTTTAAATCCATAACTTAATTATTGTTGCTCCTTTCCTGGAGCAACAAACCCCTTTTTTAGATTTCTTTAGCCTTGGGCCTCTTTAATCATATTTCTTGAAATAACTAATTGTTGAATTTGCGTAGTTCCTTCATAAATACGGAATAAACGCACATCACGGTAGAAACGTTCAATGCTATATTCACTAACATAGCCAGCACCACCATGAATTTGAACCGCTCGATCTGCTACGCGGCCGCAAGTTTCAGTTGCAAACATCTTCGCACATGAAGCTTCTGTACCAACATTTTTACCTTCATCACGCTTGCGAGCAGCATCAATCACCATGCATTTAGCAGCGTAAATCTCCGCTTTACTATCGGCTAACATTGCTTGAATTAATTGGAACTCAGCAATAGGCTTACCAAATTGCTTACGTTCTAAAGCATAATGTAAAGCATCATTTAACATACGTTCTGCAACACCTACAGAGAATGCTGCGATATGTAAACGGCCTTTATCCAATACTTTCATCGCTGTTTTAAAACCAACACCTTCCACACCACCAATTAATTGGGTAGCTGGAATACGGCAGTTTTCAAAAATCACGTCAGCAGTATGAGAACCTTTTTGGCCCATTTTTTTATCTGGCTTACCAACAGTTAAGCCTGGTGTACCACGCTCCACAACAAACGCTGAAATACCACCTGCCCCTTTAATATCAGGATTAGTACGCGCCATTACTGTAAAAATATCAGCGTGTGGCGCATTAGTAATAAAACGCTTAGTTCCATTAAGAATATAGTCATCACCATCACGCTTAGCGGTAGTTTTTAATGAACCAGCATCTGAACCAGCATCAGGTTCAGTTAAACAGAACGAAGATATAAACTCACCAGTTGCTAATTTTGGTAAGTATTTTTCTTTTTGTTCTGGTGTACCATCAATAATAATACCTTGCGAACCAATGCCGTTGTTAGTACCAAAAAGAGAGCGGAATGCTGGAGAAGTATGACCTAACTCGAAAGCGACATTTACTTCTTCTTCCATGGTTAAACCTAAGCCACCAAACTCTTCAGGGATACAAAAGCCAAATAGCCCCATTTCACGCATTTGCGAAACAATACGTTCAGGAATTTGATCTGTTTCTGCTACTTCATTTTCACTAGGCATCAACTCATTCGTAACAAAATTGCGAATAGAGTCTAATAAAATATCTAATGTTTCTTGGTCGCGGATCATGTTAATCTCCTAACATTTGCTGATTGTTTTGTTTGTTTTACTTATTTATTAAATGAAAAATATTCCTAACTATTAAACATTTAAAAATTAATACTTATATTTTTATAGCACCAAAATCTTTAGTTGAAGTTTGCACGCTAATTGTAGTCTGTCTATTAACAAATCTATGTAAATACGACTGAGTAACTAAATCAATCCTCCTTCAAGATACTTCTGTTATAAACAACTACTGGAATGGCAGGCAGTTTGTTATTTTTGCCATTATAAAATTCCATATAGTTGATGTTTTATTTTTACTTATCATAAACCGTATTATTAATAAAAATCAACAAAAACAAAATTGTATTTCGCATAATGAAATTTTTAGCAATTTCTAATAAAAAAACAAATCCTTTGCCTGGCTGACAAAAAAAGAAATAACCTTATATAAATTCAAATACTTATATTAAAATAATAGTCAATTTATTAGGTTAAAAAGGTGATAAAAATAAAATAAATTTTTAATAACATTGCAAAGAGATAAAGTAATTAGTACATTTTTCAAAAGAAGTTTGTACTATTTATCTAATCACTATTATGTTAATCACGATAAATAAGTACATTAAAAACATATTGCTATATAACAAGGAACTTTCGCAACACTACTACAGCTACAACTCAGGAGAAAAATAATGCTAAAAGCTTATATTTATGAGGGTCTTCGTACACCATTTGGACGCCATGCAGGTGCACTCTCTTCCATCCGTCCAGATGATCTCGTTGCAGGCGTTATGCAACAACTTATCGAAAAAAGCAAATTCAATGCAGAAGATATTGAAGATGTTATTCTAGGTTCTACTAACCAAGCAGGTGAAGATTCTCGTAATGTAGCGCGTAATGCATTATTAGTAGCAGGGTTACCTTACACGCTACCAGGCCAAACCGTTAATCGTCTTTGTGCGAGTGGTCTAGCGGCCATTATTGATGCGGCTCGTGCCATCACTTGTAATGAAGGGGCTTTATACTTAGCAGGTGGTGTTGAAAGCATGTCACGTGCGCCTTTTGTTATTCCTAAATCAGAATCAGCTTACAGCCGTGCAGCCATCATTTACGATACAACCATCGGTTCACGTTTCCCTAATCCACGTTTAGTGGCTAAGTATGGTAATGACAGCATGCCAGAAACAGGTGATAACGTTGCTAAAGAGTTTGGCATTAGTCGTGAACAAGCAGATAGATTTGCTGCGGCATCACAGGCTAAATACGAAGCCGCTCGTCAGGCTGGTTTCTTTAAAGATGAAATTTGTCCTGTAGAAGTGTCTACAGGTAAAAAGACACCACCAAAAATCATCACTGAAGATGAGCATCCACGTCCTAGCTCTGATTTTGAATCATTATCAAAACTAAGATCCTTATTTGAAGGTGGTGTAGTCACAGCGGGTAATGCTTCTGGTGTTAACGATGGTGCAGCAGCTTTACTAATTGGTAACCAAGAAATTGGTGAACAACGTGGCGTTAAACCAATAGCACGTATTTTATCAGCGGCAGCGGCAGGTGTAGAACCACGTATTATGGGTGTAGGCCCTGTAGAAGCGATTAAAAAAGCAGTAGCCCGTGCGGGTTTAACCTTAAATGATATGGACATTATCGAGATCAATGAAGCATTTGCAAGCCAAGTGTTATCCTGTTTAAAAGGACTGGATGTAGCTTTAGATGATTCACGAGTGAATCCTAATGGTGGAGCGATTGCAGTAGGTCATCCTTTGGGAGCATCGGGAGGTCGTTTAGCTTTAACGGTAGCAAGACAACTACAACGTACTGGTCAACGTTATGCGGTGATTAGTTTATGTATTGGGGTTGGTCAAGGGTTAGCTATGGTTATTGAACGCGTTTAAACAAAAACAAAAGAGGTATAGTGATGGGAGCATTAGCAGGAGTTCGTGTCCTTGACATGAGTCGAGTTTTAGCAGGTCCTTGGTGTGGTCAACTTCTCGCCGATTTAGGAGCAGAAGTTATCAAGATTGAACGACCCGTTCATGGAGATGATACCCGTGGTTGGGGGCCTCCTTATATGACAGATGATAATGGTAATAAAACCAAAGAATCATCATACTATATGTCTGCCAATCGAGGTAAACAATCTGTTTCAGTTAATATAGCCTCTCCAGAAGGTCAAGAGTTAATCCGTAAATTGGCTTGTGAAGTAGATGTGTTAATTGAAAATTATAAAGTAGGCGACTTAGCGAAATATGGTCTTGGTTTTGATGATCTCTCTAAGCTAAACCCAAGACTTATTTATTGTTCAATCACTGGCTTTGGTCAAACTGGCCCTCGTGCTAACGAACCTGGTTATGATTTTATCATTCAAGGGCTTGGTGGTTTAATGAGTATTACAGGGGAACGTGACGATTTGCCAGGTGGTGGCCCTCAAAAAGCTGGTGTTGCAGTAGCAGACTTAATGACAGGTATGTACGCAGCAGTAGGCATTGAAGCCGCCCTTTATAGCCGTGAAAAAACAGGCAAAGGACAATATGTTGATGTTGCATTGTTAGATACACAAGTGGCTATGTTAGCTAACCAAGGTATGAATTACTTAACCTCTAATAAAGTCCCTGGTCGTTATGGTAATGCACACGCTAATATCGTTCCTTATCAAGTATTTCGTGCCTCTGATAGAGACTTTATTATTGCCTGTGGTAATGATAGTCAATTTGTTTCATTGTCTAAAGCCATTGGTTTACCTGATTTACCACAAGACCCACGCTTTGCTACTAATGCAGCACGTGTGGAGCACCGTGCGGAGATTGTAGAGTTACTCTCTAAACACTTCCTTTCTAAAACAGCCGATGAATGGGTAGCGGCCATTTACCCTGCTAAAGTACCTGTTGGTGCTATTAACGATGTAGGGCAAGCAATGGCTGAACCACAAATTGAAGCACGTGGTATGAAAGTTAATATGCCTCATCCATTACGTACTGACTATACAATGGTTGGTTGCCCACTTAAACTTTCAGGTACGCCTGTAACTTATGAACTTACCCCACCTCGTTTAGGTGAACATACTAAGGATGTATTAAAAAGGCATCTTGGTTTATCTGATGAAAAAATTGCTGAATTAGAAAGCCAAGGCATTATTGAATTACTTAAGTAATTTAAAATAAAAGCTCTACTTTTTAGTAGAGCTTTTTTTATTACCATTAAAAATTTATAGTTTAATCCATGTAGCTTTTACTTCAGTGTATTTATCAAAAGCATGCAGTGATTTATCACGTCCCTTACCTGATTGTTTATAGCCACCAAAAGGCGCTGTCATATCACCACCATCATATTGGTTTACCCATACACTACCTGCTCTCAATGCACGTGCTACGCGGTGAGCTTTAGATAAGTTAGCTGTCCACAATGCCGCTGCTAAGCCATATTGAGTATCATTAGCAATTTTCACAGCTTCTTCAACAGTATCAAATGTAATAATAGAGAGTACTGGCCCAAAAATCTCTTCTTTAGCAATTTTCATTTCATTGCTAACATTATCAAAAATAGTCGGTTCTACGTACATGCCACCTGTTTCCTCAGCAATACGTTGTCCACCTAATAGCAATTTAGCCCCTTCTTTCTTACCTGCTTCTATATAGGACATAACTGTTTTCATTTGGGTAGCATCTGCTAATGCCCCTATATTAGTGGCAGGGTCTAATGGATTACCTGGTCGCCATGACTTAATAGCCTTTAACAATAATGGCATAAACTGATCTTTAATAGAGCGCTCTATCAATAATCGAGAGCCTGCTGTACATACCTCTCCCTGATTAAAAGCAATGGCTGTAGCAGCAGCTTGTGCCGCTTCTTTTAAATCAGGTGCATCGGCAAATATGATATGTGGACTCTTACCTCCCGCCTCTAACCAAACACGTTTCATATTAGATTCGCCCGCATAAATCATTAGCTGTTTAGCGGTTTTGGTAGAGCCTGTAAATACTAACGTATCCACATCCATATGTAAGGCTAACGCTTTACCTACCGTGTGACCATAACCAGGTAACACATTAAACACACCTTTAGGAATACCTGCTTCAATAGCTAATTGTGCTACACGAATAGCGGTTAATGGTGACTTTTCAGAAGGCTTTAAAATAACCGAATTACCAGTAGCCAATGCAGGCCCTAGTTTCCAACAGGCCATCATCATCGGGAAGTTCCAAGGTACAATAGCTGCCACAACGCCAACTGGTTCTCTGGTCACTAACCCAAGTTGATCTTCTGGCGTAGCAGCGACTTCTCCGTACACTTTATCAATTGCTTCTGCCATCCATCGAATTGACTTAGCAGAGCCAGGAATATCTATAGCTAAAGAATCACTAATAGGTTTTCCCATATCTAAGGTTTCTAATAATGCCAATTCTTCTTTATTAGCTTTTATTAGATCAGCAAAACGAATTAAAATAGCCTGCCTTTTGGTTGGAGGTAGTTGCGACCAAACACCAGATTCAAAGGTTTCTCTGGCATTAGTAACAGCTTTATTGGCATCTGTAATATCACAACTGGCAACATCTGCTAATTTAATGCCATCTATTGGGCTAATACACTCAAAAGTTTGACCACTTTCTGCAGCCATATACTCGCCATTTATAAAAGCTCTACCTTCTATGATTAAATTTTTAGCACGGTCTTGCCAATCATTTACTGTTAATTTTGTCATTTTTGAGTCTCTTGTTAGTTAAATATTCTTTAAAAACGTTATTAATAATTGTTTGAAGTTTTGACGATTGGTTATTTCTCTAGCAGCAGTTTCTTGACGCCATTGTTCTGGCAAATCAGCCAATTTCACTAAAAACTTTCTACCCCCTTCACTACTTTGCCATTCTTTCATCCAACAATCGAACATTGTAGTACACATTTCAGGGTGAAACTGTACAGCTAAAGCCTTTCCATAACTATAGGCCTGCTGTGCTATATCATTTTCCGCCAATAATATAGCACTTTTAGGGGCAGTGAATGCATCATAATGAAAATTAAACCAAGGGCCTGTATGTTGCCAACTATCATTCACACTATTGATATCAGTCCAACCTAACTCTGGTTGACTATTTTTAAAAACCTGACCATCTAATGCGCGGGTTAATATTTGTGCACCAAAACAAATTCCTAAAGTCGGAATATTCTTCTGTTGTACCTGCTTAAGCCAATTTAATTCTTTAGGAATCCAAGCTAAGCGATGATCGTAAGCGGACGCAGGACTACCCAATAAAATGAGTAACTGTAGCTCATCAGGTTCTGGTAAATTATCAGTAACAGTTACCACCTTATAAGTAATACCTAACTCAGGTAATATATCTGCTAAATTACCTATTGAATCTGTTTCTGCATGAATAACTATTAAAGCTTCAGTAGACTTCACAAAGTAACTCCTATTACATTATTTTTATTGGCAAGGCTACTCAACCACCATGCTAATCAAGTTAACAAAACAAAGATAGCATTATTATTTTGCTAATCATTTCTCTCATTTTTCAATTAAGCTCAATTATAAATTAATAGGTTAAACATGATTGCAATGCTGAAATATTAGCGGATAACATGCCTTTTCTCCACACTAAATCTGTTATTGCACTGCCAATAGATTTAGATAATTGATGAACACTTAAGGTTTGTTTATCTGGAAATAATTTAAGCACAGCTTCAGGAACAATACCAATTCCCATTCCTGCAGATACACCACCTAAAATAGCATGATAAGAAGATAATTCTGCGATACGTTCAGGTTTTACATCGTGCTCTACAAACCACGTAACTAACCTATCACGATAAGAGCAACCATCTTTAAATACTAATAACGTTTTTTTGTGAATATCTTGTGGCGTATTAATAGCAGCATGATCTTTAGGTGCAACAATGACCAGTTGTTCCTTAAAAACTCCTTGTTTATCCAATCGATTATCTTTTGGTGTATCTGCAATAAATACTGCATCTAACTGATTAGCTAGTAATCCTTGATACAATGAATGACTAGTACCTGTTGTAAGTTCTAACTCTATTTGTGGATACTGTAAATGTAATTTTGCTAATAAGTTAGGTAGCCTCGCCGCTGCTGTACTTTCCATAGCACCAATACGTAGTTTACCTTTAGGTAGTGAGCTTTTTATTTGTAGTTCTGCTTCCATTGCTAATTCAATAATTTGTTTAGCATAGTTATACAATAACTGTCCTTTATCCGTAGTTAATAGCCGCTTACCTTCTCGAATAAACAACTGTACCCCAAGATTATCCTCTAGTTGCATTATTCTGGTTGTGATACTTGAGGGTACTCTATTGAGATATTTTGCAGCTCGTGTTATTCCACCCTGCTCAACAACCGCTATTAATGTTTTTAAATCAGATAATTCCACTTTATATTCTCCAAAATTGAATATAAACTTCAATTTTATTCAATTTACTTGAAATATTATTTTAACTAGAATGAGCCTATAAAACAATTAATAAGCTTTTAAAAATAATTTCTGTATAGGATTTCATCGTGAACCCATTATATAAAAATGGCTTACTGCAAACGCTGGGTGGGTTTTGTGTACTTATTATAGTAATGGGCATTGGACGTTTCGCTTATACTGCTCTATTACCTTATATGATGCATAGTTATCAGTTAAATGAAAAAGCAGTAGGAACAATTGCTGCTTGGAACTATACAGGTTATTTACTTGGGGTACTGGCTATGTTTAAGGAAAAAGCTGGATTACGCCGTTATCTATTCCTGAGCTTTTTCCTATGCCTCAGCTTTTTAACCACTTTAGCTATGGGACTCGCAGAACAAGTTTACCTATGGAATATTATACGCTTTATAGCAGGCATTGCTTCGGGGGCTTGTTTTGTTTTATGTTCTGCGATTGTATTAGATACCTTAGCAACTATTAATAAACCTATACTAGCAGGTATCCTTTATAGTGGTGTGGGTGTAGGTATTGCATTAAGTGGACTAAGTAGTCAGCCTTTAGTGCATAGCATAGGCGTTAATGGTGCATGGATAGCTACTGCATTGCTGTGTATCCCTTTAATGCTAGTAGCATTAACCTATTTACGCCCTGCTAAAAACTTTTCACTAAACTTTAACAACAGTTCAACCACAACTGTGCCACAAAAAGTACAAAGTGGTTATTATTTATTGCTATTTATCTATTTTTTAGAGGGCTTTGGCTACATTATTGGTACTACATTTCTAGTATCATTGGTAAAAACTACCACTCAATCAGCCACCCTAGCGAGTACAGCGTGGATAATAACAGGCATTGCTGCTGCATTAAGTGCCCCACTTTGGCGTTACGCAGCAAAAAAAGGTTATCAACCTATGTTAATACTCGCTTTTTTGTTGCAAGCCATTGGTGTAGTTTTACCTATTATTACGCATTCGCCTGCTATTATCTTGTTAGGCGCATTGCTATTAGGTGGCACTTTTATGGGTATTACTGTACTTGCTCTGCAATACGGTATTGCTTTAAGTGGCAAGCCCAGCGCCTACACTATTGCGCTATTAACAGGTGTTTATGGCATTGGGCAGATTATAGGGCCTTTTATTACAGGATTAATTTCCCATAATCAGGGTTTTGAGTTGGCCTTTATATTATCAGCAATAAGTTTATTTATTGCTGCTATTTTGCTTATTTTTAAATATATAAGAAGTATCTACATTCAACTATCGAAGGAGAAACAACATGCCATACGTTAATATCAAAGTAACAGGCGGTAATGAAGCCCCTAGCAAAGAACAAAAAGCTGAACTAATTAAAGGGGTCACAGAGTTACTAGCCACTGTACTTAATAAAAATCCTGCTACCACTGTAGTTGTTATTGATGAAATTAACCAAGATAATTGGGGAATTGGTGGAGAAAGTATTACTGTACGCCGAGCCAAACAAAACTAATTTGTTGGCTATTTAGGCTAGTGTTATTTAATACTAGCCTTAGCTAATACTTGTACAAAATACTAATTATTATTCTTTCAATCACTTAAATAAAACCTCGTCAAATAGTGTGGCTAAATACACAATTTTGCTCTATATTGAAACTTATAGAAAAGGGATAAAACCTATTTTTTCTATAAATAAGACAATTGGCTAATATTAATAAAAAGTACTTTAGAGCATGCTAGACACACAACAAAAATAACTTAATACACAATAAAAATGACTTAGCACAATTTTATAAATTAATTGCCAATTTTTGATATTCGCTGTGCGAATTTACTTGTTAAGCTCATTACATCTTAGGAGGTAATGATGGATATTGAGAAGACCCAAACGAGAATTATCCAAGAATTTGTGCCTGGTAAACAAGTCACATTGGCGCATCTTATTGCTCATCCTGGAAAAGATTTAGCACAGAAAATTGGCGTACCTGATGCTGAAGCCATTGGCATTATGACATTAACCCCTAGTGAAACCGCTATGATTGCAGGTGACTTTGCAACCAAAGCTGCCAATGTGGAAATAGGTTTTCTTGATCGCTTTAGTGGCGCCTTAGTAATTTATGGTTCAGTGGGTGCTGTTGAAGAAGCACTCAATCACACAATACGTAACCTAGGCACAGCTTTGGGTTATGCTGTCTGTACAGTAACTAGGAGCTAACCATGTTACAACAGCGCTACGTGTTAGTTGGTCCCGTTGGTGCAGGTAAAACATCTTTGTTTAATGCACTCAATGACGACTATAGCTTAGCGGTTAAAACTCAAGCTATAGCTTTTGATCAACAAGGTGGCGTGGATACTCCAGGTGAGTTTTTTAACCACCCTCGCCTATACCGTGCGCTAATTAGCACTACTACTGAAGCAGAAACCATTATTTATGTCCACGCTGCAGACGATCCTATTTGTCGTATGCCCACAGGACTACTTGAAGTTTATCAAAACAAACGTCTTATTACTGTTATTACCAAAATAGATCTACCTAATGTTGATGTTCCTGCAATAAAACAAATGCTGTTAGAGCATGGCTTAAAAGAACCTATTTTTGAAATCTGCACACAAGATCCAACTAGTGTTCAAGCTTTAGCAACATTTCTTGAGCAGGATGTGCCATCTAAGAGGAAAGCGCAATGAGTAAACAATTAATTACAGCTGACAATATCCGCGAGATTAAAGCTAAAGGGCAATCTGAAATTGAGGTTAGCTTAACGAATTGCATTATCACGCCTGAAGCAAAAGAGGTGGCAGAACAATTAGGTATCCGCATAGTAGACAAAAATAGCCCTCCAGCAGCTAAACCTAATGCACAAAAATGCTCTTCTTCATTAAGTGAAACAGAACTTAAAGTTATTAGACAAGCCATTATTGAACAATTACCTAAAGGTGCCATGATTAGCGATGCACTAATAGATCAATTAGTTTGTAAAGCTGTACAAGAAAACAAACATACTGCTGCCCCTAAAACTGCTAACCAAAAACCTTCAGCTGTTAAGTTAGTAAAAGGCAATATGGCTAAATTAGAAATCTTTGAAGGTGCAGGCATAGAAAAACAAGTAGGTATTGCTGATATGATCGGTGCTGCTGATAACAGTAATATGGCTGCTGGTTATATGGCTTGGGAAAATGCTTTTTTCCCATGGACTCTAAACTACGATGAAATAAATATTGTACTGGAAGGTGAGTTACATATTTGTCACAACAATGAAGTTAAAGTAGCCAAAGCGGGAGATTTAATCTTTATTCCTAAAGGTTCTTCTATTCAATTTGGTACACCTACTAAAGTTCGTTTTGTGTATGTTTCATGGCCTGCTAATTGGCAAGACCAATAGTTGCGTCATGGAGAATAATCATGAGTAACTTTATAACAGAAGACTGGCTAAGAGCAAACTACAGCCTAAGCGATGGTACTGAAATTCGCTTACCTGCTGATTGCAAACTAACGCCTGCTGCTCGTGGTTTGATTACTGATCATCATTTAGTAGTGAAATTTCATGATGAACAAGGACGGTTATTTGTTGAATCAATAGAAGACAGACCAACCAATAACGACAGTACTTATCAACCTAAATTGAAACAGGTACATGGTTTAACCAGTCAACAGGGGCATGTTGCTGCTGAATGTCAGCTTTGCCATCAAGCTGTTGCCAAAAAACCAGACACGCTGACACACTTAAATGCGCACACTTTAGTGTCTAAATCTGATCCTCGTTTAGCTTTTAGAGCTAAATTAGACAGCTGTATTGCTATGGCTGTTTGGTTGCAAATTGAAGTAACTGCTGAACCACAAATTTGGTTAGCAGATATTCGCTCCGTGTTAGGTAATATTATGCGAGCGGATGTATTAAATGAAACATTAACTGATTTTATGATTGCTGGGTTAGATGAAAAAGCCATCCATAAACTTTCTCATCAACCACTTAAATACATCGGACACGATCATATTGTGCCCGCAGTAGAACATGGTCGTAATGCTTGTTTATTGAACTTGTTACGTACTGAGATTCGTGAAACTGAAACCTCTGCGGCTTCCATTTTTATTGATCGTGATTTAGTGGTTTCAAGACCTGACCTTATGCAAGGTTTAAATCGGTTATCCAGTGCAGTTTATGTATTAATGCTGTTATGTGTACTCCATGAAACAGGTAAAGAATGGCCTACTACAGAAATGTTACGCGCTAAATTGGGAGCCCAATAATGAACCTTATTGAACGCTGCCAACAGCAAGCAAAAGCTAATCCAAGCTGGATTGTATTTCCTGATGCAGTAGATATCAGAGCAATTCAAGCTGCTATTTATATACAGCAACAGCAATTAGGCTATCCTTGGTTGTTAGCTAACCCTGCTGATTTGCGTAATTTATGTGAGCAACATGATTTACCTTTTAATCAATTAAATATTATTGATCCAGCCACATCAGAATGGTTACCTGAATTTACAGCCTATTTAGCACAACGTATGCCAGATAAACCAATAGAAGACCTTAAGAAAAATATTAAGGATCCACTATGGTTTGGCGCAGCGATGATCGCTACAGGTAAAAGTGATTATTGTATTGCTGGCAACCTCTCCTCCACTTCTAGTGTATTGAGAGCTGGATTACGTGTATTAGGTTTGGCACCTAATAACAAAACATTATCTTCAATTATGATTATGATCTCTCCAGAGGGAGATCAAATCCTAGGATTTGCCGACTGCGGGGTTGTTCCACAACCCACAGGGGCGCAGTTGGCAGACATTGCAATTAGTACTGCGCAAAGTTTTGAAGCAATAACAGAACAAACTGCCCGTGTGGCAATGTTATCGTTTTCCACTAAAGGCAGTGCTAAACATGAAGCAGTCAGTAATGTGCAATTAGCAACAGATATTGTACGCGAACGTATGCCCAACTTAGCAGTTGATGGCGAGCTTCAGTTTGATGCAGCAATGGTAGACAGTGTTGCTAAGCAAAAAGCACCTGATAGCCAAGTTGCAGGTAAAGCCAATGTGTTGATCTTCCCTTCTTTAGAAGCAGGTAACATTGGTTATAAGATTGCACAACGATTAGGTAAATACGAAGCCATTGGTCCACTTATTCAAGGATTAAATGGTTCTATGCATGATTTATCACGCGGTTGTAGTTGGCAAGATATGGTTCAAGTAGCCATGCTTGCTACCAAAATGCGTGTTAAATAAGAAATATGGCGTTTTATTTGTAAAAAACGCGATTACCACTTTTTATAGGATAGTTAGAACTTCTATAAAAAGATTAACTGGGTGGCTTGCCACTTGTATTAACTCCCATAACGGGAGGCTAACTGAGAGGAATTTATAATGGAAGCTTTAGGCATTATTGAAACCAAAGGTTTAGTGGCGTTAATTGAAGCCTCTGATGCCATGGTGAAAGCAGCTAGAGTTAAACTAGTTGGTTACAAACAAATTGGTGGTGGTTTAGTAACTGCAATGGTACGTGGTGATGTAGCAGCTTGTAAAGCAGCAACAGACGCTGGTGCAGCAGCTGCACAACGTGTTGGTGGTGAGTTAATTGCAGTTCACGTTATCCCACGCCCACATGGCGATTTGGAAGACATCTTCCCAATCAAAATGTCTGCTGAGAAACCATTGGACTGAGCAACAACTCACCCGAATTGAGGTGTGTGTTTTATTAATAATAATTCCACACCTCTATTATCCAATTGGTTTTAATGTATTGCGTGCTACAAAAGGTATTGTTGTACTAATTATTAGCCCAACAACGCAGTGCTGTTTGCTGTTGCCTTTGTAACATAGCAATAAAGGAGGACTCATGAGATTAGCCGTTGTCGTAGGACAAGTTGTTAGTACCGTAAAACTTGCTGGGTTTGAGCAAGAACGCCTACTGCTTGTAGACATGATAGATAAAAACGGTTTACCAGAAGGTGAACGGCTTGTCGCTACCGATTCTGTGGGCGCAGGCGATGGTGAGTGGGTCTTGGTTGTTAGTGGTAGCGCAGCTCGTAAAACTATCCATACTGTTAACGGTATTGAAGCGCCTGTAGATGCTAGTATCGTAGGTATTGTAGATGAAGCTGTTCTTAATGGTAAAGTTTTCTACCATAAGTGAGGTATACAGTGGACATAAATCCTAAAGAAATTGAACAAGTAGTCAGAGCGGTACTGACTTCTATGGGTAGTGGTCAGCCTAACAAACCAACATCCGCTGCATCACAACAAATCGCTGCAGGCGTATTTAACGAATTAGATGATGCTGTTGCTGCTGCAGGAGAAGCACAAACTGCATTAAAAACTGTAAAAATGCGTAACCTTGCCATTGCTGCTATACGCCAAGCAGGCGAGAAATACGCTAGAGAATTAGCAGAAATAGCTGTGGCTGAAACAGGCATGGGTCGTGTTGATGACAAAACAGCTAAGAATTTATTACAAGCACGTGAAACACCTGGCACAGAATGCTTAAGACCAGAAGTATTAACAGGTGACAATGGTCTTACTTTAACAGAGAATGCACCTTGGGGTGTAGTAGCTTCAGTGACTCCTTCTACTAACCCTGCTGCAACTGTTATTAATAACTCTATCAGTATGATTGCTGCGGGTAACAGTGTTGTTTTTGCCCCCCACCCTGCTGCTAAAAAAGTATCTCAACGTGCTATTACGGTTATTAACGAAGCGGTAGTTGCTGCTGGCGGCCCAGCTAACCTTGTGGTCACTGTAGCAAACCCTGATATTGAAACAGCACAACGTTTATTCAAATATTCAGGCATTGGTTTACTAGTTGTTACAGGCGGTGATGCTGTTGTGGAATCTGCTCGCAAGCATACTAATAAACGTCTTATCGCCGCTGGTGCTGGTAACCCTCCTGCCGTGGTAGATGAAACAGCTGATATTGATAGAGCTGCCGATAAAATTGTTTACGGTGCCTCTTTTGATAACAATATTATTTGTGCTGATGAAAAAGTAGTTATTGTTGTTGATTCAGTAGCTGATCAACTAATTGCAGCTATGCAACGTTACAAAGCCGTGCTATTAACAGCAGAACAAGCCAAACAATTACAACCTTTACTACTACCTAAAATTGATGAACAAGGTAGAGGTACAGTAAGCCGTGATTGGGTAGGACGTGATGCTTATAAAATCGCTGCCGCTATTGGTTTAAAAGTTCCAGAAAGCACGCGTTTGTTGATTGTTGAAACACCTGCTGACCATCCTTTTGCTATTACTGAATTGATGATGCCAGTACTACCTATTGTACGTGCTAGAGATGTTAATCAAGCAATTGATTTAGCCGTAAAACTTGAAGGTGGTTGCCACCATACAGCGTCCATGCATTCACGTAACTTAGATAACTTAGATCGTATGGCTAACGCTATCGATACCAGTATCTTTGTTAAAAATGGTCCTTGTATTGCTGGTTTAGGTTTTGGTGGTGAAGGTTGGACAACAATGACGATTACTACCCCTACAGGTGAAGGCGTAACTTGCGCACGTACCTTTGTACGGTTACGTCGTTGTGTATTAACCGAACATTTCCGTATTGTGTAATAAGGAAAAATCATGTCCCAAAGAGATATCGATCAATGGTTAAATCACCGCTTACAACTAGCGGAGAAGCAACTACATGAAGCTGATAAAAAACCAGAGCAACCGCTTAAAGAGTGGTTTCTAGGTATCGATTTGGGTACTTGTAATATTGTGTCAATCGTTATAGACAAAGATGCTAATCCAATAGCTACGCGCCTCGATCAGGCTGATGTAGTACGTGATGGTATCGTTTGGGATTTCTTTGGGGCTGTATCAATTGTTAAAAAACAACTTGCTAGCCTACAAGAGCAATTGGGTGTTGAATTTAGCAAAGCCTCAACCTCTTTTCCTCCTGGAACAGACCCCAGAATCTCCGTCAATGTTTTAGAAGCAGCTGGCTTGGAAGTAACTCACGTAATTGATGAGCCATCCGCGGTTGCTAATATGTTGCATCTAAAAAGTGCGGCTGTAGTCGATATTGGTGGTGGAACGACAGGCATCGCTGTTATTAAAAATGGTAAAGTTGTTTATTCAGGTGATGAGGCCACAGGTGGCCATCATGTTTCCCTGACATTAGCAGGCAACCTTAATCTACCCATTGAACAAGCAGAAACAAAGAAAAAACAGCAAGGTACAGAGATTTGGCCTATTGTACGTCCTGTTTTTGAAAAAATGACTGATATTGTGCGCGATCATTTACAACAATACCCAGTCGAAGAAATTTATTTATCAGGTGGTTCTTGTGCACTACCTGGTGTAGGAGTTCTATTCAGCCAAGCATTTCCTGAACAGAAAGTAATACTACCTACCCTGCCTATCTTCATTACACCCTTAGCCATTGCCGTTTGTGGAATGGAGGATAATCATGCAGATTAACGAAGTCAGCCATATAATTTATCGTGCACTTGATCTAATTAATGCCAAGTCTGTACGTGAATTTACCGTACCACCACAAACCTTTATTGGTGCAGGCGCGTTAGCACGTTGTGGTGAAGCAATGGCAGAGCAAGACCTTAAATGTGTGTTTGTGATGGTTGATGGTTTCCTATACAAACAAGGCATTGATGAAGGCTTATATCGCTCTTTAGAAGGCGCCAATATTAAATACGAAATCATTACCTATGCAGGTGGTGAACCAACTACTCAAATAGTTGAAGAAGCAGCTAAACAACTGCTTGCAGCACAATGTGATAGTGTACTGGCATTAGGCGGTGGCTCTGTTTTGGATGCCGCTAAAGTAACTGCTATGTTAGCCGCTAATGTCGATTTACCTATTGAGAGCTTAGCCAATAAAGCAATTAAGTTAAAAAAACGTCTACCACTGATCGCTATTCCTACCACAGCAGGAACTGGATCAGAAGCAACGAATATTGCAGTTATTACTGATACAACCAATAATGTCAAACAAGTACTCGTTCATCCGCAACTAATACCTGATTTAGCCATTATTGATGCTTGCCTTACTTTAGGTGTTCCTTCTGAAATCACTGCAATTACAGGTATAGATGCACTCACGCACGCCATTGAAACCTATGTAGCCTGTCATGCAACTCCCCTAACTAAGGGCTTTGCTTATAGAGCAATTACCTTGATTGGTGAAGCATTACCCCATGCAGTAGGTCAAGGCAATGATATACCTGCTCGTGAATCAATGATGCTTGCCTCTTATATGTCTGGTATGGCTTTCTCTAATGGCGGGCTTGGTTTATGTCATGCAATGGCACACCAGATTGGTGCTAAATATCATATTCCTCATGGTTTGTGTAATGCCATTATGTTGCCAGCTGTTATGCGCTTTAACCAATTAGTATGTAAAAAAGAATATGCTGAAATTGGTCATGCATTAACCTGTAAGCAAATAGAAGCAGAAGACACTATTAAAGCAGTACAACAGCTTATATATGATGTTGGCCTTTGTAAGAAATTAGGAGATTTCGGAGGGTCTCTTGATGATATCCCACAGCTTGCCGAAGCGGCTATGCAAGATATCTGTTTAACAACTAATCCACGGACAGTAACAAAAGAGCAAGTAATTGCAGTTTATCAAGATGCATTAACCTCTTAATAAACTAACAAGCAAGTTTAATTTTATATTGAGTAGGAGTTCGGCTAATGGGTATTAATGAAATTATTGTCTATATCATGATGGCCTTTATGATAATAGCGGCCTTTGATCGTATCCTTAACCAGTTTGGGGGCTCAGAATCTATTCTTGGCAAAATTGGTTTAGGTAAAGTAGGTAAAGGCATTGAAGGTTCAGGAAGCCAGTTTGAAGAAGGCTTTATGGCGATGGGTGCTTTAGGTTTAGCCATGGTGGGGATTACAGCAATGGCGCCTGTGATTGCTAATGTGCTTGGCCCAGTAGTTATTCCTGTTTATCAAGCGTTAGGTGCTGATCCTGGTATGTTTGCAGGTACCATATTAGCTTGTGATATGGGTGGCTTTTTCTTAGCTAAACAGTTAGCAACAACCCCTGCTGCTGAATTATATTCAGGTATTATTTTAGCTGCCATGATGGGACCAACTATTGTATTTACCATACCAGTAGCACTTGGCATTATTGATAAATCAGATCGCCGCTATTTAGCATTAGGTATACTTGCAGGTATTGTAACTATTCCTATTGGTTGTATTGCTGGCGGTTTAGTAGCAATGGCAACAGGCGCAGAAATTAATGGTCAACCTGCTGCATTTACCTTTACATTCCTATTAATCAATATGATTCCAGTGATAATCATCGCTGCACTTATTGCTGTCGGATTAAAACTATTCCCTGAAAAAATGATCTCTGGCTTCCAGATTTTTGCAAAAATCTTAGTGGGCATCATTACTGTAGGTTTAGTAGCCGCTGTATTGAAATTTACCACTGATTGGACTTTTATTCCTGGTATGGACCCAATATTCAGCACTCAAGCACCTGAAGCGGATGACATGCGCGCCATGGAAGTAATCGGCTCAATCGCTTGTATCCTATTGGGTGCCTACCCAATGGTATTCCTAATTACACGTTGGTTTGGTAAACCATTAATGAAAGTGGGTGGCTTATTAAGAATGAATGATATTGCCGCTGCTGGCATGATTGCTACCTTAGCTAACAACATTCCTATGTTCAGCATGATGAACAGAATGGATGAGCGCGGCAAAATTATTAACTGTGCCTTTGCAGTATCAGCCGCTTTCGCCCTAGGTGATCACTTAGGTTTCGTTGCAGGTATTGGTGTGTCAACTATGATTTTCCCAATGATTGTTGGCAAATTAGTGGGTGGTATTACAGCTATTGGTGTCGCAATGATGATTGCACCAAAAACTTCTGCTCCTATGCCTGAGGAAGAGCAAGAAGGTGCTGTAGTAGAACAAAAAACCACTTATGAAACAGAAATCAAACCTGAATAAGGTATATTAAAATGGCTAGCACAGTAATTCGTAGTGTAGGTATTGATATAGGTACGACAACTACTCAGGTGATCTTCTCTCGCCTAGAGTTAGTAAATCGTGCTGCTGTATCACAAGTACCTCACTATGAATTCACTAAACGCGAAATTCTTTATGAAAGCCCTGTAATCTTTACACCTATTGATTTTGAGGGACGTATTCGTGAAGAAGAGCTATTGTCATTTATTTTAGATCAGTACCGTATTGCGGGTGTTACCCCTGAAGAAATTCAGTCTGGTGCTATCATCATTACTGGTGAAACATCCAAAGCACGTAATGCACGCCCTGCGGTATTAAAACTAGCAGAAACCCTAGGCAACTTTGTTGTAGCTACCGCAGGCCCACATTTAGAATCAATTATTGCAGGACAAGGTTCAGGGGCTAGCGAATTATCACGTACTACCATTGGCCGTGTATTAAATATTGATATTGGTGGTGGTACTGCTAACTATGTATTATTTGAAGATGGTGAGGTTGTTGACTCTGCATGTCTTAACATTGGTGGTCGTTTATTAGAAACAGATCAACAGGGTCGTGTGATACGTGCCCATGCGCCTGGTAAATTAGTTTGCCAAGCGCTATTTGGTAATCAAGACCCATTGACCCTTAATAGACAGCAACTTGTACAAGTGACAGAGTTAATGGCTGATCTACTTTATCAAGTAACTATTGGACAACCTTCTGACTTAGCTAAACAACTTTTAATGACAGATGCCCTCCCCACCTCTGGGCTATTAAATGCATTAACTATTTCAGGTGGAGTTGGTACTTGTGTTTATCAACCTGTGAGTGATGAGCAACTGTTCAAGTTTGGGGATATTGGTCCATTACTTGCGCGTGCTATTACAAAACATATAGGTTTTGCCAAGTTACCTTTAAAAGCTCCTAAACAAACTATTAGAGCTACTGTTATTGGTGCAGGTGCCCATACCTTATCACTCTCTGGTAGTACTATTTGGTTAAAACAAGTTCCTTTACCTATTCGTAATATTCCAGTTATGCATACCAGAATAAATGGTGTATCACTTAATCCAGAGGAGCTTTGTACAGCTTGGCAACAAGCACTAACACAACATGATTTATCTGCTGAAACTGACTCTTATGCATTAACACTTCCTGCTGATGTGCCTGTAACTTATCAGGCTATTCAATTATGTGTTGAAGCACTGGGCAATTTCTCACAACGTTATCCTAATTCTCAGCCACTTATCGTGATCGCTCGTCAGGATCTCGGTAAGGTACTAGGGATGTTACTACAACCACACTTAGGGGGTAGAACATTGGCAGTCATTGATGAAGTAGTAACCCGAGAAGGCGATTATATTGATATTGGCAATCCATTATTTGGCGGAGAAATTGTACCAATCACCGTCAAATCACTGGCATTTCCTTCCTAAAGGAGTTTAATTAATGAAACTTAAAACCCAGCTTTTTGGTCAAAGCTATCAATTTAAAGATGTTAAAGAAGTTTTAGCAAAAGCTAATGAGCCTCGCTCTGGTGACGTTTTAGCAGGTGTTGCTGCTACTTCATCACAAGAACGCGTAGCGGCGAAGCAAGTGCTATCTGAAATGACTGTCGCAGATGTTCGTATGAACCCTGTGGTTCCCTATGAAGAAGACTGCGTTACACGTTTAATTCAAGATAGTGTTAATGAAACTTCCTATAACACCATCAAAAACTGGACTATTGGCGAGTTACGCGAATATATCCTTAGTGATGAAACAACCTGTGATGATATAGCTTACTTACGTAAAGGCTTAACATCTGAAGTAGTTGCTGCAGTCGCTAAAATATGTTCTAACGGTGACTTGATCTATGGTGGTAAGAAAATGCCTGTAGTTAAAAGAGCCAATAATACCATTGGTTTACCAGGTCATTTTAGTGGTCGTTTACAGCCCAATGATACACGTGACAATGTTAAGAGTATTGAAGCACAAATTTATGAAGGTTTATCTTACGGTGTAGGTGATGCTGTTATTGGTGTAAACCCTGTAACAGACGACGTTGAAAACTTACGTCGGGTATTAGATACCATCTATGAAGTCATTGATAAATTCAAAATCCCTACTCAAGGCTGTGTATTAGGTCACGTTACTACTCAAATGGAAGCCATCCGCAAAGGTGCACATGGCGGGTTAATCTTCCAAAGTATCTGTGGTAGTGAAAAAGGCTTAAAAGAATTTGGTATTAGCCTAGAAATGTTAGATGAAGCTCAAGCAGTAGGTAGAGAGTATAACCGTATTGCAGGTAGTAACTTCTTCTACTTTGAAACAGGACAAGGCTCAGCCCTTTCTGCCAATGCTCATTATGGTGCTGACCAAGTAACAATGGAAGCGCGCAACTACGGTTTAGCTCGTCACTATGATCCATTCCTTGTTAATACTGTGGTTGGCTTTATTGGCCCTGAGTATCTCTATGATGGCCGTCAAATTATGCGTGCTGGTTTAGAAGATCACTTTATGGGTAAATTAAGTGGTATTTCTATGGGTTGTGATACTTGTTATACCAACCATGCGAATGCTGACCAAAATGTTAACGAAACCTTAGCTATTTTATTAGCAGCAGCAGGCTGTAACTATATTATGGGTATGCCTTTGGGTGATGACATCATGCTCAATTACCAAACCTCTGCTTTCCATGATACAGCCATGGTTCGCCAGCTTCTTAATCTACGCCCTGCTCCAGAGTTTGAGCGTTGGTTAGAAAGTATGGGACTTATGAGTAACGGCCGCTTAACCAGTATTGCTGGCGATGCTTCTATATTCTTCTAAGAGGGGTGAAAAATCATGGATCAAAGACAAATTGATGCGCTTGTTCGCGAAGTGATGAGCAAGCTTGATATAAAAGGTAATAGTACATCTTTTACTACAACACAAAATGGTTCTCAAGCAACCAATACCAGTGCTGAAAGTTGTACCCTTGATTTAGGTTCTGAAGAAGCTAAACAATGGATTGGTGTACAACATCCACACAATCTTGAAGTATTACAATCACTTAAAAGTAATACTGCGGCACGTGTTGGCTCAGGTCGCGCTGGTGTTAGACCAAGAACAAACTCATTATTACGTTTCTTAGCTGACCACTCTCGTTCAAAAGATACTGTACTTAAAGAAGTACCAGCAGAATGGGTACAAAAACAAGGTTTACTAGAGCTACAATCTGAGGTTAGCGATAAAGATCAATACTTAACTCGCCCAGATATGGGACGTGTTTTAAGTGATGAGTCTGTTAAAACCTTACTTGAGAAATGTAAAAAGAACCCTCAAGTACAAGTAGTTATTTCAGATGGTTTATCAACAGATGCTATCCTTGCTAACTATGAAGAAATCTTACCACCTCTATTAGCAGGTTTACAAAGTGCTGGTTTAGATGTAGGTACTCCTTTCTTCGTTCGTTATGGTCGTGTAAAAATTGAAGACCAAATTGGCGAATTACTAGGTGCTAAAACGGTAGTGTTATTAGTAGGTGAAAGACCTGGTTTAGGCCAGTCTGAAAGTTTATCTTGCTACGCTGTTTATAGCCCAACGGTAGCGAATACTGTTGAAGCAGATAGAACCTGTATCTCCAATATTCACCGTGCAGGTACACCACCAGTAGAAGCAGCAGCAGTTATTGTTGATTTAGTTAAACGCATGCTAGATAAAAAAGCTTCTGGCATTGGCTTAACCCGTTAATAAGGAGGCAATATCATGCCTACATTAGACCTCATAAAACCCAGTGTTAAAGCGGTAAGATTAATCGCCTCTTTACAAAACGATTTTCGCAAAGAGCTAAAACTACCTGATAATATTCGTAGTTTAGGTTTAATAACAGCTGACTCTGATGACGTAACCTATATTGCTGCCGATGAAGCAACTAAACAAGCTCAAGTGCAAGTAGTATATGGCCGTTCCTTATACGCAGGTGCAGCACATGCACCATCACCAAGCTCTGGTGAAGTATTAATCATGTTGGGTGGCCCTAACCCAGCAGAAGTACGCGCTGGTTTAAACGCGATGATTGCTACCATTGAAGATGGCCCTGCTTTCCAATGGGCAAATGACCAAGAAGATACTGCTTTCTTAGCGCACGTAGTATCACGCACTGGTTCTTACCTTTCTGAAATGGCTAATATTCCATTAGGTGATCCAATTGCTTATTTGGTAGCTCCACCTTTAGAAGCTACTTATGGTATTGATGCAGCATTAAAAGCAGCTGAAGTGGATTTGGTTTGTTATGTTCCACCTCCCTCTGAAACCAACTATTCAGCTGCTTTTTTAAGAGGTAGTCAAGCTGCTTGTAAATCTGCCTGTGATGCATTTACTGAAGCTGTTTTGGAAATAGGTCGTAATCCTATCCAATCTTAGGTAAGGAGTAACTATGATAAACGCATTAGGACTGTTGGAGGTAAGTGGCCTAACCGCCAGCATTGAAGCTGCCGATGCAATGCTTAAGGCAGCTCAAGTGCGTCTAATCAGTCAAACCATAACCCCACCTGGGATGATTACTTTAGTGATTGAAGGTGATCTGGCTGCCTGTCGTGCCGCATTAGATGCAGGTTCAGCAGCAGCCAGTCGTTTAGGTCAAGTCATCGTACGTAAAGAGATAGGCCGCCCAGAAACAGATACTGAATGGTTTGTACTTAATTTTCAACAAGCACCAAAAGCTGACAAAGAACCTCAAGCGTCAACAGCTAAACCTATTGCGCCTGAAAAAGTAAAATCTGCTAAAGAAGTTGCAGTGGCTAACACCACACCAAAAGCAGCACCAGAAAAAGCTGCTAAACCAGTAGTTGCAACAACTACTCAAGTTAAAGTTACCAAACCTGATGAGATTAATGAAGTAACGCTTATTGAACTTATTGCCAAACATCCACAAGGCCGTAATTTAACTGATCTGATGAACCATTTTAATGTTTCTAAGGCAGAAATTACTGCATTATTAAAAAATTGTGTGGGTGAAGGTAAGTTACGTCGAAAAGGTAATCGTTACTATATCATTGAGGCTAAAAAATGATTACTGAAGTTGATGCAGCCACCATACGGCAACGTGTACAACAAGCGGGTATTGTTGGCGCAGGTGGTGCAGGTTTTCCTACCCACGTTAAATTAAATGCTGAAGCTGAAATTTATTTAGTAAATGGTGCTGAATGTGAACCTTTATTAAAAGTAGATCAGCAACTAGCTGCTAGGCAAGCCAATGATCTTGTTCGCGGCTTGCAATATGCTATGAAAGCTACAGGTGCTAAAGAAGGCATTATTGCTTTAAAAGCAAAATATCAAGAGGCTATTGAGCAACTTGAACCTTTACTACCTGCTAATATCCGTTTACATATATTAGAAGATATTTATCCTGCAGGTGATGAAGTTATCACTATTTGGCTTGCAACAGGCCGTAGAGTACCACCTGCTGCCCTTCCTTTATCAGTGGGTGTGGTAGTAAATAATGTACAGACCTTAATTAATGTTGCCTATGCAGTAGAGAATGAAACGCCTGTAACAGATCGTACCCTAACCGTCAACGGTATGGTTAAACAACCTATTACCGTAACCGTACCTCTAGGTACAACGCTAAAGCAAGTATTAGATTTAGCGGGTGGCCCTACTATAAGCAACCCTGCTTTTATCAATGGTGGCCCTATGATGGGTGCCTTAGTAGAATCATTAGACGAGCCAGTTACTAAAACAACAGGCGGTTTATTGGTATTACCAGATGATCATTTATTAATCCGTCGTCGTACGCAAAATATGCAAAGCGTGGTAGCAATGGCTAGAACAGTATGTGAACAATGTTGTTTATGTACCGAACTATGTCCACGTCATTTAATTGGTCATGAATTACCCCCCCATCTCATTGTACGTGCTGTTAACTATCAAAAAGCAGATGAAGCCTCTATTTTATTATCAGCACTGACCTGCTCAGAATGTGGAATTTGTGAAGCCTACGCTTGCCCTGTTGATATTTCGCCTATGCGTTTAAATCAAGCCTTAAAGAAACAATTCCGTGAACAAGGTGGACGCTATGAAGGCGAACTTCGCCCTGCAGATCCAATGGCACGCTATCGTTTACTGCCTATTAAACGCCTTATCACACGTTTAGATTTAGACAAAGTGAACCATAAAGCACCTTGGTTAGATACCAGTTGGCAGCCTATTAAAGTAACCTTACCTGTTAGACAACACATTGGTGCACCTGCAAAACCAATTGTTCAAGTAGGTGATAAAGTAACCAAAGGGCAATTATTAGCTGAAATGGCACAAGGGCAACTTGGTGTACCTCTCCATGCTAGTATCACAGGCTTTGTACAACAAATTGATGACCAAAATATTGTTATTGCTCAGGAGTCTTAATAAATGCATCATGCAATTGGGTTAGTAGAACTAAATAGCATTGCTAAAGGTATACAAGTGGCTGATGCAATGCTAAAAACAGCTGAGGTTACTTTACTCACTGCCAAAACCATCTGTCCAGGCAAATATATTGTCATGGTAGGTGGTGATGTAGCGGCTGTTAAGCAATCAGTAGAAGTAGGCGCTGAGGAAGGTGGTCATCTATTAGTTGATCAATTTATCTTACCTAATATTCACCATTCTGTATTACCTGCTATTAGCGGTGTAACACAAGTTGATTCACAACAAGCATTAGGTGTTGTAGAAACCTATAGTGTCGCTGCTTGTATTGAAGCGGCTGATAGTGCAGTAAAAGCCGCCAATGTAACATTGATTAGAATTCATATGGCCTTCGGTATTGGAGGAAAGTGTTACTTAGTGTTAACAGGTGATGTGGCTGACACAACTACTGCGGTCAACACTGCCAGTGCTAATGCAGGAGAAAAAGGCTTACTTGTATATAGTATGGTTGTGCCTAGACCCCATAGAGATTTATGGCAACAACTGCTATAGTATAGATAACGGTTCTTGTTATCTATGGTGGTTGTTATGAATCATAAAATCAGGGATATAGATTTACACCATTTAATCGTTGATCCTATCGACGAAAAGTCAGCTGTTGAGGAAAAAAATTTTACGCCCATTGTTGATTTACATAATGTCAATGTGCGTAAAACAGATGACGTTTATCAACATGCTTGTAATATCACTGCATGGCAGCAACTCTACGACCAATTAAAACCTGGCCAATTTATCGGACAGTTAGATGAGTGTTGGTTAGAAGGTGTACAATTCTTCAAAGAATACACTAGCTCCGCATTACGTCAATCATGTATGGTTTGGCCAAATGCTGTTTGGTTAGGTATTCCACCAGATACAGAAACCACAGAAGGTTATATTGGCTCGCAAGCGATTTCACAGCAAACAATTGCTATTCGAGAAGGTGGCAAAGAATTTGAACTAAATACTCCTGATGACTACACAATTATGGGCTTGGTGGTAGATCTAGAACTGTTAACGAAGCATATAAGCTGCCTCTATAAAGAACAACAAGACACTTTATTGCCACTTATGCGTAATACAACACTGCAAGTTAACGCCTTACAGAAACAATATATTTGTCATCTAATTCAACAAGCATTAATTGCAGGTGAACAACATCCAGAATTAACAACTAACCCTGCTACATTAAATACACTTCGACAAGATTTATTAGATAGCCTAGCAGGTTTATTACTCAACTCTCACCAAGTGGATAATAAACACTCTCGTACAAGAGAAAACTATCAAAAAATTGTTACCAAAGCCCGCGATTATGTATTAGGACATCCACAAGATGTTATTACTGTGGCTAATCTCTGCGAATATCTTCATGTGAGTCGACGTACACTACAAAATTGTTTCCATGCTATTTGGGGAATCAGCCCTAATATATACCTTAAAGCAATTCGGCTGAATGCTGTACGTAGAGAGTTAGAAAGCCGTTATTCGAAACATAAAACTGTACAAGATGCAGCTATGGCTTGGGGATTTTGGCATATGAGTCAGTTTGCAATAGACTATCACACATTATTTGGTGAACTACCATCCCAATCATTAGCTTCACGAGGCCATCTGCAAGCCTATTGGTTATAGCTTAAGCTTAAAAAGCTAAAATAAGGGTTAAACTAGCAATTCAAAGTAGCTTAAAATAAAAAAGCCTAGTTAAATCAATTAACTAGGCTTTATATATGGTGCCGGCACCAAGAGTCGAACTCGGGACCTACTGATTACAAGTCAGTTGCTCTACCGACTGAGCTATACCGGCTTTATGGGTTGTGCATTATAGAGGTTTTTTAATTTTTGTAAAGCTTTTTCTATTAAAAAACAGCAGATATTTATGAAAAAAAACAATTAACTTTTATTTGTGCTAAAAACATTATCGCTGTTGTACTAAAGTTACTTATAAGATAATAAAAAAGGGCGAATAAATCGCCCTTTTTTACTTAATTAGCCGATCAATTAGTTATTTTGATCTTCTAACTTTTGACGGAATAAGTCACCTAATGTAGTTGGTGCTGAATCGTCTTGTTTACGAAGTTCTTTAAGTGCATCTTTCTCTTCTTCAACATCTTTAGCTTTGATAGAAAGAGTGATTACACGAGATTTACGATCAACGTTAGTGATCTTCGCTTCAACTTCTTCACCTTCTTTCAACACTGTACGTGCATCTTCAACACGTTCACGAGAGATATCAGCAGCTTTTAGTTGACCTTCAACTTCTTCAGCTAAAGTGATAATTGCACCTTTAGCATCCACTTCTTTCACAGTACCTTTAACTACTGTACCTTTATCATGGGTTTCAGCATAATCAAGGAATGGATCAGCTTCAAGTTGTTTGATACCTAAAGAGATACGCTCACGTTCTGCATCAACAGATAAGATGATAGTTTCAATTTCATCACCTTTCTTGTAGTTACGAACAGCTTCTTCACCTGTTTCGTTCCAAGAGATGTCAGATAGGTGCACTAGACCATCGATACCACCTTCTAAACCAATGAAGATACCGAAATCAGTGATTGATTTGATATTACCAGTGATTTTGTCACCTTTGTTGTAACGAGTGGAGAAGTCTTCCCATGGATTAGTTCTAGTTTGTTTGATACCTAGAGAAATACGACGACGTTCTTCGTCAATTTCTAACACTTGAACTTCAACTTCGTCGCCCACTTGTACCACTTTAGATGGGTGAATATTTTTGTTAGTCCAATCCATTTCTGAAACGTGAACTAAGCCTTCCACACCCTCTTCTAACTCAGCAAAACAACCATAGTCGGTTAAGTTAGTAACACGTGCCATTGCACGAGTACCTTGTGGGTAACGCGCTTTGATTGCGATCCATGGATCTTCGCCTAATTGTTTTAAGCCTAAAGATACACGGTTACGATCACGATCAAATTTCAATACTTTAACATCGATTTCATCACCAACAGCAACTACTTCTGATGGGTGCTTGATGCGTTTCCAAGACATATCAGTGATATGTAATAAACCATCAACACCACCTAGATCAACGAATGCACCGTAGTCAGTTAAGTTCTTAACAGTACCCTTAACTTCTTGACCTTCTTGTAAGTTCTCTAATAATGCTTCACGCTCAGCGCTGTTTTCAGCTTCTAATACGCTACGACGAGAAACTACAACGTTATTACGTTTTTGATCTAACTTGATAACTTTAAACTCAAGCTCTTTACCTTCTAGGTGTAAAGTATCACGTACAGGACGTACGTCTACTAATGAACCTGGTAAGAAAGCACGAATACCATTTACATCAACTGTAAAGCCACCTTTAACTTTACCATTGATAAGGCCTTTAACCACTTCTTCGGCAGCGAATGCAGCTTCAAGGGTTTGCCAAGATTCAGCACGCTTAGCTTTTTCACGGGAAAGCTTGGTTTCACCCCAACCATCTTCAACAGCTTCTAACGCTACTTGAACGTCATCACCCACTTTAATGGTTACTTCACCTTGTTCATTTAAAAATTGCTCTAAAGGGATAAAACCTTCAGATTTTAATCCAGCATCTACGATAACCCAGTCACCGGCGATATCAACCACAGTCCCTGTTACAATAGAACCAGACTGCATTAATTGGATTTTTTGACTTTCTTCAAAAAGTTCTGCAAAGCTTTCGCTCATGTTCATACCTGTAGTTAAAGACGATAAATCGTCTAACCGTATTTCCAGCTTAAATACGGGTTAGTTAATAAAATACCAAAGAACTTTAGCTGGTTTCTTTGGTATGAAAAAATTACTTTTAAATTAATGAAAAATAGTGTGCTTCGATACTTCAGTTAAAATTTCCTGCAACACTTGTTCAATCGTTAGTGTGGTTGAGTCTATGGTAATAGCATCAGCAGCAGGTTTTAAAGGAGCAACTGACCTATTAGTATCACGCTCATCACGCTTTCTAATTTCATCAATAAGACTCCCCAATATAACATCTTCACCTGCTTTTTTCAACTGAATATGGCGTCTTCTAGCCCTTTCCTCAGCACTGGCAGTTAAAAAGAATTTCAAAGGAGCGTTAGGAAATACAATAGTTCCCATATCGCGACCATCAGCAACTAAGCCTGGCATTGTTAAAAATGCTCTTTGGCGTTGCAATAAAGCCTCTCTTACTTTTGGTAAAGCAGCTACTTTAGAAGCGCAATTACCTACAGATTCAGTACGAATCTTATCTGAAACATCTAGAGCTTCTAATAAAATACACTGTTTATCTTGGTTTGTATCAACCTTAAAAACAACATCTAAATCTTCTGCTAACTGAACTAATGCCGATTCATCATCTAAAGCAATCTGATGCTTTTCAGCGGCTGTTGCTAACACCCTATAAATAGCACCAGAATCTAACAAATTATAACCTAAGCGTTTAGCTAGCAATGTAGCTATGGTTCCTTTACCAGAACCACTAGGCCCATCGATGGTGATTAGTGGTATTTGCTCTACTGCCATCGGCTTTACTCCTGTTTTACATTAATACCACATTGCTGAGCCAACTCTAAGAAATTGGGAAAAGAGGTAGCTACATTTTCACAATCACGAATACGAACATCACCTTGCGCACGAATAGAGGCAACGACAAAAGACATTGCTATGCGGTGATCTTCATGACTCCACACTTCGCCTGAAGTTAGTTGCCCACCTTCAATAATAATGCCATCAGGTGTTGGCTCTGCTTTAATACCTAAAGTAATTAAACCATCAGCCATTACTTGGATACGATCAGATTCTTTTACTCTTAATTCAGCAGCCCCTGTTAATATCGTTGTACCCTCTGCACAAGCAGCAGCCACAAACAATACGGGAAACTCATCAATGGCTAAAGGAACTAGATCTTCAGGAATTTGAATACCTTTTAATTTTGCACTACGTACTCTGATATCAGCAACAGGCTCTCCACCCACTTCCCTTTCATTTTCAAGGGTAATATCTGCGCCCATTAGCTTCAAAATATCTAAAACACCAGTACGTGTTGGATTAACGCCTACATGGGTCAATGTTAAATCTGCCTGCTCAGCAATGGTTGCAGCTACTAAAAAGAACGCGGCGGAAGAAATATCAGCAGGTACATGGATATTGGTTGCTGTTAATTTACCTTCTGGTTTAATCGTCACCGTTGCACCATCAACTTGAACAGGATAGCCAAAGCCTTTTAGCATACGCTCAGTATGATCTCGGGTAGGAGCGGGCTCAGTAACAGATGTTTCTCCTGAAGCATACATACCCGCTAATAATAGGCATGATTTAACTTGTGCGCTCGCCATTGGCATATCATAGTGCATACCTGTTAAAAGATGTCCGCCCTCTATACTTAAGGGAGGTCTTCCCTCTGCACCTGTTTCAATAACAGCACCCATTTCTCTAAGCGGCTTTGCCACACGATTCATAGGGCGTTTCGATAAAGAAGTATCACCTGTTAATATCGAGTTAAAGGATTGCGCAGATAATAAACCTGCTAATAAACGCATTGAAGTACCTGAGTTGCCTAAATACATTGCTCCAGAAGGTGCTTTTAAACCTCGCATACCAACACCATGAATAACCACTCTGCCATTCTCTGGTCCTTCAATAATCACGCCCATATCACGGAAGGCTTGTAAAGTAGCCAGTGCATCTTCACCCTCTAAAAAGCCATCAACGGTGGTTACACCTTCCGCTAGAGAACCAAAAATAATAGAGCGATGTGAAATGGATTTGTCACCTGGAACTTGTAATTGACCTGATAATTGTTTAACGGGTTTAGCAATAAAAATTAAATCTGATTGTTGTTGAGATTTATTGTTCATATTCGCTCTTTCTTCTAAAATCTTATTGAAATGTCCACGGGCTGCTTTTGCTCGAGTAAATACATCTAATAATTGTGTACCGTTTTTTTCTTCAACAGCTTTATAGAGTTCATTTAGCTCTTGCATATAACTATCTAAAACAGCGAGTACTGCTTTTTTGTTTGCCAGAAAAATATCATGCCACATGATAGGATCACTACCCGCAATACGGGTGAAGTCACGAAAACCTCCTGCGGCATAACGGAAAATATCCAAGTTATCATGATTTTTTGCTAAACAATCTACTAGGCCATAGGCTAATAAATGGGGTAAATGACTAGTAGCTGCTAAAATTTCATCATGATGCTCAACTGACATCTGTTCAACATTAGCACCCAATGCCAGCCAAATATCTGTGACTAGCTGTAAAGCTGATAAACTGGTTTGCTCAGTAGGTGTCAAAATTACTTTATGGTTAATAAATAATTCACTATTCGCTGCTTCTATACCACTACGCTCAGAACCCGCAATAGGATGACCAGGAACAAATATCGGTAACTGATCTGGCATTGCTAAACGCACCGCATTAACTATATTTCCTTTAACACTCCCTACATCAGTAATAACTGCCTTGCCTAGATCAAGCTCAGCTAACTGTGGTAAAAGTTTTTCTAATGCTAGAATAGGAATAGCTAATACAATAAGGTCTGCATGTTGGCAAGCATCAACCAGTGATGTAGCTGAATAGTCAATTACCTGATTTTGTATAGCTATTTGGCAAGTAACAGTACTTGTATCAAAGCCTATTACTTGTTGACTAAGCCCTCGCTCCTTTATTGCTTTGGCAAAGGAGCCACCAATAAGACCTAACCCTATTACGGTAACTTTATCCAGTTTAGGGTAACTAAACTCTGTTGTTAATTCAGCCACAAAAAAACCTTACTTATTAATTCTTATTAATGAAAATCAATAAGAATATCATTATGCAAAACTAGTAAATTAGTATGATATAGCTATTAATAGAAAGTGAGTCATTAACTTAACTATTTTTTAGTTATGTAATATTAAATTATATCATTTCCAGCGACTGATATTAACTAATAGTTGTTTATTTCAAACTAATAAAACATTTAATAAAGCTCTCATATTGCTTAACCAAACCAAAACGAACAACAATTTTATTTAAACTAGTGCTTAATTTTAGTTAAAATGAATGATTTAATTGACATTACACTGAGTAAACCATGCCAAATATAATTCAAACTATTACTTATGATGCCATTGAGGTTGGACAAAAAGCTACTATCGAAAGAAATGTAGAAGAAAAAGACATATTATTATTTGCTGCAGCATCTGGAGATAACAACCCTGTTCATTTAAATGCAGAATATGCAGCTACTACTAACTTTAAAAAACCTATTGCACATGGAATGTTAAGTGCAGGATTTATCAGCGCAGCGATGGCTTGCCATCTACCAGGGCCTGGTTCAGTTTACTTAACACAAACCTTAGAATTTCTACGTCCTGTTCATGCAGGCGATACCTTACGAATTGAAATTGAAGTATTAGAAAAATTACCTAAAAATCAAGTACGTTTATCAACAAAGGTATTTAATCAACGTAATAAACGTATTGTAGTAGGTGATGCAACTGCTTTATTGCCAAATGAAAGTGTTGCAATAGAAATGGCTGAATTACCTAAAGTAGCTATTGGTTAATTTACTCTTGTCTTTAACAGTTTCTCCCATCCCTGCATTATGCGAGAAGCTGTATACTGTCACCATAAAATAAATAAATCAGCAAATCTTGGTTCCCCAATCCTTACACTTGCCGTCATACCTGCTGCTAAATGTATATCTTCAGGTATTTCGTCAAACTCTATACGCACGGGGATACGCTGAGCCAAACGAACCCAATTATAAGTAGGTTCTACATCTGCCAATAATTGTCCATCTGGTGTAGCATTACGATCCGTAATACCACTACTAATGCCTTCAACTCGTCCTTTTAATAACTTGCTACCACTCATCAAGCGTATAGCTACGGGCATTCCAGCTTTAACGCCTGGTAACTTGGTTTCTTCTAAATAGGCTTGTATATATAAAGAATCTTTCACCACAATAGCCATAGCGGCTTGGCCTTCTTTAATATAGTTACCCTGTACCAGTTGTAAGTTAGTAATTTGTCCAGAACGTGGCGCTTTAACAACACTCCTATCTAAATTAAGTTTGGCTAATTCAAGTTGTGCCAAAGACTGATCATACTCACCTTTAGCAATAGCTGCTTCTATTTGAGCATTTTCCAATAATTCAGCACTAATAGCTTGTGAACCAAGTATACGACGACGTTTCGCTTCATGTTGTTTCAAATACATTTGTTGTTTTTTCGTCTCAGCAATTGCTTTTGCCTGATCATAAGCGGCCTGATAACGATCTTTATCAATCGTCATCAATATATCACCTTCATTCACTTGCTGGTTATCTTTTACCTTAAGCTCTATTACCCAACCTGCCACATCAGGCGCAATAGTAACGATATCTGCTCTGACTCTAGCATCTCTTGTCCATGGTGACAGCATATAAAATCGCCATAATAAAATGGCTGCAATAATAGCAAGCACTACTACAAATAAAGTCACGCCTACACGTATAACTGAACGCACACTTACCTCACCCTAAAAAAAGACGCCAACAATTAATGTTAATATACAAAAAATCAATAAATATAATGCACAAATAAACAACATTTCATGCCATATCCATTGTGGTAATGAGGTTTTTTGAATAAGCATTAAAACACCTTTAGTAATAGGTAATGCTAATATTGCAAAAACTAGCAGTGGACTAACATAAATACCACCAATAGCTACTTCATGCAGCCCCATAACTTTCTTCCTTCTGTGTAGATTGTTCTTGACTCCAAGCAGACCAAATTTGCTGTAACTGCTTAACAGATGACAATGCTAATAATGAATTAGTATCTACTTCTTTTTTTCTAATAGCTGATTTAAACTTTTCACTCGCTTCATCTAACAGTAGTGTATTAATACTATCAGGCTCTTTCTCAAATACTTTCACTAACACCTCTAAATAATCAGCTAAATCGGTACTTAACACTTTTTGCCCTATTAAACTACTACGTAGATTAAGTATTTCATCCCCTATATCCATTACATGCAACGCATCATTCCAACGCTCTTCAGCGTTTGCTGCCATTATTTCTCGATGGCGTGCTAATAAAATCAAACGATCTGCCATACGTCCACCAAACCAGGTTTCTGCACCACCCACTGAACTTTGTGTCAACTTCCTTAAATCCTTTAGCATGGCGCTTAACATATATCGCCCCTGCCAATAAGGTGTATTTATTTTAATCAAATGAAATGCCAACATCGCTGCTATAATACCTATTGGCATAGCTAAACCCTGATTGATAAACATTTCTGTGGACTGAAAGCCATGATTAGCAGGCCGACATAACATTACAATATTAATAGAAAATATAGTACAAGTACCAGCAATCTCAGGTTTTACAAGGCCAAGCGAGCTAAAAAATAAGGGCACACCAATAGCTAACCATAATAATGGAAAACCACTCCATGAAGGAATTATAAGCTGAGACACGACAAAAGCCACAACTACCGCGTAGCCAATACCACGCAAAAATCCCATACTTATCTGAGCGGCATTTTCTCTATTAGCAAATAAGCTACAGGTTACCGCTACCATCATCAACGCGCCACTTGCTTCATTGATGGGCCATCCCCACAGCATCCAAAAGGCAGCCAACACAAAAAAAGCTAAGCCTGTTCGCAATCCAAAGAACAACCCCAATGAATAATCTCTATGTATTGATAAATAAGTAGCTTTCGCCCTTCTGTGTAATTTACCACTACGTACCGAGGCTAAATCCAAACCAGCTGCAATCGCATGACGAATAACCATTTCTAATCGTGCTAAAATATCTTTCTGTTCCATTTCTTTATTAACTCGACCAGCTTCATAAAGGCTTTTAGCTAATTGAGTTAAAGATTTATGGGTAGGTATAGTTAGTTTCTCAATACAGTCATCAAGCCATGGTTGTAGTTGCTCAACACTGTCTCTCGATAAAAACTTCCATTGTCTTGCTACTCCTCTTGCAGCCCTTAATAACGCCAAAATATCATGGCTCATATCTTGGATGGCTTTTGCCCTATTCTTACCATCGCTGCCCTCAAACAGTGCATGTTCACGCTGTGCATCCACAGCTACAATTTTAGCAAGGCTATTCAATAAGCTTTCGTTAACATTTTCTCCTTTTAATGCCGAACAAGCGGATAGCATACCTGCCTTCCAAGTATTAGATGCCTCAGTTACTAAGCCATGATGAACACGAACTGGCCATAAAATAGCAAACACTACAGAAGTACATATAATCCCTAAACAAATTTCTGTACATCTTGCAATAGCATAATCAAAAATAGAAAGTGGCTTAAAGACATCAGGTAACACAATAATAGCGGTGGTATAACCTGCCAATACAAATGAATAAGACCAAATACTACGAATCACTGTAGAGGCTGCAGTACAAATAGTTAAACCAACAGCCATAGCAATAATAAATAACCAAGGTGTTTGGCTAAATAGTGCTGTCATTAATAATGCCACTATGGTTCCCATAATAGTGCCTACTAATCGAGCCAACCCCTTACTTACCACCATCCCTGAATGTGGTTGAGCTACAATGACAGCAGTTGCAGCCGCCCATTGTGGCTGACTTAAATCTACGCAAAACGCGAAGAATAATGCTGAACCTGCTGCAATAGACACTTTAATAGCAAATTTTACAGCATCTAAACTCGGGCAAATAAAGGGTTGTAATAAAGCATTCATAAATGTGCTAAACTTCCCTTATTAAAAGAAATATCACTTAATTTATAACCTAATTTTAACAAACACGTAAATCACTGACTAATTGCTTAAGTAAAGTAATTAGCTTCTTTTCCATAACAAAGTTACTAGAGATAAGAAAAAGAGAAATATCTGAGAAATTTATTATTTCTCTTCAAACTTATTTTTCAGATTTTTAGGATTCTGTTCACTAACAGAAAGTTAAAAAGGTAATAAGTTCCCTACATAATACAATTTTTAGTAATGAGGTGGTGGTATACTATCCTCGATCTCACGCCACTGCTCTAATAACTCATTATGCCCTTTTATCAATAACTGTACCTTTCTTTCTAAAAGGTCTATTAACTGTTGTTGTTTTACAATGGTAATATTTAGTGCTTGAATAGTGTCATCTTGGAAAGCCTGTCGACTTTCCAAGTCAGTTATACGTGCCTCTAATTCAGTCATATTAATCACTTAAATGAAAACGTAACAGGCATTACTTCTTGCAACTGCTTCTTAATGGCCTCTATTTCAGTTTCTTCATAAGGTTTTGCAGGTAGTTTATCCCATACAGGTTGAGGCCAAGCAACATCATTTTTATAACGTGCTATGACATGGATATGTAATTGGCTAACAATGTTACCTAATGCACCAATATTGATCTTATCAGCCTTAAAAACATCTTTTACTAACTCACTAAAAGCAGTTACTTCTGCCCATAACTGATGTTGCTCATCAGGCAACAAATCAAATACTTCCATCGTATCATTGCGTCTTGGAACTAAAATAAACCATGGATATTTTTTATCATTCTTCAACAATAACTGGCAAAGCGGAAAATTACCAATTGCAATACAATCCTTATTTAAATACTCATCTAATATAAACATATTAATTCCTATTATAAAAAACCGTATGTCACTTAGTTTACGCTATGTTAACAATTTTACTTAAAACATTTTAAAAAATTCTAACATAAATCACGTAGAGATGATTTTCTGTTCACACAAATCTAAAAAACATAATCACTATAGATAAATAAATTATCAGTTTTTATAACAAACAAACACATAAGGCACACTAATTGCATTAAATCATAAAATCTTTAATTACCGATTTTACAACGCTGTGTTTAATGCTATAGTTTTTAACGGATGAGGAAATATGAATATTTTTTCAAATTTAACAAAAAGTGTTTACTTAATTTATTACATAGTTTTTCATTACAATAAGACGTCTAACGAGCAACATTACAAAAACTTAGCTTATGACTTTAAATAGGGGAATTACCGAATGAACAAAGCTAAATTAAACTTACTGGCAGTAACTATCACAACCCTCATACCCACTATAGCCATCGCTGAACAACAACAAGATACATCAAATTCTATACTAAACCAAAGCGCGCAAGCTGAATCTGCTGGTTTTTTAGAAGATAGTAACTTAAATGTGCTTATTCGTAACGTTTATTTTAATCGTGATTTTCGTAATTCTAGCAATTCAAACATGACACAGGATGGTAAAGAACGCCAAAGTTATCGAGAAGAGTGGGCGCAAGGTTTTATAGCCACCTATGAGTCTGGCTTCACTCAAGGAACTGTTGGCTTTGGTGTTGATGCATTTGGTATGTATGGTTTTAAGCTAGATACTGGTAGAGGACGCAATGGTGCAGGTTTACTGCCTATTGATAGTCATGGAAAAGCTGAAAACAACTACGCCAAAGCCAGTGGCGCCGTAAAAATGCGCTTATCTAACACTACTTTAAAATATGGTGAACAAATCGTAGATACACCTGTTTTTGCTACTGATGATGCTCGTCTATTTCCTGAAACAGCCGAAGGGTTCTTATTAACCAGTAACGAAATTAAAAATCTCACCATTAACGCAGGTCATTTTACCTCACTACGTGCAATGAACCAAACTTATCGCGATTCAATAGATAACGGTTGGGGTTTATATAATTATAGAGGTACGGGATTAAAACGCGCTGACTTTATTGGTGGCACTTATCAATTTACTGATAATTTATCAGCTTCTCTTTACTACTCAGATGTAAAAGACTTTTGGAAGAAAAAATATGTTGGCTTAGACTACGCCATCCCAATAGATGAGAAACAAGCTGTCAATTTTTCATTTAATTACTACAATACTAAGAGCCAAGGGCCCGTTAAACACTTAAGTCGCCAAGTATATAACGGTGATAAAATCAACTCTAATGTTTGGAGTTTGCAAGCTTCTTATACTTATGATGCCCATAAATTTACTTTAGCTCATCAACGCGTTACAGGCGATGGCCCAGGCAACCCATATGGGGTTGATGGTGGTGGTGCTATTTATTTAGCCAACTCGGTACAGTATTCAGACTTTAATAATGAAAATGAACGCTCTTGGCAAGCACGTTATGATCTTGATATGAGTAAATATGGTGCCCCTGGTTTAAGCTTTATGACTCGTTATATTCGTGGCACTAATATTTCTGAATACTTACGTGATAGCAATAAATCAGGTGGTAAGGTCACTGAATCTGAACACAATATTGAAGCAAAATACGTTGTACAAGAAGGACCTGCTAAAGATCTAAGCGTGCGTGTTCGCTATGCTATCTATCGTTCTTCTGGCTTCTCTGATGATGTTAATGAACTTCGTATTATCACTGAATATCCTTGGGATCTTATGGGGATGTTTAAAAAATAAGCCCACTCTCAATAAAAAGCCCGGTTAATACTGGGCTTTCTTATAACAATCTATAGCATTTGCTATGCAATCTTAAATAAAGCAAAAGACAAAAAACAGTATAACTACTGCAACGCCATTCGATAACGTATAAAAATATAGCGCAATAGCTACATTACCCCTCTAACTCCGCCCAACGCTCTAATAATTTATCTAACTCAAGCTGCATAGTAGTTAACTTTTCTAATACCACACTGGTTACTTCTGTTGATTGTTGATAGAAATCAGGATTGTTTACTTGCTCCTGTAATGCACCTAACTCAGACTCTAATGTTTCAATCTTAGCGGGCAATGCTTCTAATTCACGCTGATCTTTATAACTTAGCTTACGTTTGGTAGTTTGCTCTTGTGCCACTGTTGGCTTAGATTGTTGAGTAGTGGTTTCATTGACTATTACTGGTTGCTTATCATCTTGCACACCTAATAATTTAGCTGAGCCACCTTGTCTTAACCAATCATCATAACCACCAATATATTCAATAACCTTACCATCTCCTTCAAACACTAAGGTACTGGTTACAACATTATCTAAAAAGACACGATCATGGCTGACAATCAGCACTGTTCCTTGAAAGCTATCCAGTACTTCTTCTAGTAATTCTAAAGTTTCTATATCTAAATCATTGGTAGGTTCATCTAATACCAATAAGTTAGCAGGTTTACTAAAAAGTTTAGCTAATAATAATCGAGCGCGCTCACCACCTGACAAAGCTTTCACGGGTGTTCTTGCCCTTTGCGGACTAAACAAGAAATCACCTAAATAACTTAGTACGTGTCTTTCTTGACCTGCAATATTAATAAAGTCACGCCCTTCTGCTACATTATCTAATACTGTTTTTTCTTCATCTAATTGATTACGTAGTTGATCAAAATAGGCTATTTCTAGCTTTGTGCCATGCTTTACCTGTCCACTTTTGGGCGCTAACTCACCTAGCAATAATTTTAATAAGGTTGTTTTGCCTGTACCATTTGCACCCAATAGACCTATACGATCGCCTCGTTGGATAATTAACGAAAAATCTTTTACTTGTGGTTTATCTTCATAACCAAAACTAATATTATCTGCAATAATAACTTGCTTACCTGATTTTTCAGAACTATCTAACTGAAAACTAGCCTTACCTTGCACATTTCTACGTTCAGCACGCTCTTGCCTCAAAGCTTTTAACGCACGTACACGCCCCTCATTACGGGTACGTCTTGCTTTAATACCTTGCCTAATCCACACTTCTTCTTGAGCTAATTTTTTATCAAACAATGCATTTGCTGTTTCTTCAGCGGCTAATTGTTGCTCCTTATGCACTAAGAAGCTAGCATAGTCACCTTTCCAATCAATCAAATAACCACGGTCTAACTCTAAAATACGGGTAGCTAAATGCTGTAAAAAACTACGATCATGGGTTATAAATAAAATTGCACCTTTAAAATCCATCAAAGCGTTTTCTAACCAGTTAATCGCTCCTATATCCAAATGGTTGGTAGGTTCATCCAATAACAATAAGTCTGGCTCAGCCACTAGTGCTTGTGCTAATAAAACTCTACGACGCCATCCACCAGATAGCTCTGCCAGCTTTTTATCGGCTGGCAACTGTAGTCTGGTCAAAGTGGTGTCTACTAATTGCTGTAATCGCCAACCATCTTTTGCTTCTAACTGCTGCTGAACTTGCATTAGCTGTTGCAAATCATCATCATTATTTATATGTTGGCTTAAGTGATGGTAGCGAGCTAATAGCTCTCCTACTCCAGTTAAACCTTCTGCCACCACATCAAATACGATGCGATTATCTGCTTTAGGTAACTCTTGCGGTAACTCTCCAATCTTTAAGCCAGGGGCACGCCATATTTCACCATCATCAGGCTGATTAACTCCTCGAACTAAGCTCAATAAACTAGACTTACCTGTACCATTACGCCCAATAATACAAACACGTTCGCCTTTTTCTATTTGCCACGATACCTTATCCAATAAAGGCGTCATACCGTAAGCCAATGATACATCAGTAAATTTAAGCAATGTCATAGTTATCTCCAACCATCAAGCCAGATAGTTTAACAGGCATTACTTATAACCAAAACTAGCAATCAATAATTTGTATTATTTAAGTGTTCGCAAATTCTGAATGAGCAAGGTAAGCTATGGTATTTTCATGAAATATAAAGGTCTTACACTATTATGGTTAACGCTTTGATTCGCTATGTGTCGACTATAAGTTGCTTATTACTAGCCAGTTTTACTTTGCAAGCAGCCACTTTAGAAGAACAGCGTAACTATTTTGATCAAGCTAAAACTGCCTTAGAAAAAAATAATCCGCTTGTATACTATAGCCATAAAAAAGCATTACAAGGTTATCCCTTAGAACCGTACCTTGCCTATTTAGAACTTAATAAGCGTGTAAAACTTGCTTCTGATGATGAAATTATACTATTTGTAAAAAAACACCAAGACTTACCGCAAACACGCTGGTTAGAAATGCGTTGGCTACGTTTAGTAGCAGAGCGTGGCGATTGGAATACATTTCTAAAATATTATCAGGCTGATAGTTTTTCTGAGCTGGATTGCTTTTACGGGCAATACCTCTATCAAACTAATCAAATAACTAAGGCCAATGAATTAGCAGAAAAACTTTGGTTAAAACCTCACTCACAACCCAATGCTTGCGATGTAGTCTTCAATGATTGGGAAAGACAAGGCAAAATGACTGCTGATATGCGTTGGCAGCGCCTAAAAATGGCGCTAGAAGCAAAAGAATATAGGCTGGCTAACCATATCGTAGGTTTATTACCTGCCTCATTAATTGAACAAGGTAAAGAGTTTACTTATGTTGCTAAAAATCCTAATTTAATCGCCAAAACTCAAAGCTATCAAGGTAGAGATAAAATTACAGGTGATATTGTTGGTTTAGGGTTAAGACGTTTAGCACGCCAAGATCCTGAACAAGCATTATCTTTACTCCAGTATTACGAAACTCGTTTACAATTTTCTGATGAGCAAAAAGTCGATTTAGCAAATGATATAGGTTTAACCTTTGCACGTCGGTACGATGCTCGAGCATTACCGATTTTAGCTAAATATGATGCCAACCTAGATCATAACGATGTCAGTGAATGGCATGTCAGATTATTATTACGCTTAAATCGCTGGCAACAAGCACAAGAATTAATTGATCGTTTACCTGAGCAACTCGCTCAAACCAATCGTTGGAAGTATTGGAAAATTAGGGTAGCACAATATATTGATCCTAAAGACCCTAAAATTATAGAGCAATATAGCCAACTTGCTCAAGAAAGAGATTTTTATGGCTTCTTAGCTGCACAACGGGTTAATGCGAGTTATCAGTTTAATCACCAGCCTATTATCGTAAATAATAATATGGTGCTAAAAATTAAAAATATGCCTGCTATCCAAAGAGCGATAGAGTACTTGTATAAAGGAATGGATAATGAAGCTTGGATTGAATGGCATAACCTGACGCGCAATCTTTCTCAACAAGAAATGCTAGCCCTTTCACAGTTAGCCTATGATATGAATCTTTATTTTTATGCTATACGTACTTTAGCTATTACTAGTTATTGGGATGATTTAACTATTCGTTTCCCTATTGCTTATAAAGATATTCTAGTGAAAGAAGCTGATAATAGAAGTATTAGCCCCAATTGGGCTTTTGCTATTATGCGTCAAGAAAGTGCATTTAATGACCGCATTAAATCACATGCAGGTGCAATGGGTTTAATGCAGCTGATGCCTGCTACCGCAAAAGAAACAGCTAAGAAATTTGATATCCCCTTAGCAAACCCGCAAGAGGCATTAAATCCTAATACGAATATACAATTAGGTACAGCTTTCTTAGGACAAATGTATGAGCGTTTTCAGAACAATCGAATTTTAGCTTCGGCTGCATATAATGCAGGCCCTGGTAGAGTGAGACAATGGCTACAAAATGCCAACAATGTTGATTTTGATGTATGGATTGAAACCATACCTTTTAACGAAACCCGTCAATATGTACAAAACGTATTATTTTATTCAGTCATTTATGGCCACAAATTAAATATCCCACAGGTATTAATAGAAGACCATGAAATGAACTTTGCATCAACTAATTAAAGCAGCTTACTGCGCTTTAATTAGTTTATTGGATACAAACTATTGTTTAGTTGCACCACAATCACTTACTACCTGAAGCATTTTAGTTTCAACATTTTTAAACTTAGTGATATCTTCTTGAGTAATGCTTTGTGGTGGTGTTAATAATAAATCCCACTCTTCTTTTGCTAATTTATCATCAAAGCTTTTGATAGAACACTCACAAGACTTTTCAGTATTGCCACTTTGTAAGCAACCTGTTTTTAATTCTTGTAAAACATTTTCTTTAGTTAATTTTGGCGTACTTGGTGTATTTTGTGCCCATGCCATTCCACAAGTAAGCATTGTTGCCATAACGAATAACTGTACTTTCATAATTTTTGCCTTTAAATACTTATAAAAAGCATACTATAAATAATCCCAAGTAATTAAGCCAATTGTTTACAACTAATTAATGATGCACATTAAAAGATATTGGCAACAAATATACTATAATCAAACCAATAGTTTATTTTTAAGAGCATTAGGATAGTGCAGATAATGCTAATCTACGTTAAAATAAAGAAGTTATTACTTATTAAATGGAACCAATATTTTGCTAAAAGCTTTAAAGAATTTTTTTACTAAAAAACAAGCTACTACTCCTCAACAAGTGGTTAATAAAGCTCCATCTGAAAACGCTTCGCAACAAAATAATAAACACAAAAAAACACCTTATAAAAAGCCTCGTGTTAAAAAGCAGCAATCAGCAAACAAGAAATTAGCAAAAACACCTATCACCGACTGGCAATTAGAAGATTTTATTGTAGCACCACAAGCTGGTAAAACACGCTTCCATGATTTATTTTTATCAAATTCTCTAATGCATGCTATACATGATCTTGGTTTTACCTATTGCACCCCTATTCAAGCAGGTGTACTAGGCCATACCTTAAAAGGGCTAGATTGCATTGGACAAGCACAAACTGGCACAGGAAAAACAGCAGCTTTTCTTATTTCTATTATTGCCCAATTAGAAGAGACGCCACCACCCACTGAACGCTACATGGGCGAACCTAGAGCGTTAATCATTGCCCCTACTCGAGAATTGGTTATACAAATCGCTAAAGAAGCACAAACATTAACCAAATACACTTCTCTTAATGTCATGAGTTTTGTGGGTGGCATGGACTTTAACAAGCAATTGCGGCAAATAGAGAACAATTATTGTGATATTTTGGTAGCGACACCTGGTCGTTTATTAGATTTTCAGCAACGTAATGAAATTCATTTAGATATGCTAGAAATACTTGTTCTTGATGAAGCTGATCGGATGTTAGATATGGGTTTTATCCCACAAGTTAGACAAATTATTCGCCATACTCCCCATAAACGCGATAGACAAACTCTATTTTTCTCTGCCACCTTTACTGATGATGTAATGGATTTAGCAAAGCAATGGACTACAGATCCAGCGATTGTAGAAATAACGCCAGAAACCGTTGCTAGCGATACTATTGAGCAACATATATATGCTGTATCAGAAACAGATAAACTGACTTTACTCTATAATCTAATACAGCAAAATAATTGGCAACGGGTTATTGTTTTTGCTAATCGACGTGACCAAGTACGAGATATCGAAAAGCAATTGAAATATCAAGGCATTAGCACTGCTCTATTATCAGGGGAAGTGGCTCAGAATAAACGTGTACAAACGTTAGAAAAATTCCGCTCAGGTAAAATTGCTGTATTAATTGCTACTGATGTAGCAGGTCGGGGTATCCATATTGATGGTATCAGCCATGTTATCAACTATAATTTACCAGAAACTCCTGATGATTATGTGCATCGTATAGGCCGTACTGGTCGTGCAGGAACTAAAGGTATTTCTATTAGTCTAATCGGAGAAGATGATATTTTTATATTACCTAATATTGAGGCTTTATTAGGTCAAAAATTAGAAGGAAAAATTCCCCCTGCTAATTTATTAACACCATTACCCAAAAAATAAGGATAAAACAATGACAACGTTTGAAATAGTGCTGATATTACTAATTATTGCCTGTTGTTTGTTAGGTTTTGGTTTTAATTTCCGTCAACATAATTGGGGCATAGCCATCATGTGGTTAGGTGCTATTACTATGTTATCTGCTATTGCCTATAAAATATATGACGTTACACAGATTGTCGGGTAAGCGTTTATTTATTCCGAGTAAATAGCACGTTAAACTCGATTAATTGGCATATAAGGGTTTGCATCTACTACTGGCTGTCTACCTAACATTAATTCTGTTAATAGCTGACATGAAGCAGGTGCTAAAACAAAGCCATTAAGAAAATGTCCACAGTTTAACCATAATCCTGAATAATTTGGTACTTCACCAATATAGGGAATCCCTTCAGGTGCCGCAGGCCTTATCCCAGACCAATGTTGTATCACTTGTGCTTTTGCCAATTCAGGCAACATCTCGACGGCTGACTGTCGCAAACTTTCCTGTGCTTCTAAAGTAGGCTCGTTATCATAACCAACATACTCAATTGTACTTCCTACTAAAATATGTCCATCCCGACGGGGAATTGCATAACGTTCATTAGCTAATATAATAGTAGGTAAGAAATCTTCCTTACATTTAAATAAAATCATTTGCCCTTTAACTGGCTGTATAGATAGGTTAATCCCCAATGTATCTAGCCAACTACCTGTCCATGCACCAGTGCAGATTACAACATTATCACCATAATAATCTTGCTGGCTCGTATGAACACCAACGACCCGACCTCCCTGTTGGATAATATCAATAAACAGACAATTTTCTTTAATCTGCACATTAGGCATATTAACTAGGATGGAATGTAATGCCTTAACTAACCTTGGATTACGGATATTCGCTATATTGTCCATATAGACAGCAGAGGTAAAACCACTCCCTAAAACGCTTACAGCTCGTTCAACCTCAACAATATCTACTTTATTAAGTGGTCGTTGATACTGCTGAGCCCAGTCAAGAGCTTGTTGTTCATCTTCTAAATTTAACCAATACAAGCCTGTTATATAATATTCTGGATCAATATTGGAAAGGCTTTTTAACTCAGCGATAAATTCTAGATAACTATCTTGAGAAACATTGACTAAACTAGTAATAGCAGCGTGCTGTCGCCATGGAAATAAAGGTGAAATAATACCTCCACCAGCCCAAGAAGCTTCTCTTCCTACAGCACTATTTTTTTCTAATAAAATAACTTCTATGCCTTCCTTTGCTAATTTATAGGCAGTTAATAAACCGATAATACCAGCGCCTATAATTAACGTTTTAGTAGTCAAAAGTTACCTCTTTAGCTTTTACAGCAGCATAAAATCTTAAACCGAGTGCGACTGATTATCTATATATTATTTAAAGTAAGCGGCAACGATCAGCATTTGGGTAAAAAACCTTAATGACATTATTGTTAGGCGAATAATTAATTACTATGACCGCAGTAGGTGTCATATTCTTTTTATCCCACGTTACATACTTATTAGGGCGTTCAATGGTTGGTTTACCATAAAGATCTTCTATTTTATAGCGTATTTGAGCAGTGTCATCATCACTCGCACTAACTACAGACAATGCACATAATCCTTCTATGGAATTAATGGTATATACGATAGATTCAAATTGATAACCATAACTTTCAGGTAACGCATTGCCAGCAAATGTTTGTCCATCATTACCAAGACTTGCTAAAGGTGTATAACGCTCGACTTGTTCTTTAGTAATTCCCATTTGTACACCAAATAGACCATCCCACGGCCCATTACGATATCTTTTTTCAGGAGAATTACTGCTACAAGCCACCAATGTAGCTAAAATCATAGTGAAAATTAATGTTATTCGCATTTTAAATCTCCATTCTATTTTTGGTGATTATAATAATATTTTAACTAATTAACGCCCACTTTTTTGTTACTTTTATCTTCTAAGCAATTTTATTACTATTGTTTTACGAGAGCTAGCCATTGACTATTAATTGATACCCTATTTCCCTTAATTATTGGTATGATATTACAATACTTTAGTTCACTTGCCTTAGCTTGGCTATTTATGGGTATCATAAGCATTGTTTTACTAATCATGGCCTTTACCTTTACTCCTCAAAACAATCAATTAATTTTTAAATAGAAATGTTTATATGACTTCTACCAAACCTCTCTCCTCTTGGTTTGTACTGCTATTATCAATCGCAACTGGAGTAAGCGTAGCCAGTAACTATTATGCTCAGCCGTTATTGAATACTATTGGTAATGACCTGCACATTCCGTTAAGTAGTACAGGTGTTATTATCACTGTTGCCCAATTAGCCTATGCCGCAGGCTTGTTATTATTAGTGCCATTAGGCGATCTCATTGAAAGAAGAGGACTTATTGTCAGCATGTCCACGCTGTCAATGTTAGGGCTACTTGTATCAGCTACAGCGCAAAATATGCCATGGTTATTGATAGGCACGGCAATAACTGGTTTCTTTGCTGTAGTTGCACAGGTAATTGTACCTTTTGCAGCTAGTTTAGCTTCTCCAGCTGAGCGAGGGAAAGTAGTAGGCACAATTATGAGCGGTTTATTGCTAGGCATATTATTAGCCAGAACAGCTGCTGGATTTTGTTCTTATATAGGCAGTTGGCGCACTATTTATTTTATTGCTGCTGCAACTTTATTTATTATCATTCTTTTATTGTTAAAAACACTTCCGCGCTATCCAGCCCCCACTAAGATGGCTTACCATCATTTACTTATTTCTACCATCGGGCAATTTATTAAATACCCTAAATTAATGGTATATGGTCTGTTAGGCGCATTAAATTTTGCTGTATTCAGTCTATTATGGACACCCATTGCGCTTATCTTGGCTGATACTTATAACTATAGTGATTTAGTAATTGGGCTGTTTGGCTTAATTGGTGCAGCAGGTGCATTAATGGCTCCTTATGCAGGCAAGCTTGCTGACCATGGAAAAAGTAATTTGGTCATTACGCTAGGATTTATGCTACTGATAGCTTCGTGGTTACCCTTGGCTTTTACCGCTTATTCAGTAATTTTATTAATTATTGGTATTTTAATATTAGATTTGGCTGTGCAATCTATCCATGTTACTACAATGAACCAAGTGTATAAAATAAATCCTGACGCTAGAAATCGTTTAAATGCTTGCTATATGTTGTGCTACTTTATAGGTGGTGCTACAGGCTCACTAAGTTCTACTTGGATTTTTGCTCATTTTGGTTGGATGGGTGTCACCCTTGTTGGCACTATAACAGCCACAGTTGCGCTATTGGTATGGATGCTATTTTGTCTACAACAGCGAAGAATAACTGATAATGAATAATAAACAACTCTCTTTACTTATTATTGGTTGTGGTGATTTAGGTACACGGCTAGGCATAAAGATGGCTAATAAAGGTTGGCAGGTTTATGGTGCCAGAAGAGATATTAGTCAATTACCTAAGGAAATTGTAGGTATTAACCTAAACCTATACCAACAAAACTTGCCCATAAATTGGCCACAACATAATTTGGACTATATAGTATATTGTGTAGCACCCAGCAAAGGAGAACATGATCGATATTATGATCTTTATTATAAAGGACTAGAAAATACTCTACATTGGTTGCAACTATGCCAACAAATGCCAAAAAGACTTTTTGTAGTTTCAAGTACCGCAGTTTATGCACAAAATGATGGGCAATGGCTTGATGAAAACAGCCCAACTACTCCTAATAACACACAGGGTAAAACCATGTTAGCAATGGAGCAATTAGCGTTGCACAGTAAGTTGAATTACACCTGCGTGCGTTTATCAGGCATTTATGGACCTAATCGTACTTACCTAATCAATCAGGCTAAACAAGGCGTTCACTATCCCAATCAGCCACCGCTGTATGCTAATCGAATTCATATTGATGATGCAGCAAACCTTATACAACAATTAATAGAGTATCAACAAATGGGCAATACATTAAATAATTGCTACATTGGGGTTGATGATAATCCTGCACCTATTCAAGAAACACTGGCTTGGATAAGAAGCAAGCTCAATATCACAGCACTGGCTGATGAGTACAGTGAGCGTCGTGTAGGCAGTAAAAGGCTATCTAATAAACTAGCCAAAACAACAGGTTGGAAACCCAATTATGCTAGCTATCAAGAAGGCTATGATGAATTATTAGGTTAATACACTAGGCTGTTAATTTTAATTGTCAAAAAAAATGGATAATACGCCTAAGTATTATCCATTTTTAACTTGAAAACTATCTAATTATCTTACAGCGGTTACCATTTGCTGATCAATTTCCGCTGGGTTAGCTAATGCATAATTTAGTTTTTCTACATCTAACTGACCACAGTACTTAGCTACTACCACAGTTGCCAATGCGTTACCCACTAAGTTGGTTAAAGCACGTGCTTCTGACATAAAGCGATCAATACCTAGAATAAGTGCAATACCTGCCACTGGTATATGTCCAACTGCTGATAAGGTTGCAGCTAACACAATAAAACCACCACCCGTTACAGCAGCAGCCCCTTTTGAGGAAAGTAATAATACAAGTAATAAGGTAATTTGATGCATTAAGTCCAATGGAGTATTGGTAGCCTGTGCAACGAAAATAGCAGCCATTGTTAAGTAAATAGAAGTACCATCCAGATTAAAAGAATAACCTGTTGGAATAACAAGACCTACCACTGATTTATGGCAACCTGCCATTTCCATTTTCTTTAGCATACGAGGTAGTACAGACTCAGAAGAAGAAGTACCTAATACAATCAATAATTCTTCTCTAATTAAACGGATGAGCTTAGTAATACTAAAGCCACTGTAGCGCGCAATAGCCCCTAATACAAAGAAAATAAAGATTAAGCAAGTAGCATAGAAGCAAATCATTAACTGTCCTAATTGCCATAAGGTACTAATGCCATAACGACCAATAGTGAAGGCCATAGCACCAAATGCACCAATAGGTGCCAGTTTCATGATCATATTAACTACATTGAACATTGCATGAGCAATTTGATCAATCATATTAAGTAGTTGCTTACCAAAGTCCCCTAAACGATGTAAAGCAAAACCAAACAATACGGCAAAGAATAAAACCTGCAATATTTCACCACTGGCAAAAGCACCCACCACCGTATTAGGGATGATATGCATAATAAACTCAATAGTGCTTTGCTCTTTACCAATATATTGTTGCACACCTTTAATATCTAGCGTTGAAGCATCTACATTCATACCAACACCAGGTTGTACAACATTCACAATAATTAACCCAATAACAAGCGCAACAGTTGAAACTATTTCAAAATAAAGAATAGCTATACCACCTGTTTTCCCTACTGATTTCATACTTTCCATACCAGCAATACCACTGACAACGGTACAGAAAATAATGGGGGCAATAACCATTTTAATTAACTTAATAAAACCATCCCCTAATGGCTTCATTGCTTCACCCCATCCCTTTTCAATCACTGTATTTGTTACAGGATCAACAATAGTGGGAGAAAAATGTCCCAATAATATGCCAATAACAATGGCAACAATAACTTGGAAATATAAAGACTTATATATTGGTTTTTTCTGCATAGTGATTTCTCTTTATAAATTATTCACTTATTCCTAAGCTCAATAAACTCACAATTATTTTTTTTTCTTACTATCCATAGTAATTAATACACTATATACACAACCAAATAATAATCTTACTGCCCATTCAGATAATACATACTATCAATATCATACAACCCACTATTTATTTAGCAAATAAACAGTGGGTTATATAAAATGAACTTATAACTACTGAACTACTAAAGACCATCATTGATAGCGTTATATAAATGCTAATTTCAATCCTTTAATAACCTACTATCATATCACAAAACAATAACTAATTTCATCTAGCGATACAATATTATTAAAAATCAAAAATTTTATAACTAACTGATTTATAATCAATAATTTAAAAGCTATGATTAGTAAATAAATAACTGATTTTAGTCAAATTTCTTCTTAGTAAGCCCTGGATAGCGTCTACTAACACTATTAACTAATAAACTTTCTACCCACTCAGGCACTTTCTTTGAAGCTAAACCATACATAGCGCGTTTAAATAAACTTTGATTGAGTCCTGGCTGTAAATTAATCTCTAAAGTATCTGCATCTCTAGCATTGGCTTCTGTTACAAAGCTAGCAGCAGGATATACACTGCCAGAAGTACCTATAGCAACAAATAAATCTACGTTCTCTATGGCTTTATAAATCTCATCCATCATTAAAGGCATTTCACCAAACCAAACTATGTGAGGACGTAAAGTATTTTTAGTGTGGCAACATGGACAAATATCATCCTTTTCAATATTCTCAGTCCAGTCATAACTACGGCCAGTTTTGCTACAGCGCGCTTTTAATAATTCACCATGCATATGAATAACATCAGTAGAGCCAGCCCGTTCATGTAAATTATCAATATTTTGGGTAATGACTGTTACTGTTCCTGAATGTTCTTTTTGTAACTCTGTAATAGCTAAATGAGCTGCATTTGGCTTTATTTCTGGCGTTTGTAAAGTGGCACGTCGCATATTATAGAAATCTTGTACTAACTCAGGATTTCGTTTAAATGCTTCAGGTGTACAAACGTCTTCGATCCGATGATTGTCCCATATTCCCCCTTCATCTCGGAAAGTATCAATCCCTGACTCAGCAGAAATACCTGCCCCTGTTAAAATAACAATATTTTTTGGTAATCCTGCCATAAAATTTCTCCTAGTTATTTAGCATCATTACTATATCCTATATGTTTATTATACAAGGATAAATCCATTGATAATTAATATTTACAATGAACAATTAATATAAAATTTGAGTTTTATCAATAAACGGTTTGAGGTACTATTAACATTTTAATTTAATACCTTAAATGGAAACTTACATGTCTTTGCAACAACACTATACAGCTATCCTAACTGAACTTGGAGAAAACCCTCAGCGTGAAGGCTTAATAGATACTCCAAAACGTGCGGCTAAAGCCATGCAATACCTTTGTAAAGGTTATCAACAGACGTTAGAAGAAGTAGTAGGTGGCGCTTTATTTAGCTCTGATAATAGTGAAATTGTATTAGTTAAAGATATTGAGCTTTACTCACTGTGTGAACATCATATGTTGCCGTTTATAGGTAAAGCACATGTTGCTTACCTACCTAATGGTAAAGTATTAGGTTTATCTAAAATTGCGCGTATTGTTGATATGTATGCGAGACGCCTGCAAATTCAAGAAAACTTAACCCATGAAATAGCCAATGCCATTGAAAAAATTACAGGGGCATTAGGTGTAGCTGTGGTTATTGAAGCCAAACATATGTGTATGATGATGCGTGGTGTTGAAAAACAAAATTCAACAATGACTACTTCCGTTATGCTTGGTGCATTTCGTGAAAAAGCAACAACACGTGCTGAATTTTTAAGTCTTATTAAATAAAAAGTTATTATTGTGAAAATTATATCATTCAATATTAATGGGTTACGTGCTCGCCCTCATCAATTAAAAGCCATTATTGATAAGTATCAACCTGATGTCATTGGCTTACAAGAAACTAAAGTAGATAATCCACAGTTTCCTTTAGAAGCCATTCAAAACCTTGGTTACCATGTACAATATCATGGTCAAAAAGGCCATTATGGGGTAGCCTTACTATCGTTACGTGCCCCCTTACAAACACATATTGGTTTTCCAACAGATATTGAAGGTGCACAATGTCGCTTTATTGCAGGTGTATATGAGGATTCCCAAGGACAACCCATTACTATTATGAATGGTTACTTTCCGCAAGGTGAAAGCCGAAGTCATCCTATAAAATTCCCTGCTAAACAAAAATTTTATGCTGATTTATTACAACTATTAAATGCTCAGCAATCTCCTAGCAACCCATTATTAATTATGGGAGATTTCAATATTTCACCACAAGATTGTGATATTGGTATAGGCGAACAAAATGCTAAACGTTGGCTACGTACAGGCAAATGTAGTTTTTTACCAGAAGAACGTGAATGGATGGGTAATTTAAAAAATTGGGGATTAATTGATACTTTCCGTAGTCTTTACCCTGATACTGATAATAGATTTAGCTGGTTTGACTATCGCAGTCGTGGTTTTGAAGATACCCCTAAACGCGGTCTTCGAATAGACTTAATTCTTGCCTCTACTGCTTTACAAAATAGACTTAAAGCAGCTGGAATTGATTATGAGATTAGAGGGATGGAAAGACCTTCTGATCATTGCCCTATTTGGTTAGAACTAAACTAGTAGGCTAATACTACTAGTTTAGTAACTTACCTGTTGTAAAAGTTGTGTTGGTATTATTCCCAATCAACAAAAATACCACGAAAAAACGATTTGATAATAAGATCAGGATTGTAACCTTCTGAAAACTGTTTAGGGTCTCGCGCCCAATCATTTAACACGCCGATAGTCATAATATGTAGCATATGCGCTGCTAAATCTGGTGTAATATCTGGACGTAATCGTTTTGCTGTTTCAGGCTCACTAATTAGTCTGGCACAATGACTAATAAAGCTCTCAATCATATTATTACAACGTGCCTCTGACTCACTTAATTCCTCAGTATATTCGCAACGTCTTAACAAAATGGTAAAAATATTACGCGTTTGCTCATCATTAGATAAAGCATCAAATATATTTTTAAATAATCCGAATAACTTTTGAATAACAGAGCCTTCCATTGCCATAAACTCTTCAAAAACCTGCTCTACTGGCTGCAAAATCTGACTTATTAACTCATTAATTAAATGGTCTTTATTTTTAAAGTGCCAATAAACAGCTCCTCTGGTCATACCCGTTGCACGGGCAATTTCCTCTAAGCTGGTTTTTGATACTCCTTTCTTTAAAAAAAGAGTTTCGGCTGCGTCTAAAATCGCAATTTTTGTTTTTTCAGCTTCTTCTTTAGTTCGACGCATAGTTAATCATCGTTCCTCAATTTATTTTGAATGACTATTTTAATCTATTTACAAACAAGATGTATGTAATTTATATCATTTAATACAGCACAGTTCTACATTTTATTATAAAATGCATTAATGACTTTACGAATTATTCTCATCTTAGCAGGTTTAAATGCTTTTGGACCACTAGCTATAGACTTATATCTACCCTCTTTTGATTTAATAGCTAATGAATTCAACACATTAACCGACAATGTACAACTTAGCCTGTCTGTTTATCTTATTGGTCTCGCCATTGGACAGATATTGTATGGGCCATTAACTGATAAACTAGGTCGAAAACCTCCTTTAATCGTTGGTGCATGCATATTTATTGTTGCCTCATTAGGTTGTGCATTAGCCTCTAGTCTAAACTGGCTAATCACTTTACGCTTTCTACAAGCATTAGGTGGTTGTGCTGGCATGGTTATTTCTAGGGCAGTAGTAAGAGATCTATGTGACCCTAATACAGCTGCAAAAGTATTTTCACAGTTAATGTTAGTTAATGGTATTACACCAATGGTTGCCCCTTTATTGGGAAGTTTACTCTTAGTCTATTTTTCTTGGCAGACTAGTTTTTACTTTTGTTTTATTTTCGCTATTAGTATTGCGATCACTGCACTCTTCTGGCTGCCTGAAACATTATCTGCCAATGCACCTCGCCCAGCAGTAAGCACTGCTTTTAAACAATATCAGCACTTATTTAAAGAACGGAAATTTCTAGGTTATAGCTTTGTCAGTGGTTTTATATTAGCAGGTTTGTTTATTTATATTGGTAGCTCTCATTTTTTATTTGTTGAATTGCATGGACTTAGCAATACTCAATATGCTTGGATATTTGCACTTAACTCATTAAGTATTATGTTATCTGCACAACTTAACCATTTTTTATTAGCTAAACATAGCTCTGATTATTGGATTGCTAAAGTACTTTGGGTATCACTTATTGCTGCGCTTTTATTAATCTTAGCCCATTATCTACAAGCACCTGTCTGGTTATTCACCATACCAATTATTATCTTTATGGGATCATTAGGTGTGTTACTGCCAAATATTACAGCTTGTGCTATGGCAGTAGATGCTCGTCAAGCAGGCAGTGCCTCTGCATTAATGGGCACAATACAATTTGCTATTGCTGCTAGTTTATCTGGTATGACCGCTTGGTTACAAAATGGTACTGCTTATCCAACAGCACTGATGTTAGCTTGTAGCGTTACACTTAGTATGATAATTACTTACTTAACTACAAAGCAACAACAAGCCACATCAGTCAGTGAAAGTATTACTTAAAGCTTATACTTGAGCAAAAACTTGTTTTAAATGCGCCTTGTAAGCTGCAGTAGTTGCTTCTATATTTGGCTCTTTAATGACATCATTTGCCATAAAGGTAGGTAGCGCGGATAAACCTAAAAATTGCTGTGATTTATGAAAAGGGAAATACACACCGTCTACCCCTCTGCCATCAAAGAAATTGCCAAACTCTTCAAAAGCAGCTACAGGCGCATTCCATGTAACCGAAAGCATATATTGGCGACCTTGTAACATACCACCTGAACCATATTGTTTAGTAGGATCGCTACGGGTACGTCCATCATTTTTATATAACTTACCATGACCAGCGGTATAGACATCATCCATGTATTTTTTTACTTTCCATGGTGTACTCATCCACCAACCTGCCATTTGATAAACAATGGTATCTGCCCACAGTATTTTTTCTACTTCTTCTGTTTCATCATAGCCTTTTTCAATATGGGTTTCTTTAACTTGATGACCTAAATCAGACAGTATTTTAACTGCTACATCATGTAAAGTTGTATTAAGTTCACCACCTGAATGAGCAAACACTTGGGAACCATTAATTAATAATATTTTCACAATTACCTCAAAATAAATACTTTAAAATATGGTGCCAATTATAAATTTTCTCTGAGTAAAAATCAGTTATCCATAAGGTCAAACATAAAATTTAATCTTATAAATCAATACAGAATTTTACAAATCATTAAAGTTCTTTTTCGCCATCATCCAAATTACTCTGGATAAGCGTGTTTTATAAGCCGCTATTTGCTGGTCAATATGTGGATCTTTATCAACATTGGCTGCTAAGAAAGTAGGCAATGCTTTTAGACCTAAGAATTGATGCGCCTTATGAAAAGCTAAATAAACTGCGTCAACCCCTCTGCCATCAAAAAAATGATCATATTCTGAAAAAGTTTCAGCGGGTGCATTCCAAGTAACTGATAGCATGTAATAACGTCCCTGTAATAAACCTGTTTTTCCATAGGGTTTTAGTAATTCTTCTGGCGTATTACTTTCATCTTCATAAAAAATACCATTACCTGCATTAAATACTTCATCCATGTATTTTTTGACAATCCAAGGCGGTCCCATCCACCATGCAGGCATTTGATAAATTATCATTTCTGCCCATAAAAACTTCTGTACCTCAGCGTCTACATCATAACCATCATTAACACGTGTTTCTTGTATTTCATGACCAAATTCTATCAATGTAGTTTTAGCAATTTCACACATTGTGTCATTCAATTTACCACGTGTACTTGCAAATGCTTTTGCTCCATCAATTAATAATACTTTCATTGTATATCCTCATTAATTAAACAGCATGATCAGAGCTACTTCCTCATGAGGTGTTATATAGAAATTTCTCTTACTTTGTATTGCAATAAATCAACTAGAACAAATACGCCAAACTTTTACTTACATTAATGAAAAATAGAAAAAAGAAAGGTGGATTTGCTCTTTAAAAAAAGCAAACCCATAAAAGAGATATTATTTTTTAGAAAGGTGTGGCTGAATAGTTTGTAAAACAGCTTTAAAACATTTAGGGTTACCTGTGACTACTTGACCGTTTTCTAAAAAGTCATGGCCACCTTTAAAGTCACTAATTAAGCCGCCTGCTTCTTGAATTAATAATGCACCAGCCGCCATATCCCATTGCGACAAACCAGATTCCCAGAATGCATCATAGCGACCTGCTGCCACATAAGCTAAATCTAAACTAGCTGCTCCAGCCCTGCGTATACCCGCAGTAGCTCCGATTAAGTCGCGAAACATCGCTAAATAACTATCTAAACCGTCTAATTGATCTTGTTTAAATGGAAAACCTGTTGCTAGTAAAGCACCGTCTAAGCTTTTACGCGCACTAACACGAATTCGTTTACCATTCATCGCCGCACCACGACCACGGGAAGCAGTAAATTCCTCTTGACGAACAGGGTCTAATACTACAGCATGTTCTAAACGCCCTTTATATTGACAAGCAATACTTACAGCATAGTGTGGAACACCACGTAAAAAATTAGTTGTTCCATCTAATGGATCAATAATCCATAAATAGTCAGCACCTTCCGCTGTTCCTTTAATTAACCCACGCTCTTCTGCTAGGATACCGTGATTTGGATAAGCTTTTTGTAAAGCAGTAATAATAATTTCTTCAGCACTTCTGTCGATTTCAGAAACATAATCATTAGTTTCTTTTTGCTGTGGACTAAGACTATCTAAACGTTCTGTTGCTCTAAAAATATATTCGCCTGCACTACGGGCGGCACGTAATGCAATGGTTAGCATAGGCTGCATGAGGAAACTTCCAAGGGTTCTATCAAAATAATAATTATATCAGAAAGTTTAACTTTATAGAAAATCTTCTAAGCTAGAGTGCATTATAATTAATGCTTTTTAGTTTTTTATAACATAACTAACCACAGACTGTAGAACAATTATGACATAACAAATCAACGCTATATAAAGTCAAAAAGTAATAGCCATCTTATTAAAAACTACCGAAGATTGAACCTAACACAATTACTACAACTAATGCGATTAAAGCACTTAGAATACCTGCCATAATAATATCTTTATAACTTTCTTTATGAGTACAACCACAAATGGCTAACAAGGATACAACAGCCCCATTATGAGGTAAGGTATCTAATGTGCCAGAACCAATGACCGCAATTCTATGCATTAATGCAGGATCAATATTTAATTGCTCTGCTAAGGTCATATAGGTGCTTGCTAAAGAATCTAGGGCTATGGATAGTCCACCAGAGGCAGAGCCTGTTAAACCTGCTAGCAAGTTGGTAGATACAGCTAAAGAAACTAAAGGCCCACCTTCAATACCTAACACCCAATCCTTAACCACAGTAAAGGCTGGCATGGCTGCTACCACAGCCCCAAAACCGACTAAACAAGCAACACTAACAGCAGGTAGTACAGAAGAATTAGCACCAGCCCCCAATGATTTACGAAAATCAGGTAATTTTTTAAAGTTAACAAGAATAACCACTACAATGGCACAAGTTAATGCAGTAATCACTGACCAAATACCGCCTACCGCTGCAAAGCTAGTACTTCCCCATTTTGCTTCTGCTAAAAAACTGGTATCCATATTGGGTAAAATAACTTCTGACATCAGTAAATTAACGCTCACCACAACAATCAATGGCAACATTGCAAATACAATAGGAGGAAAATATTTAACACGTTTTCCTTTATTAACACCTGTTGGATCAAATTCGGTAGAATGTACTACCTGCTCACGTAACTTATCATCATTAGCTAGAGCAGAGGCTGTGGCCATTTTACTGCCTTTACCAAAACCTTCTCCATTTAACACTGCTATACGTTGCACACGATATAACCACCATAAACCTACTGCTAACATCACTGCACTGGCAATAATACCTAAACCTGGCGCAGCAAAAGGAGTAGTTCCAAAAAAAGCAGTTGGAATAGCATTTTGAATAGAAGGCGTACCCGGTAAGGCAGACATAGTAAAAGTTGAAGTACCTAAAATAATAGCACCAGGTATTAAACGATGGGGAATATTAGCTGAGCGAAATAACTCATTTGCCATAGGGGCTAATACAAAGAAAGCTACAAATAAACTGACTCCACCATAAGTCACCATTGCACCTGCTAATACTACTGCCAAAATAGCTCTTTTCTCTCCTAAGTGCTTCATCATAAATTGAGCAATTGTTGAAATTGAACCTGTATCTTCCATTAATTTACCAAACACAGCACCTAATAAAAATAAGGGAAAAAACTGAGAAAAAAATCGTGCTGTATTACCCATAAAAGTTTGGGTCCAATGCGCTAATAAGGGCTCGCCACTAAACAGTGCTACGATTAAAGCTGAAAGAGGCGCTAAAATAAGTACAGTCCAGCCCCTAAATGCTAAAAAAACCAGTAATCCTAGCCCTAATAATATGCCCAATAATCCCATTATTAACCTTCTAAAATTATTTTATTTATTGAAAATGACTTGGCATTATATTATCAGTTATTGTTAAAACCTATCCCTTTAATAGTATGATAATAATATAGATAGTCTTAGATTATTCTATTAAGATTATCTCTAGCCTGTTGCTCTAATAAATTAAATAACTTTGCTGTTTGGTAAATAGTGGGTCGTTTTATAAAAGATTTAAGCACATCCTTACGTTTTTTCTTATAAAGAAAATAAGGCACCCAACTGTATTCTTTTCTAATTTGTTGTTCATATTCTGCATAACGTTGTGGTGTAGCCCCTAAAATAGCTAAATCTATATCTACAATAATTTTTTCGTCTATTGTTTTTGGTATTGTTTGATGGTCTGTTACCAGAATTAACTGTTGTACTTCATCTATAATACTTTGTGCAACTTTCAATGATTGTAAACATTCTGCTGCCCATTGAGCACTTAGTTGCTCATTATTATGTCCTCTAACATTATAAATCGCGTCATGAAACCATAATGCCATTTCAATTATAGGAGACATTTCAGCCTGATCTTTCACTAAATCAAAATAACAAAAGCACTCTTGCAAATACTGTAAAGTGTGATAATGACGATCTGGTTGTGAGTAATAATTAACTAACTTTATAAAAATAGTTTGATCAGGCGATACTCCCAACTGCTGACAGCTATTTAGCCATCTAGTTTGTAGGTTCATTCTGCATTACCCAATGCTTACCAATTTGTTGTTGTGCTATGTTAGCTAAGTGACTTCGACTGGTATATTGATGACTATCTAACACGTCATTAAAAATAACTTTTATAGTTAATTGATAACAGGTTAATACTTTCCAAACGCTCGCTAATAAAGACATATCACCAATAAATGCAGGGCGTGTTGTAATCTTTTGCTGTGTATCTAAATATTGTATTGCAATTGGTATTACCCACCCTTTTGAACGATAAACAGGCTCAAATAATGAAGGTTTAAATTTATTTACTGCTAAACCATCAGAGGTAGTACTTTCTGGAAAAACAGCTATACAATTCCCATTAGTTAACTCTTTTGCTAACTGCTGATTAACTTGCATAATATGTCGTTTATTCTCTCGTTCAATAAAAACTGTATCACCTAATTTAGTTAATCTACCAATTATGGGCCAATGGCTAATTTCTTTTTTTGCCACAAAACGGGGTTTTAGAACCGTAAAAATAACTAAAATATCTAACCATGAAATATGATTAGCTACAATTAATGTATTATGCAATTTTTGGGGGAGGCTACCTTCAACGACCAACCTAATACCCAGTATCTTCATTAATTTAGAAGACCATGCACGAAGCACTTGCGCAGTTTTAGCCTCATCATAGAATCTTATAAAAAAAAATACCCTGATAGCTCCTACACTAAAGTGTAAAAATAATCTAATGACACGCCAGAATGCTATAAAAATATTAACGCTTTGTTTTACTGGTTGCATTGCTCATCAATATCATGAAAAATAGCTCATTAGCTTAAAACAACTAATGAGCTATTAGCAACTTTCTAATATCAATATACTGATTTCAGTAACCATTTAATTTTAATTTATTATGCTCAGCTGTGATCTGAATATTACCAATGCAGCTATCTAATCCTTTAGTTTCTTTATAAAAACATAATACTGTTGCTTGGCTTGGTCTTTTACTAGCGAATAATGTTTGTTCTGAGGATTTATTTAATTCTTCTTTAATAACATTCATTTTATTACAAACAGAAGAAACCATTTCAAAAACTGTTTTATTACCTATCCTTTCCTTAATATCCTGTTGCATTTCTTCTGAAAATTGCTCTAATAAAGCATCTTCATTTTCCGTTTTACAAGCATTCCCAATGTTAGTAAAAAACTCAGTAACTACCACACTAGGTAATGGAATAGGTGTTATATCATTTGCTAAAGGAACTACCGCTCCATTGGGTGTCATAACAGTTTTTTTTGCTTGTACAGAAGAAGTTACACAAGGCTTGTCTGAATACAGATAACGACCATTACTTTGCTTACACTTAAATGATTGGGCTTGAACTAAAGTACCGATACCACAAACAATAACAATAAATAAAATTTTTTTCATACTATAATCCCTTATAATTCAATAAATAACATTATATATTTTAAAAACTGTTACGGCAATTATCTAATACTAATGTACCCTCCTATATTCTATTTTAGGTGGAAATATATCTGCTAATATTGCTTGAACTTTAGCGAGATCATTAATACTTAACTCTATTTTTTGCAATTTACTATTATCAGTAAAAAAACAAAGAGGCGTGGCAGAACTTAATCGAAGATGCAAAACATTATCAATAATTTGATAACAGAAATCATCGGTTGTTGCTTGTAAATAATAAAGTTTATCTAAACACTCTGTATACACAATGGTATCAGGATCATCTAATACATCCCTGCAAACTACAATATACTTAAGAAAGCTATCTTTACTAAACCAAATACTTAAACTAAAAAAACTATCATCTTCATTTTCAATCTGGACTTTTGAAGCTTTCATTAAATAGTAACAACTCAGATAATCAATATACTAACTATTATCTATAGTATATAAATTAACCTAACACCTCAAAGAAGAATCACTTTGTTTAGAGCTATATCAAATTAACATGCAATAACTAATGGATATCCTTGTATAGGATGGGGCTGGATTAACACATCTAAACCAAAGATCGTTTTAATATTCTCTACAGTTAATACTTGTTGAGGTATGCCTTGAGTAAAAATTTTACCTGCTTGTAAAAAGATTAATTGATCACAATAACAAGCTGCTAAATTTAAATCATGTACTATTACCATCACCGCAGCCCCCTGCTGTGCACAATACTTAACTACCTTTAGCAAAGTATGTTGATGCAACGGATCTAACATTGAGGTAGGTTCATCCAGCAACAACACTGACTGATTATTAATAGGCCACAATTGTGCTAATACTCTAGCTAGATGAACACGTTGTCGTTCACCACCTGATAACTCTAAATAATTACGTTTTGCTAAATAGCTGATATTGGTTAAATCAAGCACTTCCTGAATAATAGCTTGGTCTTTTGTAAACCCCGTGTTATGAGGCAAACGACCAAAGCCCACTACTTCACTGACTAAAAATGCAAAATTTAAACGAGCGGTTTGTGGCAATACAGCTAAATGGCATGCTCTCTCAGTAGCTGGCCAAGCGTCTAATGGTCTATCATCTAAAATTACTCGTCCTGTTACACTGCCCAGTTCACCACATAAACCTGCTAGCAAAGTACTTTTACCTGCACCATTAGTACCTAACACACCTAATAATTCACCACTTTGCAACGTTAAATCAATGTTATTAATAATTGTTTTATCTGCACGTTGGAGGGTTAAGTTTTCAGCCTTGATCACTAAAACCTCCTACGCATAAGTAGATATAAAAAGAATGGTGCACCCAACAGCGCAGTTACAATACCTATCTGTAATTCTGCTGGAGCTAGAACTACTCTAGCCACAATATCTGCTAATAACAATAAACAAGCACCTGCTATTGCCGAAGCAGGCAATAATATTCGATGATTTGGCCCTGCAACTAATCGTATAAGATGGGGTACTACTAACCCAATAAAACCTATCATACCTGTCGCCGCAACTGCTGTGCCAACACCCAGCGCAGTACAAACGATTAGTTCGACTTTTATTCGCTCTACATTCACACCTAAATGACGCGCTTCAGATTCACCCAGTAACAGCGCATTTAAGCCATTAGCTCGAAAAGGTAAAAAAATACATATAGCTATTGTCACTATTAATAATGGCCATAAATTAGGATATATAGCCCCATTTAAACTACCCATATTCCAGAAGGTTAATTTACGTAGCATACTATCATCAGCAATATAAGCTAATAGCCCAATCCCTGCACCTGATAAGGCAGTAATGGCAACCCCTGCTAAAAGCATTGTAGCCACATCTGTACGACCATTACGCAATCCCAACCTATATACTAACCAAGTAACCACTATGCCACCTAAGAAGGCAAAAATAGACAATAAGTAAGGTTCTATAACTAAAGGAATCGTTAAAGAGGCGCCAAAAACAATTGCAATACCCGCCCCTAATGCAGCACCACTCGATACACCTATTAAACCAGGGTCTGCTAAAGGATTTCGAAACAACCCTTGCATTGCCACCCCACAAATAGCTAATACAGCACCAGCCATTACCCCCAGTAAAGTACGCGGCATACGAATTTGCCAGATAACTAAACTGTTTTGAGAAGCTTCTGCTTGTGAAGTGAATAATATATTCCAGAGTTCTTTAAAAGAAATAGGTATCGCACCAATACTTAAAGATAGAGCAAAAACAAGGATTAATAACAAAATTAATCCTATAAAAAGAGGCTTTATAGCGACTCTACTAATCATGGATTTATCATCAAATATATTAATTATCTTACAGTGAAATAGTATTTAAACTATTCTAAATGATAACAGTTTAGCTATTTATCATAGCTTTGTATATTTTGTTAAATAATTACAATTATTTAATTACTATAATTGTTTAACTTAGCATTTATAGCATTTTAAATGCTAAATCTATTATTTTTGTTATAATTGAGTGTATTATCATAGAAACACCTTTAAATACAAAATTTTATATTTTCATATAGCTTATAATCATTCATCTACAAACACCATAGCCCACAAAAACTATTATTTTTACATTACCTTTCTTTAAACGTTGGTATTCTCTCAAATAAATCAACTAATAAATCAATTGCTAAAGATTCAGCGTAGTCTTTACCTACTGGTTCTCAATATATAAATATAAAGCATAGAGTTAATAAGTGCTACTTGTTACAATATTGTTTTTATTAGCTTGACGAGTTTACTACCTTGGAATTATTTAAAGAATTTACATTTGAAGCCGCCCACCTTTTACCTCATGTTCCAGCAGGGCATAAATGTGGTCGCTTACATGGACACTCTTTTAAAGTCATCCTTTACGTTCAAGGTGAGGTTGATCCTAAAATGGGTTGGATAAAAGACTTTGCTGAAATAAAGGCTATTTTTAAACCTATTTACGAGCAACTAGACCATAATTATCTAAATGATATTAAAGGTCTGGAAAATCCTACCAGTGAAAATTTAGCCATTTGGATTTGGCAACAGCTAAAACCATTATTACCTGAACTCTCCAAAGTATGTATTAAAGAGACTTGTACTAGTGGCTGTGAATACATAGGTAATTAATTGAAAGATCAAGGATTTATAATCTACTTAAATACTCTCTATAACAAAATGTACTATATCTTGTAATATTATTTTTTGTTTTAATTTAATAATTAAATATAACTTACCCTAAATTACAACTATATATATTACTAACACTGGTCTAACTTTATTATGAGTTTGCATAATACCTTACTTTTTATTTTAATTAGCTACTCAACAGTAATAGTAGCTAATCAAGTGAGTGTAGAGGTTATACCAGAAAATAAAGCCATTAAAGATAATATTGAAGCCTATATTGGTACTTTTGAAAACCAAGATACACCCACCCTACTGCGGCTGCAATCGGTTGTAAAAAAACAAGCGATTGAAGCGACTCAAGCATTAGGCTACTACGATACTCAAGTACATACCAGAGTAAGGGGTAAAAAAACTAATAGCCCTACCCTAAGGATAAAAGTTTTATTAGGTGATCCCGTATATTTAAGAAATGTAAATATTGATATACAAGGCGATGCAGCATCACTTAAAGAATTTAAAACACCTAGTGGTAAAGACTTAACAACAGGCGCTATTTTGAATCATGGGGTTTACGAAAGCGCAAAATCACAAATCAAAGCACAGGCCTTACACTATGGTTTCTTTTTTGGTGAATTTACTCAACATCAATTATTGATTAATCCAGAAGAAAAAAGGGCTGATATCAATATTCAGTACCAAAGTGGCCCTAGAGCAACCCTTGGAAAAGTTACGTTCAGTAAAGAAGATAATCCGTTTGATGAAGATTTGTTATATCGTTTTGTAAACTTTAAAGAAGGTACGCCTTATAATTCAAACCTAATAGCTGAACTCAATAATAACTTACAGTCCAGTGGTTATTTTGAAGATGTGCGTATTGATGCAATTCCTACAGATAAAGAGCATACAGAACTACCTGTAACAGCCGAAGTTAAAGCAACAAAATCAAAAGTATTAAGTATGGGGCTTGGCTTCTCTACAGATATTGGTCCAAGGGCTCAATTTGGTTGGGAACGCCCATGGATTAACAGTCGAGGCCACAAGCTAGGTTTTAATACAGAAATTTCAGGACCAAGGCAGAATATTACCACATGGTATCAAATCCCCATGGAAGACCCATTAACTGATAATGTACGTTTTACAGCTGGTTTACAACATGAAGACATTGTAGATACTGAGAGTACCTTATTAACCTTAGGCGTGGAACGTAATAAAAAACTAGATAGCGGCTGGATGCGTACACTGTTTTTACGTTGGCAAAATGAAACTTATAAAGTCGGTGAAGATGAAGCCAACCGTATGTTCTTAATGCCTGGCTTTAATTACTCTTATCTAAGATCTGACAACAGTATCGATCCCTCTAAAGGTTATCGGTTGCAGTTTGGTCTAAGCGGCGGCAAAGAAGGTATTTTATCTGCTGCTGATTTTATCCGCTATACAGGATCAGCAAAAGGTCTTTACACCTTTGCTAATAAACATCGTTTTTTAAGCCGTATTGAAGTAGGCGGAATTGATAGCCCAAACTATGAAAAAATACCGCCCTCCTTACGTTTTTATGCAGGTGGTGACCAAAGTGTACGTGGTTATGACTATCAAACACTCTCCCCCAGAGATGATGACCGCAAAAAAATAGGTGGTCGTTATATGATTGCAGGTAGTATGGAGTATCAATACCAGTTTGCCGAAAAATGGCGCGCGGCCACCTTTATTGATAAAGGTAATGCAGGTGATTCGTGGGCAATGGGTTTAAAAACAGGGGTAGGCGTTGGTATACGCTGGGTATCACCTGTTGGCCCTATCCGCGTGGATATTGCACACGGTGTAGAAGATAACTCGATTAGACTCCACTTCTCTATGGGGCCTGAATTATGAAGCTAACCCTGAAAATAGCTAAATACTTTTTTATTATTCTAATTATTCTAATCCTACTGCTTATTGTCGCCCTTACATTTGCTGTTAAAACAGAGAAAGGAAGTGGTTATTTACTGAATATTGTACCTGGCTTAACGGTTACTAACCCACAAGGAACACTGAGTGGGGGTTGGTCAGCAGAAGAATTAATCTGGCAAAATGATGGGATTAAAATCACTATTAGTCATCCTATGCTCGATTGGTATGCCAGTTGTTTGATTAAAGCTAATGTCTGTATAGATAAACTTAGTGTTGAACAAGTAAATATTGAATTACTTGATAATAAAGATACTACAGAGGAAACAACCAATAATGACCCTCTACAATTACCTACTATCAACTTACCTGTAAGTATTGATATCAAATCTATTCAACTGGATAAGTTAATACTTTATAAGCAACAAATCATCAGCCAACTGTTATTAACCAATACCCATTGGAGTAGTGCTAGCGTTAGTTTTGAATCATTAACCTTATATAGCCCTTTAGCAAAAGCAAAGGTGGCTGTACAAGGTGATATTCAATTAGCGGACAATTGGCCATTAAATATTACTGGCCAGATACAATTAGATCAATTACTTGAAACACCTTGGCAAATTAAACTGAATGCTCAAGGTGAACTACAAAAACAATTAAATATAACCATTGAAAGTAATGGCTATTTACAAGCCAATATCAATGGTTCTGCCCATGTTTTAGAAAAAGATTTACCTGCTGATATAACTATAAATATAAAGGATTTCTATCCTAGTAACGTTGCGGACTTACCCAAAACCCTAACTATTAAGCAGTTAAATCTCAATGCTAAAGGCGATTTGGCAAACGGATTTAATATTACAAGCCAAGCAACACTTGCAGGGCAAACAACGCCAGTAAACTTAACCTTACAAGCCTTAGTAACAGATAAACAAGCAGAACTGCAAACCCTTACTCTCAATACCAACGAACAACAGTTTGTAAAAATTACTGGTCAAGCCAATTTTCAGCCTAACCTACAAGCGAAAGCGACTATTGACTACCAACATTTTCCTTGGCTACAGTTGTATCCAATGGATTCCCCTCCTCCAGTTGACCTAAGTACATTATTAGCAAACCTACAGTATCAAAACGATAACTATCAAGCTGATCTTAAAGCAGCTTTAACGGGGCCTGCTGGTAACTTTGCTGTGACCTCTAAGATACAAGGCGATTTAAAGCAGATTACCGTTGCAACAATGCAAGTAGATACACCAGATAATGGCAATATCATGGGTACAGCAAAAGTAACATTTGACCCTACCATTACATGGCTAGCTGATCTTAATTTAAAAGCAATTAATCCAAACTATTGGGTACCAGATTTAGTAGGATTATTAAATGGTAATATTCACAGTACAGGTACAATCGTAAATAGTACCATTGAAACAGAGAGTAAAATTGATATTACAGGAACTTTACGTAATCAACCTGCCCAAATTAAAACCCAAGTTATAGCTAAACAACAAATATGGAAAGTACCTGAGTTATTGGTAAAAGTAGGCAGCAATCAAATTACAGGCCATGCTGAACTTAATAAAAATATCCAAGCTGATTTAGATATTAATATGCCTTCACTCAATCAACTTTTACCAGAATTAGCAGGTAATTTAAGGGGTAAAGTTCAATTAACAGGCAGCTTACAACAACCCCAAGGCACTGTTAATTTAACGGGACAAAAACTAGCTTATCAACAACAACGCATTAACCAATTACAATTGAATGCTAATTTAAATGCTCAACAACAAGCTACTGTAAAATTACAAGCTAATCATATAAGGTCTGGTACTACCCAATTAGGTAATTTAATGGTAGAAGGCAATGGTAATATCAATAATCAACAATTAACCTTACAGTTAACAGATGGCTTGGTTAAACTAATAACTGCTATAAAAAGCCAGCAAGATAAGCAACATAATTGGATTGTTGATATCAATAAATTACAGCTAGCCTCGCAAGGTCAAGACTGGCAGTTACAAAATCCAACAAAACTAAATTACAGTGCCACAGGTACATTCACCCTCAATAGCCATTGTTTAAAAAATGGCCAAGCAACCCTTTGTGCTATTGAGCAACAAAAAATACTGCCTGATACACAAATTAACTATAAATTAGCTAATTTTCCTTTAGATAGTTTAAAACCTTGGTATCCCGAAAACTTCAATTGGAAAGGTATTCTTTCAGCTACCATTGCATTAAAACTCCCACAATCAGGGCCTACGGGCAATGTTGAAATAAACGCAAATAGTGGTACTTTCCAACTGAGAGAAAACTCAGAAGAAAGTTGGCATGATCTTCCCTATCAAAAATTATCATTATTAGCTAATTTAACACCTAACAAAATTACTACAAATTTAGACTTTCTAGGTGGTAGCCTAGGTAGCTTACAAAGCCAACTTACCATCAATCCATTAGCAGCCAACAAACCCATAGCAGGTGATTTCACTATTAATGGCCTTGATATAAGTATCTTGCAACCCTTTGCTCCTGATATTAATCAACTAGAAGGTAAAATTAATGGACAAGGTAAAATCACAGGATTCTTAGAGAAACCTTATATTTCAGGAAAAGTAGCTCTAAATAATGGTACTGTGTTAGGTGATATACCTGTTAGTTTAGAACAACTACAAGTAACTGCACTAATTGAAGGCGAAAGTCTTAAACTAGATGGTTCATGGCGCAGTGGTAAACAAGGTAACGCAAAACTTGCAGGCAATGTTAATTGGGGTAATGGCCTTAATGTAAATATGGCTGTGCAAGCCAATAATTTGCCTGTAATTGTAGCTCCTTATGCCAATTTGGAAGCAGGTGCTAATCTAAAATTACAAATGGATACGGAAACCTTAAATGTTACTGGTACTGTTGAAATTCCTAGAGGTGCTATTAAAGTAAGGGATCTACCCCCTTCTACCGTCACTGTTTCCTCAGATGCAGTCATTGTGACTAGTAACCAACCCACGGAAACGAAAGTACCTATTCGCTTAAATATGGATGTTGAAGTGCTTATTGGTAGTGATCGCCTGAGTTTTCAAGGTTTTGGTCTAACCTCTAATATTACTGGTAACCTAAAAATTACCAGAGATTTATTTACACAAGGCTCGGTTAATTTAAATGATGGTATCTACCGTGCTTATGGACAACGTCTAAAAATTAGTAAAGCGCGAATTTTATTTACAGGCTCTCTCACTGAACCCACTCTAGATATTGAAGCTATCCGAGAAGTGGGTGATGTAACTGCAGGTATACGAGTCACAGGCCCAACCAGTGCGCCAATAGCTAAAGTATTCTCCAATCCCCCCATGAATCAAGACCAAGCTTTATCTTATATTATATTTGGTCGCCCTATGTCGTCAGGAGATAATAATGTACTTGCACAAGCAGCGCTTGCTATGGGAGTAGCTGGCTCTTCAGAATCAGTTGCCAAGGTTGCAAGTAAAGTGGGTATACAAGACTTTCAACTGGATACAGAAGGTTCTGGGGATGATACTAGCGTTACCGCAAGTGGTAAAATTACAGAGGATTTAAGTATTCACTATGGAGTAAATATTTTTAACTCACTTAATACCTTGATGTTCCGCTATAAATTGACTAAAACAGTCTATTTAGAAGCAGCTAGCGGTGCAGCAAGTTCATTAGATATTTTCTATAAGAAAAGTTTTAAATAATTATTTAACTTTTGCTGTTTAATGGTAGATAAGGCAACTTGCCAAACACACAACCAATACAACAAGACAGCATAGGAAAATTAAAGCATAGTAGCTATACGCCTGTGCGTACTCGTTTAATGGCCTCTAACCATCCATGATAGAGTTGTTGGCGTTTTTCAGCAGGCATAACGGGGTCAAAACGTCGTTGTAAATGCCAATAGCTAGTTATCTCATCTAAACTGTTATATATCCCTGCTTGTAAACCCACTAACCAAGCCACACCAAGCGCAGTCGTTTCACTTACATCAGGACGTTCTACGGTAATATCCAATATATCAGCCAAAAATTGCATTAACCAGTTATTAACCACCATACCACCGTCTACTCGTAGAGTAGTTAATGGGCTAATACTGTCTTGCTGCATAGCTAATAATAAATCACAGGTTTGATAACACACTGATTCCAGTCCAGCAGTAACAATCTCTTGAATGCCTGTATCTCGCGTTAAACCAAAAATAGCCCCTCTTGCTTTAGGATCCCAATAAGGTGCACCTAACCCTGTAAAAGCAGGAACCAAATATACACCTCGTGTATCAGGCGTAGCTTGTGCTATTAACTCAGCTTCTGCGGCATTATCAAATAACTGTAAACCATCGCGTAACCATTGCACCGTAGCGCCAGCCACAAAGATACTACCCTCTACCGCATAAGTCGCTTTACCTTGTAAACGGTAGGCAATGGTAGTCAGTAAACGATTAGTGGAGGCAACTGGATCATCCCCCGTGTTTTTAATCATAAAACAACCAGTACCATAAGTGCTTTTAACCATGCCCTCTTTAAAACAGGCTTGGCCAATTAAAGCAGCTTGCTGATCGCCTGCAATCCCTAAAATCGGAATACAGGTAGCAAATAAATCTTGTTGGGTATTGCCAAATTCTGCGGCACAGTCTAATACTTCAGGTAACAATGTCTCAGGAATATTAAACAACGCTAATAATTGTTTATCCCATTGTTGAGTATGGATATTAAACAACATAGTACGGGCAGCATTAGTTGCATCTGTATAGTGTGACTCTCCCCCCGTCAAATGCCACAGTAGATAACTATCCACTGTACCAAAGCGCAACTCACCTTTATTTGCTCTTGCTCTGGCATCAGCCACATTATCTAATATCCAGCGTAATTTAGTTGCAGAAAAATAAGGGTCTATTAACAAACCTGTAGCAGCCATTATTTGCTGTTCATAACCCTGCTCTTTTAACTCACTGCAATAATCCGCAGTACGGCGATCTTGCCAGACTACAGCAGGATAAATAGCCTCGCCTGTGGTAGCATCCCAAACAATGGTTGTTTCACGCTGGTTAGTAATACCAATACCAACAATAGCATCACTGCTAAGATTTGCTTGCTGTAACGCTTGTTTACATAGGGCTAGTGTGGTTTGCCATATTTCTTGTGGATCGTGTTCTACCCAGCCATCATTAGGAAAAGACTGAGTAATATTTTGCTGTGCTGTAGTAACGGGCTGTCCTAATTGATTGAAGATAATAACACGGCTACTGGTCGTTCCCTGATCAATCGCTAAAATATAGCGGGACATTACTCTTTACCTTTACCAATGGGCGCAAATTGAGCTTTTAATAGCTCAGCTAAATCTTTTGGTGCCAATGCTATATCTAACCCTCTACGGCCACCACTTACATAGATAATATCTAACTCTTCTGCTGAGTCATCTATCACAGTAACTAAACGTTTCTTTTGCCCTAACGGACTTATACCACCTACTAAATAACCAGTTACTCTTTGTGCAACATCTGGGTTTGCCATTTCTACTTTTTTAGCGCCTACAGCATGTGCTATTTCTTTTAAATCAAGCTTCTTTAAAACAGGCACAATGCCCACAAAAAGTTCTTTTTTATCATTGGTTACCAACAATGTTTTAAAAATATTGTCTGCTGGTACACCCAATTTTTCTGCTGCTTCTAAACCATAAGAATCAGCTTGTGGATCATGCTCATAAGTAACCACTTGATGGGTTACCTTTTGTTTCTTTAATAATGCAATAGCAGGTGTCATTATTAACGTCTTACTGGTCGTTTTTGTAGCTTACGTTGTAATGTACGACGATGCATACCTAATGCTCTGGCAGTCGCAGAAATATTGCCATCGTACTCACTTAGCACGCGCTGAATATGTTCCCACTCTAAACGATCCACAGACATAGGACTATCTGGAATTAACTTATCAACATCCACATGCTTAGCCAATAAGGCTGCTAATACGTCATCTACATCGGCTGGCTTACATAAGTAATTACAAGCACCTCTTTTAATTGCTTCAACTGCTGTAGCAATACTAGAATAGCCTGTTAAAATCACAACACGCATTTCCGCATCAACTTCTAACAACTTAGGTAGCAATACTAGGCCAGACTCACCATTCATTTTTAAATCAACAACAGCATATTCTGGTGTATCTTCGTTGGCTATTTTTAACGCTTCATCAGAAGTGCTAGCAATTGAAACACGTAAACCTTTACGAGCCAATACTCGCGCCATAATATGAGTAAAGGTCTCATCGTCATCCACCAATAACAAATGTGGTTGCTCTTCCCCATCAAATAAAACTTCTTCTGTCATAATAACTCTCTTATGATTGATTTTTTATGCGTGGTAATTGCAAGATCGCTATTGTCCCCTGTTCTTTATGATTATACAACTTCAAACTACCACCTGCACGAATAACACTTACCTGACTTAAGTATAAACCTAAACCAAATCCTTTTTCTTTCGTAGAAACGAAGGGCTTAGCCAAGCCATCTTCCATAAACGAAGGTATACCTGATCCTTTATCATGAATACTAATAGTAAAATCACTTTTAGTCCATGCTAACTCAATATCAATCTCCTCAGGGCAAGCATCTGCTGCATTATTTAGAATATTTAGTAGTGCCTGACTCAATATCGTATGAGGTTTAAACATCGGCTCATCATTTTTGCCTAAACATTGATAATGATAGCTCACTTCTGGCCTCATTAAATGCCAACGTTGTAATATAGTATGTAACCAACTGGCAACCGTTTGTAGCTTTATATCATGCAGTCGTTCAGCTTCTGCTGCTCGAACTAATTGTTGCAAACTTCCCTTACATAGCTGAACTTGGCTTTGTAATAATGCTAAATCATCCTGCAATGCCTTATCAGTATAAGTATCTTGTAAATCTTTTAATAATACATTCATCGTCGATAAGGGTGTACCTAATTCATGTGCAGCACCTGCTGCTTGCGCAGCTACAGCCAGTAACTGCTGATCATGTAATCCTTCTTCACGCCATTCTGCTATTTTTTGGTCTTGCTGACGTAAAGCAATAGCCATTTGACTTACAAAAAAGCCAATCAATACCGTAGAGAAGGTGAAGCTTAACCACATGCCCACTAAATGTAAATTAATTAATAGTGTTTCAGTATCGCCCGCCCAAACACTTTGAATTTGTAATGGGATATTCCAAATCCACAATAAACTATAGCCTAAAATGGCATATCCCACTAAACAAAGTGTATAAAACCAAGGCAAAGTAGCCGCGGCAATGGTAATGGGTACTAAAAAGTAAGATACAAAAGGATTAGTAGCTCCTCCAGTACAATATAAGAGTAGACAGTGAATGGTTAAATCGTAAGAAAGTTGTATAGTGTATTCAATATCAGAAACAGGCCATGAAATATAAGTTAATCGAATTACCGTTAAAATACATAAAATAGCTGAACCAACAAAAGAAAAAATAAGCACATCCCACGGTAAATCAAATAGCTTATAAATATAGCAAATAGCTACTGAAATAATCTGTAAAGACAGTACTAATACACGTATTGAAACCAGTCCCCATAAATTAAGTCGACTAGCGAAAAACCATTTTGCTGGAACTAACATAAAATCTCTTATAAAACATAACAGCTACCAATTTCTTCCCAATAAAAACAGAATTGGTAGTTTAATTTAACTCATACCTAAGACGTTTATATAACTAACCTAATCGTTAGATATACCAATCAACTCAAGGCTTATCACAATTAAAGCTATCCTATTATACGGAGAAATATTAATGAGTACTAAATAAGTTACTAAAATGTAGTTAAAACACTACAAAAGTTATGATGAAATGGCAGAAAATCATATTACTAGATAAGGCAAAAATGTAATTACTTTATTAATAGAAAAACAAACTACCTACTCTGTTTAACTGCTAAAGCAGCCTTTAAAGATTTATTATTTACTGTAAGCCAAGCAAATAAAATACCACTTAACATACCTGTAATATGCCCTTCGAAAGATACCTCTGCACTTGGTAATAAGCCAAAAATAAAACCACCATATAAAAGCATGACTAGGATACAAATTAGGATATTTTTTATAGTTCTATCAAAATAAGCATTCCCTAATAGTAATCCCCATAAGCCGAATATCCAACCACTAGCACCAATATGAGAAGCTGTTCTTCCCACTACCCATAATAATAAGCCCCCCACTACAATAATAAAAAGGCTGGCAAGCATAAAATAGCGTATGGAACGCAGCATACAAAGCCATGCCAACACCACAAAACAAGATAAATTACCTAGCAAGTGTAATACACCACTATGAATCCATGGTGAAGTAAAAATACCCCATAATTTGTCTAGTTGACGAGGAACAACACCATAACTTGCTAGACCTCCAGCTAAGACCATATTAATGATATGAATAATTACCATTAATACAGTGATAGCCAGTACTATTCTTATTTGCTTACTCAGCATCTTCTTGATAAGAACTTGTTGTAGGTTTGCCTGCTGTCACTTTTGTCTCAATTGATTGTTTAGGATGCATACCTACGTGCTGCCCTAGTAGTTTTAACTCGGTAATAATATCTTGCATGCGCTGATGATTACGTAAGTCTAAATCTAGCTTTCTATCCATGGTTTTTAACATAGGCATAAAGCTATATTCAAGTGTTTCAGCTAATGTGGTTAATACTGCATCTAAACCCGGCACAGGTTGATTTACCACTTGAATATTAGTTTCTGGCTTATCTTGTAAAGCCTCACTAATTTTCGCCAATGGTTTTGTTACTTTATCCCATGGTGCAGGTTCAGGGTCTTTATCCATTACCTCAGCTATATGGGCTATACCAGAAAGCATTTTATCCCAAGGGGCTGGCTCTGGTTTTTGTTTTAAGGCAGCGACTAATTCAGCAAACTGCCCTATTACATTATCCCATGGTGCGCGTTCTGGTTCAGGGCGTGTTGCAATATTTTTAACACCTTCTGACAAATCAACTAGCTGTGCAACCACTCGGTTACCAATATTATCATCACCACCCATTGACTTATTACGCAAGAAATCACGTTTAATTTGTTCCCAACGCTGTTGTTGCTGTTCAGTCATATTACCGCGTATTTCAGCTAGTTTAAGTAGGTTTTCTTCAGCACCTGTTGTTAAAAGCTGTGCTTCACCTTGATAATGGTCTTCAAGCAATTGCATTAGCTCTTGCTGATTCATTACCGCTGTAATTTTTTCCGCTAGCTTATTCATATTACGATAACTTCCTTGTAACTTGAATGGCGGCTCAATACGATATTTATCTGCTTGCGCTGCACTAGCTATATACTGTAAGTTCACTCTATAGACTAAGTCACGAGCACTCATTAAGTGCTGTAAAGTAGCAACAATCTCGTTAACCTCTGCTGTACTGTAATCGTAACTTAGCTCATTACTTGAGAAAGGTTTGCCCTCTGCTTTGTCAATAAAACGGTAAAGGTCTGCCATATCACGAGTAGCTAAAGGTGCTAGTACTGGATTGGAGGTTAAGCAGTTTTCAATATAGCTAAGACGGAAAACATCTTCCATACCACCCAATACATCACCTAAATTATAGATATCGGCACGGTTAGCTAACATATCAGGTATTTTAAAGACTTCACCTGACTCTGTATAAGGGTTGCCTGCCATAATGACACAGAATTTTTTACCACGCATATCATAAGTTTTAGTTTTTTCTTTCCATACACCTTCAATACGACGTGTACCATCACAAAGTGAAATAAACTTTTGCAAAAATTCAGGGTTGGTATGTTGTATGTCATCCACATACAACATCACATTATTACCCATTTCTAAAGCTAGATTGAGCTTTTCTAATTCCTGTCTAGCCGTAGCATTAGGTGCTTGCGCAGGGTCAACTGAGGTAACTTCATGACCAATTGCAGGGCCGTTAATCTTCATAAAGATTAACCCCAAGCGATTAGCCACATATTCCATCAAGGTAGTTTTACCATAACCAGGAGGGGAAATAAGCATTAACAAACCCATTAAGTCGGTACGCTTATTTTCACCTACTGTACCCATTTGCTTAGCTAAGTTATCACCAATCACACTTA